>CAKSTI010000006.1 GCA_934500705.1 uncultured Clostridia bacterium | reverse complement strand
GCGGGCAGCCGCCCGGGAAAGTAGGGCGTTGCTGGGGTAGAGGAAGGGACGTTGCACCGTGTGCGGCGTCCTTTTTTCCGTTATTTGCAAAAATTCAGCCGAACAGGTTCCCACGGTTTAACATAAGCAATTCCGATTGTAATAACGGTAAATTGCTTTTGGTTGGATTGCGTGAGGCGCTTTAAGTATTATTCAAATGAAAAACGGGTGATAATGTGATTGGAACAGGAACAATAATTAACGCCGCAGGAATTGTGGCAGGCGGACTGACGGGGAGCGTCGTCGGTAAATTCTTTAAGCCGGAACAGCAGGAGGCGCTGAGCCGTGTCAACGGCGTGAGTGTTATGTTCATTGCCATAGCAGGTGTAATGGCAGGTATGCTCAGCGTCGAGAACGGCGTAATTTCAAGCGGAAAATCTATGCTTGTCGCACTCTGCCTCGCCATCGGAACAATAATAGGAGAGCTTGCCGGCATAGAAAACGTCTTTGAAAAATTCGGCGAGTGGTTAAAAATCAAAAGCGGAAACAGCGGCGACAATAACTTTGTCACCGCATTTGTCAGTGCCTCACTTACCGTCTGCATAGGCGCAATGGCGGTTATCGGCGCATTGCAGGACGGCATCGGCGGCGATAACTCAACACTCCTCGTCAAAACCGTGCTGGATTTTATAATCATTGCAGTTATGACATCATCACTTGGCAAGGGTTGCATCTTTTCTGCCGTGCCAGTGCTTTTGTTTGAGGGGACAATGACCGTCCTTGCAAGGCTCATCGCACCGATTATGACGGATACCGCAACGGGTTACCTCTCGCTTATAGGCTCCGTGCTCATTTTCTGCGTCGGAGTAAATTTGGTTTGGGGCAAAAAAATACGGGTTGCAAATATGCTGCCGTCACTGGTTTTGTCAGTAATTGCGGCATATCTGCCCCCGATGTGATAAAACAGAGTTACTTTTTTACCGTAACTTTTAAAATATCCTCATTTTCAAACCTGTAAAGTATGCTGAGTTTGTCCTTTTCGATGTCATACATATACAGGTCAAACAACGTCAGTGTTTCGATTTTAAGATCGTTCATAAAGTAATATTTTCCGTCGGTGACAAATATTTTCATCTCGGAAAAATCGGTGTTGAAGTTTGAGCACAGCTCTATAATTTTCCGTATTGATTTGTCGGATGAAATATTGTTTTCGGCAAGGAATTTTTCGCATTCGTAAACTTTCAGCCTGCCGGTCGGATTTCCGTCCTTTTTTAACTTGTTGTCAAAGAAGTCGGTCAAATCATAGCATACGGTGTCTGTAAATTTGACCTCTTTTTTTACCTTTCGCTTGCGTTTGTGGTAGTTTACCTCATATGTATGGGATACCGTCTGCACGTAAATGCTGTCCGTGTAATTTGTCGAGTAAATTTCGATAAACAAGGATATTAACAGGAAAATTGCAACAAATACGTATAGTTTTTTGTCCTCCGGTATATTCATATTTTTTCTCCGTTCGTTAAGTTTATTAGAGTGTTGTTTCCATTTGTCAGTTATATGCGATATATGGTAATTGTAGCATATGGCATACCAAATATCAAGCACAAAATCATTTTGCCAACAAAAAAGTGTGCCGCCCATTCGAGAGCCGCACACCGAAAAATGCCAACTCCGAATGTCGTCACACAATCTAAAATTCGTATTAACTATAACCAACAACTAAGTCATACCGAAACAGAGCCGGCATTTTTACCAAAAGTAAAAATACAGACTTAGTATGCTGTTATATAATTTAGGCAGTGGGGACCCGAACCCACATTGGTTTCATATAACAATTTTCCCCGTAACGGCAGTAAATTCCTTGAAAATACGTCAGTATTCCCTGCGTAATTTACTTTGTTACAGAAAAAATTGCTTATGTGAAACTGCGAGCACCTGTTCGGCTGAATTTTTGCAAAGAATTTCGGTGCGTAAGGGTGCAGACGGGCTGACGCCCGTCAAGACCGACAAGGCGGAAGGCTTTGTGAAAATTCAGTCGACAGGCAATGCGGGTTCGGGTCACCACTGCCTAAGATTATGTGACAATATTAGAGTAACATAATTTGTCTGTTTGTAAAGATATATTTTTAAAACTTTTTTGCTTTTTAAAAAGTCTAATAATCGAAAGGGGGCAGTGAGATTGAGTGCACGTGCAAAATTTGAAAATTACATAACGCAAAATCTTGATGAAGTCTTTCGCTTTGCGTATATGTATACCAAAAACAAAGAATATGCGGAGGACGTAATAAGCGAGAGCATTGTCCGTGCTCTGAGCTCGGCGGCAAGCCTTAAAAAGACGGAGTATGTAAAAACGTGGTTTTACAGAATTGTTATAAATACCGCAAACACGTATATGAAAAAGCAGGGCAGAACGGTAAATATTGAGAGTGCTGCCGAAAGAAGTACCGAGGACGACTATTCCGAAATCAACCTTGGCAGTATGTTCAGCCTGCTTGACGACAAAATGAGAATAATTGTCACAATGCGATACCTTGAAGATATGAAAATCGCAGAAATTGCAAGAGTTCTCGGAGAAAACGAAAATACGGTAAAAACCAGACTCTATAAGGCTTTAAAAATTTTGAGAGCAGATTTGGAGGTATGAAAGATGGATAAATTCAATTCAGCAAAAAAGCAGTTCGAAAGTATTAAATGCGACAACGATTTTAAAAACAAGGTAAACAAAATTATAAAGAAAAAAAGATTTGGACACAAAGCGGCAATAACCGCCGCCGCATCAGCCGCTGCCTGCATCGCCGTCCTTAATACGGTGACGGCAATACCGATTTCGGCACAGGGAATACCCGTTGTTGAGCAGATTGTAAACGTAGTAACATTCGGCAGATTTGTGGCGCACGACGGCGGATTTGAGGCGGATATTAAGACTCCCAAAATTGAGGGTCTTGCCGACAAAGAGCTTGAAAAAAAGCTCAATAATGAATTCAAAGAAAATGCCGACGCCATCAAATCACAGTATATCAAGGACGCAAAGCAGATTAAAAAGGAGTTCGGCACAAACGACGCCCATATGCACATAAGTATGGATTACAGCATCAAGACCGACACCGCCGACTATCTTGCACTTGACGTTTATGTGTTTACCGCAAGCGGTTCGTCATCTACCAAACACAGTTACTATAACATTGACAAACGCACAAAAAAACTCATCACGCTTGACGATGTCTATAAAGATACGCCCAATTACCGTGAAAAACTGAAAGAGTATATTTACAGCGAGATGGTGAGGAGAAACAAGGAGGAGGACGGCATTTTTTGGCTCAAAGACGACCAATTCGGCTGGGAGGACGCAGAAAAGGCGCTTGACGAAAATACAAAGTTCTATATAACGTCGGACAAAAAGATTGTTATATGCTTTGATAAATACGAAATTGCCGCAGGTGCACAGGGGTGCCCGGAATTTGAAATACCGGACAGCGTGCTTAAACCCTCGGTTTGATAAAACAACGGGGCGGCAGATTGCCGCCCCGTTAAAATGTCGGGATAGGCAGTGGGTTCAACTCTCTCCTGCCTACTGTCAACAGCTTGTCCCAAATTTACCGAAACATAGATTTTGCCTGCGCCCTCATCAAGTTCGGCAGTTGCCGAAAACGAGGTGAGAAATCTGCCCTTGCTGCCGCCACTGCTACCGCCGCCACTTCCGGAGGACGCACCGCCACCGCCGCAGACGGTTGAGCCGTCAACACCGCTCACAGCCAAGCACGACAGCGGGATTAAAACAATCATAAGAACCATCAGTAATGCAATCTTTTTCATAATTTTCCCCTTTCGTAGTTTAAACCAATACCTCTATAAAGATTTTACCATACATTGCAATATGTAAACTCCGCCGATAAAACGGACGGAGTACCTTTTTTAATTTTTAGCAAAAATAATCGGCTGTATCTGCTTGCCGTCCAGAGCAAGTTCCAGCGACGGCACAATCATATTCATATCCGCAACGAGAGAGTCCGGCTTTTTGTTGCAGTCGTCCTGACCGAACGGAACAAAATATACGTTTTTGGAATTTAAAAGCAATCCTATGTTCTTTGCATTTGCGCCCATTGCGTCATTGGTGGAAACCGCTAACAAAAGCGGACGGCAGTTGCGCAGGTTCGCTTTTGCCGCCATAGACACGCACGAGTCGGTTATGCCGTTTGCAATTTTAGCTATTGTGTTGCCCGTGCACGGCGCAATCACCAGTGCGTCAAGGTATGCTTTCGGTCCAATCGGCTCTGCACCCTTGACGCTGTTTATTATTTCTTTGCCGGTTACATCTTTTATATACTTTTTAAAGTCCTCGCTCTTTCCGAAACGGGTGTCCGTAGTGTACGCCATCTCGCTCATAATGGGAAAAACCTCCGCTCCGGCATCTCTCAGTGCTTCAAACTGAGGCATTACCTTAGAAAAGGTGCAAAAAGAGCCGCACACGGCAAAGCCGATTTTCTTGCCTTCAAGCTGCATCATACCCCATCTCCTTTAATCCTTCTCATAACCGCACGCCCTGCCGCTTCTCCGGCAGAACACGGTGCACTTACAGAGGGCAATCCGGGCAAAAATGCAAGGTTAATCCCCAGCCGCTTGCAGTCTTCACTGCTCACATAGCCGGGACGGGCGGACAAGTCTACAACCAGCGCATCTTTGCCGACGGTTTGGAGTTTATCTGCTCCGAGCAGGCAGAACGGAACGGTGTTTACGATTACATCGTATGCCGAAAGGTCGGAGATTTCATCAGTCACATCGCAGGGCACTCTCTTTGCCCAGGCACGCTGTTCCGCCTTTCTTGCGTAAACGGTGACGGACGAACCCATTGCCGACAAAAACTCTGTCAGTGCACGGGATATTCTCCCAAAACCCGTCACAAAAACGCTCAGTTCGCCCAATGAGCGGACGGTGTTTTTGATTATCGCCTCAATTGCTCCTTCGGCGGTGTAAAAGGCGTTCTCAATTTGGAAAACCTCGTCTGCGCTGTAATCGAAAACTTCAAAACCGCAGTCGGCGGCATCGAGAACCGCCTGTGCGCCAAATCTGCCGCCGCACAGAATACACCCGTCTTTAAGACTGTGCAAAAGCTCGCCGTAGTTCATTTTGTCCGCACACATCGGCGCATTGACTGTCATTTGACTGTTTACCGCAGGCAGACCCATTATGACAACGTCGGCGCACTTTAACGCCGTTTCCGGGCGCTCAAATTCAAGACCGTGCTTTTCGCTTTCCGCCTTGTCGGTAAGGCAGACACAAACGTCATAGCCCTTATTTTTGAAAAGCTCGCCCATATAAAGACTGCGGACATCTCCGCCGCAAATTGCAATTTTACTTGTTCCCATTGCCCATTCCCCCTTAAAATCCGTGCAGTTTATAATATGCAATGGGGTGATTTTTTGTGTTGAGTGGGGGAAATTAGCTATTGACAAAGTTTGAAATTGTGGTATAATGATAATAGAAAAAGGCAAGACCGTAACGGTTATGCCACATAGTGTTTTAAATAAAAAATAACACGGCTATGGCGGGGCGTGTTATTTTTTTATGGAATTTACCAATAGTAATAAAATTATCATAAAAGATATTATGTAATTACAATCCATAGTATCACCTCCCACCTCGACCGAAAGTTGAGATAATGAGATGACATAACCGCCCAGTTTTCACTGTTTCGGACTTGCCTTTCGCCTTATTATACACCTTATTCTGACAAAATTCAATAGTCAAATTCAGCTATGCGCAATTTATCAAAAACCCCTTGAAAAATGATTTGTTTTGGGGTATAATAATTATGCTACTGTTTTTAAAAAGTGAATATTTATTTCCGAACGAGAGTACGATATATAAAAAATCGTATGCTCTTGTTTTGCTATCTCGTTCGGAATAGCCTTTTTGAAAACAGTAGCAAGTTTCAAATAAAACAGAGCGTTACGTTTTTTATACGCAGCTCTCTGTTTTGAGAACTGCGTATTTTTTATGGGGGTATTTAAAATGGGAAGACTTAAAACAGCGGCGTATTTTGGCGAGGATTTGAGAAATCTGAATGACGTGTCGTGGCTCAGAGACAGAATTGAAAAAACAGTTGACTTCATTATTGAAAAAGAGATAACAACCGTTTTGATTTATCCGAGAACGGACTTTGAGATGCTGTGTGCCGACGCTGTTTCCGACAAGCTCAAAAGCCACCCGGAAATTGAACTCCGCCTTGTATTTCCGACGATAGACGACAAGTATATGAAAGATATGTACGGCCTCGGCGGTGCTCCGCTTGACGAGAGAGAGGACGTAACCGAGAATTTATACAAAAAAATCGTTGAGGCGGCAGACATAATATACAGATATGTTCCGAGTCTTACTTCATACTGCGCAAAAGCCTCCGAACTTGCCGGCGCACTTGAAAAAACAGTTGTTGAAATGGGATTGGAGCGCTCGGAACTGCCGGCTGATTACAACGAAAGAGTAAAAAGGTCGCTGGAACGCACGAGAGATATGCAACTTCGTTATACAAAGGGCAGAGAGGACGTTTTTAAACGTTAGATTACCTCAAAATTATTGATTTTGTCCGCCGTTTGTGGTATACTTTCCTTGGAGGTAGATGCAAATGACAGGCAAGTTGAATTTGCAGGCATTGTACTTTTCCGAAAGGCTTGCAGATGACCTCGAAAACATAAAAAAATATACGCTGACGGTGCTCGAAGCTCCGTCGGGTTTTGGTAAAACTACGGCGTTGGTTAAGTTTTTTTCCGACAGATATTTCAGCGGCGTTTGCGTTATGAAACGCACTTTTTTTACAGGTGATACCGCCGAATACTGGCGCAGACTGTGCATTTTCCTTGAAAGCGTTGACAGGCTGAGCGCCGACGCACTTAAAGAATGCGGTGTCCCGTGCGACGAAAATATGGCGGATATCCGTGAGATAATGAGCGATTTGGAGTGCGGAGCGGACACGTACATTGTGCTTGACAATCTTAGCGGTTCGTGCGAGGGTATGGATAAATTCCTTACGGCACTGTCGTTTAACAGTGCACAAAGGCTGCATATTGTGGCATCGGTGCAGTCGGCGAGCGCAAAAAACAGCTTTCGCTTTCAAGGCGGAGGGCACGTGTACTGCATCGGCGCAAATGACTTTTCGTTCACCCGTGAGGACTGCCGGAAGTACTTTGCCAAGGCAGGAATTGTGCTGACGGACGCCGAACTTTCGCAGCTTTTAAAGATAACGGACGGGTGGATATTCGCCGTTTATCTGCAACTGCTTTTTTATGCAAAAAACAAAAGATTTGAAAAGGGAATACTCAGCACCCTTATCGAAAAAGCATTTTTCGACAGGCTGAGCGCAGAGGAGAGGAATTTTTACATATCGCTTGCGCCGTTTAACAGCTTTACACAGCGGCAGGCGGCTTTTGTGAGCGGAAAGAGCGCAGAATTTGTGAGCGCTCACCTAACAGAGGGCGGATTTATTCATTATGCGGAAAAAAGGCAGGCGTACTATTTCCATAATCTTTTGTCCGAATATCTCGGAAACGTTTTTGACGGACTGGACGAGGGCGAGAGAAACAATCTCCTTGAAAAGGGCGCAGAATGGGAGGAGAAAAACGGTCGAAAGGTAAATGCAATCCGCTTGTATTACAGGGCAGGCGCATACGAGAGAATTTTTAAGATGCCGCACACAAGCTACGACCTCTCCGACATCGAGGACGAAAACACCCGAAATATGATTTTTGATATTTTAAACAAAACTCCCCGTGACGTAAAACTGCGCTACCCGGAGAGTATGGTTCCGCTCGCTTTTATTCTGTTTTTCATCGGCGAGAACGAAAAACTTGCCGAAACGATAGGAGAAATTCTTGAACTGACAAATGGCTGCGGTCTGTCCGATGACAGAAAAAATACCATTCTGGGCGAAACGGAACTTTTGATTTCTTTTACAAAATACAACGATATTGCCGAAATGAGCCGCCACCACCGCAGGGCGTATAAGCTCCTCGGCAAAAAGGCGAGCCTTATAAACATACGCAGTACGTGGAGCTTCGGCTCGCCGTCGGTTATGTGCCTTTATCATTCAAAGCCCGGTTTTCTTGCGCACGAGCTGGAACTTATGGACGAGTGTATGCCGTACTATTACCGTCTTACCGGCGGTCACGGGAACGGCTCGGAGCACGCAATGCGTGCCGAGGCGGAGTTTTTGCGTGCAAATTCCGCAAATGCGGAAACTCTGGCGCACAGGGCAATGTTTGAGGCGCAGAGCAAAAACCAGGCGAATATTTACCAATGCGGACTTTTTGTTCTTGCAAATATCGCACTGCAAAAAGGCGACGAAAACAAACTCTTTGATGTGCTCTTTGACTTGTCGGAGAGTGCGGCGGCAAATACCGAGGATATGTGCAGATACACGCAAAGCCTGTTTTCGGGGTTTGTTTATGCTTTTGCACGGCGCAGTGACAAGGTGGACGAGTGGCTTGCAAACGGCGAGACGAGCGACGGCAAAATTGCCCCAATGACGGTGCCGTTTGCCCACATTGTGTACGGAAAGGTACTGCTTGAAAGGAAGGAGTACGCCAAACTGCTTGCCTTTTGCCCGTTTGCCTGCAAAACGGCGCAGGCTTTTCCAAGCGTTTTGCCGCAGATATATTTTAATATTTTTGCCGCCTGTGCACATCTTGCCACGGGCGACGGGGAAAGTGCGAAAAAGTCGCTTGACACGGCGCTCTCCCTCGCACAGCCGGACGGCATAACTATGCCGTTTGCGCAGAATTATACGTACATAAAGCCGCTGATGAGCGGTGATAGCTTTGCCGAAATACGCCGTTTGGGAGAGGACTTTGAAAAGGCGGTTGCCAAAATGGGCGCCGGCAAACCTGTGCTCTCACCCCGTGAGAGCGAGGTTGCGGAGCTGATACGCCAAGGCCTTACAAACAAGCAGATTGCCGCACGGCTCTATGTTTCGATTTCCACTGTTAAAATGACAATCAGCAATATTTTTGACAAAACGGGGGTAAAGTCAAGGGCACAGTTGTGATTGGGGGATACTGACAAAAAGGCAGGGGCGTCAGCAGACACGACCCGATACTTCTGATAGCACCCACGGCCACAAGGCGGTGTTTTGAGCAAAACACAAAAGTATATCGTTTGAGAAAACGAATTAAAAACAGTCGGAGGGTGCTAAGCGAGCGCACCCCCGACACCCCCGCCCGCCGACTCTGAAATATCGCCTACACTCTGTAATTTCCGTCTTTAAAAAATCTTAGCCGCTCCGAGGCAAAGCAATCAGCTTTACTGCGGAGCTAAAAACGGCGGAATATAAGGAAAATGAATTAATTTTCGCCGTTTTTACTCTCGATTTTTTAAATCCGGAAAAACAGACTGTACGGCTCATTTCAAATGCGGACAAAACCAAGTTAGTTTGAGTTCCGATATGCTCATTGGTAAGACTACCGCCCAACCAAAAAAATGGCCACCGGCCAATTCCCAAAAAACTCTCCCTTTGGTACAATTAACTTGTAATATTGTACCTTGAAGGGAGAGTTGTTTTATGAAAAGCAAGGCGGTATCGCTTGTGCTCATTTTCACACTGATTTTAACATCTTTCGGCACGCTCGCCGCATCGGCGCAAAGTACGGCAGAGCCTGATATTCTGCACGATATTTTCAGCGGAATTGATGACGTAGACTCCGATGCCGGGGAGGACAGACTGCCGTATTCGGACGGTACGGTGCTGTCGGACATTCGTGAACCGCTCGGTCTTTCGGACAGCGGTGCAAAGATATTCGGCGAGGACAATTCTTCCTCGGAAAATCCAAAATGGAATAACATCGAAAAATTCAAACTGAAAACTTCGTTTTCCGTCGGCGGTACACCGTATACGGCAAACGCATTCAAGATACTTGCGTCTTGTGAGGGCGACTTTGACGGCGACGGCAAAAGGAGCGAAATTGCCGCAGTTGTTGCCGCAAAGACAAATGACAATAAATCCCTGCTGCTGCTCTGCACGGCAGAGGCAAAGAGCGCATCGGCATTTTCCCCCGTGGCGGTTTTATACAGCGGAACGGCAAAGTTTTACGACAATACCGGCGAGTTTGCAAACTGCATAGACATCGTGTGCGCCGACGTCAACGGCGACGGGTACGACGAGATTGCAACGGCAACGCCGACAAGCGGTTTTGCGTCCGCAACCGTCGGCGAATACGGCTTTGACAAGTCGGCAGGCGCCTACCTTTGGTATAAAGATAACTCCGACTGGTGCAGTGAGCCTCACGATTTGCGTGTGGGAATGAATATGGCTGTTCCGGACTGCCACCTTGGCGCTCCGGGAACTACGGCATCTCTTGCCGCAGGCGACGTGGACGGCGACGGGTATGACGACATAGTTTCCGCCATATCCACAACCAAGGCGCAGTACAACAGCAACTATTCAAGCAATATGTTCTGCGTTTACTACATAGGCGGTGCACCACAGTTTGACGATATGTACTATAACCGCAAACTGCTTACCAACTATCTGCCCGGCGATGTCAACAAGGATTTGGGCGTGAGCATAACGTCGGGCAACGCCTCGGGTTTTGACGCCGCCATTTGCGATGTTGACGGTTCGGGCAAACCGACAATATTTCTTTCTATGAAAAAAACACTCCACCATTACTCCGGCTTTAACGGTGACAGAATGCTCACACCGAGCTTTTACGTAATTGCCTTTGACTATGCGAGCACGGACAGCGGATTTAAATTCATATCTTCCAAGGTTTTAAATGAGGGAATATACCACAGCGGCTGGCTCGATGCCGCTCACCCGGAATACAGCGACACCGACTACGTTTACAGAACCAAAGTATCGGACTGCGCTCCCGTGAGAATAGGCGTGTTAAAGGGCGACTTCGGACTCTCCGACGGCAAAAAGGGCTATGCCTCGTCGGGCACACTTGTTGCCGACCAGAGGTACTACTCATTTGTGCGGTACGCCGACGGCAATACCTACCGCTACGATATTAAAAACAGCGGTCTTTTTACCGGCAGTGCGGGTCAGCTCCGCCAAACCAACGGTATGGACTTTGACGGCGCAAACTGCGTTTTCTACAATAACGGAATAAACGTTACGGACATAAAGACGGCAAACGTCAGCTTTGACGGCAAAAAGTACGCCGACGCCGCACTTGTTAAAGCGTATACCGACAGCGGTTGGAGAACGTACTTCCTCGCTCCGTCCGCAAACGGCTACACCGCAAGCACATTAAGCGACGGCGCACCGTATGCGGCAACGGCTATGCCGGACACGGACAGCGACTCGATACGCCTTAAATACAACAGGCACGTGTTTTTCTGGTCAGACCCGGTGGTTATTGCGGCACTGGCATCACCGCCGTACTTTGACAGCCTGCCGTCGGAAATGTATACAAACAGTCAGACGACATACGGCAAGAGTATTTCAACTTCCGACGGCAAGTCGGAGTCGTACACCGTTTCCGCCGGAGCGTATATCTCAACCGAGGTCAAGGCAGGCAGCAGCGGCGTTTCCGCAGTGATTGAGTCGGAGAGTGAGGCTATGCGCTCGGACTCAAAGTCGGACGAGAGAACGACGGAAGTGTCTTACACACAGAGCTTTTCGGCAACAGGCGGCGAGGACACCGTTGTGCTCACAACCGTCGGCTACGATGCCTATGCCTACACGGCTTACTATCCCGGTGCAGACGGCGGCACGGCAGAAACGCCGTACGTGGTGTTTGTGCCGAGGGGCGGCTCGGACGCAATCAAAATTGCAACTTTAAACTATGAGGATTATCTGGAATTTATCCCGTATGCAAAGGGCACACTTCCGGAGCTTAAAGACGTGTTTACACACACTGTCGGAAAACCGGAAACATACCCCCACACATCGCCGAGCGGTTCGGCAGTGCTTGGCGGCAGTATAATGGAGCACCCCAAACTTTCGGGATTTCCGTCAAATACGGGCAGTAACACACTCTCTATCGACATAACAAACGAAACAACGCAGACCACCTCGTCCGGCTCGTCCGTGAGCGCAAAGCTCGGCGGAGGAATTGAGGCGGAGGCAGAGGGCATATTCAATATGGTGGATATGGGCACAAAGGTCACCGGCGGCTACGTGTCCGAAAAGGAGTACGAATGCGGCAGAATAAAGACAAATGCCGTGGGTACGAGCTTTGAGGGAACGGTGTTCGGTCAGGGCGACGGTATGAACGTCAGCGGCAGCGGCGAGAAAAGGGCGTACTTTAACTGGCGTCTGCTCCACTACATACACAGCTCCGGAGAAAAGAACGATTTACAGCAGTTCCCCGTTGTAACCTACATCACATCGGGCGTAATTCAGCCGGAGGGAGTTGTGCCGACGTCGGTTACCGTGTCGCCGCCCGGCGCAACTGTTGAGCAGGTGGGGCCTAAAACCGAGGGGTACGTAAACACTGCGTCATTCACCGTTACGGCAAAGGACGTAACCCGTGAGGCGTACACCGCCTTGGAGGGCGCACCCGTGGGTATGACCCTCGATACGGGCGGAAGTAATATTTCCGTCGGCACACCGTACGCTTTCGGCATTAAAATCAACGGCAATGTTCAGCCGGGCAAATATGCGCTCAGACTTAACGTGGGCGGCGTTCTTTCCGACCCGTTCACCGTAAATGTAACGGAGTACGAAGTTCCGCATTGGATTGAGGCACAGAGCAAGGAGCTTGACTTCGGCTCAATGCGCTTTAACTACGGCAGGGGAACGCCTGCCGCACCGGAGCAGACGGTTACGGTTAAAAATATTCACACCGAACAGGTCAAAAACCTCACGGCGTCATTGGACGAGGACAGCCCGTTCGAGATAACAACGCCCCTTTCTTCGTCACTTCTCTACGCAAAGGGACTCGATAACTCTGCCGCAACGATTGGCATAAAACCCAAATCCGGGCTTGCAATAGGCGAGCATACCGGTACACTCACGGTTACAAACGGCATAACGGCGGCATTTGTGGACCTTAAATACACCGTCACAAATCCGACAAAGCCGGGCGCACCGTCACTTAGCAACAACTTCCCGTACACGCCGAACCCGATTAAGGTTTACTTTGAGGCGCCGAAAGATGACGGCGGCGGACAGATGCTCCATTATCTGTATACAATTCTCGGTCACGAAAAATATATGCAGGACGGCGAGCAGGTGTGGGCTAAGCACAACAGCACCATACAGTCCGGCACGAGCACCGAGTTTACGCTTCCCGATACCCTCACCGTCGGCGAAAAGTACACACTCGGTATGAAAGCCGTAACCACAGCCGGTGAAGGCGATGCGGCGTGGTGGACGTTTGAAGTGTCCGAGTCGGAGAACAATCCCGACCCGGCTAAAAACTTGAAGGCGTATGTTTCCGACGGAACAATAGCCGTTACCTGGGAGTCACCCGGCTACTGGGGAGAGAACAAGTATGTTTCCGACATTCCGTTTAAGTTCTACCGAATATATCTTAACGACGGAACCACTTACCGTAACGATACACTCTACGACGGCGATGAATTGAAGTACGTGTTTACGGGACTTGAAAACGGCAGAAAATACACCGTTGAGCTGTATACGCATACGACAAACCGCAGTAATTACACCTCCGTCACCGCAACCCCGAAAGACGAGGTTACAACGGCGCTCTATCCGTCCAACCTTAAAGCGGATATGAGCTACAAAAAGGCAAAGCTCACCTGGGAGGCGCCGATATTTGACGGCGGAGCGGACGTCACCGCATACAAAGTGTCAAAGGACGGCGGCGCAACGTGGATTAACGTGGGCAATGCCGAGGAGTATACATTTGAAAATCTCGTTACAAACAGAGAATACAACTTCAAGGTGTGCGCAGTAAATTCAGCAGGTGACGGCATAGCCGCATCGGTTACCGAAACCGCACCGTCGAGCCTCGGCGTACCGGCGATAAATAACGTCATAAGAGGCAACGGTCAGCTTGAACTCGACTGGGAACCGGCAAACGACAGCAAGGTAACAGGTTATCAAGTGCGCCTTGACGACGGCGAGTGGATAGATGCAGAGCCGATTGTGTTTGACAGAACACTGCATTATATATTTGACGGACTGGAAAACGACAGAGAATACGCCTTGTCCGTGCGCTATGTGGACGCCGAAGGCCCCGGCCCGTCCAAAACGCAGAAGAGAAAGCCAAGTTCCCTTGCGCCCCTCGGCGTTAAAAATGCAAGAGTTGAACCTAAAAACGGCGGTATGAAGTTCCTTGGCGACGTGCCCGGCGGCGTTTACCTCGAATACAAGGTTGACGGCGATAGAATGTGGTGGTCAACCCACAGCGGAGCGGAGATGTACGGCTACGAAAACGGCAAAACATACACCGTGGCACTTGCCACAACCGGCAGAGATGAATACGGATTGGAGCTTAGAACAGCGTCATACTTTACCGTAACTCCGGACGCCGCACTTCCGTCAAAGCCGTCTGCGCCCGTTGTCAAAGCAAGCGTAAACGGCAATAGGGTAAAGCTCAGCTGGACTGCCGATGACAACGGCGCACCCATTACGTCATATACGCTTTTGTACGGCTCGGTGTCGGAGATTACGTTCCCGTCGGAGGTAAACAGCTTTGAGGTCACAATGAGCGAACAGGAGTTTGTGCGTTACCGCAAATTTATAATTACGGCGTCAAACTCCGAGGGTGACAGCACGGGCGAGGTATACGTTGAGCCTAATGTAGCCGTAAGCGGTGATGACGGCATAAACCTTGCCGAAAATTACACCTCCGGGGCAAGCGGACAGTATAAACTGCTCGGCAGAGATTGGGATTACGAAAATGAAAAGTATATAGACTGCGACATCAGCGGCGAGGCAGAGTGGAGCATTAAATCCCCGTCGGATAAGATTACCTGGAACAATGCGGAAAGAAGGCTTTCGGTTGCCAAAGGACTCAGCGCAGGAGAGTACAACGTTACCGTGTGCGCCGAGCGTGACGATGTCACGTTTGAATACGATGTTAAGGTCACCGTCGGCGGTGTGCCCACGCAGATTGTTTCGGCAGAAAAGACAGCGAACGGAGTCAATGTCAGACTCAGCCTTTCGCCGTCGGTCGGCAGTGCGCTCTTGTGCGTCGTATCGTATGACAGCGGCGGCAACCTCGCCGATACGGTATTAAAGACCGTTTCGTCGGGCGGAGAGATTACCGTTCCCATCAAGACGGGAGCTAAGATAAAGGTAATGCTCCTCGACAAGACGGCAAATCTTAAACCTCTGTGCAAAAGTAAATTTGCAAATTAAGAGAAGAACCCTGTTGTGTTCACAACCAAACGCACTTCAACGGATTGTTGGGGTGCGTTTGATTTTAGTTTTGCACACAGCTTATCAGAGAACACACGCTGTCTGCTCTCCTGTCCGCTGAAACAAACGTGCAGGAAAACAGCGGCAATATGACAAACCGCCCGGTACAAAGGCAAAACGCCTTTGTCGCCGGGCGGCTTTTTATTTTATTTTTCAAAAACCACGGTTGCAACCGAGTTTTCCATAACGTCAAAATACCACCATTTACCCTCGTAAAAATATTGATACTGACGTTTTTCGTCATTCGGATTTACAATGTGTATAACCGTACTGCCGTCGGGATTTTCGGCAAAGCACGATACCGTTTCAAATTTCAAATTGCGAAAATCGGATATTTCGTGACCCTCGTTTGCCGGTGCGGAGCGGTAGATTTTTGCACCTTTTTGAGTAAAGTGCGCAAAGTGGTTAAATGCCAGATACTGACCGCTGTGCGAAAGCTCGTGTGTGCTTCTGTTTACCTTGACAAGACCTGCGCAGTAGCAGTGTCCGATGTTCGGACGCCCCTCCTCGTCAAGCGCCAAGTTCCAGCCCGTAAAAGTTTCGCACCCGTGGTTCAGCGCTTTTGCCATCATCGTGCCCCATTTGCACCAGTCTGTGTCAAAGCAGTCTTTGAGCCTCGGTCCGCCCTCGGTAAACTGAAAACGGATTTCGGGGTGCTCTTTTTTTATTCGGTCAATCATTTCGATACAGCCGTTGTAATAGTGAAACGCCGCCGACGAGCAGCACTCGGTAAGCTCGGGATACTCTTCAAGCATCCAGTTTACCCGCCGCCAGCCATTAAAGTTGTGGTCGTGGAACCAGATATCGACCTGCATATTTTCTTTTTTCAGCTTTTCGGAAAGCGTAAATATGTAGCGTGCCTCCTGGTCGGGGTTCCATATGCACGCAGGAAATTTGCCGTACTGGTCAACGTCGGGCTCATTTTGCGGTGTAATTGCGCTTATGTGTATGCCCTCTGCATCGTATGCTTTAATATATTTGATAATATAATCCGCATAAACATCTATATATTTGGAACGCATATATCCGCCGCAAATAAAACCGCCTGTTTTCATCCACCCCGGAGGACTCCAAGGCGATGCAAAAATATATAAATCGGGGCGGACTTCAAGAATTTCTTTTATCATCGGCAAAATATAATTTCTGTCCCTGTCGATTGAAAAATGTTCAAGCTCGGTATCGCCCGGATAATCGTCGTATGTATAAATTTCCGCAGAATAATCACACGAGCCGATTGCAAGGCGTGCCACGCTTAAATTAAGTCCGTCTTTGCCGTATACATTTTCCAGCAGCTTGCGTCTTTCGCTTTTTTCCATTTGTGCGAGCATATAGCACGATGCGCCGGTTATAGCAACGCCAAAGCCTTTGCAGATGTTGGAGTATTCTTTTTCGACAACGATTTCCTGCGCCGCACCGCATTCACTGCCTGCCGAAAATACCGGCTCGGAGCGCATAAAGCCAAAGTCGTTTGTGGTGTATTTTGTGACGTTCATTGTTAAAACCTCCGTTTTCAATATCCCTCAAAATACACTATATCACAAATTCTGCAAAAAGAATATTCCACTTATTTAACTTTTGGTGTAATTTTGTGTGTGGGCAACTAATTTAAGTATTTGTTCCCCGACTTTTCGAGAACCTTGTATATAATAGGTGCAACAATAACCGTGATTATCATCTCCGGTATCATATAGCAGCCGTTATACACAATGGAGTATACCACCGAGAGGGAAGCACCCTTAAACGTTGAGAGCACCCAGGTGCAAAAGCCCTTGAATGCGGCAACCTGCGTAAGACCCGTGCTGTCGCCAAAGAACCAGTCCGCCCACGCACCGAAGAAAATAGCTCCGGATATGATGTGCATTAAATAGCGCAGTGCAAGCGCCACAACAACGCCAAGCACAAGCTCCGATGCGCCGTTTTTAAACTTGCCTTTGAATATGCCGCCAAATCCGAGCATAGTGTATGCAAGAACATAGTCAATCAGGCATACGCAAAGCGCCGCACCGAGCGCCATCTGGCTGTCACCCGGCATAAAGAACGCCGTCACCGTGTCCATTCCGGTGAGCATTTGCAACAAGCTGTAAACAAATGCGGAAAAAAGTCCCCACTTTGTGCCGAACATATAGGCGGCAAGAACCACCGGCAGCATAGAAACCAATGTTACCGAGCCGCCGAACGGCAGTTTGAGTACCTGTACAAGTGACAGCAAAACCGCCATTGCAAGCAGCATCGCTGTGGTTACGAGTTTTTTTGTTTTCATAATAAAACACTCCTTTGTTTTTGTCGGGTAACACAAAAACGGCGTACCCGAAGGTACGCCGAAAACTCCTGTATTTTCCTACGTTGGCATTACCCAAATCAGGTTGTGGGTCAAAGCGGCATTACGCTTCCTCTCAGCCTGTATGCACAAGCTCCCCATTTGACTAAATTCTAACACAATACGACAAATTTGTCAAGAGCAAAAAATTAAACTCTCTCGCTGATTTCTTTCTTTATTCTCTCAACAAACTCCGCAAGCGGCATCGTTTCGGTCTTTGCGGTGTCACGGCTGCGGACGGAAACCGTCTTGCCCTCCGTTTCCTGCTGACCGATGATTACCATATACGGTACACGGTTTACAACCTGAGCCTCTCTTATGAGGTAGCCGATTTTCTCGTTCCTGTCGTCAAGTTCGCATCTTACGCCGGCGGCTCTGAGCGCCTCGTACACCTCTTTGCCGTACTCGGCGTACTTGTCGGAAACGAGCAGAACCTTTGCCTGTGTGGGCGCAAGCCATACCGGGAATTTGCCGGCAAAGTGCTCGGTGAGTATGCCGATAAACCTCTCTATTGAACCAAAGCATACACGGTGTATCATAATCGGTCTTTGTGCCTTGCCGTGCTCGTCGATGTATTCCAGACCAAAGTTGAGCGGCATCTGGAAGTCAAGCTGAATTGTACCGCACTGCCACGTTCTGCCGAGGGAGTCCTCCAAGTGGAAGTCAATCTTGGGGCCGTAGAATGCGCCGTCGCCCTCGTTTACGGTATACGGCAGATTTAAAAGTTCCAGTGCGCCTTTAAGTCCGTTTGTTGCAGCCTCCCAGTCCTCGTCGCTGCCCATACTGTCGTCGGGACGGGTGGAAAGCTCTATGGAATACTTAAATCCGAATTTTGTATACACTTCATTAATAAGGTGGACAACGCCCATTATTTCATCTGTAATCTGGTCTTTGCGCATAAAGATGTGTGCATCGTCCTGAGTAAAGCAGCGCACACGGAAGAGTCCGTGCAGCGCACCTCTGAGCTCGTGGCGGTGAACAAGACCGAGCTCGCCCATACGGATAGGCAGTTCACGGTAGCTGTGCGGCTTTGACGCATATACCATTACGCCGCCGGGGCAGTTCATCGGCTTTATGCAGTAGGTGTCGTCATCAATGACTGTGGAGTACATATTGTCCTTGTAGTGGTCCCAGTGACCGCTCGTTTCCCACAGGTGGCGGTTCATTATCATAGGTGTGGAAACCTCAACGTAGTCCTGCTTGTAGTGAATGTCACGCCAGTAGTCAATGAGGGCGTTTTTAAGTGCCATACCCTTGGGGAGAAAGAACGGGAAACCGGGTGCTTCCTCGCTCATCATAAACAGACCCATTTCCTTGCCGATTTTGCGGTGGTCACGCTTTTCCGCCTCCTCCAAAAGTGTGAGGTGGTCGTCAAGCTCCTTTTGCGTGGGGAAGGCAATGCCGTTTATGCGTGTGAGCATAGTGTTGTTTTTGTCATTTTTCCAGTATGCGCCGGACTGACCCATAATCTTGAACGCTTTGAGCGCCTTGGTGTAGCAAAGGTGCGGACCTGTGCACATATCCACGTACTCGCCCTGCTTGTAAAAGCTGATAGGCTCGTTTTCGTCCAAATCGCCTATGTGCTCAACCTTGTACTTTTCGCCCCTTTCCTCCATATGGGCAATAGCCTCGTCACGGGGGAGAATGTAGGGTTTGATGGGCAGGTTTTCCTTAACGATTTTTTTCATTTCCTGTTCGATGTTTTTAAGGTCGTCGTCGGTGAGCTTTGTGTCGCCGAGGTCAACATCGTAGTAAAATCCCTTTTCCGTTGCCGGGCCGTAGGCAAAGTCTGCGTGAGGGTATAGCCTCTTAATTGCCTGTGCCATAACGTGTGCCGCCGTGTGGCGTATTACGTGGAGCTCCTCGCCTTCGGGGCAGTTATCCACTCTGCCGTCACTGTAAATAATTTTCATATAAAATTCTCCTTTCGGTAAGTGAAATCCGCCGCTTGCACGGGCATTTGACTTACAAAAAAGCACCCAAAGCAAGCGCAAACTTGCCAAGGGTGCATTTATCTGTGCACGGTTCCACCTTGATTTTTAACTTTTAATCTTTTAACGCAAGAAATACGTCAGGACTTACTGCGATTTTCTGCCCTGCGGCTCCAAAACGGTCTTCACCGAAGCTCCGCATAAGGGACTCACAGCAAATGCCCCTCTCTCTCGATGCTTTGCAGCGGCTACTCTTTTTTTCATCGCCTTTATTCTATTATATTACCGACTTTTGTTTTTGTCAAGAGTTTTTTGCAAGCATCGCCCCGTCCGCTCCGTACATATAAAACTGCGTACCGGGTTCGCCCGTTACCGTTCTGTCGGCGTCGGCGGAGTAATAGTGCAGTGAGCCGAGTTTTCCGTCGGAAAGATACTTTATGCCGATAACCCTTGCCCCGTCCGAAAAGAGCGGAGCAAATATGTGCACCGCCGTATTTTCGCCGTCGGCTTTAATCGTAATTTCGGGCTTTAAAACCTCTGTAAATGTCTGCGCAATTAGTGCGTGACCTTCCCTTGTGGGGTGAACGTCAAGACTCTGCTCGTTGGCATTGCAAAGACCGGGTTTGCCGCTGAATGCCGAGTACACGTCCGCCACACGGAAAGCGCCGTCCGATGCGCTAAGAAGCTCCTCACGCATCAGCTTTACATAGAATTCAACGCACTCGCAGAGCGAGCGGTAAAAAGAAATCTGCGATGCGGACAGGCTCTCAAACGGATTGTACTGCGACGCCACGGCTATTGTTGCGGTGGGGTTTATACCCTTGATATACTCTGCGGTTTTCCGTATGTTTTGCGCATATTCCTTTACTGCGTTCTTTGCGTCCTCGTCTTGCGGAAGGCTTGCAAGCACGCTCTCGGCAACCGCCGCAACGGGCACTTTGGCAAAAACATCGTCACCGCCGAGGATTGCCATAAGCTCGTCGGCGGTCTTTTGCGTTTTATACAGTGCATTGTATTCGTCCGTTATTTTGGCGTACAAAACATAGAGCATATCGTTGCCGCCCGACGTTATTGTCACAAGACCTGCGTTTTTGATTTTGTCGTCTGCCTCACCGCTTTGTACCAGCTTTAAAAGGTCTGCCGAGGTGCTCCCGCCTACGGCGGCGTTGTCATAGGTTTTGCCGTACTTTGATGCTATGATGCCGGCAAAGCTGTCATCGGTTAAGTGGCTGCCGCCCGGCTCAAAGCCTGTGGTTATGCTGTCGCCGAGGGCAAGGTAGCCGTCTGCTTTATCCGCCGCAAGCGAACAGCCGGCGGAGCTTATAACAAGCAGGGCGCACAGGGCGGAAATTAAAAATTTTTTCATATCGGTTCTCCTTTTTATGGAATATTTTTGGCAAAGGGTACGCTTTCTACCGAAAATTCTTTGCCGTTTAAATAAGAAAGCTCGTTTTCGTCCTCAAACTCAAAGCGCAGTTTGTAAGAACAGAGCGCCTGAGTTTTCATACCTACCTTTTTGTTAAACTCATTTGTGCCGTACTTGCCGTCGCCGGCAAGGGGGTGCCCGATTGACGCCATATGCGCCCTTATCTGATGAGTTCTGCCGGTTAAAAGCTCAACTTCCAAAAGGCTTGTGAGCGCCCCGGTTTTTAACACTTTGTACTTTGTGAGAATTGTTTTGCCCCCCGGTACGGGGGTTGGGTGAATGTAGACACGGTTCTGCTCCGTGTTTTTAACCAGGTAGCCTTTCAGCGTATCCGCATTTTTGGGCGGCTTGCCGCACACAAGGCAGAGGTAGAACTTCTTTATCTCACGGTTTTTGATTTTCTCGTTCATAATCCGCAGTGCAGCGGCGTTCTTTGCGCCGATTACAATTCCGCCGGTGTTGCGGTCTATGCGGTTGCACAGCGACGGAACAAACGAGTTTTCCGCATTGGGGTCGTACTCGCCTTTGGAGTAAAGGTACGCCTTCATATGATTTAAAAGCGTGTTCACCTTTTCGCCCTCGTCCTCGTGAACAAGCACGCCGGGACGTTTATCCATAAGAATTATATTCTCATCTTCGTAAACAATGCTTATCTTGGGCTCGGTTATCTTTAAAAACGACAGCCGCTCCTCCGGCACCTCAAAAAATTCGTCGTTGATGTAAAGCTCTATCACGTCGCCCTCTTTAAGCGGTGCGTCTATGGCGGCACGCTTGCCGTTTATCTTTATTCTCTTTTTGCGTATGCCCTTGTAGACAAGGCTTTTGGGCATAGTCTTAAAGTACTTGGTCAAAAATTTGTCAAGACGCTGACCGGCGTCGTTTGCATTTACGGTTACAGTTTTCATAATCAGTCAAGCTCCGCTTTCCCCGTATACAGTTCGTAATATCTGCCTTTTTTTGCAAGCAGACTTTCGTGAGTTCCGCTCTCTATAATCTCGCCGTGCTCCAAAACCATTATCACGTCGGCGTTGCGTATGGTGGAGAGGCGGTGCGCTATCACAAATGTGGTGCGCTTTTCCATAAGTGCGTCCATACCTTTTTCTATGTGTTTTTCGGTTCTGGTATCGACAGAGCTTGTAGCCTCGTCAAGAATGAGTATGGGCGCTTTGGAAATTGATGCACGGGCAATGTTTATAAGCTGGCGCTGACCCTGGCTGAGGTTTGCGCCGTCGCCTTCGAGCACGGTGTCGTAGCCGTCCGGCAGACGCATTATAAACGAATGTGCGCTGGCGGTTTTTGCCGCTTCAATCACTTCGTCATCGGTGGCGTCAAGCCTGCCGTAGCGGATATTTTCCATAACCGAGCCGTTGAAAAGGTGAGTGTCCTGCAACACCATAGCGATGTTTTCTCTCAGGCTCTTTTTGTTCATATGCCTAATGTCCGTGCCGTCCACCTTGATACTGCCTATCTGAATGTCGTAAAAGCGGTTTATGAGGTTGGTAATTGTGGTTTTGCCCGCACCGGTCGAGCCGACAAAGGCAATTTTCTGCCCCGGTTCTGCGGTGAGGTTTATGTTTTTGATGATTGCATCCGAGCCGTATCCGAATGTCACGTCCTTAAACGTCACCTCGCCGACGAAGTTCTTTGCGCAAATTTTGCCTTCGAGGTCGGTTTCCGGCTCCTCGTCCATTATTGCAAAGACTCTCTCCGCTCCCGCAAGGGCGGAAAATACGGACGAAACCTGCATAGAAATCTCGTTAATCGGACGGCTGAACTGCCTCGAAAAGTTGACAAACACCGTAAGACCGCCCACGTCAAATCCCTTGGCAATGCACAAAAGTCCGCCCACGCACGCCGTGAGAGCATAGTTAATCTGGCTTAGGTTGCCCATAAGCGGCCCCATAACTCCGCCCGTAAACTGCGCCGCCGTCTGCTTGTGCCTGAGGTCGTCGTTCAGCAGTTTAAAGTCGCTCACCGCCTCGTCCTCGTGGCAGAAAACCTTGACAACTTTCTGCCCGGACACAATCTCCTCAATACAGCCGTTCACCGCTCCCAGAGCCGACTGCTGCTGCGAAAAGTAGCGCTGACTGCGCTTTGCCACGGCTTTGCCGGCGTTTATAAACAGCGGAAACATAACGAGGGTCACAAGAGTTAAATATATGTTTGTGTAGACCATCAGCGAGAGCGTGCCAACTATGGTTATAACTGCCGAAAAGAGCTGAACCACGGTGTTGTTGAGCATTTCGCCTATTGTGTCGACATCGTTTGTGCATCGGCTCATAAGCTCGCCGTTGGAGTTGGTGTCAAAGAATTTGACGGGCAGTGTTTGCAGTTTTGAAAACAAGTCGCCCCTTATCTTGCATATGGCGTTTTGCGATATGTTAATCATTATCTTGGACTGCATATAAGATGATACCACGCCCACCGCATACACAAGCGCCATTGCGGCAAGCCCGCCGGCAAGACCCGTAAGGCTCGGACTGCCGTTTGTCGGAGCTATAAAGCGGTTGATAATAGGTCTTAGCATATACGAGCCGGCAAGCGATGCGCCGCTGCTTAAAAGCACAAAGAAAAATGCGGCAAAGAGTTTGTATTTGTCCTTACTTATATATGAAAGAATACGTTTTACCGTTTTGGACATATCCTTTGGCTTTCCGCCCTTAAATCCTCTGCGCCCTCTCATACCGTGCCCACGGGGGGAGTCCTTTGGAGCGCTGCTGCCGTACCGCCTTGCAAGGCGTTCGAGTCTTGAATCGTTATCCTCCATTACGCTCCCTCTCTTTCTGTCTGCGAATAGTATATGTCACGGTATTCCTCGCTGTTTTGCATCAGGTAATCGTGCGGACCTTTTGCGGCTATGTGCCCGTCGCTTATTACGATAATCTCGTCTGCGTCTATGACCGAGGAAATCCGCTGTGCAATGATTATCTTGGTAGTGTCTTTGAGGTCGGTGTTAAGGCTTTGGCGGATTTTTGCCTCGGTTGCGGTGTCCACTGCGCTGGTGCTGTCGTCAAGGATTAGGATTTTAGGCTTTTTGAGGAGCGCCCTTGCGATGCAGAGCCTTTGCCTCTGTCCGCCGGAAACGTTCACTCCGCCCTGACCCAGTTCCCTTTCGTATCCTTCCTCTTCGGCGGTGATAAATCCGCTTGCCTGTGCGTGGTCGCAGCACTTTTCAACCTCGGAGCGGTCTGCGTTTTCGTCGCCCCAGAGCAGATTTTCCATTATACTGCCGGAGAACAGAACGTTTTTTTGCAGTACCATTCCCACGCCGCTGCGCAGATTTTTGAGCGAATAGTCCCTCACGTCCGTACCGTCCACAAGCACCCGACCGCCGTTTACGTCATAGAGCCTCGGTATCAGCTGGACAAGGCTCGTTTTGCCCGAACCTGTCGAGCCGAGTATTCCCACTGTCTGCGCCGCTTTGACGGTAAAGCTGATGTTTTCCAGAACGTTGTTTTTTCCGCCGTAGCTGAAAGACACGTTTTTAAACTCAATATCGCCCTTTGTGACCTTTTTATCCTTGCACTTTGCGCCCTCGTCGCTGAGGGCGCAGTCGGCGGTGAGCACCTCGCCCACACGCTGTGCCGAGGCAAGCGCCCTCGAACCTTGCAGAATAATCATAGAGAGCATCATAAGCGACATCAGAATTTGCACAATGTATGTGGTAAACGCCGCCAAATCGCCCACGTCAAGACCGCCTGCGATTACAAATTTGCCCCCGAACCACACAACCGCTATTGTGGTGATGTTCATAGTAAGGGTCATAAGCGGCATTGAGAGTATTACCACGTTCAAGGCGGCAAGTGTGCTGTCACGCAGGGAGTTGTTGGCTTTTACAAACTTTTTGTTTTCAAAGTCACCCCTCACAAATGACTTTACGACACGCATATTGGTGAGGTTTTCCTGTATTTTGGAGTTTACGGCGTCGAGCTTTTTTTGCATTAGGTTAAACCTCGGCATTGCAATTCTTATCACCGTGGCAATGCCGAAGGCAAGCACCGGTATAACGCAGGCAATGACTGCGGCAAGCTTTGCGTTGATGGAAAACGCCATTATAAAGGCGCCGATTAACATTCCCGGTGAGCGCAAAAGCATTGTGAGCGCCATTCTCAGTACATTCTGCATCTGCGTGATGTCGTTGGTAAGTCTTGTAATCAGCGAGCCCGTGCTGAATTTGTCTATTGTTTCAAAGGAGAAACTCTGCACCTTTTTAAACACGTCCAAGCGCAAATCCGCCGCAAATCCCACGGACGCCCTTGCCGAAAAATAGCACCCCAGCACTCCGCCCGCCATCATTAAAACAGCGGTCAAAATCATAGCTATGCCCATTTTCCAAATGTAGCTGGCGTCAGATGCGCCCACGCCGTTTTTGATGATAAGGCTCATCATCTTTGGCATTGCAACGTCGCCTGCAACCTCGGTCAGCATAAATAGAGGACCAAAAATAAAGAAAATGAGGTGCGGTTTTATGTATTTAAGAAATTTTTTCACCATTCTCACTCCGATCATAATAATTATACACGCAAAGAAATGTATTATCAAGAATGTTTTTTAAAATTTACAAATACTTCACAATAAAGGTTATAAAAACTGCCGAATATGAATATCATTAATATATACAGTTTGGAAAAAAGGAATACAATTTCTAAAAATGGAAGGACGTGTCTTACAAAATGACATCAGAAACAAACATACTCAACAACGAAGTTGAGCTTACTGGAATAGCGGACAGCGACCTCGTTTTCAGCCACGAGGTATACGGCGAGGGGTTTTATTCATTTGTGGTAAAGGTTATGCGCCTTTCCGACATCTCGGATTATATAAACGTGACAATCTCCGAAAGGCTTTTGCAAAACATAACCGTAGCCAAAGGCGACACCGTGAGCATCACCGGTCAGTTCCGCTCCTACAATAACTATACCGAAAGCGGAAACAGGTTAATTCTGACGGTTTTTGCAAGGGATATTACCAAGTCCCCCGATGAGGCAAAGTTTAAAAATCCCAACTATATTTACTTAAACGGCTTTTTGTGCAAAAAGCCCGTCTATCGCACCACGCCCTTTGGCAGAGAGATAACCGACCTTCTCGTTGCCGTAAACCGTGCCTATAATAAGTCCGACTACATTCCCTGCATAGCCTGGGGCAGAAACGCGCGCTTTGCCGGCGGACTGGAAGTGGGCGAGAACATAAAAATCTGGGGCAGAATACAAAGTCGTGAGTACCAAAAGCGCATAAGCGAGGAGGAAACGGTTACCAAAACTGCGTACGAAATATCCATTTCCAAAATGGAGACGGCGCAGAGAAGCAATATTCAGTTTGAAATTGTGTAAATCATCGGCTGTAAAAAGTACACCGACCGCAGCCGGTAGAATTTATTAAAAAAACCGACAGGTACAAAGCAAGTACCTGTCGGTTTTTGGAGCTGGTAGCGTGACTCGAACACGTGACCTGCGCATTACGAATGCGCTGCTCTACCAACTGAGCTACACCAGCAAATTAAGCAACGAAAATATTATACTAAAAAATTTGAAATAAGTCAAGTAAAAAATAATATTTTTAAGATATTTCTTGACCCGGACAGGTAAATAATGTATACTGTAAGTATATTTTAACGGGCAGGTGATATTTTTTGAACATTCTCCATATGAAATATGCTCTCGAAGTCGCAAAGTGCGGCTCCATAAACAAGGCGGCGGAAGTTCTCCTTATGAACCAGCCGAACCTCAGCCGTGCCATAAAGGAGCTTGAAGCGTCGCTCGGCGTGGAGATTTTCACAAGGAGCGCAAAGGGTATGGTTCCCACTCCCGAAGGCGAAACCTTTTTGGGATATGCAAACAAGATATTGAGGCAGGTTGACGAGGTGGAGGGCATTTTTAAAAAGAGTATGCCCGTCAGAAAGCGTTTTTCCATTTCCGTTCCGAGGGCAAGCTATATCTCGGAGGCTTTCTCCAATTTTTCGCTCTCGCTCAGCGGCGAAACGGACGTTGAGGTTTTCTACAAGGAAACAAATTCGCAAAGAGCCATTAAAAATATCCTGGACGCCGACTACAAACTGGGAATTATCCGCTATGCCGAACACTTTGACAAATACTACAAGGAGATGCTCGACAGCAAAAATCTGACCTATGAGCTTGTAAC
This sequence comes from uncultured Clostridia bacterium, assembly GCA_934500705.1. Taxonomy (GTDB): domain Bacteria; phylum Bacillota; class Clostridia; order UMGS1810; family UMGS1810; genus CAKSIN01. Next base: position 111,923 of record CAKSTI010000006.1, on the reverse strand, counting down.
GGAGTTTAACTACGTGCTTGTAATGAGCGAAAACAGCACGCTTGCAAAGATAGAAAATATTAAGTATTCGGACCTCGAAAAGCACATAGAAATCGCCCACGCCGACCCCTTTGTGCCGTCACTGCCGTTTGCCGAGGTTAAAAAAGAGGAACTCCCCGACAACATAAGCAGGCGTATTTTTGTGTTTGAGCGTGCGAGCCAGTTTGAACTACTCTCCAAAAATCCCGAAACGTTTATGTGGGTGTCGCCTGCGCCCAAGGATTTGCTCAAAAGATACGGACTTATTCAGCGTGAGTGCGGCGAGAACACCCGTCTTTACAAAGACCTCATAATTCACCGCAAGGACTATCAGCTGTCAACGCTTGACGATATATTTATCACGGAACTTTGCAAATCAAAGAGGAAGTTGTTTAAGTAGGGTACGGACGGCGGTGTGTGCCGCCGACCGAGCCGTAATTTCCGACCCGAAACTCGATTACGTTTTTTTCGGTTATCAGTCGTTCCGCAATTTTTTTGATTTTTTCTTTCGCATCGCTGCCGTTCATATCGCTGTGACCGGCAAAGCAGCATATTGTAGTATTCATATTCAGCCTCACAATGTTTAAAATTACGGCGCATTGTGATTTTAAGGTATAAAAAATGCGCCCGCCGAAGCAGACGCATAAAAAACGCAAGCTCCGTCAAACGCCAATTTGATACAGTGAATTTTATAGAATACCACCAACCCAGAACCTGCATTTTTATCAGATTGGAAGGTTGATAATATTCCAAAACAAAGGGTAAAATATACCCCACTGTAAAATAATTTTATTCACTTATCAAATTGGCTTATTTATTATAGCACATTTTTCGGCAAAATACAAGTGAAATGCTTGAAAAAAGATAAAATAAGGTGTATAATAAGGCGAAAGGCAAGTCCGAAACAGTGAAAACTGGGCGGTTATGTCACTAACTTTCTCAACTGTAAGTCGGGGAGGGAGGTGGTAACGTGGATTGTAATTACATAATATCTTTTATGATTTTGATAATTATAATAATTTCCATAAAAAAATAACACGCCCCCACCAAGAGCCGTGTTATCTTTATTAACATATTTCTTGGCATAACCGTTACGGTCTTGCCTTTTGTAACTTAATTATACAATTCGGACCTCATTTTGTCAATACCTTTTCCAAACAAATTTTTAAACCAACTTAACAATTACCGCACTGTTCTTTTCGGACAGCGTAACGTTCAGTTTGTCACCGCAGAGCGCAATTTTGCAATTATCGCTTTTGGGATAGACAACCTCTGCATTTTCGGGCGAAAAGCCGAGCGAAATTTCAACACCCGTTTTCTCGCTGTTTCTCCGCCAAACGCTTACATATGCTCCGCCGCCATACCTGTTTAACGTGCAGAGCCACTGCGAGGCAAGGCTTTGAACTCCCAGGGGATAGGACACAATAAACTCAGGTATGTGCCTGCGGATTTCCTTGTAACATCTGACGCCCTCAGATACGGCGGCGAACTGCTCGTCTGACAGGTTCATTATGCCGCCGCTCAAATTCATACGCAAAAGCATAGAGTTTACCATATTAAGCTGTACGGTACTTATGCTGTCGCCTTTGAGGGGATAAGACCATACGAGAGCCTGTTCCGGCAAGACGGCAGTTGCAGCCGAGGCGGCTATGGCAGAGGTATTAACGCAGTCCTCCTGGTCGGAAACAGAGGCAAGACTGTGGTGCGCCATCATTGCATAGTCAAGACGCATTCCGCCGCTGGAACAGTTTTCCACAATCAAATCGGGGTGCTTTTCGCAGATGCCGTCAAGCCATTTGAGATAGGCACGGTTGTGCGTGAGAAGTCCGTCACCCAAGCTGTCGGCGTCAAGCTCCGTTCCTGCGCCTGCCTCTATGTTGTAGTCCATCTTTATGTAACCCACGCCGTAGTCGGCAATTAGTCTGTCTGCAACTTCGGCTGCAAATGAGCGGACGTTTTCGTTCCTGAAATCGAGCTGATACCTGCCGTGGTCTATCACCCGTCTGCCGTGGCGCATAAAGAACCAATCGTCGGGCAGACTTTTTGCAAGAGGACAGTGTATGCCCATAACCTCAATTTCGAGCCAGATGCCGGGCACCATTCCTTTGGAGCGGATATAGTCAAAGACAGCTTTCATTCCGCCGGGGAAGCGCTTTGCGCACGGCTCCCACTCGCCCACGGTTTCCCACCAGGTGCCGTCGGCGTACCAGCCGGCGTCCATCACGTAATACTCCGCTCCCGCTCTTGCCGCCGCATCTATTACGGGGAGCATTTTCTCCGTTGTGGGGTCGGCAAGCAGACAGTTCATATAGTCATTAAATATAATCGGCAAGTCGGCATCGGCACGTCGGCGCATAGCAATGTGACGGCGGTAGAGGGTCATATTTTCCAGTGCGCCGTTAAAATCGTTTCCGAACGAAACGGCAGAGCCGACGCTCTCAAACTTTTCTCCCGGCGCAAGGGACTTGTACCAGGAATTTTCCTTTTCGGTCGGACCGGAAAGTCTGAGGTACTGTTTGTCGGAAATATCGCTTATCTCCCAGCACCACGAGCCGTTATTTTCAATCTGCCACATAACTGCGCCGTCACCCTCTATACAGCCCATAGGAAGATATTCCTTTGCAGACCAGGTGCCTGTGTTTTTACAGCAAATGCGCTTTGTGGAAAAGGGGGTAATCTCATCCAACCCAAGCTGTGATAGGGTGTACTTTTTCCAGTTTACTTCACGGCACCAGGAATTGTGCGGAATATACAGGTGCGAGCTGTCATCTGCATTAAGTCCCGTGAGCGACAGCGACGACACGTACTCCAAACCCACATTTTCACTGCATATATTCTCTACCGTGCAATATGTGCGCACGGCGGCGCAGTCGTCAAAAAAGCGGTAGTGACACACCGCCCTCACTTTTTCGTCCGCAAGGGTGATTTCCAGCTTGTTGCCGTCATATGTGTGAGAAACGTATTTCAGCGAACGGCTGCCGCTTGTGACGGTCTGCTTACAGCCGTGGTGGTCGTCCTGATTTGAACCGCTTAATTGAAGTTCGAGTGCGGAAAAATATTTCCTTGCCTTTGGCGGTATATTGTCCTCAAAGTCACGGTTGGACAGGTGGAGAAGGAGCAGGTTTTTATCCTCCGTTACTTCAAACACGGCTTTAACCTTGTTTTCGGTAAAACTAAGCAGCATATTATCCCTCCGTTTTGGCAAACACACGCATTGCCGACATAACGTCCGCTTTCATACCGTCTATTGCGGCAAGCTCTATGTCGTGGTAGAACGTCTTGTCACCTAAGGCGCAAACTGCACTGCCGCCTGCCTTTGCCATATATGTGTAATAATTTATCTTTCTTATGCCAAGTTCTATTACACGTTTGTAATCGGCGTGGCTTACGCCGGAACCGCCGTGCATTACAAGCGGAACGGAAGTGAGCGAGGCTATTTTTTTAAGCCTGTCAAAGTCGAGCTTAGGCTGTTTCAAGTACAGTCCGTGAGCCGTGCCGAAGGCGCAGGCAAGCGCATCTATGCCGGTTTCCCGTGCAAAGCGCTCTGCATCGTCGGGGTCGGTATATATGCTCTCTCCGCCCTCTGCGCCTGACTCCCTTGCACCCATTGAGCCGATTTCCGCCTCAACCGACGCACCGCAGGCAGATGCCATACCGACGGCTATGGAAGTATTGGCAAAATTGAGCTTTTCGTCAAGGGTCGAGCCGTCATACATCACGGACGAAAAGCCGATGTCAAGACCACGCTTTATGTAGTCAAGGTCTGTGCCGTGGTCGAGGTGTACGCACACGGGCACGCTCGCACGGTCGGCGAAAAACAGCATAACGGGCGCTATCTCGTCCATTTTGCAAAGTCCCATTTCCTCGTGCACCTGTGCGTGCATAAGAATTACGGGTTCGCCAAGTTCCTCTGCGGCGGCAATTACGGCACGTATGCTCGCCATATTCGGTGTGTTAAACGAACCTACCGCACAGCCTCTCGCATTGGCTATTGCAAGAATTTCCTTTAATGTTACAAGCATAATTATTCTCCTATTTCATTACAAATTTGATTTCAAACTCCCGTTTCTCTCCCGGCTGTAATATGTCAAGGCAGCCGTTTTGGCGCATCACGTCACGCCCGTCGGGCAGGCAGTTGCCGGGCTCCAAGCCGAGGACGTACTGCTTTTCGCCCATCATTTTCCACTCGGTAAAAAACGGCAGTCTGGCCGTGTCAAAGCACATTTCGAGTGAGCGCCCCGTGTCGGGATTGGATATTTTAACCGACGTTTTACCGCTGAGTTTGTGGTAGAAGCACATCTCCTCATACCCCTTTTGCGGTTTTTCCATTTTAAGGCAGTTGTCAATTCCCGTTTGGGCATGGGCGTTTCTCGCCGTTATGCTCTCGGACGGTATCTCCACCTTGGCGTTCTCCGTAAGCAGGGGGTAGCCCATATTGCAGTGGTAGAGAATTTCGAACGGACACTCTTTGTCCGCAAGATTGGTCACGGTGTCATGCAAATAAATCACGTTTTCGCCTATGGGGCAGATGTACTCCCTGTCGAGTGACAGATTTCTGCCAAAGAGTGCGGCGTCGGCAACGTGCGCTTTTATGTGAATTTTGTTATCCTCAATAAAGTGGTATGCGTTGTCGCACGGCGTGTTGGAGATGCTCCCGTGCAGGGGCAAATCCTCGCCCCCGTCCGTGCACGGACTGCCGACATTGTTAAAACCGCAGGTGGTAAAAAATCCGGCGGTAAACGACTTTAAAAATCCGTTGCCTATGCCGTCATAATACTTTGGCGATACGTATCCGCAAGGCGCAAAGTAGCCGTAGTTCGCCCCATATAACGAAAGACGGGAAATATCGGCACAGCGGTCGAGCGAAACGGTAAATTCCAGTCCGCCGCCGTTCCTTACGGAAAATATCCTCATTCCGTCTCCCTTGCCGCCGACTAAGCGCATTTGCTCAACGCCGTATATCTGCAATTCGTTTCCTATATATTTATCCATTTTAACCTCACACATATTCTATGAGCGAGCGCACTTCCTCAGGCGTCAGAACAAGGTCGGAACTGCTCACAGAGTCGTTTAGCTGCTCTGCGTTTTTAGACCCGATAATCGGCATTACGTTTGCCGTGTCAACCGACGTCATAGCGGCGCACACTATTGCGGCGGCGCTGACGGAGTACTTCTCGCTTAAATTTTTAACTGTCTGCGCTTTTTTAACGTTTTCTGCGCAAAAATAGCGCTCCTTTGCCTTGGGACTTAAATTTTCCACGCCCCCGGAGATGTACTTTGAGAAAAATCCCTTTGCCTGCGATGCAAAGCCGACTGCGGTTATTCCCTCGTTTTTGTAGAACTCAAACTCCTTTGCGTTCATCTCCACAAGCGTTGTGTCGCCCACAAAGTCGGGTGCGGTGGACGCCGGGCTGAAACGTATCTGCCCTGCGGTAAAGCCCTGCAAATTGTGCTGTTTGGCATAGGCGTTTGCCGCCGCAATTCTCTCACTGCGCCAGTTTGATGCGCCTATTGCCTTGATTTTGCCCTTTTTAATCAGCGTGTTAAGGCTCTCCACAATGCCGCCCACGTCCACGCTCTCGCAGTCACGGTGGAGCCAGTAGAGGTCAATCTCGTCAACGCCGAGCGCTGCAAGGCTCTTGTCGGCATCGCTCTCAATCTCGGATAGCGAAAGACGGGGAACGTCCATAGTTTCTATGCGTGGGTGTGCGCCCTTTGTGGCAACAAAGAAGTCTGCACGGTTTTTGCCTTTGAGCCATCTGCCCACAATCTCCTCACTTCTGCCCCCGGCGTAGAGCCGTGCGCTGTCCAAGTGATTGCCGCCGTTACAGGCGTAGGCGTCCATTATTTCAAACGCAGTTTTTTCGTCCGTTCTCTCGCCGAAGCCGTCCGTGCCGAGAATTATCTTTGAGCTGTTAAAGCCGCATATTTTACAGTATTTCAATTAAATCTCTCCTTTTAAAATTTCCTTTACTGCCGGATATATTTTTTCGTATGTATTATATCTCTTTTCGTATATTTTAGCATACGTCCCGTTTGGTGTAAAGGTTTTCTTTTCACGCACAAAGTGTTTTGCCGCCTCATATACGCCTGTGTATATGCCCATTGCGACCGATGCGAGCATACACGTTCCACAGGCGCCCGCCTCCTTTGCGGCAAGGGAGATTACCGGGCGGTTTAATATATCCGCCTTTATTTGCAGCCACTTTTCCGACGACGCTCCGCCGCCCGTTGCATAGAGCTTTTCGGGCGATATGCCGAATTTTTCCAAATGCTTCAAGTTAAGCAGTATTTCGTACGTCACGCCTTCAAGGAGAGCCTTGTATACGTCGGAGGCGGTGTGCTCCAAGGTAAGACCGAGAATTGCCGCTTTGGAATTTATATCCATATGCGGATTTGCCGCTCCGGCAAAGTGGGGGAGAACGAGCAAATCCGTAGGCTCGTCACTCATTTTTCCGTCAAGTTCGGCATAGACATTTGCGCCCGTTTTTTCAGCCTGTTCACACTCAAAGCGTGCAAAGTTGTCCCTGTACCATTTGAGCACTGCTCCGCCGGTAAACGACAGCGCATAGCAGACGTATGTGCCGTCAAATATATACGGAACAACGGTGTAACCCTCGTCGTAGAGCCGTCTGTCCGTCGGTATGCGGTCAAACATCGGCGTTACGCACTCAACGGTGCCCGTGCCGTCCACGGCGGTGCCGACGGTGAGCACTCCGGCTCCGACTGCGGCGGCAACCTGGTCGTGTGCGCCGTTTATTACATTTAAGTTTTTAAAGCCGAGTTTTTCGGCAAGCTCCGCCCTGAGCACTCCTGCTATACTGCCTGTCGGAACGGGTGCGGACATAAGCGACGGGTCAATGCCTGCGGCGGCGAAAATCTCTGCGCTCCACCTCTTTTGCCTGATGTCGAACGCCATAGTGCGTGCGGCAAGGGAAAAGTCTATCTGTGCTTTGCCGGTTAGCATATACACCGCAAAATCCTGCATAAGCATTGCCCTTTTTGCCCGTGAAAACACGTCGGGGCGGTTTTTCTTAATCCACATAAGCTTCGGCAGACTGAACATCTCATTGGGCTTTGTTCCCGTTATCTCAATCAATCTGTCCTCGCCCACTGCGTCCGACAGGGCGGCGCACTCCTGCGCTCCACGGGGGTCGGTGTAAAGCATTGACGGCAGGAGGACACTATCGTCTTTATCCAAAAGGACAAAGGTTTCTCCAAACGTTGTAACGCCCACTGCCGAAAGTTCGGGGCACTTTTTGTACGTTTCGGCAAGGACTTTTAATATACCGCCGAATATCACATTTGCGTCCGCCTCGTGAGCGCCCCTCTTGCGTGAAACGGCGTATTCCTCGTATGTATTGCACACAAACGTGCCGTCCGAGCCGTAAACGGTCAGCTTACAGCCGGTTGTTCCCACGTCAAGACCGCCTATATACATAGCGCAACCCCCTTAAAGTTCCATTATGTCATAGCCGAGGTAGTAGGCAAATGCCTCACGCAGAATGTGCGACATATGCCCCACGCCGATTGCGGTGTGGTGTCTGAAACCCTCCCGTCCCAGCTTTAACAGTTTTTTCTGCAATCCGTCAATTTTGGCAACTCCGCCGCAGCCGAAAAATTCCTTTTCTATTTCGTCATCGGTAAACTCGCCCTCGCCTAAGTAGAACGTCAGCTTGCCGTCCTCGGTTTTGCAGTTGGAAAACGTCATTTTAAACGGTGCAATTCTACCCTCGTTACTGCCCCAGCCGCAGCCCGGACAGCCTTTGGCAAACATTTTGTGGTCGGTAACGGTGCCCTTGCCCCTCATAAGCGACTGCGCCGTTGAACCGCAGTGGAAAAGTATAACCTTGTCGGGGTCATCGCCGTAGTTGTTGTTCCAGTCAAGGCAGGCGGTCGGCTTTTGCGATGCAAGCTGCATCGAGTACATATTTATTGCCGAGCAGAGGTCTATCTCGCACGATGTCGCAATGCCACGGTCGTTAAGCTCGCTTAAAAGCACGCACGGCGCAATGCCCAGCTCCGACTGCATTTCCTCCCAGCAGCGCAGGGTTATGCAATCCAGGCGGTACTCCGACATATAGTCGTCAATAACCACGCTGACCTTGGAGAGAGTTAAGAGTTTGTCCGCCGGCACTTTTGAAAAATCGGTATAATTTTTAAGGTGCTCCGCTCTTGCAATGACCTTTTCGTCATCGTCGGAGTAATTTTTAACTCTTGCAAAAAGGTCGGACAGGTCGAATGTTTCGCACGTGATGCCGTACTTTTGGAGAGTGATTTCATCATAGCGCACGGTCTTGAACTTAGATGTTCTTGCGCCGAGAATGCCTATTGAGAACTTTTTCATTCCGTTTACCACACGGCATATTGCCGCAAAATCGTTAAGGTTTTGTTCAAACTCCTTGGTAAGAGGGTGGACAACGTGCGGTTCGAGCGCAGTATAGCCGATGCCGTACTGGTGGAACACGTCCTCAATGCTGAACTTTCCGCAATATGAGTCACGGCGGTGGTCAAAGTCCATTTTGCCAATCTCGTCGGGGTACGCCTGAATGAGAATGGGTTTGCCGGCGTTTTGCAGTGCGGCAACTGCGCCGTTTTCGTCACTGAAATTGGGCAGCGACATAATAACGCCGTCATACTCGCCCTCGTGGCTTTTGAGCCACTCGGCGTATTTCCAGCCCTCTTGTCTGGTTTCCACTGCGCCGTAGCGTGTCATCTCCGCCGGCGGCATAAGGAAGCCGTAACCTGCGTCGGTCACTGCTTTTTCCATCTCCGTGCGTGCGGTGCCGATGAGGCTTGCGGGGAAAAATCCCCTGTTGCCGAAGTAAAGTGCAAAGGTTTGTTTTTTCATTTTCCGTATTCCTTTCAAAATTTTTTGACGTGTCGTGCAACGCAGCCTGCGCTCTGCACGTTTTTTTCGTCCTTCGTCTTGATTTTATCAGAATATGTGTTATAATTATAGATAAAATTATGCAGAAAACTGTAAATTCGTACTAAAAGTTGGGATATTTATGTCACTTATATTTTACAACCAGGATTTGCTCGAACTGCTTGAACAATTTTATGTTCTCACGGGCATAAGGATAGTGCTTTTTGACGCTGACGGGAGCGAAATTGCGGCTTGTCCGAGCGGCGGAAGGGGACTTTGCGGATATATGCGCAAAAACGAGCTTTTCAGAAGGCGTTGCAGCGAATGTGACGCAGAAAACTTTAAAAAATGCAGAAAAACGCAAAAACTGAGCGTCTACAAGTGCCACGCCGGTTTTATCGAGGCAGTGTCGCCCCTCACCGAGGGAGGACGGCTGATAGGCTACGTGATGTTCGGACAGATTGCCGACAGCGGAGAAAAGGCGGATTTTGCGCAGAGAATAACGGCGCTGTGCCGTGAATACGGCGAGAGCGACGTTGATAAATATGTTAAAAAAATTAAATACAAAAGTCCAAAGCACGTGCTTGCCGCATCTAAGATACTCGATGCCATCACAAGCTATATACTTATGAAAGAAATGGTGCGCCCCAGAGGCAAGCAGCTCATAGACGAAATTGAGAAATTTGTGGACGCCCACCTGTCCGAGGATTTGAGCGTTGAGCGCCTCTGCTCCGAATTTGCCGTGAGCCGCAGCCGCCTTTACGACTACGTCGGGCAGTCCATAAGCGGCGGCATTGCGTCATTTGTAAAGCAAAAACGCCTCCTTGCGGCAAAAAAGCTGGTCGAGCAGACAGACCTGCCCCTTGCGGAGATTGCGTACAAGACGGGCTTTGCCGACTACGGATATTTTTTGCGTGTGTTTAAAAGGCAGTTCGGCATATCGCCCGGGAATGTGAGAAAGACATTAAAATAACCGCCGGGCGGCGGTTATTCACAAGGTTTTGCGGCACCGACGGCAATCTTTGATTGCATTGTCGTGCAGAGTTCTTATTTTAATGCTCAATCAAATTTCTTTTTATCTTATTTGACGAATTTTTAACAAACTCCTTATCTCTGACCTTGACCTTGCTTATCCTCTTGTAAACGGGGAGGGGCTCGGTTACGGCGTTGATGTCGTGGCGGAGCATTTCTTCAAGGTTTTCGCAGGATTTAACCCGGTCGTTTTCATAGTCGGGGAAAACCTCGGCGCACAGCGACGCTTCGAGTCCGTTTTCGTCTTTCAGCGAATACACAACAACTTCCTTAACGTAGCTTATGCCCTGGATATATTCCTCAATTTCCTCAGGGAAAACATTTTTGCCGTTATTGAGCACAATAAGATTTTTCTTTCTGCCGGTTATCATCAAAAGCCCCTTGTCGTTAAGCCTGCCGTAGTCGCCGGTCTTAAACCAGCCGTCGGGCGAGAGAACCTCTGCGGTGAGTTCCGGCTGATGATAATAGCCCTTCATAACAACGTCGCCTTTTACGCAGATTTCGCCGTTGCCGTCGCTGTCAACATCCTCAAATTTAAGCTCGATGCAGCGCAGCGGAAGTCCCACGGTGCGGCAGTCGTTGCAGTTTTCACGGTTTGCGCTTACAAGCGGCGAGCACTCGGTTATGCCGTAGCCGTTTATAAGATATATACCTATGCTGTCAAAAAATCTGCCGACTTCGGAGCGCACGGGAGCGCCGCCGCAAACGATTTTAACCAGATTGCCGCCGAAGTTGTCTATTACGGACTTAAACATCTTGCGCCTTACGTCGATGCCGATCTTTAAAAGTCCGTTGCTGACAGCGAGCATCGCACGGAACAGTTTTTCAATTTTTTTCTTTTTGAGTTCCGCCCAAATCTTTTTATAAAAAAGCTCCGCAAACGCCGGCACAAGGTACAGATAATCCGGCTTAAAGAGTTGGAGATTTTTGAGCACGCTCGTGAGCTTGTCGTTTATGCAGATTGTGGAGTGGTGGTGCAGACCGACAAGAAGTCCGCTGACCGCCTCGTAGGTGTGGTGATACGGCAGAACGCTGAGGCACCTGTCGTAAACAGTGCTGACTTCCAATCCGTAGTACACACTGCTTACAAGGTTGTGCTCGGTAAGCATTACGCCCTTTGCCATTCCGGTTGTGCCGGAGGTGTAGACAAGCATTTTAAGCTCGTTTTCGTCGCTTTTTACTTTGCCGTATTCGCTTTTTCCGCTGTTTACTATTTCTTTGCCTTTTTCAAGCAATTTGTCATAAGACAAAAACTCGCCCTCGTCCTCGGTGCGTTCCAAACCGACAAACACCTTAACGCCGGGGAATTTGTCACGGTTTTGCATAAACTCCTTTTCAAACTTTGCTGCGTAAAACAAAACCTCGCTTCCGCTGTCGGACACAACGTTTACAATATCGTCAAAGGGAAGTTCCTTATCTATCGGCACGTAAGCCCCTGCGCTCTTTAAAACCGTGAGGTACACGCAAACCCACTTGTAGCTGTTTGCGCCGATGTTGGCAATAAAGCTCTTGCCGTAACCCATATCGCAAAGAGCTGCGCCGAGATACTCGGTTGTGAGCACAAACTCGTGATAGGTTGCGCTTCTAACTTCCTTTTTTTCAAAATACATAAATGCGTCTTTATCGCCTGCCTGCTTATCGGCAAGGTCGAGCATTTCACGAATTGATGAGAACTTTTGAACTTCGTAATGTTTTGAACTTAATTTCGACAATTTATCCACCGTCCCGCTATCTAATGATGCACACTATTATACATCATTTTCAAATCCGTGTCAATCATTTAATGTACTTTGTTCTCTTTGCCGATTGACTGAAAGTCTCCGATGTGTTAAAATATACAAAAACGAGTCAAAGGAGAGAAATTATGAAAACTAAGAATTTGACAGCAATAGCGGCACTTGCGGCACTGGTGATAATACTTCAATCCGTTTCGTCGCTCATACCGATGAACGTTCCAATCGCACTTGTGCAGATACCCATTGTTATAGGCGCTTGCCTTTACGGCAGAAAGTGCGGTGCATTTTTAGGATTTGTCTTTGGCGTTGTGGTTTTGTGTTTCCTGCCGAAAGACCCGTTTTCTATGGGACTTTTGCAACTCAATCCGTTTGCAACGGTGTTTTTAATTCTCTTTAAGGGCACGGCGGCAGGCTGGGTGTCGGGCGCTGTTTTTGCGTTGCTTAAAAATCACGTTTACCCGGCAGGCATTGCGGCGGCGATTATTTGCCCCATTGTGAACACGGGACTTTTTATTCTTGCAATGAGTACGGTTTTTCGCAGTACGCTTTTGCAAATGTCCGACGGCAACAACATCGTTGTATTTTTGCTTACGACGTTCATAGGCATAAACTTTTTGATTGAACTCGGTATCAACGCAGTATTTTCTCCGGCAATAGTCAGAATTATAAAGGCACGCTCGTGAGGTGCGCTATGAGGGAAATATCGCTTTGTGAATTTGAAAATCTTAAAATAGGCAACGCCACGGACGAAAAAAATGCAACGGGAGTCACGGCGATTGTGTTTCCGAGCGGCGCCCCGTGCGGTTTGGATATTCGTGGCGGCGGCCCGGCGTCGAGAGAAACGCATCTTTTAAATCCGCTTTCGGCGGCGGACAAAATACACGCAGTAGTCCTCGGCGGCGGCAGTGCCTTCGGACTTGACTGCGCCGGCGGAGTTATGGAGTACCTCGAAGGTATGGACATAGGTTTTGACACCGGCTTTGCCAAAGTTCCGCTTGTCTGCACCTCTTGCCTTTACGATTTGTGCGTCGGCAGTGCAAGCGTGCGCCCGGGCAAAGAAATGGGAAAGGCGGCGGCACAGGCGGCTTTTGAAGGCAGGTTTTGCACGGGAAATGCAGGCGCAGGCACGGGAGCAACAGTCGGCAAACTCGGCGGTGCGGAATTTATGATGAAGTCGGGACTCGGAGCGTACGCCATAGAGAATGACGGGCTTAAAGTCGGTGCGGTGGTCGCCGTGAACGCCCTCGGAGATGTGTACGAAAACGGCAGAATAATTGCCGGAATGTTAAATAAAACAAAAGACGCCTTTGCCAATTCCAATGCGGCAATGACGGGCACGACAGCCGACCGTGGCAATCTTTTTGTATCAAACACCACGATTGGCGCAGTGTTTACAAACGCTCGGTTTGACAAGGCACAGCTTAACAAAATAGCCGCAATGGCAGGCAACGCATATGCAAGGGCAATCCGCCCCGTCAACACCACTGCGGACGGCGACAGCATTTATGCCGCAAGCATCGGCGGCGTTGAGGCGGATATTAATGCCATCGGTACGCTGTGCTCCGACTGTATGGAGCAGGCGATTATAAATGCGGTAAAGAGCGCCGAGAGTGCGTACGGACTAAAATGTGCAAAGGATATGGAGGGATTGTTATAGCTAAAATAAAACTTTCCAATATAATAATGCTCACCCTTGCCGGAATTATAAACGCAGTGGGCATAACGCTTTTTCTCTATCCGGTAAAGCTGTACGACAGCGGAATTTCCGGCACTTCGATGCTCCTTGCACAGCTTACTCCGGAATACCTTTCGCTTTCGGTATTTCTGATAATTTTAAACATTCCGCTGTTTTTGTACGGCTTTAAAAAGCAGGGCGGACTGTTCACTTTTTATGCAATCTACACGGTTGCAATATATTCGCTCGCATCATATCTAATCACCGATGTTTTGCCGATAGATGTGAGCATTGCCTCGCCTCTTGCGGGGGAGGATTTGTTGCTCTGCGCACTGTTCGGCGGCGTTATCTCCGGCATAGGCAGCGGTCTTGCAATAAAATGCGGCGGCGCTATGGACGGCATCGAGGTAATGGCAGTGATATTTGCAAAAAGGCTCGGCATTTCCGTCGGTACGTTTGTTATGGTGTATAATCTGATTTTATACATCGTGAGCGGTTTTGCGGTAAACAGCTGGATACTGCCGCTTTACTCCATTGTGACGTATTTCGGCGCATTAAAGACCATAGACTTTATTGTTGAAGGTTTCGACAGGGAAAAGGCTGCGCTTATCGTTACCGAAAAGCCGGACGAAATCTGCTCTGCGCTCTCCGATGAATTCAAGAGCGGTATGACGACAATCAAGGCAAACGGCGGATATTCCAAAGCGGAAAAAACGATTGTTTATTTTATCGCAAACCGTTTTCAGATAAGCAAATTAAAGGACATTGTCCACAGTATTGACGAGGGTGCGTATATTTCCATTTCCGAGGTTGCGGACGTGTTCAGAAAAGAATGATAAAAAATTTGCATTTTTCGCAAAAAATGTCTTGCAATACTTAAAAAATTGTGTTATTATATATTAGTGGTTCACGCCGGTGTGATGGAATTGGCAGACGTGCGAGACTCAAAATCTCGTGGTGGCAACACCGTGTCGGTTCGACCCCGACCACCGGCACCAAAAATCGGTAAGCGCTGATGCGCTTGCCGATTTTTATTGTGTATAAACAGTACCCGACCGCAATCTCCGACTGCGTTTTTTAATGTTTGAAAACGTCATCTCTGCCCTTTGTATAACGAAGTTGCATATCCCTCGTGCGTTCCAGTGACCTTTTTACTCTTTCGTTGTAATCAGCCGGCAGTTCCGAGCGTTCCAATCCCATTTCAACAACCGTTTTGTCAAGTGCACCGGCAAGTTCGGAGGCTTTTGCGCAGTATGAAGTAAGACTCGGAACATATCTGTATATTATGTCTGCCGCCTCAACGATTTTTTTGTATAAATTCTCGGTTACGTCCTCTCTCTCGTCAAGCGGAGCACCGCCGAGGCCGTACATATCTTTCATATACTTGTCGTCTATCGTCGGAAATACAAGGCGGAGTTCAATTTCCGGGTGGCTTTTGAGCTTGTCGGAAACAGCGTCGGCACACAGCATCTCAAAGTCCGTTCTCGGATAAATCAAAACGGTTGTTATCTCTTTTTTAATAATGAAGTCAACTGTTTTTTCAATTCTGCCTCTGAGCCACGACACGTCGTTCAAATTTCTCAAATCCTCACCAAAATACGCCGCTGTTTTAAGTCTTTCCATTTTGAATACCCCCATAAAAAATACGCAGTTCTCAAAACAGAGAGCTGCGTATAAAAAACGTACTTCTCTGTTTCATTAGAGTTCTGCTACCAAATTCTAAATATGACTTCGTAAGAGGAAATCGAAACAAGAGTGTACGCTTTTTGTAATAGCGTACCCTCTTACAATGGTCATATTAAAAAATTTGATAGCATCTTTATTATACCCCAGAATAAATTATTTTTCAAGGGGTTTTCGATAATTTGAGCATAACTGAATTATACTATTGAATTTTGTCGAGAAATGTTGTATAATAAAGCGAAAGGCAAGTCCGAAACAGTGAAAACTGGGCGGTTATGCCGCTAACTTTCTCAACTGTAAGTCGAGAGGGGAGGTGGTAATGTGGATTGTAATTACATAATTTCATTTATGATTTTGTTGATTATAATAATTTCCATAAAAAAATAACGCCCACCGTCCAAAGCAGAGCGTTATTTCTTTAACAATCTAAATGGGCATAACCGTTACGGTCTTGCCTTTTCTAACCTTATTATATATTCATTTCCCCAATTTGTCAATACCCATTATTGCAATTTTAAAATCTGCGCACCGTGCTTGGTTTTGCCGCTTTTCACGGTTTCCACCGACTTGTACGCATCGGTGTTGCACACAATCATCGGCGTTGTGAGCTTGTAACCCTCGGACTTTATCTTTTCGGCATCAAAGGTAATCAGCAAATCGCCCTTTTTAATTCTTTGGTCGCCCTTGACGTGCGATTTAAAGTATTTGCCTTTGAGGTTGACGGTGTCTATGCCGATGTGAAGGAGAATTTCCGCACCGTCGTCACTCGTAACCGTCACGGCGTGACAGGTGTCGTAAACATTTTCCACTACGCCGTCGCAGGGGGAATAGAGCTTGCCGCCCTCCGGCTCTATTGCAACACCGTTACCCAGAGCGAGCGAGGAAAACGCCTCGTCGTCCACATCTCTCAGATTGACAATCTTGCCGTCGGCGTGCGCATAGAGCACGGTTTGGCGCATCGGCGCATCTTTTTTAACTGTCGGTTCGCTCGGCGGAGGGGGCGTATCGTCGGCGCTTTGCGGCGATGCCATATAGTCGTCAAGACGTGATTTTATAACAGAAACCTGCGGACCGTATATCACCTGAACGCCGTTTCCGCTGTGAATTACGCCGGAGGCACCGCTCGCTTTGAGCGAGGCGTCGTCCACCGCCTGCGGATTGTGCACGGTGACACGGAGTCTTGTGGCACAGCAGTCAAGGTCGGCAATATTCGCTCTGCCGCCAAGACCGCTTAAAATCTGCGCACTTTGCGAAAAATCAGCCTTTCCGCTCTTGCGTGCGTCCACGTCCTTGCGTGTATACAGTTTGGTTTCCGCATCGTCGTCACGTCCGGGTGTTTTGAGGTTCAGCTTTAATATCATAAACTTAAACACGCCGTAATACAGGAAGAAATATACCACGCCCACGGCAACTATCCACAGCCAGTGAGTTTTGGCATTTCCTTGCAAAATGCCGAACAGGAATAAGTCTATGAGTCCGCCGGAGAACGTCATACCCACACCGACGTTTAAAATGTGCATAAGCATATACGAAAGACCCGCAAAAACGCAGTGCACTGCATACATAAGCGGCGCAACGAACAGAAATGTAAATTCAAGCGGTTCGGTTATACCGGTGAGCATTGCGGTGAGCGCCGCAGATACGAGCAAACTGCCGACGAGTTTCTTTTTTTGCGGTTTTGCCGTTTGATACATTGCAAGCGCCGCACCCGGCAGACCGAAAATCATAAACGGGAACTTACCCGACATAAATCGTGTTGCCTCCACGGAGAACACCTTGGTTGCCTTTGAGGCAAGCTCTGCAAAGAAAATATTTTGCGCACCGTTGACAACAGCGCCGTCAATAATCGCCGAGCCGCCCAGCGCCGTCTGCCAGAACGGAATGTAGAAAACGTGATGCAGACCGAACGGAATGAGCGCACGCTCGATTATTCCGTAAATCCACGTTCCGGCGTAGCCGGAGCGTATAACGAGATTTCCGAGCCACGAAATGCCCGTCTGAATAACAGGCCATACGTAAAACATCAGAATACCTACTCCGAGGTATACAATACTGCTGACTATCGGCACAAAACGTGTTCCGCTGAAAAACGACAGCACCTGCGGAAGTTCTGTCTTGTAGAACCGATTGTGCAGTGATGCAACTCCCAGTCCCACAATTATTCCGCCGAAAACTCCCATTTGCAGTGTCGTTATTCCGAGCACATCAGCCGTTGAGTTTGCCGGCATCGCCTCAACTCCGCCGGCTGCCGTGATGAGCGTGCTTATGGCAGTGTTCATTATGAGGTAGGCAATAACGCTCGACAGAGCCGCCACCTCTTTTTCACGCTTTGCCATACCTATTGACACACCCATTGCAAACAAAAGCGCAAGGTTGTTAAACACCGCACTGCCTGCACGGCTTAAAATGTCTAAAACGGTGTATAAAATTCCGCCCTGATATATTACGGACGAGAGGTTGTAGGCATTTAGCATAGTTTCGTTGGTAAACGAACTGCCAATGCCGAGAAACAAGCCGGCGACGGGCAGCAGCGCAATGGGCAGCATAAATGACCTGCCTATGCGTTGGAGCACGCCGAATACTTTGTCTTTCATAGCATAATCTCCCATATTACAGATTTTTTTCATTGATATTGTCTGTAAACGAAAGAAAAATATTCTTTGAATTTTTTTACCGAGAGCGGCATTGATTTTTTGCTCCGCACCGCAAAGCTCGTAACCGCACAGGGCATCGGCACCGTGGTGACAAACGGCAGAAATCCGGACGCCCTGTTCGACATTGTAAACGGCAGAGAGGTCGGCACGATTTTTGCCGGCAAACGTTAAAACTGCCTTTTCCACGGCCGTACGCAAACGGCGCATACAGCCGTCCCGGCAAGGGCAATGAGCGCCCACATACCCACCGTCATATGCCAGCCGATGTTTTCGGAAACTATGGCTATTGCATATGTGGAAATTGCACTTCCTATATATGTGCACGAATTTAAAATTCCCGAGATTGTGGAAACATTGCCCCTTGCCTTGTAGTATGCCGGTATCATACAGATTAAAATGAGGTTGACCCCGTGCATACAGCCCGTGAGCAGTGCCGCCAGAATGAGTGAAAGCGCCGCACCCCTGCCGGAAAAGGCAAAGAGGAGCGTTGCGCTCACCGCACCGAACGCAAAGATAACGGCGGAGCACATAAGCGGATTTTTAAAGACTTTGCGGTACAGTACCGCCGCCGCCTGGGAGCAGATTATGCTGAATATCGGCAACACTACGCTTGTCAGTATTGATATTACACTGCTTAAATTGTACGTTTCCGATATGTATGACGGCAGCCACGTTGTAACCCCGTCACGCAGAGAGCCTTGCAGAATAATTGCAAGCATTATGCAGATAAAAAGAGGGGTAAATATTTTTCCTTTTTCCCCGTCCTTTGTTTTGTAAACTGCGGTCGGCATATCAATGTTGCAGCACAGCTTTTGCCAAACAAACGCCATAATTACGCTTGCCGCCGCCGAAAACAAAAACACGCCCTTCCAGCTTGAAAGCGAGATTATAGCCGGTGCGGCAAGGTAGATGACAATCGTGCCGACAGAACTGCCCCACGAAACCACCACGGACGCCCTCTTGTATTCCTCGTCTGTCAAAAGCGCCGCCATAAGCCTTACAATCGGCGGCCACATAAATGCCTGCGCAAAGCCGTTTACGCACCAAACCGCCGCCATCTGATACGGGGTTCTGCACAGCGGAATTAAAAGGTTCATCGCCGTTGTTACCAAAAGCCCTGCAAAAACAAGTACCTTCGGCTGAAATCTGTCGCCGCACTTGCCGCTTATGAGCTGCCCCACGCCGTATGTAACAAAGCTGCCCGTCAGCGCCATAGACAAAAGCGCCTTGGAAAAGTGCGTGCGCACCACCATCTCCGCTATAACCGTGCCGTAGTTAATCCTTGTTATGTAGCTCACAAGGTACGTCAGCATAAAAAGGTATGTCAGCTTGTAGTTGCTCTTTGAAGTATTTTCCACCGATACGCCCTCCCCAAAATTAATAACTTTGACATTATATACCCTTTTCGGGTTAAAGTCAAGGTACAAAAACAGACATCATTGGGTATCGTTTGCACCATAAAAAACGGACGCACCCCAAAGTGTACGTCCGTTACAGTTTTAGTTCCTATTTTGTAGCCTTGTCGTATATTGCGCAGATTTCCTCCGACGGCTTTTCGTCTATGAGGCTCACAACAACCGCAAGTACAAGTCCTGCGGCAAAGCCGGGGATAATCTCATAAATTCCGGTGCTTGCCGAAAGATATATGTACCAGAGCAAGTCAACAACCGCTCCGCCGACAATGCCGGCAACTGCGCCCTTATACGTAAATCTTCTCCAAAACAGCGAGAGCAGAACAACCGGGCCGAAAGCCGAACCGAACAGCGCCCAGGCATTGCTCACAAGGCTCATTATGGCCTTTGCGCCGCTGCCCTTGCTGCTTGCAATGAAAAACGCTATTGCCGAAACGGCAAGAACCACAATTCTGCCGACACGGAGAATTTCCTTCTCCGACGCATTTTTTCTGAAAATCGGCTTGTAAATATCGCTTGTAAAAGACGACGATGCCACAAGGAGCTGAGAGTCCGCCGTTGACATTGACGCCGCAATGATTGCCGCAAGGAGAAGTCCTGCGATAAATGCCGGGAACAGAGTTCTTGCAAGCTGGATAAACACCGTTTCTTGCAGTCCGTTTTCAAGTATATATGTAGAGAACAGCTCGCTTGTGCCCTTAAAGTTGATGTTTATAATTCTGCCGAAATATGCAATTCCTATTGCCGCCGCAAGTGCAAGCAGAACCCACACAATGGCAACAACCGACGATTTTTTAACCATTTCCGGCTTTTCAATCGACATAAAGCGCACCAGTATGTGCGGCATACCGAAGTATCCCAATCCCCACGCAAGACCGGAGACAATCTCCTTGGGACTTGCCGTGAAAAAGCTCGGTACAAATTTGTACGCCTCGCCCGTCTCCGTATTTGTGACAACTTTGTTCATAAGCGACGGGTCGGTGTCCTTTAAGAAAATTACAACAATCGGCACCGCAAGCAGTGCAAAGAGCATTAACATTCCCTGGAAAAAGTCCGTCCAGCACACAGCCTTAAATCCGCCGAGGAAGGTATACGCAATGAGTATTGCCGCAAAAATAACCATCTCCGTCTTTAACGAAAGCTGCGGTATAAGCTGGTGGAAAACCGTTGCACCGGCAGAAAATCCCGACGCAACATAAATGGTAAAGCTGATTAAAAACACAACTGCGCAAATGATTTTAAGCGCCGGGTTTGCAGTCTTAAATCTGTTTGAAAGGTACTGCGGCATAGTTATGGCGTCGTCCGCCGCCTCGGAAAAACGCCTTAAACGCTTAGCCACAAGTATCCAGTTAAGAGATGTGCCTATCGCAAGACCTATTCCAATCCACGCCTGACCGAAACCGAACGCCATAATACTTCCGGGAAGTCCCATAAGCAGCCAGGCGCTCATATCGGACGCTTGTGCGCTCATAGCCGTAACCCATGGCCCCATCTGACGTCCGCCCAAAAAATACTCCTTTTCGCCGCCGGATTTTGTTGCAAAGAAAAAGTAAAGTCCTATTGCAAGCATAGCGACAAAGTAGAGGATAAATGCAAATAATTCCATTTTTAAAAACCCCTTTTTTGACAATATACAGTCTATTTTAACACAAATTTTCGCAAAAATCAAGCACAAAGGTCAAAAGTGTGAAAATAGCCGTATTTGCCGTCAAAAAGCTGCGCTCCCCGGCGTGCGTTTAGTGTAATATGAACAAATACGAAAAAAAGATTTGCAAAATATTTGAATTGGCGATAGCTTAGTGTTATAATGTAAAGAATAGAAGCAAAAGCAGGAAAGGATTGATAACAATGGCAAAGAAAGATTTAGATTGGAGCAATTTAGGCTTTGGTTATGTTAAGACGGATTACAGATACGTTTCCGATTTTAAAGACGGCAAATGGGACGACGGTGCTTTGGTTACGGACAACAATATCGTTTTAAACGAGTGCGCCGGCGTTTTGCAGTATGCGCAGACCTGCTTTGAGGGTATGAAGGCGTATACCACCGAAAAGGGCGAAACCGTTGTTTTCCGCCCCGACCTCAACGCCGAGAGAATGGCTACGTCCTGCGAAAGACTGGAAATGCCCGTTTTCCCCGTGGACAGATTTGTTGACGCCGTGGAAAAGGTTGTCAAGGCAAACGAGGCATTTGTGCCCCCCTACGGCAGCGGAGCAACGCTGTATTTAAGACCGTATATGTTCGGCAGCAATGCGGTAATCGGCGTAAAGCCTGCCGACGAGTATCAGTTCAGAATATTTGCAACACCCGTCGGCCCGTACTTTAAGGGCGGCGCAAAACCTCTTACAATAAAGGTGTGCGACTTTGACCGTGCCGCACCTAACGGAACAGGCCACGTAAAGGCAGGACTTAACTATGCAATGAGCCTGCACGCAATAGTTACCGCTCACAAAGAGGGTTACGACGAGAATATGTATCTCGATGCAAAGACACGTACCAAGGTTGAGGAAACCGGCGGCGCAAACTTTATTTTCGTAACAAAGGACGGCAAGGTTGTAACACCCAAATCCTCCACAATTCTCCCGTCAATTACCAGAAGGTCGCTGCTCTATGTCGCAAAGGAATACTTGGGACTTGACGCAGAGGAAAGAGAGATAGAGTTCAGCGAGGTTAAGGATATGGCAGAGTGCGGTCTTTGCGGAACTGCGGCGGTAATTTCCCCCGTCGGCAAGATTGTTGACCACGGCAAGGAAATATGCCTGCCCAGCGGTATGAACGAGATGGGCCCCGTGACAAAGAAACTCTACGATACGCTGACCGGTATTCAGATGGGCAGACTCGAAGCGCCCGAAGGCTGGCTTAAAGTTATTAAATAGGTGCGTTTATGAAACAAAAACGACTTGTGACCGTCCAGGATATATCGTGCCTAGGCAAGTGTTCCCTCGGAGCCGCAATGCCGATAATTTCGGCTTTCGGCATAGAAACGGTCGTACTGCCCACGGCGGTGCTCTCCACCCATACGGGCGGATTTGAGGGGTATACGTTCAAGGATATGACGGACGAGATGCCAAAGATTGTGTCGCACTGGAAGTCGCTTGGCATAGAGTTTGACACAATGTATTCGGGCTACTTCGGCAAATGCGAACAGCTCGAAATTGTCAGCGGATTTTTTTCGGACTTCAAGTCGGACGGTAATCTTGTGTTTGTAGACCCCGTTCTCGGCGACGAGGGACGGCTCTATACGGGCTTTGACGGCAAATTTGTTGACAAAATGAGGGATTTCTGCCGTCACGCCGACGTGCTCACCCCCAATATCACCGAGGCGGCGCTCATCAGCGGTATGCCGTACCGTGAAAACTGCGGTGAGGAATACGCCGAAAAAATGGCGCTTTCGCTCTCCGACACGGGTGCAAAGCTCATCGTAATCACCGGTATTTCCGAGGGTTCAAACTCCGGCGCAATGTGCTACGATGCAAACAGCGGAAAGACGTTTTCGTATTACCGCAAAAGGATTGAGGGCACATATTACGGCACGGGTGACATCTTTGCAAGCGTCCTTTGCGGTGCGCTCACAAGCGGGGCGGACTTTGAGCGGTCGCTGCGCCTTGCGGTGGACTTTGTGCACGCAGGGATTGTAAACACGCAGGACGAACGGGAAAAGTTTTTCTACGGAGTAAAGTTTGAGCAGTCGCTTGCGATGCTCACAAATTTTAAAGGAGAACGGTTATGAAAAGAACAGCACTGCTTTTGCTTGCCTTAACTCTCGTTTTCGGCGGCTGTGCCAAAAAGGCGGACGGCGGCAAAACGGACAAAAAGACAACGCAGAATACCTCTCAGAGCGAAAACGTCAAAGATGCCGAAAAAAAGAGCGAAAATAGCGGCGATATGAAAAATTCCTCCTCCGACGCCATCGTCGGAACGGACGGAAAAGCCGTTACCGGCTCGCAGTTTGAGGATATGGTAAACGAGGCAAACGACCCCGATACAAGCGAGGAAAGAAAAGCCGAGCTTTTAAAAGAAATAGATTATATGTTAAAACAAGTGGAAGAAAAGTAAAAAAATACGCAGAAAATTGTTGACATCGGCATTTTTGTGTGTTATAATTCTACGGTAGACCGCATAGGCCCGGTTGTCAAATCCGCATACGGCGGATACCGGAGTTTAGCGAGATTAGATGAAGGAGGTGCTTCATATTATGTACGCAATTATCGAAACAGGCGGCAAGCAGTACAAGGTTTCCGAGGGTGATGTTGTTTTCATCGAAAAGGTTGCCGGCGCTGAGGGCGACGCTGTTAAATTTGATAAGGTTCTTGCAGTAGGAGGCGAAAAGGCTGTATTCGGTACACCTGTTGTTGAAGGCGCAAGCGTTGACGCTAAGGTTTTAAAGCAGGGTAAGAATAAGAAGGTTATCGTTTTCAAGTACAAGCCCAAAAAGGGTGAAAAGTGCAAGAAGGGTCACAGACAGGCATTTACAAAGGTTCAGATTGAAAAAATCAATGCGTAATTTCCGCTATGACTAAGATTGAGATTTACAAAGACAGGCTCGGCAGCATCGTGCAGGGCAGACTCTCCGGACACACCGGTTTCGGCGAGGAGGGAGAGGACATCGTGTGCGCAGCGGTTTCGGCGGCGGTTCAGATGGCTCTTTTGGGCATAGAAAAGGTCGCAAAAACACCTGTGGGATACGAAACGGGAGACGGGTATTTGTTTTTTACTCTCCCCGATGATTTAAAAGACGATGAAAGAAAAAATACAGACATTCTGCTCTGTTCTATGGCGGAGTTTTTAAAGGAACTTTGCAGGCAGTATCCGCAGAATGTATCTATAACCGAATTGGAGGTGTAGAAATGTTTGAGCTTAACATTCAGTTGTTTGCACATAAAAAAGGTATGGGTAGTACCAAGAACGGCCGTGACAGTGAGTCCAAAAGACTCGGCGTAAAGAAGGGTGACGGTCAGTACGTTACATCGGGCAATATCCTCGTAAGACAGAGAGGAACCAAAATTCACCCGGGCGTTAACGTAAGAAAGGGCAGCGACGACACACTTTTTGCCGTTGTTGACGGAAAAGTTAAATTTGAAAGAGTGGGCAAAGACAAAAAGCAGGTCAGCGTTTACGAGATTGCTCAGTAATCGGAATGTCCAATAGAAAAAATCTCGGGTTTTGCCCGAGATTTTTTGGTTATAATTTATGCGAAGGGTTTTTACCGAATGGGAGATGCATTTTCCAATACGCATATTGCAAGTAAAACTAACTTGTTTGTTCCGCATTTGAAATGAGCCGTACAGTCTGTTTTTTCGGACGGAGCAAACCCTCTGCACGCCAATGAGGCGGCAAATTGCGGTTTTCCGATATTTTAAAATATTTATAATTTATATATGAAAGAAGGGGTTACAATGTTGGCAGACACAGCCGAAATATACATCGAGGCAGGCAACGGCGGCAACGGGCTTGTGAGCTTTCACAGGGAAAAGTACGTTGCGGCAGGAGGCCCGGACGGCGGCGACGGCGGCAACGGCGGCAGCGTGGTATTTGTTGCCGACGACAAGCTGAGTACGCTTGCGGATTTCAGGTATCAAAGGCACTACAAGGCGCAAAACGGCGAGGACGGCAGGGCGGCACGCTGCTACGGCAAAAACGGAGCCGACCTCACGGTTAAAGTACCGTGCGGAACGGTGATTAAAGATATTGACTCCGACCGTGTGATTGCCGATATGAAAACTCCGGGGCAGACCTTTGTTGCCGCAAAGGGTGGCAGCGGCGGCTGGGGCAACAGCCACTTTGCCACCGCAACACGCCAGATACCCAGATTTGCAAAAAGCGGTATCGAGGGCGAGAGGAGAAACATCAAATTAGAGCTTAAACTGCTTGCGGACGTGGGACTTGTCGGATTTCCGAACGTAGGCAAATCCACGCTTTTGTCCGTGGTGAGCGACGCACGGCCAAAGATTGCAAACTACCACTTTACAACGCTTGAACCTAACCTCGGCGTGGTAAAACCGGCGGAGGGCGTCAGCTTTGTAATGGCGGATATTCCCGGTCTTATCGAGGGCGCAGGCGAGGGCGTCGGATTGGGTCACGAATTTTTGCGCCACGTGGAGCGCACAAGACTCCTTTTGCACGTGGTGGACGCATCGGGCATTGAGGGCAGGAACCCCATAGAGGACTTTGACCTCATAAACAAAGAACTTGAAACCTATAACCCCAAACTTGCCGAAAGACAGCAGATTGTGGTTGCAAACAAGATGGACGTTGTCTATGACGAGAACATAGCAAACGCCTTTGTGGAGGAAATGGGAAGGCGTGGATATAAGGTGTTTAAGATAAGCGCCGCCGCAAATAAGGGCGTAAAGGAGCTTATGATGTGCGTTTCGTCAATGCTTGCAGACATTCCCGTGCCCGTTCTCTATGACGAGGATGAGGCGGAAACCACGCTTATTTCCTTTAAAGATGACCAGCCGTTTACGGTTAAAAACGAAAACGGCGTATACGTGGTTGAGGGCAGCTGGATAAAGCGTATGCTCGGCTCCACCAACTTTGAGGACAGCGAGTCGCTCCAATACTTCCAGAACGCACTGCGCAAGAAAGGCGTTATAAAAGCGCTCGAAAAAGAGGGCATAAACGAGGGCGACCTCGTCAGAATGTACGAATTAGAGTTTGACTATATGAAATAAATGTTAAATTTTTCGATATTAATTGACAATACATTATAAAATTTAGTATAATTGCAAGAGGTATATTTATGGATATAACCACAAAACAGAGGGCATTTTTAAGAGGTCTGGCAAATAAGATTGACGCAACATTTCAGATAGGCAAGGGCGGTATTAACGAAAATATGGTAACTACCGCAAAAAACGCCTTGGAGAAAAACGAGCTTGTCAAGTTCCACGTGCTGGAAAACTGCTTTGACGACGTGAGAGGCGTGTGCGACGAAATGGCAGAGAGGACAGGCGCCGTCGGCGTTCAGGTAATCGGCAGACGGTTCGTGTTGTATAAGCCGTCAGCCGAAAACAGGCGCATCGACCTTAAAAACCTTGTTGTAAGAGAGCCAAAACAGCCGGCAAAGACCGTTAAACCGCTGTATAAGGCAAAGGAGAACGCACGCCGTGAGAGAAAGCGTGTGCTCGCCGAAAAAGAAAAGAGAAAAGAATATTTCAGAAAAAAGCGTTACAAAACCGCTTTTCGGGGGGAATAACCTTTGATAGTCGGCATATTCGGCGGAACGTTCGACCCCGTTCACGAGGGACATATTGCTATGGCGCAGTATGCCAAAGATGTTTTTGAGCTTGAAAAAATCATCTTTGTGCCGAACGGCAATCCGCCCCACAAAAAGGGCAAAAGGATAGAGAGCTTTTATCACAGGTTCAATATGCTTGCCCTTGCGTGCAAAGGGCACGACAGTTTTGAAATCTCGGACTGCGAGAACAGAGCGGAGTATTCGTATTCGCTGGACACTATGCGTTCTTTCCGCAGCCGGTACAGCGATGCGTACTTTATAATCGGTGCGGACTCACTGCTTACAATCCACCTTTGGCACGAGTACGAAACGCTCCTTAGGGAGAACAAGTTCATTGTGTTCTCACGTGGGGAGAACGGCGAGCTTGTAAGATGCGCCGATAAGTACCGAAAGCGGGGCGCCGAGATTTACATTGCCCGAATGGACGAGTTTGCGGCGTCGTCAACGCAGATACGCACCCTTGTGGCGCAGGGAAAAAGTACAGAGGGACTTTTAAACCCCGAAGTTGAAAAATATATTAAAAAACACGGTCTTTACGGAGGCTGATATGACAACCGATGAGATAAAAGCGGAGCTTAAAAAAAGGCTTAAACCGCAAAGATACGCTCATTGCCTCGGCGTTGCCGACACGGCAAAAGAGCTTGCAAAAATCTACGGCGCAGACGAAGATGCGGCATACCTTGCCGGAATGCTCCACGACTGCGCAAAAAACTACACAACCGACGAACTCTACCAAAAGGCGGACGAGTACGGGATTGTGCTTGACGAAATTTCCAAAAAATCTCCGCCGCTCCTTCACGCCTATGTGGGCGCAGAGGAGGCACGGCGCATTTACGGCGTCAGCGACGGCGAAATTTATGACGCCATATACCGCCACACAACGGGCGGAGCGAATATGGCATTGCTTACGAAAATAATATATCTTGCCGACGGAATAGAACCGTCGAGAAGTTACGGAGCGGTTGACCTAATCCGCAAAACAGCAAGAGAGAATATAGACAAAGCGGTGGTTATGTATACCGACTCAACCATAATGTATGTAATACGCCAAGGACAGCTTTTGCACCCCGGCGCAGTTGACACGAGAAACTACTACCTGCACACAGGAGAAGAATATGAGAATTAGAGCTTTTTTTAAGATGTTGTTTACATTTATACTGATATTTGCCCTTATGGCAACGACTACGTTTACGGTGCTGATTTGCTCCGGCGGCGGTTCGTTTTTGGGTTATGAGTTTTCCTCGGCGACGGAACAGGCGTATCTCAACGCAATGCTCCTCGGAGTGGATAAAGAGGGCTACCGCACCGACGTTATGATTTTGGCACAGTTAAACCTCGCCGACGGCGAGCTTAATATGCTTCAAATTCCGAGAGATACCTACGTTAAAAACGGCAGGTCAGACCACAAGATAAACTCCGCTTACGGCTATAACAAGGAAAAGCAGGTTTTCAAAGAGGTTAAATCCGTAACGGGACTTGACGTTGACAAGTACATTCTCATAGATACAAAGGGTTTCAGAAGTCTGATTGACACCATCGGCGGCGTTGACTTTGACGTTCCGATTAATATGAACTACGACGACCCCGTGCAGGACTTGCACATTCACTTAAATAAAGGTATGCAGCACTTAAACGGCAACAAGGCGGAGCAGTTTGTGCGCTTCCGCAAAAACAACGACGGTTCGGGCTATGCCCTCGGCGATGTGGAGCGTGTAAAGGCGCAGAGCCTGTTTATTCAGGCTACAATAGACGAGGTGTTCAGCCTGGTCAACGTGTTTAAGTTAAATGACCTGGTAAAGGACTTTTCCAAACTTGTAAAGACCAACTTTTCGATGAACGAAATGCTCACCTACGCACCCTACATCTTTGCAATCGACAGAGATAAGATAATGACTCACCAGTTGGAGGGCGAGGGCAAGTACGTCGGCGGCGTTTCCTACTTTGTTACGGACGATGACGCAAACGAAAAACTCATAGACGAATACTTTACCCCGTCAACGGAAACGGTCAGCCAGAACGAGCTGGAAATTCAGCAGACGATAATCGGCGTATCGAGCGAAAAGGTGCCCGTTGCCGGTACAAAGAAAGGTAAGTCGGCAATAAACCGCTTTACCAGCGTTGACATTCTCGACGCCTCGGACGGCAGGGCGGACGCCGAAAAGGTGAGGTCGGCACTCATAAAACAAGGCTTTAACGTAAAAAAGATATATGAGCTTGACGGTAAAACCTCGTTTGAGGGCGTGACCGTCGTTTCCAAGTCCAAAAATCCGAGAGCGGCGGCAGCGGCAAACACCGCCGGCGCAGCGGAGTACCTGGTAAACAAGAGCAAAAACAACGGCACGGACGTAACCGTGATTTTGGGAAATCCCGACAAGGAGTGATAGAATGAATTCATCAGAGTTAATGGAAAAAATCGTAAATCTTGCGGACGATAAAAAGGCGGAGGACATAAAGGTTTTGGATATTTCCCGCCTTACAACTATGGCGGACTACTTTGTAATCTGCCACGGAAATTCAAGCACGCAGATGAAGGCAATAGCCGATGAAATAGAGGAAAAGCTAAAAGACGACGGCTATCTCCCCTCGTCAAAAGAAGGCTTTAACAGCGCATTCTGGATACTTATGGACTACGGAGATGTTATAGTTCACGTTTTCAGCCGTGAGTCAAGAGAGTTTTACGGCATCGAAAACCTGTGGGCAGACGCCGAAAGCATAGATGTGGAAAAGATACTTACGAAAGGAAGTCACTGATATGAAGTACAATTTTTCGGACATAGAAAAAAAGTGGCAGGAAAAATGGGAGAAGGACGGCTGTTTTCACGCCGTAACAGGCAGCGACAAGCCTAAGTTTTATAACTTAATAGAGTTTCCCTATCCGTCCGGACAGGGTCTGCACGTAGGCCACCCCAGGAGCTACACCGCACTTGACATCATAGCACGCAAGCGCCGTATGGAGGGCTATAACGTGCTCTATCCGATAGGCTGGGACGCATTCGGTCTGCCGACGGAAAACTTTGCGATTAAGAATAAAATCCACCCCAAAATCGTAACTAAGAATAATATAGCAAACTTTACCCGTCAGCTTAAAATGCTCGGTTTTTCCTTTGACTGGTCAAGAGAGATTAACACCACCGACCCTAAGTATTACAAGTGGACGCAGTGGATATTTTTGCAGATGTTCAAAAAAGGCCTTGCCTACAAGCAGGAGATGCCCATTAACTGGTGTACAGGCTGCAAAGTCGGACTTTCCAATGAGGAAGTCGTAAACGGCGTGTGCGAACGCTGCGGAAGCGAAGTTGTCCAGAGGAGAAAGAGCCAGTGGATGCTCAAAATCACCGAGTACGCACAGAGGCTCATTGATGACCTCGACGACGTGGATTATATAGAAAAGGTAAAGGTTCAGCAGAAAAACTGGATTGGCAGGAGCGAGGGCGCAGAGGTTAAGTTTACCCTTTCCACGGGCGACGACCTCGTTGTTTACACCACACGCTGCGATACGCTTTTCGGCGCAACGTACGTTGTAATCTCGCCCGAACACGAACTTATTGATAAATTAAAGGAGCAAATCACCAACTGGGACGACGTTGCCGCATACCGTGTTCAGGCAAGCAAAAAGTCCGAGTTTGAGCGCACCGAGCTTGCCAAAGACAAGACGGGCGTTGCATTGGAGGGCGTGTATGCCGTAAATCCCGCAAACGGCGAAAAGCTCCCCGTCTGGGTTTCCGACTACGTTCTGGTCACCTACGGCACGGGCGCTATTATGGCTGTTCCTGCGCACGACACACGTGACTGGGAGTTTGCAAAGAAGTTTAATCTGCCCATAATCGAGGTTGTGTCAGGCGGTGAGAATGTCCAGGAGGAGGCGTTTACCGACGTTTCGAGCGGAACTTTGGTAAATTCAGGCTTTTTGACAGGTCTTTCCGTCAAAGAGGCAATCCCGACGATGATTGACTGGTTGGAGAAAAACGGCCTCGGCAAGAGAAAAGTCAACTTTAAACTGCGTGACTGGGTGTTCTCCCGTCAGCGTTACTGGGGCGAGCCTATTCCGCTCGTGCACTGCGACAAATGCGGCTGGGTTCCGATAGACGAGAGCGAACTTCCGCTGGAACTGCCGGAGATAGAAACTTTCGAGCCGGGCGAGAACGGCGAGTCGCCGCTTGCCAAGGCGTTTGACTGGATAAATACCACCTGCCCCCATTGCGGCGGTACGGCACAGAGAGAAACCGACACTATGCCCCAGTGGGCAGGTTCAAGCTGGTACTTCCTGCGCTATATGGACCCCCACAACGACAAGGCGTTAGCCTCCGACGAGGCTCTCAAATACTGGGCGCCGGTAGACTGGTACAACGGCGGTATGGAGCACACCACACTGCACTTGCTCTACTCCCGTTTCTGGTACAAATTCCTCTATGACATCGGCGTTGTGCCCACAAAGGAACCGTATAAAATCAGAACGTCCCACGGAATGATATTGGGTGAGGACAACCAAAAAATGTCCAAATCCCGTGGCAACGTGGTAAACCCCGATGACGTTGTAAACGAGTTCGGAGCGGACGCTTTCAGAACATACGAGATGTTCATAGGCGCATTTGACCAGACCACCCCGTGGTCACAGAAAGGACTCAAAGGCTGCTATAAGTTTATAGAAAGAGTGTGGAAAATTCAGGAGTTCTTAACAGACGGCGACGGCTACTCGGCAGACTTGGAGAAAAATATCCACCGTGCCATAAAGAAAGTCGGCGATGACTACGACAGAATGAAGTTCAACACCGCCATAGCAACCCTTATGAGCCTTGTAAATGATTTTTATAAAAAAGGCAGCGTTACAAAGGGCGAGTACATCACCCTCATAACGCTATTAAACCCCGTTGCACCGCATATGACCGAGGAGCTCTGGGAAATGCTCGGCGGCAAAGGCTATTTGTCCCTTGCTCCGTGGCCAAAGTACGACGAGTCAAAAACCGTGGACGACGAGATTGAAATTGTCGTCCAGGTAAACGGCAAGGTGCGTGGCAAAGTCACCGTTGCGGCTGACTCATCGGAGGACGTGATGAAGGAAAAGGCGCTCGCCTGCGAGGACGCAAAACCCTTTACCGACGGCAAAAACATAGTAAAAGTAATAGTAGTAAAAGGCAGACTTGTAAATATTGTGGTGAAATAATATGAAGCGAATTTTTTTTCTTGTAATTTTCGCTGTGTTTGCTTTTGGCATAACGGCATCGGCACAGGAGGTCAAGGTGCCGTTTCTGCTTTATCACAGCGTTGCGGATTTTATCGCCGACGGCGATGACGAGCTATTGCACATCACCAAGGATAACTTTGCCGACCATTTGGCGGCGCTTAAAGCGGCAGGGTATACGTCAATTACCATTGACGAGTTTGTTAGGTTTACCGAGGGCGAGCTTGAATTGCCCGAAAAACCGCTTGTTATCTGCTTTGACGACGGCTATGAGAACAACTACACAAACGCTTACCCCATATTAAAGGAAAACGGAATGAAAGCCACCATTTTTGTGATTGCGCAGAGAGTCGGCGATCATACGGTAAAATATCCGCACTTCACCTGGCAGCAGGCAAAGGAGATGGAGGACAGCGGAGTTATCGAGATTGAGAGCCACTCGCTCACACACCCCGACTTTTCCACAATCGGCTATGCGGAAACCGTGCGCCAAATGCGCCTTTCCAAGTATCTGATAGAAAAAAATCTGGGCAAAACGTGCGACTATATGGCGTACCCCTACGGCTTTACAAACGCCTTTTCGGCGGACGTTGCCAAAAAAGCAGGTTACAAACTCACCTGCCTTGTCGGCAACGACGGCGCCAACGGCAAGGGTGCGGATCTGTATTCAATAAAGCGGCTTAACGTTTCCGCCTATATGACAAGTGAATATCTGATGGAATACATCAGTGAAAACATTACAAGATAAGAGGCAATAATATGAAGAAACAGAAATTGTTTGAAGTAAGAAATATCACCTCGGTAAAGGATATGCTGTCGCAGAGCCGTGCACTCTACGGCACAAAGACGGCATTTATGGTAAAGCCGCACCATGATGCGGCGTACGAGGGCATAACGTACGAAAAGTTCTGCGCCGATGTCGACGCCTTCGGCACGGCACTCATATCCCTCGGAATAACGCACGGCAAAAAGGTTGCCATAATCAGCGAAAACCGCTATCTCTGGGCGGTTACCTATATGGCCGTTCTGAACGGTGAGGGCGTTGTGTGTCCTATGGATAAGGAACTTGCGGACGACGACCTTTTAAATCTCTTGAACATTTCGTCGGCGGAAGCTGTTGTCTGCTCGCAAAAAATGCTCGAAAAGCTCGGCGGAGCGGAAAGTATTCTGAATAATGCGCCGACTGTTAAATATATTGTAAATATGGACGCCCCGGCAAGTGAGGACAGCGTTCTGTGCTATGACGTTCTCCTGCGCCACGGCGAGGTTCTTATCTTAGAGGGCGACACACGCTTTGCCGACGTGAACATCGACCCGGACGAGGCTAAAATTCTGCTCTTTACCTCCGGCACCACGGCAATGTCCAAGGGAGTTCTCCTCTCGCACAAGAACATTGTCACCAACCTTATGGCAATGTGCTCTATGATATATATTGACGACAAGGACGTGTTCCTCTCGGTGCTCCCCATTCATCACACCTATGAGTGCACCTGCGGACTTATGGCGCCGCTCTACCGTGGCAGCAGCATTGCCTATTGCGACGGACTGAGGTATATTCAAAAGAACCTCTGCGAGTGCCACGCCACAATTATGCTCGGCGTTCCCGCACTCTTTGAGGCTATGTATTCACGCATCATCACCCGTGCCAAAAAGAGCGGTATTTATTCCAAAATGCAAAAGGCGCAAAAGTTAAGCGCATTAATGCTCAAAGCCGGCGTCGATGTGCGCCGCAAGATGTTTAAAGATGTAATAGACGCCTTCGGCGGCAGTGTGAGAATGTTCATAAGCGGAGCGGCGGCAATAGACGTTGAAGTCTTAAAGGGCTTTATAGGCTTCGGTATAGACTTTTTGCAGGGTTACGGCATAACGGAGTGTTCGCCCATAGTTGCCCTCACTCAAAAGTCGTGCCAGCGCTATACTTCTGTCGGCAAGGCAATGCCGTGTATGCAAATCAGAATTGACGACGCAAACGACGAGGGAGTCGGCGAGATTGTCTGCAAGGGCGACAACGTAATGCTCGGCTACTTTGAAAACCCCGACGAAACAAATGCGGCAATAACGGACGGCTGGTTTAAGACAGGCGACCTCGGCTATATGGATAAAGACGGCTACCTCTATATCACCGGCAGGAAGAAAAATGTCATTGTCACCAAAAACGGCAAGAACATCTACCCGGAGGAGCTGGAAGCCTTTATCAATCAGAACGAGTACGTCAAGGAGAGCGTTGTCTACGGCAAAGCACAGGGCGACGGCGAAACGATTATTTCGGCAGCCATCGTGCCCGATATGGAGCGCATAAGCGCAGTTATGGGCGACTCCATAAGCGACGAGCGCATTGCCGAGCTTATGCAGGCGGCGGTTGACGCCGTAAACAAGCGCAATCCGCTGTATAAATATATAAGGAACGTAAAACTGCGCAAAGAGGACTTTAAAAAGACAACAACTCAAAAAATAAAGAGGTATCTGGTAGAATAGGCAGGTGATTGCAACGAAAAGGACAATTCTGATTATACTTTGTATTCTGTGTATGGGCACGATAGCTTTTCTTTCGAGCCAGAATGCGGAAAAATCGGATAAACTCAGTAAAAACGTGACCGACAAAATTCTCTCCGCAACGCAGGAGTACCGCACTCTGCCAAAGGCGGAAAAGAAGGAAAAGGTTGACGCAAACAACGGCAAAGTGCGCAGTATGGCACATTTTTCACTGTTTTTGCTCCTCGGATTTCTGGGCTGCTCGCTCCTGTGCGATTTTAACGCAAAGGCGGCAATACCCATCGCCTTTGCCTGGTGTGCGCTCTATGCTCTGTTTGACGAAACGTTTCAAAAGCTTCTTGAAAACGGGCGTGCCTTTGAGTATGAGGACCTCGCAAAGGACTGCGGGGGTGCATCTCTCGGAATTGCGCTTGCGTTTGCATTGTTTTTGATAATCAAAAGACGCAGAGGTGAAGTAAAATGACATTTCGCAAAAAACTGGAAAACTTTTTTTACTACTACAAATGGCACACCCTTGCGGCTGTGTTCATCATAGCAATAGTCGGATTTTCCGTTCATTCGTCAATGACAAGCTACGAACCCGACCTCAATATTGTCTATGTTTCCGACAAGCCGATGGCGTCCGATACTTCGGCGCAGTTTGAAAAATCGCTCAAATCGGCGTCACTTGTAAGCGATGTAAACGGCGACGGCAAGGTGAGATTTCTGTTTGAGCCTATGGTTATGAGTATGGACAGCGAAAACGCCGACTACACCCTTGCTCAAAAGTTGCAGGTGTATATGTTTGCAGGCTCGCAGTCGGTGATGTTTCTGCATCAGTACGTAGTCGAGGATTACGACGGCGCATTTGAGGATATGAGCAGTTTTGCCGGTGACAGAAAAACCGTTGTCGGCAAAGATGGGTATGTTACGGCAGTCAGCGTTGAGGGCAGTAAGTATCTCGAAAGTTTGGGCATAAATACCGAAAATCTTTATATAACTGTCCACCGCAGAACCGAAAAGGATATTAAAAAGGGCAAACTCGACAAGGAGTATGAGCTTGCGCACAAGGTTGTAAAGTTTGTGTTGGAGCAGGAGCAGTAAACGGCTTTGCCGTAATTTAAAACATTAAGGGGACTGATTTTAATGAATATAACAGTATACCTCGGCGCATTATTCGGAAACGACCCCGGATTTTTAAGCGCCGTTAAGGAGCTTGGCACGTGGATTGGCAAAAGCGGAAATTCGCTGGTGTACGGCGGCTCAAAAACCGGTCTTATGGGCGAACTTGCGCAAAGCGTGCTCGATGCCGGCGGTGAGGTAACGGGTGTTGAACCGCAGTTTTTTGTCGATGCGGATTATCAGCATAACGGTCTGACCGAGCTTATAGTAACAAAGGATATGGCGGAGCGCAAGGCGAAAATGATTGAACTCGGCGAGGCTTTCATCGCATTTCCGGGCGGAACGGGAACGTTGGAGGAGATTGCGGAGGTTATGTCCAAGGTGTCGCTCAAACACATAAAAGCGCCGTGTATTCTTTATAATTTAAACGGATATTATAACAGCCTTAAAGAGCTTTTGAACCATATGACGGAAAAGGGTCTTTCCTCCGCAGAGCGCCAAGAGGGAATATTCTTTGCCGATAACCTCGCACAAATTAAGGAGATTATTGAAAGCAGATAGTTGTTTTTTGTAATATATTAAGTTCTGTCGGTTATATAATAATCCAAAGAATAACTGATTTGTAATCCCCGTTGACAAACACATACGGCTATGTTATGATGTTTCTGTCAAGGGGGATTTTTTATGAACATAACAGATTACATAGACCTCTGTCCTGAGGTGTACGAGGTGTACCGTGACACCTTAAACGCAGTGGGGGAGAACAGCGAATTTAAAAACTTGGGCAAGATGATTTCGGACGGAGTGCCGTTCGGCGAGATTGCGAAAAACTGTGCCGATACAGCCGAAAAACTCGGCACGGATAAATATGCGCTCAATATGACCGTGCTGTTTGCAAATCTAAATATAGCGGTTGAGCGGTGGAAAAAATCGGGCACCGATATGCGGATTTTTAAGGACACCGCCGAGGACTTTCTGTATAAAATCGCAGAGTGCAAAAAGGTTTACGGCGTTTGGGGCATCGAACCTTTCGCCTGGTACGAGCACCTCTTTAACGCAAGGCTCTTTAAGCTCGGCAGACTTCAATTTCAGCCGCAGGGCGGGGATATTTATATTCACATTCCCTCGTGCGGTCCGCTTGACCACGGCGGCGTTATCGACTCGTATAAAAAGGCGTTTGGCTTTTTCGGCAAAAAGCACGGCGACGTGCTCACCCTGCACTGCGGCTCGTACCTCCTGTTTCCGCCGTATAAGGGCACTGCATTTGCCGAGGGCACAAATATATACCGCTTTGTTGACGACTTTGAGGTTTTAAAGGTGAATTACACCGACGGCTTTAATGACGCCTGGCGCATTTTCGGGTGCGCATACGACGGCGACAGCGCAAAACTCCCGGCGGAAACGTCAATGCAGAAAGCCTTTGTTTCCTATATAAATAACGGCGGAAAATTCGGCACGGCGCTCGGCGTGCTCCGCTTTGACGGGGAAAAAGTTGTGTAAATACAAAAAAATTAACAAAAAATACACAATATTTCAAAAAACTCTTGCAAAAATGCGTAAATTGGTATAAAATATTTCCATATAAAAAAACAGGAGGAATAAATATGAGAAAGATACTATCATTGACAGTTGCTTTGATGCTCATTGTTACGTGCCTTGCAGCGTGCGGAACAAACGGCACAAAGACATCGGATAACGGCGACGTTATCAAAATCGGCGTTTTCGAGCCTACAACAGGCGAAAACGGCGGCGGCGGAGTTCAGGAAGTTCTCGGTATCCGCTATGCAAATCAGCTCAGAAATACAGTTAAAATCGATGGTAAAGAGTACAAAATAGAGCTTGTCGAAGTGGACAACCAGTCCGATAAGTCTGCCGCAGTTACCGCTGCACAGAGCCTTGTTTCAAGCGGAGTTAAGGCTGTGCTCGGTTCATACGGTTCCGGCGTTTCCATTGCCGCAGGTTCCACATTTGCGGACGCCAAAATCCCGGCAATCGGCGTTTCCTGCACAAATCCGCAGGTTACGGCAGGCAACGACTACTATTTCAGAGTTTGCTTCTTAGACCCGTTCCAGGGCACCGTTATGGCTAACTATGCCGGCGAAACATCGGGCTGCAAGACTGCCGCAGTTATCTCACAGAACGGCGATGACTACTCAACAGGTCTTGCAAACTACTTTAAGAAGGCATTTAAGGGCGAGGTTGTTTATAACGGAACTTATAACACAAACGAGTCCGACTTTAACGCAATTCTCACAGCCGCTAAGGCAAAGAACCCCGATGTTATCTTCTGCCCGTCATCAATCGCTACGGCAGGCCTCGTTATCAAACAGGCAAGAGAGCTCGGCATCACTTGCCCGATTATGGCAGGCGACACCTGGGAGAACGAAACAATCATAGCAAACGCAGGCGCAAAGAACTGCGAGGGCGTAACATTCTCCACATTCTTTGACGAGAACGACCCCACAGCGTCCGACTTTGTTAAGGGATTTAAGGAGTACCTCAATAAGGACTCCAAGAACATCACCTTAAACGGCGGCAGCGACGGTGTTGCTGCGGTTTCCGCACTCGGATTTGACGCATATAATGTTGCAATAGACGCAAT
Source organism: uncultured Clostridia bacterium (assembly GCA_934500705.1). Classification (GTDB taxonomy): domain Bacteria; phylum Bacillota; class Clostridia; order UMGS1810; family UMGS1810; genus CAKSIN01. Next base: position 74,231 of record CAKSTI010000006.1, on the reverse strand, counting down.
CGAGGCTGCAAACTCAACAGATACCACCGCAATCCGTGACGCACTCAAAGACGTTAAGCGCACAGGTATCACAGGCGACATCTCGTTTGACGAAAACGGCGACGCTAACAAGACAATGGCTTATATTAAGACTGTTGCAGACGGAAAGTTCAAGTTTATAGGTACACAGAGCACAGACGGTAAGTTTAACGCCGTAGATTAATTTGATTGAGAACTCGGCGAGGCAAGCATCTTGCCTCGCCTGTTTGTTTTACATAAGGAGGAAAACAACCTCAATGGAAGCCTTTTTACAAAACTGTCTTAACGGTATATCCATAGGCAGCAGCTATGCGCTCATTGCCATCGGCTACACTATGGTGTACGGAATTTTAAGACTTATAAACTTTGCCCACGGTGACATATTTATGATGGCGGGATATTTTATGATAATCGCTATGACCAACTTTATGCTCCCGTGGTACATATCTGTTGCGGTGGTAATTATCGTGACAATTCTTCTCGGTGTGTTTACCGAAAAAATAGCATACACGCCCCTTCGTTCGGCACCCCGTATGTCGGTAATGATTTCCGCAATAGGTGTTTCTTACCTTTTGCAGAACCTTGCCACATACCTTTTCTCGGCTCTGCCGAAGCCCTATCCGCAGATAGGATTTTTGAATACGAAAGTAACAATCGGCAGCATCTCAACATCGCTCGTAACATTTGTAACGCCGATTTTGACGATAGCGCTCGTTGTTGCCCTTGTTTTCTTAATTAACAAAACAAAGGTTGGTATGGCAATGCGTGCCGTTTCCAAGGACTTTGAAGTTGCAAAACTTATGGGCATCAAGATAAATAACATAATCAGCTTTACCTTTGCCATCGGCTGTGCTCTTGCGGCTGTCGGCTCGGTGCTGTATTTTATTCCCCGTCCGCAGGTTTATCCGCTCTCCGGCTCGCTCCCCGGTCTTAAATGCTTTGTTGCCGCAGTGTTCGGCGGCATAGGCTCAATTCCGGGTGCACTCGTCGGCGGATTTTTAATCGGGGTAAGCGAAACATTCATCAAGGCAAGTCCTTTTTCGGAGTTCAGCGACGCATTCACATTTGTAATTCTGATTGTTGTTCTGCTTATCCGCCCCACAGGACTGTTCGGCGAAAAAACTACGGAGAAGGTGTGATATTATGAAAAAGAAAACTAAAATAATCTGCTCCGTCGCTGCGTTTGCCGTTTTGCTGGCATTAATTTGGTCAGTCGGCAACCTGCCGCCGTCATCAATGATGAGAACTTCCCTTCAAATGGGCGCAATATATTCTCTGCTTGCCGTCAGTATGAATTTGTTAAACGGCGTTACCGGTCAGTTTTCGCTCGGTCAGGCAGGCTTTATGACTCTCGGAGCGTATACCTACGCAATACTTACAATTCCCGTTGCGGCAAGACCCAACGTGTACTATCTCTACGGCATTTGTGACGCACTTGCAAATGTGTGCCTGCCCATAATTCCGGCGCTCATTGTTGCCGGGCTCGTTGCCGCAGCGTTTGCGGCGCTTATCGGCGCACCGGTTTTGAGGCTTAAAAGTGACTACTTTGCCATTGCCACCCTCGGCTTTGCGGAGGTTGTCAGAATTGTGGTCGCAAGTTCGCCCCTTAACCGCATAACCAACGGCTCACTCGGTCTTAACTCAATTCCGAGCTTTAAGTCGTATTACGCAATCTTTGCCGTTGTAATAATCTGCATAGCCATAATGGCGCTTATTAAAAAGTCAACCTACGGCAGAGCGTTCAAGGCAATAAGGGACGACGAAATTGCCGCAGAGGCAATGGGCATCAACCTTGCAAAACACAAGATGCTCTCGTTTATAATAAGCTCGTTTTTCGCCGGAATAGGCGGAGCGCTGCTTGCAATGTACTTAAAGGCGGTTTCCGCAACCACCTTTACCATTTCCACAGCAACGTACTACATTCTGCTTATGGTCGTAATCGGCGGTATGGGCAGCTTTACGGGCAGTATAATTGCATCAATGCTTGTTATATTTTCAAAAGAGTGGTGGCTCAGATTTCTTGATGCACCGCTTAGTATCAACGGATTTAACGTTCCGCTTTTAAGACCCGGCTTCAGAATGGTAATATTCTCGATTATACTTATGATTGTCGTTCTGTTTTTCCGTGGCGGTATAATGGGTGACCGTGAGTTCAGCTGGGACGGCATTGCGCAGTTCTTTAAGAATTTCGGAAAGAAAGAGGAGGTGCGCAAAGATGGATAATGTACTTCATCTCGACAACGTTGTAATGCAGTTTGGCGGAGTCGTTGCGGTAAATACACTCACAATGGACGTAAACAAGGGCGAAATTGTGGCTTTAATAGGCCCCAACGGCGCAGGAAAGACCACCGCTTTTAACGTGGTTACAGGCGTTTACGCTCCCACAAACGGCGCCGTGTACTTCGGCGGCGAGTGCATAGTTTCCAATTATCCGCACGGCAAAATGAAAAAGCTGTATAATTCCGGCCACCTCGGTGAGTACACCAAGCACATCGAGCCGACGCCGGATAAGATAACAAAACTCGGCATTGCCAGAACGTTTCAGAATATAAGACTGTTTAAGAATATGACGGTTTTCGATAACGTCCTTATGGCAAAGCACCTTCACAGAAAGTCAAATATTTTCTCTGCGGCATTTATGCTCAATCACGCCGAGGAAAAACGTCAGCGTGAAGAGGTAGAAAAACTGCTTGAAATATTGGATCTTGCCGATGTCAAAGACGAAAAGGCAACCAATCTCCCCTACGGAAAGCAAAGACACTTGGAGATTGCCCGTGCCCTTGCCACCGAGCCGAAGCTGCTTCTCTTAGACGAGCCGGCGGCAGGTATGAACCCGCAGGAAACAGCGGAGCTCACCGCATTCATCGGCAGAATAAGGAATGAATTCGGACTTACAATTTTGATGATAGAGCACCATATGGACCTTGTTATGGACATCTCCGACAGAATATATGTTCTTGACTTCGGAAAGCTCATAGCAAGCGGCACGCCCGACGAAATTCAGGCAAATCCAAAGGTTATAGAGGCATATCTGGGGGTGGACGACGATGCTTAAAATTAATGATTTACACGTGTCATACGGCGGCATAAAGGCAATACGCGGCATAAACCTCGAAGTGCCGGACGGCAAGATAGTGACCCTCATCGGTGCCAACGGCGCCGGCAAATCGACCACACTGCGCTCCATAGTCGGTCTTGTAAATGCCGACAGCGGCTCGATTACCTATCAGGGCAAAGAGCTTTTGGGTATGCAGAGCAACAAGATAATCGAGGAGGGCATAACTCTCGTCCCGGAGGGCAGACACGTTTTCCCCGACCTGACCGTTCTGGAAAATATCAAAATAGGCGCATATCTGCGCAAAGATAACCTCACCGATGACATTAACTGGGTGTACGACCTGTTCCCCAGACTCAAAGAACGCCATTGGCAGCTTGCCGGAACTCTCTCCGGCGGTGAACAGCAGATGCTCGCCGTTGCCCGTGCTCTTATGAGTAAACCGAAGGTGATAATGATGGACGAGCCGTCGCTCGGACTTGCACCGCTGGTTGTAAAGGGAATTTTCGATATTATAAAGGAGATTAACAAGCAGGGCGTAACCGTTCTCCTCATAGAGCAAAATGCCAATATGGCGCTTAAAATTGCCGATTACGGCTATGTTCTCCAAACCGGCAGCATTACGATGTCCGGCACGGGAGCGGAGCTTTTGGCAAATGAGGAAGTAAGGAAAGCGTATTTGGGAAAGTAAATATGATACAAACAGTGGCAGCCTAAACGGCTGCCATTTGCTCTTTAAAATATTAAACCGGCGTGAAGCGGAAACTTTTAAAAAACCCCTGCCGCACCGCCAATCACCACGCCCAGCACACCGGAAATGCAGATGACCGCAATGGGGTGCACACCCTTAATCACGGGAACGAGCGCAAGCGCAAAAATTGCGGCGGATACAAAAAACTGCCTGTCAAAACTTATTCCGCCGGGAAAGAAAACCTCCGACGCCACCGATACCACCGCCGCCGATATAAGACCGATTACCGCAGGTTTAAGACCGCTGAGACAGCCTTGGACTATGGGTGCGCTCTTGAATTTTTCAAAGAACTTTGCAACGAGCAGAATTATCACAAATGACGGCAGTACCACGCCGAGCGTGGCAAAAAACGCACCCGAAAGCCCCGCCGTCTGCGTGCCCACGTACGTCGAGATGTTTATGGCAAAAGGCCCCGGCGTGCTCTCGCTTACCGCAATAAAGTCAATGAGCTTTTCCTTTGTGAGCCAGCCGTTTTCCACCACCACATCGCCAATCAGCGGCAGCATCGCATATCCTCCGCCGAACGTAAAAAGACCTATCTTGAAAAATTCACAAAAAAGCCTTACAAATATCATCTCTCAGCCCTCCGTGCAAATACAATTCCCAAAACCGCACATATCACAATAACGATTGCCGCATTTGCGCCCAAAACGGCACACAGCACGAAGGCAAGCGCCATTATAAAATACTCCGGCGCACCCTTGGGACATTGACGGTACATCGAAAAAAGCGCCTTTAAAATGAGCGCAAGCACACCGGCACGTATTCCGCCGAACGCCAGCGAAACGAGCCGTAAACTGCCGAATTTGTCAAGCACGGCGGATATTGCCGTAATCACCGCAAACGACGGCAGTACAACGCCTGCCGTTGCGAGAAACGCTCCCCAAAAGCCTGCGGTTTTAAACCCCGTAAACGTTGCGGAGTTCACTGCAATGGGCCCGGGCGTTGACTCGGCAACGGCTATGATTTCCAGCACCTCGTCATCGGTCAGCCAGCCGTACTTTTGCACCGCCTCTTTCTGAATGAGCGGTATCATTGCATACCCTCCGCCGAATGTGAAAAGTCCTATCTTAAAAAACGTAATAAACAGTGTAAAATATTTATTTTTCAACTTCAATCACCGTGCTGATTATACACCTTGACAAATTGTTTGTCAATATAATTGACAAAAGCTCATAAAAAATGTATAATGTGTCGGTAAGGAGAGATAAAAATGCTTAAAAAAATTATTTCGGCGGCAATGGTGCTTTTCACTGCACTTGCGCTCTGCGCTTGCAAAGATGATGAACCTGCCGCACAGATAGAGGAAAAAATATGGGTTGGCACTTATGTCTATACAAATGACGAAACCGGCGAGTTTAAGGTGCTAAGCGTCACCGACGAGGATGAAACGGGCGTTTCTATGACCTTTGAGTCCGTCCGCAGCAGTGATGAATTTACCGCACCGTTTAAGAGCAGCAGCGGAAAATACGCCGTTCTCAACGCCGGCGACAGATGCTTGAAGTTCAGCTTGAAGTCGTCAAATACCGTTGTCCGTGTTGACGATATGTGGACTAGCGACACCAGGCGCAATGAGAATTGGAGCGGCAAATACGTGATGCTCGAAGAGGGAGAAACCGTTGACAAGTTCGGCGACAAAAACTGGAACGGCGAGTATGTCTGCGCCGATACGGGTGTGGAAATCGGCGTGTGGGCGGTCAGAGAGGGCGTTGTGCTCATTACCTATACAGACCCTGCCGATGAGAAAAATCCGACAGTCAACATCAGGTGCTTCCGCTCCGAAAGCGATAAGGACGAGGTAATCTCCATAATCTCCGGCAGAACGGTTAAGGCAACGCTCAAAAAGGCAAATTCAAAGATAGAAATCACCGACGATGCGGCGGACGGTTCGCTCAACATCAGCGGTGTCTACGGTGCAAAATAATGGACAAGAATAAAAAGATAACCCAGTGTGAAATGTGCGCATACTACGACTTCGACGAGGACTCGTGCACCATCAGTCTGGACGAGGACGACGCCGCTCGGTTTATGACCCAGCCGTATTCGCAGTGCACATATTTCAGTATGTATGATGAATACAAAATTGTGAGAAAGCAGAATTAGGGGGCGCAGAAAATGGATCAAAAACCAAGAGCGCTTGTGGCAATGAGCGGCGGCGTCGATTCGAGCGTTGCGGCTATGCTCACAAGGGATTTGGGCTATGACTGCATCGGCGTCACTATGAAGCTCTACGACAACGCCGACGCCGGAATACAAAACGGCAAAACCTGCTGTTCGGCAGACGACGTGACCGACGCAAGGAATGTCTGCACACGGCTCGGCATACCGTATTACGTCTTTAACTTTAAAGCGGATTTTAAGGAAAAGGTGATAGAGCGCTTTATCTGTGCATACGAGTGCGGCGCAACGCCAAATCCGTGCATAGACTGCAACAGATTTTTAAAGTTCGACAGGCTGTATAAGCGTGCCGCAGAGCTTGACTGCGACTGCATCGTCACCGGTCATTACGCAAGGGTGGAGAAGGACGGCGGAAGGTATCTGCTTAAAAAGGCGGCATATGCGCCCAAAGACCAGAGCTACGTTCTCTATTCTCTCACACAGGAGCAGCTCGCCCATACGTTTTTCCCCCTCGGCGAGGCAAAGAGCAAAGACGAGGTGCGCTCCCTTGCTGAGGAAAACGGCTTTGTAAATGCCAAAAAGCACGACAGCCAGGACATCTGCTTTGTGCCGGACGGCGACTATGCAAGGGTGATAGAGATAAACACCGGCAAAAAATATCCCGAAGGCAACTTTGTAACCAAAGACGGCAAAATCCTCGGCAGACATAAGGGGATTATCCGCTATACCATAGGTCAGCGCAAAGGCCTCGGACTTGCACTGCCGCAGCCTATGTACGTCTGCGAAAAGCGAACGGACACAAACGAGGTTGTCCTGTGCACCGACGGCGAGCTTTTTTCAAGGGAGCTTATCGCCGACGATTTTAATTGGATAGCCTTTGAAAGACCTGATGAGCCTTTCAGAGCAAAGGCTAAAATCAGATACAGCCAGAGTGAACAGCCCTCAACCGTTACACCGCTTGACGGCGGAAAGGTTAAGGTTGTTTTTGACGAGCCTCAGCGTGCCATAGCAAAGGGGCAGGCAGTTGTGCTCTACGACGGCGACACGGTTGTCGGCGGCGGAACGATAATATAGAGGAGGAAAAGGCATTGAAATGCCCGAATTGTAATTCAATAACCAATGACGGCACAACAAAGTGCCCCACGTGCGGAGCGGATTTGCGCCTTAATGCCGATAGGTGTCCGAGCTGCTTTACCCGGCTGGAAAAGGGTGCGCAGGTGTGTCCCAAGTGCGGCTGTAACGTGCGGGAATATCTTGCCGGTGAGGAAAACGCAAACAGTCCTCCGTCGCTTGCAGACAGAATTTTGCAAATGAGCACGGGAGCAAAGGTCGGCATTGTGTCAGCCGTTGCTTGTGTAATTGTGATTGCCTCTGCGCTTGTTTTGACGTACTTTGGAGCGCAGAAAAGGCAGTTTGACGAAAATGCCCTAAAATATATCTCGGAGTCCGAGGATTGCATAAAAATCATTGACGCACTCGCCGGCGAATATAACAACGCCTACGACGGCAAATGGCTTGTGCAGTCGGAAACTACGCAGAGCATAGACAAAAAATTTGCAGACGATATATCGGACGTCCGCCAAAGCCGTGACACGCTCGAATATCTATCGTCAAAAATGCGGAGCGCAAACGTAAGCTCAAAGCAAAAGGCGCTTGCAGACGAAGTTTGCCGCAGTTATAACAAGTGCTATCTCTACGTGATAGAAAAACAGGGCAAATATCCCGGATACATAACGGGTTACAATAAACTCAAAGGAAATTATGAAAAATCCGTTAAAGATTTAAAACAAAATACAGACAAATGAGGTTGACAAATGAAAAAAAGAGCAAAAGATTTATGGAATTACTTTACCACCTATGAAAAAGTGTGGTTTTTCAGCATTTTAATTCTCGCCTTTGTGTTTGCGTTTCTCTTTCCCGAAGAGGACGTAAACGGCGTAAACGGCAAGCTGATTATGGCACTCTACCTTGCCGATACTTTTTTAAATATCCTGTGCGAACTGCTCATTTCCAAGCAGAGCAAATGGAACTTTATCGTTTCGGTTTTTGTGGAGATTACGGAAATTCTCATATGCGTGGTTCTCTCTTACCGCTTTGCAACGATGGCGTCCACGCTGTTTTTCTGGCTGCCGATAGATATTATCAGCTTTATCAACTGGAATAAGCACCCCGACAAAGTTGACGATGAACTTACCAAGGTACGCAAACTCAGCGGCAAGACAGAGGCGCTCATTCTTGCGGGAATAGTTGTGTGGACTCTCGGCGTGGGATATTTTCTGACCACGCTCGAAATAGGAACCGACCTTTTCGGCGGCAACGAGGTTTTGGAAAACATTGTCTGCTACCTTGACGCCTGCGCTTCCGCAGTCGGCATTGCAAACGGCGTGTTTATTCTCCTGCGCTACCGTGAGCAGTGGGTTGCCTGGTACATAAGCGCTATTTTGGAGGCGGTTATAAACATTCTCTCAGGTCAGTACGTGCTCCTTGTACTTAAAGTTGGCTACCTTACAAACACAACCTACGGCTATATCAAGTGGACAAAGTACATAAAGACGCACAAAGCGGAGAAGGAAAAACTCTTATCACTGTGAGGTAATTAAAATTAAAGAAAAAATGCACACCGGCGAACTTTATCTCCCGGAAGATGACGATATTGTAAAAGAGCAGACCAAATGCCTTGAAAAGCTCTCTATGACTACAATATGACAAGACCCTCGGAGAGCGAAAAACGCCAAAAACTCTTAAAGGCGATGTTTGCCGGGATTGGCGACGGCTGTTACACAGAACCGTCGTTTCACGCAAATTTCGGCGAGCACGGCAGAGAGTATTACTTTAAGGACAGAAAGATACCTGATGAGTTGTAAAATGCAGGCGGTGCAAATGCACCGCCGCTTTTAATATTTATCAGGCAACCGGAATTGCCATTGTTGTCTGAATTCACGCAAATTTAACCTGTTTTGATGTATGCTTTCTGATTTTGTTCAGCCACTTTTCCTTCTCGGCATCATCGGGGGTTTTAAAGTCCGTACGTGGTTTGCCCAATGCGGTGTATTTGTTTTCGCCGAGCGGGTGATATGGTTCTATTTCAATGCGGAGAATATTTTCAAATTCGTTTGCAATATTGGCTATACCGCCAAAATGCTCGTTGCGGTTGTTATATCCGGGAATAATCGGACAGCGGAGAATTATTTCTTTTCCCATACTGTTTAAAATTTCGAGGTTTTGAATAATAACGTTGTTATCCGCCCCGGTGAATTTGCCGTGCAAAACGGCGTCCGTTTCCTTGATGTCATACAGAAACAGGTCTGTGTAACGGGCGGTCTCCGTTATTATGTTTTTGGAGCAAAATCCGCTTGTCTCCACCGCCGTATGCACATTGTTCTCTTTGGATTTTTTCAGTATTTCAAAGGAAAATTCAGCTTGAAAAAGCGGCTCTCCGCCCGAAAGCGTTATTCCGCCGCCGGAGTTGTCATAAAATGCTTTGTCCTTTAAAACATCTTCGATGACTTCGTCGGCAGAAATCATTTTTCCCGCTCTTTCCAATGCTCCGCAGTTGGATTTGGTGCATTTAAAGCACTTTGAGCAGTTTTTTCTGTCAAAGGTGTGAATACCGCCGACAATGCTGTGGCAGGAATTTTCGCACAGCTTTGCGCAGTTTCCGCAGTTTTTGCATTTGTTGCGGTAAAACATAAGCTCCGGCTTCCGACATTGAGTTTCGGGATTGTGGCACCACAGGCATTTGAGCGGACAGCCCTTTAAGAATACTGTTGTGCGTATTCCGGGTCCGTCGTTTAAACTGAATTTTTGTATGTTAATAATTGTTCCGTACATAAGTTTGCCTCGCTTGCATTAATATTTTTTCTGAGTGCGGCTGATAATTTCATCTTGCAGTCCCTCGCTCAGATTAACAAAATAGTCCGAAAATCCTGAAACCCTTACACGCAGACTCTTGTATTTGTCCGGCGTTTTTTTTGCGTTTATAAGCTCCTCTTTTGAGGCATAGGTCAACTGAAAATGAGTCCCGCCCATTTTAAAATATGTTTCAAAGGCAGTTACAAGTTTTTCAAAACTCTCATCATTCATAATTATATCACGGCCCAGCAAAACATTTGTGACGCTCGGTCCGGTAAGAATTGAATAGGGGTCGCATTTTGCAACGGAGCTGAGCAGTGCCGTAAGGCCGCAGCGGTCTTTTCCGTCTGTCTGACCTATTCCGAAGTTTATCATATCGCCGTCGAACCTGCCGTCGGGTGTGGCTTTTGTTGCATTGCCGAAAAATTTGTGGTGCTCGTTATATCCCACGAGATTTCCAAAGACCCATTTTTTGCCCAGATAGTTGTCACCGCTGTTCCATTCGTCAAGACTTTTAAAAAATCTGTGCGCTATGTCGTTTGAGCAGTCGTCGTTGCCGAAAAATCTGCCATTTTTTAAGATGTAAGACCTCAGGTTTTCATAGCCTTTCCAGTTGCTTTTCAGCGCATTGGTTAATTGGCGGACAGTCACCAGTCTTTCGTCAAATACTATTTGCTTTGTTACGGAAAGTGAGTCAATAACGTTTGAAATGCCTATGAGAATTCCAACAGCAATGTATTTTGTAACACCGCCCTGCGTAACGCTTTTGGCATTTTTTATGCACCCCTCGATAAATATGTTGCTCACCAGATTGCAGTCACGGTTCCTTATTGTTTGAAAGCCATTGCCGATTGAATTTGCCTCCCATAAATCTTTAAACATTTCCTCTTGAAAGACGGTATAAAACTCATCAAACGTTTTTGCATTTCCAATGTCTGTGCACCTATTGAAAAAAGTGTTTTGAACACAGCGCACAATGTTCAGTGGGTCAAAGCCGAAAACAATTCCGCCGGGGAGCGCAATCTCGTTGCACCCAATCATAGTGTATCCTGCGGCCTCCGTGCGTGAAAGACCCGTGTACTTCATAAGACCTCTGATGCGTGGCTCATCATTTACAAAGGCTATTCGCTTGTTGGCATCTTTTCGTTCGCAGTCCATCATATAGCGCAGAACCCTATGAGGAGTTTTTTTCGTCCAGCGGAGCGAAATCTGCGGTATCCACGTGGGAAGTTCCATAAGAGAGTCCACAATCAGCTTTGATAATTCGTTAAATCCGTCCTCGCCGTTTTCAAGATAACCTCCGACGCAAAAGTGGGACTCGCCCCCACGGTAAAACCTGTCAGAGGATATGTGTGTCTTCGCTTGGAGCATAAGAAAGAGTTCCTGCAAATATTGAGTCGCCTCGTCCTTTGTCAGCCTATTGCTTTTTATGTCGCTTTCGTAGAAAGAGTAGAGATACCTGTCTATCAAACCGATGCTGTCCGGGAGAAATCCGTAGCATACATACAGCGTAAGAATTGCCTCGTAAAAACTGCGGGCGGGTTTTTCGGGTACGAATTTGAGCGAGGCGGATAATCTTTCAAGGTTTTTTCTGTATCTGCCGTTTTCCGTCTTTTTTGAAAGTTCCAGCGCCCTCTCGGAGCATTTGCCCGCCCAGCAAATTATGGCATCGCAAATGTCCGACTGGGTTTTGAGAAATTCTGCCGCTCTCTCATCGCTGCGATGCTCTGATGCGGATTTTTCAATATCCGCCTTTATTGCGTCGATGCCGCCGTTGATGATTTTTCCAAAGTCCCCGGCGGAGTGCTGCCACTCAAATGTGAGCAGATTGTCCACAGGTTTGTTGTAGAATTTGTCCGATGCCTCAAAAAAATTTCTGTGCCCAACCCTTGAAAACACATCGCCCTCAACACTGCCGTCAAAATTGATTAAACCCGTAAAACAGCTTTCCTCAACAATCAGCGGTTCCTGGTTTGCGATATATTCGCAGATGCGTTTTCCGGACATTTTTGTGTGCGGTAAAAACAAATCGCATCTGTCATATTCGGTTTTCACGGGGTATACGTACATATCGCCCCTGAGCGTCTTTTCGGTCAATTTTTTAATACGTTCGTTCATATTCGGCACCTCGCAAGTTTTTTTGACAGTATTATATGACGGCTGAACTTAAAAGTAAATGATTAAAAAATCAAATATTTGTCTGAAACGGACAAATTGTTGCAATGCCTGTCTTTTTGTGTTATGATATTATATAAGGAGGTGTATTTCGTGAAGGATAACGAAAATTGTGATATATATACTGACGACGCAGTGTTTTTTGCCGACACATTAACCGTGAATAAACCGTATGTTTCCGAACTTCCCAGAAATCACGAAAGTTTGCTTTTTGTCACTGACGGAACACTTAAATATGAGAAAAACGGCAAAACAGAATTTGTAAAAAAAGGACAGATTGGCTATGTTGCAAGAGGTTCTGCGGACAAAAGCAGTGCGTATAACTGCCCGTCCGTGTCGTATATTGCCGTAAACTTCGGATTTGATAAGGACAACCCGTCGCCACAGCAGGGGCTGCCGTTTAAGACCGTTTGCTCGGAAGGAGACAATTATAAATACGAAAAAATGTTTCGTGAGGCGCTTGATGAATACAGCATCTTTTCCCCCGGAGTCCGCTTTATTTGCGGTGGAATTGTGCGCCGTGTAATAGGTATGCTTTACAATGAATATGTGCTCGGCAGTGCAGACCGCAAAAAGCTTAAAAAAATTGAATGTGCAGTCGGATATATAAAACAGAATTATCACCGCCCCGATTTAAAAATAAGCGACCTCGTTGTGCTCGCCGGTATGAGCGATAAAAATTTAAGACGCATTTTCTCGGAAGTTTACCACATAACACCGCACGAATTTTTAAGGGAGTTCCGCATAAATAAAGCTAAAATTCTGCTCCTGCACACGCAAGAAACAATTACTAACATTGCTCTCCAATGCGGATTTTCCGACGTCTACTCTTTCAGTCATTGCTTTAAAAGCCTTATCGGTATATCGCCCAAAGAGTACAGAAACGGTGAGTATTAAACAGGCACTGCCGAAAATCATCGGCAGCGCCTTTTTCTGTTTTTTTATAATTCTGTTTTGTGAAGTGCCGTCGGCGTTATCTCGTTTTTGTCAAACGGGCAAAGCCTTACGGTAAAGCACGTGTCCTTAGGTTTAACCCAGTACTTTTCGAGCGTTTCAGGGCCGCAGCTGCCGCTGCCGAGTCCCGACACCTTATAGTCTATGTTAAACACGGTTTCCTCAATGCGTCCGAGCTCGTGAATGTGGTCAGCCTTTGTGAGCATCTCGTCGGTGTACTTGTGTGCGCTGATGTTGAGCGCTTCGTCGGAGTCGGCAAAAATGCCTTTGCCGAACATATCCGTTACAGCCGCCCAGCGAACATCGGATTTGTTGCCGTTCTCCTGCGGACGAACGTAAAACTCCTCCTGGTCTTTAACGCTTCCGCCGTAAAGGGCAATGAGTGCGCTTTCCTTTTTGTCGCTGTAACTTTCGTGCGGCCCTCTGCCGTACCAGTCAAGACGGTCGCTGCCCTTTGCAAGCACCATTTGCAGTCCGATTTTTGCAAGTCTGGGCAGAGTGTCGTTTTCGTTGATTTTGCCTATCTTTATGTCGGTTGTCAATTCAACTTCGCCCGATGCAAAGACTTCGTACGTATACGCCACATTAAACGGCGCATAGTATGACGGAGGCCCGACGATTACGGAAATCTCAACAACTGCGGATTTTTCGTCTGCCTTTGCAAGACGAACCTCTCTTACATAATGCTGCAATTTGTCAAGACGGCAGCCATACCACTTTTTCTCTATTCCGTTGCCAAACTGATAGTCGTTGTCCGTGGGCGCCCACCATACGTTTAACTTAGGTCCCTTGTCCAAAAGCTCCTTGCCTCTGAAATTGATTGACGAAAGCGTTCCGCCGAGTTTGTCAAACGTGTAGATAACATCGGATGTTTCGATAGTTATTTCAAAGTCGCTTTCCGCCGTTTCAATGCCCGTTGCCGTGCGCTTTTTCTCAAGGATAACGGAGCTTGAAACTTTAAGCTGTGAGTATGCGACAACGTGACCTGCCTTTGCCCAGGGTGTGTCATATTTGAGCGAGAAGGAAAGGTTTAAGAAGTATTCGCAGTTTTCTTTGAGCGCACCTGCATCATAGTCAATCTTTATGTCACGGCTATCGTGCGGCTCGGTGTTAAAGTCCGCAATCTCTCCGCTCTGTACGCTCACGCCGTCGCAGAGGAGCTCCCACTTTCCGCAAAGATGTGACAGGTCTGACATATCGTAGGTGTTTGTAATTGTGACAATGCCGTTTTGTATGTCCTTTGCTTTTGCGTTTACCGGCTGGATAATCCTCTTGTACTCCAAAAGTCCCGTGTGAGGCTCTCTGTCCGGTGTGCAAAGACCGTCACAGCAGAATATGCCGTCATTGGGGAAGTCGCCGTAGTCGCCGCCGTATTTAAACGTTTCTTTGCCGTTCTCAAACTCTCTCATACCGTGGTCTGCCCACTCCCATACGCAGCCGCCGAGGATTTTGTCATACTTGTAGAAAATATCCCAGTAATCGGATAGCGAGCCGGGGCCGTTGCCCATTGCGTGGGCGTATTCGCACTGGAAAAACGGAACATTATCGTCCGTGCGCTTGCCCACTTCCTCGCAGAAGTCAACGCTTGCATACATTCTGGAAAATACGTCAACATAGTCGTCGGCATATTTTTCCTCATCAATGAGCGCACGCTCATAGTGAATGGGACGGGAAAGGTCGTGCTCTCTTATCCAAGCCGCCATTGCACGGTGGTTCTGTCCGTTGCCTGCCTCGTTTCCGAGCGACCACATTATGATTGACGGGTGGTTTTTGTCCCTCTCGTACATTCTCTCGGCACGGTCAATGTATGCGTCCTTCCACGCCGGGTCGTTGGAGATTTTCGCCCAGTCGCCGACGGTTGCAAAGCAGTGCGTTTCAAGGTCTGCCTCGTCTATTACATAGAGTCCGTACGTGTCGCACAAATCGAGCCAGAACGGGTCGTTGGGGTAGTGCGAGGTGCGCACGGTGTTGATGTTGTGCTGTTTCATAAGGACAATGTCTTTAATCATATCGTCCCTGGAAACGGCGTAGCCTTTGTCCGTGTTGGTGTCGTGGCGGTTTACGCCCTTTACCTTTATGTTTTTGCCGTTTACATAGAATACGGCGTCTTTAATCTCAATCTTTTTGATGCCGACGTTGTTTTTGTAAGCCTCGGCGGTTTTGCCGTCTTTAATCACGGATGTCACCATCGTATAGAGGTTCGGCTTTTCCGCAGACCACAGTTTGGGATTTGTAATCTCGGTTTTAAACACAGTCTTGCCGTCCGCCTTTTTGGTTTCGGAGTATATCTTTTCGTCGCCGTCATACAGGGTTACGTTTATGTCATATCCGCCGTTTGAGAGCACCTCGGCGCAAAGAGTCGCACTGCCGAAGCCGTCCGCAAGATGCGATGTGATTTTAACGTCGGAGATGCCGCCGTCCTCTTTTGCGAGCAAATACACATCTCTGAAAATTCCGCTGAAATTGAACATATCCTGCGTTTCTATGTACGTAGACCAACTGAATTTGTAAACCTCAACGGCAATGGTGTTTTTGCCGTCCCTCAGCATATCCGTAATGTCAAATTCCGAGGGGAGATGGCTTCCCTGGCTGTATCCTGCAAATGTGCCGTTTATCCACAGGTTAAACGAGTTGCACACACCGTCGAATACCAGTATTATGCGCTTATCCGCCCAATTTTCGGGCACGGTAAACTCCCTTTTGTAACAGCCCGTGGGGTTCTCGTAGGGAATTTGCGGCGCCATTATGGAAAAAGGAACGTCCATATTAAGGTAGTTTTTAATGTCATAGCCAAAGAACTGCCAGCAACCCGGCACGGGTATGCTGTCCCAGTCGCTTGTGTCAAATCCGTCTTTTTCAAAGCCTTTGGGTGCCTTTGCCGCAGCGTCGGCGTATTTAAAGTCCCACGTCCCGCTAAGCAGTTTAAAGTAATCCGAAAGTCCTCTTTCGCCCTGCACGGCTTTTTTCTCGCTTTCAAACGGGATAAGCGTTGCGTGCGCCGGCAGTCTGTTCCTGCCGAGAACGTTTAAGTTTTGCCAGTCCGGTAAATTCATAATTTTCGTCCTTTCTGTTGACAAATTTATTTAAATATATTAATATGGTATCATATATAAAACAGCTTATCAATCACAATATTTTAAGAAAGTATATAAATATTTTAAGGTGAGAATTTATGAATAAAAAAACTTTCTTCCCCGTAATCACTCAGTACGAAAAGTCAATGCCGTTTTACGTTTCCACCGTCGGTATCAATTACGAAGAAAGCAGAATAATACGGCAGTTCGGTCTGCCCGACTTTCAGCTTTTGTTCTGTCGTGAGGGGAGCGGCAGAGTTGAGCTTGATGGGCGAGGGATAGACCTTTATGAAGGCGACGTACTTTTTCTTGACAAAAATACAAGGCACTCTTATTACAAAACATCGGATAACTGGATTACCGATTGGGTCACGTACAACGGCTGCGGCGTAAGAAAAGTTTCCCGCCTTAAAAGCGGTGTGTATAACTTTGAAAACTTTGCCGCCCTTGTCCGCCTTGTGCACAAAACCGCCCACCTCGGCGGCGGTGCGCAGTGGTCGGTCAAATCGTCGGTGTACCTTTATAATCTGCTCCTTTTGTGCGAATCCGACGCCGCCTCCGCAGACTTTTATTCACAGCGGTTTGCGCCTGTGGCGGAGTTTGTGGACAAACACTACGGAGGCGACATTGCTCTTGACGATATTTCCGCCGTTCTCGGAGTTTCAAACGAGCACGCCTGCACGATATTTAAAAATTCGTTCGGTATGCGCCCCACAGAGTATATTAATAAGGTAAGAATACAAAAATCTAAGGAGATGCTTGCCGAGAGCACCTCGGTTTCCGTCGCAGAAACGGCAAAAAGCTGCGGCTTTAACAGCAGCAGCTATTTCGTATCAAAGTTTAAGCAGTTAGAGGGCATAACGCCCTTGGAGTTTCGCAATCTGCAAAACAGGCATTAATACTTCTTGGAGAGCAGCGAGCGCTCCGTTTCCTTAATCGACTCCAACGCCTTGCCCGACTGGCGGTAGACTATGTAAAAGTAAATTGCATTGACTATGGACAGCTGTGCAATTCTGGAATTTAAGGCAAGAATGTTGTACTTGGTTTCGTCCGACGAGGTAAAGAGCACGTGGTCGCATTGCTTTTGAATAGGCGACTTTCCGCAGTTGGTAATGGCAACCGTTGTTGCACCCTTTTGCTTTGCGATTTTAAGCGCCTCCACAATGTCCTTGGACGAGCCGGAGTGCGACACGGCAAGCGCCACGTCGTCCTTGCACAGGTGCGAGGCCACAATTACCTGCATATGGTTGTCGGAATACGCAAATGCGTTGCAGCCGGCACGCAGGAGTTTGTGACCGGCGTCGAGAGCGACGGAGGCGGAGTTGCCGAGTCCGAAAATTACAATTCTCTTTGCGTTTATTATTTTCTCGCACACCTTTTCGAGAGTTTTGGTGTCGAGAACTTTTTTTGTCATTTCGAGCGAGCAGTAAATGTCGTTGCAAACTTTGTCGTATATTTCCTCCACGGTGTCGTCGGGGGTGATTTTGGTGCTGACCGTTGTGGTGTCGTTCTCCTGAGCAAGCGAGATTTTAAGCTCCTGATAACCGCCGAAGCCGAGCCGCTTGGCAAATCTCACGATGGTTGCCTCGCTGCAGCCGCACCTTTCCGCAAGGTCTACGATGGAGAGCGCAAGAATTTCTCCCGGATTTTCGAGCAGCCAGTCGGCAATTCTCTTTTCCGCTTTTCCCATTTCATCATATAATACTTTAATGTTAAGACTTGTTTTATCCATTAAATACCTCTTTATACAAATGTTCAATAGGGGGCTTGCCCTGTCATTTAGTGGAAACTATAATTAGATTTTAAAACAAAATTTAAAAAAAGTCAAATATTTTTTAAAAAAGATATTGAAATTTTTTTCATAATAGTGTATAATGGCAATAGTAAAAATCTTTGAAAATAAAAATATTTTTCAAAAAGGGTGGTTTTATGCTGAATTACAAACTGAAAATCGGGCTTGTACCGGAGCGCAGATGGCTCGCCGATGCAGCTACGAGAAAGGGCATATTTGCTCCGAAATACGCTGTGGCTAACAAAGAAAAAGTTGTAAGCTACATCAAAGAGCATTTTGCCGACGAGGACACGGAATTTACAGACCTCGAATGGCTCAACGACGAAGGACTTCTTCACGAAAACGGCGACTGCGAAAAGGTGAGAGATTACCTCTTGGAGCAGAAGGTTGACGCAATTTTCATCATCAACTGCAACTTCGGCAACGAGGAGGCGGCAGGGCAGATTGCCAAAATGATGAACCTGCCCACGCTTTTGTGGGGACCTCAGGACGTGGACTTTGAGGACGACGGCACAAGGCACACGGACGCACAGTGCGGACTCTTTGCCATAAGCAAACAGCTTCACCGCTACAAGGTACCGTTTACTTACATAGAAAACTGTCCCGTGGACTCCGAGCTTTTTGCCGACGGAATTAAAAAGTTTTTCTCCGTTGCAACAATAGTCAAGAACTTTAAAAACTTAAAGGTAATGCAAGTCGGCACAAGACTCAATCCCTTTAAGAGCGTAATGGCAAACGAGCTTGAACTTACCGAAAAATTCGGTATGAATATGCAGACAATGAATATGGCTGTTGCCGCAAATAAGATAGAAAAGATTTTAGCCGAGCGCAAAGACGAACTTAAACACGACCTTGCCGAGCTTAAAAAGATGTACTACACCGAGCACGACAACACGAGCGACGAAAACCTCATCAAGATGATGGCTCTCGTTCACTTCTATAAAGAAGTGTTTGAGGAGAGCGGAGCGGACGTCCTCACGAGCGAGTGCTGGACGGCGTTCCCGGCGGCAGTCGGCGTAAGTCCCTGCCTTTCTATGAGCCTTCTTTACGATATGGGCTACATTGTAACGTGCGAGTCAGACGTTTGCGGTGCAATTTCTCAGGCTATACTGATGTGCGCATCAAGGGGCAAAAAGCCGCCGCTTTTCGGTGAGTTTACCTGCAAGAACCCCGACGACAAAAACTCCGAGCTTCTCTGGCACTGCGGCCCGTTCCCGTATTCGGCGTGGGGCGGCGAGGGCAAAGCCGAGTTTATGGCAGGCAAGCCCAAATTCCGTGTCAAAGACGGAACATATACCCTTGCACGTTTCCAGGGCGGCGACGGCAAGTATAAACTCCTCGGCGGCAGCTTTGAAACAACCGACGGCCCCGAGACCACGGGCACGTACATCTGGGCAAAGTTCAAGGATTTGTCAAAGATTGAGAAAAAGCTCATAAACGGCCCGTACATTCACCATATGAGCGAAGTGTACGGCGATTATTCCGATGTTCTGGAAGAGTTCTGCAAATACATTCCGGGTCTTGAATTTGACCCGTTGGAAGATTAAAAATTATTTTTCGGGAGGATTATAAAATGACGGATTTTTTATTTACTATGGTGCTGTCCGAGCTTGAAGACGCTGTGGGCAGAGAGAATTGCTCCACCAGAGAGATTGACAAGATTACTCACGGTGTAGACTACTTCTGGCTTTCCAGAATGTGGGCGGACAGGGGACTGAGAATGCCCGAGGCGGACGTTGTGGTATCGCCCAAGGACGCAAAGGAAGTTTCCAAGGTATTAAAGATTGCCAACTACTACAAAATCCCCGTTACCACCTGGGGCGGCGGCGGCGGAACGCAGGGCGGCGCAATTCCGGTTGCCGGCGGTATCGTTCTCGACACCAAGAGAATGAACAAAATCTATAACTTTAACGAAAAGGCGATGTACATAGAAGCCGGTACGGGCGCTATCTACAAGCATCTTGAATGGGCTGCAAACGAAAAGGGCTATGCCACAATGCACTATCCCAGCTCGCTCACCTGTTCAACCGTCGGTGGATTTTTGGCTCACAGAGGTATCGGCGTAGTTTCAACCAAGTACGGCAAGATTGACGATATGGTTCTGCAAATGGAGGTTGTTCTCCCCAACGGCGACATCATAGAAACATCACCGGCGCCCAAGCACGCAGCAGGCCCGGATCTAAACCAGATTTTCATAGGTTCTGAGGGTACTCTCGGCATAATGACAAAGGCTCAGATAAGAATTTACGACCAGCCGGAGACACGCCGTTTCAGAGGTTTCCTCTTTAAGAATATGTCGGACGCTTTCAGCGCATCGAGAGAGCTTTTGCAAAAGTTCAAGCCGTCGGTAATGCGTCTTTACAACGAGGCAGAAACCGCAACACTCATCAAGAAAATCGTCGGCGTGGAAAAGCCGGGCGCATTTATGAACGTTGCCATTGAAGGCGTTGAAGCACTCGTTGACGTTGAGGAAAAAATCCTCCTCGACACATTTAACAAGTACCACGCAGAGGACCTCGGCTCCGAGTACGGCGAAAAGTGGTGGAACGAAAAAATCACCTTCTTCTATCCCGGTCATATGATGGATTTGCCGCAGATGTTCGGTACAATGGATACCATAGCTCCCTATGATAAGATAGAAAATATCTATTGGGAGATGAAAAAGGCAATCGAGGGCAACTTCCCGATGGCAAGATTTATCGCTCACTTCTCGCACTGGTATGAGTGGGGCTGTATGATTTACGACAGATTTATAGTGGACGACGTTCCCAAGGACCCGCACGAGGCATTAAGACTTCACAACGAAATCTGGAACTGCGGCGTAAGAACTGCAATCGCAAACGGCGGTGTCGTAAACGACCACCACGGCGTGGGCATAAAGCTCGGCAAACTTATGAAAGAACAGTACGGCCCTGCAATGCAGGTATTTGAGGGAATTAAAAAGCAGCTTGACCCCAACGGTATTATGAACCCGTTCAAGTTAGGACTTTAAGGGAGGAAGTAGATTATGCAAATTTCACAGAGAAGTAAAGAGATTATAGATTCGTGCCGTTTCTGCTGGATGTGCCGTCACATCTGCCCGATAGGAAACGCAACAGGTCAGGAGAGAAACACATCAAGAGCAAGAGCGCTCTCGCTCTCATTGGTAAAGAGGGGCGCAGCCGAGCTCAAAGGCGACATAGTGGATAACCTCTACGAGTGCTCGCTCTGCGGCGGCTGCACACAGGACTGCGCAACAGGCTTTGACCCCGTTCAGTTTACAAAGGAAACAAGACTTGCCGCAGCGCTTGAAGGCAATATGCCAAAGTACGTGGAAAAACTCATAGACAACATCGAAAAGAGCGGTAACATCTACGGCGAAAAGGAAATAGCCGATGTACTTAAAAAGGCAATATCCGATTTGCCCGAAAAGGCAGACACCGTGCTCTTTATCGGCAAAGACGGCGCATACAGAACACCGGATAAAGCCGCAAAGGCTGTTGAGCTTTTAAAGAAAGCCGGCGTTGACTTCACCGTCAATAAACACGAGCCCAATTCAGGCTACGACCTTGACTTTTTAATCGGTGCGGCAGACGAAACCAAAAAGACAATGACCGCCACCGCAGACGCACTCAATAAAATGGGCGCAAAGACAATCGTTTGCTACGACCCTGCGGACGCAAAGGTATTTTTGAGAGAATACAAAGAGTACGGCATTGACTTGAAGGCTGACGTTGTAACCTTTACCTCATTTGTCGTAAAGCTCATAGAGGACGGCAAACTCAGCGTTAAAAACAGCGGTGCGGAATTCACCTTCCAGGACCCGGCACTTCTCGCACGTGACTTGGAGGAAACCGACTGCGCAAGAGCAATCCTCGCCTCCTGCGGCAAGAATAAGGAAATGCTCCTGTTCGGCAAGGCAACAATGCTCGCCGGCAACCTCATTATGAACGAGTACATACCGGACGTTATGAGGCTCGTTGCGCTTGACCGCTGGGCAAATGCCGCACACATCGGCGCAAAGGTGCTCGTAACCGCATCTCCGGCAGAGTACGCAATGCTCAAAGATACGTCGGACGGCTCCATAGAGCTTATCACAATCGAGGAGGCAGTACTTAAATGCTTGTAAAATTTGACGAAATATTATCTATGGCAGAAAAAGGCGGTTTTGCCATTCCTGCGTTCAACGTTTACAATATGGAAACCGTTATGGGCGTAATTGCCGCAGCGGAGGAGATGAAAGCTCCCGTAATTTTGCAGAACTATTCAAGACTCTTTACAAACGACGAGGGATTTCACGTTGCGCCCGTAGTTTTGGCGGCGGCAGAGCGTGCAAGCGTTCCCGTTTGCTATCACCTTGACCACGGCGCAGGCGAAACCGAGGTTGTAAGAGCGTTAAGATACGGCGCAACGGGAATTATGATAGACAAATCTCTGCTTTCAATGGACGAAAACATTGCCTATACCAAGAAAATTGTTGAGATGTGCAGCGCCGTGTCCATCGCCGTAGAGGGCGAAATCGGCCACGTCGGCGTTGCCGCACAGGGCGACGAGCAGACAACGGAGTACACCACGGCAGACGAGGCAAAGAAGTTTGTCGAGGGCACGGGCGTAAGAGCGCTTGCCGTTGCAGTCGGCACCGCTCACGGCAGATACAAAAAGGCGCCCAAACTTGCAATAGAGAGAATTGCCGAGATTAACGGTGCGGTGGATGCCGCCCTTGTTCTCCACGGCGGCAGCGGAGTTCCGGACGAGGAAATCCGTGCGGCAATCAAGGCAGGCATAAGAAAGATTAACTTTGGCACAGACCTTTGCTATTCGTTCCTTGACAGCGTCTTTGCAACATCAAGAGATATTTATGCAATAGACCTCTTTATGAAGGACGCAATAGAGAGCGTTAAAAACTTTGCCATAGACAAAATCAAACTTTTGGGAGCTGAAAACAGGGTATGAGTAAAATTGTCGGAATAGGTGCAAATGTGTACGACACGTTAATAACGGTTCCGAGTTACCCCACCGAGGATACCAAACTGCGTGCAAACGGAGTTAAAGAGTGCGGCGGAGGCCCGTGTGCAACGGGTCTTGTTGCCGCCGCAAAGCTGGGTGCGTCTGCGGCGTACATCGGTGCGCTTGCCAAAGACGGCGGCGGAGATTTCCTGTATAAGGATATGCAGCGCTTTGGTATGACAAATGAGTTTGTAGACGTTGTCGGAGGCAAATCCTCGTTTTCGTCCTACGTGGTACTCAGCGAGAAAAACGCCACGAGAACCTGCGTTTTCAACAAGGAAAATCTGCCCGATTTTACCCTTGACGACAAGAAAAAGAAAGCCATTGCCGACGCCGACGTCTTAATGGTTGACGGCAACGAGCTGGAAAACGCCGTTGAGGGTGCAAAGTATGCAAGGCAAAACGGCACCAAGGTTCTCTACGATGCCGGCGGACTTTATGACGGAATAGAGAGGCTTTTGCCGTATGCGGATATCTTAATCCCCTCCGAGGAGTTTGCCCTTGCACACACCGGCAAGAGCGATGCGGCAGAGGCGGCAAAGGCGCTTTTTGATAAGTACTTACCCGAAGTCGTTGTGGTGACGCAGGGCGTTAAGGGCGGCGTAATATATGACGGAAACAGCGCAAAAACCTACCCGTCGTTTAAGGTTGAGGCACTTGACTCCAACGGCGCCGGAGATGTTTTTCACGGAGCATTTGCATTTTCTGTAATTATGGGTTATAATTACTATAATGCTTGTATTTTTTCGAGTGCGGTTTCCGCTCTTAAATGTACCAAACTCGGCGCACGTGACGGCGTGCCGACGTTTTTGGAAACCGTTGAATTTTTAAAGGAGCGTGGATATAATGAATTTAAAGAAAACCTGGAATAAAAAATTCGGCAAATCCGAAGTGATTTCCAAACAAAACAGCTCGTGCAAGCTGGTTGAAATTGATATGGTAAGACTCGCAGACGGCGAGAGCAAAAAATATAACGAAAAAGACAAAGAGTACGGTCTGCTCATTCTCGGCGGCAAATGCACCGTGACGGGTGACGGCTTTGAGTACAAAAACATCGGCAAGCGCAAAGACGTTTTCGACGGCCCGGCAACGTGCGTGTATGTTCCGAGGAACAAGGAATTTACAATCACCGGCGACGGCGAAGTGTCAATAGCCGTGTGCAAGTCACCGTCTGTCAAAGACCACAAGAGCGTGCTCATAAATCCCGAGGACGTTGTGATTAAGGATATGGGCAAGCCCGGCTGGCAAAGACAGGCTCACTTTATCCTGGACGAGAGAGTGGACGCAGACATCATCTACATAGGCGAGGCGTACGTCAAAGGCGGTCAGTGGGCAAGCTACCCTCCGCACAAGCACGATGACGACAATATGCCCACCGAGGCGGCAACGGAGGAAATTTATTACTACGAGTTTAAAAAGCCGTCGGGCTTCGGTATTCAGAGAGTGTATACCAAAGAGGGCGACATTGACGAAACATATACGGTTAAATCGGGCGACTTTGTGGAAATTCCCAGAGGCTATCACCCGTTCCACACCGCTCCCGGATACGACAACTATTACCTTTGGGTAATGGCGGGAGAAAACAGAGGTTTCTTTATGACGACCGACGAGGAGCACAAGTGGCTTAACAATTAAATTTATTTGCATTTTGCCCGAAATCCGTGATTTCGGGTAAAATGCGTTTTTAAAATATTTTCGTGGAGGCAATGACAATGGACTTTCGTGAACTTAAAAAATTCTTGAATTCTCTCAAAAAGGAGTATGACATTCCGGGCTTTGACTGCTGCATTTACTATGACCACAACTATGTTTTCCGTCATAAGGCAGGCGTTTCGAGCGACGCAACGAGGAAAAAGGTGTCCGGCAAGGACCTGTATTTTCTGCACTCTGCGGCAAAGCTTGTCTGTTGTGTTGCCGTAATGCAGCTTGTTGAACGCTACAAGATTGCCCTTGACGACTGCGTTTCAAAGTATGTGGACACATTTGCGGACGGCGTGACCGTGAGAGAGTTTATCAAAAATTACAGCGGAAACCTCAGAAACGAGGACGATTGCTTTAACCACGAAAATGTTAAAAAGATAATCGAGTCGGCAAGCGGCGCCGATTTTAACGATTTTATAAGGGAGCACATAACCGCACCTCTTAAAATGAAAAGCACCACATTTGAATTAAATGACGAAAACAGCGGCAGGATTGCTATGCAGTACGTATACGACAAGTCAAAAAAGGAAACCCTTGTCCGCTCCGAGAGCGCAAAGGCGGTCTATGACAGGAACGCCGGTTCTCTCATCACAGGCGTTGAGGACTTTGTACTGTTTGCGGAAACCCTCTGCGCCGGCGGCACTTCAAAAAAGGGTTACAGACTTTTGAGCGAGTTCAGCGTTGACGTGCTCATAAATCAGCTTATTTATAAAGAAACGGAAAAAGATGACGCCTACGTTTCCGTCGGTTATCACGGAAGTTTGGTGCTCATCGACATAAAAAAGAAAATAACCATAGTTTTTGCCGAACATCTCAAAGACATCGGAGCGTCACAGCTCGAAGTTTACCCCAAAATGAGGAAGCTCGTCTACGAGTGCATCGGCGTGGATACCTGGTCAAAGGGATATAATATTTTTGCGTGAAAGGAGAACAAAATGAAAATTTACAGCGTAAACGACAAAGAATTTAAACAGTTCGGAAAAGTCATAGATTTAGATACGGCGGAGATTGTAAAGACGGCGGAGAAAATCGAGCTCCCCGATGAAGGCTCGTCCTATGCCCCAACCGTTGATGCGTTTGAAAAACTCGGCATTGCAAAGGAGATTAAGGATAAGTTTTTCGGTCAGATGCCAACACAAATAGGCTATTGCTGGGGTCATAACGATACGCTCAACGCCCTTGAATGGCACACCTGCTCCGAGGTCAACATAGGCATAACGGATCTTGTTCTGCTCCTCGGCGACATCCGTGACATTGAGGACGGCAACCGCTACAACTCGGCAAACGTCAAGGCGTTTCTGCTTAAAAAAGGCGAGGCAATAGAGGTGTACGCAACCACTTTGCACTTTTGTCCGCTCCATGTGGCAGACAGCGGCTTTGGCTGTGTAGTCGGACTTTTGGAGGGCACAAATACACCGCTCGATACCGAGTCCGATAACAAACTGATATTCCGCAAGAACAAGTGGCTCATCGCCCACGAGGACAACAAGGCTCTCACAGACAGAGGAGTAGTTGCGGGAATATACGGCGAAAACTATAAGATTTGCGGTGGTGAAATATGAAGTACGCACTCGGAATAGACTTTGGCGGCGGCGCATCTAAGGCAACTTTGCTCTCGCAGGACGGCAGGATTGCGGCGACAAATACCGTCGAGTACCCGACTCTCTACCCTAAGAGCGGCTGGACGGAGCAAAACCCTATGGACTGGTATGACGCCACCAAGAAAAATATTAAAGCTGTTTTGGAAAAAAGCGGAGTAAGCGCCGAGGACATATCCGTTCTCTCTCTCGATGCCGCAACCCATACCGCCGTGGTTATGGACAGCGATTTTAACGTTCTGCGCCCGTCAATATACTGGACGGACATTCGCTCGCTCAAAGAAGTTGAGTATTTGAGGGAAAACTATAACGACATTATCTTAAAACAGGTGCTCCATAATGTGGATACAATCTGGACTCTCCCACAGCTTTTGTGGATTAAAAACAACGAGCCGCAAATCTGGGCAAAGGTTGGAAAGATAATGTTTGCCAAGGACTTTGTAAGGCATAAGTTCACAGGTGATTACGTGACCGACAACATCGAGGCGGAGGGCAGTATGCTCTTTGACTACAACCGTCAGTGCTGGTCGGAGGAGCTTTGCGGTATACTTTCGTTAGATACCCGGGCGCTTCCCAAAATCGTCAGCCCGTCGGACGTTGCGGGCACTGTCAGCGCAGATGCGGCGGCAGATACGGGACTTTGCGAGGGCACACCGGTGCTCTGCGGAACAACCGACACGGTAATGGAAGTCTTTGCCGCAGGCGCAGTGTCCGAGGGGCAAATGACCTTAAAGCTTGCAACCGCAGGCAGAATTTGCGTGGTTACAAGTAAGTCGTACCCCGACAAAAATCTGATAAACTACTCCCACGTAATAGACGGACTTTGGTACCCCGGCACGGCAACAAAATCCTGTGCGGCGTCGTACAGATGGTACCGTGATACCTTCGGCGGAGATTACGCCGAGCTTGACCGTGGAGCGGAGAGCATTGCTCCCGGTGCAGACGGGCTTGTGTTCTCCCCGTACTTAAACGGCGAGCTTACGCCGTATGCCGACCCCAAGCTGTGCGCAAGTTTCATCGGCGTGCGTTCTTCGCACACCAAGGCGCACTTTACCCGTGCGGTTTTGGAGGGCGTGTCTATGTCTATCCTCGACTGCAAAAACGAGCTTGAAAAAATAGGCATACCCCACGAGGACAGCGCCGCAATTATCGGCGGCGGCGGTAAAAGTCCGCTTTGGCGTCAGATAACGTCGGACATACTGGGCATTAAACTTGTGGAGAAAAAGTACGCCGACTCGTCATTCGGCAGTGCAATGTTTGCAGGCGTTGCGGCAGGCTTTTGGAAAACTCCCAAGGACGCTCTTAACGTCTGCAACGAAACGGTTTCCGAAACAATGCCCGATGCCAAAAACCACGCCCTGTATAAAAAAGTGTTTGAAAGATATAAAAAGGTGCACGACGCCCTTGCACCCATTTACAACGAGGATTGATTATGAAAATAGCGGTTTGTGTTAAAATTGTTGACGGTGAGCTCAATCCCTTTGACGAGTGCGCCTTGGAGGCGGCTCTGTGCGTGGAAAACGGCTCCGTCAGCGTTGTGTCAATGTGCCCCCCGTCTGCGGCGGAAAAGCTGCGCTCGCTCACAAGGCTCGGCGTAAAGGAAGTGTTTTTGCTCTCCGACCGTGCCTTTGCCGGCTCGGACACCCTTGCCACGGCATACATTCTCTCCTGTCAGCTTAAAAAGATGAACCCCGACCTCATATTCTGCGGCAGGCAGACCATAGACGGCGATACCGCCCAGGTCGGACCCTGCCTTGCAACGCTTATGGGAACAGGACTTATAACAAACGTTATGAGCATAGATAAAGTATCGGACGAAATCCGCTGCACAACGAGAATGGGAGAGGAGAGCGCCAAACTCCCGGCGCTTGTTACGGTTGAGCGCATCAACACCCTGCGCTTTCCGTCCATACGCTCAAAACTCGGCGAAATTGAAGTTCTGGACAATTCCGCAGTGGGCGCAGACGTTAAAAGATGCGGACTTTCCGGCTCGCCCACAAAGGTTATAAAGACCTTTGAGAACAGCAGCGGGACAAGAAAGTGCAAATTCATAGAACCGACGGAGTTTTTAAGCCTTTATAAAACGCTTGTAACAAAGGAGCGCAGCGGAGTTAAAACCGCACCGTCCGAAAAAAAGATGAAGTCCGTCTGGGCAATCGGCGACACCGTGAGCGAAAAGGCACGCCTTATCTCCGATGATGTGTGCGTAATCTGCGAAAAGGATCCCGTAAAAATAGCGGAGCTTGCAAAGCGTAAAAAGCCGTCCGCCATTTTGTGGAACGCCGACCTGTGGGGAAGAAAAACCGCTCCGCAGGTTGCGGCAATGCTCTCTACCGGACTGTGCGCCGACTGCACCGCTCTCGAAACGGACGGCGAAAAGCTCTTTATGTACCGCCCGGCAAAGGGGGGCAACATAGTTGCCAAAATCGAGTGCCGCACTCTGCCCCAGACCGCAACCGTCAGATGCTCGCAAAAGTCCGACGATGTGATAGTGTCGGGCGGCAGAGGGGTTATGGATAATTTGCCCAAACTTATCGAATTTGCCAAAAGCTTAGGTGCGTCCTATGCGGTTTCAAGACCGCTCGTTGACAAAAACCTTGCCCCCTATGACCGACAGGTGGGTCTCACGGGCAAAAACGCCGCACCCAAAATTTACATAGCCGTCGGCATATCCGGTGCAGTCCAGCACGTGTGCGCCATCGAGGGAGCGGACACCGTGATTGCGGTAAATCCCGACAAAAACGCCCCCATATTCAGATATGCGGACTACGGAATTGTGTGCAGATTTGATGAGTTTGTTTGCACAATTTAACATCTTGCTTGACTTTATCTCCCGTGTGGATTATAATTAGGTGAACTCTAATCGGAGGTGAGCTTATGAAATTTTTAAAAAGAGCAGGCAATTTGTTTATCGAACATACAGCCTTTCTCGTGCTTGCGCTTATTGCGGTTACAACGGTGTTTTCCAAGGCAATAGACGTCGGCAGACCGAGGACGGTTTTCAGCAGTGTTATGTGCTTTATGTTTGCGGCGGCGGTTTACGCCAATTCGTGGAACAACTGCGCACGTGACTACCGCTCGTATAAGATTGTTTTGAGGCACAACCCCGACACAAAACCGTTTAATATTTTTAAGGGTTTTGTGTATGCCGTTCCTTACGCCGTCTTAAACTTTGCTTTCGCCGTTTTGGCAGACAGGCTCGGCGGTGTTACGCTTATTGTCTACAAGATTTTTAATTTGCCTTTTACCGGCTTTGTACTTGACGCAAAGAACAATGTTTTGCTCCTCGGTTCTCTCGGCGTGTCCGCCGTTGCGGTTCTCTTTTCGGGTCTGGGATACATTGTGGGTAAGACGGGTTTCAGCATAAGCGAGAACGTTTTGCCTAAGTTTATTTACAAACAGAATAAAAAGTGAGAACCCGACCTGTATGCCTAGGCAGTGGAAATCCGAAACCTTGATGTGTTCACAATAAGCAAAAAAATAACTGCCTCAGGGCAGCTATTTTTCTCTTATAAAATAAGAAGGGAAAATGAAAAAAGTTTTGTTATGAGTATATAATACCACCTGTGGTAAAATTTTGCAATACTCGCATTTGATGAATTTGTAGAAATTCAAGTTTTATTTTTGTGCTATTTTCACAAATCAGAGGTATTCCTCTGTCGAACAAACCAGTTTTTCCAGTTTTTTCTTAATTCTTTGCAGTGCGTTGTCTATGGATTTTTCGCTCTTTCCGAGTTCCGATGCAATCACGGTGTAGCTGCTGCCGGAGAGGTAGCGCTTTAACACCTTTGTTTCGTAGCTGCTGAGGGTCTTTACAAGACTTTCTTCCAGTATCTTAAACCGCTCACGGTTTATCATTATCTCCTCCGGGTCAAAGCGGTGCTTTTCCGTCACGGAGTTAATCAGCGTGTTTTCGCCGTCCTCGTCGTATGCCGGCTTGTTGAGCGATATATACGAGTTTAGCGGCATATGCTTCTGGCGTGTGGCGGTTTTTATTGCGGTTATAATCTGGCGTGTTATGCAAAGGTCGGCAAACGAGCGGAAGTTTGCGCCGGAGTCGGGGTTAAAGTCCCTAACCGCCTTGTAGAGTCCAATCATTCCCTCCTGAATTATGTCCTCTCTGTCCGCACCGATTAAAAAATACGTTCTCGACTTTGCACGCACAAAGTTTCTGTACTTTTCCAGCACATATTCAATGGCGTTGCCGTCACCCGATTTTGCAAGGGACAGCACGTCCTCCTCTGTCATTTTTTCAAATTCTTCATATTTGTTCAACGTTATCACCTAAGAGAATTTTATATGAAAATTCAAGTTTTGTCAAGTGAATTAAGACAGGCAGTTCTATTTGTCCTCCACCTTTAATATAAATGTATTGCGAGGTGAGCAAATGAGGAATTTAAGCCGGTCAAAAGAGGCGCCGTGCACCGAAAAACTCCTTGCAGACCTCTTGCCGTACATAGGCACTCCCATCGCCTCTGCCATATCGGAACGCTATGGAAAAAGGGTATCTGCTCTGTGCGAAATCCGCTTTGTTTTGCAAAGACCCGTAACCGTGGAATTTTCGGACGGATTTGAAGTCCTCAGCGACAGGCACGAAAGACCTGTGATTGCGGACTTTGAGTGCATTAACCGTGTGGTAAACGCCGTGTCGGACGGCAGTCTTTACTCCATTAACGAAACCATAAAGGACGGCTTTGTTACAATAGAGGGCGGCCACCGCATCGGCTTTTGCGGCACTGCGGTCATAGACGGCGGAGCGGTCAGCCACATTAAGGATATTTCCGCTGTGTGCGTGCGCATTTGCCGTGAGGTTCTGGGGTGCGCAGAGCGTGTAAGGGACGTCTTTTTCTTAGGCGGCAGGGCGGCAAACGTGCTCATAGCCTCTCCGCCGGGATGCGGCAAGACAACCCTTCTGCGTGACGCTTGCAGACTTTTGGGAAGTTCTCTCAAAGTCGGCATAGCCGACGAACGGTGCGAGATTGCGGCGGTTACAAAGGGATTTGCGCAAAACGACATCGGTGACTTTACCTTTGTGTGCAGCGGCTATCCCAAGAGATGCGCAATGCAAATGATGCTGCGCTCAATGTCGCCGAATGTGATTGCAACCGACGAGATTGGCAGCGAGAGCGACTTTGCCGCCATATCTGCGGCGCAGTCGGGCGGAGTGAGCGTAATTGCAACCGCCCACGCCCTGTGCATTGAGGATTTGGATAGGCGCTACGGCAGAGAAACGTTAAGACGGTGCTTTGACAGAGTGATATTTTTAAAAAACAGAGGGGAAGTAAGCAAAATTTACGGGAGGGGTTATTGTGATTTGTAAGTTAATCGGAGCAATTCTGGTCATCGGGTCGGCAACGCTCATAGGCTGGGGATTTTCGGAATGTATGATTGCCAGAGAGCGTGAGCTTTTGAACCTTGCCGATGCCGTGTCGCTTATGGCAGACGAGCTCGGCTACACGCTGGAGCCTGTAAAACATTTGTTTTTAAAGGTTGCGCCGTATGCCAAAGGCGATGCGGCAACGCTGTTTGAAAACATAAACGACCTTGCCCAAAACGGCTCTACCGCCGCCGAGGCGTGGTGTGCCGCCTTGGAGGAGAACGCTCCTTCTATGAGCCTTAAAAAGTCGGACTGCGACTACCTGACCTCTTGCAGTGACGCATTCCTTGCTTATGACGCAGGCAGGCAGAAGCTCCAACTCGACGCCCTCTCGGATAAAATCTGCGCCCTTGCCCGTGAGGCGGGCGAGGACAAAAAGAAAAATTGCAGACTTGTGAGAATGCTCGGCGTCTACGGCGGAGTGCTCATCTGCGCAATTTTGTTTTAGGTGATAAAATGGGAACGGAGCTTATTTTTCAGATAGCGGCAATAGGAATAATCGTGTCCGTGCTTTACCGTCTGCTGGTTCAGTCGGGCAGAGATGAGCAGGCGTTTATGGTGTCGCTTGCCGGGCTTATTGTGGTTATGCTCATAGTGGTGCGCCAGGTGAGCACACTTTTTGAAACGGTTCGGGAGCTGTTTGACATATGATAATAAAGCTGGTTATACTTGCGGTGTGCACTTCGCTTTTGTCGCTTTTGGTAAAAGAGGATTTCAAAACGGGAGCCGTGCTCATTTCGCTTGCCGGCTGTATAATCATTTTTACGCAAACGGCGGATATTATTTCCAAAACAGCCGCCTCTTTTTCGCAGCTTAAAAAAATCAGCGGCGTAAACGGCGACTGCGCCCGTCTTATAATAAAAATGCTCGCCGTGGCGTATGCCACAAGCTTTGGTGCGGACATATGCGCCGAAACGGGGGCAAAGGCGGTCGGCAGTGCCTTGGAGAGCGTGGGAAAGCTCGTTATGCTTGCAATGGCTCTGCCGATGCTTGCCAAAATATTTCAATCTGTAACGGATATGCTGGGATAAATTATGAAAAAAACTTTTGCGCTTTGCCTGATTTTCTTATCTTTATTTGTCACTGCTAACGCTTCGGCGTTCGATGACCTTGTTCCGAGCGTCAGCTATGACGAAACGGAGTTTTTGACGGGTTCTGCGAGCCTTTCTGCGCTCGTTGACGCCATTATAAACGGCAGTGAGGCGGACTTTGGCGGAATTATGGGCAGAGTTCTGGCGTACTTTTTAAAGGAGATAAAAACCGCTGCGGCATACACGGGAGCAATAGTCGGCTTTGCAATGCTCAGCGCCTGCGTCAAGGGCAGTGAGCTAAGCTTTGTAAAGAGCAGTGCGGAGATGTTGTTTTTGGTGTGTTACAGCGTCATTGCCGCCTTTTTGCTCGGCATATTAAAGAGCGCCGCAGAAGCGGCATTTGACGCCGCCGGCAAGATTACGGATTTTGTAAAGATGTCCGTACCGGCGTACATAGGCATAGTGAGCGCCGCCGCTCCGTCTTTTGCCGGGGCGAATACGGGGGGCATTTTTCTTATCACGGTAAATGTGATGTCCTCGTTTGCCGGAGATTTTATGCTAAATATTTTCTTTTGCACGGGGGTGCTCTATATTGCAAACCATATGTCGTCGGAAATCCACGTTCTGCGCCTGATTGAGCTTGTACGGCAGACGGTTTTCTGGATTTTGGGATTTTTGCTGACGGTATTTGCCGGTATGACGGGACTTTCCGGCATAAGCGCAAGCGTCGGGGCAAAGAGCGGTATGAAGGCGGTCAAATACACGGTGGGTCACGCAGTGCCCGTTGTGGGCGGATTTTTGGCGGACTCGTCCGAGCTGATATTTTCGTCGTTTAAGATATTTAAAAACGCCTTCGGCACGGCAGGGATAATTGTAATATTCTCCCTCTGCCTTGTGCCCGTGATAAAGCTGTTTTGCGCAGGAATTATGCTAAAAGCGGCGTCGGGCATATGTGAGCCTTTCTGCGACAAACGCATAAGCGACTGCACGGCGGACGTGGGGCAGACCATAATAAACATTATGATTTGCGTAATTCTGCTGGCGGTTATGTTCATTTTTTCACTTACGGTAATTTTGCTTGCCGCCACGGGGGGATAAAGATGGAAAATGTAAATTCGTATGTAATCTCCGTCTGCTTTGCCGCAATCTTTGCCTCGGCGGTGCAGATACTCTCGCCGTCCAAAAAATTCGGAGGAATAATCTCCCTTATGCTCGGAATATTTATTCTGTATACGCTCCTCTCACCGCTCAAACGGCTGATAAGAGCGCCCACGGACGGCTTTGCGGATTTTGGTATCAGCGAGTATTGGGAGGCGGAAACGAAAAAGGACTTTGACTCAGCCGTAAAGTCTGCGGCGGAGCGTGCCCTTAAAATCGAGATTAAAAACAAAATACGAAGCGTCACGGACGCTCCCGTTGATGTGAGGGTTGAGATGGGCGAGAACACCGCCGTGCGCCTTTACGGAGTGCCGCCGGAGAAAAAGGGCGAGGTTGCCGACTGCATAAGGGAAAACTTTGGAATAGAACCTGTGGAGTGAATACACTTGAAAATCGACTTAAAAAAACTCAAAAAATTAAATCCACGTCAAATGGCTGCGGCTCTTGCACTGGGAATTGCCCTGCTTATGCTCTCGTCGTTTTTCTCCGCCGACAAGGGCAAAACGGCGGACAGACAGGAAACGGGAACCGACGTCGGCGCTTTGCAGTACGCACAGACGGAAAAACGCCTTAAAGCCGCCGTGGAAAAGGTGCGTGGCATAAGCGATGTGACCGTTTTTATAACATATGAAAACAGCGGAGTTAAAAAAACGGCGTCCGACAGCAACACAAGCACCACCGTGTCGGAGGGGTCAACGTCCGCCGCAAGCGAGGACAATACGGTTATGAAAAAGCAGTCGTCCTCCGAGGAGCCGTTTGTCAGTGAGGAAGTTCTCCCCCAGGTGAGGGGCGTGCTCATCGTTGCCAAAGGCGCAGGCGACGCAGAGGTAAACGCAAAGATAACCGATGCGGTTTCGGCAGTTCTGGGCGTGCCGATACACAAGGTAAAAATTTTAAGCGCCGATTAACGCCCGACAAAGCCGCCGAATACGGGGCTTTGTGAAAATTCAGCCGACAGGCAATGCGTAACGAAAAGGGGTATAAACGTGTTTATGGTATTCAAAAAAAAGCAAATGCTCATCGCAACATTGGTAATTATGCTCGGCGTAGCCGGCTATCTCAACTACAAATACGACGACAGCGCAGAAACAAAGGACGTTTTAAGCGTAAAGGATATGGAGAGCGAGCCGTCCGTCGGCGACACCGCTATGGTAAATGCGCCAAACAGCGAAAAAAAGGACGACGACACCTTTGCCTCCTACCGCCTCGAAAGGGAGAAAACCCGTGCCAAGGTAAAAGAGGAGCTGGAAAGCTCCGTCGCAAATAAAAATCTCTCCGACGAAGCGAGAAAAAACGCCGAGCAAAGACTCTCCGAACTCACCACCGCCTCACAGCTCGAAACGTCCGCCGAGGCAATCCTCAAATCCAAAGGCTTTGACGACGTCGTAGTGTTCATAAACGGCGACAGCGTAAACGTAACCGTCAAAAGCGACGGACTTTCCACAACCGATACCGCAAAGATAATAGACACCGTTTACGAACTTACTAAAAATAATAATATAAAAATAGTTGAAGTCGAGTAAATTTTGTGGTATACTGTTTGTATATAATCAGACAGTGGGAGGTTTCGTTATGGAAGAAAATAAAAATATACAGGAAACGTCCGGCAACATCAAGATTTCGGACGAGGTAGTGGTGACAATAGCGTCGGTTGCGGTTTCCGAGATTGACGGCATCTGCGGCACGGGCGCAGGACTTGTGGAGGGCTTTGCAAGAAAATTTGCCAAAAAGCCTGCCGGCGGCGGAATAAAGGTTACAATGACCGACACCGAAGCTTCGATAGACGTAAACGTAATAATGAACTACGGCGTGCGTATTCCCGAAGTTGCGTGGAACGTCCAGGACGCAGTAAAGCGAGAGGTTGAGCTTATGACAGGTCTTACCGTTACCAAGGTAAACGTGCGTGTTGTGGGCATAGAAGTTCCGCAGGAGGACAAGAGCATACCTGCCGAAACCGCCAACGAGGAAACAGAGGAAGAATAAGCGGACGCATTCCGTCCGTTCGGAGGAAACAAATGAGTAGAAAATCAGCGAGGGAGAGCGCTTT
Source organism: uncultured Clostridia bacterium (assembly GCA_934500705.1). Classification (GTDB taxonomy): domain Bacteria; phylum Bacillota; class Clostridia; order UMGS1810; family UMGS1810; genus CAKSIN01. The sequence goes on along the minus strand of CAKSTI010000006.1, from coordinate 38,544 downwards.
TAAAATTATTTTTGAAACGCCGTTCCACACGCAGAAGGACTTAGACGGTATATGGGACATATTTCAGACGTCCGACGAGTATGCCGCTCTTTCGCCGTCCGACTGCGAGTACATAAAAAAGACGGTGGCGGATTGCTTTGCAAATCTTGCGGAAGTTGACGCCGTCCTGACCGGTTCGCTCCAAAACTGGTCTATCGACAGAATACCCAAGGTGAACCTTGCCATAATGCGCCTTGCGTTAAGCGAAATGAAGTACGGCGACATTCCGTATCAGATTTCCATTAACGAGGCGGTGGAGCTTGCAAAGAAGTTCGGTGACGACCAGGCGCCGTCATTTATAAACGGCGTCCTTGCGGACACCATAGAACATTAGGCGGTAGGGGTATGAAGGCAGTTACCGTACAGGAGCTTAATAATTACATAAAGCGTAAGTTTGACACCGACGTAAACCTCACTATGGTTTGCGTCAGGGGAGAAATATCCAACTTCAAGCATCATTACACGGGTCATATGTATATGTCGCTAAAAGACGACACTTCGAGCATTCGTGCGGTGATGTTCCGTTCGAGTGCGCAAAGGCTCAAATTTGAGCCGGAAAACGGTATGAGCGTGCTTGTAACCGGCAGAGTGAGCGTATTTGAAAGGGACGGGCAGTATCAGATTTACATTGACGATATGATACCCGACGGCATAGGCAGACTCTATGCCGCCTTTGAACAGCTTAAAGCGGCGCTTGAAGCGCAGGGTTACTTTGCCCCGGAGCACAAAAGACCCATACCACGTTACCCGTCCGTTGTGGGAGTTGTCACCTCGCCGAACGGTGCGGCGGTAAGAGATGTGATAAAGGTTATGTCAAGGCGCTTTCCCCTTGCGGACATTCGCATATATCCGGCTCTCGTCCAGGGTGCGGGTGCGGCAAAGTCCATCTGTGATGCCATTGAGTATTTCAATGACAATAACCTTGCGGACGTGCTCATAGTCGGCAGGGGCGGCGGCTCCATTGAGGACTTGTGGCCGTTTAACGAGAGGGAAGTTGCAATGGCGATTTACAATTCGGACATACCGGTAATATCCGCCGTGGGGCACGAAACGGACTTTACCATTGCCGACTTTGTTGCGGATTTGCGTGCGCCCACGCCGTCGGCGGCGGCAGAACTTGCGGTTCCCGACTCGGCGGAGCTTTATGCGGCGGTCAAATCTGCGAGAGCACGGCTTTTAAGCTCGCTTTCAAAGCTGACACAGCATAAGCGGTTTGTGTTGGAGTCGCTTATGAAAAGGAGCGTTTTTGCCTCACCGCAGACTCTTTTTGAGGAAAAGTGGCGCTCTCTTGACGATGGTGTGACCGCCCTTAAATGTGCGTATGAGGGACGGCTGGAAGAATTTTCGCACATACTGTCCGAGTGCTCGTACAAGCTGACTGCGCTTAATCCCGTAAATATCTTAAACCGTGGTTACAGCGTTGCGTATACCGAGGACAAAGTGATAAAAAAAGTCACCGACTTAGGCAGAGGCGAAAGGTTTACCCTGCGCCTGTCCGACGGGACGGTTGACTGTATGGCAAACGGAGGTGCGGCAAATGGCGGCAAAGAAAAACTTTGAAAAAAACATAGACGAGCTCGAAAAGATAATAAACGAGCTTGAAAGCGGCGATGCTCCGCTCGATAAGTGCATAGAAATGTTTGAAAACGGCGTTAAACTGTCCGGCGAGTGTTTAAAGCTCTTAGACGACGCACAGCAAAAAATAACGCTCCTTACCAAAGACGGAGAAACAGACTTCAACACAAACGGAGACAGCGCAAATGAATGATTTTAAAACGCAGTACAATGAGAGAATTAACGAAATAGACGAGTATATGAAAGACCGCCTCAGGGCGTTTTCCGATTGCGAAAGCGAGATTTTCGATGCCGTGGAGTACGCCGTGTTCAACGGCGGCAAACGCATACGCTCTATCCTGTGCACGGAAACGGCAAGAATGCTCACGGGCGACAGCAAGAGGGCGCTCCCCTTTGCGGCGGCGATAGAGTTTATCCACGCCTTTTCCCTCGTTCACGATGACCTGCCGTGTATGGACAATGACGATATGCGCCGTGGAAAACCAAGCTGTCACAAAAAGTACGGTGAGGCACTTGCGCTCCTTGCCGGCGACGCACTTTTGAACACCGCATATGAGGTTATGCTCTCCGAGTGCGAAAACGGCAAAGCGTCGGCGGTCAGGGCAATGCAGAACATTGCACATTCCGCCGGAATTAACGGAATGATAAACGGTCAGGTCAGAGATATTAAAATCTCCGAAAAGCAGTCGGCGGACGAGGACGAACTCCTTGCCCTCATTGAGCAAAAGACAATGGCTATGATAATGACCGGCGTAATGAGTGCGGCGTACGTCAGCGAGGCGGACGAAAAGACGGTTGCCGACCTCGAAAAATTTGCGTACGACATAGGAATTGCGTTCCAGATAAGAGACGACTTTGAGGACGAGGAGCAGGACAGCGGTGCTGAGCACATCTGCCCCAACTTTATAAATATCCTCGGCAAAGATGCGGCACGCCGCCGTATGGAGCAGTACGTGTCCGATGCGTATGAGATAATAGGAAAATACAAAAACAACGAATTTATAGTGGGATTGATAAGCTATCTGTTCGGCTGAGCGCAGAGAATTTTTCCCCTCAGCGGCGGTAAATCCCTTGAAATACAGCAGAAAAAGGTAAGAAAATGGCGTATCTTGAAAAAATATCTTCCCCCGAAGATGTGAAAAAACTCAATATCTCACAGCTCGATACCCTTGCGAAGGAAATACGGCAGTTCCTTGTGGACAACGTTATGCGCACGGGCGGTCACCTTGCGTCAAATCTGGGCGTGGTGGAGCTTACGCTTGCGCTTGCAAAGACCTTTGACTTTCCTGAGGACAAGCTTGTTTTTGACGTAGGTCATCAGTGCTATGTGTATAAGCTCATTACGGGCAGAATGGACAAGTTTACAACACTCAGACGGCTGGGCGGAATTTCCGGCTTTCCGAGGACGGGCGAGAGCGAGTACGACAGCTTTGACGTGGGTCACGCAAGCACGTCGGTTTCCGCCGCAGTGGGTATGGCACGTGCACGGGACTTAAACGGCACGGACGAGAACGTAATTGCCGTAATCGGCGACGGCGCTCTCACGGGGGGACTCAGCTTTGAGGCGCTAAACGACGTGGGACTCAGAAAAACCAAAATGATAGTCGTCTTGAACGACAACGAAATGTCTATTCAAAAAAACGTGGGCGGACTCTCCGCACACCTTTCCAAACTGCGTGTAAATCCACGCTATATCAATACCAAAAGCGATGTCCAGGAGTTTCTCAAAAGGTTCGGCGCAGTCGGCAGAGGAGCGGAAAAGCTGATTAAAAGGATTAAACGGCGCATCAAGTACGCCGCAATAGCCGCACCGCTCTTTGAAGATTTGGGTCTTACCTATATAGGAATTATAGATGGCAACAACATAGGCGAACTTTGCGAGGCGTTGGAGCGTGCCAAAAACGCAGACGGCCCCGTGCTTTTGCATACGTTCACCAAAAAGGGGCTTGGTTACAGGGACGCCGAGGAAAATCCGAGCAAATATCACGGAGTAAACAGCAAAACCACGAGAATTGCCAAGAGCGACCTTACGTATGACGAGGCTTTCTCGGTGCTGATTTCCGGTATGGCGGAGAAAAACGAAAAACTCGTTGCCATAACCGCCGCAATGGCGTCGGGGTGCGGACTTACGGAATTTGCCAAAAAGTACCCCCGCCGCTTTTTCGACGTCGGCATAGCGGAGGAGCACGCCGTGACAATGGCGGCAGGTATGGCGACCCGTGGACTTGTGCCGGTGTTCTCGGTGTATTCCACGTTTTTGCAGCGTGCGTACGACCAGATTGTGCACGATGTATGCCTGCAAAACCTGCACGTCGTGTTTGCCGTGGGTCACGCAGGTGTTACGGGCGAGGACGGAGAAACGCATCAGGGACTTCTCGACCTTACGATGCTTTCCCACATACCGAATATGACGGTGCTTGCACCGTCGTGCTATGACGAATTTAAGGCAATGCTCGCCTGGGCGGTAAACGAGTGCCAAACTCCCGTTGCCGTCCGCTACCCCAAAAACTGCGTGCCCTTCCGTGAGTGCGCACTCTTTGAACCGGGAAAGGCGGAGAGGATTACGGACGGAGAGGACGTGCTCATTCTCGCCTGCGGCAGAATGACGGAAACTGCGCTCGATGCGGCACAGATGCTAAAAGATGAGGGCGTCGGCGCATCGGTTGTAAATGTGCGCAGCGTCTGCCCGTTTGACAGAGAAACCATCGAAAACGCCGCACAGGGCAAAAAGCTTGCCGTGAGCATTGAGGATAACATAGTAAGCGGCGGAATGGGAGAGAGTATTTTTTCCAAATGTTTAATAGATGCAAAAAAAATAAACCTCGGCTTTGACACTTGCTTTGTGGAGCAGGGCAAGCAGAGAGAACTTATGCGAATTCATCATCTTGACGCCCCGTCGGTGTGCGGCAGGATTTTAAAGGAGATAAAGACAAATGCCTGAAAGACTTGACGTAGAACTCGTAAACAGAGGCCTTGTGGAGAGCAGAGAAAAGGGCAGAGCGCTCATTATGGAGGGCGCAGTGTACGTAAACGGTCAAAAGGCGTACAAAGCCGGCGACAAGGTTAAAGACGGTATGAATATAGAAATCCGTGGCGCAAAACTGCGCTATGTGAGCCGTGGCGGCTTAAAGCTCGAAAAGGCGCTTGACGTGTTCCCCATAACCTTGGACGGCTGTGTGTGTATGGACATAGGCGCATCTACGGGCGGATTTACGGACTGTATGCTGCAAAACGGCGCCAAAAAGGTGTACGCCGTGGACGTGGGCTACGGTCAGCTTGCGTGGAAGCTGCGCAGTGACGAGCGTGTGGTCAATATGGAGAGGACAAATATCCGCTACATAGACTTTGACCTTGTGGAACTGCCGCTTGACTTTGTTTCCACGGACGTTTCGTTCATATCGCTGAGCCACGTTCTCCCCGTTGCGTATAAACTGCTGGGAGACGGGGGAGAGATGGTTGCCCTCATTAAACCGCAGTTTGAGGCAGGGCGTGAACAGGTGGGCAAAAAGGGCGTTGTGCGTGACATTGCGGTGCACGCAGAGGTAATTAAAAAAATCACCTCGCTTGCCTTTGACACGGGGTTTTCCGTCCGTGGGCTTGACTTTTCGCCAATCAAAGGGCCTGAGGGCAACATAGAATTTTTAATGTATCTTTCCAAAGATGCGGACAGGGTAAACACCGCAGACGATGACACCGTTAAGTCCGTCACCGAAAGTGCGCATTGGATATAGTAACATCGGGAGTGACAATCAATGGCAACAGAAAATAAAAATCCTCACAGCGGACACAGGGAGCGAATGAGGAAAAAGTTTTTGGACAATGATATAGACGTTTTCAGCGACCACGAAATTCTGGAATTTCTGCTCTATTACTGCAATGCGCAGAGGGACACCAACCCCATTGCGCACGATTTGCTCGAACGGTTTCAAAATCTCAATGCCGTATTTGAGGCGTCAAAGTCCGAACTCGAAGAAGTAAAGTACGTCAAGGACAATACCGCCTCTCTCATAATGTTTGTATCTCAGCTCATAAAGCGCCTTGAAGCGGACCGCCTCAGAAAGCGCATCTACTTTCACGACATTTGCTCCATAGCCGACTACTGCTGTACTCTGATTGGCTCATACACGACCGAAAAGCTCATTATGCTGAGCTTTGACAACAACTACCGCCTGATTGCCACGGACTACATAAGCGACGGCAATACCAAAGAGGTGTTTGTGGATAAGCCCAAGATAGTTAAATACGCACTCCAACGCAAGGCAAGCTTAGTCTACCTTGCGCACAATCACCCCGGCGGACGCCTTGACCCGTCAGATGACGACATAGTGCAGACAAATGACTTGGGGCATCTATTAAATAACCTCGGCATAAGGCTTGCAGACCACATAGTGTGCCACGACAGAAAGTTTACCACTATGGCGGAGAGGCAGATATTAGAGTTTTAAGACCGGCAGAATAACCTGAAACACGGTGTATTCGCCGGGTTTTGATTTGCACAGAATTGTTCCCGAATGGTATGTTATGGTTTTGAGGGCGGACGAAAGCCCTATTCCAAAGTTGTTGGAACTGCTCTTTTTTGAATAGAGCGGTCTGAATATGTTTTTAATTTCATTTCTTTCTATTCCGCAGCCGTTGTCATAGAAGTTTATGACAGCCTGCTTCCCTTCAAGAAAAACGGATATGCGCACGGTGGGGTTTTCTCTCTCCTCGGTTGCGTCGACGGCGTTGTTTAAAATATTGGTAAACGCCTCGGTCAGTGCGGCGGAGTTTGCGTTTACAAACACGGTTTCGGAGGGGTAAACCTTTTCTACATTAATTGTTTTTCCGCCCTCAAATTGGAGCAGGGTTTTGTTTAAAAGCTCCTTTAAGTCCACTTTTGTTTTTTCGCAGTTAAAGTCGTAGGTCAGAACCACGCTGTTTATCATCTTTTTTGAATTAATATAGTAGGTGTGCGATATGTCTTTGATTTGCCTGAGCGCCGCATCTGCTATCGCAGGGTTTTTGTTTTCGCCGCCGATGTTGCTTTCCAGCATATTTTCAAACCGTTCTATGGCAAAGAAGGCGTTTTTGTACGTGTGGAAAATTGTCTTTAACATCTCGTCGTTTTCCCTCTGCATCTTGGAGTGACGGCGTGAGTTTACGTTAAACGTCAGCGAAAAGTCGCAGCAGGTAAAAATATAGAGCAGTACCACAAGTGCAAACGCCATAATAAGCTGTGTGTATTTAAGCTGCATCGAAAACAGCGGAGCTATTGCGTTTTCCGCCTCCGTGTGCAGCGGCAGAGAGTTGATGTTGTAGCGCAGGGGGTAGTAGTTGGAGTACGAGTCGCCGTGGAGCACGAGCGCCATAGTAATCTCTATTACGGCAATGTATACGGCGGTGCTGAGGGCATATTTCTTTTTGGAAAAAATGTGCGTTTTAAGGTACTGGCGTGCAAGCTGAATTATGGGGATTAAAAAGTAGATTATGAGAAGTACGCTGTTTAGTATAACTATCTTTTCAAACGGATTTCCGCTGCCACGGAGCATACTCAAATTCCACAGGTGATACTTTACCCTGGGGTGGTTTATTACAAAATACAAAACGGGCGGAACAAAGAGCGCAATCCGCCACGGCGTGACCTTTTTGTCCGAGATAATGAGAAATATAACCGACGATGACAAAAGCAGGAGATTGCCGAAGTTATACAGCGTCACAATGTCGCTCACGTGCAGACGCAGGTAGAAAATAAGTCCGTACCCGGCACGCTCCAAAATGTTTGACGGCAGAGAGTAGTTGACGGATATTATAATGTTGTATATCAAAAGCGAAATAAGTATTATCGCCGAGCTTATGAGGTAGCCTCCGAGCGACCAGTAAAGCATATTTTTTCCTCTGAAAAGCGCAAAGGTGAAAATGAGCATTATAATGGTAAGATATATAAAAATCATTGCCGTTTCTCCGTTCTTTTTTAATCAGTATAACACCGCTTAAAATATAATTCAAGTGTTTTTAAATATGTTGGAGAAAACCCCAACATTTTTTGTGGAAAAATAATTACTATGCAGAATTAATAAATTGTGCTATCATTTTTACAGTGATATATAAATTTTGTACGGAGGTTATAAGATGAAAAAAGTTCTTTCGTTATTATTGGCAGCAAGCCTTGCGCTTTCCTTTGCCGGCTGCGGCAAGGAGAAGGCGAACACCAAGGAAGTGCAGACAATCACCTATTGGACGTTCAACGCCCACGACAAAGACATTATGACATCAACCATTGACGAATTTAACTCAACCAAAGGCGCACAGCTCGGCGTAAAAATCAATTACGTTATAAAGAGCGATATGTCCTCTACAATGATTGACCTGGGTTATCAGTCGGGACAGGCACCCGATTTGTTTGAAACCTGCGACTTTTTAAAGCTGTCGTCAAACGGCAGTCTGCTTGCCTACGAGGACTTGCCGGGCGGCGAGGACTACATAAAGCAGTTTGACGGTATGCTCAGAGAAACCGTAAACACAATGAACGGCAAAACCTACACCGTTATCCGCAAATACGGCGCAACCACAAGAGCGCTCCTGTATAATAAAGATATGTTCAAAAAGGCGGGCATAGTTGACGAAAACGGCGAGGCAAAACCGCCGAAAACCTACGCCGAACTGCGTGAGGACGCCAAGAAACTCACAAACGCCGAAAAGGGAAAATACGGCATAATTATCCCTATGAAGTGGGGAACATTCTTTGAAAACGACATTCGTGCCCTTATGCAGACCGACGTCGGCAACATAGGCTACGACCCCACAACGGGATATTACGATTACAGCGCCTTAAAGCCTGTTATGGAAATGTATACAGGAATTAAGAAGGACAAGAGCTACTTCCCCGGAGCGGAAACACTCGACAACGACTCCGCAAGGGCACGCTTTGCCGAGGGCGACATCGGTATGAAGCTCGGCGCATCTTACGACTACGGTGTTCTTACAAGCCAGTTCCCCGCAAAGTGCGACTGGGGCGTTGCACCTCTGCCGTCGCTTGACAAGGAGCCGCAGTACAAACAGCTCTACACACTTTCCTACACGCCCTACATCAACAGCGCCCTCAAAGACAGGGTAAGCCCTGAGGCTATAATGGAAGTTATGAAGTTCTTAAACAGCGACAAGATTGCCAAAGAGCAGTATAAAACCGGCAAAGGTCTGCCCATAGACAGCAGCATTGTCGAGAGCACCAAGGTAAGCTCCGATATGAAAAACTGGAAGGACTTTGCCTCGCTCACCGAAATAAGTACCATAAACCCCGTTTCGAGAAAGTTTGACGTTTCAAAGTATCAGTCGTTCTCCGACCGCTTTATAAACGACATCTGGAATAACGGCAAGAGCATAGATACGCTCTTAAAGGAATATGCCGACCTCGTAAACAAGGAGATAGACGCCTACCAGGAGGCTCACCCCGAATACGACGGCAAGCAGTTTATACTGGAAAAATGGGACACTAAACGAAAGTGATTGGTGAAAAATGACATCTGTACGCAAAAAGAAAATTGCAAATTACACCAGGTACGGCGACGAGTGGCAAAACTACGTTATGCTCGGACTGCCGCTCATCGGATTTTTCGTGTTTACGCTCTATCCGCTTTTGTGGGCAATGGGACTTTCGTTTTTCAGCTACGACGGTATCCGTGAGAACACAAAGTTTGTGGGGCTTGAAAACATAGTGTCGGTCTTTACCGACAAAATCTACTGGTCAACCTGGCTCACAACGTTTAAGTTCACCTTGTATAAGGTGCCCATAGAGATGGTTCTTGCGCTTTTTCTGGCTCTGATTTTAAATCAGAAACTGCGTGGAACGGGATTTTTCAGAAGTGTGTTCTTTCTGCCAAACGTAATCAGTATGGCACTTATGGCGGTTGTGCTGTTTAATATGTTTGACGTGCACGGTTACATAAACCATATCTTAAAGCTGTGCAAACTCATAAAGGAGCCTGTCGAGTGGTTCGGCTCGCCCTTTGCCTCGCTAACCGTTCTGGTTGTGGGCAGTGTGTGGCACACGTTCGGCATAAACGTAATCTACTTTATAGCCGCCCTCAACAACGTACCGGAGGACTGCTACGAGGCGGCGGAGATTGACGGAGCTACACGCTGGCAGACGTTTGTTAAAATTCAGCTGCCGCTTATGGCGCCGGTTATGCAGATAATACTGCTGCTCTCCATAAACGGCACACTGCACACGGGCGAGTACGTGTATGTAATGACGGGCGGTGCGCCGGGCGGAGCTACGCACACGGTTATGTCGTATCTGCTTGCAAAGTATACCCCCGGAATTGCCGGCTCGGTCATCAATCTGGGTTACGGCTGTGCGCTCTCGTTCATAACGTCAATCCTTATGTGCCTGATTGCAATAGGGTACAACAAGCTGAGCAAAAAAATGTCGGAAATCTATTGATGAGGCACTCGAAAGGTGGATTTGAATGATAAACAAAAAAAGGCGGACGGCGGCAGTGTCGTACCTTGTGCTTGCACTGGTTGCGTTTGTTACGCTTGTGCCGGTGGTCTACTGCATAATGAGTTCGTTCAAGACGAACATAGAGATAATGGCGTCGCCCGAAAACTTAATCCCAAAGGAATTTACGTTTCAAAACTACATAGACATCTTTACCTCCGACAGCTTTGACGTTTTGCGTATGCTGTGGAACAGCACATACTATACGCTTTTCAGCGTGGTTATAAACCTCGTGCTTTCGTCGGTGTGCGGATATGTGTTTGCACGTGGCAACTTTCCGGGCAAAAAGGCAATATTTGCGGTGTTCGCATCGCTGATGTTTATAAATATGGGAACAATCACCATTTATCCCAAGTTTCAGATTTTAAGTCTGGTGGGGCTTAACCGCTCGCTGTTCGGACTGATGGCGCTTAAATTTTTCGGCATACCGATAGTCAATATGTACCTTGTCCGTGGCTACATCGCCGCACTTCCCAAGGAGATGGACGAGGCGGCAAGGATTGACGGGTGCGACTATTTCAGAATTTTTACCAGGATAATAGCTCCGCTTTTGATGCCGATACTTGCAACCATAGGCATACTCTCCTTTCAGGCATCGTGGAACGAGTACCTTATGCCATCAATATTCACAATGGGTATGCCGTCGCAAAAGACGCTTGTTGCCGGAATTGTTGAGCTTAAAACCTCCGGCGGTGCGGTGTCGCAGTGGAACCTGATGTTTGCCGGTATGGCGGTTGCAATAGTTCCCGTGCTCGTTGCATACACGGTTGCAAACAAATACTTTGTGTCGGGAATGACTGCCGGCGCAGTGAAAGGATAGAGAAAATGAGAATTTACAGATTTTTGGCGCTCTCTGCGCTCTCTGCACTCATATGCGTGTCGTCCGCATTTGCGGACTGCGGCGCACAGATTACGGTAAGCTCCGACGGACTGCGTGCTCATCTTTCCGGCACGGCAGACCTCGCCTCGCTCGGATTTGAGCCGGAGCAGATTAAGAGCTATTCGCCGTATTATCCGCTCTGGCTCTCTGTGGCATTGAGCGACGGCGAAACGGGCGAAAGACTTTATGTAAACCAAGTGTGCACCAACGACGACGGCACGTTTGACCTCGACTTTATTATGAAGTCGGAGGAAAAGCCCTGCCACATCACCATATACAGTGCTTACGGCAAAATATACGAGGGCGACGCCGACTACACCGACGGAACAGTCGGCAAGTTTAACGAAATCGCAAAGACGGAGGACGTCGGCGAGATGGGCTCCTTTATGCAAAAGTACAGCGGATATATGGGCGTTGACCTCTCGCTGTTCAACCAGTTTACGGACGGCGAAAAGCAAAGGGTTCTCATAGCTGCAATGAAGGGCGCACCGAACGGCAGCAAAGCGCAGGTGCGTGCCAACTTCTCGGACGCAGTGTTCAACGTCGGTCTTACCACGGAGAGCCTGAGCGCAGAGGACAAGAGCCGTATGTTTAACGAATATATGGACGCTCTCGGCGAGGATTACGCAGAGATAGCGCAGTTTATAAACACCCACTCCCTCGGCGCACACATCATAGCGCTGTTTAACACGGGAGATTACAGCTCGGTTAAGGACGAGATATACGCTATGTCGCTCAGGGCATACCTCGAAAACAACGTGGACAATATCTATGACCTCGAAGTGCTCTTTGCGGACGATAATCTTTTCAGCATACCGGACAGCGACCTTAAAAGGTTTAACGCACTTACAAAGAAAACCGCTTTTTACGGAGCGTTTTTAGGCGAGTCGGAGAACATTGTCAGCCTTGACGACTTCCACACTGCGGTTAAAAAGTGCATAGCCGACGCCGAGAAAAAGGCGGAGGACGAAAAAGACTCCTCATCATCCGGAGGCGGTGGCGGCGGAGGCAAAACAAGCGGCGGCAAAGGCGGCTCCGTCAGCATAAGCGGTCCGTCAACGCCGACGGTTACCCCCACGCCCGATAAAACGGAGATTACATATTCCGACCTCGGCGGCTATGACTGGGCAAAGACGGCAATTACCGCACTTTCAAAGTGCGGAGTGATAAACGGCTCCGACGGCAGGTTCCTGCCCGGCGACAGCATCAAGCGTGAGGAATTTGCCAAAATCTGCTCACTGGCATTTGCCCTGACCGAAAACGGCGGAGCAAAGAGCTTTAACGACGTAAACGACAGCGACTGGTTCGCAAAGTATGTGCGCATACTCTCGTCCAACGGCGTTATCGGCGGAATATCGGATACCGAGTTCGGCGCAGGCAGAGCGGTAACAAGGCAAGATGCGGCGGTAATCATCGCAAGGCTGATAAAGGCAGAAAACGTAACTTTATCACCGTTTGCGGACGATGCGGACATTGCGGATTATGCTAAGAGCGCCGTGTATTCGCTCAAAGACAGCGGAATAATCTCCGGCTACGCAGACGGCACCTTCCGCCCCGACGGCAGCATAACACGTGCCGAGGCGGCAACCCTTATACACAATATATTAAAACTCGGCAAAGGGGGAATAAACCTTGAAAGCTAAATCAACCAAAGCCCTCTGCACATTCCTTGTGCTCGCTCTTGTACTCGGCGTTATGTGCCCCTTTGCGGTACTTGCGCAGAGTCCGGACGGCGGTTTTGCCGACAGATGCAGTCTTTTGCGGGATATAGGCATACTTAAATTTGACATAACGGGCGAAACGGACACCGTGAGCAAAGCTCAGTTTACCGATATGGCGGTGCGCACGTTTATAAAGGAGCTGCCGTCTGTGGAAATGACGGAAACCTTTACCGACGTCATTCCCAACTACGAGTACCGTGACGCCATAGATGCGGCGGCAAAGCACGGCATAGTGCGTGGCGACGGCACGGGAGCATTCGGCATCAACGACCCCCTCACGCCCTCACAGGCGGTTACAATCTTTCTGCGTATTCTCGGCTACGAGGAGTACGTCGGCTGGCAGGGCGGATTTGAGAGCAACTTTCTCACCGTTGCGTCAAAGATTGGGCTTACCAAAAACGTTGACCTCACCGAGCAGAGCGTTACATTTGCCAATGCCGTTCAGCTCGTCTGCAACGCCATAGAGATTGCGCCCCTTAACCTCTCATCGGTCAAGGACGGCTCGGCAAGCTACGAAAAGGATAAAAACAACACATTGATATACGACAAACTCGACATATTCGAGGAGGACGGTATTCTCACCGACAATGCTTACGCCTCGCTCAACGGCGGAAGTCCGCTCGATACCGGTTATGTAAAAATCGGCGGTGCGCTCTACAAAACAGGCGCAACCGATGCGGCGGATTACATCGGTATGGAAGTAAAGGTGTACGCAAGGTACGAATACGATGACAAAATCCCGACCGTGCTCCACATTGAGGATTACGGCACCAAGATGACCGTTGTGGACGATGAGGATTTTAGCGGATTTAAGGACGGCACTCTCAGTTACATAGGCGCAAACGGTTCAAGGCGCACGCTCAAAATCGCCAAAAATGTGCCCGTTCTCTACAACGGCGCACTTGTGAGAAACGGCGGCTACGACGAGAGCCTCTTTGACATCGACAACGGCAGTATCACGGTGATTGAAAACTCCGTGGACGGGCTCGACGTTGTGCTCATAAAGCAGTACAGCGACCTTATTTTTGACAGAGTTGTGGAAAACAAGGACTTTTCCGTAATTATAGACAAGTTCGACAGCGCAAACAACGTCCGTATGGACGATGCCGACCTGTTCGACATTCGTGATGAGCAGGGCAACGCCCTGTCCGCATCGGAGATTGAGAGCGGTTCCACCGTTTCGGCGGCGGTTTCATTGGACGGCAAGAGCGGTCAGCTCATTGTCAGCGGCAAAAAGCTCACCCAGGCGTATGTAACCCTCTGCGGCGACAGCACCGTGACGGTTAAAACATACAACGAAAGTATTCACACCTACGACGAAACGGAGTATTCCTACACCGATAAGTTCAAGGCGAAAAACAAGGCGGACGGCATCGTCACTCCCGGCTCGGAGTACACGGTGTATATAAACCGCAAAGGTCTTGTATCTCATATGGAAAAAGAGGCGGATATGTCGGACTTTTATGCTTACATAATAGCCGATGCATCGGAAAGATGCGCATTTGACAACGGACTTAAACTCAAAGTGTTTAAAGACGACGGCAAAATCGGTGAGTACCGTGTTGCCGACGACGTAAAGATAGACGGCGTCCGCTGCAAAGGCAAGAGCGCATCGGAGATAAGGGCGCTCTTGGGTCTTGGCAGCGCCGAGCGTTCACGTCTTGTGTATATGAGCCTGAGCTATGACTCCGAGGTCAGCTCCGTAGACACCTGCCTTGACGAAACTGCGGAGAGAGAGGCGGACTATTCTCTCTACAAAGTCGGCAGAGAGAGCGAGGACACCCTCTACAAGATAGACGGCGGCAAGCCGATGTATACCACCACCACGCCGAACAGAAAGTACTACGCATCGGAAACAAAGAGCTTTGACACCGGTATTTTCATCGGCACAAACACCAAGATAATGGCTATCCCCAGGGACAGCACCGACGAGGGCAGGTTTAAGATTTTAACCACAGCGTCGTTTATAAACAACAAGTATTATATGGTTAAAGCATACGGCAGAGATGACGACGCCATTGCGGCAGACGTAATCCTGTACTACTATTTCAGCCGTTACAGCGGCAACCGTGACGAGGCGGAGGAAAACGGCACCACGCAGTTTGCCAGAACGCCGTTTTACACCACCACCGACACCGACGCCGCCTTTGTAAGCAAAATGACAAAGGGCACAAATCCCGCAAACGGAGAAAGCTGCGATATCCTGTATCTCACAATTCTGCGCACGGGAGCGGAGGTTGTGCACTACATTGACGACAGCAGTCTGACCGACGGCATAGAAAAGGGCGACATCGTCCGCTGGTACACCATAGGCGGTACTCTGTGCTATCTGGAAAAGCTCTACGATGTGGAGGATAAGACGTTTAACCCCAACCCACGCCCGATGAAGTGGCAGAACGGCAGTGTTGTTGTGCCTTCGTACTACCTTATGCACAACGGCACCTTCCTTGCGGACTCCTTCTCCACTGCGGAGTCGGAAACCCCGGTGTTCTCCATAACTCACGGCGTAATCGCAAATAAGAACACATCGCATTTAAGTTACCTCACATATGACGATTACGCAAACGGAAATGTTGCCCAAAAGTACCTTAAAACAGGAATGTGTACCGTCACAAAGGTATACAGGTACGACAGCAAAAATAACCTCCTGGATAAGACTGATTTTAAGAATTTAATCTCGTGTGACGACAGCGAACTCGAAAACTCCGAGGCTGTTATCATCACAAAGAGTATGAACGTTTTGGCAATTATTATATATTAAAGCGGCAGCTTTCTATATAAATTTATTTTAAAGGAGATTTGAGGTTATGAAAAAAGTATTATGTATGATGATTGTTTTGGTTTTGGCGCTCGGTACGCTTTGCGTGAGCGTTAGTGCGGATAAAGTTAAATTAATAGCGCCGCAGCGTGGAGATATCAGAACAACAAGTGACTATATTACAGATGTTAAAGACGAGAGTACCGACATAATCAACGGCAGAGTTATAGACGCAAGCAGCATAACTGCGGCAACAACTCTGGCTACAAATAACAATGCAAACGGTATTCTTTACAGAGAAGTTTTAAATTCAGGCGAGGGTTACAAATTCAGCGGCGGCAGCAAGAGGTTTAAGAATAACTGGTCTTGGGAATTTGACTTTAAACTTGATAAACTTCCGAATATTGGCGACAACGGTTCGTTTTATATTCAAATAGGTGACGCTTGGCAAAATGCAATCAAATTCTGGGCTACCGATGTAAATAAAACGGAAACAAAGTATTACCTCAGATGGGGCGGCGGAACCGGCGGAACTGAAAAAATTTCGGGCGGCGACCAGTATTATTCGGCATCAAAACCCTTGCTCAGAGCAGGCTGCACATATCACATAAAAATAGAGGCTGACCTGATAAACGGAAAGATATATACAACATTCACAAACCCGTACGTTACAAAAGATGCAAGCGGAAACTGGGTATTAAATGAAACCCCGGCGGCAGAGGGAACGGAAGTTTGGACATTCTCATCGGTAAGCCCCAATGCGTTTACCAAATACACAGATACACTCGCCGATATAACTACCGCCTATAAATTACCGTATATTACAATAGCGGCAAAGTCAGCTGTAAAACTCACTTTGTCAAACGAGAAGTTTTACATTGACAGATATATAAACACAAAACCGGAGATAACCGTTGAGAACGGTGTGCTCAAAGCAACCACAAATTCGGTTAACATTACAAACTCTGTTTATACATCAAATCTTCCCACAGTTATCCTCGGAGTTTATAACGATAGCAACAAACTTATGGCGGCTTACAAAACCGCTAATACAACAGAAAGCGGCACAGCTTCCTGCGTGGCATATCCTTACTCGGCAGAGGTGAATGTTTCGTCGCTTGATAACGGCACATACACAGTAAAGGCATTTGTATGGAACAGCGTTGACGAAATGCAACCCTACCCGAACTGCCTTGCAGAAAAAACGCTTACGGTAACCGGCGGTGTGGGAACACTTAATTAACCTAAAAATCAGCTTGGGCGGAGGTATTGGCAATGTATAAAATATCAAGGGCGTGTACTGCGCTGTGCGTCTCTTTTGCGCTGGCATTTTCTGCGGCAGGCACGGGGTTGTGCGCCGAGGTTAAGACGGCTCAGGCTGCAAACGAAACGCAAAGCGGAGATACGGTGGAAAAAATCGTTTCAAATTCCGTAATCTGCTACCAGAATATGAACAGACTTCTCGATTTGGGCAGGCTCTCGGCCATAGACCCTGCCGCAAACGAGAGTATGACAATAGGCGGCACGTATTACTGCGAGCTTGGCTGGATTGAGGAGCATCTCGGCGTAACGTACAAGTGGGACGGCTCCAAAAACTCAATTATCATAACAGACGGCAAAGACGAGTGTGCGGTTGTGTGCGCATCGTTGGAGGACATCGACGGCGACGGCGCAAACGGCTTCTTTTTGGGGGAATATACATACATTCCCTTAAAGAGCTTTTGCGAAAAAATGGGGTGGAGCACATACTTCGGCAGCGATTTCAGAATTGTGAGCAAAACCCTCAACCTGGACGAACTTGTCACCAAAGACAGCAAGGACAAAATCCTTGACAAAGGCAAAACCGTTCTCGGCGAGTATGACTTTGAGGACGAAAAGCCCGAAATCACCCTCGGTCTGTGGGACGGTGCGGTTGCTGAGATGTTCACCGTGCCAAATAAGATTGTCACCGAGGGCGACAACTCGTTCTTGCAGATTGGCGCATCGCAGTCAAGCTACGGCGGAGCGTATGTACCGCCGATTAAATTTGAGAGGGACAGCGTAATTGAGTTTTCCTTTGACGCCATTAAGAGTGACGACTTTGCCGGTGCGTCGTTTACCTTCCTCATTCAGTCGTTTAAGAACGGATATTTTCAAAAATATATAGACGGCATCTACCAGTCACCGGACAAGGGCACGTGGAAGCACTATACCAAAAAGCTCGACACTTCACTCATTCCGAGCGACGCCGACGAAATACGCATAGTTTTCTGTACCAGATGCAACCCGGCTCTCGGCGAGCCGTCGGGCAGAATAATGGTTGACAACGTAAGGATTGTTTCCACTCCCGTTATCCGTGACACTGCGGTAACGCCGTCAATCAAGGCGGATAAACTCGGCAACTGGTATGTCCTCGGCGACACCGTGACGATGACGCCGCAAAACAAACTGGACACGGACGTGTATAAGGACGTTTTCATTGAGATATACGACTCGTGGAACAACATTGTGCACACGGAGAGCGTTTCGGTAAGCGCATTTAACGGCGGCTACAAGTGGAAACCGGAAAAACAGGGATTTTACGAATACAAATTCTACACCGTGGACAAAAACGGTCAAAAGGCGGAGCTTAACGACTTTTACAGCGTTAAGAACCCCAAAACTCTCGAAAACGTAAGAGTTTACTTAAAGCGACAGGGCATAGTGGTTGCACGGTACGAAACCAAACCGATGAGCGAACGCTCCGACCGCCTCTGCGTTTCTATGGAGGCGGGCAGATACTTAAACCCCGACATTGCAAACGGCAGAACAAAGGGACTCCAAGGCGACCAGATAGACGTTGCAAATCTTTTGGGATTTAAAAAAATCCGTTTCCATTGGTTCTCTCCCGACGGTCTTGCCTACAAAACGCAGTCAAAGGCTAACACCAAGAGGGGCGACTTTGACTTTGCCGAGTGGGACGCATCTGTCAATGACGCAAGAAAGCTGGGGTTTGACCTGGTTATCAACATTATGGGCACTCCCCGTTACGTTGCGCCGTACCGCACGGGTTACGACTCGCCCACGGGCAAAAACATTACCTACTACGCACCCGTGGACATCGAGGGTTGGAGAGCCTTTGTGGATTATGCGGTCAACCGCTACAAGGACGACTGCCACATATGGGAGATATGGAACGAACCGCACGTTTTCGGCGGCAGTGTTTTCTGGCAGGGCATTACCAAGGACTTTGCCGAAATTCAAAAGGCAGGCTACGAGGCTGTCAAAAAATATCAGCCGGGCGACAAGAGCCGTGTAATACTCGGCGGAATAGGCGCAAGGAGATATACCAACTTCTACGAGGAGCTTGTTCAGACCGACGCCTACGATGCCTACGACCTGCTTGCAATGCACGGCTGGGACGTTGACCCCTGGAACTACAACAAAATTGCAGAGGACTACGGCAAAGAGCCTAAGCCTATCTGCTCCACGGAGCTTCATATGATGCTGCGCTCCTCCGACTCGGAGTACCTCAACAACACCGAAAAGGAAGAGGCAATGCGTATGGTTGTGGAGTTCTTGAAGGACTTTAAATACGGCTCGGAGTTCACCACATTTTTTGCCGTGAACGTGTCCCACAACATAGAGTGGCTCAAATATTTAAACGAGAACAAAATCTACGGTCAGGGAATGGACGGCGGCGCATACAAAGTCGGCGTTTTCCAGCCCAGATTTGCCGCAATGGCTATGAACACCTTCTTTGACACCGTAGGCAAACAGTATGACTACGTGGACGAATACCTGCTGGCAAACAAAAAGCAGAACGTTGTAAGGGTAAACAGCAACGGCAAAGACCAGCTCATTGTGTGGAACGTCGGCGGCTCCAAGTCAAATACAACAGTGCTTTCCAAACTCATTACCGACTGCGCAGCGGACGGATTTAAGATTATAGACTGGGAGAATAACGACATCGACACATCGGATTTAAATAACATAGAAATCAAACCCGAAACGATGTACTTTATCAGCGGTCTTGACAGCGAAAAGTTAAACTCCATACCGTCTGATAAGGGCGAGCAGGTTTACACCGGCGACGTATTGTATAACATAACCGAAAAGCAGAAAAACGACGTCACCAAGAACCTCACCCACGTTGTAACAAACGGCAGTACCGAACCCCTGTTTGACAAAGCCGCATTTGCGCTTGCCGACGGCATTGAGTATACCTCAGACAACGAAAAGTGGATTGCAAGGCGTGACGGTGCGCAAAGGGGCAGCTTTGATATGAAGCACGCCGTCTCCGTTGCGGACGACGGAATGTATATCGTGGCAAAGGTGCACGATGAGGACGACAACGCCGGCTCAGCACCCGACGAAATGAACACAAAGGACAGCATTACATTTGCCTTTGACACCGTGGGCGACCGCAGTGACAACGGATATATGGAGTGCGTTGCGGGGCTTAACGCCGACGGAACACCCACGGTTTACAAAAAAACCGCACCGTACATCGGCGGAGATATTATCTCCGACTTTACACCCGGCGGCAGTGTAATCAAAGACGCAGTATTCAGCCGTACAACGGACGGGGCGGAAACAACGTATATGATATATCTGCCGACAAAGGAGATATACCCGTACGAGAGAAACACAAACGAGGCTCTGCACTTCTCCGTTATGGCAAATCAGAGCGACGGCACGGGAATTTGCGGTTCGCTTGCCTGGGGCGGAGGTCTTGACGGCGGCAAACCGATGAAGTTCGGCGACATATGGCTCGATGCCGAGGTTGCAAAGACAAACGATGTTTACTATCCGCACCTTGCCCTTGCGGTAAACAAACCGCTCTTTGACAAGGAAACCCTTGAATATGCCGACGGCATAAACTGGATTGACGACAACCTCAACTGGGTTCCCTTAAACGAGGGTGCACAGCAGGGCACATTTGCGGCTAAGTTTGCAGTCGGTGTTACGGACGAGGGAGTTTACCTTGCCGCAGAAGTTACCGACGACAGCATCAACAACGAGGCTAAGAACAAAGGCGGTCTGTGGAGCGTTGACTCTATGCAGTTTGCCATAGACGTCGGAATGAAGGGCAGCAGCGACGACCGCATAGAGTGCCAGTTCGGCAAAATCATCGGCGGACAGACGGCTCTCTACAAAGAGGCGGCGCCGTTTATCACGGCGGAGAAAGCGCCGGAGGGGTACACGCAAAAGCAAAGCCTTATCGAGGGCGGCGTCAAAGATGTTACCGTGTCGGACGGTAAGATTATATACAAGGCGTTTATCCCGTCTGCGGAGATATATCCTTTCAGCATTGCAGATAGCGACGTTCTTAAACTCTCCGTCCTGTTCAACCAGCACGACGGCACGGGCCGTATCGGCTACCTTGAATGGAACAGCGGAATCGGCGGAGGCAAAAATCCGAAGCAGTACGGCATAATCAGCTACAAATAATACTAAACGGCGGTTTTCAATGGCTGAAAACCGCCGAAACATATAGGAGATAACAATGTTTAAAAACATCACTTTGGAAATGAGCTTAAAGCCGTTTAAGCGCACGGACGGTGAATACATAAAGTCGGTCTGCCGCAATGTCTTTGAGATGTGGCGGCCGCTTTTAAAGGGCAGAGAGAGCCTGTCCGTTATGCTGTGGACTGCGGACGGGAGCGAAATTCTGGACTACAACGGCAGCCTTGACGACGAGTTTGAGTGGTGCCGCTACATCGGCAATGCCAACAAACCGCTCATTGCGGACGGAGACCCGCCCGAAACATCTCTGCACGACAGAAAGCACCTGTATACAAAAGAGCCGCCCAAAATGACGTATGCAATACTTAAAAGCATTGTTTCCGCCATAAAGTCGGAGGGAAAAAAGGCGTTCCCCGATGCGGAAATCACCGTGGGGGAAACATTCGACATAGGCCCGGAATTTGCCGTGTCGGACTTTAAGTACGTCCGCCATACCGAGATATGCACTCACCGTGACTATGTGGGCGGATTTGTGGACACGAGCGCCGTCCTCAGCGGCGATAATCGCAGTTACGCCGCATACCCCGACGGCATACCGGACAAGACGCCGTTCGGACTTTTCCTCGGTAAGCAGGCAAACGTTTTTTTAAATGATATGGGCTTTGACTACATATGGCTCTCAAACGGTATGGGTTTCAGCGTGAACCCGTGGAGTCAGGACGGCAAGGTGTACGACGGCGAAAATTTCCACCCCGAAAGACTTGCAGACGTGAGGAACGGCGTGCTTGAATTCTGGCGCCTTTTCCGTGAGGGCTGTCCCGATTTTCCCGTGAGGACACGGGGGACAAACAATTCCGTCGGCATAGATTACGCAAGCGACGGCGTACCGCTCTGCGACATATATTCAAGTCAGAAAAACATCACTCCGCCCCCAAATTCGCCCTGGGCGGCGCTAAACGACAACTTCGGTCTGGAACTTATGGGGCATATGACACGCATATGCAATCTGCCGGGCGATAAGTTTATGTTCCGCTACTACATTCACGACCCCTGGTGGCTCAACAGCCCGTGGTACGACCGCTACGACAGCAAACCGCACGACATCTATCTGCCTATGGCGGTGTCACGCATTGACGGCGAGGGCAGGACAAAGAGCGCAGAAATACTCAGCATCTTGTCCATAGACAATTCGTTCGGCGATATGCCCGACTTTTGCGTAAATGAGCCGTTGGCGCATATCTTAAAGGCGGAGCGGTTGAACAGTGACGAGCCTGCGCCCTTTGTGTGGGTGTACCCGATGCGTGAGTACACGTCCTCCGACAGCGGGGACAAACTTGCGGCAATGTACTTTGGCGACAAGTTTATATGCGATGCGATAAACGGCGGTTTTCCGCTCAACTGCGTGGTTTCTGCCGATAGTTTTGCAAAGCACGGCAAGGATTTGTACCGCAAGAGCATACTAATAACCCCCTCGCCCACGAACGCCGAAATTGCGGAAAAGTTAAGAGGTTTTGCCTCCGACGGCATAAAAATCATAACATACTCCGCCGATAATGTGCCAAACATTGACGGCGCTTTGCACGTAAATATAGCGGACGGAGCAGAAGGATTGCTTGATGCGGCGGAAAAATACGGCATCTGCATAAGGAGCGAAGGCGGCGCAAAACCGCCGACAATGACGGTTTCCCGTCACAACAACGCCCTGTTTTTCTCGGTATACAATGCAAACACCACAACCAAAACAAGACTGCGCTTTCCGCTGGGTGCGCCAATACTTATGAGCGGAGAAACGGAGATGGAAAACGGCTTTTCCACCTATCGGTTTTCCCGCAGTGAGCACAGGGAGTGCCGTATATTTGCGGAGCAAAAGTCGGGCGTGGTGGGCGCAAGAGAGGTTACGTGCAGCTGTATGAAGTACCGCAGACGCTTTAAAATCAGCGGACTTGACGATGCAACGGTGTGCTTCTTTGCAGACAGCGACCGCTCGCAGAGTGCCGATGTTGCGCCGTCGGAAAACCGGTGGGATTTGTTAAATCCGCCCGACAGGCGCTTTGTGCGTGTGACCGATGAGCACGGAACGTATTTCAGAGCGGAGCATATTACGGGGGATTTTGTCTTTTCGATTAATCGGTAATTGACTTTTGAGGTCATAAATGGTACAATGAACATATTAAACCGGAAGTGGTGATTAGGCTGTGGATAAAATTAAAATTGCAATCTGCGACGATATGAATTACATCTGTGAGTATTTCAGCATTGTACTGAAAGCTAACGAGGCTTTCGACGTTGTGGGAACGGCAAACAACCGTGAGGAGGTTACTGCGCTGGCAAAGGAAAAGATGCCGGACGTAATCCTGCTTGACCTCAACTTTGACAAAACAAACCTCGGAATAGAAATGATACCCGAACTTAAAGAAATCAATCCGCAGTGCAAGATAATTATAATTACCGTTCACGACCAGGGCAACCTCATATTGGAGGCAATCTCAAAGGGTGCGGACAACTATCTGTTAAAGGACCTGCCCGTGGAGGAACTCGAAAAGGCGATTATTGACACGTACAAAAACAAAATCGGCACGTTTCAAAGGCTTCTCTACTCCATTGCGGACGAGGCAAACACCCTGCAAAGACGTCAGCAGTCGCTTTTGTATATTATGAGCAAAATTTCCACGCTCTCGCCGAGGGAGTACGAGGTTTTGCAGCAGCTGTACCTAAACAAGACGTATGCGGAGATTTCCGAATTTTTGATAATAGAAAAGGTCACCGTCCGCAGTTATGTGAGCAATATTCTTAAAAAAATGGGGTATGCAAACTGCAAGTCGATGATTAAGGATTTGACGGAGCTTAAAATTTTGGAGAGCCTGCCGAAACTGTGATTTTTAAAAGGGGATTGTAAACCGAGAGTTTGCAATCTTTTTTTATTGACAAAAGGCGGAAGTTGTATTATAATCATACTAACAATCGTTAGTTAGGGGGGAGCTTATGAAAACGGAGGATACAAAGAGCAGAATACTTATAAAGGCGCTCGAACTGTTTTCGTCAAGAGGGTATGACGCAGTGAGCGTGGGAGAAATTGCAAAGGCGGTGGGCATCAAGGCGCCGTCGCTGTATAATCACTATCCGAGCAAACAGGCGATATTTGACGCCATTGTAAAGGAAACTTCCGACCAGTTTACAAGGTACACGGACGCCATTGCAATTCACGTGCAAAGCTCGGAGCGTGACGTGGCTGTGTTTACCGAAATAGCCGAAGATGCACTGGTGGAAAAGGTGCATCAGATTTTTGATTTTTCGCTGCACGACTCCGGCATTGCGCTTTTTCGCAAGATGATGACCATTGAGCAGTTCCGCTCGCCGGAGCTTTCAAAGCTGTATACCGAGAGATTTGTAGAGAGGCTTGTCGCCTACCACGCAGGGATATTTAAGAGCCTTATTGCATCGGGTGAGATTGTTGACGAAGATGCGCAAACGCTTGCGGTGACGTATGTTTCGCCAATTCTTGTGTTTATGGGCATCTGCGACCGCCAGCCGGAGAGGGAGAGCGAATGCCTCGAAAAAATCGACGCTCACGTAAGACTTTTTTACCGTACGTATAACAGGAAGGCGAGAAAAAATTATGAAGAAAGGTGAAACTATGAAAACCAAAATTATTGCACTGAGCCTTGCTGCGGTCAACAAAAACACGTGAATACGCAAAGTATGCGGCAAGCCTTGATGTTCACTCCGAGGACAAACTGCGTGTCAACCGTGTTGTTGTAAACTGCGACGAGTTCTACGATGCCTTCGGCACAACGGAAAAGGACGGAATGTGGGTTGCCCCCGAGGACAGGGTAAAAATTTGGTAAAAGGTGATTGATATGAATGTAACAATAATTCGTGCAACATCACGCAAAAACAGCAGTACATACAATGCGGCAAAATATCTGGTGTCAAAACTTGACGGAGCGGATAAAGTCTATGAGTTTACCCTGCCCAACGATATGCCCCACATCTGCCGTGGCTGTTATGCGTGCCTGCACGGCGGCGAGGAAAAATGCGGAGGATATGAGTATTTAAAGCCGATAAACGAGGCGTTTGCTTCCTCGCAGGTTATAATATTCTGCTGTCCCGTCTGGTGCTTTCACGCTCCGGGACAGATAAAATCGTTTTTGGACCACTACGGTTTCAGGTGGCTTGTGCACCGCCCGAATTTTGATATGATGAATAAGCAGGCGGTGATAATCACCACGGCAGGCGGCGGAGGGCTTAAATCCGCCGCAAAGGACATAAAAGACAGTATGGACTACTGGGGCGTGGCACGCACCCACGTGGTTACGCAGTCCGTCTGGCAGTATTTTTGGAACGATATGCCGGAAAAATTCAAAATCGATTTTTTAAAGAAACTGGACAAAACGGCGGCAAAGGTCAATAAGTGCGCCAAAAATTTAAAGCCGTCTTTAAAGGTGCGAAGTCTTTATAATATGTTTAAAAAACTGCACCTAAGCGGTAAAATGTGGGAGATTGACAATGAGTATTGGCGAAAAAACGCAAATTAATATGCGTTTTTCGCTTGACAGAGGTGTGCTATGAAAAAAATCATATACGGTGATGACAAAAACATAATATATGAAAATCTCAAATTTTACCGTGAAAAAAATAATATCACGCAGGCACAGCTCGCCGCCAAACTGCAAACTATGAACATAAACATCGACCAGCAAATGGTGAGCAAGATTGAGAATAACAGTCGGCTTGTAACTGATTATGAGCTTTTGTGCATATGCAGGATATTGAATGTAGATGTCAATGATATGCTTGAAAATAAGTAAACAAAAAGGTGTGCGCAATGATAAGGAATTGTTTTTTTGTTCACTGCATAAAATATATCATCTTCCAAAAAGCGGTTTAACTGTTATTTTGCAATTTTGTGTTGACAATGCAGAATTTATATGCTAAAATACAGTTGAAGATGAGGTGCGAGGGTAACACCTTTAAAAAAAGAAATCCCAATTAAAGACCGGGTGTGAGGGTAACACCTTTCAAAAAGAAATCCCAATGGAAGATATGCCCTTGTGTTATATAAACACAGGGGCTTTATTCTTAGGCGGAGAAAACTCAATGAATAAGAAAAATTACCAATTAAATTATTTGTCGGCAGAATTTTATAAAAAATATAATGCAAATGACTACCCTGAGATTGAAAACAAAGACAATCGCCCTTATATGGTTATGTTGATTAAGGTCGAGAATAACACTTTTGCAATTCCGTTCAGAACCAATGTACCGCATAACAGTTGCTACAAATTTAAAAAATCCACAAGACAGACAAATTCTGTAACGGGTCTTGACTACACAAAGGCGGTTGTTGTAAACGACAGTAAATACATAGGTGCAGCGGCACACATAAATGATATGGAATATACGGAACTTAGCAACAATGCCGCATTTATCATTAAACAGTTCAGAAAATTTGTTTCGGATTATATTGCCTACGCAAACGGCAAAAAAAATTACTATGCTGTTAAAAAATTTCAGTTTACTACTCTTAAATATTTTCATCGGGAAATAGGAATAGATGTGTGACCGAATCGGATAAAATTGCAACGGCGGGTGATTATCAGCGCCCGCCTTTGGTTTTGTTTTTAAACCTTATAACAATTTCCGTTCCCTCTCCGAGACTGCTCTTTACAGAGAGCGCCGCACCGTGATACATTGCGCCGTGCTTTACGATTGAGAGTCCCAGCCCGGTGCCGCCTTCCGCCTTGCTGCGGCTTTTATCCACACGGTAGAACCGCTCAAAAATCCGCTCCTGCTGTGACGGGTCGATGCCTATTCCCGTGTCCCATACGGTCAGCTTTACCTCACTGCCGAGGTTTTCGATGTTCACTGCCGCCGTGCCGCCGTCCTTGTTGTATTTAACGGCGTTGTCAAGGAGATTGTATACCATTTCCTCCAAAATCTGCCGTACGCCGAAAATCGTTGCGCTTTCGCCGTTTACAGCGATTTTAACGTTCTTTTTTTCTGCGGACGCCTTTAACGTCTGCGCCGCATTCTCCGATATTTCGAGCAAATCAACGTTTTCACGTTCGAGGTCTGCCCCCTCGTCAAGGCGTGAAATCTTGATTATGTCGTTTACAAGCGTTATCAGCCTTTGCGCCTCGGTATAGATAGAGTTTGCAAAGTCACGCACGGTGTCCTCGCTCATACCGCCGTCCTTCATAAGCTCCGCAAAGCCGGATATTGACGTAAGGGGAGTTTTTAGCTCGTGAGATACGTTTGCCGTAAACTCACGGCGGATTTCCTCACGCTGTGCACTCTCTGTGATGTCGATAATGACGATTACTGCGCCGATTACGTTCTTGTCGCCGAAAACGGGGTTGGCAATGAGCCTGTAAGTCCTGTCTGTGTGAGTCATTGTGTTTTCGGCGTGTTTGCCGCTGAGCACCTCGTCCACGGTCTTGCGGAAGTCGTCGGTGCGGTTAAGAGTGAGTACATTGCCGTGCGGCTCGCTTGCACCGAAAAGGCGCAGGGCGGCATTGTTGCACGACAGGAGTTCGGCGTCTTTGTCAATTACCAAAAATCCCTCGCTCATATTGTCTGTAATCAGAGAAAATTCCTCACGGAACTGCCTTTCGTTTTTAATCTGCTCACGGATTGTTCGGTTTTGCTTTACAATCTTGCGCAGCAGGGGAGAAAGCTCCTCGTAGGTGTCGCTCTTTTCGGGATTGTCGAGGTCTATTGCGTTTATCGGCTTTATAACGCTTTTTGACACCCTCTTGGATAAAAAGAACGACAGCGCAAGTGCAGCAATCAGTATGTAAACAATGGGCTGCATAAGTCCGAGCAGTATGGAAATTACGGTATACATTGTTGTGGAAATCCTCAAAACATCGCCGTTTTCCAGCCGTCTTGCAAAGTAGACCGTCTTTTCCGTAAGAGTGTCGGAGTAGTGGACGCTTGTGCCCGTGCCGTCTTTGAGCGCCTGTTTAAACTCCGTTCGGTTTGAATGGTTTTTCATCTTTCTTGCATCGGCGTGCGTGTCGGCTATTACATCGCCGTTTTGCGCAATCAGCGTTATGCGCCGGTTGTCTGATGATAAGTTATTTAAAAATTCCGCCCCCTCGCTCTCCACCGCCTGCGAAACATACTGCGCCTCAACGCCGAGTTCCTCCGTTATGCGGTTTTCAAACGCTCCGAAAAGCACCCCCATAACCAAAACAAGGCTTGCAAGCAAAACAATCAGCGACGTAAAGAACGTTGAACGGAAAATCTTGTCGGTCATAATACCACCTCTATTTTGTATCCTACATTTTTAACAGTTTTTAAAAGCTGCCCGGCACTGCCGAGCTTTACACGCAGTTTTCTTATGTGTACGTCAAGCGTGCGTGACTCGTCGTAATACTCGCCCCATATTCCGCTCAAAAGTGCATCACGGGTAACGACGTTTCCGCCTGCCTCAATAAGTGTGATAAGCAGCATATATTCTTTGTATGAGAGATTTACCTCGGCGCCGTCCACCGTAACCACGTGCCTCTCCGGGTTTACATAGAGGTTTGCTATGCGGTATTCCTTTGCCTTTTTTTCGCCACGGTTTGCACGGCGCAAGAGCGCACGCACCCTCGACAGCAGTTCCGTCATTCCGAACGGCTTTGCAATGTAGTCGTCTGCGCCCATATCAAGACCCGTAACCTTGTCGTATTCGCTCGACTTTGCCGTAAGCATAATTACGGGCACGTTTTCGGTCGCCTTTGCACTGCGCAGTTTTTTAAGGATTGAAAGCCCGTCCTCCTCCGGGAGCATAATGTCCAACAGCACAAGCTCCGGCAGAGTCTTGGCTATGCTGTCCCAGAACTCGTGCGGACACGAACAGCCGCAAACCTCGTAGCCGTCTTTGGCGAGGGCATAGCTCACCAGCTTTCTGATGTTGTCGTCGTCCTCTACAAGATAAATCATATATGTCACCTCACACCTATTGTAACATTGCTGCGGTGTTTTTTCAAGCGTTTTCGCCGAGAGAATATATTACCCACTGGGCAATGTTTTCTGCGTGGTCGCCTATGCGCTCAAAGTACTTTGCAATCATAAGCAGGTCTATGAGTGCCTCGGCGTCGCTCTGACCTTCCTTTACGCTTTCTATAAGCTCGCCCTTTACCTTTAAAAAGAGGTTATCCACCGTGTCGTCAAGGGCAATGGCACTGCGTGCAAGGTCTGCGTCACTCTTTACAAACGAGTCGACGCTCTGAGTTACCATTTTAATAGTCGCCTTTGCCATATCGGCAATGTGAACCTTGCCGGTGAGGCACGCCGAGTTTACAAAGCACACCATCTCCGCAATGTCCGACGCCTGGTCGCCTATGCGCTCCATATCGGAAATCATTTTAAGCGCAGACGAAACCGTGCGCAAATCCCTTGCCACAGGCTGCTGCTGCAAGAGCAATTTCATACAGAGGTTTTCTATGTCACGTTCCTTTTGGTCAATCTGTCTGTCCGCCTCGAATACCGTTTCTTTAAGCGACGAGTCGTTTTCGAGCAGGTACTCCGCCGCCGCAGAGATTGCGTCCTCGCACAGAGCGCCCATAGTTATAAGCTCCGCATTGAGGTGCGAAAGCTGTTTGTCAAAAAGATTTCTCATTATCCGAACCTCCCTGTTATATAATCCTCCGTGCGCTTGTCACGGGGGGAAGAAAACATTTTTTCCGTGTCCTCAAATTCAATTACTTCTCCGAGCAGGAAAAACGCCGTCATATCCGCAATTCGCACCGCCTGCTGCATATTGTGCGTAACCGTGACAATGGTGTATTTTTCTTTAAGCTCCATAGCCAGGTCCTCTATCTTGGACGTTGATATCGGGTCGAGCGCACTTGTCGGCTCGTCCATAAGCAGTACCTCCGGCTCTACCGCAAGCGCCCTTGCAATGCATAGCCTTTGCTGCTGACCGCCGCTCATAGAGAGTGCGCTCTTTTTGAGCCTGTCTTTGCACTCGTCCCATATGGCGGCACTGCGCAGAGAGTTTTCCACAATCTCGTCGAGCATCACCTTGGACTTTATTCCGTGTATTCTTGGGCCGTAGGCGATGTTGTCGTATATGCTCATAGGGAACGGGTTCGGCTTTTGGAATACCATTCCCACACGCTTTCTGAGCACCGTAACGTCAATGTCTTTGTATATGTCTGCGCCGTCTAAGGTGACCTTGCCCTCAATACGGCAAAGCTCAATCAAGTCGTTCATACGGTTAAGAGTTTTAAGGAACGTCGATTTTCCGCAGCCGGACGGGCCGATTAGCGCAGTGATGCGGTTTTTGGGTATTTCGATGTCTATTCCTTTAAGTGCGTGGTTCGTGTCGTACCACAGGTTTAAGTTTTCGGTTTTCATTATGTTTTTCATATAGCTTACCTCTTTAATTTTTTTGCGGCGAGAGATGCGCTTGTGTTAATAATAAACGTCAGCACAAGCAGGATTACGGCTATGGCAAACGCTATGCCGAACTCGCCCCGCTCCTTTGCGTACATATACAGTGCCACCGTGAGCGTTGAGCCGGCACGGTTCGGTTTTGCCGCCAGATAAAACGGTATTATCTCGTTTGCCATTCCGGCGGTAAAGAGCAGTGCCGCACTTTCGCCCACAATGCGCCCCACCGAGAGTATGCACCCGGTCACGATGCCGTCTATGCAAGAGGGCAGAACCACCGTTCTTATCATATGCCACTTTCCCGAACCGAGTCCGAGAGCGCCCTCTCGGTAGCTGTTCGGCACGGTTTTGAGGCTCTCCTGAACCGTTCTTATAATCGTCGGCAGCGTCATTATAACGAGTGTGAGCGAGCCGGCGACAAGGCTTGTGCCGAGGGAGAAAAAGTTTACAAAGATGAGCATTCCGAAAAGTCCGTATATTATTGACGGTATTCCGGCAAGCGTTTCCGTCGCAAGTTCAATAATGCGCACCGCCTTTTTGTTTTTGGCGTATTCGTTAAGGTACACTGCGGCGCCTACGCCCAGCGGCAAAACGATGATAATTGTAATTATTATAATGTAGAGAGTGTTTAAAATGTTCGGCAGTATTCCCACCGTGTCACGCACAAGGCTCGGCTTTGAAGTTAAAAATTTAAGCGTTATGTGCCCCGTACCCTTAAAGAGTATGTAGCCGATTAAAAATGCCAGCAGGGCAAACACCGCACCCGACGCCAGGTACATAAAGAATTTTAACAGTGCGTCTTTTAATTTTCTTGAAACCGTCATATGTTCACCGCTTTCTCTTTACTGCGACATTGAGCACAGTGTTTATAATAAGGATAAATACAAACAGCACCAGCGCCACCGAGAACAGCGCCTCACGCTGCAACCCCGATGAATACGACATCTCCGATGCGACCGCCGTTGTCAAAAACCTTACGCTCTTAAAGATAGACGGCATATTCGGAGCATTGCCCGAAACCATCATAACCGCCATCGCCTCGCCGACTGCCCTGCCCATTCCGAGCACAACAGAGGCAAGTATTCCGCTCTTTGCCGCCGGCACAGTCACCTTAAACACCGTTTCCGTCTTTGTAGCGCCCAGTGCAAGCGAGCCTTCCTCGTATTCCTTGGGCACTGAGTTTATCGCCGTTTCCGAAACGCTTATTACAGACGGCAGTATCATCACCGCAAGCACTATAATTGCCGAAAACAGGTTTGCCCCGTCCGGGAGCGAAAAGACTTCACGAACCGCCGGCACAATTACAATCATTCCCACAAGACCGTACACAACCGACGGTATTCCGGCAAGCAGCTCCACTGCTCCTTTAAGCACCGCCCTCACACGCTTGGGGGCAAATTTGGCAATGAACACTGCGCACATTATCCCCACCGGCACTCCCAGTATTATTGCGCCGATTGTAGACCATACGGAGCTTAATATAAAGGGCAGTATTCCGTACAGCGGACTTTGCGCCGTCGGCTTCCACACCGTGCCGAATATGAATTTAAAAAATCCGATTTTCCGTATCGCCGGCAGTCCCGACACTGTGAGAAACAGCGTTATAACGGTTACAAATATGAGCGCCGCAGCGCCGCATACGGTAAATACGGCGCTCATTGCTCTTTCAACAGTTTTTGATTTTTTCATATCAATCGTCCTATCTTACAACAGGTATTGCTCCTGCCTTTTCTATGAGGCTGTCGGCGTTTTTGCTTGCCGCAAAGTCAAAGAACTTTTTAGCCTCGCCGGTGAGTTTTTTGTCTTTTTTGGTTACGAGGACAAAGTCTCTCTGAATTTTGTATTCGCCGCTCTGAATTGTCTTTGTGCTCGGCTTAACTCCCTCAACGGAGAGAACCTTTATGCTGTCCTTTACTGCCGCAAGCGATGCGTAGCCTATGGCGTTGGGGTTTGACGAAACCGTCTGAATAACGTCACCGGTAGATGTCAGCTCCTGGTTGTACTTGCAGTTTTCCTTTGTGTCGGTTATGGACTCAAAGCCGTCCCTTGTGCCGGACGCTGCCTCTCTGCCGATTAAAACTATCGGCTTGTCGTCACCGCCTGCGTCCTTCCAGTTTGTAATTTCTCCTGTGTAGATTTTTGCAATCTGTTCAATGCTCAAATCCGTTACCGGGTTTGCGTTGTTTACGATAACGGCAATTCCGTCTATTGCAATTACCGTGGAGTCGAGAGTCTTAGCCTCGTCCTCTTTTAAGTCACGGCTCGAAAGTCCGATGTCGCATCTGCCCTCGGACACTGCCTGTATTCCTGCGCCCGAACCTGTGGGGTTGTATGTTACCTTAACGTTGGAGTTGTCCTCCATATATGCTTCGCTCAAAAATCCGATTACCTTTTCCATTGAGGTTGAGCCGTCGGTCGAAACCGTTGCGCTTTCTTTGGACGTGCCCCCCTGTTCCGTTCCCGGCTTTGAGCAGCCTGTAAAGAGTGCCGCCGTCAGGCACACTGCCGATACCAATGCAATAAGTTTTTTCATTCTAAAAACATCTCCTTAAAATCTATTTTTTCTGCTTACAAGGAGATTATACATTTTCGTGTGTTAACTGTGAAAGCATATGTATGTTAATTGTATGTAAACGTTTTTGCCAAGGCGCAAAAAATATGCAGCCGATAATTCAAAATCGAATGCAACAAAATAACAGCCGGCAATACAGCGTTTGTGTTTGTTTATTGAACTTACGAATTCGTCGTAATTTTTTCCGCACAAGCATCCGCAAAGCATTCTCAGCGGCAATGTTTTGCCTTTTGAGCGCAATCAACTGCCTTTACTCGTTTTGGTCTGTGCTCGACACCCTTGCATATTCGTATATCTCCATAATTAAACCTCCTTTGCCCC
The DNA here is from genome assembly GCA_934500705.1 of uncultured Clostridia bacterium. Lineage (GTDB taxonomy): Bacteria > Bacillota > Clostridia > UMGS1810 > UMGS1810 > CAKSIN01. The sequence continues at coordinate 5,388 of CAKSTI010000006.1, read as the reverse complement.
ATTATAAAGCAAAAAGCCGCCTTTTTTTAAAAAGACAGATCTTTGCCTGCGAATATTAAATTTTTTGTTAAACGGTTGACAAAACCGGTTTTCAAATGTATAATAAGGATAGAAAAAGGCAAGACCTCAAACGGTTATGCCACGATAGCGCTAAAAGATAGCCCTGACTTGGCCGGTGGGGGCTATCTTACTTTTTGCGTAAGTACAATCAAAAATATAATTGCAAGCGTAAACGCTCTCAATGTATGCTTTCTCATCGCAACCACCTCCCTCCCCGACTATAAGTGCGGGAATTAGGTGGCATAACCGCCCAGCTTTTACACTGTTTTCAGTCTTGCCTTTAACATCGGATTGCTCCGACAAAGTCCATTATATACCATTTATCCGCAAAATTCAAGACATTTTGGCGAAAAGGTTGTTTTCACGCATTTTGTGCGTGAATTTTTTACTTTCTCAAAAATTCAAAATAAGCCTTGACATACAGTGAAAAATTTTGTATAATTAACAAGTGAAAGTTTTGTCTTAACCCGTTATGTGTTTAGATGACAGGCATTAACGGAGGGAGGGAATTTTAATGGCAGAAATCAGAATTAAGGATAATGAAAGTTTAGACAGTGCACTTCGCAGATTTAAAAGACAGTGTGCAAAATCAGGCGTTTTGTCCGAAATCAGAAAGAGAGAACACTACGAAAAGCCAAGTGTTAAACGTAAAAAGAAGTCCGAGGCTGCGAGAAAGCGTTCTTACAAGTAGGACATCGTTTGTTTATTAATAAATATCCGTTTACGGGAGGCGTTGTATCGTGAGTTTAAAGGAAACATTGGCACAGGATTTAAAGCTCTCCTTAAAGGAAAAGGATTTAATCAAAAGAAATACCGTTCAGAGTATCCGTGCTGCAATATTGCAGTTTGAAAAGGACAACCGTACCGAGCTTGACGATGACGGAATTGTCGATGTCATTGCAAAGGAGCTTAAAAAGCGCAAGGACGTTCTGCCGGATTACGAAAAGAGCGGAAGGCAAGACTTGATAGACCAACTAAACAGAGAAATAGAAATTGTAATGGGTTATTTACCTTCCCAATTATCTGAGGACGAGTTAGACGAAATTGTTAAAAAAGCCGTAGAGAGCACAGGTGCTTCGACTATGAAGGATATGGGCAAAATTATGGCAGCGGTTATGCCGCAGATTAAGGGCAGAGCCGATGGCAGGGCGGTCAACGCACTTGCCAAAAAGTATTTGGTTTAATACAAACGGGGGTGTCGCACAGGTGCAGCACCCCCGAATTTTTTGCAAAAAACGGAGAACAGAGCTATGTTTGAGAGATTTTATCCGCATAAACTTGCCGGGAATGTTTTTGAGCTTGGCGTGGATTTTTACATATCCCAAAATATACGGGGCGTGATTTTTGACATCGACAATACACTTGTCACGCACGATACCGCACGTCCTCCCAAGGAAATTGCGGACTATTTCCGCTCTTTGCGTGAGGCAGGAATACGGTGCGGCGTTGTGTCAAACAATTATGCCGAGAGGGTGGAACCTTTTTGCAAAGACCTTGGCGTTCCGTTTATTTCCCGTGCCTGGAAACCGTTTAAAAAAAATCTCAGAGCAATGCAAAAAACTCTTTCGCTTGACTCCAAAAACATCTGCCTTGTCGGCGACCAGATTTTTACCGATATATACGGCGGCAGACGTATGGGTTTTTACACCGTGCTTGTTACCGCAGTGGGCGAAAACGAAACGGGTTTTGTGGCATTTAAGCGCATTTTTGAAAAGGCGGTTCTTGACGAATTTAAGAGGAAAAACTTAAATAACCGTTAGTTTGTCGCCGAATACGTTACTTACGTCCCTTTCGCATATGAGGCAGTCGATGTCGTCAAGTCCGCATTGACGGTAGGAGGAGTATGTTCCTATCTTTTCATAATCACACAGAAAGACTTTTTTCTTTGCATTTTTAATCATACAGTTTCTTACCGCTGTTTCTTCGAGCGTGCAGTCGGATATAACACCGTCATCAGACAGCGACTTTGCCGAGAAAAACAGCGTGTCGGCAAAGATGTTTTCAAACGTCTGCTCCGCACCTTTGCCGACAAGACAGCTGCGGTTTTCACGGCTCAAAATTCCGCCCGACGATATTACCTTTGCCTTGGAATTTGACAGCAGGCTGATTATTTCCACATTATTTGTAACAATGGTCAGAGAACTTTTGTGCATCAGAGCGGCGGCAAGGTAAAAGGTAGTTGACGACGAGTCCAAAAACAGCACGTCGCCGTCTTTTACAAGTTTTGCCGCTTTTTCCGCAATGGCCTTTTTCTCGGCGGAATTGTGGTAGGAACGTGTCTGAAAGTCAACCACGCCGGAAAACAGCGTTATAAGCTCCGCACCGCCGTAGATGCGGTTTACAAGTCCCTGCTTTTCGAGCGAGTTAAGGTCACGCCGTATGCTGGACTCGCTGGCATACAGCTTTGCACACAGATTTTTTACGGTTTCAAAGCCGTCGGATTTTTTTAAAAGACTGATTATTTCGTTTTCCCTTTCTTTTTTCAGCATAACACACACTCCTGATTGTTTTTGACCGAATGGACATATTTTTTTGATAAATGGCAGTTTTTCAGTCTGATTTATGATTATTGTTGAAATACTTTGACAACTTTATTATAATACAATTAATCAAAAAAGTAAATACGGAGGGTTAAAAATGGATATAAATTTATTGCTTCAAGGCGTTGATTGCAGCTGCGGCAGACGCCATACGTGCGCCATAGATAAGGTCTTTATAGAGCACGGCGCCGAGGGCAGATTGACGTCTTTGTGCGCAAAATACACGCATATTCTCATCGTTGCGGACGAGAACACATATTTTGCGGCGGGTGAAAAGACGGAGGAGGCGCTCGGCGGCAAGAAAGTATCAAAGGTTATATTTGACGGCGGAAAAATCCTCATACCGAATGAGGACGCAACTCAAACCGTTGAGGAAAACTTAAACGGCGCAGACCTCATAATCGGCATAGGCTCCGGCGTTATTCAGGATTTGTGCAAGTACGTTTCTCACAGAAAAGGCGTGGACTATATGATAGTCGCAACTGCGCCGTCTATGGACGGTTACGCATCAAGCGGTGCGGCGATGATTTTAAACGGTATGAAGGAAACCGTGCCGGCAGGTGTGCCGAAGGCAATAGTTGCCGATACCGAGGTTCTCAAAGATGCGCCTATGGATATGATTTGCGCAGGTTACGGTGACATTGTGGGCAAATTTTCTGCCTTGAACGACTGGCGTTTAAGCCACGCCGTCAACGGTGAGTATTTTTGCGATTACATATACAGCCTGACTCACGGCATAACCGTAAAAACCCTAAGCCTTGCGGACGGAATTAAAAACCGTGATGAGCAAAGTGTCGGTGTTCTTATGGAGGCACTTGTCACTGTCGGCATACTGATGAGCTTTGCGGGTTCTTCCAGACCGGCATCGGGCAGTGAACACCACCTGTCGCACTTTTTTGAAATAACGGGAATTGTGGACGGCAAGCGTTACCTTCCGCACGGGATTGACGTTGCATTTTCCACGGTTGTCACGGCAAGAATAAGGGAAAAACTTTTAAAATCAAAGTTTCCGCCCGTTCGTTACACTATGGAACACGCCGATTACGCCGAAAAAATGCGCTCAATATACAAATACGTTGCCGACGGCTGTATGCAGCTCCAAGATAAAGTTGGAAACTATTCCAAGGACAGAACCGAAATATATCTTGAAAAAGAGGATGAAATCAAAAAAATTCTCGCAGATATGCCAAAAAGCTGCGAAATTCAAAAAATGCTCGCCGCCGTCGGATTAAATATGAATGATTTTTACGGTGAATACGGCATTGAGCGCATAAATAACGCCGTCAAATATGCCAAAGATTTAAAGGACAGGTACACCGTTCTGTGGCTTAATTACGATGTCAACGGCGGAAAATACGAATAAATTTTCGGGGTACTGCAAAGCGGGAATTGACTATCACACCGCTTTTGCAGACCCTGTTTTTATGTTACTTTGAAATTTCGATACTTTCCTTTATCACGTTATTTAGCCTCTCCTGACTGAGAGTGCTGTTAAACTCGATTTCTCTGCGTGCCGCCGCCTCGTGGGCGCTGTGGAGATACTGCTTTGCAATATGCATCTCTGCGTTATATCTTTTTTGAATTTCTTCAAGTTCCTGTGCGTATTTTTCGTCAGTGCCCCCGGCAACCGCCTTTTCGTATACATCAAAGACGCTGTCGCCGCTGCGTGTGGGGAACATTTCGTGCGGCGCCGTTGAGTCGAATACGCAGATGCCGATTTCACGGATTACTACCATATCAAGACTTTGGGTGTCAAAACTGCAAAAATACGTTTCGGTGTCAAATCCACGCCGGTTTGCCTCAGTGCGTATTTTTTTGAGCATTGTCGATTTGCCTGTTCCGGGTCTGCCTTTTATAAAAATTCTCTTTTTAAGGTCGGCGGTAAGTTCGTCAATGTAATTTTTTCCGCCGCTCGGAAGCAATGTACCGAAAAAGCGGTTGACATTTTTTGCGTTCTGTGCCTCGATGCTTCCTCCCACGTTTGAAAAAATCTCCGAAATAAGCTCGTCGGTTGCCCTGTTCAGCTTGTCAAAGTCTATGTTTTTAATGTATATTTCCTCCCACTTGTCGTGGATTTCCTTAGCGTTTTTCATATGTTCGGTCATTGCATTATATATGTCGTTTTCTTCAAGTGTTGCGGTATTTAAATTGAGAAAATGTTTATCCTTTGTTTCGCAGCATTCGGCAAAATCGTAGATAAATGCGCCCTCCGGCACATCTTTGCCAAAGTATGTTTCGTCAGCTACAACCAGCTTTGTTTCCGGCACTATAACGGCGCCGATTTCTCTTGCATACCCCGTCGAAATTATGGTTTCATAATCCAGTTTTGCGATGTTTAACTGCTTTTCAAGGTCTTTAAAAAGCATATTTTTTATCAGTCTGCTTGCATTTTTCAGAACAATTATTTTCTGTCCCGTTTTTATATACTCGCCGAAGTGCGTCACGTAGCCGCTGCAACTGTTTGCCGCAGCATAGTAGATAATTCTGCTTTTCAATTCAATCACCTCAAATGTATTATATGCCGTCTTTGGTGTTTTGATTTTCACATTTTTATATTTTTGAAAATTATAGCAAATTTTTTTGAAAAAAGTATTGACAAGAACGCCCAAAACGTGTATAATAGCTTTTGTTGGTTGACACGCACCATTAGCTCAGTTGGTAGAGCACCTGACTCTTAATCAGGGTGTCCCGGGTTCGAACCCCTGATGGTGCACCAGAAAAAGCGGTCAAAATAGATGCAATCTGTTTTGACCGCATTCTTATGCGGTTTTTGAGCATTTTTGAAAAA
>CAKSTI010000005.1 GCA_934500705.1 uncultured Clostridia bacterium | reverse complement strand
TTAACGAGAACCTTATTTTTTATGCTGTTCATTTTTCAAAGACCAAATGTGCGCCTGCTCTGTGACTTTTGCGCCCCCCACAAGCGACTTGATTATGATACCACAAACAATGGCATTTGTCAACACCTTTTTTGAAAAAATTTTAAAAATTTCCAAATATTTTTAAAATTGCGTTCTTTGCGACCGAAAGTGCAGACACAATATATAGTAATAACACATTTTAACAAAAAAATCACACTTTTTTAATGGAATATGAGTTTATAAAGTGATATAATATATAGTAGAAAATCGAAAAGGAGAACACAAATGAAAAAAACGGTACGCATAATTTATCTCATTACCACACTTATTCTTACCTTAAATATATACGCATATGCAGACAGTGCCGTCGGAAAGCCGTCAATCCGTTCGGGAGAGGCGCTTTTTATAGATAACAGCAGCGGAAAACGGCTTTTTGAGCACAATTCCGACAAAAAAATTGCCCCCGGCGGATTTGCAAAGATAATGACGGCGGTGGTTGCCATTGAAAATATGGTGGAAAGCGACGAAACCGTTGTGGCAAGCGGAGATACGCTCGCCACATACGACTACTCGTTCGGCAATATGGGTATTCTTGCGGGCGAAACGTTAAAGATCGGCGACCTGTTGTACGGAATGATGCTCTACGATGCCGGAGATGCGGCTGAGGTGATTGCATCGTACTCTTTGGAGTCACGCAGCAAGTTCATAAAAGCGATGAACGAAAAGGCGGTGTCGCTCGGAGCGCTTAACACAAAGTTCACAAATCCGTCAGGTTATCCGGACGAAAAGCAATATACGACGCTTGACGATATGTATAAAATCACTAAATATGCTATGTCGCTCCCCCAATTTGCCGAGATTGTAAATACGGGTATGCACGAGATTGCACCGACGAACAAATACCGTGAAACACGTTATTTGCCCAATTCAAACAAATTTATTACAAGGTATTCCTCGGATAAGTATTATACGTCAAAGGCAACGGGAGTTAAAACTTCATATATAAATGACAAAAACTGCGGACTGATACTCACATATGAGGACAAAAACGCATCATTTACCTGTTTGGTTGCAAACTCGCCGTATGACGGTGAGCTTAACTACTCTTACGAAGATGCAAGGGCGCTCCTGAAATACGGACTGAACTACTACAAGGCGGTAAAGGTAATATCAAAAGGCGACGTGCTTGCCGAGGTTGAACTTGGCAACGGAAAGGGCGTTGACAGGATACTTTTGGAGGCGCCGGAGGATTTGTCGGTAAATCTGCCGTCGGACTATGACGAAAAGAAGGTAAAAATCAAAACCAAAACCGAGGACAAAATAAAAGCCCCCATAACAAAAGGTCAGGCGCTCGGCGTGGTTAAAGTGACGTACGGCGGCGAGGAATACGCATCGCTGGTGCTGACATCTCCGCAGGCGGTTGAGGCGGACAACTTAAAGGGAACATACAAAAGCATAATGAGGGTGCTGTCGTCACCGACGCTTTTGGTAACGCTCGGTATTCTGCTTATCATATTCGTTTGGTCAACGCTGATATTTAACAGAAAAAAGCAGACAAAACGCAGAAGACGGTAAAAAAATACGGCTGTAAAAACTCTTGGTTTTTACAGCCGATTTTTTAATTATTCATAAATCTGGACAGGAACGCTTTTGTTTCTTCCTGTTTGGGCGAGGTGAATATCTCTTCGGGAGTTCCCTCCTCGCAGATTACGCCGTCGTGCATAAACACAACGTGATTTGAAACGTCACGGGCAAACGCCATTTCGTGAGTTACGATAATCATTGTGAGTCCCTCCCCGGCGATGTCCTTCATAACATCTAAAACCTCGCCGACCATTTGCGGGTCGAGGGCAGAGGTGGGCTCGTCAAAGAGAATGACATCGGGTTTCATTGCAAGCGCTCTGGCTATGGCAACTCTCTGCTTTTGACCACCGGAGAGCTGACGTGGCTTTGCGTTGATGTAGGGTGCCATTCCGACCTTTTCGAGGTAGAACATTGCCTCCTTTTTTGCGGTTTCCTTATCCGCTTTTAAGACTTTCATCTGACCTATCATACAGTTTTTTAAAACGGTCATATTTTCAAAGAGGTTAAAACTCTGGAAAACCATTTCCACCTTTGCACGGTATGCGGGGATATTCTTGGTTTCGAGGATATTTTTCCCCTTATACACAATCTCGCCGCCGGTCGGTTCTTCAAGGAGATTGATACATCTGAGCATAGTGGATTTTCCCGAGCCGGAAGCTCCTATGATACAGGTTACATCACCTTTATTCACGGAAAAATTGATGTCTTTGAGAACGGAGTTTTCTCCGAAGTCCTTTTTTAAACCCTTTATCTCTATTATCTTTTCGCTCATCACTTATCCTCCTTTGCCGTAAAACTCTCATTCGGCATTGTTGACGAATGATGAATGAGGTACGACGACGGCCCGTCTATTTTGCGCTCGGCAAACTTTAAAATCCTTGTAATGGTGAAGGTGAGGATAAAGTATATTACGCAGGCAACCATATACGTTTCAAAAATTGCCCAGGTCATCTTGGAAATCTTTGCTGTAAAGAAATACAGTTCCGTTACGCCGATAACATTAAGCACCGAGGTATCTTTGATATTTATTACAAACTCGTTGCTTATTGCCGGCAAGATGTTGCGCATAGTCTGCGGAACAATGACGCTGAGCATCGTCTGCCAATGGGTCATACCAATCGAATACGCACCCTCAAACTGCCCTTTGTCTATGGAGATTATACCGCCACGGACAATTTCCGCCATATAGGCACCGGTATTTATGGATACGATAAAGATACCTGCCGGAATAAGGGGCAGTGTGTCGCCGTTGTTCATAAAGGCATATCCCCAGAATATAACCATAGCCTGAACCATCATAGGCGTTCCTCTGAAAACTTCTACGTAGATGCTGATTACCGCATTTACGATTTTCAAAAGAAACCTGACAAGCGGATTTTTGGACTTGGGGATTGTCCTTACTATACCGGTTATGAGTCCGATTACAAGTCCGATTATTGTTCCTGTGAGGGCGATGAGCATTGTATAGCCCACGCCACGCAGTAAAAAGCCATGATACTCGGTTAAAATTTTTACAACTTCCGAAAAAAACTTTGCCATAACAAATACCTGCCGAAATTATTCTTCTGACGGTGCAATCTTAACCATCTGCGCCATAAGCTCTCTCTGAGCGTCGGTGTCAAGGTCGGATATTGCGCTGTTGATTTTAGCTGCGAGCTTGGAGCCTTTCTTAACGCCGACTGCTATGCTTACGTCGTCGTCCTCAACGGCAAAGCCTGTGTCGTTGTTTACAAGTGCAACGTAATCATAAGTGTCATCGGAGCAAACCGCCATTGCTGTGGGTTCCTCTGCAACGTAGCCGTCGATTGTGCCTGCGCTGAGAGCCATAAACATTGTTGAAAAGTCTGCAAGTTCGCTGACATCAGCCTCGGTCTGGTCTGTGAGAGCGTCGAGGTGGAAAGTGCCTAACTGTGCGGCAATCTTTTTGCCTTTGAGGTCAGCTATTGTCTTGACATCGGAAAGGCTGCCCTTTTTGGTTACGATAACAAGGTTTGAAGTATAGTAGTTATCGGAGAAGTCTATCTTTTCACGTCTTTTTGCGGTGGGGCTCATACCTGCGATAATCATATCGAGGTTGCCGGACTGAACGGCAGGAATTAAGCTGTCCCACTCGTAGGAATAAATTTCGAGCTTTTTGCCCATAGAGTCGGCTATCTTAACGGCAACCTGAACGTCATAGCCGTTGGCATACATCTTGTTGACGTTTGCAATCGCAACTGCGCCGTTTGAGTCGTCAGACTGCGTCCAGTTGTACGGTGCGTAGTTGCACTCCATACCTACACGGATAACGTCGTCATTTGTCTTAGCCTCTTCTTTTTTGGTGCCGCAGCCGCCGAAGCCTACTACCATTGCCGCAGCGAGCAAAACCGAAACAATTTTCTTTTTCATACTAATCTACCGCCTTTTGTAAAATTTGGTAAACAAAAAGCCGTGAACGCTCATAGTCAAAACGTACACGGCTCCAAATACAAAACCCAAATACATCAAACTACGGATAGCGCTTCACATTCGTGACAGTCTGCAACATATTCTGCTGCAACCCAACATACGGCCCTCAGGCAATGAACCGTATATTTCGGCGGTGTTTCCTTTATTGCAGCTCCGATTGCCCATCGTTAAAAGCTGCCGTAATCATAAGCACCGCACCTCTACCTTAGTTGGTCAGTTCACATATTAACTTTTCGTTTATCTTGCGGACATTATCTCACAATTAAGCAAAATTGTCAATGGAATTTTATAATTTTGTAATTATTAAATGAAATAAGTCTGTTTTTGCAAGTGACACTTATTTTATTTATCCAAAAACTGCGCAAGTTTTGCTATGGCGTGACTGCGGTGGCTGACGGAATTCTTTTCGTCGTCCGTAAGCTCGGCAAATGTCTTGCCGAGAGGCGGATAGTAGAAAATGGGGTCAAATCCAAAGCCGTTCTCGCCTTTTTTGATATTTGTGATGTAGCCGTCGCATCTGCCCTCAAAGCTATACTCCGTGCCGTCCGGCATAATGAGCGCTATAACCGTGACAAAGTGGGCGCTTCTGCCCTCAAAGGGAACGCCGTCAAGGTTCTTTAAAAGTTTGTCCATTCCCTGCTCCGGAGTTGTATTGTCGCCGGCATAGCGTGCCGAATAGACGCCCGGCTCGCCGTTTAAATAATCGACCATAAGTCCGCTGTCGTCCGCTATGATGGCGCAGTCGGTATGACCTTTGAGCGCACGAGCCTTTAAAAAGGCGTTCTGCGCAAAAGTTTCGCCGGTCTCCTCAACGTCTATATCCACGCCAATCTCGCTCTGGCTCATAACGTTGTGGGGATAGAGAATGTTTTTGATTTCCTTAACCTTGCCCTGATTATTTGTAGCTACTATAATGTCCATAAAGCATATACCCTTTCGATGAAGTTAAAAGTCGGTTACCTCGTGTCCGCCGTCGCCGATTTCGGAAACGTAAAATTCCGGGGTGATGCCTGTTCTCTTTTCGTAATTTGCGCCGACGGTTTTGATAAACTCGTCAACACTGCCGTCGTCCACGATGCTCACCGTGCAGCCGCCAAAGCCGCCGCCTGTCATTCGGGATCCGACAACGCCCTTGATTTTTCTTGCCTCTTCAACCATAATATCAAGCTCGTCACCGGTTACTTCGTAATCGTACTGCAAGGAGTCGTGCGATTGGTTCATAAGCTGTCCGAACTTTGCAATATCGCCGCATTTGAGCGCCTCAACGGACTCCAAAACTCTCTCGTCCTCATAGATGACGTGCTTTATTCTTTTTAAGATAACCTCATCTTTTATGAGGTGCTTGTTTGCCTCAAATTCCTTTACGCTTATTTCGCCGAGGCAATTTTTCTCCGGCATTGCGCTGTGGAGAATTTCAAATCCCTTTTCGCACTCTGAGCGTCTTTCGTTATACTTGGAATCGCCGAGGGCGTGCTTTTTCTTGGTATTGGAGAGAATTATCTTTTTGCCGTCAAGCACAAGCGGTGCGTAGTCAAAGGTGAGGTTGTCGCACTTTAAGAATATTGCGTGATCCTTTTTGCCCATTGCCGATGCAAACTGATCCATAATTCCGCAATTTACGCCGCAATACTGATTTTCTGCCTTTTGACCGATTTTTGCCATTTCTATCATATCAATTTCCTTGTCGATGCCGTTTTTCTCATTTGAGAATTTGGCAAAGCAAAGCGCCGTGGAAACCTCGATTGCCGCCGATGACGAAAGTCCGCTGCCGTAAGGAACGGTGCCGTCATAGAGCATATCGCAGCCGACGATGTCGTAGCCTGCCTGCTGCATCATATAAGCAACACCGAGCTGATAGTTGCCCCACTCCAAATCACGGTATGAGTCAAGTTTATTTATGTCCGCCTCAACCATTACATCAAGGCTGGTGGCTTTAAGCCTTATAATATTGTCGTCCCTTTTGCGGACAGCGATTGTGTTTTTCATAGTGAGAGCCGCCGGGAAAACAAAGCCGCCGTTATAGTCGGTGTGCTCGCCTATCATATTAACACGTCCGGGGGACTCAAAAATTCTGATGCCGCTCCTGTCGCCGCCGTAAAGTTTTATAAATTCATCAATAATAGCATTAATTTCCATAATCAACCTCCGATTACCAGTTTTTAGCCAAATCGCTGTTCATAAATTTTTCGTAAGCCGCACGAAGTTCGTCGGAAACCGCCTCGGGTGCGGTGGTATTGCAATGCGCCCACACGCCCGTTTCGCTCGATGCGTTAAACTTTTGCTTATCCTTGGAGCGCATCGGCGGGAAAAACTCTATGTGGAAGTGGTAATAGTCGCTGAAATCTCCGCTGTTTACCGGGTCTTGGTGCATACACATCATATAGGGGAATTTGTAGTCAAAGAGGCTGTCGAACATACCGACGGTTCTTTTGAGAATGTCTGCAAGCGACGCCTTTTCCTCCTCGGAAAACTGCTTTAAGTTCTGCATATGCTTCTTTGCGGCAATGTACACGCCGTAGGGGTACTCGCTGTAAAACGGCAAAAACGTCATAAAGTGCTCGTTTTCAAAAATCACTCTCTGTTTAAAGTTAATTTCCTCTTTGAGCATATCACATATGAGGCATCTGCCTGTTTCCTCAAAATGTTCCTTGGACGATGCAAGTTCAAGCTCGATTTTCTTGGGTATGTACGAATAGCCGTAAATCTGTCCGTGGGGGTGCGGCATAGTAACGCCCACAACCTCGCCTCTGTTCTCGAATATGAACACGTACTTGATTTTTTCGTCTTTTGAAATCTCTATAAATCTGCTCTGCCACAGATCAACGAGCTTTTTGATATGCGATACGGTAAGCTCCGGAATTGTGGTTGTGTGCTCCGGAGAGTAGAGAATTACCTCGCACTTGCCGTAGCCGGGTTTTGTTTTATAAACACCCGACGCAACATCGTCCGGCACGGGCGGATTTTGCGAAAGAGCCGGGAAATCGTTATCGTACTCCATTACGTCGTAAGTTTCCTTTATTTTGTCGTTATCCGGACTGGGGCAAAACGGGCACCAGTCTTTTGGCATCTGCGGTCTGTTCTGTCTGTGTGATGCAATCATCACCCAATCCTTTATAAGCGGATTAAATCTAAGTTCTGCCATAAAAATTATCTCCTCTGTATCACAGTGTCGGACACCTGATTTTTCCAAGCGTCCAAATGCAATTATATAACATTTTTGTCAAATAGTCAAGTGGGGTGTCGTCTTTAACGGCACCCCAATTAATTACCTCATTAAATTCTGTGTGCGCTCCGGTCCTACGCCGACCATTGAAACCTTGCAGCCGATGAGCTGCTCAATGCGTTCGATGTATTTCTTTGCGTTTTCGGGAAGTTCGTCATAACTCTTGCAGGACGAAATATCACCCTCCCAACCCGGCATTTCCTCATATACCGGCTCGCAGAGTTCCAGTTCTTCAAGGCTGGGCGGAAATTCGTCCGTAAACTCGCCGTTCTTATTATATCCTACGCAGATTTTAAGCGTTCCGATGTCGGAAAGCGTATCTATTTTATTAAGCGCAATGGAAGTGAGCGAGCTTGTCCTTACCGCAAACTTAACGATAACCGCATCGAACCAGCCCGTACGTCTGGGTCTGCCGGTGGTTGTGCCGAACTCGTTGCCCTTGTTCCTGATAAGGTCGCCGGACTCGTCGAAAAGCTCCGTCGGGAACGGGCCTTTGCCAACTCTCGTTGTATACGCCTTTGCAATGCCTATGCACTCGTCAATGAGTGTGGGTCCTATGCCGGCGCCTGTGCAGACACCGCCGGAAATCGGGTGCGACGATGTAACAAAGGGATATGTACCGAGGTCAAGGTCCAAAAGCGTTCCCTGTGCGCCCTCAAAGAGAACGTTTTTATTTTCTTTGATAGCGTTATATAGCAGAACGCTTGTGTCCGCCGTGTATTTTCTGAGTCTGTCGGCATAACCGAGGTACTCGTCGATTATTTTGTCCGCATCGAGAGCCTCGCCGCCGTAGATAAGAGTTATAATCTTATTCTTGTGCTCAATGTTTGCACGTGCCTTTTTCCTGAACAGTTCTGTATTCATAAGGTCGCAAATTCTTATGCCGATACGCTCCGCCTTGTCCATATAGCACGGGCCGATGCCGCTCTTGGTAGTGCCGATTTTATCAGCGCCCTTTGCCTCCTCAGCAAGGCTGTCAAGCTCTCTGTGGTACGGCATAATCACGTGCGCTCTCAAATCAATTCTCAGACCCGAAACGTCAATGCCCTTTTCTGTAAGCATATCTATCTCACCGATGAGAACCTTGGGGTCAACGACAACGCCGTTGCCTATAAGGCAGAGAGTGCCTTTGTTTATAATACCTGACGGCATAAGGTGCAGTTTATACTGAACGCCGTCCGCCTCGACGGTGTGACCTGCGTTGTTACCGCCGGACGAACGGACAACAACGTCCGCATCTCCTGCGAGAATATCCGTTATCTTACCTTTTCCCTCGTCGCCCCACTGTGCGCCGATTACAACTTTTGTAGGCATATGTACCCCTCCGATATTTCAATAAATTATCACACAAAAAGCCGGGCGGCAAAACACCGCCCGAACACGCCTTTTGATTATTTGTCTTTAAGATAGTCGTTGAGCTTTGCAACGAGTTCGTCGGCATCTACACCGTGAACTGCGCAAGCCTCTGCGATGGACTCGCCGCTCGCTGACGGACAGCCGAGGCAGTGCATACCAATCTCAAAAAAGAACGGAGCCGTACCCTCATCAATTCTGAGTACGTCCATAATAATTGTGTCCTTTGTAACCGTAGCCATTAAAAACCACTCCTTTTATCTCTTATAGACTTATTATATAATGTTTTGCCCATAATTGCAAGAGAAAATTACACATTCGTCACTTTTTTATAAAAACTAAAATTCAGCCGATTTTACTTTGCCGTTTCTGTATATTATGTTCATAACCTGAACGAGGTCGACCTCCTGCGCCGATGTGGCAACGATGCTCATCTTTAAAAGTCCGTCTTCAGTGCGTTCGTACTGCATATTGGTGATGATAAAGTCAAATCCCGCAAGGGTGTCCACTATAAAGTTCATATCCTCCTCGCTGTCTTCGAGCACAAAGTTAAACTCACGGTCAACGGAAATGTGCATAAATTTGAGGTCTTTGTGAAGGATTATCTGAACCAGCACTATCACCACGGTGGAAGTTATTCCTATAAAATACATTCCGCTGCCGAGCGCCATACCTATTCCCGACGTTGTCCATATGCCCGACGCAGTGGTAAGACCACGTATGGACGACGAGCGCACAAAAATCACGCCCGCACCGAGAAAACCGACGCCGCTTACAATGCTTGCCGCAATACGTGACGAGTCAAAGTCCACGTCAAAGCGTCTCTTTACCTCCATACAGCCGTACATAGAAACGAGCATCATAAGCGCAGAACTGAGCGCAACTATGCTGTGTGTTCTGATACCCGCCTCTTTTCCACGGTTTTTCCTCTCGTAGCCGATAGCTCCGCCGCAGATAACCGCCAGGAGCAAACGCAAAAGAAACCCCATATTCATAGCTATGGTATCGTTGCCGAAAAATGCTTTTATGAATCCGGACATAATCTCTACCCCCATATCAACAACAAAAGGGACACATCGGAAATTCATCATTTTCGACATATCCTCTATTGGTATTTATTATACAATATTTTCTCATTTTTGTCAACATTTTGGACAATTTGCGCACAGTTTTTGACAAATGTGTAAAATAGCGTGCTCATTATTGTTTTTTTGTGTCCGATTTTACAAGATACGCCCCGGAGTAGTATTTTTTAAGTATTTTTTCGCAGTCGTACCCGTGTGCGGCAAGGTAGTTTGCGCCGTACTGGCTCATTCCCACGCCGTGCCCGTTGCCCGTCACCTTGAATACAACTTTGCCGTCCTTAACCTCCGCCTTGAAACACGCCGAGCGCAGGTTAAAAAGCGAGCGCATCTGCGTGCCCCTGATGCTCACACCGCCCACACTTATGCCCTGCACCGAACCGCTCTTGTTATATTTCGCTTTGCCGATTATCTCTTTGGAGAAGTCGGGGGCAAACTTTGCGCTGACTTTGGCTTTAAATTCATCGAGCGGAACGCTGACCTCGCTCTCGTGGGACGGGCACGCCTCCTCACCGGGACTTGTGACGCTGACAAGGTACGGCACGTCGCCGCCCCACACGTCACGGGCGTTTTCGGTTTTTCCGCTACTGGACGAATGAAAAACCGCCTTTATGGGTTGTCCGTCGTACTCCATAATCTCGCCGGAGGTTTCGTTTACGGCATTTTTGCATTTTTTGAGATACTCACTTGCATTTTTGCCCCAGTTTTTCGCCGCCGTTTTTTGGGATATATACGCCTGGCAATGTGCAAAGTCCGAGCACATATCAGCACCGTTGTGTTCGGATTTTACGTTATCGCTTTTCAGTTTGGAAACGGCATAAGTTCTCGCCGCAACCGCCTGCGCCTTTAACGCCTCGTATTCAAAGCTTGCAGGCATTTCCGCCGCCACGACGCCGACTAAATATTCGTTTAGCGTCATAGTCTTTTTCTCTCCGCTTTCCTTTAACAAAACGCTTATTTTTTCGCTGTCGTCCGCTATGTCATATTCGTCTTTTCCGTCCCCGGAAAGACCGGAGAGCGAGAGCGGTATAACAAACAGCAAAACAAGCAAAAATGCAACCCAAGAAAATATATATTTCAAAACGCACCTCAAATTAATGTGTATAATATCCAAAAACCCAACCAACGTTCATATCAATATATGGAATTTTATCAAATTTTATAACCGACATCACAAATTAATTGAAAAAAAGACGATATAATGTTATAATTTGGTGTAATATTAATGGCAGGAGGTTTTTTCGTGGATAACTCAAACGATATATTATATGATGAAAACGACAAAGCGGCGTTTAAAGATATGTGCGGCAAGGCGCTTGAATACTACAATATAGACAGCGATGAATACGGCGCATATCACGTTAAAAGAGGTCTTAGAAACCGTGACGGTTCGGGCGTTCTCGCCGGACTTACCAACATCAGCGAGGTGCACGGCTACGTCGTGAGTGAAAACGAGAAAACCGCCATAGACGGCAGGCTTTCGTACCGTGGATACGACATTAACGACCTTACCGAAAACTACGGCATAAACAACCGCTACGGATTTGAGGAAATCAGCTATCTTTTGCTTTTCGGCAAGCTCCCCACCAAGGACGAGCTTACGGAGTTCTGCACTTTTCTGGCGCACAGCAGAGAGCTGCCGCCGTCGTTTACCGAGGATATGATTTTAAAGTCGCCGAGCCGTGACATAATGAACAAAATGGCAAGGAGCGTACTCTCCCTATACTCATACGACGACAACCCCGACGACTGCTCGGTTGAAAATATTTTGAGACAGTCCATTCAGCTGCTTGCAAGAATACCTATGATTGCCGCATACGGTTACAGCGCAAAGGTGCACTATTTTGACAACAAGAGCCTTATTCTGCACCAGCCCAAGAGCGAACTTTCCATTGCGGAGAACCTTCTCAGAATGCTCTCCAAAAACAAGCAGTTTACCGAGTTTGACGCCGAAATTCTCGACACCGCTCTGATGCTCCACGCAGAGCACGGCGGCGGAAACAACAGTACATTTACCTGCCGTGTGCTCTCGTCCTCCGGCACGGACACATACAGCGCCATCGGCAGTGCCATCTGCTCGCTCAAAGGCCCCAAGCACGGCGGTGCAAACGCACAGGTAATGCGAATGATGGGCAATATTATGAAAAACGTGCAGAACTGGGACAACGACGACGAGGTGTACGCATATCTTAAAAAGATAGTAAACAAACAGGCAAACGACCGCAGCGGTCTGATATACGGTATGGGTCACGCAGTATACACCCTGTCCGACCCGAGAACGGTAATACTTAAAAAGAAAGCGGCAAAGCTCTCGAATCTTACCGGTCACGAGGAGGAATTCAAACTGTATAACACGGTTGAAAGACTCGCACCAATAGTATTTGCCGATGTCAAGAAGGACAAAAAAATGATTTGCGCAAACGTGGACTTCTACTCCGGATTTGTGTATAAAATGCTCAACATTCCGCCGGAGATGTATACTCCCCTCTTTGCAATTTCGAGGACTGCCGGCTGGTGCGCACACAGAATGGAGGAAATCCTTTCGTGCAACAGAATAATCCGCCCGGCGTACAAGAGCCTTTGCAGAAACTCAAAGGAATATGTACCGATTGACGAGAGATAAACAAAAAGCGTGCCCGAAGCACTCTTTTTACTTTTAACACACGGCGCCGATGCGTAATACTTCGCATCGGCGCATTTTTAACTTTCGCTCACAATAACGCTAATCGGACACTTTGTCTTAAAATCATAGAGCAGTTCGCCGCTCTCGGCAGAAACAAACGTTATGTTGTCGCTGTCCTGATTTGTGCAGATTATGGTTTTGCCGTCCGTCCACATATCACGTGGCGCTTTTCCGTATGCGCTGTACTCATTTTCAACCGTTAATCTTCCCCCGTCAAAGCCAAGGACAACAACCTTGTCGTAACCACGGTGCGACACGTAAACTTTGCCGTTTACATATCTTATTGCCGCAGCGGTGTTTTTGGCGGTAAAGCTGTTCGGCAGGGTCTGAATACTGCTCAGATATTCAAGCGAACCGTCCGAATATTTTAGGCACGAAACCGTGGAGTCAAGCTCATTTACGCAGAACACGTGCTCTCCGTCGGGGTGAAATGCAAGGTGCCTCGGTCCGCAGCCGTCAGGCATTTTAACGTCGGACACCTTGTTTAAATCCTTGTCATAAACAAAGATTTTGTCAATTCCGAGGTCGGTTGCAAAGATGTATTTTCCGTCCGGCGACGGCGTGACAAAGTGCGTGTGCGCCGCCTCCTGCCTTGTCGGGTGCGTACCGCAGCCGCTGTGAACGTCTACCGTGTCCGGCATTTTCACAACACTTCCCGAAACGTAGTTGACGCAGTAAATACTTCCGTCTGCACTGCAAAGGTGGCAGGCAACCTTTCCGTGCGTGGTAATCGGCTCGGACGGATTTTCAAGACTTCCGCCGCCTGATATGTCATAGGAAACAAGACCGCTGTTTTCGCTGTCCGAAAACGGTTCTCTCAAAAGGCAGTAAAGCTTTCCGCCGTCTTTTATAAGGTACATCGGTCTGTCGGCACGGTACATTTTTTTAAAAACCACGCCGCCGTTTCCGTCCGTCTTAAAGTGGCAGATGCCGCCATCTTCGTCACAGGACGATATGTATATGTCGCATTTTTTATCGAGTATCATAAAAATCTCTCCTTTGCAGGCAGTGGGAACTCAAACCTTAAACAAGTTTACCGCAAAAAGCGGATTTTGTCAATACGCACCGAGCCATTTGTCTACAATTAGTCCGTAGGCGTAGAAAACGGTCATTTTCTTTACGTCCCCGTCATACAAAAGCTCTGTGCGCCCGACTTCCTTTTTGCCGTTCATACAGATAAGTTCGCCGGCTTTTTCTCCCTTTGATACGGGGGCGGTGACGTTCTTTTTTAGCTTTACAATCTTTTTTATTTCCACCTTTTCGCCCTTTTTGGACAATGTGCTCACGTTGTCGGCGCAGACCACGGGGCATTTGGCGGCTGTTCCTTTATTTACGGAAACGTCCTTTATTTTCTCACCCTTTGTAACGGCGTCGGTTACGGAATATGTGGAAAAGCCGTAGTTTAAAAGCGCAGATGCGTCCGCCTGGCGCTGTTTTGACGTGGGCGCCGCCATTATCACCGCAATAAGGTGCATATTATTGCGCTTTGCCGTGGCGCTTATGCAAAAGCCCGCTTTGCTTGTGGAGCCTGTTTTAAGACCGGTACAGCCGTCATAAAAGCGGACGAGTTTGTTTGTGTTGGAGAGCGTGAACTTTCCGTCACGCAGAGAGTCCATCCATATTGTGGTAAACTTGTGTATACCGGGGTGCTTTAAAAGCTCCCGTGACATAAGCGCAATGTCGTAGGCACTGCTGTAATGCCCGCCGGCATCAAGACCGTTGCAGTTGACAAAGTGGGTATCCTTCATTCCGAGTTCGGCGGCACGCTTGTTCATCATCTCCACAAAAGCCGGAGCACTGCCGGCAATGTGTTCTGCCATAGCTACCGCCGCATCGTTGCCGGAGGCGACGGCTATACCTTTTAAAATATCGTTCACGCTGAGCTGTTCGCCCTCGTCAAGGAAAATAGTGGAACCGCCCATACTCTTTGCATAGGCACTGCCGGTTACGGTGTCGTCGTAGCTCATCTTGCCGGAGTCGATATTTTCCATAGCAATGAGCATTGTCATTATCTTGGTGACGCTTGCCATAGGCATTTTTTCGTGGGAATTGTTCTCATAGAGCACCGTGCCCGTGGCGGAGTCCATAAGAAGCGCCGCCTTGCACGAAAGCCCGAAATCCTCGTTTTGCGCATATACCTTCGGAACGCACAGAATAAGCGCAAAAGCAAGCAATGCAAATCGTTTTGCAAACATCAAAAATCACCTCATATCAATGGATATGAGGTGATGCCTGTCTTTTATGCTATATTTTATCCACTCTGCGTTTGGGAATTAACAACTGCTGGCGGTTTTTGAGCTGTTCGTCCTCGTCTATCTTGTTGACCTGAGCAATTTCCGCCGTGGTTGTGTGGTAACGCTTTGCAATGTCCCACAGAGTGTCGCTCTCCTCGGCAAAGTATATTACAATTCCCGGCTGGGAGGATTTATCTATCGGCAAATCCTCGTTGACCTCGACGTCGGTTATAACGTCGGTCTGCTGATTTTTGATGACGTTTACGTTAAGCCTCAAAGATATTCTCACGTCCGCCTCGCTTGGCGACTTAAAGCTGTAACTGCCGTGTTCCTCGTTAACGGTTGCGCTGACGGTTGCGCCGGGCACGCTCTTGGAAATCTCGGTGCGGTGGACAAAGGGAATATTTTTCTTTGCGCAGTAAACGGGCGACGCCTCGCTGTCGGAAAGGTAGAGAATTTGCGCATTTACAAACCCCTCAACCACCGCCGTTGTACCCTCTATGTAGGAGTTTTCTATGTACGGCGAGGATATGAAGTTATATATTTTCGTCATCGGCGGCATTGCCGATGAAACCTCTATACTGTCGTTTATGGCGCAAGTGGAATTTGACGTGTCTATTATCTCGCTGACGTTGATGCTCTTGCGCTGAACGTTTACCTCATAGTCGGGACTGTATACGTCGGCTACCACATCGTACTGTTCGTCCTCGTAGGCACGCACAAGACAGCTTATGGAAATTTTAACGTACACGCCGTTTTTGTCGCCGTTTTCGTCGCTTTCCACCTCGTATGCGGCGCCCGTTATGTCGTAATCTATGTCGGAGTGCATATCGGGCGTTATGCCGTCAACGTCTATAACCTCGGTAAAGGGAATTTCATTTTCCATATAGTATATGTCGTCGTCGCAGGTATAGAGTGTGTTTACAACGGCACTGCCCTTTGCAATGACTTTGTTATTAACCACTTTAAGCTCGCCGCTCTCCAAGCGAATGTCCGACTTTAATATATCGTCAATGTTAGGGTTGGAGCCGGGAACTCTGAGATTATCCTCAATGTCAAAGTTATTCTCACAGCACACGGCAAGGTTAAAAGCCTTAATCACCTCATTTTTGACGGGAATGGACGAGCTTGAAGATATTCCGGCAACCACGGGGGCAACGCCTGAACGTATTATGTTTGTTTCAAGCGAAACCACGGATTTAACGTTTATCTTTCTGCTGTTTTGAATGTGATATTCAATATGGCGCACGTCGGACTTTACGTAATTGAACATATCGTCTTCGACGCCCTCCACCTCAATCTGCTGTGAAAACGGAGTTTTAAAGTTTATGCTTTTAACGTGAATTTGCTCCTCATCGCCCGAATACAGAATTGTATAGTCAATTACACCGGAAACGGTAACGTGGTCTTTTTGAATATATTTCTCCGTCACCGAGGATATTGCGTTTACTTGAAGGACGTTTAATACGTCCGGCTTTGAGTCCGGCACGATGATGTCGGTATCTACCACCGTCCTTATGTTTGCCGCTTTTAACGGTTCGTTAATTTGAATGTTTAGTGTGTCTAACTCCAACGACATTTTCTTCCTCCTAAAATATTATTTGACTTTGTGAGCACAGCTCCGTCTTAATTCATTTATAACTATATGCGCACAGAAAAAATTTATGTATCCTATATACATTTTAAAAATTTTGTTGTATAATTATTGCAAAGAGGTGATGGCATTGGATTTTTCAGCCTTGTATAACGAGATTAAGGACGAAATTATTACGCTGCGGCGCAGTATTCACCAAAACCCGGAACTGGCATTTGAGGAATACCGAACAGCGCAGACAATCTGCAATTTTCTTGATAAACACAAAATCGCTCACACCGACGGCATAGCAAAAACGGGCGTATGCGCCGTAATCGGCGACAGGAGCAAAGACGCCGTTCTTATCCGTGCGGATATGGACGCTCTGCCCGTGACTGAGAATACCGGCGCTCCGTTTGCATCTCAGGTGCACGGCAAGATGCACGCCTGCGGTCACGATATTCACATCTCGGCGGCGCTTGCGGCGGCATATATGTTAAAGCATATCGAAAGCGAACTTGACGTGTGCGTTAAAATAGTCTTTCAACCGGCGGAGGAAACCACGGGCGGAGCGCAGATTATGATAGACGAGGGCGTCCTGGAAAACCCAACGGTGACATCGGCAATAGGCGGACACGTCACAGGAGAAATTCCCACAGGAAAGGTATGGCTGAAAGACGGCGCACTTATGGCGTCGCCCGACGACTTTACCGTTACGTTCACGGGCAAGAGCACCCACGGCGCACAGCCGGAGAAGGGCATATCCCCCATTTTACCGGCCTGTGAGTTTGTGCTTGAAATCGGTGAGCTGATAAAGAAAAAAACATACTATGACAAGGACTGCGTTTTCTCAATCTGCACCGTGTCCGGCGGAAACAGCGTAAACGTCATTCCGGACGAGGCACGGGTAATCGGCACATTCCGCAGTTTTTCCAAAAAGAGCCGTGAGGACGCAAGCAGAGTTATAACGGACACGGCAGATGAGATTGCCAAAAAGCACGGAGCAAAAGCCGAGAGCGTGTATAACTTTCTCTATCCTCCCCTTATCAACGACAGCAAAATGACGGAGAAAATGCGGTGCACGCTCAAAAATATAATCGGAGAAAATAACATTATAGACCTTAAAAAACCGCTTATGACGGGCGAGGACTTTTCTTACTTTGCAAGCGCCGTCCCGTCGGTTTTTATCTGGTACGGCGCATCGGCGGACGGCAAGGGCGCACCGCTCCACTCGGACAAGTTCAATCCCGATGAGGGGGCAATAGAAGTGGCGGCAAAGGTCTTTTGCGATTTTGTAACAAGGGAGGCTTTAAAATAAACGAATTTATAAACATCACACACGAAAACATAGCCGACGAGCACATTTGCTGTATAATACGCAAAAACTCCAATCCCGGCATCGACTCAAAGAAAAAGTGGCTCGATGAGCGTCTTGGCGAGGGGCACGTTTTTTGCAAGCTGAACATTAACGGCTGTGCCTTTATTGAGTACGCACCGCTCGAAACGGCGTGGACGCCGATTGTCGGCGACAATTTTTACTACATATACTGCCTTTGGGTTCAGGGCGCACCCAAGGGGAGCGGCTACGGCAAAAAGCTGATGGAGCTTTGCATTGCCGACGCAAAGGCACACGGCAGGTCCGGTGTCTGTATGCTCGGAGCGCAAAAGCAAAAGGCCTGGCTCTCCGACCGGAACTTTGCAAAGAAATTCGGATTTAAAAAGGCGGACGAAACCGCCGGCGGATACGAACTTCTCGCTCTGTCGTTTGACGGCACCGTGCCGCAGTTTTCTGCAAATGCAAAACGGGAAAGCATAGAGAGCCAAAAGCTGACCGTGTACTACGACTTCCAGTGCCCTTACATTTATCAAAGGGTGGAAAAGCTCAAAGACTACTGTGACGAAAACTCGATAGATGCGGATTTTATCACGGTGGACTCGCTCGAAAAGGCAAAAAATCTCCCCTGTGTATTTAACAACTGGGCGGTGTTCTGCAACGGAAAATTTGTAACCGTAAATCAGATTGACGGCAAGGCGGCGGAAAAAATAATAAAAAACTCTTGACTCTCCTCTTAATGATTTTTATTATACAGAAACATAGCAATTCCCGAACCGCAAATCAGCAAATATCCAAGTACGCTCCAAACGTCCGGAACCTGTGCAAAGAATATGTACCCAAACACTGCGGCAAAGAGCACCTGCGTGTAATCGTAGACGGAAATCTCCCTTGCCGGGGCGCAGATGTACGCCTTTGTAATGCCGAACTGACCTATGCACGCACTGCCTCCGGCGCCTATTAAGCACAAAAGGCTTTTAAGGCTCAGCGGCGAGTGGTTCGCTATCATAAACGGTACGCACACAAGGCACGAAAATGCCGAAAAGAAAAAGATTATCAAAAAGCTGTTCTCGCCCTTTTTGCCGAGCGCACGCACAAACGTGTACGCCGCCCCCGCTCCAAGACCGCCCAGCGCACCTATTACTGCGGCAAACGAACCGCCGAATGACGGCTTGATTATAAACAAACTGCCCGTAAATGCGGCAAGCACGCCCAAAACCTGCGCCGCCCTCGGCTTCTCGCCCAGAATGAGTGCAGAGAGCGCAATGGCAAAAAACGGCGACAGCTTATTGAGCATATTTGCGTCCGCCAGCACAAGGCGGTCTATGGCGTAAAAGTTGCACACCAGACCCACGGTGCCGAACACCGCACGCCCCACGAGCATCGGCAGACTGCCCTTTTTGGGCGCAAAGCTCATTTTGTTTTTAAGCATTATGGCGGCTACAAAAATCAGCGCCACAAAGTTTCTGAAAAACGCCTTTTCAAACGGCGGCAAATCCCCCGACAGGTGGACAAAAACGCTCATAAGCGAAAATCCGAACGCCGCCGTTATAACATAAATTATTCCTTTTGTTTTTGAATTCATATAAGTCACTCTAATCGAAAAATATTTTCATCTTGTCATCTTTGATTTTTTCTATAAAATCCGCCTCATCGGCAAGCGGTGTTTCGCACATCATACCGGCAAAGCGTTTTTGCTTTCCGCCGAGGTGGTTGTCCGTGCCGGCGGTTTTTAACAGTCCGTACTGATCAGCGTAGATTGCCGCCATTTTGTTTTCAAAGTCCGTTCGGCTTGCGTTTATCACCTCAACGGCGTCCACACAGCCGGGAAAGAGCCTTATGTGGTCTATATATGACGCCTCACGGAACGGGTGCGCCTGCGATATAAACGCCCCTGCCCTTTGCAAAAATTCAAGCTCGTCACTCCTTTTCATCTGCATTATTTCCGGGTGCCTTCTGTACCATTCGGGCGTTAAGCCGTAGACCAAAAAATCCGTTCCGTAATACGACATTTCCACGCCGAAAAACACCTTTAACTTTATTTCCCTGCCGTAGCTTACCGCATTCTCAAAGTCGGAAAGATAGAACTTTAATTTTTCCCTATACGGCAAAGACGGGTCAATGTTTATGTTTCCGTCAAGAAAGTGGTTTGTCACAAAAACGCCGTCATAGCCCTTTTTCTTGTACGCATCGAGCGTTTCTTCAACGGTTTTATGTGCGCATTTGCTCACGGGAAAGGTGTGCATATGAGTTTCGTATTTATACATATTTATTTCTCCTGTTCCAAAAAATATTGCCGGGACGAAAAAACGTCCCGGCAATATTTTACCAGTTATCCATCACGCTGTCAACAACCGAGCCGATAGTTTTGAACATATTGCCCGTCTGTCTTTTGATTTTCCTGTGCTGTTTGTCATTTATCGGGTCAACCATCATACCGACTGCCGCACCTATTACGGCGCCTGCCAGAATACCGCTTGCAAATCCTTTTGTCATAACGTTTATCTCCTTTCAAACTACGTCTACCAGTATAATATCGTCTCCAATTTTGCGTATGTTATCCCAGGATATTTTTGTGCCTTTGTTTTTGGACGGAAAAAATTTTTTGTTTTTGTCGGGCACAAAAATCGAGAGAATACTCCCGGTTTCGCTGTCGAACTCAATATCCGACACATAGCCTATTTTCTCGCCCGTAGCAATGTTTATAACCTCTCTGTATACAAAGTCTGAGCCGAACATAACAATCACTCCCAAGTGATTATTATTCGCTTTCTTACTGTCTTAGAACCGGAATTTTTACATTGCCGGTAAAATCTCCGCCTCCGCAAAACGCCTCGTTTAAAAAGTACCCCTGCGGGTGCGAACACACGGGGCACACCGTCGGCGCAGACGGCCCGATGTGAATGTGGCCGCAGTTGGTGCAGAGCCACACGGCATCGCCCTGCGACTTGTAAAGCTCGCCCTTTGAAAGAGCGTTTAAAAACATTTTAAAGCGGTCGGAATGTGTGCGTTCGATTTTAGCAATCAGCTCAAAGGAGTTTGCAACGGCGTTAAACCCCTCGCTCTTTGCCGTTTCGCCGAAAAACTTGTATATGCTGTCGTATTCCTCGTACTCGTTTTTAACCGCCGCCTCCAAATACTTCTGCGTGCTCTCATAGATGTTTACCGGGTATGCGCCGCTTATGTCAAAGTTGGTGTCCGAAAGGTCTTTAAGATACTTGTAGAACACGCTTGCGTGAGCCTGTTCCTGCTTTGCGGTGTAGTCGAACAGCGCCGCAATTACGTGGTGTCCCTCCGAGAGAGCCTTGCTTGCCGCCATATTGTAACGGTTTCTCGCCATACTCTCGCCGGCAAAGGAACGCATAAGATTAACCTTTGTTTCGCTTGTTTCCAAATTCAAAAAAATCACCTCCCTTAGATTTAATATTTCATAAAGGGAGGCAATTTATTATCATTTTTGAATTTCAAAATATTTTTTCATAATCTCTCTTGCAATGGGCGCCGCTATCGTTCCGCCCGACGAGCCTGCGTATTCCAGAACCACGCTCACCGCTATCTGCGGATTGTCATATGGTGCAAACCCCACAAATACGGCGTGCGTCTTGGTTGAGTCCTCGTCGGTTTTTTCGTTTTCCGCCGTGCCCGTTTTTCCGCAGACTTCCATACCGTAAATTTGTGCCGAACGCCCCGTACCGCTTTTAACGGCGTCACGCATCAGGTCTTTTATGGTAAGAGCGTCGGTGCTTTCAAGGCATTTTTTGAGCATATACGGTTTGGTATTTACAATGCCGTAACCGGACGACGACACCTTGGAAACAATATACGGGCGCATCATCTTGCCGTCATTTGATATTGCCGAGGCAATCATTGCAAGGTGGAGCGGTGTTGCAAGCGTCTTGCCCTGGCCTATTGCGGTTATGGCACGCTCGCCCTCGCTCATTGACGAGGTTGTAAAGCGGCTGCGGTTATGGGGAAATTTGACTCCCGTTTTTTTGTTGAACATAAAGTCCTCGGCGGCGGCAAGGAGCATATCGTCCGACATTTTGGTTGCGGTATCGGCAAAGAAAACGTTGCTCGACTTTATAAAGCCGAGGTGAAGGTCGGTGTGCCCGTTTCTCTCTCCGCCTGCGTTGGATATTTTTTCGCTGCCTATTTTAACGTACCCGTTGCTGTCCTCAACGGTTGAATTTTCAAATCCGTTTTCGAGCATTGCGGCTGTGGTTACGAGTTTGAATGTAGAGCCGGGCGGATAAAGACCCATTGTGGCTCTCGTGAGGAACGGCGAGCTTTCGCTGTTTGATAAGCTGTTCCAGTTTTTGCTGAGGGCGTCCTCGTCGGGGTCAAAGTCGGGTTTGCTGACCATTGCGAGGATTTCCCCCGTTTGGGGGTTCATAGCAACCGCCGCGCCGGTGTAGCTTTTCATAAGCTCGTTTGCCCTTTTTTGCAGTTCGTGGTCAAGGGTGAGAGTGAGGTCTGCGCCGTGCATTTTTTCGCCGCGCAGCTTCTTTTTGAGATTGGAAACGCTCAGTATTCCGTTGTTTCCCAAAAGCTCGTTGTTATACACCGACTCAATCAGGCTCTTGCCGTATGTGGACGACGAATAGCCGATTACGTGCGAATACAGGTTTGAATACGGGTACACCCTCTTTGCCGTGCCGTCCTTTGTTTCGGCAAGCACGGTTCCGCTGCGGTCATAGATTGTGCCACGGGTGATGTTGGTTTCTCTTGCGGCGTTACGGCTGTTTAAACTGCTGGACGTGTACTCGTCACGGTAATACAAATCCGTCACGGTGAGGTAGACTATAAGCGCCATAAAAAGTGTGCTGAAAAGCACGAGCATATGTGTGATTTTTTTGTTGTTCATATCTCTCTGTACGCCTGTCCTTTCGTATTGAATGCAACCGCCGTGCCGAAGGCGTCGCTCACCGAGGCGGCAAGTGCGCCCGAATTCTCGGTCTTTACCGCCAAAGTTATGCTTATGTCTTCAAGGTACACCTTGTCCTCAAAAATTACGCCGAACTTCCCTGCGAGATGCTCAAAACTGCCGAGCAGTGAATACGGCACGGAAAACTCCATAATGTCGCACAAATTCATAGTCACCGTGCCGGCGGATTTGAGTCCCTCCTTTGCGGCGTCGGTGTACGCACGCACAAGACCGCCGGTGCCCAAAAGTATTCCGCCGAAGTACCTTGTAACAACGCACACCACGTCCGTTACTCCGCTCTTTTCCAGCATTTCGAGTATCGGCAGACCTGCCGTTTTGGACGGCTCGCCGTCGTCGGTATACTTTTTTGCGCCGTTGTTTAAAATGTAGGCAAAAACGTTGTGCTTTGCGTTGTAGTGCTGTTTTTTGATTTTTTCTATAAACTCCGCCGCCGCAGCTTCGCTCTCTGCGTGGCAGATGTTGCAGATAAATCGTGACTTTTTTACGGTTATCTCCGTTGTTGCCGCAACTGCCACGGATACATAGATTGTGTTACTCATAAGATGCCTTCCACCTAAAACCGGGTGCCACCTCGGTGACACCCGTTATCTTTACCTTAAATGTACTTATATATCGAACTTGGGAGCTCTGCCTTGTCGGCGCTTATGCAAATGGTAAAGTTAATTTTTAAATCCTCGCTCAGCTTTTCAAGACCGCTGATAAAATCTTCCAGACCGTCCCTGTCATTTGGAACGACTTTAAACAGACTGTCTATGAAAATATGGCTTATATCATAGTTCTGCGAAAGTATGCCGTCTATGAAACTCTTAAAGAGCCTGAATGTTTCCGTGTCTGCGTCCGACACATTGACGAGCCTTACCTCATAGTTTACTTCCAGCATATGTCTGTCGTTATTACAGATAAAAACGACCGTTCCGTTCTCGGTGCCGACAGCATCGGCTATCATACCGAGCATTGCTTTGGTTTTACCGGAGCCTTTCTTGCCAACAACTAATTTTATCATTGCATATCCTCCCTTTCAATGTAAATACTGTATTCTTATTATATAATACTATTTAACATTGTTCAAGATGATAATTAAATTTTGTGCAATTTTTTCAAAAAAGTTGCTCCCGCTTGTGTATACTGCTATGCTCCAAGCTCATTTTTAATACTGAACGCAGGGTAAAAACGCACGTTTTTGGTAAGCACGTCAGTATAGGAAAAGGACGTGTTGCAAACGCCTTTTGTGCGTTTGTCGATGTGCTTTACCACAAAAATGCTCGGATATGCCGAGTCTAACGTGCAGTTTTCCAAAACCACCTTTTTTCTGCCACGCTTTGCCACTATGTCGTAATTTTTGCCTACACTGCCTGCAATTTCTCTCTTTATTTTTTCCATTGCATTTGCCATAAAATCACCTCAGACACATTATCTCCCACTTTTAGGAAAGTTATACGGGGAATATTTTTGTGCATTTGGGAAATCATAGTCTGCGCAAAGGACTGATTGAATGAAAAACTTTTTGGTATACAACGGCAAAAAAGACGGATATAATTTTGAAATATCCGCCGACAAAAACAGTATTTCGGGTGTTCCGCCCGAAAAAAAGATAAGCCGGTTAATTGACGAGAACATAGACTATGTTTCCGGCGTTTTTTATCTGCCCGACAACGGCGACATCGTTCTGCGTAAGTTTGCCGTTGACCTGGGCGAAAAGAAGGTACGGGCGTTTTTGCTCTCGGTTGACGGTCTTTCCGACGGCGACTCGATAAATCAGTTTATACTCGAACCGCTGATGAACCTTAAAATGAGAAACGCCGACAGCTCCGACCTTCTTAATACCTTGGAGCACACCCTGCTCCCTCAGGGACAGATAACCGTTACCGACAACCTCAAAGACATGGTGCTCAAAGTCAATATCGGCAACGCCGCACTTGTGATTGACGGATTGGAAAAAGGCTTTATCGTGGACGTAAAATCGTGGGAACACCGCAGTGTTGACAACCCGGAGAACGAGGCTGTAATCCAGGGCCCTCACGAGGGATTTAACGAGGTACTGCGCAGTAACACCGCCCTCATACGCAAAACGCTCAACACCCCTAACCTTGTTATGGAAAACGTGTTCCTCGGCAGTACCAGCAAAACCCCCGGCGCACTTGCCTATGTGCGCAACGTCGCAAACGAGAGCCTTGTTGCCGAGGTTAAAAAGCGCATAGAAAACATCGGTGCAGAATACATTCTCTCCACCCTCGACGTGGAGCAGTACATCGAGGAGGCTACCTTTATGCCGATTCCTCAGATGATAACTACCGAAAGACCCGACCGTGTGTGCCGTGCGCTCACCGAGGGCAGAGTGGCGGTTGTTATGAACGGCAGTTCGCACGTTCTCGTTATGCCGGCGACGTTTTTTGACCTCATAACCTCCGCAGAGGACGAATATCTGCGCTATCCGTATTCTTTGCTCATAAGGATTTTAAGGTACATCGCCGTATTTGTCGCCCTGCTGTTTCCGGCGCTGTTTCTCTCCGTGCTCAATTTTCACCCGTCGCTCCTTCCCACAAATCTTATGCTCGCCATATCCTCGTCACGTGCACTCGTACCGTTCGGCTCGGTTGTGGAACTGCTCATAATGGAGCTTGCATTTGAGCTTATAAAAGAAGCCGGAATACGTGTGCCCGGACCCATCGGCTCAACCCTCGGCATCGTGGGCGGACTGATTGTGGGTCAGGCGGCGGTGGACGCAAACATCGTAAGCCCGATTATGATTATAATTGTGGCGGTCACGGGAATTGCGGCGTTTACCATACCGTCGTATTCACTCTCTTTTGCGTTCAGGTTTTCACGGTTTTTGTATATATTCGGTGCGGCGGTTGCAGGATTTCTCGGAGTTGCGGCGGTGTTCTTTACAATCACGCTTGCCGCCGTGGGAACAAAGTCGTTCGGCGTGCCGTTTCTCTCACCGCTCACGCCGTCTTATTCCGACAGGTGCACCTCGCTGATTTTCGGCGCACCCATATGGAAAAGGGGCGCAAAGCGTGAGGAATACCTTAAACCTAAGGACAAGTATAAAAAAGAAAAAATCAGCCGCAAATGGCTCTTTGGGAGGAAGGATTGATGTACGTTGGCGAAAGGGAAACCAAGTGGCTGTTTGTAATTCTTTTTACATCGCAGTTTTTGCTCGGCGCAGTCCGCACCTTTGCAATCTGCGGTACAAGTGCGGCGGCATTATCGGCTCTCCTGTGCTGTATAGTGCCGATTGTTCTGCTCTGCGCCGCAGAAAAGCTGTCGGGCGGACTTGGCGGAGATTTTACTCAAATTCTGCAAAGATGCTACGGCAAATGCGCCGCCGCAGTAGTTGAACTGATAATATTTGCCCTTGCGGTGTCTAACGCATCGCTCAGGCTCAAAGCGTTTGTAACCGCTCTTTCACGCACGGTGTACCCGGGCACGCCAAACCTCTGCCTTACGGCGTTTTTTACCTTTGTTATGCTGTGCGTGTGCTTTCTCGGAGCGGAGAACATAACGAGGTACGCACGCCTTGCCGGTATTGGGCTGTCGCTCGTATTGGTTCTTGTGCTCGCTATGGCGGTACCGCATTTTGAGGAGTCAAACATCTGCCCCGTTTTCGGCAGCGGTGCGGCGGGAATATTGAGGGGAACGTTTGCGGCGCAATCATTTGCGGACGTAATATATCTTTACTTTATCGGCAGACTTTTAAGGAATGACGGCGCACCGCTCAGAGTCGGCATAAAAGCCGCCGTCATCTCCGCCGTGATAATTGTCATTGTCACCCTGGCATATGCGCTGTGCGTGCCCTACCCTGCATCATCGGTTTACGAATACCCGTTTTTCAGGCTCGCAACTCTTGCAAATGCCTCCGTGCTCTTTCAAAGGCTCGACGGGGCGGTTTATATAACGTGGATATTTGCAGGCTTTATATGCACGGGTGCCCTCGCCCTGTTTTGCTCAATGATATTTGCAGACGGCTTTAAGTGCAGTGATTACAAGGGCAGCGCTCCGCTTGTCGTGCTTATAATATCCGCCCTGTCGCTAAGCTCGCTTAAAGCCGTAAAAATCTTAAACACGGCGTTTGCCCCGTCGGTGCTTGCCGTCATTTTAATTACGGCGCTCATATACAGAACGAGAGGTGGAAAAAATGAAAATTAAATCAATCCTTGCCGCCGCACTCCTTGCAGCGCTTTTGACCGGCTGTTACGACAGCCGTGAGATAGACACCTTTGCAAACGTCACCGCCGTGGGCATTGAACCGGGAGAGGGAAAAACTCTGTTCACATTTGCCATATCCGATGCCGGCTCGTTTGACTCCGAGGGCGACAACGGCTCGCAAAGCGGAATTATGTGTTGCAGTGCCGAGGCGGACAATATAGAAAACGCCATAAACGAGATCAACAAAACCACAAGCAAACTGCTCTCCTTTTCGCATATGTCAATAATATTTATCTCCGACAAAACCGCCGATGCGTCGGAAGCCGTCAAATACCTTGACTCTATGCCCGACGTCAGACCGCAGACGCTCATTTCCGTGTCGCAGATACCGCCGTCGGAGTACCTCAAAAAGGTGTCCCCACAGCTTGAAGTGAATATGGAAAAATACTTTATGAGCATTTTCTGCCGTAACGAAAGCTATATCCCCGTCCTCAACGTCGGCGAATTTACCGACGCCCTTTACTGCAAAAAGACAGTCCTTGCCCCTGTAATCTCCGGCTCGGCAGACGGCGAGAGCATCAGCGAGGAGGACGTCAGCGTCATCGGTGCGGCGCCCGTTGCAAACGGCAAAGCTGTGGGATTTATAGAAAACACCGCCCCCCTCGGTCTTGCACTGAGCACCAAAAACGTTAAAATGACCTACGGCGGAAAAGATTATTTGTTAAAGAGCGTAAAAAAGCCGAAAATACGCATAGATACAAGTACTCCGACTCCGTCGCTCACAATAGATTTGCAAATAGAATTTATAGGAAACGGCTTTGACGATAATGCCTTTATATCGGACCAAGTAAAAAAATCGGTCAGCACTCTGCTTGCAGGCGGGTACGATGTTTTCGGCTTTTCCGACCTTGCATCGAAAAACTTTTTGACGGCAAAGAGTTTTGAAAATTACTCCGTCGGCGAAAAAATTAAAAACTGCCGTGTAAAAGTCAATCTGTAACCGCTAAGGAGGCTGTAAGATGTTATCGGGAATTTTGGTTTTTGCCTATGTCCTCTGCACATTCATTTACTGCGCAAGCTATGTAAGGTATGAGATGAAAGCAAAAAATTACCTCTCTGCGGCAGGCACCTGCGCCCTTTTGCTGTGCGCCGCAGTGATTATTTCGGCAATAATTTAAAAAATTTTCTTAAAAATGAAAAAAGATATTGTGTTAATCGGATTTTTGTTGTATAATATAAAGGTATTTTTGTTTTCACCGTTTTTTATGGCGGATTTTGAGAGGTGTTCGGTATGATAAACATTGCAATAGACGGTCCCTCCGGCGCAGGCAAAAGCACTGTGGCGAGAGCGGTTTCCGCTTCGCTCGGTTATATTTACATAGACACCGGCGCAATGTACCGTTCGCTTGCCTACAAAGCGGTGTCCTTGGGAATTGATATATCCTCGGACACGGATGCAGTGGTTAATATGCTCGGCACGACAGAGCTCAGGATTGTCTATGAGGACGGCGTTCAGCATATGCTCGTAGACGGCGAGGACATCTCGGAGCGCATACGCACTCCGCAAATATCGCTTGCCTCATCTGCCGTTGCGGCAATACCTGAGGTGCGCTCGTGGCTCTTGGAACTCCAACGCAGTATGGCGAGGGAGAATAACTGCATTATGGACGGCAGGGACATCGGCACATCGGTTCTCCCGAACGCCGAGGTTAAGATTTTTCTCACCGCATCGGCAGAGGCAAGGGCAAAGCGCCGCTGTGACGAACTTGTTGCCAAAGGCGAGGACGTTTCCTATGACGATGTTTTAAAAGACATTGTAAAGCGTGACGAAAACGACTCTAACCGCAAATGCTCACCGCTTAAAAAGGCGGACGGCGCAATTCTCGTTGACACAAGCGATATGAGCTTTGACGAGGTAGTTTCGGCAATTAAAAATATTGCAGAAAGGGTCGGGAGCAAAGATGAGTAAATCGGTGGCAGTACTTTTAAACTGGTTTGTAAATGCGATTTTCCGCATCGAAGTAATAAATCCGGAAAACCTGCCCAAAGACGGGGCTTGCCTTGTGTGCCTTAATCACATAAGCGCCTGGGACCCGCTCGTTGTGGGAATGACGTTAAAGCGCAAAGTGCGGTTTCTTGCCAAAAGCGAGCTTATGAAGATACCGCTCGTCGGCTGGTTTTTAAAGTCAATCGGCACAATACCGATAAAGCGTGGCGCAAGCGACGTGGGAGCGATTAAGGCGTCACTCAGAACGCTCAAAGACGGCGAGGCGCTCGGTATCTTTCCCACCGGAACACGTGAGAGAAAGCACAAAAATGCCCCGGTAAAGTCCGGTGCGGCATTAATTGCCGTCAAATCCGGCGCTCCGGTTGTTCCCGTCTGTATTAAGACGGAATACAAGCTGTTTAAACCGGTAAAGATAATTGTGGGTGAGCCTGTGAGCTTTGCCGGCAGATGTGAGAGCACACGTCCCACGCAGGAGGAACTCTCGCAGTTTTCAAACGAGATATACAGCACAATTTTGAATTTGGGTGATGTAAGGTGATTATTCTTGCCGAAAGCGCAGGCTTTTGCTTTGGCGTGCGCCGTGCCGTTGAGGAGCTTGAAAGAGAGGCGCAGAGGTGCTCGGTTTCAACACTCGGTCCCATAATACATAACCGCATAGTCGTAGACGGCTTTAAGCAGAGGGGCGTTGCCGTGTATGACAGCCCCGACGATTTTCCAAGCGGTACAAAGGTCGCAATCCGTGCTCACGGAGTCGGCAAGGCAGTGATTGAAAGAATAGAAAACCGTGGTCTTGAATACATTGACCTCACCTGCCCGTTTGTAAAGAAAATACACAACATCGTTGCGGAAAAATACAAAAACGGCTTTCAGATTGTCATAATCGGTGACAAAAACCACCCCGAAGTTGAGGGAATTGACGGCTGGTGTGAAAATAATGCCGTAATTGCTCTTGACATTGAGGATTTACGTGGTAAAATTAATATAGATAAGCCTGTATGCGTGGTGAGCCAGACCACAATGGACAGACAAACTTACGAAAAAATTATTTTTTATTTAAAAAACACTTGCAAAACCATAGAGGTTTTTGATACAATATGTAATGCAACAAACAAACGTCAGCTTGAAGCGGCAGAAATTGCCTCTAAGGTTGATATGATGATTGTCATAGGCGGTCTTAACAGCTCAAATACACAAAAGCTTAGCCGAATATGCAAAAAGTATTGTAAAAATACTTACCAAATCGAAAATTTTGGGGATTTACCCCAAGATATATATATACCAAAGAAAATTGGTATAACCGCAGGTGCATCGACACCGGCGGCAATCATTAAGGAGGTAGTCGAGAAGATGGAAGAAATGCAGAAAAACAGCGGCGATACATTTGCTGCGGAATTTGAGGAGTTTGAAAAATCTCTTATCACTTTAAATACAAGGGATATAGTGAAGGGAACGGTAATTTCTGTTTCCGACGCAGGCGTAAGTGTAAACTTAGGCTACAAGTCAGACGGTTTTGTCCCCGCATCAGAGGTGACAGACGACCCGTCGGCAGATATTAAATCACTTGTAAAACCCGGTGACGAAATTGAGGCATTTGTTGTAAGAGTAAACGATGTTGAGGGCGAAGTTACGCTTTCTATGAGAAAGCTCATTGCAATGAAGGGTATTCAGGAAATTGAGAACGCTTTTGAAACAAAGGAAGTTCTCGAAGGCAAGGTTACACAGGCTGTAAACGGCGGCGTAATCATTATGTGCAAAGGCGTGAGAGTGTTCGTTCCGGCATCTCAGGCAAGCGACAGATACTTAGCTGACCTCTCCGTTCTTGTAGGCACAACCGCAAGTTTCAGAGTTATTGACGTTAAAAAAGGCAGAGGCAGAACAAAGATTGTCGGCTCAATCAAGAGCGTTATTGCAGAACAGAAGGCAATCCTTGCAGAAAAGTTTTGGAGCGAGATTGAAGTCGGCAAGAGATACGAGGGCGTTGTTAAGTCGCTCACAAAGTTCGGTGCCTTTGTTGACATCGGCGGTGTAGACGGTCTGATACATATATCAGAGCTTTCTTGGTCAAAGATTAAGCACCCGTCAGAGGTTGTAAACGAGGGAGATGTGGTAGACGTTTACGTTATCAGCTTTGATAAGGAAACGGGCAAAGTTTCTCTCGGATTTAAAAAGGCAGAGGACAATCCGTGGAAAAAGGCTGAGCAGTTAAACGTTGGTGACGTTATCGACTGCAAAATTGTAAGAATTGTTCCCTTTGGCGCATTTGCCGAGATTTTCCCCGGTGTAGACGGTCTTATCCATATTTCACAGGTTGCCGACAAGAGAATCGGCAAGGTTGAGGATGAACTTATGATCGGTCAGCACGTTAAGGCAAAGGTTGTTGAGATTGATATGGAAAAGAAAAAAATCGGTCTTAGCATAAGGGCACTGCTTTCAGACGGTACGCAAGAGGAGGCTCCCGCAGAGGAAGCTGCTCCCGTTGAGGAAGCTGCTCCCGCAGAGGAAGCTGCTCCCGTTGAGGAAGTTGCTCCCGTTGAGGAAACCGCTCCGGCAGAGGAAACTGCTCCGGCAGAGGAAACTGCTGAAATCACAGAGTAATTTTTGACTTTACAGATGGGGATTGCCGCAATGCGTGCGGCAGTCCCATTTTTTTAAAAGAGGTGTTTGTGTTGAAAAAAATATGTGCTTTTTTATGTGCCCTGGCGGTGCTTTTGTCGGCCGTTTTCTGCTATGGCGCCGCAAAGGATATATTCTCCGGCAAGCAGGACTGCCTTATCCTCGGAACGGTTAAGGACATCGGCGACAGCTATATAACCGTGGGCGTTGACAACACCGTCGGCTCGCAAATGCCGGTTCTCGGCGGCACGGACATTGAGATTGACAAGTTTTCGTACTCCTACTGCACAGATCACACTACTGCGGAATTTAATCAGCCGAAAATCGGTGACAATATTTTTGCCTCAATCAGCGTAAGCGGCGAAAAATATATTATTGAAAACGGCGCATACAAGGTAGATTCCAGCGAAATGAAAAACTGCAGTACCATTGTATACCGTGATATGAAGGACGAGGACTGCCTTAAAGAGGCGGTGGAGATTGCATATTTTATCCGCTCAAACGGCAAAATAACAAAATTCACCATAGAGGACGACGGCAAGATTTACGCAATAAACGAAGATGACAAAACTCTTATCTACCCCCTTCCCGGCAATCAGTGCGTTAAATTTGCGGATGACGACGGAAAGATAATAGAAAATTTTGAAGAAGACGTAATGCCCATAGTCTCGCCCGAACCTCACGATGCAATGCACACTGACAACAGGTGGGTAGCGGCGATAGCAATAATGCTCGGCGGGGCGGCGCTCGGTTTTGCGGTATTCTATCTGTTTTATGCAAGAAGGAGAGTTTGAATTGGAGCTAAAAGAAACAAAAATTGGAAGTAAAAGAATTTATGACGGCAAAATAATTAAACTTGATGTGGACACAGTAACTTTGCCGAACGGTGAGAGCGCAACCCGTGAGCTTGTGCGCCACCCCGGCGGAGTGGGTGTTGTTGCACTGGACGGTGACGGCAGTATTTATCTTGTGCGCCAGTACAGAATTCCGTATGACGATATTCTGCTCGAAATCCCGGCAGGAAAGCTGGATAAAGGCGAGGACACCGCCGTTGCCGCACGCCGTGAGCTTGCGGAGGAAACGGGGCTCAGATGCGGCAAATTGGAATTTTTGGGTAACTTCTACCCCTCGGTCGGTTTTTTGGACGAAAACCTCAGAATGTACCTTGCAACGGAGCTTAGCCAAGGCGAAACCCACCCCGATGATGACGAATTTGTAAATACGGTAAAAATGCCGTTTGACGATGCCGTCAAACTCATAATGGATGGCGAAATCAAGGACGGCAAAACCATTGCGGCTATACTTAAAGTAAAAGTGCTTAAAAATTTGTAATGGTCTGTTGTAAGTTTTAAAGAGAATTTGATAATAATCCCACCACCGCCTGTGGCGGTGGTGGGATTCATACAGCATAGATATTCACAGCAAAACGGGCTACCGCAATTAGCGGCAACCCGTTGGTTTTTTGTCTGTAATTTATTTTGCTGTTACTTCCGCCTGTGTAAAGAGCGGTACCATATCGTTTAAGTTATTCCAAGCAAAGAACTTGTAGTATGCAGTACCGGCCGGTGCGGTAACACCTGCAATGCTGACAGACGTTGACTCTCCGCTTTCGAGATTATTTGCATCTATTGTTTTTGCTACGGCACCAAGCAGGTTGTCCTCCTTGTCATATGCGGCAACTATCAACTTGCTGTTCGTCAAATCAAGTGCATCGGCATTGGCATTTCTTATTGTGATTGTACTGTTGACAAAGTCCACACTTTCAAATCCGGTTTCTGCTGTGGGTTCATAGAGCATTATATCGTCAAAATTAAAACCTGCCTTAGATGTCTGCGTCAATTTTATTGAAAAACCGCTTTCCCACCATTTGGGAGCCGCGTTATCCACAGCTACATTATAGGGAACAATCCCACCTAAATTTGCCTTCAAATTAACCGGGACACCGTTAATATATAGTTTCTCCATATACATCTTACCGTCAGTTCTTTTTTCAAATACGACGTCAACCTGAGTCCACACATTACAATCTAAACCTGTGTTATGCAACCATTTACTACCTTGTTCACTACCAAATTTAATAGAGTCGTTGTTGTCAGTACCACTACTATTTTGAAAAAGTAATACCATCGTATTACCAAAACGCAGCTGAAAATATGCACCCGAAATTTTAGGTATCTTGTATTTAAATGACAAGCCAATTCTATCACTGTCTATATTCTTTCCCCAAATATTGACAGTTCGCCATGCTACACTGTTTTTAATGTATTTATTTCCGCCAGCTTCTTCAATGACTTCATAATCCTTAGCTGTTTCGTCTGAAATTCCCTTTGCACCGCTTGACTTAGTGTATTTTCCGTCTTCTCTGTCATTAAAATCATCATCAACATAAATTTTCCTTGCAACTACGCTTGCGCCCTCAACAGCCGCCGCACTGAAACAGCCGAGCACATTCACTATTGCGAACGCCAAAACTACTGTGAAACTCAAAATTCCTTTTTTCATAAAGACCATCCTTTCAAAATTACTTATCTTATTTAAATAATACCACAGGGTGTCCAAAAATCATATTCCACTTTTTTAATATTTAGTGTAAATTACACATTATTTTAAAAATATCAATCAACATACATTTCTGTAACTTTCATTACTTCCGCCGACGTCTGCGCAAATACAAGGCGTATTTTGCAGATGTTGTCAGCACCGGTTAGATTGACTGTGTTCTCTCCTTGCGCCGCACCGTTAATCTGCGCAAGCGTAACCCACTTTTGACCGTTAAAGCCGATAACACTGCACGGCGCACTCACCGCATTTGCACAGTTTACAACCATTTGCCGGGCATTTACATAGCCGCCGAAGTCGATTTCCAAATATTCGCCCTTTCTCACTTCGGACGCCCAGAAGGTGTCCTCATTGCCGTCAAAGGCGTGGTAAGGCTCACGGTAGCCGTAGTTGTCATCGGCATAGGCAAGCGATGCAGTATAAAGCCTGTTGTCCGATTTATGTACAGCAGTAGTCATAGCGGTTACATCGTACCAGCCGTTAATCGGCTCGTCAGCAATACCGAGCTTTATATCAGGTGCGGTTCTGCCTGCATCGGAGAATACTCCCACATACAGCTTTTGCGCACCGTCGGTATTTGCAAAGGAATACGGCGCAGTTATGTATGAGTAACGTCCGCTTTTCCAGCTTTCGGGGTTTACACCGCCAAGCGTTACGGTATCAATGATATTTCCGCTGCCGTCCGCAAGTGCAAGTTTAACGCACGGATTTCTCTTGTATCCGGCATAAAGCTGAGTCGAGCCGTCGTTTTTAACCGTCATGGCAAAGGTTCCGTCGGTTAATTTCTGCGGGTACACAATCTCGGTCGGCTTAAACCAGTAACCTGTTTTGTTGGCAACACGTGCAATCAAATCGGGGTAACGGCTGTAAAAATCCTCGGGATTCCAGTAGCCGAGAGGACTGTAACTTGCTCTGCCCTCTTTGATTACCTTTTCCAAAAACACAGGCATATGCGCTCCGTCGCTCTCAAACTTTCCGCCGTCGTAGAACACTTCCGGCTGGTAGAACCACTCCGCAATCGCAAAACTCTTGCCGTCTGCAAAGCTCATTTTGCGGTGTTCGTCCGATATATCTGGGCTCAGCGTACCGTCCACACGCACACCTGCGCCGTATTTTTCCACCGCATAGGTGAGCGGCTCTGTAATTGCGGTAAACATAGCAAGCGGCAACTTAAAGTCCTTAAACATATCCACAAGCGCTTCGGCATCCTCCTTGGTGTACGTCTTGACGACGCCGTTTTCCACATAGGAGTGATTTTTGATTATGTCGTTAAAGCTCGAGAAATGCCACTCGCCCCAGTTGCCGTAAACACGCATATCCACAAACGCTATGTTCGGGTCGCCGTTAAATTCCTCGGCAAATGCAGAGAGGAAGTTTTGCATTTTTTCCTTAAAAATCGGGTCGTTGTAAACCGGCACTTTGAGGTACTGTGTGCCGTCCGCCTTACTAAATACGTTGCTGTTTGCCGCAGTTCCGTCACCGACAATCTGTTCCGTGTAGGCGGCGTTGTAATTTGCAAAGAACCAGTCGGGGGTGTTCTGCGCATTGGTTTTGTTGTTAAATCCGTTATATGTAATGCACGAGCCGATGCCTATACCGAGCATTTTGCCGTGTTGGGCAAGAGTCTTAATATTATTTTTAATAACATCAAACTCGTACTTGCCCTCGACCGGTTCAAGCTGTTTCCAACTGAGGCGGTGATACACCACCTTGGCGTTTTGTATGCCTTGTTTGGTAAAATCCAGATTAGTCAAATCAAATTTTGTGGTATAGTAATTAAGACCTTTGTACGGATTTAAAAGCACCTTTTCCGAACTTTTCGGACGCACGCTCACAAGTGAGGCTTTATATTCATTTATAACTGCAAGACAGTCCTCCAAACCGCCGTCCGACCAATAGGGAGGAACATTGTCACGCAGGTACTGCTCGTGGGTTATCACCTTTTTAAGCGAGCAGTTGTCTATGTAGAAATCCTCATTGGCGCCGTTGCCCGTCGTTTCCACATACAGTTTTGCTGTGTGCATTTTTGCCGGTACGGTAAAGACAATACGTTGCTGTAACGTGTGCCACTCATTCGGCTCTGCCATCTGCAACCGCAAGGCATCGCCGCCGTTTAAATTTGATGCGGAAGTTCTTACTCCGAGGTTATCGTCGGCGTAAATGCACAGCTGAAATGTGCGCTTTGCCGTAGGGTACACACTGTATTTTACTGCATAATCTCCGCTGCCGTTCTCTTTGAGCACATCGGTGATGTTTTGGCAGATGCCGTCGTAATAATTTCTTCTGTTTGAAACCAAGCAGGAATAATTACCCTCTAACACCTGCTCGGAATTTCTTGATATACGGCTTGCGTACTGTGAGTCCCAACCGTCAATTACGGTGTTGTCACTCTCAAAAGATGCGTCTTTTAAAAGTTCATATCCTGTGCACAAGCCGTTCTCAAAATACTGCGTTTCGTACGGAGAGGAAGCATTAAAGGCTATCTTTTGGTTAAGAAGAGTAAGGCTTTCCTCCTCCCAAGCAAATATTTCTAAGTGGTAGCCGTCCGGTGCACTCTGAGGAATTTGGCACTGTGCCGTTGCCTCGCCGCCGTTCGATACCCCTCTGAATACCTTGATGATGTCCTTGCCGTCAAGCACGGCACAGTAAATGCTGAAAGTCACCGTTTGCGGTGCGCTCGCCTTGACGTAAAACGTTTCACCCCTGTCTATTTTGCCGTCTATCTTATTCATCTGGGCATCAAGGACACTGACACTCACATCTGCTCTCTGCGCCTCGTCACACGACACAGCCGTCTCACTGGGAGCATAAATCAAAACATTGTCTAATACAAATTCATTTCCGGTATTACCAAAACGTATAAAATCTTCTTTTTTGGTTCTATTACTCCACCAATCCATATTTTCTGCGAAGTCCGGTACTCCCTTATCGTATACTCCGTCGACAATGTTAAATACTGTGCCGTTTGCAGTGAGACTTTCGAGTTCAACGGTATAACTGCCGGCAATTCCCACTCGCTTTAAAACCAATTCCACGTGACTCCAACTATCATTGCTCGCACGTCCTTGCGTCCAGTAATCATCATTAGTACCGACTTTTTTGAATGCATATTCACCTCCATCACTAAAATACCTGACCTCAACACCCTTTGCCTTATCATTTTCCTTCAAGTTAAATCTAAAAAACGGCTTACCACCCACATACAACACCGGACCGGGAGTAACGCTATTTGTCGTTCCGGTCAACGCTGCGGGGTTTGTTATATCAAACGAAAAAACAAGCCTGTCGCTATTTATGCCATAGCTTGTTCCGTTTGTAGGTTTTGCGCAAATTACCTGCCAACCATTCAGCTTTAAATACTTATTACCGTTATAAGTATCAACTGCAACTACTGTTTGGTTATTACCTACTGCAGGTTTTGCATATTCTGTTGCGTCTTCATTTAAAGTTGCTCCGTCTGCCCTATCCTCAAAATCATCGTCTACAATAACTGCCTCAGCAGTTGTTGACGGTAACAGTTCAACGTGTGTGTTTCCCACACTATCAGCCGCCGCACTGAAACAGCCGAGCACATTCACTATTGCGAACGCCAAAACCACTATAAAACTCAAAATTCCTTTTTTCATAAAGACCGTCCCTTCAAAATAACTTATCTTATTTAAACAATACCACAGGGTGTCCAAAAATCATATTCCACTTTTTTAATATTTAGTGTAAATTACACATTATTTTGAAAATATCAATCAACATACATTTCCGTAACTTTCATTACTTCCGCCGACGTCTGCGCAAATACAAGGCGTATTTTGCAGATGTTGTCAGCACCGGTGAGATTGACTGTGTTCTCCCCTTGCGCCGCACCGTTAATCTGCGCAAGCGTAACCCACTTTTGACCGTTAAAGCCGATAACACTGCACGGCGCACTCACCGCATTTGCACAGTTTACAACCATTTGCCGGGCATTTACATAGCCGCCGAAGTCGATTTCCAAATATTCGCCCTTTCTCACTTCGGACGCCCAGAAGGTGTCCTCATTGCCGTCAAAGGCGTGG
Source organism: uncultured Clostridia bacterium (assembly GCA_934500705.1). Lineage (GTDB taxonomy): Bacteria > Bacillota > Clostridia > UMGS1810 > UMGS1810 > CAKSIN01. The sequence continues at coordinate 119,995 of CAKSTI010000005.1, read as the reverse complement.
TAAGGCTCACGGTAGCCGTAGTTGTCATCGGCATAGGCAAGCGATGCAGTATAAAGCCTGTTGTCCGATTTATGTACAGCAGTAGTCATAGCGGTTACATCGTACCAGCCGTTAATCGGCTCGTCAGCAATACCGAGCTTTATATCAGGTGCGGTTCTGCCTGCATCGGAGAATACTCCCACATACAGCTTTTGCGCACCGTCGGTATTTGCAAAGGAATACGGCGCAGTTATGTATGAGTAACGTCCGCTTTTCCAGCTTTCGGGGTTTACACCGCCAAGCGTTACGGTATCAATGATATTTCCGCTGCCGTCCGCAAGTGCAAGTTTAACGCACGGATTTCTCTTGTATCCGGCATAAAGCTGAGTCGAGCCGTCGTTTTTAACCGTCATGGCAAAGGTTCCGTCGGTTAATTTCTGCGGGTACACAATCTCGGTCGGCTTAAACCAGTAACCTGTTTTGTTGGCAACACGTGCAATCAAATCGGGGTAACGGCTGTAAAAATCCTCGGGATTCCAGTAGCCGAGAGGACTGTAACTTGCTCTGCCCTCTTTGATTACCTTTTCCAAAAACACAGGCATATGCGCTCCGTCGCTCTCAAACTTTCCGCCGTCGTAGAACACTTCCGGCTGGTAGAACCACTCCGCAATCGCAAAACTCTTGCCGTCTGCAAAGCTCATTTTGCGGTGTTCGTCCGATATATCTGGGCTCAGCGTACCGTCCACACGCACACCTGCGCCGTATTTTTCCACCGCATAGGTGAGCGGCTCTGTAATTGCGGTAAACATAGCAAGCGGCAACTTAAAGTCCTTAAACATATCCACAAGCGCTTCGGCATCCTCCTTGGTGTACGTCTTGACGACGCCGTTTTCCACATAGGAGTGATTTTTGATTATGTCGTTAAAGCTCGAGAAATGCCACTCGCCCCAGTTGCCGTAAACACGCATATCCACAAACGCTATGTTCGGGTCGCCGTTAAATTCCTCGGCAAATGCGGAGAGGAACTTTTGCATTTTTTCCTTGAAAATCGGGTCGTTGTAGACCGGCACTTTGAGGTACTGTGTGCCGTCCGCCTTACTAAATACGTTGCTGTTTGCCGCAGTTCCGTTGCCGACAATCTGTTCCGTGTAGGCGGCTTTGTAGTTTTTAAAGAACCAGTCGGGGGTGTTCTGCGCATTGTTTTTGTCGTTAAATCCGTTATATGTAACGCACGAGCCGATGCCTATGCCGAGCATTTTGCCGTGTTGGGCAAGGGTCTTAATATTATTTTTAATAACATCAAACTCGTACTTGCCCTCAACCGGTTCAAGCTGTTTCCAGCTGAGGCGGTGATACACCACCTTGGCGTTTTGTATGCCCGGCTTTGTAAAGTCCAGTTTGGACAAATCCAACTTTGTTGTGTAGTAATTAAGACCTTTGTACGGGTTTAAGAGCACCTCGTCCGAGCTTTGCGGACGCACGCTCACAAGTGAGGCTTTATATGCGTTTATAACTGCAAGATAGTCCTCCATACCGCTGTCCGACCAATCGGGAGGAACATTGTCACGCAGGTACTGCTCGTGGGTTATCACCTTTTTAAGCGAGCAGTTGTCTATGTAGAAATCCTCATTGGCGCCGTTGCCCGTCGTTTCCACATACAGTTTTGCTGTGTGCATTTTTGCCGGTACGGTAAAGACAATACGTTGCTGTAACGTGTGCCACTCATTCGGCTCTGCCATCTGCAACCGCAAGGCATCGCCGCCGTTTAAATTTGATGCGGAAGTTCTTACTCCGAGGTTATCGTCGGCGTAAATGCACAGCTGAAACGTGCGCTTTGCCGTAGGGTACACACTGTATTTTACCGCATAATCTCCGCTGCCGTTCTCTTTAAGCACATCGGTGATGTTCTGGCAAATTCCGTCCCAGCAGCTCCCCCTCTTGGAAACAAGACAGGAATAACTCCCCTCCGAAACATATTCCGAATTTCTTGATATACGGCTTTTGTTACGTGAATCCCAGCCGTCAATTACGGTGTTGTCGCTCTCAAAAGATGCGTCCTTTAAAAGCTCACGACCCGTGCACAGACCGTCCTCAAAATACTGCGTTTCGTACGGTGAGTACGCATTGAAGGCAATCTTTGTGTTAAGCGGAGTTATGCTTTCCTCCTCCCACACAAATACCTCTATGCAGTAGCCGTCTGCTGCACTCTGCGGAATTTGGCACTGTGCCGTTGCCTCGCCGCCGTTCGATACTCCTCTGAATACCTTGATGATGTCCTTGCCGTCAAGCACGGCGCAGTAAACGCTGAAATTTGCCGTTTGCGGTGCGCTTGCCTTGACGTAGAACGTTTCCCCTCTGTCTATTTTGCCGTTTATCTTATTCATCTGAGCGTCATAAATACTGACGCTCACCTCTGCGCTCTGCTCCGAGCCGCCCGCAAAAACGGCGGACGGCAGGAGCATAAGGAGAGAAATAATCAGGCACAAGCATTTTTTGAAGTTCATATTTCACCTGACCTTAAAATTCCGCTTCCCAAACATCGGATATAATATTCATCTTTTCCGGACTGTCAATGAGGAAAAATTGCACCCTGTCGGCGTCTGCCATAGCGCCCGTTGCCTTTACCTCTGCGGCTGCTGTACCCAAAGACGTGTCAAGAGTGATTTTTTGCAGTGCAAAGTCTATGCAGTTATCGCCTTTCCACGCAGATATTGCCGCATAAACCTCGCCGTCGGCTGCGGCTTTTACATCAAAGCTTGCACTCACCTCAGCATCCGACTTGGAAACATTCACGTTTTCAACATCGGCATATTCCTTGGCGATTAAAAATCTTTCATCCGTAACGGCAGCGCCGCCGAGCGACTTTATGCTGCCAATTACAATATAGTATGAGCCGTTTTCAGTATCAAGCATCTCGGACGGGGTAATGAGAATTGTCCTCTTTGTTTCGTCCGACGCATCCATCGCTACGGCGCAGTCTACGGTTTTGTCCTCGCCTATGATTTTGATGCTGTCCATTGAGCCTTCGTCTATGCCCTGAGTCATAGCGAGCCTTATTTCGTTTGAACTGTCGTCGTATTCGGCACTGCCTATGCAAAAATCATACGGCTCATAGACCATTATGTCGTCTATGTCTATGCTGTCGTCCGTAAAAGAAACCTGACTTATGCATATAGAATTCGCCGACATATTGCCGGACCACCAGTCACCGCAATAGAGAATGTCGCTGCCGAATTCCGAGATGACTTTGTTCATATCAAGCGCCTCATCGTTTAAATACATCTCTGCAATGCGTACTTTGTACTCACCGTCGACGAAAACTTTCTCGAAAAGCACGTTAAACTGTGCCCATTCGGTGCAGGAAATATTATGATACCAATTAACCCTTTTACCCGACGTTGCGTCCTTATACATACTGATAGCGCCGTTGTTTCCAAACGTTTGAAAAAGGAATATCGGTTTTGTGTCGGCAAAACGCAACTGAAAATACGGTGAATTTGTACCTGTATTGTGACGGAACTTGAACGAGAGAGCAAGTTTGTCACTTTGAATATCATTGTTTCCTAAGAAGCCGACCTTTGCCGAAGCCCACTTTTGGGAAAGGCTGACGTAAGTGTTACCTTCCTCCGACTCGGCTATTGCACCGTCTGCGGCTGAGGGTATCTTTTTTTCATAATCGGAGTTTGCTACACATTCTCCGTCCGTTCTGTCGTTAAAATCGTCGTCAACGTAAATCGTTTTAGGCGTATACATTGTTTTGGTTAGCTTAACTTTTTGCTCATATTCGCCGTCTGCCGCCGCAACGGAGAGCGACGCTGTGATGCACAGCGAAAGGAGTGCGCACATAAATCTTTTAATTTTCATCTGTATCCCCCTATCTGAAAATTATAATTGCCGAATACTCGGATTGGTATGAACTTATGAGAACTCTATCCGCCTCCAAACCGGTGTTCAGGTAATCGTTAACACTGTCACGGGTTACGGAAGTCAAGAACTCTCTGTCCTTGCTCTTGGAAGTGTCGTAGATGTAATAGTTAGGCTGTCTTCTCTTAACGGCAACCACCTTGGTGTCGGCAAAGGTTGCGCTCTCTATGGTATCCGCCTTGCTCTCCGGCAAAATGTAGAGGTAGGTGTTGCCGGAGCACAGTACTCTGCCGTGTATCATCTTGGGCGAGTTACCCGTAGGCTCTGCCGCACCGACAATCGAGCAGGCGTCGGTAAAGAGCACTTTGTCGTTTTGGGCGTCATACGCACGGTACAGGACACTGATTTCTCCGCCGTAGGTAAAACGAATGTTCACTATGTCGCCCTTATTGATGCCTTTGAGCTTGCTGATATCGTTTACAAGGTTTTCGGTTTTTGTATTTTTCTTTAAATCCCATCCGTTTATGCAGTACTTTGTTCCTCTTTCGTCGTCATTTCGCACGGAAATCGAGTTAAACATTATTGTAACAAAGTTGTCTGCCTGGATTTTTTCCTGAAAATCTTTTGAACTGCCTATTACAACATAATCCACATTCGGTGTTTTAAGACTCGTGGAATAACCTGCAACATTGGGTATGGAATAGCCGTTCGGAAGAGCTGTCGGAGTGATAATCTGATACTCGGTTTCATCCGCCTCGTCAAGGTCTGTTCTGTAAATCATAAACGTTGTAACCGCCGAGTCAAACACTATTCCCGAACCGTCGTTTGCCACAAAGCACTGTCCGTCACGGGTAATGGTCTTTGCGCCGATTTTGCCGATTAAGTGCAGTGACTCGTCGCTCTCGGTGTTTTTGTTATAATATGCGGTGTCTACGTTTACCACTTTGCCACCCTCTACCGCATACCTTATAAATTTGGACTTGTATGTTTTACCGCCGTCTGCCATATCGTAGAGTGCGTCGCAGGCGTCGTCATTCTTCTTGTAGCTTTCGCCGTCAACAATCACTTTTTCGGCAAATTCAAGTTCAGCAAAAGTCGAGTCGGTTTTAAACACCTTAATATGTGCCGCTTTATCCGCAACTCCGCTCTTTTCACCTTTTCTGACGCCCATAAGCAGTCCGTATTCAAATACATTTTTGGACTTTTCGTATCCGGCAACGTCACCGGAAAAATCAAAGTAGAGTTTGTATTCCTCGCCGAGGGATATATCATCAACATAGTCTTTCATACTGTCGGCAACGCTGTACGTTTTGTCTCCGGCGTAAATATATGATGCGGAACCGCCCGACGCATTGGAAACAGAGTCAACAACCGCTGTGACAACATCGCTCGAAACTATTGCAGTGGCAACCGCTTTGTCCTCGGAAACGAGAACAGACACGACATTGTTTTTCTTAATTTTGGAAAAGTCTATGTCATTGCCGGCAGTATCTCTGATGACATACTTGCTGTCATCTGTTTTTTCATCAAACGAGGCGCTCTTTTTAACATTAAACTTGTCGAAAATTTCGCTATCGTAGGAATTGAGCCTTGACACAAAAATCGTATCATATGAATTTATTTCCACAAAGTCGTAATACCCGTCGGAGTTAGTGTCTGCCATTTTAACGTAACCGTCTATTGTACCGTTGTAGCTTTCGATACCTTTTTTGGTTACTCTCTTGTTATAGACCAAGCAATATCCGTTCGATATTTTGGCAGATTTTAATTTACTGCCGTCATAGTAGTACACGCTTTTACCGGAAATGTAAGTTCCGTCCGCCTTGTCCGCCATAAGGATTTTGTTTGCGCTTTCGTCTATCTCCATATAGAGAAGCGTGCGCTTATTAGACGTCACTTTTTTGTAGTAATATTTTACGTTGTAGCCAAAGCAGTCATCATAGGCTGTGTTTTCGTTGTCAAACGAAACGCCGTCAATCTCTATTGTACCGGGATTGAACGCATTAATTCCGCTAAGAGAAGTTACGGAGTTTGCAGTAACTCTGCCGTAGTCCTCATAAATTTCAAACACGCCTTCAAGCACTGTTGCGTCCTTTTTGTAGCTTTCGTCCGTGCCGTAGGTTTTCTGAACGATGCGCCTTACGCTAAGTGCGTTATACATCATTACGCAGAGTGCACCGTATGTAAGCTCGTCGTCCTGCTTTAAATCCGTAATGCCGTCTGTAAGTTTTAGCTTTTGCGCCTCAACGGCATAGCCGTCGGGATAACCGCCGACGCTCACCGCAGCCGCATCGTAGCCGAGGACGGAAACCATACCTTTTTGAGCCTGAATGTATTTGATTGCCCTGTCGGGATATGCACACGATGAAGGCAGATAGCCGCCATCTACCAAGATGTCAAGCACTCCGTCCTGAAAATAGTCGCTCGAAAGACCGCCGATTACCGATGCTGCTCCGGCAAATTCCTCATTTGTTACGCTCTCTGTGAGCTGACCCTCGGTAAAGCTGACAATACCGAGGCTGTTTAAAAAGTTCATTTCGTACAGTCCGAAATTGCCGATTTCATCTTCCGCATCAACCTCGCAAAATGCCGCCGCAGGCACAAGGGCAATGATTAATGCAAGAAGAATTGATACCGATATGTTTATTTTTCTTTTCATAAAAATCCTCCTAAATCAGTTTTAAAACCTTGTTAATCATAACCGCCGCCTCTGCTCTCGTTGCGTTGGCTGTGGGGTTAAAATATCCGTTATTGTCGCCGTTTATTACGCCGAGTTTGTTTAATACGGATACGGCGTAGAGTGCGTAAGCGGATATTGAGTCGCTGTCGGCAAAGCCGAGCTCATCAATGGAAATACCCTCAACAGCTTCGGGCTTTGAGATTTTAAGTGCGTTAAAGAGAACCACTGCCGCATCCTGACGGGTTATGTTCTCTCCCACTCCAAAGGTCTTTTCGTCCTTGCCGGAGATAAGGGAGATTGCCTTTGCTCCGTTTACGTATTTTTCGTACCACGAACCGCTCACAACGTCCTCAAATCCCGCATCGGACGGCGTCTCCGGCATAGTGCACAGTGCGGATGCAATCTTTACAAATTGCTCTCTTGTAACCGTCTGCTCCGGTGCAAACTCCTTGTCACCGATACCGTCTATTACGCCTTTGTTATACAGAGCCATTATGTGCTCCTTTGCCCAGTCAAAGTCTGCAAGGTCTGCAAATATCTCCTCTTTTACGGGGTTAATCACTCCGCCGCCACCGCCGGAAGACGAAGAAGTTTTCTTTCCTCCGCCACCGCCGCCGGTGCCGCCGGTGCTCCCATTGGAGCTGTTTTCGCTGTCGTACTGCTCTTTTGCCCAGAGTTCGTATTTTGCCTTAAATGTTTCAAAGTCCGTATATGAGCTGCGCTGAGTAAGCACCTTAGAGTCCACCTCATAGGTATTTTTTACCTTGTCATATACTGAAGTGTCAATCTTAAAATACTCTGTGTTATACGTATCTATAAACGGCTTGACGTCACTGTAATACGATATTTTGGAAAACTCGCCGAATACAGCACAGCTGTATGCAAGGGATACGATTTCATCATTGGCTGCATTCGCCTTCTTTTGAGATATTGCATTTTCAAAAACCGTGAGCTTTTCGCTGTCGGAAAGTTTAGATATTATGTTTTGGTAAACGTCACCCTTTTTTGTGTCTATGCTGTCGTAAAACTCCAAAAGCAGTTTTGCCGCAGTTTCCTTTGAAAGATTGTTAAGCGCAAAATTGAGGTACGGATCTTTAAATGCCGCCGCAACGTCGTCTACATTTGATGCCGGCTGAGATTGCAAAAGTTTTTCGGTAACTGCCGATTTGTCCTTTTCCAAAAGCTCTTGGCGCAGCGTGGGAACGAGGGGCGAATTTAATATGATTTTAAGCGCCGTCTCGTCATTTATCACGTTTTCCATCTTGGCTTTGTCCTTGTTATTGATTGCGTCGTTCCAGTTTGAGAGGATTTGCTCTATGTCCGACGATGAATAAAACTCCAACGTCTGCTCTGACTGTCTGCCGACAATCGGCTTTGCAAAGACTTTTTTAAGTCCGCTGGCGGCTCTCTCCGGCAGTCTGAAACTTGCGGTGTAACTGCCGTTTTCGTCGGCGGTTACGGCGACAATACCTTCAAGGTCTGCCTCGTAGTCAATGCTTTCGTCATCAAAGTTAAATACTTCAATCAACACCTTGTCGCCCGCAACGAGCTCCGAACCGCTGACCGTAACCGACTGCGTATCCATATTTTCCTTAACGCTGTCAATGGGTGCCGCAAGGCAGTTTAGCGTAAGCATACACACTGCCGCAGGCATTAATACTAATGTTTTTTTCACGTTATCACCCCTATTTTTAATTAACCTTTAATTCGCTGATTTTTATAACGGCATCTTTGTCCTGTTCTATCACAAGCCGCAGTTTTTCTGCATCTGTACTCCTGAACTTTATCTTCGTTCCGGCGGAGGATATAGAAACGCCGTTTGAAATAACACTCCATTTATCGCCTTTTAACCCTTGGATTGAATAATTTACCTTAATGCTCTCCGCTCCGGTTAAAGTTACGGAGGAAATGTTCTTTTCCTCGCCGAAGTCTACTTCAAGGTAGTTGCCCTTGACGCATTTATTAGCCCAGTAAGTTGATATGTTGTTGTCGCAGCTGTATTCCGGACGTCTGAAACCGTAACCCTCATCGGCATATGGTTCAAGCGCTTTAAACAGCTTGTTGTGAGCAAGGTTTGACGTGTCGGACTTGGCCATTGAGCTTATATCGTACCAGCCGTTGATTGTGTCTGCCTTGATACCGAGCTTTACGTTTGGCACCTCATTCTGTTCTCTTGTAAACACGCCCAAAAGGAGTTTTGTACCACCGTCGGTGTTTTTAAACTCATATTCCGCAGCGCAGTCACTGTATGTTCCGGACGACCAGTAGAGCGGATCAAAACCGTCCAATACTACGGTGTCGAGAATTTTGCCGTTGTCGTCTGCAAGAGCGAGCTTTACAACCGCCTTTTTGTCGTAACCGGCAAAGAGCGGTGCAACGCCATCGTTTTTAACCTTCATTCTAAACAGGCCCTTTGTTATGTCCTTAGAATGTTCAATCTTTACCGGTTTGTACCAGTATCCGAGAAGATTTGCCATTCTGTCATACATATCTTTCCAAAGTTGATATGCTTTGTCGGCATCCCAGTTTAAAAATGCCATAGAACTGATGTGCCCTTCGGTTATTTGCCTTTCATACAAAATGGGCAGTGAGCTTTCGTAATAAGCATACTTTCCGCCGGGCTGATATACGGTGGTATACTGCTCAAACCACTCACCGACCGCCATTGCCTTGCCCTCTACAAGGTTCAAGTTTTTGTGGTTGTCCACTATTGTGGGATTTACAAGTCCGTCGCCTCTTATGCCTGCTCCAAAGGTTTCGAGAGCGTGCTTTACAACGTCCGGCTTGGCAACAAAGGTGAGTGTGGGCAGTTTTACGTCCTTGAACATATCTATGTATTTAAAGAACTGTTCATTTGTCCTCTTTGCGTCGAGCTCACGGTTTATCGGCAGCGAATAGAAATGCCATTCGCCCCAGTTACCGTAATTTCGCATATCCACATACGCTATTGTTTCATTGTAGTTATACCTCTCGGCAAAGGCATCTATCATATTTTGCATTTTCTCTTGGAAAATGGGGTCGTCATAGTCGGGGATTTTAAGCACACAACCGTTGCCCATATCCTCCACAGTGTACTTGCACCCTGCCTCAAATACCCACTCCGGAGTGTCCTGATTGTACGACGTTGTGGAATTGTAGTTTATTGTAGAGCCTATTCCGAGACCAAATTGCATACCGTATTTTTTGCAAAGCTCAATGTTCTTGTCGAAAATATCCCAATTATATACGCCCTCTTCCGGTTCTACATAACACCAGGCGTATCTGTGATACAGAATTGAGCCGATCTCGCCTGCTCCGCTGCTCATATCTCCGTTGAAAGTGAGCGTGCCCGGATAGATTATGAGACCTTTGTACGGATTTTTGAGTATCTGCCTGTCCTCTGACGGGTAGTACACATCAAAAGAATCGGAGGCATATTTTTCGCTCAATCTGCCGTAATTCTCCGCCTGTTCCCTCTCACGTGCGGTTTCCTTTTCTTTTTGTTCCACCTGCTTTGTGATTATTTCCAGATATTCATCGGCAGTCATCAGCTTAGTAAGGCTTACCTTGTCAATGTAAAAATCCTGCTTTTCACAGCTCTTGCCTGTATTTGCAGTTGCCTCCGCATAGAATGCTGCATTCGACGGCGAAAGATCCCACTGCACATCTGAAATGTAGTCAAATTCCGTCCAGCCGTCGTTGTTTACTTCCTTGATGTCCTCAAAGTTATATTTTTGGCTTGCGGAGTTGGTGATATTAATCTTAATACGCATATCGCAGGGTTCATCCTTTGTGCGTAAAAATCCTCGCAGTCTGTATTTTCCCTTTCCGTATTCGTTAAGCACGGAAGAAATATCCTGCGAAATTGCACCCCAGCCTGTAGGTCTGTCGGTAACCAGACCGGCATACTCGCCGTCTACGGTAAAATCATCGGTCTGCAAGGCCGTTGCGTTGTTCCTGCCGGACCAACCACCTTTTAGGGTGAAATCCTCCTCAAATGACGTGTTGGTTAAAAGTTCGTCGGAAACGTACATTCCGTCTATCATCTCGGCACGGTTTAATACGTTTTCTATCTCCGAGGCAACATATATGTCACACGTTTTGCCATCTTCGGAATATTTAACTCTGTAACCGAGGCCCTTTAAAACGTTATCCACAGGGACAAAAAACTCACCGTCCCTAACATACACCGCCTTTGGGAGTGCAGACGCAACCCCGTTTATGTAAGCTGTGCTGCTGCCGTTCTCTGTAATAACAGACATTCCGTTTGCGAAAAACGTTCTCTTATTTGCGTATTTATACACACTTGCGCCGATGTTTTTTATGCTTTGCTCCGAAATCATATACACATCGCCGTCTTTAACAATATTTAAGGCGTCCGTCTTTTCGCCGCTGAGCAAAAACTCACATTCACCCGTTTCCGAGGCAGAGACCGCCGCAGGCAATATGAGCATACACAAAATCAGCAAAAAAGATGTAGCTTTTTTCAGCATTTTGCAATCCTCCTTTAAAATCAACCCTTTACCGCACCTATTACTATACCTTTAACAAAGTATTTCTGTATAAATGGGTACAAAAGAAGTATCGGTCCGGTTGCAATGATTGACATTGCGAGCTTTGTACTTTCTGTGGGCAGCTCCGTACTTGATACGTCAAAGTTTGTTCCGCTTACAAGCTCTTTCATCGCAGTTGCGTTGTTTAGCATATTATACAGGTAATATTGGAGTGTATACAATTTTGTATCGCTTATAAACAGCATACAGTTGTACCACTCGTTCCAGCATACGAGACCGGCAAAAAGAGCAATGGTTGCAAGAACCGGCTTTGAAAGCGGCATTATTAGCTTTAAGTAAATCACAAAGTCGTTTGCTCCGTCCACCTTTGCAGATTCTGCAATCTCGTGCGGAATTGAACTCATATAGTTTCGCATAATAAGAATGTTAAACACGGCGAAAAGGTGCGGAATTATGAGAGCAACGATGTTGTTTTTCATACCCATTTTCATCATAAGCATATACCACGGCGTAAGTCCGCCCGAAAAAAGCGTTGTAAAGTATATGAAGTAGGATAGTTTATTTCTCCACTCAAAGTCCTTCCTCTGCAAAACGTATGCCGTCATCGATGAAAAAAAGAGCGATAAAACCGTTGCTGTAAGCGTTACAAAAATGGTTACGCCGTATGCACGAAAAATGCTTGTTGCATTTTCAAAGATTGACGTGTACGCCCCCGTTGAAAAGTCCGAAATCCACAGTGAATAGCCGTGATTGATTATTTCTCTTTCCGATGTAAAAGAACCTGAGAGCATCATAAGAAACGGCACAACACCGAGCACCGATACAATCCCGATAAATACATACGCAACGACAAGAAATACTTTATAGTCAATAGTTGCTTTGTTAAGTTTGTTTTTCTCCATTTCCATATCTCCTTAGAACAATGCGCTGTCGCTGTCAATTTTTTTCACAAGAGTGTTTGCAAGCATTATAAACACAAAGCAAAGAATCGACTGATAAAATCCCACAGCAGACGACATACCTATATCATTTGAAAACAAAAGCGTTCTGAACGTAAATGTATCAATAACATCGGTAAAGTTGTAAAGAAGTCCGTTGTTTCCCACCAGGTTGTAAAAAAGATCCATACTTCCTCTGAATACTCTGCCAAGAGCCAGAAGAACAAGTGTTATCATTGTGGAACGCAGCGTCGGCACAGTAATGTACCAAATTCTCTGCATAATGTTTGCACCGTCAATTTCTGCCGCCTCGTATATAGAAGTGTCAATTCCCGTAATGGTTGCCATATACACAACCGAGCCGTATCCGAGACCTTTCCACACTTCTAAAACAACGATTATAAACGGCCAATACTTAGGCTCGGTATACACGTTTACAGGGCTTAGCGACATCGACTTTAAAACCGTGTTTAAAATTCCGTAATCAAAGCTGAACACATTGTAGATAAATGCTCCCACAACAACCCACGAAATAAAATACGGAAAGAATATGCACGTCTGAGCAGCCTTGCGTACCTTTTTGCTGCCTATCTCCGTTAAAAATATTGCCGTTATCAGCTGCATTGCATTTCCGATGAATATAAATGCAACGTTGTAGAGGAATGTATTTCTCGTAACCACAAATGCCTGACCGCTTTTGAAAAAAAACTTAAAGTTGTCAAGCCCCACGAGGGGGCTTTTGAGTATTCCCAATGAATAGTCGTATTTTTTGAAAGCAAGTATCACGCCGAACATAGGCAGATACGAGAATATTAAATAATACAACAGCGTCGGCAAAATCATAAGGAGCAGTATCTTGTATTTTGAGAGTTTGTAAAGAAAAGGGCGTTTCGCATTAAGATGTGATGGCGATATGTTGTTAGCTGTTTTCATTGTCATTACCCCTATTTCTTAAGTGTTTTCTGGTATTCCTTATACTGTTTAATTGTTTCTTCATATACCTTGTCGATACCTGCCTGCTCCAATTTTTTCTGGTACGTTTTAAACGACGAGTCTATTTCGTTTTTTGCAACCATACCATTGTATAGCGGTCCGCCGTACTGTGAGGCAGCGCTTGCAATGGAAGCAAGTTCGGTCTTTACATTCGTGTCGTCAAATACGAATCCGTATATATCGCTTGTAATGGTTTCGCTCTCCCAACGGTCGAGGATTTCCTTCTTTTCCGGAATGTCGGTAGAGTCGGTTCTGAGCATCTCCTGATTTTTCCAGCCCCAAACGCAGCCGGGTTCGTACTTCTGGTCGTTCGGAAGTTCGCTGTTTAATGAAATATAACCGTTTTTGCCGTCAGCTTTCCAGTGCTTACCCTCTATACCGTACCAGGTGAGGTCAAAATATCTTTTGTCGTTTCTCAAAAGTTCTATAAGCTTTAACGACTTTTCAACGTTCTTTGTTTCACGGTTGAGTGCAAGACCATTTGAAATCGATGCATTCACGATTTTGGGAACGCCTTTTGAAAAGTCGCATATTTCAACTTTCCAGTCCGGATGAGCCGCTCTCATCTTTTTAGCCATTGTAGCGCAGGTTTCCAAATTTTTAACATATGTTGCCGCTTTTCCGTTTTCAAACATATTGGATATTGTTTTGTTTGCGATTATGTCGGCAGGAATGATGCCCTTGTCCACAAATTCTCTCGTCTTTTTAACGCCGTCTATGTACCAGTCGGTGTAATCCTTTTTAGAGAATTTACCGTCGGCAACGCTGTATGAAATTTCCGAGCCTTTGGGTATTTCAATGTTTACCGTTTTGTTGGCATATGAGCTCCAGAATGTGCTCACTGCTCCGACATCGACAAGCGGAATTATGCTCGGATCATTTTTTACGACGTTTTCAAGATATTTCTGGAAATCGTCCGTTGTTTCAATTTTGTCCATTCCGTATTTTTCTCTGAGGTCGCCTCTTATGAGAGCAACGTTGAGGTTGTACTCTGCGGCGGTGTTGGGTATCATATACATCTTGCCGTTTACCTTAGCCTCATTTTTTGCGTTCTCGGTGAGGGTCTTAAATGTTTTAGGAGCGTATTTTTTGAGCATATCGTCCGTAATTTCCATAAAGCTGTTTTTAGACGCCTGTTGGTTGTATTTAAGCCAGTCAGCCGCAAAAACTATATCAAAATTTTCTCCGGTGGAAAACAGAAGCGAGTATTTCTGATTTACATCGCTGTAATTGTAGTATTCCACTTCAAGTTCGGCACCTATGTCTTTTCTGAGCATCTCGTTGAGTTTGCCGTAAATTTCGTCGAAAACCACAGGCTTTTCGCCCACAAGTATCATTTTAAGTTTCGTGATGTCACCCGATGTCTGCTTTGCCTTATCGCCGCAGCCAACGCTAAGCGCCAGCAGCACAAAAGCCATAACCAAACACAGTGTCCTTTTTAATCTTTTCATCGCAATTTCTCCCTTTCAAAAAATATTGGTGATATTGTTATAAACAAATTTTATCACGTATTGTTTTTTGTGTAAAGTGGCTATTTCTCACATAAGGTGTAATATCTTGTAATTTTTCCAAAAGTCTTGACACAAATGTAAAAACAAATTATAATCTTTATGTAAGATGATGTAGTTGGAGGGGTTTTTATGAGCGTTGCCGGAAAAGCAAGTATAAGATACAAACTTTTTATTTCGCAGATTTCCCTCATTTTGGTTGCTATCATCTCGTTTTTTATCATTTCAGCGTCGTATTTTATAGTGAAAACCAAAAACGACATATTCACAAATATGAGGTATTCCTCAAACATAATTTCGTCCAATGTGTATAATTACATAAGCAGTATGGAGGATTGCATTTACTACACCAGCTATAACACGGATATACCGGGTATCCTTGCCGAGAAATCGCAGCTGTCCGTATTTGAACGCCACAAAAACTACGTTTATGTGACCCAGTGTTTCCTGATGGCACAGTCAAACTATAAAATTCCGCTTCAGATTACCTTATATCCTTCGAATGAAAACCTCTTGGTTATAGACAGTCAATCGACAGACAGAGTAAGCAGTATCGAAAATAAAGGTTGGTTTAAAAGTCTGAAAGAAAAACCGTCAAAATTCTTTTATTTCACGGAAACCGCCGATGATAAAAGGAATTTTTGTATCGTAAACACACTGTATAACGAAAACAATTACAACGACATCGTAGGATATCTAAAAATCTCGGCAGATATATCGGTGTTTGAAAACGTACTCAAAGAAAGCTCTATGGCAAACAGCAGCAGTATTCTTTTAAACAGCGGCGGTGATATTATCTGCTCGTCGGACGGCAAAAACTGCCGCCATACAAATGAATTTGCAAATCTTTGCGATAGCAAACTCGCCACCGTAAATGTGAATGGTGAAAATTTTTATGGCGTAAAAAAAGGGATAGACCGTGCCGGCTATGACGTAATTGTTTTGCAAAGCACATCGGTTGCGTACAGGACGCTTTATGTGATGTTTTCCGTTCTGTTTGTAATTCTGCTTGTAATCTCCGCCGCCTCGCTTGCAATATCGTACCTTGCGAGCGGTTCGGTGATAAAGTCGCTCGACACGCTCGTCCACGCAATGAAAAAGACAAAATTCGGTGAGCTTAAACAAATCGAAAACTATCCGAGCCAAAATGCCGAAATAGTTGAAACCATAAGCGCATATAATCATATGATAACGAGCATAAACGACCTCATTGCCTATAATAATGACTATTCGGAAACACTTAAAAAATATGAATTTAATTTTCTGCAAATGCAGATAAAACCGCACTTTCTCTACAATACGCTGGATATTATCCAATATCTGGCAAAGGAGAATAAGACCGATGACGTGACATTTCTCATAAAAAACCTGTCACGCTTTTACAAAATCAGCCTGCACAATAAAAGCGACCTTGTAACTCTCGAAAACGAGATAAAGCACATCTCGTACTACGTCGCCATAGAAAACTTTAAGCACGACAACGCCATCACACTTAAAATCGACATTCCGGACGAGCTTATGGGCGTAAGCATACCCAAAATAACCCTTCAACCGCTCGTCGAAAACGCCATCGGTCACGGCATACTCGAAAATGAGAACCCCGTGGGAACCATAACCGTTTCCGCCGAAAAATCCGGCGACGACGTGCTCATTTTCATAACAGACGACGGCGTCGGAATACCGCAGGAAAAGATTGACGCCATACTGAGCGGAAAGACGCACTCAGTCGGCATAATGAACACCAACCGTCGCTTGAAACTCTTTTTCGGCAGCGATTACGGACTTACCATCGAAAGCAAGGAAAACGAGTATACCAAAATTACCATAAAAGTAAAAGGAGCCGTCTCAGATGATACGAGTAATGATTGTTGATGACCAAACCCCTTCAAGAAAACAGATTAAAAATGAGCTTACCGACATCGGCTACACCGACGAGTGCATAGTCGAGGCGGCAAACGGAATTACTGCGCTTGAAACTGCAAGGTCATTTAATCCCGATATTCTCATCACAGACATAAGTATGCCCCGGATGCTCGGAACGGAGCTTGCACAGAGGATTTTATCTCTGTACCCCAAATGCAAGGTGATTTTCTTTTCCGGCTACTCCGACAAGGTATACCTTAAAACCGCAATAAAGCTCAACGTCGTGGACTTTCTCGAAAAACCGCTCGATTCCGATGAATTTAAAGCGGCGGTTAAAAAGGCAGAAGCGGAAATCGTCCGCAGCGGCGCCTACCCCGACGGAAAGGCAGACGCAGAGTTTATGGAGTGCATTGTCAAGAACAAAAGACCATCTGACGAAACGCTCAGCGACGCACGCAAAAAGTTCCTCTCGAACGAAAACTTTGTATGTGCCGCCGTAGTCCCGTGCAGTGAGTATATGTCCCCCATAACAAAGCTGATTAAAGATGCCTCGGCAAAATACTCTATGAGTATGCTCAGCCGTTTCAGAAGTGACGGGACGCTTGAAGTAATTTTATCCGGAAACAGCCCTGCCGTACGGGCGGACGTTGAGAGGATATTTAATGAATTTTTGGCAAAAATCAATGACGGCGAACTTTTTAAATGCGCCGTGGGGAGTTTTGAAAAGGGGCGCAAAAACGTGCATATTTCATACGAAAACGCCTCGTCCGCACTCGACAGCGCATTTTTCTTTAAGCCCAACACACTTGTAATTTACAAGGAACCGCAAAACAATGTTCCCTCCGGGATTGAAAAAATCCCCGACGAAATATACAGCGCCCTTGCCAAAGAGAATTACGACGGCATAAAGGACATTGTTTCGTCGCTCTACAAGGGACTTTGCGGTAACAACTACATACTCAGTGCAAAGGCTAAAAAGATATATTACAATATCTTTGAAACCATACATTCGTTTTTTAAAAACTATTTTCTTGCCTACAATGACGAATACAATCTCTATGATGATACGTTCAACATTCACAAGGCAAAGTTTTTGGACGAACTCAACAACCACATTCTCTCCATTTTGTCAAAGGTGGAAAACTTCATAGACAACGCCGGCTTTAACACACTGGTTAAAACCGCACTTTACTATATGGAGCAGAATTACGCAAATCCAAATCTTTCGATAGTAGACATCGCACAATACTGCAACATAAACGCAAATTACCTGTGCGGAACCTTTAAATCCGTAACAAACGAAACCATAAATCACTACATAAACAGTATGCGGATAGAGAAGTCAAAAAAGCTGATTGTGGAAACAAACAAAAGCATAGCCGAAATTTCAAAACTGTGCGGATTTAACGACGCAAAGTATTTTTGCAAAGTTTTCGGAAAATACACTAAAACAACACCGTCCGCTTACAGAAAAAAGTTTAAATAAATTTCCACCCGCATAGTAATGGTGAGATTAACACCAACAAATAGGCGCCCTTGACATACTTGTCTTTCGTTTCATTTGACGGCACATTGCGCAGTACCCTGTTTATCGTCGTGTGTCCCCATAATTCTGATGCTGACTGTTGCAGCGGGCTATTTTGAAGTTGCAAGCGCTATAAATCGCTCGTTTTTATCATTTACGGCGCAGTAAAAATGATAAACCGTATCGCCATATTTTAAAACATAGCTCTTATGGGCGTATACATTCTCCCACTCGTACTCGCTATTTATAAGTGGCTTTCCGTCCCATACACGCCAATTTACAAGGTCTTTGGAAACAGCAAAATTATTGTATGCCGTACCTGTAAATGTTGCTCTGAAATAAATCATTACATATATGTCATCAATCAAAACAATCTGCGGATCTCCGCTTATATTAAGATTATCTATTGTTTCGGTTTCGTCTATTATAGGATTTTTGCCGTATCTTTTCCAGTTTACACCATTATTTGACACCGCAAGATATATACGCTCCTTGGTATCTGAGGCTCGTGCATTGTATACATTGACATACTTGTATCCAAGCGAAAAATTTTCATCTTCAAAAATGTAGGGTTTAAAAATTGATCTGTTTTCGTACTTTCTTGCGTCGTTATCAAGCGGACTCAAAACCGGTCTTTCTATTTTTACAAACCCGTTAGGGTCTGTCGGATTTTTGGAGTATGCCATTCCAAGCTGGAGAGGATCGGGTTCATACCCATCCTTATTACCTCCAATATATGCAATGTAGTATTCCCCGTTTATTGGTTTTATCTCATTTGTACCGCCAAACGTTATGTCCGGAAATGCCGCATATCCCCCACACTGCCTTGAATCCCAGCTTTGATTGCAGCTGCGTCTTAATATAACACCCTCGTATTTCCAGTGCAATAAGTCATCACTGCTTGAAAAATGTGTTTCATAGCCGGAATTCGTGCAATCTTTGGATATTCTAACGTAATACATATACCATTTGTTTTTATACCTAAACACCGTCGGGCTGTCTGTAAGATAATCGTCGAACTTAACAACTGCACCGTATTTATACGGCGTTTTTATTTTTTCGTATATATCCTTCATTTCTAATCCCCCTATTGAGTTATGCTTGTTTCTATGAAACAATACCCTGTGTTCCAATCATTCACTGCACCTTTTTCCCAACTCCAAAGATTAACTCCTTCAAAAAAATGCGATGCGCACACGCAATGACATTCACCTTTATTGAGATGATGCGGGCCGAGCAGATTCCTCAAATTATTTGCAATGGTAAGCTCAATTTCATTGTAACCGGTTACGAGATATTGACTTATATCAACACTTGCATTATTCCATATAACTGTTGAAACATTTTTTCCGTTAACTCTTATTTTTACAGAATTTATGCCATTCATATTAAAATCAAGGCAATAATTTGTGCTGCTTAAAACAAAACCCTTTTTCATACATAGTTTTCCGGAAAAAAACGGAAATCCTTGCTGTTCAATATTATTTAGCATTAGGCAATCTCGTGGACTATTGAGCACAAACTTACCGCCACATCGCACTGCGTTATTGTCCATCTTTTCAAAATCATATGATGTTTCTACCGAGAAATCTCCGATTATGTAAATAGGTTCTATCTCCATATCATATGTCAGATTGTTTCTCTCACTTTCAAAAACAGTTGCATTATCTATTGATTTATATACCTTGTCCGACTGAGCGAAGTTGCAGGTAATTTCAATTTGGTTCATACCCTCTTTTAAGTATTTGCAAATATTTGTTTTTCTAAAAGATATATCTACGTAATACCCTCTGTCGCAAAAGTCAAAATCTCTCCCATTCAAACTAAACTTGAAAATTTCAGGAGTTTCACACACCAACTCAGCTTTTTGGGGAACTTTTTTAATATTTAAACTGTAAACACATTTCACAGTTACAGGTTGCCTTTTTTCACAGGCAAGTGTTTGGACAGATGTGACCGGAATATGCCCTTTAAATTCATTATCAATAAAGCAGTCACAATAGTCAAGAGTTATTGAATTTTCCGTGCTTTTAACAATACTCCACTCACCGGCGAGCGAAAGCTTTTTTAATGCTTTTTTTAAACTTGTGCTGAATTCTTCGTTAGGAATGTCCGCTACAATAATGCTATCCATTGGTTTAAAACTATACTTACCCTCAAATCTCTTAAACTCGCCTGTTTCAATATCAAGACGTGAGTTGCCGACAAAAATATTACTGTCTTGATCCGACTCGGTAGAATTTACGAAATAATGCACCGCTGTACCGTTAAGCATACGCCTTGTATATGTAATATTTTCATTGTCAATGACACGATTTTCCTCTGCCTCGTCGGCAGTTAATACCCTGCCGCCATTTGCTTTAAATTCATTTATAAGTCTTTGCGTATTGTCGAAAAATCTTATATACGGCGGTATGATAACAGTGCTGTATTCCATTTCCCCTACAATGAATTTGTTTTTTTTCACGCTCGCATAACGCTCAAGAATTATTTCATCACCAAGATCAAAAACAATATGCTTTCTCTGCAAAATATCTATTGTTTTTAAAAATTCTTCGTTATACCGATTGAGTTCATTGTTCTCGTTTAAATCAAAGCATATCCATGCCGTTGACTGTGTATGAATGACAAGCGTATCAAAATCGACCTTGCCCTCCGTCAACAACGCCCCAATTCTCGACATAGATTTAATAAATTTGCCGTAATCCTCCCACCACGGCTGTTGATAGTACATTGCCGGCGGATAATCCCTTTTCCGTATTCCTCTTAGCGAATACCCCTCAAGATGCGGACAACACAGATTTATTCCTCTTACCATTTGCCACTCTAAAATTCTTCTCAGCTCGCTGAACGAAACACCGTGTCCGCAAAGAGCGAAGGATTCCGTCATAACTTGCTTTTTCCCGGTCTGATGCGCAACCGAGCTCACTTGAAGAGGTGCAAGCGAATGTTCAATATTCCTTGCAAGCTTGTCTATCGCCGGGATGTGGTAGTACTCATAGTGCGGCATAACCGCACCGTTTCTCATTATTTGTGTAATTAGATTTTCTTCGCTCGCCATATGTCCTGTGAGCTTGAGTCCTCGCTTATCGCACCACATATAGATTTGTTTGGAATAGCTCTCGGAAAAGAGCTTTGCAACGAGTCGCCAAAATTTCATTCTCGTATCCGCAAAATCTCTAACTTTGTAAAACAATCGGTCGATGACCGAAAGCAAGTCCTCACTGTACTCTTTTTTGTACTCTTCAGGAAGAACAAAACTCCAAGGTATACCACAGCCGGAAAGCTGCGGTTCGTCAGTAAATATTCCTTCTATATCATTGCCAACTTTCTCATAATACGGCTCATATGCAGCTTTAATAAATTCTTTCACAACTTCTTTATCGAGATTGTCGACATAAAAAGGATTTACTTCGTAGTACACATGATGCCCGTTGATATTGCACACAGTATGTTCCGTACTTTTGTTTCCCTCTTCAATATGTAAATACTTTTGCTGATATTTTTCTCCAAGTCCGTTTACCGCACCGTTTCCAAATCCGCTTGGCCAGCCGTTTTCATCATAAGCCCATATGGACATACCATATTTTTTTGCCTCAGTTATTGCCGCTTTTATATTTTCAAACCATTCGTCCCCCATATATTCCGTTTGAAGTCCACCCCTTGCGTGCACGAAAAATCCGCCTAATCCGACTTTATGCATAATTTTTACCTGCCGCATCGTTTCTTTCATATTCAACTTTTCGTTCCAAGACCAAAACGGTATTGGGCAAAATGATTTTTTAACACATTTTATGTTCATAACTTTCACCTTAAAATAGGAGCAATCCTGTCTTCTCCGGCACCAAAACGTGTTATATACATCACATTATCTTTGATAGAAAATACATCAAATGCGGTTTCTGTATAGGTTTTGTATTCCCTTTTTGGGCATGTGGGCAGGAAATAATCCGCAAAAGCACTTGCAGTTGTAACGGTGAGCATATTGTCGTCATACAGCAAATTATCATAATGCACATGCCCGCTAATTGTCGCCACGACGTTCTCCGACTTTTTAATGTTATAATAAACACGTGGAGCATTTAAAACATCGTCATATGGATTGATGCACTTCGGACTGCCAAGAGAACCGACTATGCCGGCAGTATGAATGGGAGCGTGCGAAAAAACTATTATGTTTTTTTCGGTTTTTAACGCTTCCTCTTCAAACCAAATTGCCTGTTCATTTGATATTTCCAATCGCCAATGAAAAAAATATTCTCCATTTTCGTCTTTCACATAAGGCAGGTCACTTGTGTTCAAAAATACAAATCGAAAACCTTTGTCGTCAAAATTATGATAATAATAATTTTTATCGGTAGGGTTATTCTTCATATACAACTTATGGAGTTTTTGCGGCAAAATGGCAAAATCATCGACTTTGTTGCCCCTATCCTTGGCAGTTCCTATTCCGTCGTCATGATTTCCTATAAGGTTGTGTGCCGGCACGGAGAGATTGTACAGTGCGTCGGAAATTTCCTCGTGACTTGCGTAAAATTTTTTGGGGTCAAAATCATAATCATTTCCTGTGTCGCCACCGTTTACAACACAGTCTATCGGGCAGCGGTCTATTATATATTGCATTGAGTTCACGGCATTAACAGCAAGTTCAAAACCTTTTTTATCACTCCAAGGCTCGCAAAATTCCCTTAAACGGTTGTGCATATCTGTAATGAAAATAAAATTAAGCGGTGCGCCAATTTCATTTATGCGCTCTATTTTTTTGTCATAATGATCTGTAAGATATGTTAAGTCTGTCATAGAATTTCTCCGTTCATAACACTTATTCTTTATATCAACATTTCCTGCAATTTTTATGGCAAGAAATAAAATAGGATAAAATTGAAAATATCCTTTGCATCACTATACTATTGAGAAAAACCGTTTTCTCTCATTTTTATTCACAAGACAAAACGGTTTTTAATCACAATTTACTTAATATCTTCAAAAGTGTAAAGCGGCGTAATATCATCCAAGTTGTCAAGTGCAAATAACTTAATTATTGATGCACCCTCTATGCCAAGTTCGGCAGATTTGAGTGTCTTTGTTTCTCCGGCTGCAACAGTTTCCGGAGCAAATGGTCTAACAGCAATCAAATTACTGTTTTCATCGTAGGATGCAACAACAAGCGTAAAACTTTCCTCTGTGCCTGATGTGTTAACGGCATCTGTCGCCACGCAAACTGTGTTGCCGGCATTTTTCGCTTCTTCAAGATTGGCATACACTGTGCTGACATCAGCTGATTTGAGCGTAACCTTTGAAAATCCGAGCCCCGTGCATATAACCTTCAGTTTGTCAATATACACCCATTTTCCGGAATCAGCTTTAACAGTAATTGTATTTTCGCCGGCATTGAGATTTATCTTGTATGTATCCTCTTTAAAAAATTCCGGCTTAGCGTAATTACTTGTATCTTGCTGAGTTGGTATATAACTTCCGAGAGATACATCGTTTACCGTAATTGTGGCAGTATCTGTTCCGTCATATCCGCTCCAGTTGAGAACAAGATTATATTCGCCTGTTTTTTCAACATTTACCTTTGCGGAAAGCGCAGAGGCATTCAAATCAAAAAACTTTTTTTCGAAATTAGGTTGTGTGCATATTTCGGTATAAGAACCGGGAACAGCGGCAACAGGATTTGAAAATTCCATATGGTCAAAATATATGTAGCTTGTTGCTTTTATCGATACTTCGTTAACACCTGTATCAAGCGGTATGGAATAGTAATCTTTTAAATAATACGATGCGTAAATATAATCACCGCCATCGCTAAACACTTTGCTTGGCTCAACTGCCGAATAAATCGTTTGACCGTTTACTATTATGTCAGCCTTTCCGCCTGTCCAAGATGCCCAGGCAAGCGCTAAAGTATACAGTCCCTTCTTATTGACGATTACTCTCTTTGTAAGCGTTTGATTTGTTATGTCTAATTTTCCATAAACCTCATTTTCATTTTCTACTCTCAGCACTTCGCCATCAACAACAGTCGGTATATTCTCAAACGAAGGTATCAATTTCAATTCCTTAAAAAGAAATCCGCCTGCATCTGTCGCTTCTGTCATTTTAACAATGTGCTTTCCTGCCGTGAGATATGCCGTACTTAATTTTGCATCGACATAATCACCTGTGTAGCCCGTAAAACTACCCGAAGTTGCGATAACCCTGCCGTCCAAATACACGTAGTCCAAAATGTTACCGTAAAGAGCCTTGTAATTCATATATATGTCATACAAGCCGTCCTCTGTAACGCTTATTTCCCATATAACGTCAGGGTAGTAATTTGTCGTCCAAACGAGGTTGTATCCTCCTTCAGCGCCATTCCAAGCGCCGCCTGTCAGGGTTCCGTTCACAGTACATTCCGAGGCAGGAAAGGTAATACTGTCCGCAGCAAACGCCCCGGTTATCGGAACAACAAGCGTTAGCACCAAAACAAGTACCAATAGTTTCTTTAGCATTATACATCTCTCCTTTAATCATACTTTATACTGTGATTGTATAACATTTTTTACAGTTTGCATAGGTAGATTTTTTTTCCACCCACAAAAAAGAAGTCCTCCGCAGAGAACTTCTTTTACACACGAAGGTTCTTTTACTCAAAAGCCATAGTTCCACCGCTAATCGGCGCAAGACTAAGTGTGCTCTTAACGGCAAAAACCTTAATTTTTACTGCATCTGTTATTCTGACACTAACACATATATCTGCCGATGCTTCAGCCGCAACGTTATCTAAGACTTCCACAGCAACATCAGTAATTTTTCCGTTCAAATCGTACGCAGCGGCAAAAACCGTCACACTTGCAACGTCAAGCGTGTTATTTGTAGCCTTTCCAACCACATTGACATCAGCCACACCTGCTGCTTTTGCATCGTTAAGTGTTTCATAAATTATCACTTCACCGTCGGAAGACGAGAGCACGTATTTATCAAACTCAATTTTTCCACCGGAATTTTCGGGTATTGCGGATATTTCTACATAATCAAGGTAAACCCACTTTTTGTCATCAGCTTTAACAAAAATTATATTTTCTCCGCTTTTAAGATTGACTTTGTATGTGTCAACCATAAAGAATTCCGGAACACCATAGTTCATTGTATCTTGTTGTGTAGGTTTAAAGCTGCCGATAGTCTCGCCGTTCACGTTAATCGTTGCGGTATCGCTTCCGTCATATCCGCTCCAGCGCAGACTGAGGTTGTACTCTCCACCCTGCACAACATTAACTTTCGCAGTAAAACCTCTTGTATTATAGCTCACATCACAATGCTGCCAATGCGTGCAGTTATGCGCAGAAATTCTTACCGATTTATTTGGGTTATCAGTTGTATCCATCACATCTACAATGTCAATAAAATCAATATAAATATAGTCTTTTGCATCTGCTGCAATTTTAATCTCATTTAGCCCCTGATTTAATTCCACCTCGTAGAAATCCTTCAAATAGTTACTGTTCCACTCGTAACCCTCCTGCAAAACAACCGATGGAACGACATCGGCATAAGTCAAAAAGTTGTTTATGTAAATATCTGCGTTGCTTCCCGTGTATGCACACCAAGATATGCCTATGTAATACTTGCCGGCCTTCGGCGCAACTACTTTCTTTGTAATACTGCTGTTTGACACCATTTTTATAGCATCTGTTGAATCAGTCTCTGCCTGAATGCGGAGTAAATCTTGCTCACCTATTATGGGATAGCCCTCCATTGCATCCTTGATCGTAATTGACTTCACAAGGAAACCGTTTATATTTGTACCCTCGCTAAATTTTATGGTGTGCATACCCTCGGTAAGATAAAAATTGCCAAGTGATGTATCGGCATAATCCTTCATCCATTCACCAAACACTTCATCGGTTGCAAGAAGTTCATTGTCAATATACACACGGTCAAGCGTGTTTGACTGTAACGTAATATAATTCATAACAAACTCATACAATCCATCCTGCGAGCAATATATCCTCCATAATACATCGGGATATTCGCCATTTTCTGCGTCCCACTTCAAGCTGTAACCCTCATAGGTGCTATTCCAATATCCTCCATCGAGCATACCTGATTGATAACTGTCAAATGCAGCATACGTTGTTTGCGGAAGGTATTCCAAAGCCAAAGCACCGGTTGTAGGAATAAGCAGCATAGCAACAAGAAGAAAAACCATTAATTTTTTAAACATAATTATAACCCACCATTCTCCCAGAGTATTTTGTATTCTTATTATATAGCCGAATCCCAAAAAAGAATAGGTAGAACTTTTCTCCACCCCCACAAGGGGGGGAGCATTACGATTGCTTTTTTAACAAATAATCAATAATTCCTATCTCTTTTAAATTCTCAATTAAAACATTGGTATTTGAGTATTCAAACTTCTTGAGTATATTGTTTATATGTGTTTTTATGGTGGAGATTTCCACTCCCTTCTCTTTGGCAATATCTCGCCTGCTGTATCCTTCGGAAACAAGCCTTATAATGTCTTGCTCTGTCCTTGTAAGCGTAGACCACTTTGTAATCGTATATATAAGCGACATTTTAATTTTTTGTGTTTTGATGAACTCATCCCTTATATTTGCCGCTATCGTAGAACCTATGAGAATTTCCTCGGAATATATTTTTCTTATTTCATCTAAAATGTAATCTTTATTTGAAAACTTTGTTATATAGTCAACCGCTCCGGCAACGTAGGAATGAACAATAAGTTCGTCATCGTCATGGACGGTGAGCATAATATTTTTAATCTTGTTGTTGGCATTATATATTTTGCGCACTGCATCAATGCCGGCAGTTTTTGTTTCCATTTGAATATCCATAAGCACTATGTCAGGTTTTATCTCCAACACTTTTTCAATAGCTTCATCTCCGCTCCCTGCTGTTCCAACAACTTCCATATCATCGGAGGAATTTATAATATTTTTAAAAAATATACGTATTTCTTCAATATCGTCACATATAAATACTTTAATCATTGCCTTTCTCCGTTCTGCCGTAAAACGGCTGTTTATTATATATTTTTATACAGTTTTAGGAAAGCATATCTGAATAAGTGTGAACTTATCTTTCTTACTTTTGAGGCATATATGTCCCAAATGTGCTTCTATTATATTTTTTGCCTGATTTAGTCCAATTCCCCAATTTAAAAATGTATTCTTTGTTGACAAAAACGGACTCCAAATTCTACGACGTTCCTTTCTGCTCATACCTTCGCCGTTGTCGTAGATTTCTACGCAACACCAATTACCTTCATCTATAAATCTCACTATAATTACGCCATCAGAAATTTTTTTTGCCCTTATTGATTCTGCCGAATTGGTAAGAATATTAAAAAACAAGGTTTCAAGCTGATATGAGTCACCGTTAATTATTGGAGCTTCAAACACATCTTCAACGCAAATCGGAAAATCCGTTTCAATCCTCAAAATGGATTTTCTTACACAATCGAAAACATTTATCTTTTCAAACACAATTTTTTTGGCTTTATATATATTCAAAAGTCCCTCTACCTTCTCGGCATAATCATAAGCAGCATCTTCTATCTTATTCAAAGCCGCCATTCCCTCGTCAGTGCCATATTTTTCCACAGCAACACTCTTTAACGCAATAATCGTCAGCATTATGTTTTTAAAGTCGTGAAATATGTATTTGAGATCCATTAAAAAAACTTTCATTCTTTTGGTTATTACTCTTACCCGAAAAAAATCAACACTATCAAAAATATCAAATTTTATACTTCCCACCAAAAGAATTACCAAAACAGCTATTACACAGATGGGCAAAAGTGCCGTGAATTTTTCAAACTTATCTGCTACGTTGTCAAACATATACATCGTAAAAACGTTTAACAAATTCTGAATTTTGCTGAAAAATGTCACAATTAGTATGATGACGTTTTCAAATATGAGAACCAGTATTACTACCGTGTTGTGCCTTTTCTTAAATAGCAGCTCGGTATTTTTAATGCCGAATATCAGAGAAGGCACAGGAAGAAACAGAAAATAGATGATTATTAAATTGTTTGCGCCTGTAAATATTTTGTTTAGCAATACCATTTGACTGTATGTATTATTATCACAAAACCTTATGTAAATAGTTTCCGAAACAGCCGGAATATTTAAAAGCAAGAAAGATGCTGCAAAAATCAATGAACATACCGCAATGAATTTTTTTGCCAAAACCGAGCAATCGCTGTTTTCCCAAAAAATAATCATATCTGCCATAAATATCGTACAATAGCCAATCGTCATAAGTATTTTAATCGGCGTTATGTTCAATCGAATTTTTCCCATACATTTGTATATAAAAATCTCCAAATTAAAAATGCCGTTGTAATATGATGTTTTGGTTATATACATAACAAGGCCTAACAAAATCATAAACATACCTGTCATAAGCATAATGAACAAGGTGTTTAGTTTTGAGTGCATATTGTATACGGCAAGTATAATTATGGCAAACACTATCATAGCAAGCGCAATTATCATATTCGTCTCACCTCATATATATTTTAACCATTTTTCCAACATTTTGCAACAGTAAATGTTTTACAGCCACACGATTTACGGGCAGAGAAAATCTCTGCCCGTACAGATTATCTTTTCCAAACTCCTGTAACCGTGCAAATTGTGGGCTTTATGGTTATTGAGCTTACAACTGTTTGCCTGTTTGCATACGAAGTTGTAACTTTTGGATTTACAAGATACATACACTCGATTGTTTTCTCGCTTCCGTTTCTTGCAAGCGCACGACTCGGCAGCCACACTCTGTTTTCTCCCTCAAATGCCACAACTTCCATTTCCAAATTCAATAATTGCCTTTGCCCATTGGACCACGTGGTGTCGACTATTTTTGCTTCGGAAAGCGCAGGGTAATCTGTGCCCTCTGTCATAACCTCGGTATAGACATCCGGAGTTGCTATCGGATTAAAGAAGACAACTATAGGATCAGAATTGGGCTGTCCTCTCCAACAGTTGACCGTTATCTTTACGTTCTGTTCCTTTGGCGAATTGAACTTGAACAAAACGCCTCCGCCGCCAACACCACTAAGTCCTAATGCCGAGCTTGAAGACTCATATCCGGACACCCACAAGCCATCGTTAAGATTGTGCTCTATATATGAATACTGCGCCTGTGACACAGGAATTTCCGTTTTGGGAAGTTCTTTGTGCACATTTATGATGTACCTTGCCACCTCTGTTGTGGCTCTGCTTACCAATATTACGATTTGTGAATCGCCATCAAGAATATCCGAAACCACAGTTTCCTCACCATTTTCAGCATTATTACCGTTCACATAAAGGTTTGCTCCTTCGTCGAAGAATATCTCCATCGAAATAGAGTCGGTACTTGCTTCAACGTTCAAATCATATTCATAGACATCACTTCGAAAGCTCTCCGAAAATTCAAGACCATTTAACAAACGTATGTCTTTTACGCTGTAATCCTTAAGTTGCGTCGGCTGATTAGCAGGAGAAAGCGCTTTATCCCAAACAAACAATTTTATTGACTCTGTTTTTTCGTTCAGTGTATCACGATTCATCTCATAAGTTCTTGTAACAGTAACATTTTTATCGGAGGCGACTGTTATATTTCCAATGGAATCACACGACAAAAGCTCTCCGTTTTTTCCGTACTGGGCAATGTAGCAGTCATAAACCATCGGATTTTCTGTGTTGTTTATAAACTCAACATTAAATTTAATATTGGCATTTTTGTCGTTGATAAGGCCTTTTGCATCTGACAAAACCGTTACGTGATGAAGTCCGTTTTCCCAGCCATTTACCTGTACTTTTGAAATACGCTCTCCGGGCTCGCTTGTAATATATGTGTTGACATCCACTCCGACATTTTTTGGAACAACCTCAATACGGTTTATGAGAACACCGTTATTTTGGAAATCAACCTTTCCCGTATCATTATTTTCAAATGACTGGACTATAAATGATGCTGTGTGTCTGCCTTCGCTCAGGTTTTTAATCTCAAAAGTTTTTATGGAGAAATACGGTGCTTTGCGATATGCAACCCACGAATTTTCATCTTGCTTGCCATTATCTACATAATCCCACAGAGTTCCGGTATATGACCATAGTCCCGAGTGGTATTGTGTTGAGCCTTTTGTAAACTTGTCTATGTCGCTTTGAACAGCTGCCTGTCTATCCAATGCGTTAGTATTGACAAATTGTGCCGCTTTTCGCCACAAACTTGGCGAAAGCATATTTTTCTCGTCGCAATCAAGGTACATAACCGCCGGGCAATCCTTTTCGCAAGCGGCATAATACACCTTTAGAAAATAATCGCCAAATTCATCAATGCTGAACGGGTAGCTTATAAATGCACCTTCAAGACTGCTGTAATAGTTCGTATAACCTTTTTCGTCATTTCCCATATAACTCTTGTTAAATACGCCGTCCACCGCCTCACTTTGATCGTAATGCGAAATATTTGAAAGCGGCACATCTGCGGTGTATACAATCTTGCCGACATTTTTAACATCAAATGTCACCGACTGAAAGCACACCAGGCTGTTGCACTTAACGCCATTCTTTGTGTACTTCAATGTTCCGCAATCATTAGTTATCTCATACCTTGGGATATATACGGTGTTTATGCCCTTTTTCACCTTTACCGAAAATGAATACTTTTTGAACGTTGTCGCAGTTATTCCATTTGCACTAGCAACATTACTGATTTTTATAGCATCAGAAAATATCGCTTTTGACATTGGTGGAGCATTGTCATAAGTAATTTCCTGTTTTTCCGACGTTTGATTAAAGAATATCAGGGCGTATCTGTTATTGTCAAGCGCCGCCATTGAAACCGTCATTACGGCACTCGTTTCTATATCGGAATAAAAACTTCCGGTAAAATCACCGTTTATCAAATACTGTGTACCGTCGGCAGCTTTGAGGTTGTTTTGTGTGTCGTCGGAAAAGAGCGCCATTTCCACAAAATCATTATAAGCATATACACTACAACACATAATGCACAAAAATGCCAAGCAAAAAAACATTATTGTAATTGATAACCTTTTCATATTAACCCTCTCTTAATTGGCTGAAACATCAAAATCCATTGGAGCAACGGTGATAGATGAAATATTTGTCGAACGATTTGCGTAAAGTCCACCGCTGAACGGATACATACACACAGTTGTCTTTCCGTCGCCTGTGTTTCTTGCAAGCGCACGGCTCGGTAGCCAAACGATGTTTTGACCCTTCTGAACGTGGACGGGTGTTTTGATCTCAAATATTTCTTTGTTCCCGTTAGTCCAAACCGTGTTTACAACGAACGCATCGCTTATCGACGAATAATCCACACCCTCTGTCATTTCAGCAGTAAATTCTCTCGGTGTCGATATCGGATTTAGGAAAGCTACAATCGGGTCTTCGTTTGGATTTCCTCTCCACCCTCTCAACACAATTACAACGTCCTGCTCCTCGTCGGAGTTGAAGGTGAATGTAATTCCACCGCCGCCTATGGAATGTTCCCCGGTAATTGGGCTGTTCTGGTCGTACGACGCAACCCACGTTCCATCATCGAGAACAGTTTCCGTAAATATATATGACATTTTTTTAACAGGGGTTGTTATAGATTTCGGTATTATTTTTTCATCGCTGAGTTTAACTTTTTCTATAATGATGCCATAGTTACCGTCGGCTATGTTCTCAGCGTAGAATTCTGCATTGTTTTTGCCGCTCATCAGCTTAACGATGAGCTTTGCCTCTGTCCAGCCGGCAGAAGTGCTTACGTCCAAAACATCGGAGTCATATCGTGCACCGTTTATAAATGCCGAAATCTTGCTATTTTCGTGAGTTACCGTGGCAACGTACCTAATGGTTATTTCATACAGTCCGCCCGACGGAACATTAAGCTTGCTCTCATATACATAGCCGCCGTCATTCTTTACGCCGAGTGCCGTACTCAAAACACTTTCATTTGCCTTATTTACAGCATCGATCATAGCGATTATTTCTTTTTGATTAAGGTTTCCGCTTGCTGCATATTTTGGATATGCGTTAATGTAATCCGCAAACAGAATTAACACTGCATTATTAATATTCGCATTTGAAAACGCTTTCAAAAGTTCGTCTGTTGCAGCGTCCGGATCTGTTGTTTCACGCAAAATGCGGTTTAATTCCGCAAGACTTTCCTCGCTTGCCTCTCTGCCCTTCGTAATGGTTATAACATATGTATCCAAAACTTCAAGACCGTCGAGAAGATTTATTACAATGTCCGACTGTCCACTAGGTATGTTACCAATAGTTCTTGGACTTCCGCTGTCCGCATACATATCGTTTATACGAAGTCTTGCTCCGGGAGTACATTCAACAACCAACTCAATGCTTTCAGTGTCATAAAGAAGGCTCAAAGCATATGTTTTCTCTGATGTTTTTGTAATTTCATAGTCGTTTACAGATACACCCGTTATTTTGTAGTCAACTTTTTCGCCTTCCGCTGCTCCCGATGTTGGGCGACCACCGCCGCCTCCGCCGCCTCCGCCACCTCCGGACGAAGTTTTGGTGTAGCTCATAGAGCCGCCGTCTGATGAGCTTGTAACACTGGTTGTGCTGTAACCGGCCTTAACCGCCACACCGTTGACCTCTGCAGATGACTTGCTTAAAAGCCTTTTAATTTTTCCATTTGATGTAATTTTTACACCAAGGAGGTTTTCATCTATCATAAGCTCATCTGCCGTCACACCGTTTATAATGTTAACATTTGCTTTACTTCCTACAAATATTTTCTTTACGTTTAACCCAACGGTAGTGTCGGCATTAATATTTAATTCGCTTATTTCGGTACCGGTGTAATCCAGGGCAGTGAGCTTTGATGTGCTGTATACATCTACCTCGTTCACCGAAGACGCCCCTGCCAAGACGAGCTCTGTTTCTCCGCCGGAAAGTGACAGAGAATTCATTTTGGAGTTCTCAACTACCAAAGTTCCGTAACTCCCGTTACTGTATACAGAACCGTTAACGGTAGAGTTTTTAAATCTGATTTCGCCACTGTCAGCAGACGGTGTAATGTACACATTCGCATTTATTGTAACATTTTCAAAAACATTTCCGCCTGACAAAACAATAACATTAGCGTCTATGATTTTATCAAGTACAGTTTCTCTTTTGGAATACATCTCTCCGACTGCTTTGTCCATAATTGTTACTGCCTCGGCACGGGTAATAAATTCGTCCGGTCTGAATGTTGTATCCTCATAGCCGCTCAAAAGTCCTGCTGCCACAAGTTGAAAAATAGCGTTCTTTGCCCAATCTCCAATATTAACTGAATCTCCAAATTCCTTTTTTTCTGTGAATTTGTTTGGAAATACCCTTGAAATGAGCACGGCAGCCTCTGCCCTCGTTATATAATTTTCCGGTCGCATCGTGCCGTCTGTGTACCCGGAAATATACCCGGCGGTAACGGCAATATCAATGTCCTTTTTGTACCAAGAATTTTCGTCAACATCAGAAAAATCTGTTCCGGTCTGTTTAGTCGCTCTGGTTATTCTGTTAATTATTGCACATAATTCTGCTCTCGTAATGAAGTTTTCCGGCATAAATTCGTTATATTCATTACCATTTACAAAACCAAGACTTGTCATTCTGTCTATGCTCTTTTGCGCCCAATGTTCCTCGGTTTCTGCGAAATTCGCAGAAACCGGAATACAAAGCATTAATGACAGTATGACTGAAATTGCGGTTTTACCTCTCATTTTAACACCTCTCGAGTTTTTATTTTAATTATCTGTTTTTGTAATAAAGTGTACCGAATTTTGAAGTGTCTTTATAGTTATCGTCATTACCGGACCAAACTATTACACCGTCACGTCCACCGGCAGAGTTGGAGTCGTTTACAGACACGTCAAAGCCGATAGCCGAACCGTATGATGCACCAACAACATCCCACGGGAAGGCTGCTTCTATAACATATCCGTCAGCCGTCTTTTTGCTTGCAACTTTTACGTTTTCAAGAACCGCACCCCTCATTGCGCTATATGCTTTTCCTGATATACCAAGTCTTATCTGCTGGTCAAGCTCATCATAGAAAGCAGTTCTGTTCCGCTGCGGATCAAAAAATACTTCCACCGTGTCAAAGTTATAGCTGCCGGCATAGTCAGTGTCTGTTTCCATAATTGTCTTGTCAAATACTTTTATTGCAAGATACAGATTATCCTTGTCCGCCATCATACCAAACTTAGCCGCATTAAGCGGCAATCCATTGCAAGGCCGTGTGATAACTCTGTCCAAAATCCAGTCGTCATCGATTTCGCCGTCAATTACAGGCGTTCCCTCATAGGCATTTACTTCGTTTGACGCTAACGAGGAGTACTCGGCACTTGCGTTAAAGTCAACAGATACTTCTTTTGACGAGTAATTTCCTACACTGTCTTTAAGCTCAAATAGTATGTTGTTCCTACCGTTGACAAGTGCAATGGGTATCTCCATATATCTCTTGTTATCACTTCCGGCGTTATATGTGATGCCGTTAACCGTTATTGTACCAAGCTCAGAGAGTTTAACTTTGGCAACGAGAAGCGGGTCGTTCGTTTGAGCGGGAATATCTATTATTTCAAGCGTTGGCGGTACAATATCCCTGTCTACAACGACATTTATGTTCTGCTTTCTGCCTCTAGTTTCAGCCACAACCTCAAAATTATTAATTCCGTAATTTAACAAAACTTTTTTTGAGAAAGTGCCGTTTGCTTTGTTTACGGGCACACGTTCGCCGTCAATCGAAACGACTACGCCCGTTGCAGCAGCGTCAATAGAGCCCGATATGTCAAATGTATCCGAAAGTGTTGCTATTTTATCAGATGCCACGGAAAGTCCCACGTAGCTTGATGAATATTTGAAATTTGCCACCACCGGTGTAGATATATGTCCAACCGAATCTGTCGCAGTTACGGTAACGCTGTTGTCACCCTCTGCAAGATTCAAGGTAACGCTGTAATGCAGATTTTCGTCGAGCTCGCAATCATACTCTTTACCGTTGTGAACAACCTTTACGTCCGATTGCTTTGTAACACCACCATTCAATACGTAGTTTTTCTGACTTACTGTTTTTCCGTCGGGATTTTCATAAATTCCGACACGAGGAACCAAAAGCTCCAATTTTGATGGGAATCCTACCGTAATACCAAACCCGTGGCAACCTACATACACAAGACCAAACGTTCTCCTGTCTGCCTTCATTGCCGTTATGTCTTCCCAAAAAATCTTTTGGCTTTCGTCATTAATTTTAACCCATGTTTTTCCAAGGTCAATACTCCTGAACAAGCCCTCGACACCTTTTACCTTGCCCAAAACATACATCGTGCTTTCTTCGCTACACGGGGCTTTCTTTCCAAGGTCAAAGAACTTGGAATGCTCCACTTGCTCTATCTTGGCGAATTTTCTGCCGTAATCGCTTGAATACCAGAGTCCGGAACCGCTTATTGACACGAATATGTGTCCCTCTTTTTCCGGAACGGATGTAACTGTTGAGTAATAATCACCGACGGGAAGCTCGCTGTTTACAATGTTAAAGGTCACGCCGTTATCCACGCTGTTATAGAAATTGCCCGTGTCTGAGTCATAAGCATAAAATACGTCTTTGTTAACCTTATCTGCCGCTATTGGCTCGTTATTGTGTATCCATCTTTTAATCATATTCAACGGAAGTGTATCGACAGGTTCCCAATTCTCGCCCATATCTGTGCTTCTCCAAACTCTGCCGGGCAGAGTTTTCTCATCCCATACGATGGTGTTTATGAGAATTGTGGGATTGCCGTCATTGTTTACATCGGCAGCAACTGTCACCTTGCCTGTGCAATCCCTGATACTTTTCTGATGCGTCACCGGAAAATCCGCAAATGGCGTCCAAGTTGCTCCGCCGTCCTTTGAATATAACCCGTTACCCGTCCATGTATTAACAGTAAGACCTACCCGAGACTGAATTAACGGCTGTTTCTCGCAATATGACCAGCCCATCGTCTCCTGCATCCACTGAGGACCGTTTACTCCGCCGGCAGGTTCAACGCATACCGCATCCCAGTTAAATGGATCTTTAATCCTTACGCCGTTAGCATCGTTTACGCCTATTACTACCGGTGCATCTGTTCCCTCGGGAACTGTTGCCATAGTTCTTACGCAAAGCTGCTCAGTACCGTAGGTAAGGTCGTGAACTACTATTTCCGCTGCTGTTATATCTTCAATCTTATAAGCGCCGAACCAAGAGCCGAAGTACACTGTGTTATTCCTGAACGGGTCAAATCGCATTGAGCCTACGCAAGAAACATAAATTCTCGGCCAATGCCATGAAGTTTGACCCACAATCCTTGAATTTTGTAATATTTCCCGCCAGGTTGCGCCATCGTCTGTTGAAACATAAACTCTATTGTCCTCCGATGCAATTATTGTTGTTGGGGTGGTGGGATTTACTGCGACACGCCAATCTCTATTGCCGTCTGTCGGCGTTATATCGTTCCACTTTTCATTTTCTAATCTCAAAACTCCGCACGCACCGGCAACTATCAGTCTGCCGTTTGTATCAAGCCACATATTTCTTACTGCTCTTGACGGACTGCCGGAAATTATCGAGAATGTTTTTCCTGCATCTGTCGATTTGTAAATACCGATATTCTCCACAGAAACATACATTATCTGACTTCTGCCGTCTTTTACCACATTTTCATCAAATATGATGTTTGTCACCGGTTTTGAGGCACTATAATCATATTCATATCCGGGAAGTGGCACATTTTCAAAAACTATACCGTCGCCGATGGCTGTTTCTGTTTTCCAAATTCCTCTCTTGTCGGAACAAGACCACAAAATGTTGCTGTTATTGGGATCAAGCGCAAGAACACCATTTGTGTAGTCGAGCTTGTCGGTGTATTCAAACGGAATATCTATAATCTCCCAGTTTTCACCGCCGTCGAACGAGCGCATAAATAGCGGAGGAGCGTATGTTCCCTCACCGTTTTCTGTACGGTTCTTTCCGCCAGCGTAAAACATAATATCCGGATTTTTGGAGTCGACGGCAAAGCCAACACCATTTTGACCATTTCGGTATTCCTGGGGAATTTTTTTCATTAAACTGTAATTTATGTTTGCATATGAGTCATACTTGTATGCTCCGCTTACATCTCCGAGAAAATATATAGAATCTTTTATTTTCGGGTTTACATATAAGTTTCTTATAAAACCGCCGCCGAAAAGTCTTGCAATATCCCAGGTGTATTCACTCTGCTTTGATTTAACTGCCTTAATTGTTTTTGAAAATGAATTGTTCGAGTGATTTATTTCTTCCAAAACCGTTTCATTACAGTTTACATATGCACTTAAAACTGCCTGGTCTGCCTGAAGAAAAATGTTCTCACTTTTCAGTGTGCGCTTTTCCTTTGGCATTATATCGGTTATTTCGCTCAAAATATATTTTTTCCCGTTTACAACAAGCTCAATGTCAACACTAGCGTATTGCGAACTTTCAAGACCTATATTTTGGTAATCAACTTCGAAAGCAACCGCTGCGCCCTCGGCAAAATCTACATTTGTTGCCCTTATATCGGTTATGACAAGGTCAACACCCTCCCTGCTTGGAGTAAACGTAAAGCGCTTGACATCATTCGAATAATTGCTTTCTAAAGATTGAGCTGATGAGTTACAGTGAGCATCAAGGCTGAAAACCTCCTTGTCAACCCGCATATGGCCGAAACCTATAGTCTTTGTTTCGCCGGGGAAAATGTATGGTCTTGTCTGCAATGCCGACCACGGGCCATTGTTTTTTAACGAGAAAAGACCATCTATATTCTCAATGGCACCCCATCCAAGAGGCGTTGCACTTCCTCCGACATTCGTAACATACATCTCAAAGCTTACAACATCGCCTACTTTGTAGTTCGGGTTAGATATTTTAAGGTCTGTAACGATCAAGTCTGCCAGCTGAAAATTGCCCGCTGCCGAAACGCTGATACACCCTGCAATTATCATAACCGCAATAAATAAAGCAGTAGTTTTTTTAAACATTGCATTTCCTCCTTCTATTTGTAAATAACAAGCGCAGCCGGAACATAGTAAACCAAACGGAAACACACAAAAGATGCCTTGTCATATCCGTATTTAAAATTAACCAAACTGTTAAAATCCGCTTTGTAGCAGTCCTTATTTTCGGAATCAAATACAAATACTTTGTCTTTTATTTGCTGAGCTGAAACAATAGTATATTTAGTCGGTTTTGCATCTGCACCTTCTTTTTTCATACGTTCAAACTCATCCTCATCAACCAATATCAGTCCATCGTTGTCGTTGGAATAAACATAACCCGACTCAATGAGGCAGGCGCCGTTCCATTTATATGTGTATTTGCCTTTTCCTCCGTAATCGTATCTGAGTGTGACATTCTGAATTTCTCCATACATATCAACTTGAAGCTGAACAATATCTCCGGGAACCGGGATAGAATCCGGATCATTCAAATCTTTCAAAAATGACTTGGGGTCTGCAACGGTATATTCTTTATAATTTGTATTCATATATCCTATTACCTTATAGGAGTCTATGCCGACTCTGTTTACCGCTTTGCGCACTTCCTTGACAATAAACATATCAAGCTCACCATCAACCTCAGCCTTTCCTTTTCCGAGGTTGGGGTTCTCAACTATCATTGCCATAGCAACGCCACCGTCTGTGACGTCGTATGCAAGTCCGCTGTATTCGGTGTCATTAGACAATACGATAGACGCCTCAATAAAATGAGCATCCTCAACCATAGAACGTGTATCCTCTGTTAAATATCCACCGGAATCAAATTGGTTAAGTTTTTCGTTTGGTGCATACAGCGAGAAACTCCTTCCGGTGCGGATTGAGTAAGAATGTGAAAATCCCAGTGCTGCCGGCTTGTATATAGTGTTTTTAAACTGACCGTTCAGAGTGAGCGTTTCTTCATCCTCATTTTCACCGTGAACAGCAGTATCTATGAGTGTGACGTAACCTTCACTGTTTACACGACATTTTATAACCTGGCTTACACACTGTCGCATAACTGTTTCAACAGTATTGCCACCGGATATGCTGACCTGCGTTCTCAAAGCCCTGCTTAGCGCATCTCCCGAAGTTGTATATTTGCTGTCATCAAATGCAAGCGACGGTTTGTTTACGCTTTCCCCGTTTACCTCTACCCTGTCTGCAAGGGTGTAGATTTGTATGCCTTTATCAAGGTCATACATTTTTAACTTAATTTTTCCGCTGAGGCCACTTTCCTGCGCAGCATCAATAAAATATTTGTATTCGGTGTTTGCCGTATTGACATCAAGCATTGCCGCAGCACGTCCAAAATAGTCAAGGGCTATTTCCACATACTGACCCAATCTTGGATCATCAGAATTTTTGGCAAAGTACACTGAACGGTAAATCCGTTTTCTGCCAACCTTGAATGAATTTCTGTCCATTTCCGAAACCTCACCGGAAACAGTTGTTCTCGAAACAAGAACCTTGCAATACTTTTCATCCTTAGAGTACGCAACAGAAAGAACATCGCCGTTTCTTAAATCATCTATGCCAATTTCATTGCCATCAAGAATAAACTCAAGCTTTTCATCAGCCTCAAATTTGTGGTTATAGGTATTATTGTAATAGTCATATACAACGTAATCACTGACAGCACCAACTACAATAGTATCGTAGCTGTTTATAAGTGCTGCTTCATATGTGCCTCCACAGCTTACAAAAACAATACTGCCGTTGCTTACGGCAAAATCGTTGGGTGAACATTTTACCACTACGCCGTTGTATACTTCTGTTATGCCCTTTAGCGATATTGATTTTTCTTTTCCGTCTTTATCGTAGAAAAAAAGGGAACTGTTTTTAACTGAGATAATGTCGGTCGAATCCACGGTATAAAAGTTGTTTTTGTATTTACTTCTGTCTATACATTCAAGCATATCGTTGTCCACATTTATGTAGGCTCTTACCATACATCCGTTTAAATCGTCATAGTATTCGTCAAATGCCGTTTTATACACCACGTTGTCAACGACTGCTCTTTTTCCATTAAGACCTGCCGCTTTGCCTGAGTAGAACACGCCGTCAACATAGCGGAGTCTGAACATTTGATTTAAAAGTGT
This sequence comes from uncultured Clostridia bacterium, assembly GCA_934500705.1. Taxonomy (GTDB): domain Bacteria; phylum Bacillota; class Clostridia; order UMGS1810; family UMGS1810; genus CAKSIN01. The sequence continues at coordinate 80,032 of CAKSTI010000005.1, read as the reverse complement.
TCCCTTCTCAACCCCGATAGAATAATCCTTTTCACCATACATCTTTGCATCGAGGGCATTTACCGCAACTGCAGCAACCTCTGAAACTGTAAGCTTGGAGTCGCTGTTTAAATAAACATCTTTGTATAATTTAAATGAATTTGCCAGCCTTGAATACTGTTCTTCAGCAACGACAGGTGCTCCATATCCTAAAACCCTGAGCATTACCGCCGTAAGACCTCTTCGACTGACGGAGCCTAATGGTTCAAAAGTACCATCTCCATTGCCAAACATATACCCCATATTAACTGCCGCCGCAATATACGAGGAATATTCATACGATGCGTCAACATCGGAAAACCCCGTTTCTAATATCACGGTTTCGCTATCAACCGCACCGCCTGATCCAAGCGACGCTGCAACATACGCAAGTTCCCCACGTGTTATGTAATTTTCACCGTCAGTCGGCATTAGATCTGTTATATTCAAAAGGTTTAACAGTTCTATGTTTTTGTCAGGCTCCTTGTCCGCCAGTACAGATGGCATAGAAAAACAACCAAACAAAAGAACGAAAGCTATTAACAAACAAGTTTTTCTTTTCATAAGTCCTTCCTTTCACCTCATATTTTTATTTTAACCCTTAACTGCACCGCTTGCAAGACCGGAAACAAAATATTTATTTGCAAATGCATATGCAATAAGAACGGGTATTAGTGAAACCGTTGCCCCGGCAAGCATCAAATTCCATGACGATGCCGCAGCCTCCGAGTTTTTAAGTGCCATAACTCCAACGATAAGCGTTCTTTGTTCGGGACGCGTCATAGTAAAAATTGTTGGCATAAGATAGTCATTCCACGAACCTTGGAAAGCTAAAATGCCTATTGTGGCAAGTATCGGCTTTAAAAGGGGTGCAATAATTTTAAAAAATATGCCTATGAAGCTGCATCCGTCAATCTCTGCCGACTCGTCCATAGATTTGGGCAATGTCAATATATAACTTCTCACAAGATAGATATTTACAATTCCTATTCCGAAAAGCTTAGTAATAAGAAGTCCCCACAGCGACTGCGATATTCCAAAAAAATCGAGAACCTCAAATGTTGGGTAAATGGTAATGCTTCCCAGTGATATGAACATAAGCGATGTGAATATCAAAAAGATCGATTTTTGACCATAGAAATATCCTCTTGCAAACACATATCCGCCCATCGAAGCAGTTAATAATGTTATTGCAACACTTATAAGTGTGTAATACGTACTGTTCCAAGTCAGTAGCTTAATACTGAAATTATTTGAGTTCCACGCCATCTTGAAGTTATCCAACGTCGGCTTTAACGGCAAAAGAGACTCCGGTCGTGTGAGTATTTCGGAATTTGTCTTAAAAGCACCGGATATTGTGTAAAATATCGGAAGAAGTGTAACCGCTGCGGCGAGAATCAGGATTACATAAAATATTATTTTCGTTGACAATTTTAATTTGTTTTCCACAGTTGCTCCCTCCGTTTAATAAATATCGTTTAATTTTTCGCTCATCTTATTGTAAATCAATGCTATTACGCACATAAGCATTGAGGTTATAATAGACATAGCACAACCGTAACCGAGATTCGTGGCAACGGAGCTGTCCATAAAGCCGGGCACAAATTTCCTGATCTGGTAAGCCATAACGGAAAGCGTGCGACCTCCGGGAGCACCATTTGTAGTTACTATGACATAATCGCTTATTTGAAGTGTGCCGTTAATGCCAAGAAGTATTATGGTCTGGAGTACAGGACCCATAAGCGGTAACGTGATTTTTCTAAATACCGTGAACTTGTCTGCACCCTCAAGGTAGGCGCACTCGTATAGCTCTTTTGGAATATTTGAAAGTGCCGCAAGAAAATATAGGGTATTTATTCCAAATCCCGTCCACACGGAACCTGTTATAAGCACGGAAAGTGAGTTCCAAAAACTTCCCAACCAATATACTTCTTCCTTGATTATGCCTATTTTCATAAAAATCGCATTAACAAATCCAAAATAGTCGAACATATTTCCAAAAATCAAGCCGATTATTGCCACGCTGACGATATTAGGCAGGTAAAATACAGCTCTGAATACCCCTTTACCTCTTATTGACGTATTCAATATAAGCGCAAATACCATTGCAAGGGGAAACTCTATTGCAAGCTTAATGAACGTAAACTGGATGGTGGTTACCCACGTTTTCCAATATGTAACGTCCTTGATCAAATCCATAAAATTCACCAAACCTGTATAGGTAGTTTCGGACGGAACGCCGGTGTAGTAATAAAATGCTTTTTTCACTGCCCATGCCATAGGATACAGTGTGAAGACAAGCAAGCCTATAATTTGGGTCGATATCATTAAATAACACTGCCAGGTATTATTCAATTTTCTTTTCGACAATTTCATTTGTTTCACCTCGGAGAATTCTTCGTTACTAATGCCATATCAGCCTTTCTGTCTGCTGACTTGTTCTGCTCATAGTATTTGTCGATACCTTCATTCACTGTTTTTGTATACTGGCTTGTTGCTTCCTCAACGGTCATACTACCATTCCATACATCGTTTATAAATAGATCACTCAGGGTTTTCTTTCCTGTTATAACAGAAGGAAGACCCTTAGGCGGAATGTTACTGATTTCCTGCATTTGCGCAAATTCTTTCCACCCTTTTATATCTGTTTCTATGTCTTTAACTGTGTTAAAATTCACCGGCAACGAAATTCCTTCTTCATACAATTTTCTTGCTCTTTCTTTTCCGTGCCAGTATTTCCAAACCTCAAAGACTGCCTCCTCACGTTCTGTGCCGAGAACTGTTGCGTTGATAAACATACCATTCTGCTTCATTTCAAACTGAGGATACTTTTCTGTCTTCGAATATGTGGGTATGGGGGCTACACCCCAGTCAAAATTAGCCGGGAACTGTTCTTTAAACACGCCAACGTCCCAAGACATAGAAATTTTCATACCAATCTTGCCCTCTGCAAAGCGTGCACGTGCCGGATCGTTATCTATACCCTCAGCACCCGGATAACAAGAACCGTCCTCTTTAAGTCCCACAAGTGTATTAAGAATTCCATTCATCTGTGAATAATCACACTGCATCGTTTCAGTATTAAATCCCATATTTGGTGCACTTGAGACAGCACTGTACCTAATGTCATAGTCAAACCAGGCTGCCCACTTCATCGGAAGGATTATTCCGTACTGGCGTTTTGACTTGTCGGTAAGTTTCTTAGAATACTCTCTCAATTCATCCCAGGTTTCAGGAGGTGTAGCATCTCCGTTTTTGTCTACAAGACCCGCCTTTTTAAACATATCCTTATTATAAATAAGCCCCAATGTCATTATGCTTGTTGAAACGGTGTACGGCTTTCCGTCCATTACATTTGTATTTTCTTCGAACAATCCGCCGTCTTTTATTGACTCATCTATAAATTCTTGACCACCTTTAAAGTCAGTTATAGGCGCAATGTACTTTTTCTCCGCAAATTCCTTTAGCTTAGCTGCGCCGAACAGATCGGGGGCTTTCCCTGACTGAAGAGCTATTTCAATCTGCTGCTGAAGATCGCCTTCTTTTACTTGATAATCAATTCTAATGCCTTTTTCTTTTCCTATTGTTTTGTTAAAATTCTCTGCGATATCCGCATCAACATTAGTTCCTGCACCATTGCCCCATATGGTTACTGTTTTAACACCGTAGTTGCTTACATCATCTTTGTTGGTACAAGCTGTAAACGCACCTGATGACACAACAACTGCAAGTGCTGCCGACATAAATGATTTTAATTTCATATTTTCCCACCCCTGTTAATAATATTGTACACAATTAAAGTATACACTACATCAAACGCATTGAATAGGTAGAATTTTTCTCCACCCATTGTCAATCGATTATTTCAATTACTTGCCGGTTCTCAATTTCGCTGTTTGGAATGAACAGGCTGTAGTTGTCCGAAAGCTCATTATATTGACCGCCTTTTTCCATACCGTTAACAACAAACCTTCTTTTGCCGCTTTTTGTGTTTTGGTAACGAATTACAACTGAACATCCTTTCACTTTGATGCTCATTTTAGCACCTTGACACGGCATATATGACGGCGGAGCTATTACAATGCCGTCGAGCGTCGGAATTATTCCAAATCCGTATTTTATAATATTCTTCACAAGAACTGTTCCGCTTCCGGTATACCAGTCGCCCATTGAGTCTCCGTCAATCGAATATTCCTCATTACAGCAATATGAATTCGGCATTATAAATGTTGTCCTCGTTGTGTTTTTGTGCGTGATAACCATTGTTTTTTCAAGTATTTCCCACGCTTTTTTTGAATGACCCATAATAAACAACGCCATTATACCGAAAGTTCCTGCGTGGATATATGCCGCTGCATTTTCGTATGTTCCGGGCGTAATGGTTGACAGCCTGCCAACCTGTTGAGCATATTTATCAAATGGCTTGTCAAATGTCAAGAGACCGTAACGACTATCCAACGCCAAAATATTTTTTGAAATTGAGTTGCAAAGCTCTCCAAACTCATCAGACAAACCTGAGATTGCAAAATAGGCATTTGTAGTAAGGCTGATTCGCTCTTTTCCGTCGTAATCGCTAAAACTCCCTACGTAATATGTTCTGTTCTCGCCCCAGCCGTGGACAACTCTTACCTCATTACTGCGTCTTGCAACTGCATAATTATAAAAACCATTTGCTATTTCACTTTGAATTTGCCTGTACTCATCAATTTTATCGGCATACAATCCGCAATAGTCAAATATTTCGCACATTTGACCCAGAGCAAGATACATCTGCTCCGTCGCCATCACGCTGACTCCATTTCCAAATTCTTTTTCGGGATTTTTTGTTTTTCCGAGCGCATCGAGTGCGTCATTCCAATCTCCAAAAAGCGCACACACACATTTTGTATCTTCATCAATATTTGAAATAAGGAAATTCATAATCCGTATCAAGTGGCACAAAACCGAATCTTTTTCGTCGCTTAATTGCAGAGGCCCATATGTATTTTCAGCTTTGTAATATCCACACTGCTCGTCAAGAATAGTTTTATCATCCGTATATGCAAGATAAGTATGCAAAGTTGCAATAACCCAAAATCCCTGGTCAATAAACGGTCTTAAATCCATCTTTGGTATTGCATCACTTTGCGTAGGAAATGATATTTGTCTCGGGACTCTTCCTGTATCCAAAATATAGTTTAGTACACGAACAATCTGACTTCTTGCCGCATCACAATCCCAGATAAGTGCCGTTTCAAGCTGCTGAAACACATCTCTTATTCCAAGCAAGTCACCGGCATAGTTTTCGCCAAATGCGCAAAAACTTATCTGCTCCTTTAAGCGTCTTAAAAAAATATTTAAAAGCCTGCTGTCCACATTGTTGCTGTTCCAATCTTCAAAGACAATTTCAAATGTCTCCGATACCCTTTTCAGTTGCCGTGCCTTATTTGCAAAATGTGATTTTTCACCATCATAGCCCCTGTATGATTTTGCAAATTCCACTGCCTTTTCATAATCTTCCGTATGCATCAGCTCATATTCGAGCATAGCAAACCCTTCACTTTCCAAATTAAAATGAATTATGTCGCTTGCACACGGAGTGCAAGCACTATGTGTTTTTTTGATTTCATCGCAATAGTACCCACTCTTCATTGACAGAGCGTTTGTAAGATTAGCACCGTTTAACCCCAAAACGGTTTTCTTAGCAGTCGTACTGTGCTTTTCTCTAACGATACCATTAATTTTTACACCTATTACAAGAGAATTGAAAACATTTTCGTTTTTTCGGCGTATAATATAACTTCCGTTTTCAAAATGTTCGCTATATTTTGACATAAACTCATAAGGTCCTGCGTCGGCGCCTTTACAAACAGCCGGCTCAAAATATGATTGTAAATAAATCGTTCGCTCGGCTGCACAATTTATCACTCCAAAAGTAAAATGAATATGCTCATTGTCATCAACAAATAACTTGAGTGCACAAATCGCCTTGCCTGTTTCCGCTATATAATATCCGCATTGAGGAGTATATACTGTGTATCGTTTTATGTCAGTCGGTTCAAAAAGCTGCCGAGCCGCACCTGTAATCGAAATTGGAAAAAAGCCGTCCTCCGTTTTCTCGCCCAAAAAGAACGCCACCGGAGTATCTTCATTAAAATAGCTGCATTTAAATATCTCCAAAACGCCCTTAACACAATCAATATACCCGCTTGTATGTGCAAAAAGCACAAGTCCGTTTTGATAGTACGGGTATCTTGAATCACCGTATTGTCTGGGATAGCACAAAACTTCGTCGGAATCCAAAAAATACGAATTATCAGGCAATGTGTTGCCTCTGCTTTTTTGAAACGATTTCACCTTTTCAACGATTTTTACTATTTCTTCACGTGTCATTGCTATATGTCCCTCCTTTTGTTATTGATATTATATGGCATTTACCAACTTATGAAAAGGTAGAAATTTCGTCCACCCATTTTTTATTTATAAAGCATAAAAACAGCCTGCATCCATAAACATTCTCCTTATTTTGCGCTGAATAATGCTTACAGCGATGTCCTAATTTCAGACAAAGCAAAAAGGACAATATAAACCCATATAATCGGATTTATGTTGTCCTTAAATAACTTATTTTAGCTTGCAGGTAGAAACAGAAAAATATGCCGTCAAATGCTTTTTACAAGCGGAACTTCCGTTATTCTCAAATTTGTACAGCCATACGGAATTAGCTTTATCTTTTGAATAGCGCTCAGCGGTTCTGTTGACTTCGGAAGTCTGTCACAATGACCGCAATTAAAACCCCATTCAATTTCAACAAGCTCTGCAGTTAGAGTTATGGGCGGATTTTCCGTATTAAACGGCGCATCAAACTCTTGTTCCGATAATTCAAATTTATCATCTGCCAAAGCATAGTTCCATTTTGACTGCGGATATATGTAATAATCGCAATACGGATATTTTCTCTCCACTCCGTCTTTTATATACTCAACCTTTTCCCATTTTTCTTTAATCGGAATTGAATATATGAGCGCACCTCTGCGGACACAAGCCATATTTTCAGGTCGGCTTACTATTTCCGTTTCAAAATCAAGATTAACTTCGATTTCGGTTCTTCCGTTCCATTCCCTTGATATTTCCGCAAACTCACCGCATTTTACCTCCGCCTTGTCTATTTCAGCCGATTTTGCAAATGATGGTATACGTATAAACAGGCTAAACTCAATGGGTGCATCGGTTTTGATTATATATTTAAGCGCACCTCTGAACGGATATTGCGTCACAAGCTCGCACATCACCTTAGCTCCGCCAATTTCGGTTTCAACAGCCGCAGGTGACAAAATGCATGAGGCGATTCCCTTTTCGGTTTTGAAAAATGTGCTGAGTGCAAGCTTTGGAAAACCTTGTCCGAAGTTTGCCGTGCAGCATCCGAAATTCGGCTCAAGACCAAATAAATGTGCCTCGTTGCTATTCGTTCTGAACGGCTGTTTCGACATTGGAAATGATGCAACCTGATTTATCATCTGATCATACTGATGAGTCCACATATCGGGACTTACTGCTGCCGGCAGCGAATTATATGCAAGCATTTCAAGGCGGTCAAGCCATTTAATGTTTCCTGTTATTGAAAAGAGTATTTCATATGAATACATAAGTTCAACTATACTGCAAAGCTCCGCACCTTGAATGGGTGAATTGCCGGATAGGTTTTCATCACCGTTAAAATGACCGATGACGGTACCGTGCTTTTTATCAAGATACTCAAGTGCAATATTCGCAAATTCTTCTGCATCACACTCACCGAAAAGCGACCACAGTGCTTCCGATTTAAGCATCATTGCAACATTTACTATATGTGAATAATACTCCCATTCATCTGTACAGTCGTCAAGAAGATATGTTTCAAACAAATTGCGCCAATCAAAGCCTTGAACACGAAACTTTTTTGCAAGAGCAAGCAGCCGCTTTTCACCGGTTTTCTCATAAAGCCAACATATTGATATAAGCCCCTCAAACCACCTTGCGGCACCCCAATTACGCAAGGTGTTATGATTTATATGTGAATTAAACTGCTTCAGACACTTTTCAATTACTTCAACAACCGAATTATCTTTTGAACAGTCACAATAAAGGCACAGCACCTTGCATATAAGCAGCACCGCCCAAGTGTCATAATTATCTCTTTCATTATCCGCACAGGGACAAATCCAGCCGTCATCCTTTTGTGCCGAAATTATCGCATCTATGTATTTTTTAGCTCTCGAAATCATATCCTCATTGCCAAGCAGATATGCAAGTGGAATAAATCCGTCAAGCCAATAAGGCACTCTTTCCCAACCTTCTCTGTCTCCGCCTATCCAAGCACTGTCACGCACATCGGGCCATACTTTGTCAAGATTGCCGCAAAGTCCGTTTGCCTGAATTTCAAGCTGTTTTTTCAGCCAGCCTGTCGGCTTTATTTCATTTGTCGTAAAAAACTTATATTTTGGTGTGTTTATATTTTTCTCCAATTCATATGCCTCCTTTTGTTATTGATATTATATAACATTTACCAACTCGTGTAAAGGCAGAAATTTTGTCCACCTGTTTTTTAATTCTATATAGTATGAAAGCAACCCGCTTTATCACCCTGTTTTAAATCACAGATTTTATCAATCATTACTAACTCATCCGCCGAAAAATCAGTATTTTTTACAGCTTTAATATTATCAAGTATCTGTGACGGCTTTGACGCACCTATAAGTACCGATGAGACAATTCCGTCTTTTAATATCCACGCCAAAGCCATTTCGGCAAGGGTTTGTCCTCTTTTCTCCGCAAGCTCATTGAGCGCCCTTATTTGCGACAGCTTTTCTTCGGTCAAAGCCGCCGATGACAAAAATCTTCCGTCCGTTTTTATACGGCAGTCATCGGGAATTCCGTTTAAATACCTATCGGTAAGCATTCCCTGTGCCAGAGGACTGAATGCGATTATACCCTTTTTCAGCTTTTGGGCGGTATCTTTCAAGCCATTATTCTCTATCGTTCTGTCAAATATAGAGTATCTGTTCTGATTTATTATAAACGGGCATTTCAATTCATCAAGAATTCTACACGCCTGTTCAAGACGTTCTCCGTCGTAATTGGACAATCCTGCATACAGTGCCTTGCCGCTGCGAACAATCTGTGACAACGCCCCCATTGTCTCTTCAAGCGGTGTTTCCAAATCAGGTCGATGATGATAGAATATGTCAACATACTCCAAACCCATACGCTTTAAACTTTGATTCAAACTTGCAATAAGATATTTTCTGCTCCCCATATTGCCATAAGGACCGTCCCACATCTCATATCCGGCTTTTGTGCTTATAATCATTTCATCACGATATGCGCTCATTTCTTCACGTATTATTTTTCCGAAATTCTTTTCTGCGCTACCCGGCTCGGGACCGTAATTGTTTGCCAAATCGAAATGAGTTATGCCGTTATCAAATGCCGTAAAGCATAATTCTTTCATATTTGCATACTGCGCCGTATCGCCGAAATTATGCCACAATCCGAGAGACACCGCCGGCAGCAGCAAGCCGCTGTTTCCGCAACGGTTATACTTCATATCGCTATACCTGTTTTCACTTGCTTTGTACATAATGCATATTCCTTTCAGTTAAATCTGAACACCATTTTCTGAATATCCTTGTCAAAAAGATTTTCCCTATTTACTGCAACCGTATCCGTGTAAATTTCCTTTTGAGAAACACTTTCTCCCGAAATTAATTCGGTGGCATTCTTAACACCGAGATACCCTATCGCAAACGGATTCTGAACTATAAGTGTATCTATCACTCCTGTTTCAAGCATACCGACGGCCGCTGTATTTGTGTCAAAGCCTACTACGTGTACCTTCCCCGCAAGACCGAGATGCTGTATGGCAGTTCCTATTCCGAGAGTCATCCATTCATTAAATCCCACAAGAACATTTACCTCCGGATTTTCCGCCAAAAGCGCCGTCACTGCAGAAACAACGCTTTCGGTATTGCTGTTTACATTTACCGATACTGCTATGTTGGCATTTGATACATCGTCTATATAGCTTCTGAAGCCGTTTTCACGCTGTATTCCGTTTTCTGTGCTTTTGTAATAATTTATCAGTCCTATGTTTATTTCTTCACCACTCGGAACGCAACCGATTGCAGCCTTGCCTGCTCTCCTGCCCGCATCTGCGTTATTTGTTCCTATAAACATACTTACCTTCTTTGAATTAACATTACTGTCAATTATAATCACCTTTACGCCTTTTTCCGCCGCCTTATTCACCACATCAACTGATTTTTCACAATCAATCGCTGACAAAACTATTGCGTCCGCTCCATTTTTCACCGCCGACATTATAAGCTTATTTTGATTGACGTAATCCTCCTCATTTTTCGGCCCGTCAAATATTACGTTAACATTATACTCCGCCGCTGCCGAATCCACTCCGCTTTTGACGCTGTGCCAGAAATCCGAGTCCAAAGCTTTTACGATAACTGCTATTTTCCCTTTTTCACCTTTCCTGTCTGTACACGCCGACATTGAAAAAACCAAAAGAGGTATGCATAATAGCATTGATAAAAGCTTATTTGTTCTCATTCCAATCCTCCTTTGTTATTTTAGGAATTCTCGCCGTAATTTCCGTACCCACATCAAGCTCGCTCTTTATGGTAAGACCGTATTTTTCGCCGAAATATATTCTTAGCCTGTCATTTACGTTCTTTACGCCGATGCCGCTCGAATCGCTCCGCTCCTTGCTGAGTATTTTGCCGCACTGCTCCGCAGTCATACCAACTCCGTTATCGGAAACCGTCATAAGAATGTCGTTTTCATCATCTGCCGCCTGTTTCACCGTAACCTTGATTTCGCCTTCGTCAACCATACGGTCTATGCCGTGGTAAATCGCATTTTCAACAAGCGGCTGCAGGGTGATTTTATTGCACAGATATTCCTCCATTCCCTCGTCAACCTCAAAACTGTACGTAAACTGTGAACGATAACGAAAGCTCTGAATTATAAGATAATTCCTGACGTGATTGATCTCATCCTTTATCGTTATAAGCTCGTGACCTCGGCTTATGCTTATTCTGAAAAGCCTTGCAAGAGCACCTACCATTTTCGACGCATTCTCCGTTTCTCTGCGTTCGCACATCCATTGTATCGAATCCAGAGTATTATACAAAAAATGCGGATTTATTTGTGCTTGCAGAGCCTTTAATTCGGTTTTTCGCAGTTCATTTTCTTCACGGCGCACCTTTTCCATAAGATTTTTTATTCTTACAGACATATGCCCAAACGAATCCGACAAAGTCTGCAGCTCGCTGACGCTCTCCCGTCCTCCCGAAAAGCTGAAATTGTCCGCATCGTTTTCAAAGCTTTTCATTGCTTGTATAAGTGTTTTTACGGGTGTATTCACGATTTTTGAATACACGAAAAGTATAGCAATCGAAATAAGCACGCAACATATGAACGAAACCAAAATGCTCACAACAATCTGCCTTCTGCCCTCTGCCGCAAGCTCATCGGTGAAGGTCACGCCAACAATGCGCCACGCTCCGCTGTCCGTTGTTTTTACTGTATAAATAACGTTTTTTTCTTTTCTTACACCATCCGGCAGCGTACTTATAAAATCCGTATTTTCACTCCTTAACCCCGAAAATAAAATCTGCTGCTGAGGATGATAAATTATTCCGCCGTCACGGTTGATAATAAAGCAATGTCCCTTTCTGCCCACTCCGACATTGTCTATATACCTTGCAATTTCAGAAAACCTGAAATCTATCGCAACATATGCCGCCTTGTCGATTAATGGGTTGCGAGCCTTTGCGGCAACTGTTATTACCCACGGATATTCGCCCTCAAAAAGCGTCTGCACGTGCGGCTCGGAAACGGAAAACTCTGCACCCTCATCAAACAAAATCTTGTCAAAAGACAAGTCTTTATATATATTCTTTTTTAACCTTGCACCGCTGCCGGTGCTGCTTATGATTTCCCCGTTTTCACCGTAAACGGTCACTGCATAAATATCATCCTGCACAAGGGTAAGTACCGAAAGCCTGTTTTCCAGTTTCTGCGCATTTTCTGCTTTTTCAGCAACATCTCTTATAAGCGCAAGCTTATTTCTCATAGATTCGAAATTATTATTTACCGCAAGTTTTGTTTGACCTATTATCTGCTCCGAATTCACCTGTGCGTCACGAAACAACGCACTGCTGTACAGCGGCGCAAACACCGCAATGCACACCGACACTGCGGTGATCACTGCAACGGCTATCGACACCACCATAATCGTTGACAATCTTACGGACGGGCGACGGTTTTTACCCTTCATAGCAGTCGCTGACCCCTTTCGCAAATTTATTCGTTTCTGTTCATATTTCTGATTTTATTCGGAGACTCGCTATAAAATTTTTTAAAGCAATAGCTGAAATAATGCTGATCGCTGTATCCGCATTTTTCGGATATTTCCAGAACCTTCATATTTGAGCATACAAGCATATCGTATGCGGCGCTCATTCTCCGCTCTGTAAGCAGTGTAATAAAGTTTTTCTTCTTGGTCTTTTTTATCAGCGCACTCAGATAGTTCGGGCTGACCGCCAGCTCATTGCTCACCATAGTAAGCGAAAGCTCTTCATCGGAAAATCTGTCATTTATTATCTGCACAACCCTGTCACATAAAACTTCGCTGTCACGCTTTTGAAGGCTTGCAATAAGCGTTTTTGCATTATTGCAAAACGATATAAGTTCATTTTTCATTCCCGCTTCACTGCTGTATGACGTAACCCGTGCAAAAATAGGATTTGACGAAAGCAGTCTTAATATTTCTGACTTGTCGTCCGTGACATTGCTCACAACACGGTATATCGTGGCAATTATCTGCACAACAAGCAAGTCGGCATTTTCGGGAGTGCTGTTTGTAAAAATTCCATTTATGAAATCTTCAAGTGCCTCTTTCTTTCCTACCTTTAACAGCTGTTCAAGCTTTAAAATTGTTTTTTCAACCTGACTTATTTCCACCTCACCGTTGCGCTCTTGGTCGTTTATAAAACGCACCTCGCCTGCGCCGTCCGTTGTGTACCTTCTCGCTGTTACTGCCTGAAAATATGCTCCGGCACAATCCGACAGTGCTGAAAATTCACGGCTTATTCCTATTGTACATCTTTGTTTTAACATTCTTTTTGCCGTCTGTACAATTTCTCTTACGGGAAGCTCCATTATGTTGGACATCTCACCCTCGCCCTCTGTCACCGCCAGCGTTACGACACGTCCATAAACGATAAAACTTGCGGAATACATATAATGTGACAGCACCGTATCCACAAAATCAGAGTGTTCGCTTCCTGTACACGCTGCGCCGTCAGTATCTTTGAATTTTGAAACAAGCACGCAAAAGCGCGGCGTTGTTCCGCTTTTTACAATCCCAAGTTCCTCCGCTTTTTCCGTCAGTTCCATATTGTCGGGTTTCTCTTCATTGCTGCCGAGCATAAGAGGCAGCAAAAAATTATCGACCGACATTCTGTGCAACTGTTTTTGAATATCTGCATCAGGTGCAGAAATAACGCTGCCTACTCTTTCGTCCATACGGCGGCGTATTTCAAGCAACTCCTCTGACATTTCCGCTGATGAAATGGGTTTTAAGAGGTAACTGATAATATTACAATTTATTGCGGTTCTTGCGTACTCAAAGCTGTCATAACCGCTTAGAATAACAATCTGTGTTGCAGGGCGTATTTTGCGTACTTTTACAGCAAGCTCCAATCCCGAAAGCATCGGCATTCTTATATCAGTAAGTATAAGGTCGGGTTCGAGAGTTTCAATTAAATCAAGAGCCTCGACGCCGTTTTCCGCCTCGCCAACAACCTCGAAGCCGGCGGCGTCCCAGTTTACTCTTTCTATAATTGCACGTCGCTGTTCAAACTCGTCCTCCACTACCAGAACAGTATATTTCATCGTAAATTCTCCCGGAATTTTAATAATATCAATTAAAGTATATCATCAAACCCCGGGAAAATCAATATTTTTATTTGTTTTTTATTTATTCAGTCTTTTTCCAGCCGGCATACAATGTCATACTGTTTGTCACCTTATCACTTGCCGGATTCCATTCCTGTGTACAGCTTTGATCTGTGTACCAGCCTGTAAAAGCAAATCCCTCTTTCACCGGTTTTTCCACAGCTACTGTTTCGGAGTGCATTACTTTTACCGACTCAATATGAGAACCGCCGTCAGTGTCAAATTTAACGGTAAATCCGCTGTGACCGATTACAAATACCATAGCCGCAACCAAAAGGGCTGTAAGCGAAGCAACCATTATATTGGCGCTTTTAAGCGACATATTTATTTTTGCATACAAGCCCCCCGTGCTATGCGCATTGTGCACCGCACAATCAGTTTCGTTTTTCATTGCAATACCTCCGTATTTTTAGTTACTTGCGTGCAAGATACTTTCTCATATCTATCGCACACGCTACAAGAATTATAAGACCTTTGATTACATAAAGCATATTTGCGTCTACCGAAAGGAAATTCAAACCGACAAAGATGATTTGCAGCAAGAATACTCCGATTACGATACCGCTTATTTTACCTGTACCTCCTACAAAAGATACACCGCCGATAACGCAGGCTGCGATTGCATCGGATTCATAGTTAAGACCTGTATTTGCCGAGCACGAGGCAATGCGTGCACCCTCTATAAAACCTGTGATACCGTACATTGCTCCGGCAAGAACAAATACCATTATTATTGTCCAGAACACGTTAACTCCCGATACGTTGGCAGCCTCTTCATTTGAGCCTACCGCAAACATATTTTTTCCGAATTTCGTTTTGTTCCAGATTACCCACATAACAGCGGTAAGTACTATCGAATACAACACATATTTCGGTATAGCTACATCACCTATCCTAAATAGTGTTCCACGCACAAAGTCCGTATATGATGCATCAAGACCGGAAAGCGTCTGACCGTTGTTTCCACCAAGCATAAGATACATAAGTACCAGACCGAAAACGATAAGTTGCGTTGACAGCGTTACTATAAACGGGTGCAGCTTGAATTTTGCCACAAAAAATCCGTTTACAAAGCCTATAACAGCACCTACCGCAATTACCAGCAACAGTACCGCCCACAGCGGTATAACGCCCATATTGGGGAATATTTTATTTGCATATCCAACCATTTGCAACAGCGACGCCGCAATACATGCGGTAAGTCCCACACATCGCCCTGCCGAAATATCCGTACCGGTAAGTACGATTGCGCCGGCTATACCGAGAGCAATAGGCAACTTTGCTGCCGTAAGAGAAATTATATTAACCACCGACGGAACCGACAAAAATGCCGGTACACGTATTGCTATATAAATCACTGCGATAAGTATGATTATATACATTGCGTTATTGAAAAGCAAATCCGTTATTACCCTTCGCTTGTCCGCACCCGATTTGCTCTTAAAATCATCTATCCAAGCAGACAAACGGCCTTTTCTGTTTAATGTTGCGTCTGACATTTGTATTTCCTCCCATTTCTTAATTATACGTATTTTGCCGCCAGGGTCATTATTTCCTCCTGGGTGGTATCTGCCGCATTTACCTCCCCGGAAAGTCTGCCTCCCGACATAACGAGTATACGGTCGCACACTCCGAGAAGCTCCGGCATCTCCGATGATACCATTATTACTGTCTTTCCCTTTTCGGCAAGGTCTATTATCAGCTGATATATTTCATATTTTGCGCCGACGTCGATACCTCTTGTCGGCTCGTCAAGCAGCAACACCGTCGGATCTGTCAAGAGCCAGCGTCCGAGTATAACTTTTTGCTGATTTCCTCCCGAAAGACTTCGTATTTTTGTTTCCTGGCTCGGCGTTTTTACCCGCATAGACTTTATGCACCAGTCGGTATTTTCCCTTAATTTTGTCTTGTTTAAAAACGGCCCTGTTTTACATTTGTCAAGACTTGATATTGTTGCGTTCTCACGTATGCTGAGTATTCCGAAAATACCCGTTGCACGTCGTTCCTCCGTGAGCAACGCAAATCCGTTTTTGATTGATTCGCCTGCTGTTTTGTTCTTTATGGTCTTTCCGTCAATCTTAATCGTACCGGATTTTCTTGTTGCAGTTCCGAAAATATTTTCAAGCAGTTCCGTTCTGCCCGAGCCGTCCAGTCCGGCGACTCCGAGAATTTCACCCTTGCGAGCCTTAAATGATACGTCCCTGAGTTTTGAATAAAGAGCCGTAAGATTATCAACCTCCAGCAACACATCTCCTATTTTATTTGTTTTCGGCGGATATACGTTTGTCAGCTCACGTCCCACCATAAGTCTTATTATTTCGTCCATAGTAAGATTTTTTGCATCTTTTGTCGCTATCCATTTACCGTCACGCATTATCGTAACTTCGTCGGATATTCTTAGAATTTCAGCCATTTTATGCGATATATATATTATGGCACAGCCTCTGTCACGAAGCATATTTATTATTCTGAACAGATGCTCAACCTCTTCCTCCGTAAGCGATGATGTCGGTTCATCGAAAACTATGACCTTTGAATTGTATGAAACCGCCTTTGCTATTTCCACCATTTGTCTTTGTGATACCGGCATAGTACTCATTACGGTTTTAGGGTTGATATTAAGTCCGAGTTCCTTAAAAATTTCTTTTGTGGCACTATACATCTTCTTCTCACTTGTAATCGGAATACCCTTTGCCACAGTCGGAAATCGTCCGAGCCACATATTGTCCATTACATTGCGTTTTAATGCCTGATTAAGCTCCTGGTGCACCATAGCAACGCCATTTTCCAATGCTTCCTTGGAATTTTTAAAGTTAATTTCCTCACCGTCAAGATATATTTTTCCGGCATCTTTATTATACACGCCGAAAAGACATTTCATAAGCGTAGATTTTCCGGCTCCGTTTTCCCCCATAAGTGCATGAACAGTACCTGCTTTTACACTAAGGCTAACCTTATCCAGCGCCTTTACGCCGGGGAAAGCCTTTTCGATGTTTTCCATCTTAAGAAGAACATTTTTTTCTTTGTTATTTGCATTATCAGTCATAAGCCTGTACCCCGTTTCTTTATTAATCAGATACAGAATGTACTTTCGCATTTTACTTCACCCGAAGGTATTTCAGATATGCCTTCGGGTGAAACTTATACATTCTGCGCTAAAAGCAGCTCCAATCGTCTTAGTTATTCTCCTCCGTATATGTTGAATATGGAATGTTTATTCTCCAAGTGCCTACTGTTTCGCTGCTGTCGAGACCGTCGAATGCGCCCTTACCGTCCATATAGTTCTGCGCAATGCTTGTAATCGCATTTGCCATACCGTCAGCGTCCTGCTTAATTGTACCCACCATATTGCCCTTTGATATTGCCGATTTTGCCGCATCCGTTGCGTCAACTCCGAACAACGGAATATTTTTGCCGCTGCCGTTGTTGTATCCGGCGGTTTGAAGAGCAGAAAGTGCACCTAACGCCATTTCGTCATTGTTTGCTATAACAAGTTCTACCATATTATTGTTTGCTACGCTGTACTGAGCAAGAATTGTACTCATATAATCCGTAGCAGCAGCCGATGACCACTGACCGTTCTGGTCAACAAGGTACTTATTGCTGTTTGAGGGATCATAAAATTCCAGTTCCGGCTTGCCTGCCACCTTTAACCCCTTGTTTGCATCCTCAACACCGTACTTTGTACGTGCTATTGCTTCCATATTTCCTTCCTGTCCTTTGAATATTACATAGCTGATTTTGCCATCTCCGTTAAGGTCGACCTTGTCGTAATTGTCAACCAGATACTTGCCTATCATTTCGCCCTGCATATGACCTGCCATTTCGTAGTCTGTTCCTACAAATACGCATTTATCATAGCTGCTTACAACAGATTCTTCCACCGAACGGTTAAAGAATATTACAGGAACATTTCTTTCTTTAGCCTGATTTATGATGTTCTGTGCCGCATCGTTTGAGCCGGTATCAACTACATTTACAACCAAAAGCTTTGAACCCTTTGCGAGTGCTGTTGTTACCTGCTCGGTCTGAGTTGTCTGATTTCCGTTTGCATCGTAGTTCTGGAATTTTATACCCTTGCCCGTCAGAAGTTTGTCCATAGACGAACGAACGCTTGAAATATAGGTGTCACTGTAAGTGTAATAGAATACCGAAATTTCGCCTTTGCCCGATGAGCCGTCTCCGCCCGTGCTTCCGCATGCTGCCAGTCCTACCGCCAGCACAAATGTCACTGCCAATGCCAATAATTTTTTGATTTTCATAATAATCATCCCTTTCCGTGCCGAAGGCACAAAATATTTTTCCCGAAATCAAATTTTACACACGCCTTGTGTTTTTGATTTCCTTTGTTGTTTCAATTATAGTACATAGAAATCATAATCTAAATGAGATTTTTTATTTAAAATGTACAAAAAATTATTATATTAAAAAATAACGGAGAAAATATTGTAAAATGTATTTAACGTAAAAGCAAGAGCTAACCGACATCAAAATCAGTTAGCTCTTACTTTTATAAATAATTAATGTTGCCAATCAGCACTTACAAGTGCCGCAAACGGCGTGGTTAAGCCATTTGTCGGATGTGATATATCATTCAAATTCAATAGTTGCCGGCGGTTTACTCGTAACGTCATAAACAATTCTGTTTACGTGTTTAACCTCGTTTATAATTCGTCTTGAAACAGTATCGAGCACGTCGTACGGTATTCTCGCCCAATCGGCAGTCATAAAATCATTGGTGGTGACGCCACGGAGCGCTACCGCATAGTCGTATGTTCTGCCGTCGCCCATAACGCCTACACTGCGCATATTGGTAAGAACCGCAAAATACTGGTGAATACTGCGGTCAAGACCTGCCTTTGCAATTTCGTCACGGAAAATAAAGTCCGCATCTTTTAAAATTTCCAGCTTTTCACGGGTAATGTCGCCCAAAACACGGATTGCAAGACCCGGACCGGGGAACGGCTGACGCCAAACAAGGAACTCAGGTATTCCGAGCTCTAAGCCCACACGCCTTACCTCGTCCTTGAACAAATCTCTGAGCGGCTCTATAATCTCCTTAAAGTCAACGCAATCCGGCAGTCCGCCAACGTTGTGATGGCTCTTGATAACCGCCGCATCTCCGGTGCCGCTCTCTATTACGTCGGGGTAAATTGTGCCCTGAACGAGGTAGTCAACCTTGCCGATTTTCTTTGCCTCGTCCTCAAACACTCTTATAAATTCCTCACCGATTATCTTCCTCTTTCTCTCAGGCTCGGTTACGCCGGCGAGTTTGTCTAAAAATCTGTCCTGCGCATTTACACGGACAAGGTTCATATCGAACTGCTCGGAGAATATTTTCTCCACCTCGTCACCCTCATTTTTCCTCAAAAGACCGTGATCCACAAATATGCAGGTGAGCTGTTTGCCGACAGCTTTATGTATGAGAACTGCGGCAACGGAGCTGTCCACACCGCCGGAAAGTGCGCACAAAACCTTCTTGTCCCCTATCTTTTCTTTGAGTGCGGAGATTGACTTTCTCACAAACTCGTCCATTTTCCAGTCGCCGGAAACACCGCACACGTTATACAGGAAGTTGCGGAGGATTTCTCTGCCGAAGGTGGTGTGCTCCACCTCAGGGTGGAACTGTACGGCATAGAGTTTTTTGTCCGCATTTTCCATAGCGGCAATGGGGCATTCGGCGGTTGTTGCGCTTATTCTAAACCCGTCGGGTACTTTTTTCATTGCGTCAGTATGGCTCATCCAGCAAACCGACTTTTCGTCGATGCCCTTAAAAAGCAGACTGCTTGTATCAACATTAACCTCAGTTTTACCGAACTCGCTGATGTCCGCCGTTTCCACCGTTCCGCCGTTTATATGGCACATAAGCTGACTGCCGTAGCAAATGCCGAGAACAGGAACGCCAAGCTCAAAATACTCTTTCGTACACGTGGGAGATTTGGGGTCGTACACGCTGTTGGGGCCACCGGTAAAAATTATTCCCTTGGGATTTTTTGCTTTAATTTTATCAAGTCCTGCCGTATACGGCATAACCTCGCAGTACACATTGCACTCTCTGACACGCCTTGCAATGAGCTGGTTGTACTGTCCGCCGAAGTCGAGGACTATTACCAATTCGTTATCCATTTGTTTCTCTCCTTGCCTGTTTCAAAATCTGATTTATCCTTAGTATACCACAGATGTCGCATTTTGTCATTTGTTTTTTAAAAATTTTGTCAAAAAGTTTTTTCGCACAGACTGCAACCCGTGCAAAAAGTAATCCTGCCCTCAAAAACCGCATCTACTATCGAAGCAGTTTCACTGCCCTCGTAGTACTGTCTGCCGTGGACGACAATCCGCTTGGGGTTTAAGGTCACAAGTTCGGAGAGGGCGTCCTCGCCGATAAAATCCATATCCGCAAATTCTGTGGCAAAGCTCCTGCTGCCATCCGGCGGTATCAAGAGCCGTATGGAGTGTTTCCCGGCGATTATATCCGCACGTTCACAGCACACGGGCGACATTGAGGCAAAGTAGCGCAAAAGCGAGATAAAATCCGCCATATCGCTCACGCTCATCATTTTGTCCGCCTCCTCGCAGACCATATCGTAAATCCGATTGTCGAGGTCACGGCACATAAACCTGAAAAAACCGTTCGGGTTGACCGTACCGCCGTGTTTGAGGTATATATACAATCTGCCCGGCAGTTCGCTGAATTCGTCGTTACCCATAACCGCTCTTACAATCAGGATTTTCTCGTCACGGTTAAAGTTGGGATACTCCGCACTTAAAATGCGCCGTGCCGTTTTCTTTACCTCCGTTGCCAGAATAAAGGACGATACAACGCAGCAAACCTCATAAAGTTTGCCGTCGTCCGCACTTATGTCAAGTATATGCGCATTTCCGCTTCCGGTCACCTCAAAAAACACATTCAGCTTTTTTATATCATCAATAAAATTTTCAATTTCCGCTCGGTTCTCATTTGTAATAACAATTCTGCTGCACAATATTTTCACAACCTTTGGACGCATCAAATAGTCGTCGGCAGACGCTTTTTTTCGTCTGCTGCGTGAATAGTATGTGTATTATTTGCCCTAATTAATCCAAAGTAATCAAAGAACCGTAATCCGACAAAATGCCGCTTTTAAGCATTCGGATTTCGGTTTCGTGTCTTTCGCAGAAAATTTTAATTTTGTCAAAGTCGGGGTGAGTACCCGCATCTCCGAAAAAGTATACCGTGCCGCCGTAAAAAAAAGACGCTCCGCCGATAAATCCGCAGTCAAATCCCGTAAGATGAATACCTCCTGGGGAGATGAGCAGGCAGTCGGTGCCTGCCGAGTCTGCCGCACGCTTTACGGAAACGTCTGACGTAATCATCGCTCCGCCGCCTGTTTTGCACACACTGCAACCGCTGTAACCCTGGCGGACGCAGACAAATTTTTTGCTCGCAAGGCGGACAATTTCGCCGTCGGTGCAATCGGTTCTGTGGAATATTAAGTCCCCAACCTCTGATATATTATATGCCACATCGTCCGGGTAGGTACTTTTGAGAGCGGTTTTTCCGCACACAGCCGAAACACCGGCGGACAAAATAAAGTCACGGTACGCATCAAACACCGCCGGCTCGCAGACGGCATAGTTTTCAAACCTTGCAATCTGCATATCGGGGTGATGGGCAAGCGGAGGCAGAACCGCCGTATTAGGGACGGTGGGCATTATTTCAAAGCCGAGTTTTTCAAGCTCGGAAAGTATTTCTCTGTCCATATTTGCCGCCGCAATGGCCTTCATTGCTTTCACCTCTTTATGCCTTTTTGAATATTATAAATTAACAACCGACATCTGACTGCCGGTTGATAATATAGCCTTCCGGGCGCTTTGGGGCGTTCGGAAGGCAGTGTTTTTACTCTTGGTTTAAAAGAATATCGTCTATCAGAAGTTCGTTGTACTCCTTGTCCGTCTCGATGCACTTTCCGCAGTTGTCGCAGATTTTCCGTGGGTCAAGGTCGCAGCGGTCACATTCGCCGCAGTTGTCACAGATTTTGTTTTCGTCAAGTTCGCAAAAGCGTTTGTCCGTCATTTTTCCGTTTCCTCCGTAAGCTGTGCCGCAAGGGCAATGGGGAGCTTTGCGCTCTCGTATGTAAGACCGCCCTGGTAGTACACGGTGTAAGGCTCTCTTATCGGTCCGTCGGCGCTGACCTCTATGGACGCACCGGAAACAAACGTTCCTGCCGCCATTATTATTTTGCTGTCATAGCCGGGCATATCGCACGGTTCGGGGGAAACGTAGCTGTCTACGGGCGAGCCTTTCTGTATTCCTTTGCAAAAGGCGACCATCTTTTCGGGTGAGCCGAGCTGAACGGAAGTTATTATGTCGTTTCTTGCGTCTTTGTAAGACGGAGTGACCCTGAAGCCGAGCTTTTCAAAAACATAACTGCAAAGTATTCCGGCTTTAACGCTCTGACACACGGTGTGCGGTGCAAGGAAAAATCCCTGATACATAATCCTGTTCTGACCAAGGCTCGCTCCGCATTCTCTGCCCGTTCCGGGACAGGTGAGGCGGTTTGCCACAAGCTCTACATACTTTCTCTTTCCGGCAACATAGCCGCCGCTGCGTGCAAGGCCGCCGCCGGGATTTTTAATGAGCGAGCCTGCCATTAAATCCGCACCGTGTTCGGTGGGTTCGCTTTTGTCGGTAAACTCGCCGTAGCAGTTGTCTACAAAGCAGACAATATCTTTATTTACGCTCTTTACCGCCGATGTTATCTCCTCTATCTGCGACACGCTGAGCGACTCACGCCAGGCGTAACCACGTGAACGCTGAATTTCCACCATTTTGACCGTAGGGTCTATGGCTTTTTTTATCCCCTCAATGTCGGGTTTGCCGTCTTTTAAAAGCACTTCCTTGTAATTAATGCCAAAGTCTTTGAGCGAGCCCGTATTTTCGCCACGCAGACCGATTACTTCTTCAAGAGTGTCGTACGGTCTGCCCGTCACGGCAAGCAGTGTGTCGCCGGGGCGCAGAACGCCGTAAAGGCACGCCGCTATGGCTGTTGTGCCGTTTGCAATGCTGTGGCGGACGATTGCGTCCTCCGCACCGAAAACATCGGCATAGATTTCATCAAGGGTATCTCTGCCGACGTCGTCGTAGCCGTAACCCGTGGTGGTGCCGAGGTGCTGTTCGCTGACCTTGTGCTTTTCAAAACTATTTAAAACTTTGAGCGCATTGTACTGCGAAATTTCCTCAACACGCTTTATGTACGGGGCGCACTCCGACTCCGCCTCTCTCATAAGAGAGAGTATTTTGTCGGACACGCCGTAATTATTCTTTAAAAAATCAAACATTATCTTCACCTTTGTCAAATTTATTTTCGGCAAAATCGCAAATCAGCGTTATTGCCGCCTTAACGTCATTTATATTAACGCACTCGTGCGGAGTGTGAATATACCTTGTGGGTATGGAAACGGCGCCCGTCATTGCGCCGGAACCTGCGGTGTGGATTGCACCGGCGTCCGTTCCGCCGAGGATGAGAACCTCGCACTGGTAGGGCGTGTCCGTCCTCTTTGCCGAGTTTTTAAGAGCGTCGTTTACCCTCTTGTGAGTGATAATCGAGTTGTCCATAAATTTAATGCACGGGCCTCCGCCGAGCTTTACCGCCATTTGGTTGCAGTTTGGCGTGTCGCCCGTGTCGGTAACGTCAACGGCAAGGGCAACGTCCGGCAAAATTGCGTTTGCGGCGGCTCTTGCGCCACGCAGACCCAGCTCCTCCTGAGTTGAAAAGACAAAGTAGAGGTCGTTTTCGCTCTTTTTCATATTTTTAAGAACATTCAAAAGAACGTAGACCCCGGCACGGTTGTCCATAGCCTTAGATACCGCATTGTCACCGTTTGTAAAGAAATCTCCGCAGAAAACCGCACTGTCGCCGATTTCAACCATCTTCCTTGCCTCGTCGGCGGAGGTTGCGCCTATGTCTATATACATTTTGCCAAGGTTGAGCTCGGTTGTGATGTTGATTTTCTCCTCATAGCCGATGACTCCACGAACGCCGTTTTCAAACTCCACTGTCTGGAACAGACTGCAATACGTCGGCACACCGCCCACGGGTGCAAAACGCAGAAAGCCGCTGTCCTCAATGTATGTGACAAGCACTCCAATCTCGTCCATATGTGCGCAGAGCATCATCTTGGCGCCGTCGCCCTTTTTGTGAACAATCAGATTGCCGAGGGCGTCGGTCGTGATGTCATCGGCATACGGTTTTGCCTCGCTCTCTATGATTTTTCTTATTCTTTCCTCATTGCCGGAGGGTGAATAGGTTTGAGTTAATTTTTTGAGCAATTCCATATTTAAAAACCTGCCTTTCCGATGTTTTCGAGTATGCACTCGGAGAGAGAATACATATTCCCCATATCCTCAGTGCTTGCACAGCTTACGGGGGAGTGAATGTATCGGCACGGGAGCGATATTACCGCCGTCTTGCACGCACGGGAGCTTGTCTGATACGAACCGGCGTCGTTTCCGCCCATTGCCGTTCTTTTAAACTGGAACGGTATGCCGTTTTCCTCCGCAGTTTTTGTTATAAATTTGTTAAAATCTCTGTCCGAATACGATGCCCTGTCCATAACCGAGAGCGCAGGTCCTCCGCCGAGCGTTGTTGCAAATTCATTCGGCTCCGCTCCGGCAACGTCGGAGCAGGTGGTACTCTCCAAAATTAGTGCGGCGTCCGCACCGAGCCTTTGCGCAATTACCTTTGCCCCACGCAGACCGACTTCCTCCTGAACGCAGAAACAAAGGTAAAAACTCTCCTCGTAATATCTTTTCATAAGCTCACAGATAATCGCACAGCCGACACGGTCATCAAGCGCCTTTGCCTTTACCACACCGCCGCCAAGCTCGGTATAGTCGCTGTCAAAGGCGATGTAGTCGCCCTTTTTGACGGACTTTGCCGCCTCGTCCTTGCCCGATGCGCCTATGTCTATATACATTTCGCTCTCTTTTAAGACACGGCTTCTCTCGTCTGCCGTTTGCAGGTGAACCGCCTTTATCCCGATTACTCCGCTCACCCTCTTTTTGCCGATTACAACGTGCTGGGCAAGCATAATGCGTGGGTCGATACCTCCTACGGACTTGAACTTTACAAACCCGTCGTCCGTTATGTCGGAAACTATAAAGCCGACTTCGTCCATATGTGCACTGACTATAATCTTTTTACCGCTCGGCTTTGTGCCCTTTTTAAAGGCTATTACATTGCCCATTGTGTCCACGGTAAGCTCGTCGGCAAAGGGGGCAATAAGCGACTTAATAAACGCTCTTATTTCGCCCTCGTCACCCGAAACGGAGCAAATGTCCGTAAATTCCTTTAATCTAAACATACTGCCGCCTCCGCATCTTCTATATTTGCAAGCATCTCAAATATTGCATCGGCAGTAGCGTCGATGTCGTCTATGCTCACGGTTTCCGCCATTGTGTGCATATAGCGCAGCGGCAGAGAGAAAAGCAGGGTCGGTATTCCGCTGCGTGCAACCTGAATTGCCCAGGCGTCCGTGCCCGTGTCGCCGCCGTCAACGTCTATGCTGTACGGTATGCGCTTTTCGTCGAGAATTTCTATCGCCTTTTTAGATAGCGACGGGTGAATATTCGGCCCTACGCTCACAACCGTGCCGCTGCCGGATTTGAATGTGTCTGCCGAGGCGTCCGGCGTAGATGCGTGGCACACGTCAACGGCTATTGCAAACGTGGGGGCTATGCCGAATGCGGCGGTCTTTGCTCCCCGTCTGCCCACTTCCTCCTGAACGCAGGCGCAAAAGCATACGTCAAAGTTCAGTTTGACCTTTTTAAGCCTTTCCATTACAAACAGCAAAACCGCAACGCTTGTCCTGTCGTCCTGTGATTTGGTGCTGATGAATTTATCTCCCAAAGGACGGAATTTGTCGCAGAACGTCACCGTGTCGCCCACGGAAACGATTTTTTCCGCCTCGTCCTTATTATACCCTGTGTCTATATACAAATCTTTAATAGGAACTGCCTTGCTGCGTTCTGCGGCGCTTGTGATGTGCGGCGGCTTTGCGCCGATTATGCCGGGAATGTCCCTTGTGCCGTGCACGGTAACCTGCTTTGCCGGGAGTATTCTTGCGTCAATTCCGCCGATTGACGTAAAACGCAAAAATCCCCTATCGTCAATGTCCGTAATCATAAGTCCGATTTCGTCCATATGCGCCTCTGCCATAACCATAGGTGCGCCTTTCCTGCCGCACCGCTTTATGCCGATAACGTTTCCGAGGGCGTCGGTCTTAACCTCGTCACATCCGTTTGAAAACAGCGCCGCAATTTTGTCCGAAATGCGGAACTCATAGCCGGACGTGCCGTGCAGAGCCGACAAGTACCTTATTATCTGCCTTTTATCCATAAACAAAAACCTCTCAATCGTTTTCGATGCTGTTTACTATTCTCTTGAACTCGTTGCCACGCACCATAAAGTTTTTAAACATATCAAAACTTGCGCTCGCCGGTGAGAGAATGACCGAAATTTTGTCACCGTTCAGTCTGCGTGCCGCACGGTATGCCATCTGCACCGCACCGTCCAGAGTCTTTTCTCGGTCGATTGGAATACGTCTGCCGCCCTTAGATGCCCCTATGACCGCCTTTTCTATCTTATCCGCTGTTGAGCCGATTAAAACCAGATGGGAAACACGCTTTGCTATTACCTCGCCCAGCTCGCCGTAGTCCAGATTTTTGTCGTATCCGCCGGCGATAAGCACGATTTTGCCCTCGTGCGCCACGAGTCCGGCTATCGTACGTGTGGGGGAAGAACCGATTGAGTCGTTGTAAAATTCAACCGAACCGACGCTGCGCACAAACTCCATTCTGTGCTCCACTCCGCCAAAGTTCTTTGCAACCTCCGCAATGTCCTCCACGCTTACAAACTGGCGCACTGCACAGATTGCGGCAAGGTAGTTTTCGACATTGTGCCAGCCTTTGATGCGAATGTCCTCCGCTCTTACGATTTTCTGACCGCAACAGCACAGCCAGCCGTCGTCCATATGAGCCTCGCACTCGTTGTATTTGCGTGAGAAAAACTCAATCTTGCCGTTCTGTTTTCCGGCAAAAGATGCGGTGATTGCATTGTCACGGTTTACAATGAGCCTGCCCGTCTTGTCCTGATGCTTGAATATTTCCGCCTTAGCCTCAACGTACTCCGTCATATCCTTGTGGTGGTCAAGGTGGTTGGGCGTGATGTTGGTAATTACAGCAATTTGGGGACTTACCTGCATATTCATAAGCTGAAAGCTGGAAAGTTCCAGTATAACCATATCGTCGCTGTCGATTTCTTCGAGTTTGCCTATAAGCGGCGTGCCGATGTTTCCGCCTATGTGGCAGTTGTAGCCGGCGTGCTTTAAAATCTCATATATGAGCGTTGTTGTGGTGGTCTTGCCGTCGCTTCCAGTTATGCCGACCATTGTGCACGGGCACAGCGACATAAAAATCTCCATCTCGCTTGTAAGCACCGCCCCGTTTTTCTGCGCCTGCAAAATCTGCGGCGGTACGGGGATAATTCCGGGGGATTTTAATATTATATCCTGTCCGTCAAGGTGGTCGAGGTAGTCATCTCCGAGATAGAGTGCGTCGCACGTGCTTTTAAGTTTTTTAAGCACTCCGCCGTCCATCTTGTCCTCGCCCGTTCTGTCGCAGGCGGTAATCACCGCACCGCACCTGTCGAGAAAGTCAATCGCCGGAATGTTGCTCACTCCGAGTCCTATTACGGCAACCTTTTTGCCTATCATTGCATTTTTAAATGTTTCTATGCTCGCATTGAACACAAGCATCGCTCCCTTTCCGATTACAGTGTTTTTTATCTTTTGATTTAATCTGGCTTATGCCTATAAAGAGCAGAAAAAAGCCAAACAGCCTTCTTAAAATATCCGAATTCATACCCATAGCGACAGCCGAGCCGGCAAGCGCACCGGCAATGCCGCCTATGCTTATCCACAGAGCCGTTTTGTAACTCAGGCGCTTGTTTCTGGCGTGGATTGCAAGCGCACACAGCGCAACGGGCAAAAAGTACAGGAGGTTGATGTACTGCGCACTTTTCTGCGAAACGCCGAAAAACGCCGTGAGAACAGGTATCAGCACAACTCCGCCGCCTATCCCCATTCCGCCTATCGCACCCGAAAGCGCCGATGCAGCAATAAGCATAATCATAACAGCACCGCCTTTACCGCTGCTGCAATAATCAGCACGCCGAATATTTTCCTCAGTGCATTTGAGCTTAGTTTTTTAAGAAACAACGCACCTGCGGCACTGCCCAAAACACCGCTTACGCACACCGTTGCAAGCGTCTTAAAATCCACCTGAACCGATGAGCGGTACTTTAAGATGCTTACCACGCACAGCGGCAGAATTACAAGAATTGCCGTGGCGTGTGCCTTTTGCGGTTCAAGATTGGCATACTTTTCCATAAACGGAACCGCCACCGTGCCGCCTCCCGAACCGAAAAGTCCGTTGCACAGTCCGACTGCCAACCCTACGGCAATCAGTTTAAGTTTATTTTTCATCTCATCACTCCGAATAACAGATATACTGTTAATATTCGGATAAATGTGTAAATTATTCACCAAAACGGGGTATCGTAGGACGATACCCCGTCAAATTTACAAGTACCCCCGCTGTGCCGTTTAAATATCGGATATATTTTAAACCTGCTATGCAGGTGGATTCCGCCTGACTGCTTAAATGTTCCCTAGGACGAAGCTTGGTATACAGCCACAGTCAGAGATTAGGATTCCGTTTTAGATGTGTTGGTTAAAATAACCCGTTTCACGCACACCGCAGGGACAGTTTGTATTTTATCATATTATGCTCTAAATTTCAATACCAATTCAAAATTTTTTATTCGGCAAAGTCAAATTCGTCCGAGCACCTGTCCTTGAACATCGAAAAGGCACGGTCAAGCTCGTCGTCCTCCTCAATTACAACAAAGACGTCCTCGTCCTCGCCCTCGCTCTCGATGCGCATAATCATAACCTCTGCGCCGTCCTCATCATCGCCGTCCTCCTCCGGCGGAATGAGCGCAACGTACTTTGCGCCGTCCATCTCAAACGAATCGGCTATTTCGTAATCATAGCTCTCGTTATTTTCATCGGTAAATGTAACTACTTTTCTCTCATTCATTTATTTATTCTCCTTTAAACTGTCAAGATAGCTTTGCAGTATAATGCACGCCGCCACGGTGTCGATAACGTTTTTGCGGTCTTTGCCTCTTGTATTTGTGACGTTTAAAATCCCCGCCGCCTGAACGGTGGTGAGCCTCTCGTCCCAAAGCTCAACGGGAATGCTGCCGACTCTCTCTTTAAGGTCGCAGACAAAGGCACGTGTGACCTCTCCCCTCTCGCCGACGGTGCCGTCCATATTCTTTGGCAGACCGACAACAATCTTTTGAGCGCTGTGCTCATTTATAATCTTAACGAGCGAGTCCAACATCTTTTCGTATACACGGTTTGCAACAGTTGCCACGCCCTGCGCCGTAATCCCCAACGGGTCGGACACGGACACACCGACTCTCGCATCGCCGTAATCAATCCCCACAATTCTCATATTTGCATCTCCGTATTATTATATTACCATATATTTAATAATATTTCAATCAAAAGATATTGTCAAGAGTTATTTTTTCCTGATTATCAAGATTTTTTATGAGATATTTTGCCTCGGACAGCTTTAAGAGAGCTTTTTCGTAGTTTTTCTCTCCGATGTAGTGCTGTGCCTTAAAGACTGCCTCGTCTATGGAGTCGGTGACGTTGTGGTGATATAAATAGCGCATTGCCTTAAACTTTCTCTCCCACTCCTTTTGAGCCGCAGTGCCCGTTTTCTCTATCATTCCGCCATCGCCGGAGGCAATGGCATCGCACACGGTGTCGATTTTTGCGCAGACGGTTTTTTTGCAATCGTCTGCGGTTTTGGCATTTAGTGCAAAGAGCGAGCACAAAGCGGCAAGAAGCGCCGCACACAGGAACATATCTTTCATTTTAAGTCCTTCCTTTCCTGGACAAAGAGATTTTTTTCGCTGTCCTCCATCATTATGAACACGGAGCGAACGTCCTTTATCTTTTTCTTTTTTAATATTGCACTAAGCCACGCCTCGTCCCTGCCGCCACGTTTGAGTTCGCTCTTTCTCACCTTGCCGTCGGCAACGTAGACATACGGTATAACGGTCTGCGGCGCCTCTATCTTTAAATCTTTAAGCGTGGGCGGCATCGCACCGCTCGACGGAATTACGGTAATACTGCCTCCCGTTTCCAGAATTACGGTGTCCACATCGTTTAAACTGTAATACCCGTTTTTGCGCAGTTCCTCCAACAAGTCGTCGGTGTTGACTCTCGACTTTGTCATTTCCTTAAAGCACAGTTTGCCGTTCCGCACAAGTATCTGCGGTCTGCCGCTCAAAAGCAGGCGGAGCTTTTGCGACTTTAAACAGGCGTAAGAAAGCAAAATTTCGCTTATTACCATAGTAAATATGGGTACAATACCGTATAGCAGAGGTACGGACGCCTCGCTCATAGGCACGCACGCAAGGTCGGAAATCATTATTGCAACCACCAGCTCCGACGGTTGCAGCTCGCCGATTTGACGCTTGCCCATAAGCCGCAGTGCCACTATAACCAGGCCGTACAAAACGATGGTTCTTATAAAAAGTATCGTCATAATTTAAGGCTCCTAAAAAATTTTACAATATAATAGGTATATTATTACTTTACATATTGCAATTTATGTGATAAAATTAGTTAATAACATTTAAGGAGTGATTATTTTGGCAAAAAAGAAAGAGCAGACCTCTCTCATATACAAAAACAGGCCGCTTGTTAAAAGAGGTAACACCGTAATATACGGAGATATTGCCGATGACTACTACATCTGCATTACCGTTCTCGAAAGCGAGAACTACAAGGACCTGGAGCTTGCAACAGACGTTGAGGTTGCGCTTATGTCCGGCGCAAGAATTGTAAAAAAGGCGGAGCGTGAGGGACTCTACCGTGCCCTTGACATAGGCGCATACTGGTTAGAGGAAGCCCTTGCGGGAAACTAAAATAATAAAATACGGAAAGCGTTGAGTGATACAATGGATATTAAACAAAATATGACAATGCTTATGGATTTTTATGAGCTTACAATGTCAAACGGATATTTGGAGCACGGCGTGGGCGGAAAAATCGCCTGCTTTGATATGTTTTTCCGCAAGGTGCCCGACGACGGCGGATTTGCCATTATGGCAGGACTCGGACAGTTAATCGAGTACATCTCGGAGCTTAAATTCAGCACGGAGGACGTGGAGTATCTGCGCTCAAAGGGCATATTTTCCGAAAAGTTTTTGGAATACCTTGCAAACTTTGAGTTCAGCTGTGACGTGTACGCAATTCCGGAGGGAACGCCGATTTTCCCCGGTGAGCCGATTGTAAAGGTCATCGGCCCGGTTATGGAAGCACAGCTTATAGAAACAATGGTACTGCTTACAATAAATCACCAGTGCCTTATCGCCACAAAGTCTAACAGGATAGTCCGTGCCGCAAAGGGCAGACCCGTAATGGAGTTCGGTTCAAGGCGTGCACAGGGCGCATACGGCGCAATTTACGGTGCAAGAGCGTCATACATCGCCGGCTGCTGCGGTACTGCGTGCACCATATGCGACGAGAGGTACGGCATACCGGCACTCGGAACAATGGCGCACAGCTGGGTTCAGCTCTTTGACTCGGAGTATGAGGCGTTTTTGGCGTACGCCAAAACATATCCGCAATCGTGCACGTTGTTAATCGACACCTACAACGTCATAAATTCCGGACTGCCTAACGCAATAAAGGTGTTTAAAGAGTACCTCATTCCCAACGGTTACAAGCCTGCCGGAGTCAGAATTGACAGCGGCGACATAACCTACCTTACCAAAAAGGTGAGAACAATTCTTGACCGTGAGGGACTGGGAGACGTCAATATTGTCGTTTCAAACTCACTGGACGAGTACATCATCAGGGATTTGTTAAACCAGGGCGCCTGCATAGACTCATTCGGCGTGGGCGAAAGGCTCATTACGTCAAAAAGCGAGCCTGTTTTCGGCGGTGTGTATAAACTTGCGGCGGTATTTGACGGCGACAGGGAGATACCTAAAATCAAACTCAGCGAAAACATCGCAAAAATCACCACCCCGTGCAACAAAAAGCTCGTCCGCCTGTATTCCAAGGACAACGACAAGGCAATAGCCGACCTTATGCTTCTCTCGGACGAACCCACACCGGACGGCTCGGACTACGTTATCTTTGACCCCGAACACACCTGGAAACGCAAGACGGTTACAAATTATTACGCAATAGAGTTGCTTGTGCCCGTTTTTAAAAAGGGAAAATGTGTGTATACATCGCCCGATACAGAAAAAATCCGCACCTACTGCGCCGAGCAGATAGACGGTCTGTGGGACGAGGTTAAGCGCTTTGAAAATCCGCACAACTACTATGTGGACTTGTCCCAAAAGCTCTGGAACATAAAGAACGATTTGCTCAACGAACACAAGAATTAAAGAATTGAGGTGTTATGATTGAAAGCTCTCACATTTAGAGGCGGTCTGCACCCAAACGACCGCAAAGACGATACCCGTGACTGCGCCATTGCAGACCTTGAAGCGTCGCAGTTTATGGTGTATCCTATGAGCCAGCACATAGGCGCTGCGTGCACACCGCTTGTTAAAAAGGGCGACAGCGTGCTTGCCGGGCAGAAAATCGGCAACAGTGACGCCTTTGTGTCCGCACCCGTTCATTCCACGGTTTCCGGCACGGTGACGGCGGTTGAAAAGCGCCTGCACCCGAACGGCAGATTTGTAATGAGCGTGGTTGTGGAAAATGATTTCAGATACGAAGTCTGTCCCGAAGTCGGCGAAGTTGACATAAACACTCTTTCCAAGGACGATATGCTCTCGGCAATACGAAACGCCGGAGTTGTCGGCCTCGGCGGAGCGACCTTTCCGACACACATCAAGCTAAATCCCCCACCGGATAAAAAAATCGACTGCTTTATCGTAAACGGCGCCGAGTGCGAACCGTACCTTACGAGTGACTACCGTGTTATGCTCGAAAATCCCGACCTTGTTTTTATGGGAATAGACATAATAAAGAAAATTCTGGGCGTAGAAAAATGCTACATAGGCATAGAGAACAACAAACCGAAGGCAATTAAAATTATGAGCGAATACGCCGCAAAATACGGCTCGGCAGAGGTAAAAGTGCTTAAAACCAAGTATCCGCAAGGAAGTGAGAAGCACCTTATTAAAGCTATAACCGGACGTGAAGTTCCGAGCGGAAAACTGCCGGCAGACGTCGGCGCCGTGGTGGACAACATAGACACCTGCACCGCCGTTTACAACGCCGTAATGCTTAACCGCTGCGTTATGACAAGGGTTGTTACCGTTGCCGGGAGCGCAGTGGGAAAGCCGTCAAACCTGCGTGTAAGAGTAGGAACGTCGTTTGAGGATATTTTAAAGGCGGCAGACTGCGACTTTGAAAATCTCAAAAAGGTTGTAATGGGCGGGCCTATGATGGGCATTGCCCAGACATCGCTGAGCGTCCCCACGGTTAAGGGAACGTCGGCGGTCTTAGCATTTGCCGAGGACGAAACGGCATCAAGGCAGAGCGTAAACTGCGTCCACTGCGGCGCCTGCGTTGCCCACTGCCCGATGAGCCTTGTGCCGGCTATGCTTAATTCGTACTCAAAAATCGGCGATTTTGACAGGCTCAAAAAGCTGAATATTTTCGACTGCATAGAGTGCGGCGTGTGCTCGTACACCTGCCCGTGCAGAAACACAATAACGCAGAACATTAAAATTGCAAAAGCAAAAATCCGTGAAAATATGCAGAAATGAGGTGTAACGATTGGACGAAAAACTTAATGTTTCATACGCTCCGCACATAAGAACGGAAAGGTATATTTCCACAACAATGCGTGACGTGCTCATTGCCCTTGTTCCGGCACTGTGCGGCGGAGTGTACTTTTTCGGCATCAGGGCGCTTATCGTAACGCTGGTGAGCGTGTGTGCCTGTATGCTGTCGGAATACATATGGACGGTATTGGCAAAAAAGAAAAATTCACTTCCCGACCTCAGCGCCGCAGTGACGGGCGTACTGCTCGCATTCTGTATGCCGCCGAGCGTTCCGTATTATATGGTAATAGTCGGGGCGGTGTTTGCCATAATAATTGTAAAGAGCTTTTTCGGCGGACTGGGGCAAAACATTGTAAACCCGGCACTTGCCGCAAGAGCGTTTCTCCTGGCGTGCTGGCCGGTTGCAATGACGGACTATTCAATCCCCGGAGCGGACGCAGTTTCCGGCGCCACTCCCCTTGCGGTTATGAAGGGCGTCGGCGAGGGAACGCTTGCAAGCTACCGTGACTTGTTTTTGGGCACAAACATCGGCGGCTGTATAGGCGAGGTTTCCGCTCTGCTTATATTAATCGGTGCGCTTTACCTTTTTGTAAGAAAGGTGATAAGCCCCGTAATTCCCGTAACTTACATACTGACGGTGGGCGTTTTCGGACTGCTGTTTAGCAAAGACGGCTTTATGCAGGGCGACTTTTTGTACTCCATACTTGCCGGCGGTGTGATGCTCGGCGGAGTTTTTATGGCGACGGACTACACCACAAGTCCGCTGACGGCAAAGGGTCAGGCACTCTATGCCTTTCTTGCCGGAATAATAACCGGAGTAATAAGGGTGTACGGCGGCTACCCCGAAGGCGTTACATACGCCATTCTTGTTATGAACATTGCAACGCCGCTGATTGACAAAGCAATAGTTCCGAAAACTTTCGGCAAGGCGGTGAAGGAAAAATGACAAACACAAAATTTGTTGCAAAACACGCACTTATCCTGTTTTTAATAGCGTTTTTGTGCTCGCTGATTTTGATACTGTGCAACAACCTCACCAAAGACAGGATTGCCAAACTGCAAGAACAAACGGAGCTTGCCGCTCAGTCCGAGGTACTCCCGGAGGCAAAGACGTTTGAAAAGGCAAACGAGGCTATGCTCATAAGCGACAGCACAGTCAGAGAGGTTCTCGCAGGCAAAGACGCAGACGGCAAGGAAGTCGGCTACTGCGTAAAGGTTGAACCGTCGGGATTTGGCGGAACAATTTCAATGACCGTAGGCATCGGAAATGACTTTACCGTAAAAGGCGTTAAGATAACCTCAATGAGCGAAACTCCCGGACTCGGCGCAAAGGCTGACGAAAACTGGCTTAAACAGTTCAACGGCAAAAAGGACGGCATCGAAGTCGTAAAAACAGGCAATGCCTCGGACAGTCAGATAAACGCAATAAGCGGTGCAACCATAACATCAAAGGCAGTGACCGGCGGAGTCAACTCGGCGCTGTCTGCCGCAAAAATAGTATCGAAAGCGAGGGCGGACAAAAATGAGTAACAATATGAAGGTATTCAAAAACGGTCTTATAGACGAAAACCCCACATTTATTCAGCTTTTGGGAATGTGCCCCACTCTTGCGGTTACAACATCGCTTATAAACGCCGTGGGTATGGGGCTTTCCGCCACTTTTGTGCTGATATGCTCCAACCTTGCAATCTCGCTTGTAAGAAAGGTTATCCCCTCAAAGATAAGGATAGCGTCATACATAGTGATAATCGCAACGTTTGTAAGCGTTATAGAAATGCTCTTAAAGGCGTATCTCCCGTCGCTTTCAAATGCGCTCGGACTCTTTATACCGCTCATAGTGGTAAACTGCATAATCCTCGCAAGGGCGGAGAGCTTTGCCTCCAAAAACAAGCCCCTCCCCTCTGCTATTGACGGTCTTGGAATGGGACTCGGCTTTACGCTCGGACTCAGCACGCTCGGTGCAGTGCGTGAGATACTCGGAGCGGGCACGATTTTGGGAATTGACATATTTGCGGGGCACTACAATCCGGCGGTTATGTTCATTCTTCCGCCCGGAGCGTTTTTGGTGCTCGGCTTAATTCTCGGACTTTTTAATCTCATAAAAAGCAAAAAGAAAGGAGATGCACAGTAATGGGAATATCGCACTTTCTCGAATTGTCCGTTGCGGCAATTCTCGTTGAAAACTTTGTACTGGTAAAATTCTACGGCATATGCCCGTTTCTGGGCGTTTCCAAAAAGACGGACACCGCCCTCGGAATGGGTATGGCGGTAACGTTTGTAATGTCGCTCGCATCGGCACTCACCTGGCTTGTGTATCACTATATACTTGTACCGCTTAACGTGGAATATCTGCAAACGCTGTCGTTTATTCTGCTTATTGCGGCGCTGGTGCAGTTTGTCGAAATGTTCGTTGCAAAGACCGTCCCTGCCCTATACAATGCGCTGGGAATATATCTGCCCCTCATAACCACAAACTGTGCGGTTTTGGGAGTGACGCTTTTAAACATCGAAAAGGGATTTAACTTCTTTGAGGCGGTCTGGTACGCATTCAGTGCGGCAATAGGATTTACAATAGCAATCGTCCTGTTCTCCGGTGTGCGTGAACGTTTGGAAACTGCGGACATTCCCGAAAATTTAAAGGGATTTCCCATTGCTCTGATTACCGCAAGTCTTATTGCGATGTCGTTCTTGGGATTTCAGGGACTGTCGTTTTAGGAGGTGCTTTAAATGATTGGTGAAATATTAATTCCGGCACTTGCCGTCGGCGCAACGGGTCTTGCCTTTGGCGGACTTTTGGGTTTTGCGTCAATAGTTTTCAAGGTTGACAAGGACGAGAGAATAGACCAAATAGGAGAAATTCTGCCTGGCGCAAACTGCGGCGGCTGCGGCTACGCCGGCTGTTCGGCTCTTGCCGAGGCAATAGTTACAAAGGGAGAGAGCCCTGCCAAATGTAACCTTATGACCGACGAAAAAAACAAGGCAATATGCGCCCTTATGGGAGTTGAGGCAAAGGCGGTAGTTCCCAAAAAGGCACGCCTTCGTTGCAGCGGAACGTGCGATGTGTGCTCCGATAGGTACGACTTTACCGGAGTTGACGACTGCACAAGCGCCGCACTCTTAAACGGCGGCCCCAAAAACTGCGAATACGGCTGCATAGGACTCGGAAGTTGCGTAAGGGTGTGCGAATACGGCGCACTCTCCGTAAAGGACGGCATAGCACATATTGATGAGGAAAAATGCTGCGGCTGCGGACGGTGCACAAACGTCTGTCCCAAGCACCTTTTGGTGCTTGTGCCGACAGGCTGTGAATACACGGTTTTGTGCAGTTCAAAGGACAAGGGCGTATTGGTTAAAAACTACTGCTCAAACGGCTGTATAGGCTGTAAAATGTGCGAGAAAAAATGCGAACACGACGCAATACACGTAAACGATAACATTGCCGTCATAGATTACGGCAAATGCGTGTCGTGCGGTCTTTGCGCAGAGGTTTGCCCCAAAAAAGTAATTCATAAATTTTAAACACCGACAGCGGACGCAAACGTCCGCTGTCTGCTATAAAAGGAGTTGATTTTATGTCGCTTAACAACACCCCGTCATCGGACAGAATACACATAGGATTTTTCGGCAGGAGAAACGCCGGCAAATCCACACTTGTAAACGCAGTGACAAACCAGGAAATATCGGTAGTGTCCGACGTCAAGGGAACAACCACCGACCCCGTCACAAAGTCTATGGAGCTTCTTCCGCTCGGCCCTGTGGTAATTATTGACACACCGGGTTTTGACGACGAGGGCGCACTCGGAGAGCTTCGTGTAAAGCGCACAAAGCAAATTTTAAACAAAACAGATATTGCCGTTCTCGTTGCCGACGCCTCAAAACCGCTCGGCGAATACGAAAACGAACTTGTTGAAATATTTAAAGAAAAAAACATAAAATATTTAATTGCATACAATAAATGCGACCTTTTGGAAAGCACTGCGCAGTCCACGGAAAAAGAAGTGTTTGTAAGCGCAAGCAAAAAAATCAACATTGATTTTTTAAAGGACTGCATCGGCAAACTCGCCCCGAAGGAAAATCCCCTTAAAATGGTGGGCGATTTTATAAGCGAGGGCGACACTGTAATATTTGTAACGCCGATTGACGAGGCTGCGCCAAAGGGACGTCTTATTCTCCCCCAGCAGCTCGCCGTGCGTGACACTCTCGACAAGCACGCAATATCCGTTGTGGTGCAGGAGGAGCAGTTGGACTCGGCAATTAAGAATTTAAAGGAAAAGCCGAAACTTGTTGTCACAGACAGTCAGGCATTTAAAGCGGTGGCAAAAATCGTGCCGAAGGATATTCCGCTCACGTCATTTTCAATTTTAATTGCAAGGCTTAAAGGACTTCTCGATGCCGCCGTAGTCGGCGCAAAGACAATCGACGCTTTAAACAACGGCGACAAAATTTTAATATCCGAGGGCTGTACGCATCACAGACAGTGCAATGACATCGGAACGGTTAAACTCCCACGCTGGCTCGAAGAATACACAGGCAAAAAATTTGATTACGAATTTTCCTCCGGCGGAACTTTTGCGGACGACCTGAGCGGATTTTCTCTCATAATACACTGTGGCGGCTGTATGCTAAACGAGCGTGAAATGAAGTACCGTGTCAAGTGCGCACTCGACGCCGGCGTGCCCATTACCAATTACGGCACGGCGATAGCGCATATGAACGGTATTCTTTCGAGAAGCCTCGGTATAATGCCAAATCTTAAAAAAATAATCGACAAGTAAAAAATTACCTGTTTATATTTTCTCAATCTGCACAAATTATTACCGACAAAACAAATGGAGGTGATAACGATGGCAGGAAACAAGCACGTAGTACCTGAGGCTAAGGACGCTATGGAAAGATTTAAGATGGAAGCAGCGTCTGAGGTTGGTGTAAACTTAAAGAACGGTTACAACGGTGACTTGACTTCAAGACAGGCAGGTTCTGTCGGCGGTCAGATGGTTAAGAAAATGATAGAGTCCTATGAGAATTCTATGAAATAACCAAATCGAAATGTTTTTAATGCAGTAAACGAAATCCCGAAGCACAAGTTTTAAACAGCTTATGCGTCGGGATTTTGATTTTTAATAAATAATTTAATATTAAAAGGAAAAACAGGAATTTTGTTGAATTATACATACAAAGGAAACTGCAACCAAGGACAAAGTCAAGGGGTTACTATGATTTATACATATGAATACAACTCGCCGCTCGGCGCAATAACGCTTGCCTGCGACGGGGAGCATATCACGGGTCTGTGGTTTAACGGGCAAAGGCACTTCGGCAATATTCTGCCGAGGGAAACCGAGCAAAAGGGTATGCCCCTTTTCCGAGATGCTAAGCGCTGGCTCGACATATATTTTTCCGGCCGTGAGCCGGATTTTCTGCCGCCGCTCCGCTACGACTCCACGCCGTTCCGCAAAGCGGTCTGCGATATTATGCTTACAATACCTTACGGCAAGACCATAACCTACGGGGAAATTGCGGAAATAATCGCAAAGCAAAAGGGCATTGAAAAAATGTCCGCACAGGCAGTCGGGGGCGCTGTCGGGCACAATCCGATTTCGCTGTTAATTCCGTGTCATCGTGTAGTCGGCACAAACGGCAGTCTGACAGGTTACGGCGGAGGAATAGAGCGCAAGGTCAAACTCTTGGAACTGGAACATACCGATATGAGCGGACTGTTTGTTCCAAAGAAAGGCACTGCACTGTGACGGGAGGAAGCAAACGATGATTATATCAACCGCTGTTGAAAAAATGATTGAATTTTACGGAGGAAATCTGCACGACATTGAGCATTTTCTTAAAGTCTGGGCGTTTGCCAAAAACATCGGCGAAAAAGAAAAGCTCGATGCGCACACGCAAAAAATCCTTGAACTTGCCTCTGTTGTCCACGACATTGCGTGTCCGCTCTGCCGTGAAAAGTACGGCAACACAAACGGCAAAAACCAGGAACTTGAAAGTCCGCCGCTCGTTGAGGACTTTCTGGCGGATTTACCCGTGCCGGAGCGTGATACAGAGCGGATTTCGTACCTTGTCGCACATCATCACACCTACACAGACGTTGACGGGCTTGACTATCAGATTTTACTTGAAGCCGACTTCCTTGTCAATGCAGGTGAGAGCGGATATAAAATTTCTGCAATAGAGAGTGCCGAAAAAAACATATTTAAGACGGCAACGGGAACACATCTGCTGGAAATGATGTATCTGCAAAAATAAACCGTGATACACCTTTCTGTATCACGGTATTTTAAAACATTTAAGGGTAAATTACATCAGACACAAGTTCTCTTGCAATACGTCCTCGCTGTTTTTGCCGGCGGATATTACAAATTCGCCCGGCTCGACTATGTATTCAAGTTTTCTGTTATGAAATCCCATTTTTGCAGTGTCCAGCTCTGCGCTTGCTCTCACCTGTCCGCCCTTTTTGACGAACACTTTTTTAAACGCCTTTAATTCCTTTACGGGTCTGGTGTAGGACGCCACCTTGTCGGTGACATAGAACTGAACGGTTTCGTAACCGTCGTACTCTCCGACGTTTTTCACATTGACCGAAACCGTGATAACACTTCCACGCTCCGCCTCATATGATGATAATTCCATATCCGAATATTCAAACTCCGTATAGCTAAGTCCGTAACCGAACGGAAACAGCGGTTCTATCGGTGCGTCAATGTACTTGCTTGTCCAGAAAAACTCCTCAACGAGCGGTTTTCCCGTATTGTTGTGGTTGTAGTACAGCGGTGCCTGTCCCACCCTTGTCGGGAAGGTATTTACAAGTTTTCCGCTCGGATTTTGCCTGCCGAACAAAATATCGGCATAGGCAGTGGGGACTCGAACCCGCATTGCCTGTCGACTGAATTTTCACAAATCCTTCCGCCTTGTCGGTCTTGACGGGCGTCAGCCCGCCTGCACCCTTACGCACCGAAATTCTTTGCAAAAATTCAGCCGAACAGGTGCTCGCAGTTTCACATAAGCAATTTTTTCTGTAACAAAGTAAATTGTGCAGGGAATACTGACGTATTTTCAAGCAATTTACTGCCGTTACGGGGAAAATTGTTATGTGAAACCAATGTGGGTTCGAGTCCCCACTGCCTAGGCGTTTCCTGCCTCGTTACCCAGCGCACCCGAAAACAGAACCGCATCGGAGAGCTGAACAACTTCACTCAAAACAACGGGACGTCCGGCAATTACAACCGAAATCAGCTTTTTGCCGAGGCTCTTTATGTGCCTTAAAAGGTTTATCTGTTCTCCCGGAATTGTGTTGCTTGTGCGGCTTCTGCCCTCTCCGTTCATATCTCTGGGCTCGCCTATAAAGGCAACAACCGTGCCGACATCTTTAACCTTGTCCGTTACCTCGTCAAAGTTACATTCACTGCCGATGAGAGCACAGCCGCACGCAAACGGAACATCGGCATACTTCCTAATTCCCTCAATCGGTGCAACGCACTCCTCCGCCTTGCCGAGTGCGCTCCACGAACCGAGCATCTCCTCACGGCTGTCTGCCATAGGGCCTGCAACGGCGATTTTTTCATTTTCGGAAAGAGGCAGAATACCTGCGCTGTTTTTAAGCAGAACAACCGACTTTACGGCAGACTTATACGCAAGCGCTCTGCCCTCGGCGGTACACAGGCACTTTTTAGCAGTTTGTATATCTCTGTAAGGATTGTCAAACAAACCGAGCTTATATTTAAGCGTAAGAACCCGTCTTACGGCATTATCAAGGACTTCCATAGACACCTCTCCGCTGTTTACCAAATCTTCGAGGTAATCCTGATATGTAAAAATGCCGAAGCACATCTCCACGTCAAGTCCTGCATTTACTGCAATCCTTGCAACGTCACGGTAAGTTGCCGCATAGCCGTGTGTCTTAATCTGATCTGTTGAACCGGCGTCGCTTATCACCACGCCTTTAAAGCCCATTTTTTGCTTTAAAGTTTCGCTGATTAACTCATAACTTCCCGTGCACGGCTCGCCGTTTAAATCGTGAAACGCAGTCATTACGCTCTCCGCTCCGGCGTCAAGCGCCGCTTTAAACGGCGGAAGGTAGTAATCATAGAGCGTCTGCGGCATCATAGATACGCTATTGTAATCCCTGCCGCCCTCGCACGCACCGTATGCGACAAAGTGCTTTGCGCACGCCGCCGAGTGCCTGCCGTCGGACATATTCTCGCCCTGTATGCCCTCAACCCTTGCCTTTGCAAACTCGGATATGAGGTACGGATCCTCTCCCGCTCCCTCTACTCCACGTCCCCAGCGTGGGTCACGGGACACATCTATCATAGGGGCATATATCCAGTTGACGCCGTTCAAACTTGCCTCAACCGATGAATATTCTGCGGTTTCCTTTGCAAGGCAAGGCTCCCAGGAAAAGCTCTCCGACCACGGCGTGGGAAAACACGTTCTGAAACCGTGAATTACGTCAAAGCCGAGCAAAAGCGGTATACCGAGCCTTGTTTCCTCCACAGCAACTCTTTGGAGTTCGTTTGCGTCCTCCACACTGCTTATTCCCAGAAACGAGCCTATCATACCCTCTCTGAGCAAATCCCAGCCGACCTTGTAGTCGTCGTTGTATATGGAATTTCCACACTGATTAAGCTGTCCGACTTTTTCCTTAACGGTCATCTTTTTAAGCAATTCATCAACTTTGTTTTTCATTGGTTTATCCCCATACAATATATTTTATAAGTTTTCCAGAATATCCGTTATTTTTTCTGCCATAATGCCAAACCCGGTATCGTTAGGGTGTATGCAGTCTGCCGAAAAATCCGTGCACGTTTCCCTCGGAAAAAGTTTGGAGCCGTCAATAAAGTACACTGCCTTATCTCCCGAATTTACCGCATTGAGCATTGTCTGCTTTACTATATCTCTGCGTATTTTGCGGTTGACGTCATCGGAACGCTCACGGAAAAACCAACCGGATATAAGGATTATGGGTACGTTGGGTTTTGCGTCCCTTACGGTTTTGAAAAACGGTTCGTGCGTTTCTTTGAGAAATTGCGCCGTGGGAGCATTGTGGTCATATTCAATAATCACTGCCGAAACATCCAGGCGTGCAATGTACTCTGCAATTTCCAACTCTCCCCTTGCATTGCCGGAGAAGCCTAAGTTTATCATCTCCGCACCCATTTTCCTGGTAATGACGGCAGGATATGTAAGTCCGGGGCGTGATGCACAGCCGCCGTTTGTAACCGACGAACCGTAGAACAAAATTGTCTTTCCCGATTTGTGCGGAGCTGCTTTTTCCGTTTTACTGCCCTTTAAAAGACCAATTTCAAGTTCATTAATATTTGAATAAAGAGGCAGATACATTGTGTAATCGCACATCTGTTCACTCTCTGTTGACGCCTCCATATCAATAAAGGGGTTTCCGTCCTCCGGGCGGTAATTTGCAATGAATTTTAGTCCGCTGTATAAGTCAATGCCTGCATCTGCGGACAGCGGCATACCGCTGGAATTTCTCATCTGGTTATAATTGCACCTTACTGCAATCTTACTGCTGTCGGTTCTGAGCCTTACAACACCGCCGGCGCAAAAGTGAGCCGCCTCGTTAAGAGCAGGCGACAGGTTTTTAAGCACGGCTTTCGGAAGTCTTACAAGCTCCTTTTCCCCGGCACCGTCTTTGCAAAATCCCTCAACCGTAAAACTGCGATACGGGAAAAAATCATATTCCGACTCGTTTGCACTGTTAATCTTAAAGTTTTTGTCAATATTTTTAATATCCATACAATTCCCCAATCCGTTTACTGTTCCCTTTCAATGTATCACTAAATCCCGCAAAAATCAACCGTTTTGTCTTAATATAAGCAAACCGCTTTTGGGGACAAAAACTTTTGCAATGCCGCCAAGCGTTACATTGCCGCTCTGCGCTATCTCTCCCGTGCAGTCGTACGCCTCTGCCGAAACGTCCGCACTGCCGTCCGTGCGGATATATACACAATCCTCGTCCGTGGCGTTTATGACAAGGTTTTCCTTATTAAAGTCAAGCCTTGCAATTTTGTTGTTTTCGTAAATTGCAGTTATACGCCTTTCCCCGTCCTCTGCACAAATGACGGGATAAAAATTCTGCATCTCCTCAGGCTTTATCTGCTCCTCGGTTAAAATTTTTCGGTATTTTTTGGCAAATCCGAGCCAGAACTTAACCATTTTTGCCTGCTCTGCCGTAAGCGTGTCTATCCTTACGGAAAACTGAATTACGCTGAATATGCAGTTTAATATTTGCAGTGCCGCCTGATGTGCGGCGGCGTCTTTGTTCCACATAATCATATCGGAGTTTACAACTGTTTTTCCGCTCGTCAGGCGCATATCGACAGTTGACACACGGTTTTGCCTGTAATGAACGGGGCAATCCACGGCTCTGAACATTGTTGCATACTTTCGCATATTCGGGCCGACATAGCTTTGCCTGAACTCGATTATGACATCGCTTTTGATTTTTTTCATTCTCGCATATGCGTCGGTCAGGAGTTTTTCCACGGCTTCCTCAACGCTGAAAATATCCATTCCCTCTTTAAATGCGGTGTTTCTGTGCATTTGAAATAGGTCTATAAAATCAAGTTTAAATCCGTCCAAGTCCCACTC
The DNA here is from genome assembly GCA_934500705.1 of uncultured Clostridia bacterium. GTDB lineage: Bacteria > Bacillota > Clostridia > UMGS1810 > UMGS1810 > CAKSIN01. The sequence continues at coordinate 35,522 of CAKSTI010000005.1, read as the reverse complement.
TTTAAGCGCTCTTTCGTAGTTTGAAATAATATATTCTCTGACTTGCGGATAGCGTGGGTCTAAAATTCCGGACTGGAATATTTTTGACTCGTCCATAGTCATATTGTAAAAGTTTTTGTAATTCTCGCTCGCCTTGCCCAAAAACGAAACGCTGAACCACACGGCAAACTTCATTCCGAGTTTGTGCATCTCATCGGACAGAGCCTTCATATCCGGGATTTTCTTTTTGCTCTCTTTCCAGTCCCCGGCATATTTTGACGCCTGGGATATATCGTCCGTGTTCCAGCCGTCGTCGAGTATAAAAAGCTCCATACCGTATTCCTTTGCCTTTTTTGCCTCGCTTATAAGCTCGTCCGACGTAAATTTGTGATGAAACGCATACCAGCTTGAATAGCAGGGTTCGTATATCTGTTCGGGTGCCGGGAGCTTTTTAAGGTCATAAATACCCTCCCACCAATCGGACACGTTACGGCACATTTCGTAAAAAGGCCTTTCGTCTTTCTGCGTATACAGTGTGAGCGAATACTCATTTTGCGTGCCGAACTGGCGCAGATTTACCAAGATTTTAAAATCCATCTCGGAGGTGCGCTCGTTTATGCAGGCACTGTACTTTAAGACACGCACAGAGTCCGATGCGGCAACCGAAAACACGCTGTTTCCCACACTGTTGCAAAGCGCAATAAGCGGTACGGACCACGCCGCCGAGGTTTCAATATCGCAGATGTTAAGCTCTCTTTTCATAATGCAGGTGGGGTACCACGAACACACCGCATCGGCGCACGAAACGGAAAAGCATATCTCTATTGCCTCGTCGTCCGATACCGGCATCTGCCATACAAAATCGAATTTGGTCTTTTCCCCGTCAACGCTGTGCGCCGATGCACTGCAACGTGCATTTGAAAAAACGGAAAATTCAGAATATGTCAATACTTTTTTCACTTATAAAACTCCTTATGCATTAAAAATTTCTACTTAATATATATGTCCGTCAGTTTAAGATTTTCGCTGTCTGTGCCGACGCCGATTATAATTTTTCCGCTCTCTGTGATGTAGTCGCACTTTCTGCCGTAATAGCCCATATCGTGAACAGATATTTTAAACTCAAATGTTTTGGTTTCGCCCCTTTTAATCATCGCCTTGTCAAAGGCTTTAAGCTCCTTTAAAGGACGTGTATAACTGCCCGTCGGGTCGGTAATATAGAGCTGCACAATTTCCTCACCGTCGTATTTGCCGATGTTTGCCACATCAACAGATACCCTGACACATTCATCTTTGCTGTATTCGGTTTTATCCGTTCTCAAATTGCTGTATTCAAATTCGGTATACGACTTGCCGTAGCCGAACGGGTACAGCGGCTTTATGGGTGCGTCAATAAACTTTGAGCACCACGGGGTGTCATCGCAAGGCGGTCTGCTGCAATTTAAGCTGTTATAATATCCCGTTCCGCCGAGTCCGTACACCTGATTGAATGTGGAAACGAGTTTTGCGGACGGATTGTAACTGCCGAAGAGCACGTCGCAATACCCGTAGCCCGACATAGTGCCGAGAGCACCCGAAAACAGGAGCGCATCGGAGTATTCCCCGGCGGTATTCAAAACAAGCGGTCTGCCGGACACTACTATTGTAACAATCGGCTTATTGAGCTTTTTAAGTTCTTTGAGCAGTTTTTCCTGCGGGCCGGGAATAACCAGTTGTATTCTGCTCCTTGCCTCACCGCACATATCCTGCGTCTGACCTATTGCACACACGATTACGTCGCAGTCTTTGGCGGCATTGACGGCGCTTTCAATATCCTCGTCACCGTCTGCAAATCCGCAGCCACGTGCGTATGTAACATCTGCATACTGCGACAGTGCAGTTCTCAAAGTTACGCAGTCCTCCGGACGGCACTTTACGCACCACTCGCCCACAGCCTCATACTGACTGTCTGCCATAGGGCCTACAAGCGCTATTTTCTTTCCCTTGCCGAGGGGCAGTATGCCGTTGTTTTCAAGCAGCACAACCGAGCGTTTGGCGCTTTCCCGTGCAAGCTCTTTATGCTCCGGGCACAGTATGCAGTCCTTTGATTTTTCCATATCCGTATACGGATTGTCAAAGAGTCCGAGTCTGAATTTAAGTCTCAGTACCTGCCTTACCATTTCGTCAAGGGTTTCCATAGACACCTCGCCGCTCTCGACAAGGCATGGCAGATTTTCTCTGTACGCAAGGGTCATCATTTCAACATTCATTCCGGCATTTATGGATTTTTTTGCCGCCTCCGCCTCGTTTTCGGCAACGCCGTGGCGGACAAGAGCGCCGACGGAAAATGCATCGCTTATTACAACGCCGTCAAATCCCATTTCCTTTCTGAGTAAGTCGGTAAGAACCCACTTGCTTGACGTGCAAGGCTCGCCGTTCAAGTCGTTAAATGCCGCCATAACCGTTTCCGTTCCTGCGTCAATGCACGCCTTAAACGGCGGAAGTACAACGTTTCTGAGTTTTGCCTCGCTCATATCGACGCAGTTGTAATCTCTGCCGCCCTCAACAAATCCGTAGGCACAAAAGTGCTTTGCGCAAGCGGCAATTTTGTCGGGTCGTGACACATCGTCCCCTTGAAATCCCCTTACCCTTGCATAGGCAAATTTACTGCCGAGGTACGGGTCCTCGCCCGCACCCTCGCAAATTCTGCCCCAGCAGGGGTTTCGTGCAATGTCGACCATAGGGGCAAAGGTAACGCCAACCCCCTGCGACGCCGCCTCCTTAGCGGCGGCAGCCGCAGTCCTTTCGGCAAGGTCAGGCTCCCAGCTCATAGCCTCGCTCCACGGTATGGGGAACGCCGTTCTGTACCCGTGGATAACGTCAAGGCAATATACCACGGGTATGCCGAGCCTTGTTTCCTCTACCGCTATGCGCTGCATCTCGTTTACCTTGCTCAAATCGTCAAACATCGGCAAAAATCCTATTTTGCCGGCACGCAGGTCGTCAAGCTCCGGGGCGCTCTCGCCGAGCACCACTCCCGCACCCCTGAGGGTGAGCTGACCCACCTTTTCTTCAACGGTCATCTGCTCAATCAGATTTTGTATTTTCTGCTCTGTGTCGTGCTGTCTTTTATACATTTTTACTCTCCAATTACATAATCTCTGTACTGAGTCGGGCGCATAAATTCCACACCTCTGTCCTTTAAGAACTCAATAATCTTTTTAAACTCTGCCATACTTTCGTCATTCCACATTCCGGGGTGGGATTGAAGAAGAACATAGTCCGCATCTTTGTACTTTTCGTAATTCTTAATAAAGTAGTCGTACGAAACGACGCCCGTTTCCGTTTCGGGCTCGGCGTGGTTCTGAATGTTTACCATACCGTCCGGCATTGTGATAAAGTTGTTAAACAGCATAAGCGTCCTTATCTTGGGGAAGCACTCGTCAATCATTTTAACCGTTGTGGAGGTAGCCGTGTTAAACGGCGCACCGAATGCCGTTATTTCAACACCGTATTTTGCCATAGTATCGACTGCCTTTTGCATTGAATTTTTCATAGAGTCGTAGTCATCTGTGGAAAATTCCTTTTCGGCGTGAGCATATCCGTGGCTCCATATTTCGTAGAGCGGATTGTCGTTTGCCCTTTTGAGTGATTTTACGGTTTCCTCATACAGTCCGTCGTAATACGGCGTGGAGGTATAGTTTTCCTCGTTTTCGTTGTCAAAGGTCTTTGCAACCGTTCCGAAGCCTGCCGGAATTTGCTCTGCGTCCAGGTAATCCATAAGTTTGTTAAATCCCGAATATGCCCATATTGAGTAATCGTCAAATTTGAGGATTACGGACTGTATCTTTTTGATAACGGGCAGTGCAACCGGCTTCATATCGCTCCACAAAAGGGCTTTGAACTTAACGGCATCGCCACGCTGTGTTTCCGTGTAGAGCGACGCATCACCGACTGTGTTCATATACGGCTTACGCTCGATTTTTATGAGGTTGTCCTCCTTGTCGTAACCCAAAATCATAATGTATAAATCCTCATTGTCTTTTGAGTACACCTTAGCAGATGCGGTCACAAGGTTTTTGCCCGTTACGATTTTAAGGTCAATCGGCGAATAATAACCGTCTTTTACAACAATGTATCTCCTAATGACGGCGCTGTTGTCCGATGTCTTTACCGTTACAACATTTGCACAGCCGAGCGCATCATCTGCCGAAAGCTGCGTCCCGTTCTCCGTGTACGCATACACCTTGTACGAACCGAACAAGTCCATAAGCTCCGACAAATCCGCCTCGGTTTTGGAGAACAGATACGAAACGCCGTCATTTTCAAACTCTGCAAAATCACTGCCCAAATCAACGTCCTGCAAGCGGAGGTCGGAGGCTGCGGCACCCGTTACGTTATAATTGTTAAATATGCTGACCGTTGAGGCTCCCTTGGTATTTGTAACCTTAACCTTTAACGCATATGTTCCGTCGGCAACGTCTGCCGATGCGGCATATATGCCGTTTACGCTTATGTTGCTCTGTGCAACAAGCTCGTCGTTAAGGTAAAACTCAACTTTTTCTATGCCGCAGTCGTCGCTCGCCTTAACTGCGAACACCGCAGGCATACCCTTGTAAGCCAAAGACGAGGTATCTATGAGGCTTATGTCCGATTTTTTGGTAAATTCAATGTATAACTGTGCAGAATTTCCGAACCTTATCTGTCCGCTTGTGTAACGGGGATATTCCATTACCGTAAAGCTGTTTGAACCGCCGGCGATTTTTGATGTAACATAATTAGTTATATCAAGAGCAAAGTTATCCTCGCTCCTCGCTCCGGAAAAGTTGTACTGCATTGCCGACGGACTATAATACGTATCCGTTTTCATACCGACAGAAAACTTTGATATGATGTTTACCTTGTCGTGTTCGGGAACGGTTAAATAGTTGTCGCCGTTTTTAAGACTGTCTGACGGGCAGTCGAGGAGCACGCCGTATGTTTCTCCGCCGGTCTGACCATTTTGCACGAGGTATGCCTTTGTGATTGAATAGCCTTCATCAACGTACTGAGATACATCAAACTTGTGGTACAAAGCACGTTTCGGCTGTGTCCAGTATTCGCTGTCCGTATTCTGAATACCGCCGTCGGAGCTGTTTGTCGTTGCATATGCCCAGTAAGCGGTGTCGCCGTTTTCCTGCTTATATTTTTCGCTGGTCTGGCTCTCGTCGCCCCACGCAGTGTATGCAAAAGCCGTGGGGTCTAAAAACGCACGTGTCTGCGATACGGTTATGTCCTTTTCGCAGCCTGTGCTCCTGCCGTATATATCTCTTACTATTGCCTTTAAGGTATAACTTCCGGCAATAAGCGGTGCACCGGTAAAGGTGTATATATCTCCGCTCTTTTCAAAATCTCCCTCTATCCTGTTGTCGCCAAGGTAAAATTCTATGCTGCCTATTCCGTTGGCGTCGCTTGCCTTTATCTGCTCGGTAAAGTTGCCGGAGTCAGTGTACTGCGTCTTTGCGCTGACAAACTCCGCAACGGGATAGTCTGGGTTTTGCACTCCGAGCTTTAAGTAGAGTATCGGCGCTGACGAAAAGGTGTACGCCGAGCCGTCGTACTTGGGGTAGAGCATATAGGTAAAGCCCGTGCCCTTGTCCGTCTTTTTCTGCACGTACTCCGTAACGTCAAATTCAAGGTTGTAATCGTTGGTAACGCCGGGGTAATTTGTCAAATCCACGTTTTCCGGATTTGTTACGTTAAAGGAAGTAACCAGTCCGTCAAGCGACGCCTTGGGAACGGTAAGGTAGTTCATTCCGTTTTCCAGTGTGTCATCGGCGCAGTCGTACATTCCCAAAAGTGTGGAGTAGTTTCTGCCCTCGGCATTTTGCAGGATATATGCCTTTTCAATTCCTATGTTGTTTTGAGTATACTCACTCAAATCAAATCTGTAATAGAGCGCCTCTATCGGATTTTCAACGTCTTTGCTGCCGCCCCCTATGTTGGAAACATTGCCGCCTCCGTTTGCGGAAACCGAGCTTGACGACTCGTCGCCGTTTTTAACGTGCACCTTTGCATACGGGTCGAGTATCGCTATTGTTGAGCTTACGCTGATTTCCTTTGTATAGGTTGATGTTTTGCCGTATGTGTCGTATGCCTTGACGGTGAGCGTGTGCGCTCCGGGAGAGAGTATTCTGCCGGTGTAGGTGTAGGTGGTTTCCGTCTTTTCCACCTTGCCGTCCATAAGGACGCCGTCTAAGTAAAACTCCACCTTTTCCACTCCGTTGCTGTCGGTTGCGTTTACCGATGCGGTAAAGTTCTTTGCGTTTTCGTCACCGCTGTTGTCGGAGATATATTCTATGAGCGGAGCGTCTGTGTTCTTTTCGCCCAATGTTATGTATAAAACAGGTTCGCCCTTAAAGCGGTATGTTGATTCGCCCCACTTTGGATAGAGCATATATGTAAAGCTCTTTTTGCCGTCGGAGATTTTGCCCTTAACATAGTCGGTAATATCTACCGCAACGTTGTAATCTCCGTCAACACCGCTGTAATTTTCGGAAACGGAGCTTAAATTCTGATTTGAAAACCGCGCTATTAAACTGTCCTTGCTTGTTTTGGGAACAGTCAGGTAATTACTGCCCGTTTTAAGGTCGTCTGTCGGACAGTCGTACATACAGGTTTCCGAGAGCCACGTGTAGCTGTCCGCCAAAAGGAGCATCTCCGCCTTTTCAATTCCGTAGCCCTCGTCGAGATACTGGCTCAAATCATACTTCCAAAAGCCTGACTCAACCGGATTTGCCGGGTCGTTGTCGGATTTTGCCGAGCTTACCATAAAGTAGCCGGAGCCGTCAAGTCCCGTTTTGTTCTCGTCGCCGTTTTTAATGCAGGCAAATTCACTCGGCGAGATAACCGCCGTTCCGCCTGTTTCGGCAAATGCCGTGGTGCACAAAAGCCCCAACAGCATTGCCGCAATAAGTATACAAGAAATAATGCGTTTCATAGTTTTCCTCCTCAATTATTTATATATTCGTAATACTGTGACGGAGTCATAAATACAACTCCCTTGCTTATAAGGTAGTCAAGGCAGATTTTAAACTCGCTCCAACTGTCATATCCCACGTTGGTGTCCCAGCTGCCGGGGTGCATCTGCGCCACCATATATGAGCTGTCCGATTTTTTGTTAAAGTTGTCAATGAACATTGCACTGTCTATCTTGCTCGATGATGTTTCTATGGTTACGGCGTCATTGAAGTTTACCATTCCCTCCGGAACTTCGTACTTTGAATTTACAAGCATAAGTACGTTTATGTTGGGGTAATTTTCTTTAAGCATTTTAAGCGTAACGTCCGTAGCGTTGTTAAACGGCGAGCCGAACGCTCTCAAATCAATTCCGAGTTCGTTTACCATAACGTCATAACCCTTGCCGAAGCACTCGCTTTGCTTTTCATAACTGTATGTGTAATACTCGTCCATATAGTGATAATAGCCGTGATGCCAGAACTCTATTCCGTCATCTTGTGCACGGTTAATAAACGCTTTTGCGAGTTTGTGCTTTACGTCGTAATTGTTTATTTTGGCTCTTGACTCCTCGTTTTCCGGGTCAAAGGAGTCTACAATCATACCAAATCCCGCCTTAATTCCGTAATCCTTCAAGAGCAAGCGCAGGTCCTCAAATTTTTCGTAAGTATACATCGAGAGGTCGTCAAATTTGAGCAGAACAACCTGCCTTTTTACGCTTTCGGACTTTTTAAGAGGTTTAAGACTTTCAAAATCCCAGAGCATTGCCTTAAACTCGTCGGCGTCCTCACAGTTTACCGTTGCGGTCAGCCTGTAACCGCCGTTTAAGTTCTCGTAGCCGCTTACGCCGCAGCCTGCGAATTTGCCGTTTTTGTACGCCGCAATCACCAGCTTGGCGCTCAGATTGTCGGCAAAGACATCAACGTATGCACTTGCCTCGCATCTGCCGTAAATAACGTCGGCGCTTATGTCGGAAATATAGTTGTTTTCTATGACGTTGTAAGTCCTTACGGTCTTGCCGTTTCCGTCCGTTATCAAAACGGTGTCGCCGAGTTTCAGAGCCTGCGTTTGTGCAAGGCTTTCTCCGTTGCGCAGAGCGGCAAATGCACAGCCGCCGTATTCCGTCAAATCCTTTTGCAAATCGTTAAGCGACGCCGAGCCGTCTGTTTTTAAGTAGAGAGTACCGCCGGCGGAAAATTCCTCAAACGCAGACGATGCCAACGACGGCTTATACATTTGGTCTATATCCGAATTTCCCGTTTTATATCTCACATATACGGACGGCATAGAGTTGATGCTGTACCGTGTGCCCTCTGCGGCGGAGATTTTAAGCGTTACACTGCCCTCTCCGCTCTCGATTTTTCCCTTTATAAAATCCGTCAAATCAGCAGTGAGTCCGCCAAACTTTGCGGCGCCCGTGTAGTACGAGTCAAGCGGAGCAATGACGGGAGAGCTTTCTGCCGCCTCCGCCCTTTGCACGGGAGTGCCGTCCGCCGCACTGCCTGCACAGTCATAGATGATTGCGGGAGCACCGTTTGCGGAGCTGTTTGCGTTTTGGACATAAAACACTTTTTCGATTTTTTCGGCATCTGTCAGATGCGAAATATCAAAGGTGTAGTATAAATCGTTCTTCTCATTTTCCCTGTTTACAAGCTGTGCCGTTCCGTCAGCGTTACAGTTGAGGTACGAACCCGGCGCTATGTTTGCATATATTGCATTCACGGAAAAGTCGGTGTTTTCGTCATAGCCTACACCGCCGTCGGTTGCCTCTGCCACGGCTTTGAGCACGTATGCACCGCCGTCATATCCGCTTATTTCTGCGGTGTATACGCCGTCTTTTTCCTCGGTTGCGGTTGCCGCAAGAACATCGTTTATGTAAAAGTCAACCTTTTTAATCCCGGAACTGTGGGCGGCAGATGCCGACACCTCAAAGCTCCTGCCTTGGAATGCCTCGCCGATGTCCGATATTTTTACAACAGGTTTTTCCGTAAATTCCAGATAGAGCTGCGCCGTGCTGTATAAGCAGTAACGGTCTGCCGTATATCTTGCGTATTCGGCAAAGGTAAAGCTCGTTTTGCCGAGCCGTACCTTTTCGTTTACATAGCCGGTTATATCCAGTGCAAAGTTGTTGTCCTTGCCCGCTCCGGGAAATCTGTATGCCAAGTCCTCTTTGCTCACGTACTGCTCCGAGTTTGTGCCGAGCGAAAAGTGACTGATTAACCCGTCGGGGTTCATTGCAGGCGCCGTCAGATAGTTGTCGCCGTCTTTGAGCGTATCGGCGGGGCAGTCATAGAGTGCGCCGCTGCCTATTGTGCCGTTTTGCAGTAAATACGCCCTCTTTATTGCGTAACCGCTGTTTAAATATTCGCTGATGTCAAACTTGTTATACATTACTCTGGTCGGCTTTACCCAGTAATCGGAGTCTTTGTAATACGTTTCGCCCTCACTGCCGGACGAGATTATCCAGTAGCCTGTACCGCCTTGCCAGTCGGGGGTGTATTTCTCTGATGTCTGGCTCTCGTCTCCCCACGCAGTGTATGCCATTGCCGCAGGTTCTGTAACGGTGTGCGTCATTGTAACCGTTATGTCCTTTTCGCAGCTTGTGCTCCTGCCGTATATATCTCTTACTACCGCCTTTAAGGTATAACTTCCGGAAACGAGCGGTGCACCGGTAAAGGTGTATATATCTCCGCTCTTTTCAAAATCTCCCTCTATCCTGTTGTCGCCGAGGTAAAATTCTATGCTTCCTATTCCGTTAGAGTCGCTCGCCTTTATCTGCTCGGTAAAGTTGCCGGAGTCAGTGTACTGCGTCTTTGCGCTTACAAACTCCGCAACGGGATAGTCTGGGTTTTGCGCTCCGAGCTTTAAGTAGAGTATCGGCGCTGACGAAAAGGTGTACGCCGAGCCGTCATACTTGGGGTAGAGCATATAGGTAAAGCCCGTGCCCCTGTCCGCCTTTTTCTGCACGTACTCCGTAACGTCAAATTCAAGGTTGTAGTCATTTGTAACGCCGGGGTACTTTGACAAATCCACGTTTGCCGGATTTGTTACGTTAAAGGAAGTAACCAGTCCGTCAAGCGACGCCTTGGGAACGGTAAGGTAGTTCATTCCGTTTTCCAGTGTGTCATCGGCGCAGTCGTACATTCCCAAAAGTGTGGAGTAGTTTCTGCCCTCGGCATTTTGCAGGATATATGCCTTTTCAATTCCTATGTTGTTTTGAGTATACTCACTCAAATCAAATCTGTAATAGAGCGCCTCTATCGGATTTTCAACGTCTTTGCTGCCGCCCCCTATGTTGGAAACATTGCCGCCTCCGTTTGCGGAAACCGAGCTTGACGACTCGTCGCCGTTTTTAACGTGCACCTTTGCATACGGGTCGAGTATCGCTATTGTTGAGCTTACGCTGATTTCCTTTGTATAGGTTGATGTTTTGCCGTATGTGTCGTATGCCTTGACGGTGAGCGTGTGCGCTCCGGGAGAGAGTATTCTGCCGGTGTAGGTGTAGGTGGTTTCCGTCTTTTCCACCTTGCCGTCCATAAGGACGCCGTCTAAGTAAAACTCCACCTTTTCCACTCCGTTGCTGTCGGTTGCGTTTACCGATGCGGTAAAGTTCTTTGCGTTTTCGTCACCGCTGTTGTCGGAGATATATTCTATGAGCGGAGCGTCTGTGTTCTTTTCGCCCAATGTTATGTATAAAACAGGTTCGCCCTTAAAGCGGTATGTTGATTCGCCCCACTTTGGATAGAGCATATATGTAAAGCTCTTTTTGCCGTCGGAGATTTTGCCCTTAACATAGTCGGTAATATCTACCGCAACGTTGTAATCTCCGTCAACACCGCTGTAATTTTCGGAAACGGAGCTTAAATTCTGATTTGAAAACCGCGCTATTAAACTGTCCTTGCTTGTTTTGGGAACAGTCAGGTAATTACTGCCCGTTTTAAGGTCGTCTGTCGGACAGTCGTACATACAGGTTTCCGAGAGCCACGTGTAGCTGTCCGCCAAAAGGAGCATCTCCGCCTTTTCAATTCCGTAGCCCTCGTCGAGATACTGGCTCAAATCATACTTCCAAAAGCCTGACTCAACCGGATTTGCCGGGTCGTTGTCGGATTTTGCCGAGCTTACCATAAAGTAGCCGGAGCCGTCAAGTCCCGTTTTGTTCTCGTCGCCGTTTTTAATGCAGGCAAATTCACTCGGCGAGATAACCGCCGTTCCGCCTGTTTCGGCAAATGCCGTGGTGCACAGCATACCCGAAAGCATTGATGTGACCAGCAAAAATATCAAAACTTTTTTCATTCATTTACCACTCCCTGTCGTAATATAAGGTTAGTGTACCACGCAAAAAATTTTTTGTAAATAGATATGGCGAAAGCTGATAAAATATCAACTTTCGGCGCACCAACATATTCCTTGACAAAACGTGATTGCATATGATAGAATTTTTACAGAATGATAATTGCGGAAAAGGAGGACTGCAAAAAATGCTGCTTGCTACTATGCTTTGCTCATTGGTACTCATTACACTTGTCATATTTAACTACAAGCACAAAACAGTAATTGCCATATGCCTTCTTTACCTCGGAATAGAAATATTTACGTTTTTTGTTTTTTCACTGCTTGCGCAGGTTCTCCAATATCCCGTGACGTTATCCGTGGATATTAAACTGCTCACCACGCTTGTGGAAAAGTCGTTTTCGCCGTACACCCTGGTGGAGGGTATGGTTGCAAGCGTTGCCGTAATAATGCTTGCAGACCTTATGGCACTCACCTCAACGACACGCATCAGCGCAAAGTTTAAGGTGCTGTGGGTTTCCGTTGTAGCACTGTTTGTGCTCATAAATCTGCCGGACGTTAAGTATCATATAATGCTTAAAGCGCACCACATAGGCGAAGGCGGCTCCGAGCTGTATGTTTACATAAAGACCGTGCTAAAAAGGGCATCTACGGTGATTGTCATAACCTCGCTTCTTATGCCGATTTTCTGCATAATAGCAAACTACCTGGAAACGCACATATCCTACAAGCACTTTTGCCTTAATGTGACAATGGCAAACCTTGTGGTGATAGATATTTTTGAAGTTATGCTTTTCTTTATACTCCCCACCAAGTATATGACTCCGTGGAACCTTAACGAAATGGGATTTCCGGAAATGACGGTGGATATATATACCGAGTTTATATCAGACAAACATCTGACGCTTATTCTGACGGTTATGTTTGTAACTCTTGTAGTCTGCCTTGTGTTTGTATACACAAAGCCGCTGAAATTCTTTTCAAAAAGAAAGATGATAAACAACAGAATTATTAAAAACTTAAATCAAAACACGCTTATGCTGTTTCACGCATACAAAAACTCTTTCTGGGGGATAATGCAGCTTTCCCGGCAGGCAATGGAAACGCCCGAAATTGCGGCGGAAAATCTTAAAATAATACGTGAGTCCGGAGAGGCGTCGTACAAAGCCGTGTGCCGTGCTATGGGAATGATGTCCTTTGCCAAAAACAAGAGCGACATTATAAATCTCGTTGAGTTTGTGCAAAAGGAGATTGCCTCAATCGGCAAAGATAATATTAAGATAAACGTGAATATTCCCTACGATACGGTGTATATTAAAATTGACAAGGAACATTTGTCGGAGATTTTAAAGAATATTTTTCAAAATTCGATAGACGCAATAAACTTTAAAGACTCCGCAGGCGGAGTAATAGACGTAACAATGCACTGCGAGCCGGGCAGTGCGGAGATTAAGATTACGGACAACGGCATAGGAATAAAACACGCCATAATCAAACAGATATTTTGTATGTTTAATTCCACAAAGCACAGTAATTATCATTTCGGTCTGGGACTTAATTTTGTCTACACTGCAATGAATGCCTATAACGGGCACGTATCTATAAAAAGCAAATACGGTGAATACACAACGGTTACGCTGATGTTCCCCACCGCAGTTAAGGAGTGAGTTGTATAGTGAACAGGATAAGGGTTGCGGTGTGCGACGACGAACTGACAATCTGCAAATATTACCAGAACGTCATAGAGAAAGACGACGAGCTGGAATTTGTGGGCAAATCAACAAACATACCCGAATGTAAGGCTCTTTTGGAGAGTGCAAAGCCGGATATTCTCCTGCTCGACTTACAGCTTGAATATTCCGAGGCGGGGTTTAAAATCCTATCAATCGTGCCGGCTGTAAGCCCCGAAACAAAGGTGATAATGCTTACGATGTACGACTCCGACGAGAACTTTTTTACTGCGCTCGAAAACGGCGCCGACTACTTCCTTAACAAGACCATAACAAGCAAACAGCTTGTGGAGAGCATCAAAAAACGTTACAACAACCATTCGGACTTTGACGATTATCTGGAAAACCGCCTGCTTTCGAGCGGTATAAGCCTTTCTAACGAGAACAAGTCGCTGTTGTTTTTGCTTAACGTGCTTAAAAACCTCACCAAATCCGAAATTGAAGTACTCAGCGATTTGTGCAAGGGACTCTCATACAGCGAAATATCGCAAAAGCGCTTTGTTACCGAAAACACGGTTCGCTCGCAGATAGTGCGTATGGTTAGCAAAATCAAGTGCAAAAACATTAAAGAGCTTGTAAGCACCGCAAAGAGTCTGGATATATTCAAGTTTTATAACCTGTAATACAGCATAATGCAAAATACCCGAACGACAAACCGTTCGGGCATTTTTTTGTAAAAAAGTGCTCCGTGCATTACTGCACGGAGCTTGTTTTAAAGTTTGTTTGCCAATGCGTTTTTCGCATCAGTTCTTTTCAAATATCACAGCGTCGGTTAAGGGGGTTAATGTGTCTGTATCTTCCCAAGATTATGTCAAGCAAAGACAAGAAATTTTTTCTTAAAATTTTATATATTTTTGTGGGCGAATTAGGCACAGTTTTACAGATTTGATGTCATTAAAAATCTCATTTCCAATCTCAGAAATTCGACTTTTCATTTTTTTACGCTTGTCATTTTCCTTATCATATTCTTCTGCCTGTTCTTTGTTTCCCACGCATAAATAAATCATAATTTTGTTTTCCCTTTTCATAGCAACCTCCTAAAAAGTTTCAATAATTTCTACACCGCTTTTATTAAGCCTGTTTATTACTTCTGAATTGAAAACAAAATCCCGCGAAAACCTATCTCGGTTTTTCACATACAGTCTCTTTATCAAACCGTTTTCGGCATCAGAGAGAAGTTTATACAAGCTCTTGCGCTTACTCTCATTCTTTGAGATGCCGCTTGCTACTTCACTATACTCCGTGAAGTTCACATCTCCTACTCCCGCTGCCTGTTCTCTGAGATTGCAAATTTGCTTTGTCAAATCATTATTTTCATCATTTGCAACTCGGGCATAAATAGCAACACCCTCGCTCAGCGGTTTAATTTTTGCATCTTTAATACAAATAATCGGAGTTGGATCCTTCTCGAAATTTATTCTTACAAGTTCCTCAATCGCCTTCATCCTTTTTCTTTTAGAAAAAAATAATCTATGCATACAAATTACCTCCCTTTTCATCAAGAAATTCACCCAAGCCAAAATTCCAGGTTATATCAAGTTGCTTGTCCTTATGAACCATAACTTTTTTGACAAAATAGTTAATGAAATTATCATCAAAAACATCTTCATCACCATAGTTCAGAATTATTTCTGCTTTATGATTTTTCAACTCGGAAACCTCCTCATTTTTATCCGCTTTTTTTAAGAGATTATCCAATTCATCAAGACGATTTGAAATCCGACTTCTGACTTCATCAAGCTCATCTCTTGATATGTTTCCGTCCTTGAACTTTTCGTAAGTGGAAAACCGCTGCCTTTTTAGCACTTCAATTTCAGCTTTGACCGAATCAAAAGATATTGCGGAATTAGTTTCAATGCTTTCTTTATACGCTTTAGCCTGCGATTGCATAATTCCAAACTGTTTAATAAGGATTTTCCCCAATACACTTTTTATTTCGTTCAGTTGTATGTATTCGTTTACACACTCATTATCTGAAGTCATAATTGAGTATCTGCACTTTAATGCAACATTTTTTTTGCCGGATTTACCAAGCGTATGTCCACAATTAGCACAATAATATATGCCGGGTTTATGATTGACATTATTACCATGATGTTTCACTTTGGTATGAATTTTTTTTGCTACGCTGTCGAACTTCGCTTGCGTAACTATAGCCGGATGCGTATTTTTAGCAACTATCCACTTATCAACCGGTTTTCGTCTTGCACTGCACGGATCTCCGACTTTTAATCTTTCCGTCTTTCCCAAGATCATATTTCCTGTGTATTTTTCATCCGATGTAATTCTTCTTATCGTGAAATCTGACCAGGACACTTTTTTATCTTCACTGATCCACTTTCTTTTGTATTTCAGCGATTTTTTGTATTCAGCCGGTGTCATAACACCTTCTTCATTCAAGATTGACGCCACTTGCGTGGTTGTAAGCCCCGAATCAATCATATCAAATATGCGAGCTACTATCGGAGCAGTATTTTCATCTATTATTAAAGAGCCGTTTTGTTTGAAATAGCCATAAATAGCGAATGGAGCGTTATATTTGCCGCTTTTCATAATAGTCTGCCTTGCTGCTTTAACCTTTTGTGAAAGGTCTTTGCTGTATAGCTCATATATCAGATTTTTAAGAGCAATGTCAATTCCACCCGGAGAGCCTATGTGTTCATCACTGTCGTATTGATCGTTAATAGAGATTACCCTTATTTCCATAGCCGGGAATATATGCTCAAGGTAATTACCTATCTGTATATGATCTCTACCCAATCTCGATAAATCTTTAACTATGATACAGTTAAACTTTCCTGAATTAAGTAATTCAAGGGCTCGCGTTATACCGGGACGCCTAAAATTCGTTCCGCTGTAACCGTCATCGACGATTTCATCAATGTAAAGCTGTCTCCCTCTAAAATGTTCTTCTATGTAACCGTCGATTAACTTACGCTGATAATGTATACTATTGCTTTCTCCGTCCCCGTCATCATCAATAGACAATCGAAGGTACTTCAGAATTTTGTATGTCTCTTTCATAGTTCTCACTCTCCTTCCCAAGAAGCTGTTCTTTACTGAATTTGAATTTAATGCTGATGTCTTGATCCTTGCTTATCGTTATTCTGTCAATAAAGTAATCAATCATTTCTTTAGTAAGATGTTTAGACGAGCGATACCGCTTGAACCGTCCCACCCATTCCTTTGGTTCCAACGCTTTTCTGAAACTCTCATACTCATTTTTGAGGATTTTAAGTCTTTCCTCATACAAATCAACCTCGGATGTGTACCTTTCTCTCGCAAAGTTAAACTCTTCATCAATAATTAACTCATCAATATAATCTCTGAACAAATCAAACCTTTGCTTTTTAACCGTATCAAGTTTACCCGTTAAATTCCTGATGCTTGTCTCATAATGCTGCATCTTTTGTCTTATCTGACTTGTTCCTTTTACATTGTCAACCGCTTTTTCAAAATCCAACATAGCCAAAATATATGTTTTAATTGATTTGAATACGGCTGTGCTGAGAGTTTTATAGTTAATGCTCATAAAGTCACATTTTTCAGGATAATGAGCGTGAATATTGCATCCATAAAACTTCCACCTTTTTGAATGTCTCATTACAAGCTTTGAGCCGCATTCTCCGCAGTAAAGTTTTGATTGAAAAATATTATCTGTTACTGTATTTCTCTTGTGTGGTTTTGAATTTTCATCCAGTATTTTTTGTGCTGCATCGAATTTTGCTTTTGAAACAATAGCTTCATGCGTATTTTCAACAATAATCCACGCCTTTCTGTCAACACCCATCATCTTTTTATTTCCGGTTTCGAGAAAAAGTGATTTAGTCTTGCCCTGAACCATATGGCCAAGGTATGATGGATTTGTCAGCATCATTTTAACCGTACTGCCGTTCCACAGGTTATTGCCGATAGAATTTTTATCCTTTATCAAGCCGTTTTTGTAGTGATATACCGCAGGGGTATCCACTCCGTCAAAAGTCATTTTTCTTGCAATTTCGCGCATATTAGCTCCGTTTATGAACATATCAAAAACGCTATTTACAATCTGCGCTGCATAATCATCTTTTACAAAGCATCGGTTTTCATCCAGTTTGTATCCATATGGAGCGTAAGCGCCCAAAAACTCACCCTTATGCTGTTTCAAAGACAGGGAACTTATAACCTTTCGGGAAATATCTTTTGAATATACCGCATTGATAATATTCTTAAACGGTACTATCATATCGTTATCTTTGATCTTATCATAGCTGTCATAATTGTCATTAATAGCTATAAACCGTAAACCGATCATCGGAAACAGATAATCCAGATATTTTCCCATTTCTATATGTTCTCTGCCGAAACGAGATAAATCCTTTACAATTATACAATCGACCTTTTCGTTTGAAACATCATACATCATCTCCGAAAATGCCGGTCGGTCAAAATTTGTGCCTGTGTTCCCGTTATCCTCGTAGATTTTGTAAATGGATATATCGGGGTGACTTTCCACATAATCCAGCAAAAATGCTTTTTGGTTCTTGAACGAGTTTTTATTTGCTCTGTCAAATCTCTCCTCGTTCGACAATCTTACATACAACGCTGCACTGAATTGCCTTGTTGCTATTTGAACATCAGCTACAGCACTTTGAATGCTTTTTCTGCTTTTCCTTGCCATTTAAGCCACCCCCTTATCCTACAAGAGTAACAAACGAATTTTCATTCGCTGTTTCTACAAGCCTGGACAAACTTTCAAATTCATTTCTGTATCTGAAACAAATTTCAATGCTTTTATCTCCGCCTATATAGATTTTGTCAATCAACAAAATCAGCAGCTTATGAGAGAGTTGAGTTACCTTGCCCACTTTTTTGAATTCCTTCATCCAGTCACACATTTTAGACACATCATTGGTAAAATTGCTTTCTTCCTCTCTTAATCTCCCGATAGACTTTTGTGCCTCGGAAATCTGCATATTATAAATTGCTTTGAAATCTTTGTACTCATCTTCGGTAATTGTCCCGTTAATGAATATCTGATGTGTGATAAAAATATCATTTTTCCGCTTTTTTATTTCTGCTTCCTTTTCTTTGACAAGGCGTTCGATTTTAACACGGCTGCTTCGGTTCAAATCTGCTTTATCAAGCATTTTGACCGATTTTTCAAGTCCGATAACAGCCTGAATATGTGCGTTGATTGTTTCCAAAACGACTTCATAAATTGAACCTTCCCGGATATTATGATTAAAGCATCCGCCGTCATTTTTTTGCGTTGAACAACGATAAAAGGCGTATGCCGTGTCCTTGTATTTGGAAATTTGCCTCACCATTGTGTTCTTACAGTCGGCACAAAACAGCATACCCGAAAAGATGTTTGTATCAGCTTGTCTGGTAGCGCTGCGGGTATCCCTGCTAAGCATATTCTGAACAACATTGAATACCTCTTTTGAAATGATCGGCGGGACAAATGCCTCAGTAATACTCCAGTCTGATTTGTCTCTTTCAATAGTCTTTTTCACTTTATGGCTTATCGTTGTTTTTTTACCTTGGACAAGAGTACCCATATATATTGGATTTTGAAGTATTCTCTTCACAGCCTGTCCCGTCCACTTTGCTTTTCCGCCTTTCGAATTAAACCCACAGTGTTTTGAACCTGTTATTTTCTTATATTCGGAAGGACTCGGTATAGATAAATCGTTGAGCTTGTCTGCAATAGCAACAGGACTCATTCCATCCATCTTCAACGAGAAAATTTTGCGTATTACCTCTGATACATCTTCATCAATAATAAGCTTGTGTCTGTCATCCGGTGACTTTGATAATCCATAGACTACAAACGGACCTATATACTCTCCGTTCTTCCTTTTGACTGCAAGATGGCTACGGATTTTTGTAGATATATCTCTCAAGTAAACATCATTTATTATACTTTTGAATGAAAGCATAAGTTCATCATTTGCTGTCAGTGGATTTACGGAGTCGTAATTGTCGTTAATGGCGATTACACGAATTCCCCACTTTGGGAACAAATTCATAACATACATACCGGAGCCGATGTAATCACGGGAGAATCTTGACAAATCCTTCACTATAACGCAGTTCACTTTCTTCTCTTTTATTGAATTGAGCAATTCAGAGAACCCCGGTCTGTCAAAATTACTGCCGCTGTATCCGTCGTCTTGAAACTCGCCGACAATTTCTATATCATCAATTCGTGATACAAAATCCCTGATAAGCGCACGCTGATTTGATATACTGTCACTTTCCGCTTTGTCGCCATCATCTCGCGATAGCCTTAAATATATACCCGCTTTATACATTGCCTTAAATTTTTTGGGCATAAAAAAACCTCCTAACTTTTAATGGTATAACAAACCCACTAACAGCTAAGAGTTAGAATAAAGATTCTATTAAATTTTATAAATTACTTCTTGAGTCTATCACAAAAAGTCGAAAAAGTCAATATTTTTAATTATAAATGAATTTTTCTGTCGATTGACTCTCTCTACAAGCTTTTTAAGTAATCCTCAAAACAATCCTCAATGGTCCTTTCTTCGTTGTCGGAAAATGATATTTTCACTACATAATTTCCACACCTATAGCATAATGGGTTTTTTATTTGCTGAACAAAACTCTGCACTCGCTTATCTTTATCTAACGCAGGATTGATAACTACATCGTTAATATCAACAAGTTCATTTGATTTCACCTTGTTTCCTGTGTTCATAGAAATTACCTCCATAATTTTTTAATGCTGTCCTTTACCGATTCGGCAACCGACATAATGCCCGAAATGCCGCATTAAGCAAACACCTCAGCCACTTCCCCGCATCCGCGCGGAACACCCCATTGTGCAAGTATCATTATCCTTCTTATGTATCATGGCAGACAGGAAGCCACTCCTGTTTTGCAAACCGACATTAATCGCAAGCGTATCGTTTGAAGTGCTCACATAAGAATTATTGTATAAAGGACAAGCTATTCAGTTGTCAAAGATCAAATAAATGATATAAATTATCATTTTGCAAAAGTATATCATCTGCTTAATATGCTTTTGCAAAATCACAATTTCTCGAACTATCGGGATAGGCTTGCCTCAGTTGTATGACAGCCTATCCCGTGTTTAACAATTATGCCGCCTTAAAATTGATAATCAACTCGTGTAGTTTTAGTTTGAGACTCATATATATATCCTCGTCAATTATGTAACTAACTTGTCCCTGCTTATCAATAAATGGAATTTTTGAAAGTCTGATTATATACGGCTCGTAATAGTCGAATATAAATTCCTCCGCTTCGGCATTTCCGTTTACAGCATCGCGAATAATTTCGTATGTTAAGTCTTTCTTCTTATCCTTTGTTTCCATCTTTTGCGCCTCCCGTCATCACATTATATATTTCTTTTTTTAGTTTCTGCTTTATCCTTTGAACTTTAGCTCTGGACAGTTTTAATCTTTCACCTATTTCCCTATCGCTCAAATCTTCACAGAGGCTCAGATAAATAATGTCACGATGCTGCTGTTCCATAGAGCTTAATACTTCATAAAGCAGATCGTTTTTAACTGTCATTTTGAAATTCATAACAACTACTTTATTTTCCAAAAAATCATAGTCATCACAAATTTCGTACTCCACACCCAAAAGTTCATCAGTCAAAATTTCTCTTTCTTTAAGCTTTGAATAAACCCTGTAGATATCAATCCGAAAATTACTCAATGAGGTTCTGATCTTTTTCTTAAATTGGTTGACTACCAAACTTTTGTTAATCATAGCGGCTTTCTCCTCATTCAAAATTTTTTGAACAGGATTTTGCATCTCTATAATATAATCACGAAATAGCTTGCCTGATTTGCTCACATTCTCATAAAAATCTTTAATTTTATTTGTATCCATATGTATTCTCCTTATCTTCATTTGTGTAGAAGAATACTTGTGGAGGTCCTCTGACAGCAGGCAAAATAAAAAGGACAATACAAACCCCTTTAATCGGATTTATATCGTCCTTTAATAAAAAGTTATTTAGTTGTAAGAAAAAAACAGAAAAATATACCGCCGGATTCCGCATACATATACTCCTCCGCATAACAAATGCCTATAACACTTCTGCTATGCTACGAAGTATACTTTTTAAATGCTTTTCGCGGAAGCATTATAACGCTATACTTTATTCAACTGATCTATTCTTCTTAAAACATAATTAACCATTTCAAACTACTTCCTATTCTTATTTTCTATGTACTTGGCAAAATCTTCTACGATTTTGAGAATGTATTTTTGTTCATCTTCATCCAGGTAATTCATTCTCAGTGCAACACTATCTATAATAATGTTTTTCTTCACATTAAAGCTATCAACAAATAAATAATCAAATGTTACCTTAAAGTAATTTGCGACAGCCCTGTAAAACTCTAAAGATGGTTTCTTTGCGTTTGTTTCAACCGCAGAAATGTATTTTGTTGACACCTCAAGCTTTTCGGCCAACTTCTCTTGTGTCATATCGTGTTCTATTCTCAGCAGCTTAATTTGCTTTGCTGCGTTTTTATACATCATCTATGTTCACTCCTTCACTATTATTGTATATTGCAAACGTCTAGAAAACCACCGACTATATAAGGGAGCATACTCTATCTACTTGTCATACTTTTATTTATTATTCTTTATAATTAAAACATATAAATTGCTTTATTTATAAATTAGTTAGATACAATTACCCCCGATTGTATCATTCCTAAAATAATATTATTCGAGAGTAAACACTATCTCCTCCAAAAAGAAAAAAGGGGCTGTAGCAAAATAAAAACCCCAAAAGAGAAAAAATGAGGACGATTGCAAATTGCAAAAGTCCTCATTTTTTGGTATAATTGAATTGAAACATTCTCAGGCAGAAAAACAGGGCTGTAGTCAACCCGATTTAAAAAATCGTTTTGCTACAGCCCCTTTTATTTAAGCGTATTGAAGTTGCAGGAGTGCGACCTGAGCGGCTGTACGGATTTTACCCCGAAATGGGCGGCGCTTTTCTGTCGCCTGTTTTTTCTGCCCATTTTGGGGAAAACAAAGGCGATAAACTCCGGGGGCTATCAATCTTCAGTCCGCTCGTTATGTATATACCGTCTGTATTCCTGCCGTATTTTTCAAAAATTCCGGGAATTATTTTTATAAAATAATCTTCATTGTCCTTCATATCAACACTATCTAAAACATTCAGTCCAATTTTGAAATTACAAGAATATTCATGATCTTTTCTTCACGGCAAAGTGTGTAAACAACCCGGATACCAATATTCTTATACTTTATCTTAAAAAATGTATACAGCACTATACAAACGTCATACACTATAGTTCGCCCACAAACTGCTTCATATACTGCTAATCATTACGTATGCTGTGTAAACTTACTTAGTTAGTATCCATACAGCCATCTTACTTTTCTCTGTCCAAAGCTTTCCGGCAGAAGAGTAGTCCGTAAGTGTCATATAATCTCCTGTCTTTAGAGGAACCTTTACCTCTACAATATGCGGATAAGGTGCGATGTCGGTATCAGGGATATATGCGTCTACATATGAATCAGCGTTTACTTTTATCCGTACCGGTGTATTAACATTCAACCCCAATCTGTTGTCCTGCGCAAGCATAACAGGACCTCTGCGAAGAGCTATATGGTTTTTGGCAACGGGGTCTTCCCTATCAAATGTTGGTATTATATAATTGTGTCCCCAAATTACTTTGTTCATCAATATTTGACTGCCGTAAGAAACGGGATATATTGCCTCAGTGCGCATATCAAGTTCTATATCTATAATATCATTGCTTTTCCAGGTTCTGAAAAGAGAAATGTATCCGTCACAGCACTCTGCTGCACTTCCGTTTACAAAAACACGCGTTGTATTGCTCCAATAAGGATTTCTTATTAAAATTTCAAATTCTTCCTCTTTTTCAGGAGCAACCTTAACAGTAATTTTTCCGTACTTGGGATATTCTGTTTCAGTAATAAACTTAACAACTGTGCCGCATGGAGTTCTTGATATGACAGTTCCGTTTATATATAGGTTCATTGCAAAACCTTTCTCTGTAGAAAGCAAATGAAGTTTTGGCACAAGACCTATTCCGGCAGAGCCGATACAAGCACAGCAGCCGTAATAATGATTGTCCGACATAAGTTTAAGTCCTCCTATGCCGTTTCCTCTTGTTCCTGCCGTAAGAGGACTGTAGCTGTCAAAGGGCAGAGGCTCGATATTCCAATCAGGATGTTCCTCCCTGATTGACGGCTCAATTACCTTTTCTGTATTTATTGCGCCAAGATATGCATTGTAAAGAGAGCGTTCAAAAGCGTCTGCATATACTGAGCATCCGGTCAAAAGATTCAACTGATAAAAGAATTTCATAAGAGTTACGGTTACACAAGTTTCCTGCATTATTTTGCCGTTATCAGTATTTGCCTGTCTTACGGCGGAATGGTCAAACAATTCGTGAGTGCAGCCGCTGCATCCTATTACAGTAAAATCACTTTCAAGAATCTTATTTGCATAATTTATGATTGCTGTTTTGTACTTTTCCTCATGAGTTATACGGTAATATTCCAAAAGGCCCTCAAAGCACGAGGTCATTTCATATGCTTTTGTTACAGGATACTGATACGGATACAATTCATCTTTATACGCCAGCTCAAATATATTTACCACATCTGTTCCGCCGGCAGATACTATATATTGTGCAAAATCAAAGTATTTTTTATTTTTAATGATAGAATACAACCGAACAACAGGCTCTAAAATTGATGAGGAGTTAAGACCTCTCCAGTGCCTTGTTGCTGATGTAATCGGAATTTTACCGTTTTCGTCGCCTATTCTCTCGATTATGTAGTCTGTTTGCTCACACATAGACTTAATTATTTGTTCTTTTAGATTTTCCTCATTGCAAATTTCAAGAAAATACTGCATTCCGAGAAGAACATATTTTCTGTCCCATATATCCCATCCGTCAAATTCACGGCTTACTTTATAGCTGCTTATTCTTCCGTTATCTCCGCGACTTTTAATTATATCCGAGACGGTTTGGCAAAGTATTTCGTAAAGCTCCCCATTTTTTGTATAAGAATACACAAAACATGCGCCGCGCATCATTTTGCCCCAATATTCGCCTCTCCAGCCCGCATCGGTGCCATCGGAATCCTCGCGGAATTGCTGAACAAATCTTTTCCACAAATCAGGCTTTAAAAGCTGAAAATTCTCCACAAATTTAAATGAATTATCTAAAAAACTACAATATTTATATACGTTTTCATAATCAACAAAAAAGTTATCTGTACTAAGCCTTGGATAGTTTGCGCTGTTTGGCTCATATAAGATTCTCATAGCTAAATTCCTTTCTCCGTTACTCACATATGTAAACAAATGTAAGCATATTTATATCACTTTGACATCAGCATTGTACTTGCAACGTTTCCATAATTGTCCGGGACAGACACATAGAAAAAAGTAGACATCTACAAAAGCGAAACAAAGGCACAAAGTTGCTAAGATTGACGGTCTTAACAAATTTCTTTGAATTTACTATGCTCGTGTAAAAGAAACTTATATTAATTTAACTGAATTCATCCCTTCGTTTTTATATGGTGCAAATCCAGTCTTTTTGCTATGTCATTTTTTATTCATATTCAATTTTATATTTTTCTCTTGACAAAGCTTTACAGGTTTTAATAGTTAGTCTCACTAAAAGATACTCTAAACTCAATTTTTCGATTTTTCCACGAGTCAAAAATAGTAACTTTCTGTCTTCTCACTTCTCTCGGCAATATCCATTCCATTAAACACAAATTCACATTTAACTTTTAGAGGTGCAGTTACCATGTAATCAAAATATTTTTCGTTATTTCGCCACTGAACGGTGATTCTACCGTAATCTGTATCATAGTGACCGCTTGCCTTGAATCTCCCTATTTGTTTATTTAACTGTTATACTAATGATGCTCCTAAAATTCCAGCATCATCTTGTAAAACCGAAATTTTAACAGGAAAATCTTTTTTACTCTCTTGACAATAGGTGCCAGAAAAGCATCGTCTTCTTTTGTTATTCCTCCTGAAAGAACCTCAATTTCAGGGTCAAAAACTTTTATAATACTAATTAGTGCTTCTGCCAAATAATCTGCATAATTGTTAAAAACATTTTGAGAACAAGAGCAATTATCAGATAATGCTTCAAACAGGATTTTTCCGTTCATTGTTTCGCCATTTTCAACAAAAAGCTTATACAAAATAGAATTCCTATTGTTTCTTGCTGCTTCTTCTGCTTCTCTTAAAACCCACGTTCCTGAAAATCCGGCTCATCCTCGATAACAAGATTTGGTACACTATCGTGTTCAAAAAGTTGTCTTAAAGTTTGTATACCCCAGAATGCTCCTTTTACAGTATCAGCTTTGATTACAATCTTGTCATCATTAATTTCAAGAGAATATCTTTCACTATCTCCATTACCAACAATTTGTATCTCAAGGATGACACCGCTTGATGACTGTAGGATTTTTTCAACGGCCTTTTTCAGTCTATCATCTGTTATTTCAGATTCAATATAAACAGCTTTTTCCCTCAGAAAACCTTCGTATACACTTATCTTTTAGGTGTAGGTATCAAATGTATCATTTTATTGCCTCCATTATAAAATCTATATTGTAAGTCCTTTCACATCGACATTGCAAATGTTGTAATATCCATCATTTGCGTTATAAGCAGGATCAAATCCAAGTTTAATCGGAGTATCTTTTTCAAACATCCCCAATTTTAAAATGTAATGACCTACAGGAACATCTTTAAGATTTAAAACAACTTTCTCTCTTATACTGCTTTCTGCTTGCCATTTACGGTTATCTGGAGATTCTTCAAGTATATCAAAAGTTCCATTTGAACCCTCAAGTTGTATTTTAAGTTCAAATCGGTGATAACTGTGACAGAACCCTTTATTTGTAACTTTCAACTCCGTTACTGCCTTTGCCCTGGAAATCAAATCAGGAAGCTTTATTCCATCAATAAAATACCAATAACCAAGTTTATTGGCACAATGATCATGAAGTTGCTTATGTTCAGCATACCATTCATTAGTATGGCCATGAAAACCGGCATACGTTGCATGTGATTCACGCAATGCTTCATAAAGTCGATATCCTGCATCAAACCCGGAATAATCTCTGCAATGTCTGTAATGTCCCATTTCAATATTGACAGGAGCAACCGGATACAGCTTTTCAAATAAATATGGAGAACAAAGAGTTGAAAATCCAAATTCATCGCAATGAACATCAACGCAAATACTATCATCACGAATACCAATACCCCTGTCTGCACAGTAATCAAGCACCTGCTGTATGCGAGACACGTCACGATTTTCCCAATTCATGTCCTCACCAAATCCAACATGTCTAATCATATCGTCATTTATGGTTATGGGTGTGTCAGGAAAATGCTTAAGGTGCATATCTATATGCTTTATAATAACAGGAATATCAAATCTGCTCTCGGATCCAAACCATGTGTGTCCTTCTCCCCATGTGCCGAAAGATCCTATATCAATATACTCTACTCTCGGATCACCATTAATTTTTTTGCCAAATTCACACATAAAACGGTCAAAATATTTTAAAAATATCTCATCACCAAAATCCGGTTCAATATATGCTCCACAAACTTTATATTTCATCCCTAAATTCAAAAGATATGAAGGGAATGCCGTTTGTTCTCTTGTTTCATATGCGCAAACTCTAAAGCCAAACTGATATGTATTATATCGGTCCATAATCTCATCTATCGGAGACCAATCAAAAATACCATTTTCCTTTTCAATATCCGACCAATCAAATCTAATATAGAGATGATTTATACCAGGAATATCAATTTTGGTATTATCTTTTGAAAACTCATCTCTGTATTTAGCACACAAAAAACCCTGATCAACGAAATGATGGTACCAACCCTTATGTGGATTTTCAAGAACAATTTTATCATTTTGCATACCCTTATCTACACAATCTATCAACATCATAATAACCTCCTAATTAATATAGTATAGATTTTCCAAATTGTTTTTCCATTCATATACAAATGTACCGGCAGATGTGCCTATATATACTTTAGGAAGTGTTGGATGAAATTCTACTGTCCATATATCTCTTGAACCCGGAAGTCCTTCAACAACCTTCCAGCTTTCTCCACCATCGAAGCTTTCAAATAAGCCACCGCTTTTTGCATAAGTATAATTGTTTGCACCACCTGAAACAAGATGCAAAGGATTCGATGGATCCTGAGCAATATCTTTAATATTAAGTACACCTTCACTTCTAACCATTCCGTTGTTTATATAGGTCTTAGTATTATTTTCTGCATCAATCTTTAAAAGGCCATCCATAAATGTTCCTGTGTATAAAATATATGGATTGTTTGCATCGACAGTAGCCCTCATTGACGAAGTAAAACCATCAGCAACATTAGTCCATGTCAAACCACCATCAACAGAAAGTGAAACTATTGAATTGCTGCCACCACTTATGCTATAAATAATATCGCCATTCTGTGGAGACATAGCTGAAACCATTCTGCCAAGGTCTGTCCAAGTTTCTCCCCCATCTGTACTTTTCAAATAGCCTGCATAGATTATCTTATTATTTTGAGGATGAAAATAAATTCTGTTAATTCCTCCCCATTTTGTATATATTGTAGACTCTTCTATAACACTCCATGTCTTGCCGTTATCGGTAGAACGCTTTAGTGCATCGATGGAATCAGAATTTATACCACCCATACATATTATTAGGTGTTCAGGATTCTGGGGGTCTTTTTCAGCTGCCCATACTGTTCTTGCACCACCATATCTTCCTGCAGCAAGAACAATTTTGTAATCAAATGGACGATATTCACTTGAAAGGTAACCATCAACCGTCTGCATAAATCCACGATCCGTCTGTGCTATGCCCAGATAATATGGGTCATTTGCATCAAATACATAATCTCGAGATCTCATACCTGAATATCCTGACATAGAAGGATAAAAATTTCGACCGCCATCTGTTGATTTGTGTAAATCACCATCAAAGAAAGCAAAAATTGTTTTTGTTGCATAGTCTATCTCAATTGGCTCCGCAATATATCCTTTTACATCAGTCATAAATGCCTGCTCAGAATGTACTACTGATTTAGTAAAAGTTTTTCCATTATCAACTGAATATCTTAAAGAAGGGCCAGGAATGCTTGTTCCCATACAAATTATATATCTGCCTTCCGATTGTGGATCCTCCATCATATCAAGTGTTTTTAATTTTTCAACGCCAATTTCATTTGCAGTATTTACTACAGACCAGTTTTCCCCACCATCAATTGTTTCAAAAAGCCTTTCAGCATCTGTTGCAAACATATGCATATCGCTTGATGGATCTTTTACAAATGAACATATTCCTTGTCTTGGTAATCCTGAATTAACACTCATGCGTTGCCAATGATTTCCTCCATTTGTACTTATAAACAATCCGTTTTTCGCTGTTGATGCCGCAATAAAATTTCCATCAACATACAAATCGTAAATCACCTGAGTATCAAGCCCTCTCGGTTTCCATGTCAAACCCATATCATAAGATACATATACGCCACTAAGAATGCCCGAACTGTTTGTTGCTGCATAAAGAGGATATACCCCGTTAACCTTCTTGCCATATTGGAGATATCTTCCAGCACGCTGTGCAACAGGCAACTGTTTTACCAATGTCCAGTTCTTACCGCTGTCTTCACTGCGGTAAACACCTGTAGTATTTCCATTTCGGGGAGAATATGTTGTCCCCATTGCAATAACTACATCGCTATTTTCCGGATAAAACATCAGATCGCTTACACCAATAGAATTAAAGCCCTCACTTGTATTTTTCCATGTTTTACCAGCATCCTTGCTTGTATATACAGCCGATTGATCATTGCCACAAGCCATAATCTGCGGATTTGATGGTGATATTGCAAGTGCTTGACCTGCTTGTCCTGCTTCACCACCCTTCATACCTAACGCAATTTGTACGGGTGAAGTTGGATGAAGGTTTATTAACCAATCATTATATCTTGTTGTTGTCATACTATCAACATCTATACTAGAATCAAGTGTAATTGATATAATAAGTGTTGGTAAAGGACTTACAGCCGTTGGAATTCGTATGGGTGAATTTAAAATACCACTATGAGAAACACCAAAATTTAATTTCTTTTTTCCTGCAGTACGGAAATTATTTATCTCTGCAGTTAAATCAAAAGTTAGCTGATTTCCGGTTGAATATATCGTACCAAGTGCCTCACCTTTATATTCCGATGTTGAAACAGAGACATAATCATCCTCAGATATATTCTTTGTCAAAAAACAATTGGATAGGCTGTTGTTTGGGTGAACATATCCCAAATCAACCGCATCATTATAATTAATAGAATTCGAGAAGCTTTGTTCACATTCAAAACTTGTAAATGCCGCCGTCCAGCTTTTTGGCTCGCCTACAAGAATTTTCCATTCCGCCTTGTTCACAGTCGCACTTGTTGGAATTTCTGATAAATCATATTGAAAAATTGATGATGAACCACGAAAATTATTCATCCGCCATGCATAATCATCATCGTCTGTTAACATTGAAACTGTTGGAGAATTTGGATAAACAACACCACTTGAAGACAACGACAGTGATACTTCCATTGTATATGTACTTTCTTCCGCTAAAACAGATATTTGACTACATAGCACTATACTAATTGAAATCATAATCAGAAGAATATTTTTTACTGCTTTCATAATAGTCCTCCCTATATAATCTTAGTTTTTCTTTAATTTTCTCCGTTTTTCTTACAATTTCAAAAGTTTCATAATGAGTTTATGGATAAAATCATTGCATCTGATTGATTTCAGTACGATTTTTAAGTAAAATGGGTACAAAAATCAAAGCGTCGTTGTTTTTATGAATGGCACTTTGGTATCCCACTTCACTTACAGCAGCTTAACCTCCCATGTCTAACAGGGTCTTTGCCCTAAATTCCTTCGTTCCGCTTATCCATAAGATGGTGCCGGTTTATGCTCCTGTTCCGAGTCTTTGCTCTGCTGGACAATATCAAGCACCGACTACCTGCTCATTATTTTTCTTTTACATTGTAAATCTTTTCAGGCTCTTTTGAGGACGCTTTCCCTGTTAAGATTTTTTCTGGCTTTTTCTTACGCCGCTATCAGTTCCGGTCTGACAATGTCTTTCATCAGCTTTTGACTGTCATATTCCACACCTTTTTTTAGTAAAGTATAGAATACGCGTATTACCTTGCAGCATAATGCAACCTTTGATTGTTTTCCCTTCAACGGATTTTTGACTCTTGTTG
This sequence comes from uncultured Clostridia bacterium, assembly GCA_934500705.1. GTDB lineage: Bacteria > Bacillota > Clostridia > UMGS1810 > UMGS1810 > CAKSIN01. The sequence continues at coordinate 5,204 of CAKSTI010000005.1, read as the reverse complement.
TGTAGTATCGATGCAATTCCCTGAATTCCGGTAAGTGCATCGTCATTGACATCACGGCTTGAAACAATGTATACCTCAATAGTTTTCTTCCGCGTTTGCTTATGCATGACCGCCCTTTATACTTGCCAGAGCTGTTTTCGGTTATCGCAAGTCCTGCAAGCTTCTGTATTTGTTTCGGAGATTCAAAGCGTCTAATATCTCCAACCTCGCCAAAAAAGCTTGCCACCGTCAATATGCCTACACCTTTGATATTTAACAATTTTTCTGCATTCGGAACTTGAATAAAAAGCGTTTCAAGTATCTCGACCACTCTTTGCATTTGCTCCTTTTTTCTCAGATAATCCTCGATAAGCATTGATATTTCACATCTTGCGGCACTCGCTCCATGCTTAACACCTACGCTTGATTTTGCTGTTTCCACTAAAAGATTGGCTCTTTTCATTCCGACAGCACGGATTTTCTTTGCACGCCACAACCCATTTATGGCTTCTGCGCCCATATTAACTGCATCCGCAGGCAATGGTGCATTTATCAATACCTCAATACTGCTGTCGCATTCCCAATTTCCAAATACATTTTTGTACTCGGGAAAATATATTGCAAACCATCTTTTGATACGGTTTTCTATTGCAATCATTTCCCTGTTTATACGCATTCTGTTTTCGTTCATAATACGAAGTTCAGCATATATATCTTCCGGAATGTACGGTATTAAATATCTGCCCTCTATTACCAGCTTGGCAATCACTTTTGGATCTTTTCTGTCGTTCTTGCTCGGATGATTGTCATCAAGCTCCTTTGTGCGTTTGACATGCATAGGATTGACAAACACAAATGTGATATCGTGTTCTTTCAAGTATTCAGCAAGCGTGAACCAATAATGTCCCGTAGGCTCAGCGCCTATGATAATGTTATCCTTTTGATTGGTCTTACAGATTTCAGTCAGCCATTCTGAAAAGTTTTCAAATCCATAACTTGTACTTTCAAATTTGAATACTTTTGAAAGCTCCAAACCACGCCAATCAAATGCACGGGCATAGTGCGTTTCGCTCGAAATATCAATTCCTACAACCAAAGTTGTATTTTTTACTTGACTTATTTTCTCATTCTGTGTTATACTCATCTTAGAGTTCCTCCCTTAGTAGATTTCTTTTTATTAGGGCTTTGACCCTGTGTTACATTCTAAGGGAGTGAACTCCTTTTTGTCAAACCTCATTTTTGTTACTTAACAGGAATGCTCCTGTAATATATAAAAATGGCCCTTGCATATTAATATAATGAATTTTTCGGTGTGTGATTTGCTAATATAAATGCAAGGGTCATTTTAGTTAATTAAAGTTTTCAGATATTAAACTGTTCAAATATCCCGACATTATTTTGCCAGAAGTAATGGAGTTAAGGTATCCATACTTTCCCATACAAAGGATTTAAAAGTTACACCCGGTGTTGAATTAGTAAGAGAAGTTGTAAGCTGTGAATCTTCAATTGTATCATCCATAACAACATCCAGTAACTGATTTCCATTGTAAGCTGCAATAATTAAAACCGCACTTCCTTCATTAACTGTAACGCTTGCAGACGCTGTTCCGTCTACTACAGTAAGAACATGATTTTCTACTGGTTTAACCGGTTCCACATAGCCAATATCATATGTAATTACCATAAATGGTCTATACTGAGTTGCGTAGTTAGAAACAGTGTAATAACCATCGGTCAGTTTTACCATATATCCAAAATATTTCTCATTAGCTGCATATGCCGTCTTTACAGCATTGGTAAGATCAACCTCTGCAAAATCATTTGTGTATCCGTTAAGTGTTGTATTCACAATGGTGTTACTTATTACACCAGATACAGCAAAGCTTTCAGATGCAGTCAATTCTGCATATCCTGCAACATTTGAATTATTAAAACTACCCGTTAATTTTTCTTGTGTATTAATCTTTGAGAAAACAAAACTTCCGTTTGGATAGTTCGTATTAAAAGTTCCCTTCATAACATACCACTTCGCAGATGTAATAGCTGCATTATCAGGAATTTGTGGTAGCTCGTGTTGGAAGTATGAAGGATCAGAATTAATTGAAAAATTTACATCAGTTGCACCTGATTTTGCGAGAAGATCTGGCTTTGATATCACGCTCTGAACAGAAGGTTCAACCTCAATAATTGCATTTGCAGTCAACACTCCACCTGCTGCATCCGTTGCAGTCACAACTGCTGTGTATGTACCTTCTGAAAGACCACCACTAAAACTCCATTTATATCTGTTTCCGTTAACAACAGGCTCATCATATGTCTTTGTTTCGTTATTTTCGTCTGTAATTGTAAGAACAACACTTTTGAAATTTTCTTCGCCCTCAATTGCTTCTGCTTCAATATCAAATCCTACAGAATTATATGTGTTAATTTTACCATCTGTCAATCCAACAAGATTAAGACTTGCAACCTTCTGTGTTTCAACAACAAGAATTGGCTGAGGAGACCAGTAACGAGGAATATATCCATAAGCATAACCAGCCGTTGCATTTACAACAAAACTTAAATACTGTTGATTGTTTGCAACAGCATTCTGCACAGCAGTTGTCATATCTATATTCCATTGCTGCATATTTTTTGTAGAAGTTCCATCAGTTGCACTAACAGTAGTAAGTTCGTCCTTAGAAATAAGACCTGCAGAACGAATTGTGTATGGATTGTTATATCCTGCATTCAAAAGTGCATTATAACTTTTTGTAAAATTGCCCAGATTTTCAGTAGCATTAAATCCTCTTACTTCAATATACTTTTGGCCCTCGGTATATAAAGCCTTCCATGTAGCTTTTGTTATTACTTCATTTTCAGGAAGCGAAGAAAGATCATACTGAAAGTATGAATCTGTACCAGCGGAACCAACTTCAGTTGTTACTGACCAGTTTCCAGCCGCTACTACCTCATCAGGTTTGCTTATTATAAAGCTACCTGAACCAACAAAATTAAGTGTTTTCTCTTTAGGAGCAGGTTCTGCAGTCACTGCTACCGTTCCGAACATACTTATCAGCATAAATGTTACAATAAACAATGCTGATATTTTTTTCATTGTTTTTTTCATTGTTTTTTTCATTTTTTAAGCACTCCTTTTTTAAATATTATTTATTTTATATTTTTTTATTATAATTTAAAGTTCTTCGATTGTAGGATTATTATAAATATATACTACATACAATTATTGAACATCAATCAACTTAAACCCATTTGAATAAGTGCATATATAAGATTTATAAGAAATCTCATTATTGTCTTCACCACTTATATCAAGTGTTGCCGAAAGGGCACCGCCAGCAACATCACTTTCAACAATAAGTTGTAGTAACTCGTTGTTTTTATAAGCAGCTATTATCAGAATTGTTCCGTCTTCCACATTTGAAACAGTTGCTGTTGCCGCTCCATCTGAAATAACAAGAGTATGTTCACCAAATATTCCATCGATATTAATTGCGTACTCCTTAACTGTTTCCGCACCGGAATAATCTTTTGCTGAAACGATTAACTTATGCACTCCTTTAGCAGCATGAGACGGGATTTCAACATTCCATTGATTGTCAGCACCTTTAGAAACTATGCAACTGTCACTATCAATTGTTGCTGTAACTGCAGTTATGAAATCATCATCTTTAATAAATAGATTAATCATATCTTCTGGTACAAAGCACTTGCTGATATCTGCAATAATCTCAGGTCTCTTATTATCGCTTTGTTCAAGCGATAAAACCATATCTTTTCTGTTAATTTTAACTTCGCCGCTTGTTGTTTTGAGTGCAAAACCTATGTTTGATACACCTTTTCTTAACTGTTCAATTATATAACTACTTAAATCAAATACTTCGTGTCCATTTGATGTTGCAACAGGCTGTGCAGAAAGCTTAGGAATATTGCCGCTTTTTATTGATTCTTCATCCCATCCTGTTGTAACTGCATAAAGCTCCGCTGTTCCGCTAAAGTTATCATCAGGACAACTCAATTCTGCACTTTTCAGATTATACATACTATTTTCAGATAAATCATATTCAAAATAGACAATTATAGAATTATTGTTTGCCATTAACACATCGTTTGAATTAAGCCATTTTTCATTATAAGTAACTGCAGTTTTTACAGGAGAAGAAGCTGTTACAACATTAAAAGTCTCTGTCCCTAACACACGCATGCTTATGTTTTTTGTAGCTGTCAGTGCATTTTTGTCTGTTACTTCAACAGTAATTTTGTAACTGCTTGATGGCATCGTAGCAGGAAAACTCCATGTATAAGTATTATCTATAATTACAGCTTCAGAAAAATCAGTATATTCCTTTCCGTTTGCATCTTCCACAGAAAGCACAACAGATTCAATCTCTGCATCGCCCTTTGTAACTGCAGCCGATATATCAAATGCCGTCCCTTCTTCAACCGGATGATGTTCTGCGATTTCAATTTTAGGTGGTATTACAGTATCTATAATAAGCTGTGGTAAAGGATTCTTGTTTGTAAAAAATGACAACTCATTATATCCTGAATAAGGCTTAATTACAAAGTTAAAATATTTTTTACCTGCCCTAATTGCGTTCCTAACTGCATCAGTAAAATCAATATTATATCTGTTAACCGGTGAATCTTCGCCTTCTGGAATTTCACTTGTAAAACTAATTGTTGAAATCGAACTTGCCAATCCACTCCAAAGCACATTGGAATCTTCTACATAGCCACTTTCAAGCAATTCATTGTGGTTCACATTAAATGTGCCAAGTGATTTCTCGCAATCAAAAGTCATTATTCTAAACATTGGGTTATTCCAATTTGTACCGTTGCTGCAGAAGGCCTTCCAAATCGCACTATTTAAAATAGTATCCGCAGAATATCCACTTATATCGTACTGAAAAAACAGTACGTGTCCACTTGTTTGACCCATACCAGACATATCAAGATTTGTACCTACATAATTAGCATCATTATACTTGGTGTGACCGACACCTGCAAAATCTAATGTTGTTTCAGCTGCAAAAACACTTGTTATTCCCATTGTTCCTAACACAAACGTCCAGGCAAGTAACAAAGCGGTCAATTTATTAATCTTTTTTATCACAATTCTCACCTCCTCCATTAATATGGACTATTATAGAGAGGTGCAAAACGCATGAAATATAAAGATAATAAAGCCACAAGAAAGCTAAATAAAGAAACGAAACAAGAAA
>CAKSTI010000004.1 GCA_934500705.1 uncultured Clostridia bacterium | reverse complement strand
GGCGTTAACTCGTCTCGTCTTAATTTGTCTTTTGTGTTACCATGTTTGCCGCGAAGTTTGCGATTGTAATATGTACCTTTGGACATGTGCAATGCTGCACAGATGACGTTGACATTGTAACCTTCTAAAAGTAAATCTTCTACAGCATAATACTTTTCGTCAACTGAATCGCTGGCTAAGCACGGCGAAGATTGCAAGATTTTAATAATGGTTAAGCATCGTTCGTATTTTCGATTAAGGTCATTATAGTCCTTTAAATTGATAACATGCCCTTTGCTTTGGTGGTTGTGATTATACTCTTTAATCCAATGATACATTGTTGAGCGAGGAATGCCGCTATTTTTCTGAATGGATAGAACACTTTCGCCCGACAGATAGCATTTTAAGATATGTTCTTTTTGCTCTTGTGAATATTTTTGGTTCATAATAGAAACCCTCCTTAAAAATATAAAATGGGTATTATTATATCACGAAATTAGAACAGCTTCAAACATATAAAATAGCGAATGAGTAGGGGATTCACAAAATAGAACTATATTGAAATGAAGTAGATATTTTATTTAATGCGATATCAGATATAATAGCCTGTATTTAGTTAGCGGATATTATAATTCCGGCGCAAGAAACGATGGCAGAACAACAAGGAAATTATTCAAAAGTATTTGCATGATGTTGTAATGCATAAGGACAGAAAAACCGGAATATATCTTGAATTTGATGAACATATGTGCCGGCTTTTCAGCATTGAATTCTATAAAGGCTGATAGTGCAGTACCTACGGGAATAAGCCGGAAACTTTGTGGAGTTTATGAATTGTAATTTGTCGGAAAATGTGTTATAATAATTCATATATAAGAATTGAGGAAAATGCTAATGAGCGATATTGTAAAAAATGAACTTAACCAAATATATAAAACCGCACGGGCAAGTGTTATAAAAGCTCAACATACGGTTTATACTGCAGTAAATTCAGCGATGGTTACGGCATATTGGGAAATCGGAGAGCAGATATATAAAGCTTGCGGTGAGAATGACAGGGCAGAGTATGGAAAGGGTTTGATAAAATTTATCTCTGAAAACCTGACTAAAGAATTCGGAAAAGGATTTGACGAGAGAAATTTAAGGTTGATGCGACAGTTTTATTGTGCTTTTCCAATTCGGGATTCACTGAGTCCCAAATTAAGTTGGACACATTATAGGCGGTTGCTTCGGATAGAAAATGAAAAGATTAGAAAATTTTATGCCGATGAATGTGTTAAGTCAGGGTGGAGTGTACGACAGCTCGACAGGCAGATAAATTCATTTTTTTACGAGAGATTGCTCTCAAGTCAAGATAAAGAGTCTGTGAAAGGTGAGATACAGCAGCTTGAACCAAAGCCGGAATATGAGAGGATTATTCGTGATCCATATGTACTTGAATTTTTGGGACTGGAACAAAATCCGCATTTCTATGAAAAAGAATTAGAGCAGGCTTTAATTGACCATTTGCAAAAATTTCTGTTGGAGTTGGGTAGAGGTTTTTCATTCGTGGCAAGGCAAAAGCATATAGTGTTTGATGACAGGCATTTTTTCATTGATTTAGTATTTTATAATTATATCATAAAATGCTTTGTGTTAATTGATTTGAAAATAGGAGATTTGACACATCAGGATTTGGGACAGATGCAGATGTATGTAAATTACTATACCAGAGAAATGATGAACGATGGGGACAATCCCCCAATCGGAATAGTGCTGTGTGCGGATAAAAGCGATGCTGTTGTCAAATATACATTGCCGGAAGATAATAATCAGATATTTGCGTCTAAGTATAAGCTGTATATGCCAACCGAGGAAGAATTTAAGAAGGAGTTAAAATTAGACGATTATAAGAAAATCGAGTAAAAGAAAAATCGATTTCGATAATATGATGTATGTCGGATTATATTGATGGGGAATACAATATAAGTACTAATAAACTCAACATAAAACGATTAATTATTATTAGCTATTTGAAGGTGAAACGTGCATTCTAATTGATGCGGCAATAAGGAGAGATAAAATGCACATTACGAAGATAGAGGCTAGAAATTTTAGGATTTTGAAAAATTCAGTTATGGATTTTAATAGAGAACTATGCTTGTTATTAGGGCGCAACAATACGGGAAAAACTTCATTTATGGTATTAATAGAAAAATTTTTAAAGGATGGGGATTTTAATTTTAATGATTTTTCTGTGCATTTAAGAGAAAAGCTATTTGCCATTGATGATGCAACTGATGTGAATGAGTTAGCAATACAATTAATAATGAGTATTGAATACAATGGGAATGATAATTTATGCAATCTCTCTGAATTTATACTTGATCTTGATCCGGAATGTAGAACTGTTAACTTACTCTTTGAGTGTTCAATTAAAAAAGATAAGATGCTTGAAGGTATTAAAAACAGGGGAAAAATGCCTATAGATAAATTTGTAACTAATCATATTAAAGATTATTTGCAAAAGAAAGTATATATTTTTAGTTCTACAGATGATTTACTAACAGAGAACAGATATAAACTCATTGAGAAGAATTTCAAGGATGTTGAAAAGTTAATTGATTTTGAAATTATTCATGCGAAACGAAATGTTGCGAGTTCCGAGGAAAATAGTGGAGCCGGAGTTCTTTCAAAACTTACAACAGGTTATTTTAATAAGGTCAATATTAATGCTCCTGATAAGTTCGAAAAAATAAACTTGCTAATCGCAGATATGGATGAACAGTTAGAAATTAATTACAAGAATTTCTTTGATTCCTTTCTTTTAAATGCGAGAGAGTTTTTGAATATGGGAAATCTTAAGGTTGTTTCTAATTTGAAGGCAAAAGAGATTTTGAACGATTCTTCTGAAGTTGTGTATGGAGATTTGGCTCATCGTTTGCCTGAACATCTTAATGGCTTGGGACATATGAATATTTTGTTTTTGCTTTTAAGCATTGAGATTAAGAAAGAGTCTTTCAAAGCAAATAACAAGGACATAAAACTATTATTGATTGAAGAACCTGAAGCGCATACCCATCCTCAGCTTCAATATGTCTTTGCCCAAAATATTGAAAAATTATTAAGCCAAGTGCCCAACTTGCAAACCATAATTTCAACTCATTCACCGCACATTGTGTCAAATCATCCATTTGAAAATATCAGATATATGTCTTTGAAAAAAAGCGAGGATGGTGATAATATAGAAATAAAAAATTTCTATAATGAATTAAATGAAAAATACAAAGAGGAAGAAAAAGAGTTTGCATTTCTAAAGCAGTATTTGAGTGTTCAATCTTCTGAGTTGTTTTTTGCAGATAAGGCAATTTTTATTGAAGGTATATCGGAGGGCATACTGATTAACTATTTTATAAACCTATATGATTCAAAAAGAAAGGTGGCGGAATCAGAAGAAGAAAAGAATGATAAAAAATATAAATCTAAATATGTACCATTATCAGCACAAAATATAACTATAATTCAAGCTGGGGCAAATGCAAAGGCGTTTAGACATTTTATTGAATTTCTCAAGATACCAACGCTTATTATTACTGACATAGACACTGTTTATCGAAAGATTGATAAAAAAACTAAAAAAACAACGTATGATGCCTGTAGTGTATTGGATCCTGCATGTTGTAATACTTCCAATGCTACAATTAAATACTACTACGGGGCTCCGGAATTTGTGTATGGTTGCACGAAACACACAACATGGCTTAAAAATTTAATAAGTCATAACCAAGAGTGTGTAAGCGATTTTGTGAATGTAAGTTATCAGCAAGAGGAAAATGATTATTATCCGAGAAGTTTTGAAGATGCATTTATAAATATAAATTTACCGCAATTGAGAAAACAAAAGACTCAGTTGTTAGGGCTGAAAAACATAGATGAAATTGATAGAAGTCGTAATGTCTATAAATTGACTCAGAAGATAATAAATAAAAAATCAGATTTTGCATCGTCTTTGCTTTACATCGCTTATACGGATAAAAAAGTCGAATGGGCGACCCCTAAGTATATATTGGAGGGATTAGAATGGCTACAGAAGAAGTAATTACGGCTATAGATCAATGTAAGAATTGTATTAAAGATAAAATAAGTTTTGTTCTTCATGGCGGCGCCGGTAGTGGTAAAACAGAAGCACTAAAAGAATTGTTGTTATATATTAATCAAACAAATCCTAAATCGAAAGTAATGTGTATTACTCACACCAATGTTGCTGTCAATGAAATATTAAGCAGAACAGGTAATGCTTTTCCGGTATCAACAATTCACTCTTTTATTAATAGCTTGATTAAAGATTATAAGAAAAATATACATACAGTTATAGGGGAACTATTTTGCATTTCTAAATTTATACCTGCCGAAAAAACTGATGAAGTTTCAGAGAAAGATTATAAGAAAAGTGAGCATGAACGCTATAAGAGCTTATACGAAAAATATGCTGATAAATATTATGAAATAACTGGTCAATCAGTGGAAAAAGTCGCGGGAAAAAGAGAATATGATAAAGCTCCTGATAAGTTTAATGCAACGCTGAATAGTGGGGTTGAGTTTGTTAATGAAAAGATTAGAGAAGATATAGCCTCAAAAGAGTATTCTTTAATAGGATATAATGATACTAGTTTTAACAGTTTAAAGGACTTGACTTTTGGCCACGATGGCTTGTTGAATATTTTCCACCTATTAATTATGAAATATCCTTTGCTGTCAAAAATGATTGCGGATCGTTATGACTACATTTTTATTGACGAATATCAAGATACAAATGCTGATATAGTTGATGATTTGATTCGAGTCTCACAGAATGGGGAGTTAACACTATGTTTGTTTGGTGATGCTATGCAGTCGATTTATAGTGACGGAATTGGCAATGTGGATAAATATATTGGGAGTAATTTTGTTTCAATTCCGAAACCCGATAACTATCGCTGCGCATTTGAAATCATTGATTTTGTGAATCCGTTGCGATTAGATGGATTAAAACAAGAAGTTGCATTTAAGGTTAATGCGAAAGGTGAGATTGAAACAGAAGAATCTCGCCATGGTTTTGTAAAAGTTTTATATTCTGTATGTGAAGAAAAGCCTAATGTTCGCAGTTCTGATGAAGAAAAGGCGACATACCAATCTCAAATAGATGCATTGATAAGTAAAGCAAAAGAATACTGTCCTTCGCCTAAAATATTGATGCTTACAAATAAGGCGATTGCTGAAAAGAACCACTTTCAGCATTTATATAAAGTTTTTAATGATAGATACTACGATGTGAGTGATCGTATGGAAAAGTATTTGGCATCAATCCAAGTGTTGGAACTCTGCGATATTTGCAATGCTTATTTGCATGGCGAGTACAACATGCTAATAAAATCAGTGCGTTCAAGTGGTTACATTATTCAAAAGCTTTCTGACAAAAAGGCCATAAAGGATATTATGTCGAGCATGATCGAAGATAAAGATATTTCAATGTGGGAGGCAATTGAATTAGCTGCAGAAAAAAAGATCATTAAGTTATCTGATAGTTGTATAAATAAAATCAAACGTGAAAGAATTTTTGTAGAACAAAACAACAAAGATGAATTTTATAAAGCATTTCGTGAATTGTACCTTGCCGGAAATAACACATATAATAAAATCAAAGATAAAATCGATATTCATTATGAAGAAGTGTTTGATGAATTGGAATCGACATACAAAAGAGAACGTTTTATAATCGAATTATTGTCACATGACATGAAATTTTCAGAGGTGTTGAATTATTCGAAATATTTGGAAGAAGAAACCGAATATATTACAATGCATAAAACTAAGGGCTCAAGCATTCAAAATGTTATTGTAGTTATTGATGAATTCTTTTGGAACGAATACAAATTTTCTTCTTTAATATATGCCAGAAAGTGACTCTAATGCTAATCGAATAATAAATTCGAAGAAATTGATTTATGTTGCATGTTCGAGAGCGATGGCTGGTTTAGTGCGCGTAAAAGTATTAACCGCTGATGAGGTTGAGTCTTTTAAACATACATTTCCTTGCGCGGAACCAATTTAGCATAAAGAGTATGCTTTTGGCGCAAATATCTCTATGGTTCGGCAGAGCCACCAAACAAAAAGACCGTTTTGCGGTCTTTTTTGCTTGATATGAGATAAATTATCATTTGAAATCTTGGCAATTTTTATTGATTTTTTTATTCTTTTGTGTTATTATAGGCAAAAGAAAATTTGATTGGGGGTGCCTAGGCAGCGTGTTCGAGTAATCACTGCCTGATGGTATGAATAATTTCAGAACGGTGGCGTCTGTTATTATAATGGTCATTGCGGGAATTGTGGGATTTTTTGTCGGTGCATATCTGTCTGACGGTTCATATATGTCTGACGCAATGGGCGGAGCTATCCTGTTTTCCCTTATTTCGGGAATTGCCTGCCTGATATACACGATAGACAATCCGGAAAAGTAAGCGGAGGTGCATTATGAAATTTGCATTTTTGATTATGGGGGATTTTTGCCTGTCGGACGATTTTGCCAAAATTCATAACGGCGATGCCGAAATTATAGGCGTGTCAAGTATTGACGAGGCGGCGCAAACCGCTTGCCGACTGCAAAAGGAAGGCGTTGACTGCATAGAACTCTGCGGAGCCTTCGGCGAGGACGGGGCAAGAAAAATCATCAAAGCTACGGGAAATAAACTTCCTGTGGGATATGTCACACATCTGCCGGAACAGGACGGGGTGTACCGAAAGACGTTCGGCGTACAGTGACCGCAGAATTTTAATTGCCGTTGCCGCAGTCATAATTTTTAAACTTAAAGAATTTCACGGTATCAAAATATTGTAATTTCAATTTTTTTGTGCTATACTGTGAGTATATATTGGATTTTGCATCTGCATAGAAAGTGAGTACGTAGGATATGAACACTGTAAAAAAACGGAAGAAGTCATCATTTGACACATATGCCTTTATCATTTTAATAGCTTTTGAAGTTTTGATGTCATTTACGTTTTTGGGGTATGTTCACATACCTCCGATTTCGGTTACGTTTGCATATATACCTATACTTATTGCCGCCTGTGTTCTTGATACTCCGTCCGCCACTATGCTGGGAGCGGTTTTCGGACTGGCGAGCCTGTATAAGTCAACGGCATTTTATGCTATGCAGGCGGACGTGTTGTTTTCCCCGTTTATGAGCGGTAACCCTTGGGGCAGTCTTGTTCTCGCCGTGGGTTCGAGAACCCTTTTCGGATATTTGGCGGGTGTTGTGTACGGATTTGCAAAAAAACGGAAGCGCAAAAGACTGTGCGTGTGGATTGTATCGGCATTTTCGCCGCTTACTCACGGCTTGATTGTGATGGCTGCAATGGCGGTTTGCTTTCCGGGCGGTACCGGCGCATTTTTCCACTTGCATTATCTCATTGTGAGCAATGTGGTGTCGGCAGTTATCTGCATTGTTATTGTAGAATGTGTATGGAGATTGTATAATTCAAAGGCCATCGGAGCGGTGAAGTCGGCAGTTGACCGTTCAAAGCAAATCCCGTATAACGAATACGGCAAAAGACGTATTCTTATAGCGGTTTTTACCGTCTTTGTTTTCAGTATGACGGGTGTGGCAACGCTGTATTTCTCGGAAAGAATGTCAAATGTTCTGGTCGTGCACAGTGTGGCGGTTTCACCGAAAATATCCTTTGACCTCGTGCAGTTGCAGGTTCAGTTTATGATGGCGGTGCTCTCGCTTAACGTAATAAGCATAGTGGTTCTGGATTTGAGCTATCGGTACACCGCATATAAAAACTTTTTGGGCGAGCTTGACGCCGTAACGGGCGTTATGGGACGGAGAATATTTTTAAACTGCTGCGAGCGTGCGCAGAAAAACTTTGACCGTCAGATTTGCTCCGAGGGTTGGTTTCTGTTTTTGGACATAGATAATTTTAAGAACATTAACGATACTTTCGGTCACCTTGCAGGTGACGGTGTGTTGAGGGAGATTGCTCTGGTTTTAAAGAGTATCTTTTACAACTGCGGCATAGTTGGACGAATGGGCGGAGATGAATTTGCGGTTATTATCGACAAAAAGGAACTGTCGCAGATTGAGATTGAAAAAATGCTTGATGAATTTTTGGATAAAATCTCCGGCGCATTGCAGACGCCGTATCGGGTGAGTTGCAGTATAGGCGCCTGCCGTTTTTCTTTCCCTGCCGACGTATCGCATTTGATGAACAAGACTGATACGCTTTTGTATGAGGCAAAGCAAAAGGGACGTGCCTGCTACGTTACGGGCAGCTTTTGCGATGATGAATAATTTGTGAGGTGCTGTGAATGAAAAAAACATACGTAACATCAATGCCAAATCACATAGGCGCTTTTTTGAAGGCGAGCAGATGCTTTTCGGCGCTCGGAATAAACATAACCCGTGTCAGCTATAACAAGGCGGTGGACTCGCACACGCTCTTTATTGATGCCGACGGAACGGAGGAACAGCTGAAAAAGGCGGACGTCGAGCTTGAAAAAATCGGCTATCTGCAAAACGACCGCAGCGAAACGAGCATCGTCCTCATTGAATTCAGACTTAAAGACGTGCCGGGGAGCGTTACGGATATTTTAACGCTCATAAATGAATTTAACTTTAATATTTCGTACATAAGTTCGCAGGAGAACGGTACGGATTATCAACTGTTTAAAATGGGACTGTATGTGGACAACCCCGACAGTATTTCCGAATTTCTCAAAGAGGCGGAAAGGCTCTGCAAGGTGCGTGTGCTCGATTACAACAGCTCGGACAAGGTGTATGACAACAGTATATTCTATAACTCTTACGTAAACGGGCTTTCGCAGATGATGCAGCTGCCCGATGAAAAAAAGCAGGAACTTCTGGTTCACGTAAACCTTGCGATGCAGACGCTCGATGAGCAGGGGCTTTCGCCGTACAGAACGTTTGACAGCATAAATAAATTTGCCGAGCTTCTTGCGGCGGCAAAGGGAGAGGCATTTTTGCCGAGAATAAGCACTCACAAAGCAGGGGAAAATACCACGGTAACGCTTATAGAACCGCCTTGCGGAAGCAACACGGCGATTATAAAAAGCAACGGCAAGATACTTTTTGTAGACAGCGGATATGCGTGCTACAAGGAGGAGATGCTTGCAATTTTCAGGCGTATTGTTCCGAATTTTGACAGCATTAAAAAGACCATATACATAACTCATTCGGACGTTGACCACTGCGGACTTTCGCATATGTTCGACGAGGTGATTGCAAGCGAAAAATCCGCATACTGCTTAAAGTGCGAGTATGAAGGCAAAAACGGTTTCCGTGAGGAAAATCCGCTCCATAAGCCGTACATTAGCATATGCAAGATTTTGACGTCGTATAAACCCACAGACCCCGATAAAATCGTATCGCCTTGGAGGGAACGCAGTAATTCGGCGGAACCGCTCGAACAAATCGGAATTTTCGACTTCGGCGAACTGCACTTTGAAGTATACGAGGGCAGAGGCGGACACCTTCCGGGGGAAACCGTGCTTATAGATTATAACACGCACATAGCGTTTACGGGAGATGTCTTTGTAAATACTCACGGCTTTACGCCCCAACAGGCGCAGTACAACCGCTATGCTCCAATACTTATGACATCCGTTGACACAGACCCACGGCTCTGCGCCGAGGAACGGCGTGCCGTTATGCAGCGGCTCGGAGTGGGGGAGTGGCAGATTTTCGGCGCTCACGGATATAAAAAGGATTATTCGGTAAACGTATAAAAAGGAGTGTGCCAAGATGGAAAAAATGGTGTTCATTGTAAATCCACGTTCGGGCAAAGTGAAAATCAAGAATTATCTTTTGAGCGTGCTCGAAATTTTCTGCCGCAGCGGCTATGACGTTAAAATATACATCACAATGTATCAGGGTCACGCAATAGAAATAGCCTCTCAGGTGGACGAAAAGTCAACCGACATAATCGTTGTAAGCGGCGGCGACGGCACTTTAAACGAGGTTGTCACCGGACTTTTAAAAGGCGGCAAGAATATTCCCGTAGGTTATATCCCGACCGGCAGTACCAACGATTTTGCGTCAACTTTCGGATTGTCGTCCGACGTTAAAAAGGCGACAAAGAACATAGTGGAAGGCTCGGCGCATATGATTGACATCGGCAGTTTTAACGGCAACCGATATTTTACGTATATTGCATCGTTCGGTGTGTTTACATCGGTTTCCTACAACACCCCGCAGTCGGCAAAAAACACCTTCGGCCACATTGCCTATATATTTGAGGGAATTAAGGACGTGACTAAAATCGTACCGTATCACGTGAGGTTAAAGGCGGACGGTGTTGAGTATGAGGGAAACTATATCTTCGGCAGTGTAACAAATACCACATCTGTCGGCGGAATAGTAAAGCTTGACAGCTCGATTGTTAAAATGAACGACGGACTTTTTGAAACCGTGCTTGTAAAAATGCCGAACAACCTAAATGACCTTAACAAGATTATAGGCGGACTTACCGTGTCGGATTTTTCGGACAGCGTGTTTGAGTTTATAAAGTCTGCGCACATAGAAATGGAGTTTGAGAGCGGTATGGACTGGTCACTTGACGGAGAGCACGAAGTATCCGGCAGCAAAGTGACGATAGACAACATTCACCGTTCGGTGACACTCGTAAAATAGGAGAGAAAAATTATGGCAGAGGAAAAATTCTTTGAAAACACCCTTAAAATGCTCACCGACAAGGCAAGGGAGCTTGATATGACGGGCGATGAGCTTATAATGGTTCCGGCACTTATGCCGTACAGCAGAGAATACGTTTTAAACTGGCTCAAAGACGAAAACTTTAAAGCCACATTCAAGGGCAACACCACCGCATATTACCTTGCTATGTGCGCAAACTGTATCGGCGGAGGTATGATGTATGTCGACGCCTGGGCGGACAGCGAAAACAGGCTTCCGGACATTAGATATGACGACCTGTACGACGGCAGTGTCTGGGAAAACATCTTTACGCTCGCCGAGGCAAAGAGCGATGCGGAAAAAACGGACGTCAGAAAAAATATTATCGTCCTTTTTGAGGAGTGGGTAAAAAAGGTTTACAAATACATAAGCCTTGACAACGCAGGCGATTACCTCATAGAGTCGTTTAACGCATTCTTCCTGGTAGGGGCAGGGATTAGATTCTATATAATAGGATATTAAAATTTTTAAATCAAATCACATTTCGAGGGAACAATAACTCCGGGTGTGATTTTTTTATGAGAAAATTTTTGAAAAATTTTGCCGCCGCCCTCACCGCCCTTTGCGTTCTTGCGCCGAGGGTTGCTCTGGACAATTCCGCATCGGTGCGGATGGCGGCGCATACGGGCATATTGGGCGCAAAATACTTTCATACGCAAAAAAGCGTGGTCAGTTGGAGCGGTTACAGCGCCTACCGTGCCTTTATGCGCTGCGGCGAAAAGAGCTTCGTAATTCCGGGTCTGGACGAGGGCTTTGTGCCCCAGGGGCTGACGTTCTGCGAGGTCAAAAACTCGTTTATGCTCTCCGGCTACAACGCCGACGGCGGTGCCGCATATATACTTACCGTCAATGCCGACAGCGGCAGAATGAACGGCGAATATAAAATATTAAAAAGCGACGGCACGGATTTTACGGGTCACAGCGGAGGAATAGTGTCATTCGGCAGATACGTCTATCTCACGGACGGGTATTTTTTGTACTACATTCCGCAGATTGCGCTGAGCGGCGGTTCAAAAAACATCAGAATTGAGGGCGAAATCCGTCTGCCCGTTTCGGCGTCGTTCATAACGGTGTTTGACGGTTACCTGTGGGCAGGGAATTTTTATCATAAATCATATGCAAACAATTTTGACGTGTCGGTAAAGGACGGCTACGGCAAGCAGTACCGCACGCTCATTGCCGCATACCGTCTGGACGCAAAAAAGAGGGGCGGAATAAGGACATCAGATGAACGTGGAACACGTGAGGCGGTTATCTATGCGGCGCTTGCCGCACCGGACGAGGTACAGGGGGCGGCTTTTCTGCCGAACGGCGACGTTCATCTCAGCTGTTCTTACGGCAGAGGCGTAATGTCGTCGCAGTTTTTATACTCATATCCTTTAAAAGAGGAGTGCGACGGGGTCGTTTCCGTGGGAAAGAGAGTTGTTCCGCTGTGGTTCTTAAACAACGACAGAATTAAGCGCTCGCTCTCCGCTCCGCCGATGAGTGAGGGCGTTGTTTTCAAAAACGGCAGGTCGTATGTAATATTTGAGTCGGCGGCGCAAAAATACCGTGACACCGCAATGGACCCCACGGACTGCGTGTGGGCGGTGAATTGGGCAAAAAGTTAAAAACAGGGCTCGGAAAAAAGCGTGCAGAATGTGCAAACTGAACCCCAAGCACAGTGCTTTTCTGTGCTTGGGGCGTGCCCGAAGGCGTACTCAGGTACGTCGAGCGGTGAGGTTTGTGCAGAGCAGTCTGCGATTAATTCTTTAAAATTTGTGTTGAGCAAATTTTTACCTATTCGGTTGTCATAATTGAGAATATACGCTAATCTTTTTTCATTTTAATAAAGCAGGCTGCGGTCGGTGCGTTTTTTTACAGCCCGTCCGTCTAACTCGAAAAGTCCTCTATTAGCTTATACAGTTCGTCCTCGCTCTGCACCTCGATGCCTCGTGACAGCTGATTTATGTCGTACTCCGTAAGATAACGTACGTCGATTTTGTCCGCCTTGTGCTTTGTCTGCGTTCCGTCGGGCAGAACGGTTATAAGGAGCACGTTTTTTCCGTCATATTTAAGAATATATTTTGTAACATTGTCGCCGCCGTCTTCATTTGGCGTCTGTGCGAGGGCATGCCCCGGCGCAATTCCCGTTTTTTCGCTGTTTTCGTCCGCAATTTCGCCGTATTTCGGCAAATTGACACCTCCGGCATTTCCGGGACTTTTGGCAGTTGTGCTGAAAAACACCGCCGCAAAAAGAAAAACGGCGCAAACTGCAATATATCTCAATTTTTTCTCCATAATATTCAGCCTCTTTTTGTATTTTTTAGTATTATTTATCATTTCCGTAAATATTTAAACTATTCGTAAAATAATTGTAACATTAATTTATTATTTATGTGTTATTATACTATTATAAGATAGTATACCCACAGAAACGGAGTGCTGTTTATGGATAATCTTGATAAAGCGAGGGCACGCCAGTTGTCGGAAAAATCCGGCGAAAAGGGCAGAAAGAGCGGCGGCTCGCAAAAGCCGACGGCTGCCAAAGGGCGGAAAAGGCGCAAAAAGCGTAAAACCACGGGCATTGTATGCAAAGTTTTGATACTTCTTTTCATTGCCTTTGTGATTTTTGCATCTGTTTGGGTTGCACTGAACATTGATTTTACTTTCGGCGACAACCTCAGCACTATGAACCTGAACCTTTCCTCAACAGTGTATTACATTGACGGGGATGGCAATCCGCAGCGCTACGAGCAGTTTGTTGCGGCGGAAAACCGCATATGGACGAGCATAGACAGAGTGCCCGATAACCTAAAAAAAGCCTTTATAGCAATAGAGGACCAGCGATTTGAAAAGCATCACGGCGTTGACATCAAGAGGACGGGCGGTGCGGTGCTCAACTATATATTTAAAGGCAATTCCAGCTACGGCGGAAGTACCATAACACAGCAGCTTGTTAAAAATATAACAAACGATAAAAAGCGCACAAAGTCCAGAAAGATACGTGAGATGCTCCGTGCAATAGTGCTCGAAAGCAAGATGAGCAAGGAACAGATACTCGAACTTTACCTCAATACAATCTACTTGGGTCACGGCGCAAACGGTGTCGAGGCGGCGGCAAACGTGTATTTTTCCAAAAGCGTTTCCGAGCTTGACCTTGCAGAGTCAGCCTGCATTGCAGGTATCACGCAGTACCCGACCCTGTACGACCCGATTGTAAATCCCGAAAACAACGAGACAAAGCGCAAGACCGTGCTCAAAAAAATGTCCGAGCTGGGTTACATCAGCACAGACGAGTACGAAAAGGCAGTGTCGGAGGAACTCAAATTTAAAACCGGTAGGATAGAGGAAAGTGCAACTCAGTCGTACTTTCTCGACAACCTGTACGAAGTGCTCCTCGATGACCTTGTGGAAAAGGGATATACCGAGCAGTTTGCCGCAAATATGATATATAACGGCGGACTTAAAATATATTCCACCGTAGACCCCGAAATTCAGAGCATAATGGAGGAAACCTTCGAGGACGACTCCTCGTTTCCAAGCGTCGGCGGCAGTGTCAAACCGCAGTGCGCAATGGTAATAAGCGACCCCAAGACCGGACAGGTAAAGGGTATCGTCGGCGGCAGAGGGCAAAAAGAGGGCAACCGTGTCCTTAACCGTGCAACGCAGACCACCCGGCAGCCCGGCTCGTCAATAAAACCGCTCGCCGTATACGGCCCGGCGGTGGATTTGGGAATTATAACACCCGGAACAACCGTTGACGACTCGCATCTGGAAATAGACGGCTGGGAGCCGAAAAACTCGGACAAACGTTTCAGAGGTTATGTTTCCGTTAAAAATGCGCTTGCATTTTCATACAACATTCCGGCAATACGGATTTTGGAGGAAGTGACCGTTGATAAATCGTATCACTACCTCAAAGACAAACTCCATATGGATACCGTTGTTTCCAAAGTCACCAAAAACGGCAAGGTGTACTCGGACAAAAACCTCTCCTCTCTCGCTCTCGGCGGACTTACGGAGGGCGTAACGGTTATGGAGATGAACAGCGCCTACTGCACATTTGCAAACGAGGGTGTCTACGTTGAGCCGTCAGTTTATACCAAGGTGTACGATGCCGACGGACGTGTCCTGCTCGAAAAAGACCCGCAGACAAACCGTGCTTTCAGCAAGGAAACCGCATATATTATGAATACGCTTTTAGAGGGCGTCGTAGAGTTTGGAACAGGTTCGGGAGCGCAGATTGCAAATATGGATACCTGCGGCAAGACCGGAACGAGTGACGACACCAAGGACAGATGGTTTATAGGATATACACCGTACTATACAGGTTCGGTGTGGTTCGGCTACGATGTGCAAAAGACCATTTCCGCAGGCGGAAACCCTGCGCTTAATGTGTGGAAAAAGATTATGACGCAGATACACAAACCGCTTTCCGCCAAGCACTTTACAATGCCGTCAGGTGTTGAAAAACTCACCGTCTGCACAAACACCGGCAAAAAGCCGTCGGCATCGTGCAGCCGTGTGACGGTTTAT
Source organism: uncultured Clostridia bacterium (assembly GCA_934500705.1). Lineage (GTDB taxonomy): Bacteria > Bacillota > Clostridia > UMGS1810 > UMGS1810 > CAKSIN01. The sequence continues at coordinate 151,459 of CAKSTI010000004.1, read as the reverse complement.
GCAAACAAGGAGTTTGCGCTCGAACAGTGCAGCGGAAAGCACAGCTATATCGGAACAAAGAGCAAAAAGTCAAGTTATTCGTCAACTGCAAATCCGCACAGCGACACGGCAAATTCATCAAAAACGGAAACAGACGAACCTGATGAAAACAAAACTTCAACCACAACTCCGTCCCAGACGCCTCCGGGTACCGAACCCCCCATAGCGCCACAGCCGACAGACGGGAGTAAGGCAACGGCTACAATTACACTGCCGTAACTTCAAATTGCACAAAATAAAGTTTTGTGATGCAAAATTATTATATAAAAAGTTATTGACAAATTATTTGCACGGGTATATAATACAATCAATGTATTTTTATGCAATGTAATGTATAATTTATTAGGGGGAACCGATTATGAAAAAATTATTATCAGTAGTTTTGGCAGCCGGAATACTTTTCGGCACAATGACAATGCTCACTTCCTGCGGTGACAAAAAGACCGAGGGAACAGACACTGCAACAAGCAAGACAACAGAGAGCGATACGCTTACAATGGCAACAAACGCAGAATTTCCTCCCTTTGAGTATATCGAAGGCGACAAGGTTGTCGGCGCAGACGTTGACATTGCAAACGCAATAGCAGAAAAGCTCGGCAAAAAGCTCGAAATATCAAACATCGACTTTGACGCAGCTTTAACCGGCGCCGCTACCGGTAAATATGACGTAGCCATTGCCGGCATTACCGCTGATGACAAGAGAAGAAAGAATATGAACTTCTCCGACGATTACTACGAGGCATCACAGGCAATCGTGGTAACAAAGGATAGCGACATCAAGTCCAAAGACGACCTCGAAGGCAAGACAGTTTCTTGCCAGGAGGGTACAACGGGCGAGCAGTATTTGAATGACAACGGCTACAAGGTTATGTCATTTAAGTCAGGTCCGGAGGCAATATCCGCACTTACCACAGGCAAGGTTGACGCACTCGTTATAGACAACGAGGTTGCAAAGGCACTTTCCGAAAAGCAGAACGGCGCAACGGTTGTTCTTGACGAACCGCTCACCAAAGAGTCTTATGCAATAGCTCTCAAACTTGGCAACGACGAGCTCACAGAAAAGATTAACAAAGCTCTTGCGGAGATTAAGTCAGAGGGCAAACTTGCCGAAATATTTAAAAAATACGACTTGCCGTATGATGCGGAATAATTAAAATCAAGGGTCACGGAGCGGCGCTTTACGTCGCTCCTTTTTCCGTGTTAAAAGGAGGAAATACATATGTCTGCATTAACCAACTGGTTCGCTGCCATCGGCAGCAGTTTCAACTCTTGGCTTGCAACGCTGCACGAAACATTTATCGTGGGACAGAGGTACAATCTCATAATCAGCGGCTTCGGCAAAACGCTTGTAATGACTTTCGGCGCACTTATTCTCGGCGTGCTCATAGGTTCTGTCGTGGCAACAATCAAAGTTTTTGCACGCACAAACAAGGCATTAAAGCCGCTTGATGTGCTCTGCAACATATATCTTACAATAATCCGTGGAACACCGGTCGTGGTTCAGCTTCTTATCTCGTTTTTTATCATCTTTGTTTACGCTAAGGACGGCACCTGGGTTGCTGTAATAACGTTCGGTGTAAACTCCGGCGCATACGTTGCCGAGGTTATCCGCTCCGGTATAATATCCATAGACATCGGACAGACTGAGGCGGGGCGTTCGCTTGGATTTTCCAATCTGCAAACAATGTGGCTCATAGTTTTTCCGCAGGCGCTTAAAAACATTTTGCCGGCAATAGGCAATGAAATGATTGCACTGTTAAAGGAAACAGCAGTTGCAGGTTATGTTGCCGTCAGCGACCTTACCAAATCCGTAAACCAAATTAAAAACACAACCTATGACCAGGTAAACCCGATTTTGCTTGTTGCCATTATCTACCTTGCAATAGTAATGATAATGACAAAACTGCTTTCGATTATGGAGAGGAGGCTGCGTAAGAATGAGCGATAATGTTTTAATAGATGTACGCAACTTAAAAAAGTATTACAACGGCGGCAAGGTTAAGGCGTTAGACGATGTTGACCTCAAAGTCAAAGTCGGCGAAGTTGTCGTTATCATCGGCCCGTCGGGCAGCGGCAAGTCAACGCTTTTGCGTTCGCTCAACCTGCTCGAAATGCCGACGGACGGTCACATATATTTTAACGGTGATGACCTTTTGGCAAAGAAGGTAAATATAAATCTTCACCGTCAGAAAATGGGTATGGTTTTCCAGCACTTTAACCTGTTCGGACATATGACGGTGCTTAAAAATATGACAATAGGCCCTATAAAACTCCTCAAAAAGTCAAAGGAGGAGGCAGAGGCAAAGGCAATGCAGCTTTTGGAGCGTGTCGGACTTGCAGACAGGGCAAGTGCCTATCCGAGCCAGCTGTCCGGCGGTCAGAAACAGCGAATTGCCATAGTGCGTGCGCTGTGTATGGAACCGGAGGTTATGCTCTTTGACGAGCCGACGAGCGCACTCGACCCGGAGATGGTGGGCGAGGTTTTGGGCGTTATGAAAGAGCTTGCACACGAGGGTATGACTATGATTGTGGTAACTCACGAGATGGGTTTTGCCCGTGAAGTCGGCAGCCGTGTAATCTTTATGGACGGCGGAAAGATTATGGAGCAGGGAACGCCGGAGGAGATTTTTGAAAATCCAAAATGCGACAGACTTAAAACATTCCTTGCAAAGGTTCTTTAAAATAAAACAGTTCCGATATTTATACATCGGAGCTGTTTTTTTAATTTGTAGGAAATTGCGTAAAACGCAATGACGAAAAATCAAAAATCTACGCCCGCAGGCGGAGCTTTTATCAAAAGCTTTTTTATAATAACGGTCTTTTGATATTACGGTAATTTTTCGGCGTTGCGCCCAAATATTTCTTAAATACGGAGCAAAAGTACGATTGACTCTCAAAACCGCAGGCGAGGGAAACGTCTATTATGCTTTTGCCGGAATTGACGAGCAGATTTTCGGCGTTTTGCAGACGGATTTTCAACAGATATTCGCTCGGCGTGCATCTCAGCATAGACTTAAAGACTTTGTGAAAAAAGCCTTTGCTCAGATTTGCACTCTTTGCAATATCGTCCAGAACAACTTTCCTTCCGTAGTTTTCCTCTATAAATTTTCGGGCAAGAAATATGTTTTGCGCATATTGTGCGTATTGTTGATTTGCGCCAATCATTGCGGTGCTGTCGCTCAGGTATGCCAGTATGCCGAATAGCAGGGCGTTTATTCGGAATTCATATCCGTTGTGGGTTGCCTTAATATCCATCATACTTTTAAACAGAGAGTACAGTTTGTCCTCTTCAATCACCTTAAAGACTTTCGGAAATTTGCCGAATGCCTTTTTAATTTCCTCGGAATTTGATTTAACATAGAGATAGACGAGGACGAATGCTTAAAGCACCCGTACAAGCCCCATACGCTCAGGCATTACACGGGCGAGCTTACGAACATCAGACCGCCGAAAAGCGAATTTTATTTTTAAAAACAGGGAGTATGTAATATGAAAAAGGCAGTATTTGTAACAGGCGGAACGGTTGGCACCGGATATGCCATAGCCGAGCGGTACGCCAGGGAGGGCTACTCCGTTGTAATTACAAGCAGAGACGGCGGACGTGCCGAGTCTGCGGCGGAAAGGATTGCTAAAATCTGCGGCGTTTCCGCATACGGATATGCTCTTGATATAAGAGATGAACAGAGGGTCAAGGATATATTTGCCGATTTGGACGGGAAGGGCGTTTTTGTTGAAACCGTGTGCCTTAACTCGGCAGATATGGGCTTTGGCAAAGACCCGGCGGTCGGTATGCCATTTTTTGATGTTTCGGTCGAGGAATTTCAAAGAGTTTTTGAAACGAACCTCGTCTGGAATTTTACCATTGTGCGCCAGGCGGCAATCAGAATGAAGGAGCATCACAAGGGCGCAATAGTTTTTATAAGCTCAAACACCGCCTACCGTGCAATCCCCAACAGGAGCGCCTACTGCGCATCTAAGGGCGGAATTAACGCAATGTCAAGGGCGTTTGCCGTTGACCTCGGAAAGTACGGTATCCGCTCCAACGCTGTTTTGCCCGGAACGATAAAAACACAGCGCTGGCACGATATGGGCAAAAAGCAGATTGTAAACGGCGACCTCACGCCGATAGGAGATATATCCGACTTTGAGGACATAGCAAATGCGGCGTGGTACCTCGGCAGTGACGAGTCCAAAAACGTCACGGGAACGGAGATAACCGTTGACGGCGGAATGAGCTGTCAGCTTTATCCGCAGATACTGAACGAACTTAAACATAAAAATGCCGGCAAGTAATACGTCGGCATTTTTGCGTTATCTGTGTTTTGCCAAATATCCTCCGGGCGACACGCCTTTGTACTTTTTAAATATGTGTATAAAATAACTTAAATCGTTAAATCCGCACGCAAAGCAAACGTCGGTAACGTTTCTGCCGCCGGCGGCGAGCATCTCGCACGCCGCTTCAATACGGTAAACGGTGATGTATTCAAAGGGCGTTTGACCAACGATTTCCTTAAAATATCTGCAAAAGTAATTCGGACTCAATCTGCACGAAGCTGCAAGCTCGTCGAGGGTGATTTTGGAGGTGTAGTTTTCCTCAATAATCATCATTGCGGCTTTTATTTTTTCCAGTTTTTCGTTTGGCGGAACGCTGCATCCGTCATCCTTTTGTACAATCTCCGAGGCGAGAAGATAGAGCGAACCTATGACTTCAAGCTCGTAGCCACGTTTCCTTTCTTTTGCCACACTGAAAATAGAATGGATATTGCGGTTATCGTCATAAACAACCGCTTTTTGCATATGAGTTTTTATAAGCGAACGGCACACCTGAACATTATATAAAACCGACGGTGAAAAGACAAGACATTCATAATTACAGTGCAAGGGGTCTGCGCTGTGCATTATGCCGCCGGGTATGAATACGCTCTGATTTTCGGTGAGGGTAATTCTGTTATCGTTAAGAACAAGTTCCAGAGTGCCTTTGGTAACACGGATAATCTCAAATTCCTTGTGCCAGTGCATCTGCATTTTGTAGCGTGGGTGGGTTTTGTCTATTATATACACCCCGAGCGGAAAATCGGGCGTGCCTCTTTGCATTCTCTCGTGATATGAAGTGTTCATTTTTCCTCCAAATGATAAAATAATTATACTTTTTAATAGTATAACACAAGAAATTTAACCAAGTCAATAATATAATTATCATATATAAAACATTATGGGAGGAAAATGAAATGAACAAACCAAAAATCGGCATAAGACCGATAATTGACGGCAGATGGGGCGGAGTAAGAGAGAGCCTCGAAAACCAGACAATGAATATGGCAAAGGCGGCGGCAGAGCTGATAGAGAAAAACCTCTTCTATAAGGACGGCACACCGGCGCAGTGCGTAATCGGCTGTACCACAATAGGCGGAGGAGCAGAGGCGGCAAAGGTTGCCGAGCAGTTCGGCAAAGAAAACGTCGTTGCCACACTCTCCGTTACTCCGTGCTGGTGCTACGGCAGTGAAACAATGGACTTAGACTCCAAGACAATAAAAGCCGTTTGGGGATTTAACGGCACGGAGCGCCCCGGTGCGGTTTACCTTGCGGCGGCTATGGCGGCTCACGCACAGAGGGGGCTGCCCGCATTTTCAATCTACGGTCACGATGTGTGCGATGCCGACAATACGGAAATTCCGTCGGACGTTGCTGAGAAAATTCTGCGCTTTGCACGCTGTGCCCTTGCCGTGGGACAGATGAAAAACAAAGCGTATGTAAACATCGGCGGTGTTGCAATGGGCATTGCAGGCTCTTTCTGCGACGCCGAGTTTATGCAAAAGTACCTCGGACTGCGTGCCGAATGGGTGGATTTGACAGAGGTTCTGCGCAGGATTACACTCGAAATTTATGACCACGGTGAGTACGAAAAGGCGCTTTCGTGGATTAAGGCAAACTGCAAAGAGGGATTTGACAAAAACAGCGGTAAAAACTTCCCTGAAATTATTAAGAAATCAAAGGTTGTTCCGGCGGACAAGGACTGGGAGTTTATCGCAAAGTTTACAATTATTGTGCGTGATATTCTCTTTGGCAATCCCAAGCTCAAAGAAATGGGTTGGAGCGAGGAAAGCCTTGGAAGAAACGGTATAGTCGGCGGTTTCCAGGGTCAGAGAATGTGGACGGACTGGCTGCCGAACGGCGACTTTACCGAGGCGATTATGGCGTCGAGCTTTGACTGGAACGGCAAGAAAGCACCGTTTGCATTTGCAACCGAAAACGATACCTTAAACGGCATATCAATGCTCTTTGCCACACTTCTTACCGGCAAAGCGCCCTGTTTCCACGATGTGCGTACATACTGGTCGCCTGACTCCGTAAAGAGAGTTACGGGCAAAGAGCTCACCGGCAAGGCAAAAGACGGCATAATTCACCTTATCAACTCCGGCGCAACCGCCCTCGACTGCACCGGTGCGTCAAAGGATAAGGACGGAAACGGCACGGTTAAGCAGTGGTGGAAAATGACTGACGCCGACATTGACGCTTGCCTTAATGCAACGGATTGGTGCAGAGCGGACTATGAGTACTTCCGTGGCGGCGGATTTTCAAGCCACTTTAAGACCGAGGCTCAGATGCCCGTTACAATGGTAAGAGTTAACCTCATAGACGGCGTAGGACCTACAATTCAGATTGCGGAGGGATACACCGTGACACTTCCCGATGACGTTCACGAAAAGCTCGACAAGCGCACCGACCCCACCTGGCCGACAACGTGGTTTGCACCGATTTTGACCGGAAAGGGAGCTTTTACAGATGTTTATTCCGTAATGGCAAACTGGGGCGCAAATCACGGTGTAACGGTTCACGGACATATTGGCGCAGACTTAATCACGCTTGCGTCAATGCTGAGAATACCCGTTTCGGTACACAACGTACCTGATGAAAAGATTTACAGACCGCAGTCGTGGGCAGGCTTCGGCGCAGGCGACGACAAGACCGCAACCGATTACAGAGCGTGTGCCGAGTACGGCCCGCTTTACAGATAGGCGGTGGAATATGCTTAAAAACATACCTAAAATAATACCGCCCGACCTTCTTAAAATACTGTGCGAAATGGGTCACGGCGACGAAATAGTCATTGCAGACGGGAATTTCCCGTCTGCAAGTATGGGGCAGAAAGTGGTGTACCTCACCGGTAACGGCGCAGCCGAGGTGCTGGACGCAGTGCTTAAACTTTTGCCGCTCGACACATACGCAAAACCTCTGTATCTTATGGAGGTTGTCAAGGGCGACAATGTCAGGACGCCGATTTGGGAGGAATACCGGAAAATAGTAAAAAATTACACCGACGATGATTTTGAGCACATTGAACGCTTTGAATTTTATGAGCGTGCAAAAAGGGCTTACGCTGTCATTGCAACGGGCGAGAGTGCCCTCTATGCCAACGTTCTGCTCAAAAAAGGTGTTGTTACGGATTAGGAGAGAAAAATGGATATTTTAAAATCAAAGGCAATACAGTCGTTTATCAAAATTGCCGATATGGGCTGGCAGATGGGCTGGCACGAGATAAACGGCGGAAATATGTCGTACAGAATGACATCTGATGAGGCGGACGAGGTAAAGGAAAACTTCCGCTCAGACGGCGAGTGGAAAGAAATCGGCAAAGATGTTGCCGTGCCGGACTTTGCCGGGCAGTACTTCGTTGTAACGGGCAGCGGAAAGTATTTTCAGAACGTCAAGGATAACCCTGAGGACTCATTTTGCATAATAACCGTAAATAATAGCGGCGACAAATATAAAATAGTCTGGGGACTGTCAAACGGCGGCAGACCGACAAGCGAAATCTCCGCCCACCTTCTCACTCACAGCATCAAGGCAAAGGCTACGGGCGGAAAGTACCGTGTGGTTTATCATTCGCACCCAAAGTACACAAACATTTTAACCTATGTTTTGCCGCTTAAATCGGAGGTTTTCACCCGTGAGCTGTGGGAGATGATGACGGAGTGCTCCATAGTGTTCCCAAACGGCGTCGGCGTTATGGACTGGAAAGTGCCGTGCTGTGCCGAAATAGGCATTGCAACCGGCAGACTTATGGAAAAATACGACGCTGTTATCTGGCCGCATCACGGGCTTGTTTGCAGCGGTGAAACACTCGATATGGCGTTTGGCATAATGCACACCATTGAAAAGGCAGCCGAAATGCTTGTAAACGTTATGCAGATAACAGGCGGCAAAAAGGCGCAGACCATAACCCCGGATAATTTCAGAGCGATAGAAAAAGATTTTAATTTGAATTTCTCGGAGGAATTTTTGTACGAGAAGTGAGAAACCTTTACAGTAATCAAAAGGGGTTGTAGCAAAACGATTTTTTAAATCGGGTTGACTACAGCCCCGTCTTATATAAATACTCTCCCTTTTTCATAAAATTAAATATAGAATCGGCACTTTGTTCTGTTCTTAAATTTTCTGTGTATCTTGTTTCAATATTATCCGCATATATTTGATTAAATAAATTCTCGAACAATTATATGTTATCGCACTTTATATAACTTGTCAAATTAAAAAGGACTACGATTTAAAACCATAGTCCTTATATAACGCTAAGACATTTTTGCGAGCATCATTTTATGCATAAAATGGTGTAGTGATGGTGTAGTTGGGTGCAGTCAAGCACCTCAAAGGCCCCATTTTATGCGGTTTACTTATCCAACGGCTTCATTGTCGGGAACAGCAGTACATCACGTATGGAATATGAATTTGTGAGCAACATAACAAATCTGTCGATGCCTATGCCCAACCCGCCTGTCGGTGCCATACCGTATTCAAGGGCGTTTATATAATCATCGTCCATCATTCCTGCCTCGTCATCGCCTTTTTCACGTGCCTCAACCTGCTTTTCAAAGCGTTCTCTCTGGTCTATCGGGTCGTTAAGCTCGCTGAAAGCGTTTCCGTATTCGGTACCGTTTATGAAAAATTCAAAGCGTTCCGTATAGTCCGGGTTTGACGGCTTTTTCTTGGCAAGCGGAGAAACCTCAATCGGGTAATCCATAATAAATGTAGGCTGGATAAGCTGAGGTTCGACTTTTTCGTCGAATACTTCGTACATAGCTTCGCCGACTGACTTTCCTTCCTCAACTTCAACGCCGACACTCTTGGCGAGGGCTATTGCCTCCTCCGAGGTGGAAACGGTAGTGAAATCAACACCGGCATACTTTTTGACAGCGTCCATCATTGTGATTTTCTCCCAGCCTTTGCCGAGGTGAATTTCCTTGTCCTGATAAACAATGTCGGTTGTTCCGAGAACTCTTTCGGTAACCGTGGAGATTAAATCCTCGGTCAAATCCATCATACCGTGATAGTCGGTAAATGCCTCGTAAAGCTCAATGGTGGTAAACTCGGGATTGTGCTTTATGTCCATTCCTTCATTTCTGAAAATTCTGCCGATTTCATAAACCTTTTCGAGTCCGCCGACTATGAGGCGCTTTAAGTTAAGCTCGGTTGCAATTCTCAGGTACATATCAATATCAAGCGTGTTGTGATGTGTGATGAACGGTCTTGCGGTTGCACCGCCGGAAATGGTGTTAAGTACGGGAGTTTCAACCTCGATATATCCTCTGTTATCCAAAAATTCACGTATATACTTTATTATTTTACTTCTGATAATAAATGTCTGTTTAACTTCCGGATTTATTATAAGGTCAACATAACGCTGTCTGTATCTCAAATCCATATCTTTGAGTCCGTGCCATTTTTCCGGCAGGGGACGCAGAGATTTTGAAAGCAGTGTAACGGTTTCAGCGTGTATTGACGTTTCGCCGGTGCCGGTTTTAAATACCTTGCCGCTTATGCCGACCACGTCGCCGATGTCGAGTTTTTTAAACTTTTTGTACGCATCTTCTCCCACGTCATCACGGCGGACATATACTTGTATCTGACCGTCACGGTCTGCAACGTGGCAAAATGATGCTTTGCCCATAACACGTTTGCTCATTAATCTGCCGGCAACAGATACTGTTGTGCCCTCCATTTTCTCAAAATTATTTAAAATTTCCGTGCTTGAATTGTCACGGTCATAACGCATTACCTCAAACGGGTTTTCTCCGTTATCGCACAGTTCTTTCAGCTTGTCACGTCTGATTTGAAGAAGTTCGTTCAGGTTTTCTTCGGTTTCGTGGATGTTGTTTGCCATTTTTCGTGTCCTCTCTATTTGTTTATATCAAGTATTTTAAATTGAATAACATTTCCTCCGGGAAGTTCTACATCAACGGTTTCGTTGACCTTTCTGCCAAGGAGTGATTTTCCTATCGGTGACTCGTCCGATATTTTTCCATCATCGGGGTTTGCCTCGGTAGAGCCGACGATTGTGTACTCAACGTCTTCCTCAAATTCGACGTCAAAGAGTTTAACCCTTGAACCGATGGTTATTGTATCGGTGGAAACATCGCTGTCCGACACAACCTGTGCATTTTTCAGCATATTTTCGATTGTGGTAATACGCTGTTCCATAGCGGCCTGTGCGTCTTTTGCGGCGTCATATTCGGCATTTTCGCTCAAATCGCCGTAGCTGCGTGCTTCCTTTATTTTCTCGGCAATTTCCTTTCTGCCTTCAACTTTGAGGTTTTCAAGTTCCTCTTCGAGTTTTTTGTGGCCTTCCGGCGTTAAAATTATAGGTTTTGTTGCCATTTCCTTAAATCTCCTTTAAAAAATTGCCCAACATTGCGGTCGGGTAAAATAAGATTGCATAACCCACGATGATAATAAATATTCAATTATACTATTATAATAAAATGTTTTAAAAATGTCAAGTGTTTAGCAAAGATTTTTTGCGTCGGCATTCTGCAGTTGTCAAACATATGGACCATTTTTATTAAAAAATTATTCAATGTGTTTTGTTAATGTGCGGTTTTGCGGCAGCAGCAGTAGTTTTTGTGGGTAGTGTGGTAAAGTCAGCGACTTTTCCATACAAGATCCTTTTTGTGATTTTAGGACTTTTTAAACTGCCCCTTCTTTATACAAGGAAAATCCGCCGCAGGCTCTGCGGCGGATTTTGGTGTTAGTTAAAATCGAGTTTTAACTTGATTTTGCTTTTGGTGTCCTTTGAAATATCTCCCGTATTTGTGAAGTTCACATCTTTAAGAGAACCGCCGGAAACATCTTCCAATTCTTCCAAATCCAATTCCTTATCTTTCAAAATTTCGTCATTTGATACAACATTCTTTTTCTCTGACATTTGTTTTTCCTCCTTAAAATTAATTATTTAAACTCTCCAAAAATCTTTGAGCGATAGCCGCAGTTTCTGCTCTTGTGGCGTTATTTTGAGGATTAAACGCATTTTTGTCATCGCCCATCATAATGCCTTTTAATTTGCAGAACATAACAGCGTCGAGCGCCCAGTCGGAAATATCGCCTATGTCGCTGTAATCAAGAGATACAGCCCATTCGCCTTCCGGAACATTGCCTTTGAGCTTAGCATATCGGAACATAATTGCAGCAATCTGCTCTCTTGTAATATTATTATCCGGAGCAAATTCGGTTTCGCTGATGCCTTCAACTATGTTCTCGCTTGCTGCCCAGCGCAGCGCCTCTGCATAGTATTCGCCTTGGTCAACATCGTTAAACGTTACCGCAAAATCAGTTTTCGGCATACCCTCGGCTCTCCAAAGAACGGTTACAAGCATTGCTCTTGTGAGAGGATTGTGCGGAGCAAACATATCGTCCGATATACCGGAGAACAGCTTACCTTCGTATACATATTTCACTGCGTTGCAGAACCAGTCATTTTCGCCTATGTCCTTAAACGGCGTTGCATTTGCGCCCGGTGTGGTTATTTGGGTATCCTCTGTCCATTTTGCGTAAAGTTTGAGGTTGGAGGTTACCTTCGTTTCAGATGTAAACGGAATAGTCAGCGCCTCGTCGGTGTACCAGCCTTCAAATTTATATCCCTCTTTGACGGGGGTGGGAAGGTTTGAAACGGTTCCGTCTTTATTTACTTTAATCGTGCCGGTTTCACTGCCGTTTGCCGCATCAAGGGTTAAGGTGTACTGCTTTTTCGATGAACTGCCGCTGCTACCGCTGCCGCTGTGACCTCCGTTTGTGTCCGTAACGCTTACCGTCGCTGTAACGGTTATGAGTTTGTCGGACGGGATAAGGTCTTTCCAATCGGTTTTTTGTGCCGTACCCGAGGTAAAGTCTATTTTCTCCTCGCTCGGAACGACTATGCCGGTGAGTGTTGCCGTGCCGGCACTGTCGGCTACAACAAAATTGTCATAATTGATGTGGGCAACATCGCTGTCGGAGCTTTCGAGCCACATAACCATAAGCGAGCCTTCGTCATCGCCTTCGATTGTCGGCTGAATGTCCTGCTTTTCTGCCACTTTCATAGAATACTGACCGTTGTTTGCAAATTTAACTTCCGTAACCTTGGAAAGTGCCTTGACAGCCTCGGCGCTGAACGGCTTTTGAACAGTTCCGCTGTGGCTTGTTACGGTTTCGCCGTTTGACACAACGTCAATATTTACATCTGCACTGCCCACACCGTCATCATTCAGTACGTAAGCGTTATCGGGAACAGACAGTTCTATTTCAACGTTTTGCGTTTCGTTTGCGCAGAGTGTTGCAATATCGGCGCTTCCGACTTTGGTTTTACCCACCGTTGCTTTAAATGAAAGGTCGGATATATCGGCATTTCCGTCGTTTTCCAAAACGGCGGTGTATACAACCTTTTCGGGGTTGTATCCGTCGGACGCAATTCGTTCAATCTTATTGTCTGTGAGTTTTATGTCACTCTTTTGTTCAAGCTTTGTGCTTACTTTGTCCGCATCGCTTGTGTACGCCTCAAACTCTATGTTTGAAATATCTTCCGGGAGCGTTACGCTGCACTCAACTTCAACCGTTGTGCCGCCCGGTATCGGCTTGGTAATATTTACGGTGACGGGGGTTTCGCCGTTTATCGTAAATGTTACGGGTATCGGGTTGTCTTGCGATGCGTCTTTTTTGAGCAATCCCTCATTCTTTACCGCAGCACGGAGAGTAACTGTTGAAAGCGGCTGAGGTGTTTCGTCAATTAACTCAACAGACGCTGTTTTAATCTTTGCAAACGGTGTGTGTTCGTTGGTGACAAAAGATGTCGCTGACTTGTCGGAATAGATACCTTTGGCACTTACCGTGAAAATCTTTCCGTTTACGGCTGTCGCACCGATGCCGGAGTAATATTCACCTTCTGCCGCACTTGTGAGCTGTATGGGTTCGCTCCAATACCTTTCGGACAAGTCGGCTCCGGCTGTATTTTCGTCTTTGGTTTCGTCATCGTCGTTTTCGTCAGTGCCGTTATACATAGCGGTCATAATCTGCCTTGCACCGTCTACCGCATCTGTCCAGAACAGATACATCTGTCCGTCGTCGGATACTTTGACGTCGTATTCCATAGGATTATCACATTCTGCGGCGATACCTGCCTCGGCAAGCACGGTTTCGGTTTCTGTTCTTTCCACAGGTGTTTCGGCAGTTTTATCGCTGTTTTCGTCAAACACGTATGTTTCACGGGCGTATTGGAAAATGTAATACTCGTTGTCGCCGTCGGTAATCTTTGTGAACTTATCATTCTTTATCAGGTCGCTCACATCAAGATATTTAATCGCACCGTGTTCGGCAAGCTCGGTTTTCGCTCCGCTGCCGTCCTCTGCCTTTATCTCGCCAAAGAACAAATACGTTGCATTGTCGGAATGTGCAAATTTAGGCGCTGCATATGCGGCGCTCTCCGCTGTTACACGGATAATGTGCGTAAAGCTGTTTTCCGCAAAGTTGTATATCTGCATAAATACATCACGGTCGTTCAGGGTATCAAGTTTTTTGTCCCAGTCAACAGTCCACGCAAAGAGCGCAAGTCCGTTGTAGTTTACAGATGTGGTGTCTATAACTCTCGGAAGTTCTCCGTTTTTGTTTGTTCTCACATCAAGGAAACGCTGACCGTACCAGTCGTTTTTGTATTGTTCCTTGTCTTCCTGACCGGCAAGTTCGTCGTCGGTGTAATCATCTGCACTGCTCCATTTGCCGTTTTCGTAGAACATATACGCATTTGCGGAATATGCGCCGGCTATGTCGCCGACTTCATTCAAATTGTCGTACTCCGTCTTTGTGTAGTATAGAATGAGTCTGTCTGTGTCAGCATCGTATGCGGCATTTGCCATCGTGTCGGCACAGAAGTCACCGTCGGTTGTTTTTGTAACCTGCATTACTTCGTCGTCGAATTTAAGGGTGCTCTTATCAAAGAAACGTGCTTTGATATTCATTGATTTCATTGCATCTTCAACTGTCGCACCGTCATCGAGGACCTTATCTGCCGATGACCAGGTGATGAGAAGTTTGCCGTTGCCCAAATCAGAAATATTGGGGTAGTCATCGAGTGTGTCATCGTTATCGACCGCCCTGGGCACTGACCAAATACCGCCACTATATATGCAGTAGAAGAGGCAGCGTTTATTTGTAATACTTCTTTCCGGGTTATCGCCGATGAACACCATAAGGATTTTGCCGTCGTCGAGTTCGGTCAGTCTTACATACGGATTATCAAGAAAACCTTCCATTAATGTGTGCTCAACTGTTCCCTCGGAGGCGTCAGATGCCATCAGCGAGATACCGCTGTCCTCTCCGAACCAGTCACTTCTGTTTGCAAGATAATCTCTTGAAGAAGGTCTGTCGAGAACGAGCTTTTCGTCATCGTCAGCCGAGAAAAAGTCTGCAACGGACAGGAGCGACATTGTGCTTGTGGCGTCATAGTCAAAATCTATGTGGTCATTTGTACCCTCGGTATTAAACAGTCTCTCGGTAGTTGAATAGAGCGAGTTGGAGTAAACCTCAAAGTTAAATAGCTGTATACCCCAGCCTAAGTCTATTGTGATATCTCCGTATGCGTTTGTGCCGATTTCCGTGAACTGGAAGTCCATATCAAAGTCGAACGACGCATTTCCCGTTACAAACACGACTCCGTAGCCTACACCGAGTGCAACTGCCACTTTCGGATTGAGGAAGATATATCCTTCTCGTCTTACGGAATTGGTAAACTTCTTAAATACACCGAAATCCTCCGATGTGTATTTTACCGCATCTTCTGTTTCGTAGCTGTCCTGGTAGTCAACATACATATGATAAATGCCTGCAACATCACCGTCAAGGCTGCCCTTTATTAATACGCTGATGCCGATAGGAAGTTGTATCTGCTGGCTTGCACTGACCTCAAAGTCAACCTTTGCGTAGAATACAAGGTCCTCAAAATACGTATTTCCGTCACGTCTTGATGAAAGTGTGAGGTTAAATCCGACGCTTGGGGTTACAGACCACTTAAATCTGCTCTTTGTTGCGTATTTGCTCGGTGACGGGGGAGGAGCGCCCTTGCTCTTGCCGTCATAAATCTTTTTAAGATAATCTTTGAGCTTTGCGTCGTCTTTTTCCGCACTCGTGGTATTGTTTCTGCGGTAGAATGTACTTGACCAGCCAAAGCTGTAATCGGTTTTCTGCCAGGTGTACTTTTGCGCATCGTTTTTGTTGATGCCCGACGGAGTGTAAGAATAGCTGTTCTCCTCAAAACCGTTGATTGAGCCAAAGTCCATATCGCCGAGCGGATTTCCGATAATATCCGCAACAAAGCCGCTTGTTATCGTATCCTCCAATGACGAGCTTCCGATGAGCGGGAATATGAACTCTGCAAGGTCGAGTTTTGCGGAGAAGTAATAACCGAGGTCGATTAAATTCGTCCACTCGCCGTTCTGGTCTGCAAACTGTACATATACCTTATATCCGATTTGCATATCCTTTTTGGGATTAAAGCGGAGATATGCCGTCAGCTCATTGCCGTTTGTTTCATATGTGGTTGTGTAGCCTTCTCTGCCGTCAAGTGCAAATTTTTCATTTCCGTCATTATCATAGATGAAAAATCTTGCCTTTGTCGGCATAATAGCACTGTCACTGGAAACACTTGTTTTGATCGTCAAAGTATCATCGTTTACAGTGATAAAATCGTCTGCGATTGCGCCGCTTGTGTAATCGTAGTATGCGTCAAGTCCCGTTGCCTTGAATTTGGAAAGCGCATCGAGCTTTATATAAGTATCTCTTTGCAGTTTGGACACCGTGTTGTATGCGTATCCGTCCGCTGTAACGGCAGTGCTTACGTTTCCTGCGGAGGGCAGGTCGTTGCAGAGTATTGAATATCTGCCGTTACCGTCTGTCTGACCGATAAAGCCGCCTACGTCTACATATGCTCCGACAATCGGAATATCGTTATCGCTTGATTTAATATTTTTTGCAAGCTGATAGAAGTTCTCCGGTGCACGGACAACCTTACCGGTTTTTTTACCGTTGCCTGCCGAGGTTTTCGGTAGGAAATAGTAATTTAATATAAAGTTATCCTGGTCGAGCTTGCCGGAGAGTTTGTTGCCGTATACTTCCTCCGGCATACTGCTTTTGTTCCTGATATTGGCAGACTCGTCGGCAGTGATGTATCCGTCGCCGTTCACGTCACCGGTCATATTTACCCACTGGGTGTAGTAGCCCTGCGGTGCAAGTGCGGTAAACGACCAGTCCATACCGATGTAGGGATTTTTCAGTACATATCTGCCGTTTTTGTCTGTTCCGCCCGAAGCAACACCGGAGGTAATTGCGTCTGAGGGGACAACGGCATTTGTAAGTCCGTTTTCGCCCTTGTATTCATCGGGGATACTGCCTTTTTCTGTCGGGAAATATCCGAGTTCAAAGGTCTGCGTGCCCGTTGCCGGTTTTATGCAGGTTCCCTCTTTTATGACAATATCGGCTTTGGTGTAGTCGGTAGCTGTCAGTGTTTCGCCGTTCGGATTTGTTCCGCTTGCGATGGTATCGCCTACTTTATGGTATGTAACTCCGTTTCTCTTGCCGTCAAAGCTCCACCAATATACGCCGTTTGCCGTCCTTGTGGAAATCGGCTGGGTCTGCACTCTTACTATCGAACCTTTCGGGACGGTCATATAGTAGTAGTCGAGCCACTTTGCATAAAAACCTTTTTTTACAGTTCCTTTGTCGCACGCCTCCAATACATTGGCAATGTAAGAGGCTTTGCAGTCCTTATTGAATTTACCCTTGGTTGCGGATTTGCTGTCATCTCTGTCGGAGTTTTCAAAGTTTACGTTTACCATTTCGTATGCAAAAACAGGGTAAACCTTAAACGTTTCGTCGCTGTGAACGCCGCCTATAACGCCTTTGTTGTGCAGAGTTTCAATAAAGGTCTGGTTGGGGGTAAAGGTCACTTTGCCGTTCGATGCGCAAACGTAGTACACATTTTTGGTTGTGTATTTTCCGCTGAGGAAAAGAGAGTGGTCTGTTATATTATCTTTTGCAAAATACACACCCTTTAAGTATATTCCTCTTTCTTTATTCTTTGACTCATTGGCGGCGGTAATCGTAACCGAGTCGCTGTTGTTGCCGTAAAAGGAGGAAACGGTGTCATTACCTTTTTTGATTACAACACTTCCGGGGTTATAAACTCTGTTTGTTTCTCCGTCGTAGTATGTATCGTAAACATTTGGCGTGCCCTGCGTAAAGTCGTATACTCTGCGGTTAAAATTCTCTGCGGAATTTTGCGGACTGAAAGTATACTTGGCATAGTTAAACCGTATCCAGTCGATTATTGCCTCAGGGTTGTCATATCCGCCGGAGGTCGGTCTTGTGGAAAATTTAAGATATGCGGAATTTCCCGTATTTCCGAGTCCGAGCGTTCTTTCCTGCCAATTACTGTTTCCTCTGATGTGTATGCTGTCCAGACTGCCGGAGAAGGTCTGGTCGCTGTCGGTTTCAAAATACGTGTCATATGATTTGTACTTTGTGTTAAAGCCGCGGCTCGTGTTGGTAACATAAGAGCTGAAAGTTATGCTCTTGTTACCGACAAGATTAAGCTTGTTATTGCTTACAAACATAGTATGGTCGCTCTTGTCATACTGCTTTATGTGTAAATATCCGTTGCTCTCCCAGGCCTTTCCGTCACCGGTGATGTCCTTTTTCCAGCCGCCGGGTACAGACACGTCCGCATTCCACGAAGAGCTTCCGAGCGTTACGTTGGACGCCATAAGGGAGATATTATTTACAGACGGCTCGCCGGAGGCGGAAATATTTACCGTTGTGTAATAGCTTCCTACATAAGCGCTTGTTTCGGCTTCAAGACGGATACCGAACTTGCCGTCTTTGCTGAAATCGGTTGCCTTGACCGCAACTTTTTTCTCCGTTTCGCCGGGCACAAAAGCCACGGGTTTGTATTCAAAGTTTTCGTAGGAGCCGGCATCTGCCGTATCTTTTACGGTTGATACGTAAACCGTACCGAAGTACTGGGTTGCGCCGCTCCTTCTCACCGTTATGTAACCGGAGGGAAAGTCTTTGGTCAGCGTGATGTCGTCCTGTGCCAAATCGTACTGTGCGATTTCTGCCTTTTCGTCGTCAATGATTGTGACATATGTGGTAGCATTGGCAGCCGTCATTGTTTCGTCATTGTCTGTTCCCATAAGGGCAATCATAAAGACTTTGTTCTGCTGCGGTGCATCGTTGTCAAATATCTTTACGGTGATTGTCTTTTCGTTTTCGCCCTTGTTAAAGTGGATAGTACCGGAGGCACCCTCTGCCGTAAGGAAATAGTTATACATATCGTCGAGCGTTTCTTTTACCGACGTTTCGGTTTCCTTATCCTCTGCGCTTTCCGTAATATTCAGATATGCCGCCTGGGCATCACGCAAGGGAGAGCCGGTGCTTTTTCTCTTTTTATCTGTATTTTCCGGGAGTTGCTCGCCGTTTTCGGCTGTGGTGCCGTCATCTGCGCTGTCGGCACTGTTATCTGTAACAGCCGAATTTTGCGCATCGTTGCTTTGCGGTGCGGCATCGGTGCTGCCGTCTGCATCTTTTTCCGCCGAGTCATTGTCGGAGTCGGCAGGAGCAACGTTTTCCGGGGCAGGCTCACCGTCTTTTGCGTCGGCTTCGCCGTCAGCGTCGGAATTTTCGCCGGACGGGGCGGCGTCTTCCTCAACTGCGGCATCTCCGCTTTTTTCGCTTTCGGAAGAATTGTTTTCAACATCGACGAGCTGCTCTGTATCGCCTTCGTATTTAAAGTCCGATACGGATGGTTTTTCGCCGTAAACTTTCGGGAGCGGATTGCCGTCTGCATCAAGAACTTCGTAATCCTCGCCGTAGGACGAGAGAAAATCGGCTATCTTAAATGCAACATCTGCCTCAGCATCTCCGTCACCGTGACGTACAACTTTAATTTTAAGCTCGCCGTCGTTTTCCATAACTTCGTATTCGGTAGCTTCAAAGTCAAAGTACGAGCGTTCGCCGTCAGAACTTGGGGCTGCCGCAAGAGTTGCGGGCGCAAGTGATAACAGCATAGTGACGCAAAGCAGAGCGCTGATGACTTTTTTTGCGTGTTTTACCATTTCTTTTAACCTCCATTTGATTATTTGGCAGTGTACGTTTAGGCAAGTGGGAACCCGACTTCGCAATGCCCGGGCAAGCAAAATAACTGCCTGATTTTTGCAATGCCTTGTGTCATTAGTGCACATCAACCTCCTTAACATCAGCGGAAAGCAGTTTGCCGAGGTGACTCAGCGCCTTCCTGTGTAAAATTTTGGAATTTATGTATGACATACCCAAAGAAACGGAGATTTCCTTTAAGGTTTTGCCCGTGTGGTAGTGAAGAATGATGAGGTCCCTTTGCTTTTCGGGGAGCTTTGTAAGCGCCGTATAGAGCCTTTGGAGCATATCTTCGTTTTCGACTGTTTCGGATATGATGTCCTCGCTGAGTATCATTTCTTCAAGCTCGCAATGAACTTTTCTTGTTCTGAAATAATCAATTACAGTGTTCCTTGCTATTGCATATATCCAAGTGGAGAGCTTTGCCTTTGATGCGTCAAATTTATCGGAATTTTGATAAATCTTTAAAAAGACGGTCGAAACCAAGTCCTCGGCGTCCTGCGTGTGATTAACTTTCCCAAAAACATACGCACTTACCTTTTCTCTGTAACTTTCATATAATTGCGCCTTTTGTGCATCAATCATCGTTTATGCCCTCCGTCTTTCGGGAGGAACGCATTACGGCATTTGCATCTCCGGCGGCATTTACAAAGGCGAGGTCGTCATCGGACAGCTCTCTTTTGTATTTTAATTCTGTTTTTTCAATCAGTTGCGCCAGGTTTTTGTTTGCCGTGAATTTTTGAAAATCAAACAGATTTTTTATGGTATTTTTCATAACTCTCGTTTTCCTTTCAAATATTTATACGAACCAAAGCTAAAAAGGTATAACCCTTCACACGACTTTTTGCCTGTTAATAAGCTCGGCGAACAACCCGTCCTCGTTTATAAGCTCCTCGTATGAGCCGTCCTGCACAATCTTTCCGCCGTCAAGCACGATTATTCTTGAACAGTTTTTGATTGTCGACAGACGGTGCGCAACGATAATACGTGTGCATTTGAGATTGTCAAGCGTTTCGGAAACCGTCGTCTGCGTTATGTTGTCAAGTGCGCTTGTTGCCTCGTCGAATATCATAATACGTGGTTTTGCGGCTACGGCTCTTGCAATGAGTATCCGCTGTCTTTGACCGCCGGAAATTCCGCCGCCTCCGTCGGATAAAATGGTGTTCATTCCCATAGGCATATTTCGTATATCCTCCGCAATTCCTGCCTTTTCCGCCGCCTCCCAGGCCTCGTCGAGTGTGAGAGCGGGGGAGGAGATGGCTATGTTTGAGAATATATCTCCCGAAAACAGTTTTCCGTTTTGCATTACGATGCCTATTTTTTGACGCAGGCTCTTGTAATCAAGTTTTGATAAATCCTTGCCGTCATAGTATATAACGCCTTTTTGCGGTTCCTCAAATCCGAGAAGGAGGCGGATTAGCGTTGACTTTCCGCAGCCGGTTTTTCCTACCACCGCCACATATTCGCCGGGTCTGATTTTGAGTGAAAGGTTGTTAAAAATCGTTTTGTTTTCGCCGTAGCGGAACGTTATGTTGTTAAGCTCAATACCGCCCGACAGATGCGTAACGGTTTGTTTGTCGGAGGATATTTCCGGCTCGCACTCAAAAAATGCGGTTATGTTTTTAAGCTTAGGTCTTATGTCGGATATTTTGTCGCAGGTTTCAAAGAGCATCAGTGCAGCTGCGGTTATTATGCCGTAGTAGGCGGAAAACGAATAAAAATCCGCCGGTGTAACCGACGCTCTTGCGGCGGTGTAATAAATGCACACAGTGCCCAAAGCGGTTATAAGGGTGTATATTGATTTCCTGTACTTTACGACAAACGGCGGATTGTATATCAGCCGTGCCTTTGCGGCATATTTTTTGCCCCATTTTGCAAAGGCTCTTTTTTCGCCTCCTACGAGCTTTATCTTTGAAATACCCGAAATCAGCGAATAACTTACTCCCTGTTCCTCTGAGTCAATTATGTCTTGGCGTTTCTTGATTTTGGACTGTAAAATCATAACAAAAAACGCAAAAATCGTTTGCAACAGGGTTGTAATCACAGCCGGCGCAGTCAGCGGCGGCACAAAAAACGCTATCCACAAAAAATAGAGCACAAACATAATAAGTGTTATACCCAGTGAAATTACCGTTTCCGAAAGTGCCTCGCAAAGCTCCGTAATCGACTGTACGTTGCTTGAAAGTTCACCGGCACTGTACTTTTTAAAGAAATCCGCCGGGAGCGACAGAATACGCATCATAACTGCCGAACCGCAGGATATTTCCAGTTTGTTTTTTATTCTCCCGGACAGCGCCATTTTAACCGTTTCAATCAGGTTTGAAGCCACGGCGGTGCATACGAGCACAAGTGCCGCAAAGACGAGGGGCTGAATGTTTTTGCCTTTTGCTATGTACGAAAACAGTATTTTGTAAACGCTCGGCACAATAAGCGATATTGCCGTTGTCAGAATAACTATGAGTACAAGTAAAAATATGTCGGCTCGGTTTATTGCCCCGAATATGCTCCCTGCAAGCTCCTTTTCGTTCAGTTTTTTAAGAGGATACGGCTTGTAAAAGCAATACGCTTTGTCATTAAAGAGGTTTTCGTCATTTTTAGAAACCTTTACAAGCTGTCCGCTTTGTCTGTCTGTGTAAAAGTAGCCCGAGAACTTTCCCGGTATCAATGCCGTCAGCGTACCGTCCTTCATCTTTGCAAGCATAGGGTACGTCGCATCTTTATGCCAGCCGGCGCAGAGCGTAACCTCACGCCGCATTATGCCGTGCGGTCTTGTGAGATATTCCGTCTGCGCATCTATGTCTTTGAGCGAGCCGGGCAGGTCACGGCTTTTTACACCGTAATAGGCTAATATTTTATCTATTTCGTTTTTGGCATTGCCGTTTTGAAAAAATGTTTTCTTGCCCGAAACCGCACTTGCGATGTCGTGTAATGCCTCGGAGAGAGTATCCGCATCGTCTTTTTTTCTTTGTCGTATTTGTTCGTCAAACCAGCCCACAGATATTCCCCCTTTATTCGTTGGTAATAAGTTTTGTATAAATACCGTTTGAGCGGTACAGTTCGTCGTGAGTTCCACGCTCGGCGATAACGCCGTTTTCCATAACAATTATCTCGTCGCAGTCACGGATTGTCGAAAGCCTGTGCGCAATTATGATGCAAGTTATGCCACGTGCCGCAACGGAGCTTACAACTTCGTATTCCGTGGCGCTGTCAAGGGCACTTGTCGCCTCGTCCATAATTATGATTGTGGGATCCTGAGCGAGGACACGGGCAATCTCCAAGCGCTGTTTTTCGCCGCCGGAAAAGTTTTTGCCGTTTTCATAAACCGCACCGCCGTAACCTTGGTCACGCTCTGTAATTGCGTCGTGAATTTTGGCGTCACGGCACGCCATTATCATTTCAAAATCCTCAATGGAATTGTCCCACATCTTTATGTTGTTTGCCACTGTGTCGCAAAACAGGGTAATATCCTGGTCTGCCACGGCGACGGAACCCGTAAACTCCGCTCGGTCTATCTCGTCTATTGTCTTTCCGTCAAACAAAATACTGCCGCTCCACGGCTTATACAGACCCGATATGAGTTTTGCAACAGTGGATTTTCCGCAGCCGGACGCACCGACAATCGCTATTTTTTCACCGGGAGAAATTTTAAGGCTGAAATCCTTTATGAGCGGTTCCGCAAGCGGAGAATAGCCGAATGTCACGTTTGAGAGTTCAATATTCCCCGATAGTTTGTCATATTCACGGCATTTGTCCGCCGTACCGTCAGAGTCGGTATCGGCAGGGTATTCCATTACATCTTCAATCCGCTCCATATTGCATCTGAGTTCTCCTATGCTTTCGCCCACGGCAATGAGCTTTCTTGCAGGTTTGGAAAACGCTGTCAAAAATCCGCCGAATGCGAGCAGTGCACCCATAGTAAACCTGCCGTTCATTATGAGCCAGACACCACAGGTCAACACAAAAACCTCGGCAAGTGATGAAACAAGCTCCGGCAAAATGCCGATTTTACTGTCGATTTTTAAATACTCCGCTTTTGCGGCGTTTACGCTTGCGCTGTAACCCGACCATTTTTCAAAGTAGTTGTTTTCCGCACCGCTTGCTTTTACGGTTTCAATCATTTCTATCCCGGACACGGTCGCTGCGGCAAGTTTTCCCTCGTCACGCATCATAACTCTTAATATGTTTGTTCTCTTTTTTGCGGCATATCCGCACAAAAGAATGTTAAGCAGTACGCTTGTTATGCCGATAAGAGTTAATATGGCGCTGTATTTGAGCATTATCAAAAGGTACAAAACAAGCATTGCCGCATCTAATGCAATCGGCGCAAATATATTTATGAGCAGAGATGCAATTCCGCCGTTTGACACCATTCTTGTCTGAATGTCGCCCGCCATTCTCTGAGAGAAAAACTCCGGGGGCAAATGCAGAGTTTTCCACATAAATGAGCTTGAACCCGATGAGGAAAACTTTCCGCTGATTTTTAACATTCCGGCTTCCTTTGCGCCCAATGCCACTGCCCACACAATTCCCAGTACGCAGAGCAGAGCGGTAAACGGAATTAAATATCTGTCATATGTGCTGCCGAGTATAAAGTCCTCAAACACCTTGGACAGCGACAAATTCACAATTTCAATTACGGAAATTATAAAGGTGGTCATTATTACAAATCCGACTGCCGCGCCGGCACCGCTCAGCCTTTTGCGGGTAAAGGACAGCACACTGCGCCGTTTGCCCGATTTTACAAAGCCCTCATTTGGAGTAAAACACAGGCATATTCCCGTAAATGCGTCGTCAAATTCACGGTAGGACACCCAGATTTTGCCCCTTGCAGGGTCGTTTATCAGCACTTTTCCTCTGCGGAAGCCGCAAAGTACAACAAAATGGTTGAAGTTCCAGTGTATTATGCACGGAAAAGCAACGTTATTCTTTAATTCCTGCGGTTCAAAGCGGTACGCCTTTGTGCTGAGTCCGTAATTGTTTGCGGCTTTTAAAATATTTTTGGCGTTAGAGCCGTCCCTCGACACTCCGCAGTCACGTCTGACCTCCTCAATGGGAAGCCATTTTTTGTAATATGCCAAAACCATTGCAAGGCAAACAGCACCGCATTCAGCCGCTTCAAGCTGCATAATTACCGGAACATTTACATATTTTTTCTTTGCTTGCTTTTGCAACCGACACACCTCAATTCGTTAGAAGCAGTATTGGGGAAACCAACTTTGTAATAACCTCGGTTTCATATACTCCGTCATCTAAATCCGCACACAGCACTGCGGTATAAACCCAACTGTCATCATTATACAATCCGACGTGGGCGGCGTATTCCGTCATTGCTTCGGAAGCCTTCTGCGGTATGTCGGATATGTTATTCGGCACGTATGACCGACCGCCAATGCGAAAGTTTGTTTTTTCGGAAACACCGTCCATACTGTCCTCGGCGATATAGCATATTGCCTCGCCGTTTTTGCATACGGTAACGGCTCTTTGCGTAATTTCCACCTTGCCGAAAATTCCCCACAGCAAAAGTGATAAAATCACAAGCATACAGGCGGCGGCAACTATCCACAGCCTGACGCTTACTGCTTTAACACAGTCGTCTATTCGCTCAGGCGAGGAAATTTTTTCAAGGCTCTTTTTTCTGAACAACTCTTTTTTCAACTTAGTAACACCTCATTTTTCCAGGCTCTTTTTCACTTTTAAAATGTTTTGACCGTTCCTGTATTCGTATACAATTTCGTCCATAGTTTTCTTGACCATATATATGCCGAGCCCTCCGATTTCCCTCTCGTCTGCGGACAGAGAAGTGTCGGGATCCGATTTTTCCAGCGGATTGTACGGAACTCCGTTGTCTATAAATGTCAGAATTACGGACAGCGGATTTTCCAGAACTTCCACACGGACGGTTGCCGGGCCTTCGTCGGGTTTGTAGGCGTAATGCGCGATGTTGCCGAAAAGCTCATCTATGGCAATGTCAATCTGCGCCTGCGCCTTTTTCGGACAACAGTATGATGCAAGCTGCCCGTCAACAAATTCGGTGACCTTTTCAATGTTTTCGATTTTTGCCGTAACGGTTAATTCTTCCATTTAGGTATCCTCCGTTTCCATTTTTCTTTTATATTCCAGACACAGCATCGTTATATCGTCGAACTGGTCCGCATCTCCGACAAAAGTATCAATATCGTTTTTAACGTCTTTAATGATTTCGCACGGAGTTTTTCTGCCGGCGGCGTTAAGCACGGTGTTCAGGCGCTTTGCGCCGTACAGTTCGTTTTCGGAATTTGTAGCTTCCGTAACTCCGTCGGTGTACTGGAATATCTTATCGCCGACATCAAGCGTTATCTTTCCCGATGAATACTTCATATTCTCCATACCTGCAAGGACAAAGCACGGTTTGATTTTATATGGCTTGAAACCGGCGGATTTTTTGCATAGGTAGGGGACTTCGTGCCCTGCATTTACAAATGCAAATTCTCCCGTTGCCAAATCCAGTACGCCCTCAAACGCCGTTACAAACAATCCTTCGCTGTTTGACTCGCAGAGAATGTTATTTACCGTTGTAAACACCTCGCCCAAATCTCTGCCGGGCAGGGTATGGTCTTTGATAAGCGTTTTTGCAATTACCATAAACAGCGCCGCCGGAACGCCTTTGCCCGATACGTCCGCCATAACGATTGCTATGTGACGTTCATCAACCATAAAGAAGTCGTAAAAATCGCCGCCGACTTCCTTTGCCGGTGTCATTTGTGCGTATATGTCAAATTCCTGCCGTTCCGGAAAGGCGGGGAATATGCAAGGCAGCATAGACGACTGAATGTGCGTTGCTATGTCAAGTTCTGCGCCTATTCTTTCCTTTTCCGATGTAATGGCGGTCAGCTCCTCGATATATGTGTTAAGGTCGGTTTCCATTTTCTTTACGGAGTCGGAGAGCTTTTCTATTTCGTCGCCCGTTCTGATATTCAGCTTTGCAATCTGAGAGCCGTCTGTTTTGGCTTTCTCCTGTTTTTCGGAGACAAAAGTACTTGCGGCGTCGCTCAATACGTTTATCGGTTTTATGAGGAATTTATTTACCAGAACCAAAACCGCTGCGGCAATAATAAGAGCCAGAACGGTTGTTATGAGTATAAGGCTTATGAGAAAATCACGCCTGTCGCTCATTATCTTGTTCATAGAAATATCAACCAGTGCAACTCCTACCACGTTGCCGCCGCCGTCTTTAATCGGTGCGGACGCAGAGCAGAGCCAGCCGTATTCGGGCAGGTTTGTTATGAATGCCGGGAATTCGTAATCGCCCTTTTCTATCTTTGCAACGTGTTCCGGCTGAACATCATCAAACACTCCCGGTCGGCAGGGTTCAAGGGCGCTTGCGTCAACAAGATAAAGGTCTTTCATTGTAGCAACGTCGGTATATCCCAGATACAGGGACTCGGCTTCGTTATCCTCTCTGAGCTTTGTAAGGACTTCGAGAAGTTCTTTGTATTCCGGCATATCGGTTATGTATTCAAATTCGGCATAATAGTCCTCTGCCTCGCTGTCGGAAAGGTCGGAGGGGACACCGCCGTTTTTCTCGCAGAATGTGCGGTATGTTTTTTGGACTTCTTCGGCTACCGCCTTGACTTTTTTAGCATCTACAACCGATGCGGTAGACTTTGAAATTGACAGTGCAAGCGAGCTGTAATGCCTTCTGAAACTGTCCGTATATGTATTATAGCTTATAAAAACAATGCTCACAGACAAAATCACGGTAAACAAAAGTATTACGGCGATTGCCTTTAATTTAAGCGACATTCTCATTGAAAAACCTCCCTATATGTAAACCGCAAGCGAATTAAATCCGCCGCATTTGTGATACGTCAGCTTTTTCGTTTTGTTCTTTATCATAGTCATACTTATCTCGTCTATATTAAAGTCGTTTTCAGTTTCGATTTTTCCCGTCACAAATGAGAATGGGTTAAACTCTACCGCATTGTCGAGAAAGTTAAGCGCAAAATCGCCGTTTTCAAGAGCAAGCAGTGTGATGCGGATTTTGCCGCCCGGAATATCCTTTATGGCATTGCGCATAATTGACATACATATCTCCTCTATTACCAGTGTAACGGCATATTCACGCTTTGTGTCGGCTCCCCATCGTTTGCAGAACTCGCCGTTGCGCTTTAAAACGTCCTCCATATCATCAACGCCCGAGAGGGTAATTCTGAAAATTCTGCCGGCGTCGAGCATACCGTTCTCCCTAACAACAAAGCGGCAAATCACTTTGAAAATCAGATATGTTGCAATCTCCGTCATCGGGTACATAAACCATATTGCCCCAAAGCCCATTTGCGAAAAAATGACAGCACACAATACGAGTATTACAAATTCCCTCATTATAACAATTAAAAACGGCGGCAAAAAGAGATTTTTGGACTGATAGTACTTTTCGTTTATGATATTCAGTCCCAAAAATGCAAAACCGATGCAGTAAATTCTCACCGCCGTACCGCTATCCGAAATCAAGGCTTTCGGAATACCGAAAAACAGTGAAATTCTCTCAGCGTTTATTACAATCAGCGCCGTTACAACAGCACCCAGACAAATTGCCCATATCTTTGAGAGTTTTAATATGTATTTGCAGTCGTCCTCGTTGTTTTCGCCCGTAAATGTGCTTACAAGAGGCTGTGACGCCTCGGCTATGCCGTTGCAGAGGTAAATTATGAAAAACGAAACATTATACACGACGTCAAACACGGCAACACCGCTTTCGCCGTTCATAGCCATAAGCATCCTGTTTATGACTAAGAAAAATACCAACTGCAAAAGATGTCTGACAGACGTTGCAAATCCCGTTTTAAAGCAATAGAGTGTTTCGCCAATGTTAAGTTTAAATTTTTTTATTTTAAGCACATCTGATTTTTTGCCGATTATTCCGGGCACATATACGGCAAGCGCAACTGCAGAGCCGATGACCGTTGACAATGCAGCGCCTTTTGTGCCCAATCCGCAAAAGATAACCAATACGATATTGAGCACAATATCCGTAATGTTTCCTATCAAAAATCCTGCCGAGGCAATTCCGGCATTGTTATCATTTCTCAAAAAATTTGCAAAAACAACGTTCAGCATCAAAAGCGGTGCTCCGCCGGCTATGATTTTAACATAATCACGGCAGGCATAATAAACGTTTCCGTCGGTCTTTTTAGTACCGAGAAGGTTAAGGCACGGCTCTGTAAAAACATTGACAATTATACCTATAAAGCAACCCAAAGCCAAAACCGCCGTCCACGTGCGGTTAAAGCACTCCTGCGCTCTGTCAATATTTCCTTCGCCGAGTTTCTGCGAAAACAGCACACTTCCGCCAATTCCGAGTCCGTCCATAAAGAGATTTATGAACATATATACAGGCAGACAAAGGCTTATTGCCGCAAGTCCCACTTCGCCCAGCTTTTGTCCAACGACAAGCGCATCTGCCATATCCGCCAAAGCAAAGCCGAAAGACGAAATTACGGACGGTATCATCAGGCGGTAAAACATTTTAGGTATAAAATAATCTCTCTGTTTCATTTTAAGTCTGCCTCCCATATATGAGTTTTCTCTATGGGACAAAGACTGCTTTTCATCTGTCTGATGCCCTCAATTCCCAAATCTTCCTCGTGGTTGCAGTATAAGTATTTTCCGTCCAATGAACGCAGGTACTCCCTCAGAGCGTAGTACGCAACTCCCTTGGGAGCGTCGAGTGTGCATTTTCCTATGAGAACATCTGCCGTGTCGCCTGTAAGTGGAAAGCCTGCAAAAACACTGACGGGCACGCCATCCGCATACATAATGATACCGCTTATGTCAAGTTTCTTTCTCTCGTCCAATGCAATCTCGGCAATCATATCGTCCGACAGACCGTCTTTGCCGATATGGTGCTCTTTTGCATACCATTTTTCCGCAACGCCCATAGCGTCGTTTAAGGTACTGTCAGATATTTCACGGACTGTTATATCATACTCTCTGTCAATTTTTCGTATTTTTCGCCTGATTTCAGAAAATTTACTGCCTTCAAGTGATATGTATTCCGAAACGTTGCATATGTACTCGTCGGACGGTTCAGCACGCTTAAAGTTCCACTTTTCCGGAAAATTTTTATCCAGCCATTTTACGTCACGTTCTCTGAGATAGCACAATGAAAACGGCTTATCCGACATTTTCTCGGAAATAAAGCTATGCGTTTTTTGTTCGTTTCCGCAAGGGAAAAACCACATATTGGAATTTTCGCCGCCGCATTGCACGGCAAAAAAATCCTTATCGCAAATCAATGACAGCCCCATAGCGTGCTGCCACAGATACAGAGATGCAAATGAGTGCGAGGACAGAGTATGCCCGTACTCGGAGCGGATTTTCTCTATAATTTCCTTATGTAAAAGGTCTATTTTCTGTGTATCAACAGGAAATTCCATAACCAATTCTCCGTTATTCGACAGTAAGTATTTCCGAAAATCCCGTTACTTCAAAAATATCTGCAATGGTGCTGTTGACATTTTTAATTATCATCTGACCCTGTCTGTTCATAACCTTCTGAGAGGAAAGCAGAACACGCAGACCGGCAGAGGAAAGGTACTCCAATTTTGCAAAATCGAATATAAGTGTTTCTACTCCGGATATGCCTTTTTTAAGTTCCGTTTCAAGCTGTGGGGCAGATACCGTGTCGAGCCTGCCTTCAAGCTCTATCGTAAGTGCGGTGCCGTCTTTGATTTTATTAATCTCCATAATCAATTACTCCTTATAATTATTTAAAAATTTCTTTTAATTTTTCGCAGATAACGCTGTATCTCTAACGTGAAATTGACATTCTTTCACAATTTATTAAAATAACCTCAGAGGGTGTTACTGTTTTTCGTTAACCAAAGTCCATATATATCTTCCTATGCAAAGACACCAATCCTGACATTTTTCGGCAATAAACCAGTTCTCTTCCGAAACATCGCAGGGCATAATTTCACGGCTGACACTGTCGGCAAGAAGCGGTATAGGTTCGTCAGTATGCCCCAAATACCATTCCTCATAATCCTTTTCGGCAGGTTAGGCAGTGGGGACTCGAACCCGCATTGCCTGTCGACTGAATTTTCACAAAGCCTTCCGCCTTGTCGGTCTTGACGGGCGTCAGCCCGTCTGCACCCTTACGCACCGAAATTCTTTGCAAAAATTCAGCCGAGCAGGTGCTCGCAGTTTCACATAAGCAATTTTTTCTGTAACAAAGTAAATTACGCAGGGAATACTGTCGTATTTTCAAGGGATTTACTGCCGTTACAGGGAAAATTGCTATGTGAAACCAATGTGGGTTCGAGTCCCCACTGCCTAAGAGCTTGCTTTTTGCAATTCAATTTTCATAGTATCAACTCTCTTTTTAAATACGCAATGCGCAATCAGATACATACATTGTATCACAAACCAAATAAATATTCAAGAGGTATTAAACCAACAATCGTTATTATTCAAAAAAATAAAAACACGCATTTTTGCGCTTGTGTGTAAAATGAGGGAACTTATAAAAAACAAGGGGCTGTTTAAAAAGTGCCGCAAAAATAAAAAAGAACCTCAACAAGAAATCCTTTTTGTGATTTTAGGGCTTTTTAAACAGCCCCGTCTTTGTTAATATTCAAAAATTCTTACCATACCTACCGATGCCGCACTGTCGGCTTTTTCGGGGGTTATGCACACTGTGTCGGCATTTGACCGATGCTTTAACAGCATATGCGTTGCCTCTTTAAGACGGCTGTTGCCGCCGATTATGATTTTTTCGGTGCCGTGTTTCAGTATTTCCAAAATTTCATCGCAGAGAACCGCACCGAGGAAAAAGCTGTATGTGCGGTCGCCGCTTTCACGGAATATGTTTTTTAGAATTCTGACTTTAAAGAGCGTGTTGTTAATTCCGTTTTTTCGGCAAAAATCAAATCCCGAAAGCAGGTATTCCTCGTTTAAATCGGAGCCGGAAAAATCAACGGCGTCTTTCAGAATTGTGTTTTGAGAGAGAGCCGCCGCCATCTCGCCTGTGAGCATACTTGTAAAGCCCGTTATTCTGCCGTGTTTGTCGGTTTTTATTATCTTTGAGTGAGAACCGGGCAGCACATAGACGCACTCGCCGGCAAATTCGCTTATAATTCCCATAAGCTCGGTTTCTTCGCCACGCATCATATCGGCGTTGTCAATGCTTGTGCACGGCGTTTTTACACCGCATATAAATGTGAAAGGTATGGGTGATATGTCCTCTAACGCAACATTTTTCATTGAATTGTGAAGTTCACTTATTCCGGCAGGAACGGTTATGTGGCTGAGTTCGCAGAGTCCGAATTCCGACGTAATCATTCCCGATGCGAGAATTTGCGCTATGTCGTTTTCGCTCAGACGGTTGTCCGACAGAATATCTTTTATTCCGTTTTTTACCGTTTCTTTAAGCATACTGCGGTTATCCATACCCGCCCTTGCACCGACTTTATATGCCCGTTTGTCTTTAATTTCGTTGCCGTCGGTAAGGCATATTCTTGTGTTTGTTGTTCCGCCGTCTATTGTAATATACAGCATCATTGCACCTCCGACACATATTTTTCGGCAAGCGTCTTAATTGCTCCGAAGTTGTTTTTGCCCAAAAGCTCCTTCGGCGCTATGCTCGCACCGATGCCGAACCCGCAGACACCGGCTTTTATGTACTCAGCCATATTGCCGGGATTAATTCCGCCCACGGCAAGAAGTTTTATGTGCGAAAGCGGAGCTTTTACGGCTTTTACATATTCCGGACCGAGATTGGAAACGGGAAACAGCTTTACAAAATCAGCACCGAGCAGATGAGCGTATTGCACTTCCGTCGGCGTGAGAGCGCCGGGTATATATGCCATATTGCAAAGATGAGTTTCAGCCGCCACCGCCTTGTCAACGTTTGGCGAAATGACATAGAGCGCTCCGCTGCCGTGTGCAAGACGTACCTGTTCGGCAGTGAGAACAGTTCCTGCTCCTATGCACATTTTTCCATTAAAGTGCTCTGCCAAAAGCCGTATATTTTTGGCAATGACGGCATCGTCAACTCTGCCGTCCGCACAAAATGTGATTTCCAAAAGCCGTATTCCGCCCTCGTAGAGGGCCTCGGCAAGGTTTATAAGTTTTTCCTGTTCGATGTTTCTCAAAATGGCAATTATTTTATTGTCGCAAATTTCCTTGATAACTTCATTTTTTGTCATATGATGACCTCCTTTGTTTAAATTCTATCACACAAAAATATCAAAGTACATTGCTATTTTTGTATTAAATATTGATATTTTTGCGAAAATGTGTTATCATATCAGCATTGGAGGGAGATGAATGGGCAGTCTGTTTAAAAATTATTTTGAAAACGAAATGTTTACAGTCAAATATGCCGCAGGTCCGAGCGAAATGATTGGCAGGGAGTTTCATACATATAATGAAATAATATTTTTTATGGGCGGTGAGGGGAGATTTATTGCCGATAATGCTAACGTAACACTGCGGCAGGAGCTTGTTATGGTTATTCCGAGAGCAAACTATCACAGTATGAACATAACGGGTGACAAAAACAGCTACCTAAGATGTGTGGTACACTTTAATGATATGCCGATATTCAAAAGCCCGGGTGAAGTTTTGATTGCCGACGCAAACCGACACATAAAGTATCTTTTTAAAAAAATAATTTCCGCTTTGTCGGTCGAAAGTGATAAAAGAATAAAAAACGACATCATTGTTTCGGCAATTAATCTTTTGCTGTACGAGTTTTCACAATTCCCGCAGGGTGACAGGCTATCCAAAGAGAGAACACTGTCACAAAAATGCGTTGAGATAATAAATGAGAGTCTGTGCAGCGGCATTGGTACCGCAAAGATTGCAGAGAAACTCAGCGTTTCGCAGTCAACACTCTGCCACACATTCAAAAAGGAAATGAATATATCCGTCTATAAATATATTCTTGAAAAGCGTCTTGTCCTTGCCCGTGAGAAAATACTAAACGGCTGCCGTACTGCTGACGCCGCATTGGAGTGCGGTTTTAACGATTATTCCGGATTTTATAAGCAATATATAAATATGTTCGGTTCGGCACCGTCACGTACGGTAAAGTTAAAAAATATTGAATAAAATTTTCCACTTCCGGCAATTATATGACCGAAAGGAATGATTTTATGAAACCGGAACGTGTAAAAGGTTATGGAACATACAACAAAAATGAAACAAGTCTTAGGGATATTTTCACTGTTTTGGGGCTGTGCTTTGCCTGTGTCGCCGTGATTGCAGGAACGTTTTGGGTGACAGGCAAAAACCGCAGGGATGCGGACGAAACGCAAATTAGCAGTTACAATACGGACAGTACGGACGAAGGTTACGAAGAAATTGCACCGTCCGACACTGAGAAAACGCAAATTGCCGAGTCTGCCGCCGCAGCACCCGATGACCCGGTTACCGTGTCGGACGACAGTCAGCCGGTGAGCGAGGACGAGGTGTACGGAACTGAGCCGGTAATAAGTGCGGCAAGTGCCGCCGTAAAATTTAGCGCACCGCTTAAAGGCAAACTGCTCAAAGGGCAGAGCGGCGAGGAACTTGTGTATTCCAAAACGCTTGAAGACTGGCGCTTGCACGACGGTATAGACGTTTTGGCAAATATCGGCGCAACGGTCTGCGCAACGGCAGACGGGGTTGTGGAAGATGCGTACAAGGATGCACGCTTTGGCTACACAATAGTTATTGAGCACAGCGACGGTATGAAATCGGTTTACAGCAATCTGACCAGTACAAAAATGGTAAAAATAGGTAAAGATGTTAAATGCGGCGACCCGATAGGAATGGTGGGGGATACTGCAATATGCGAGGCTCTCGACAATCCGCATCTGCATTACGAAATGATTTTAAACGGCGCATACGTTAATCCTCTTGATTATTTTTCGATTGAATAAGGGAACGTTTGCCTGTAATAAAAAACAGCTCAGCCATTGGAATTTTCCGGGCTGAGCTGTTTAATTGCAGACACAACAAGGTTCCGGGGCACCCGACCGCAATCTCTGATTGCGCTGACGGGTCGGGTTCTCACTATCTTGATATGTGCAGCGGAATACCGTCCTTGTAAATAATCGGCAGTTCTCCCTGAATGAGCGGATAAGCGTAATCCGTAAACAAACTTGTAACGTCGCTGCCGCTGTCGGAAATAAATTCCGGCGGAACTTCCTTTTCAAAGTTTGCGGAGTTTTCAATATCTATGCAATCAAAGTCTATTTTGTAAGGCGAGCCTTCTTTTCTGACGTATGCCATCATCTTTCCGTGTTCGCCTCCGAGCGCTGTTTTAACAGCGGCAGAACCTATTGCGGCGGACTCGCATATGTCGGTGTACGATGCAATGTGGGAGGCGCATCTCTGCGGAGTATTAAGCTCAATACTGCGTACCTTTATTCCGTATGTCTTTTTAATAAGATTTTCAAGAACTTTTCCGGCACCGCCGAGCTGAACGTGACCGAATAAATCCTCTTTAAAAACGGAACTTTCGTCGGAAACATATTTTCCGTCTTTAT
Organism: uncultured Clostridia bacterium; assembly: GCA_934500705.1. Classification (GTDB taxonomy): domain Bacteria; phylum Bacillota; class Clostridia; order UMGS1810; family UMGS1810; genus CAKSIN01. The sequence goes on along the minus strand of CAKSTI010000004.1, from coordinate 116,462 downwards.
CCTTAATTCCCTCGGACAGTGCAATTACAATATTCTGCCTGTCAAGTATCATTTTTCTTACGTCGGACAAAAAGTCTGATGTGTCAAAGGGCACTTCCGGCAGATAGATAAGGTCGGGCGAAAGACCGCCGCCGAGGCGTGCCAGAGAGCTTGCCGCCGTGAGCCAGCCTGCGTTTCTGCCCATTATTTCGATAAGCGTGACACTCTCAATGCTGTAACACTGGGCATCACGGGCAATTTCGGCAACTGTTGAAGCAATGTACTTAGCGGCGCTCCCGTAGCCGGGGCAGTGGTCCGTTCCCATAAGGTCATTGTCTATGGTTTTAGGTATTCCCATAACTTTTATGCCGTTTTTAAAACACTCGTCCTTTAACTTTAAGACTGTGTCCATTGAGTCGTTTCCGCCGATGTAGAGAAAGATACCGATGTTATGCTTTTTTAAAACTCTTATGATTTCCGATATGTCGTCTGTTTCGGCAGAGAGTTTGTAACGGCACGAACCGAGGTATGCCGACGGCGTTTGCTTTAAAATTTCGAGTTTACTGCTGTCCGAAAAAACTTCGGACAAGTTAATTATGTTGTCGCCGATAACGCCCTTTATTCCGTTTACCGTGCCGTACACAGTGCCGACATTCGGGTTGGCAATGCCCTCGGCTATCACTCCCGCAAGGGTTGCGTTTATCGCCGCAGTCGGGCCGCCGGACTGCCCCACAAGTATATTGTTCATTTCCATAATGTATCCTCCAATCGTCTGATTGCCCATTGTTTGTCAATTTCCAGCCAGCAAGCGTTTCTGACTCCGGAAACATCGGGCGAAAAACGCTTGTATTCATCGCAGCTTATTTCATATGCTTCAAGTATTTTGTCCGTATAGTCACGGTGCGTAAATATGAGTGTGTTGTCCGTTAGTTTGTCAAACACAATGTACTCGTATGCCGTGTCCATATCTTTGTAATTTTCAAAGCGAACCAGTTTAAACATTTCAGCTTTTGCATCGCTTAGTCCAAACGCCGCAAGGCGGATTTTCTCCTCAGCCTCAAACGCAAACTGCGTCAGCCGAAGCCTCAGGTCTGTTTCTCCGGCAATTCTGAGTGCATTCTCAAAGGCGGACGTGTATATGAACTGTTCGTCAAATGTTGATGCGGTGTAAATTTTGTACTTTTGCGAAAATATCATAAGCGGAGTTTCGTATGTAAATTCGCAGCCGCAAAACGGGCACTTGACACGGTTGACCGCCCCGCCGTTCATTACAGCGTCGGCAGATTTGCCTCCACGGTCTATGTCTATTATGCTCGCAAAAAATATGTATTTGTAAAAGTGTCGTTTGCAACTGTCATTTTCGCACGTTATTCCGCACTTTGGGTAAAATTCTGTCAATAACATCACTCGCCGGTAAATTTTTGTCGTATAATACGCAATCCCATATAGTATATCACAAGTTGATGCAAAAATTCAATACAAATATTTTAATTTTAAGCAGGATTTGACATTTTTTTAAATTTTTTTGTGGTAAAATTTAAAAAATATTAATTACGGGGGATACGAACTTGAAAAAAACATTTATTTTAATAATACTGTTTCAAATATTATTTATCTGTTCCTGCTCGAACAGCGCAAACACCGATTATGTGCAAACGGAAGCAAATCAGGAGGACGAGGTTAAAGTACATTTTATAAATCTCGAAAACGGAACGTGTACGTTTCTTGAACTGCCGGGCGGAGAAAGTATGCTCATTGACTGCGGTTCCGAGGCGGATTTTCCGACCGTGTACCGTTATATAAAGGAAGCGGAATTTACCATAATAGATTACTTTGTTGCCACAAGTTCCGACCGCTCACACATCGGCGGTGCGGAAAAACTGATGCAAACATTGCAGGTTAACGATATGTTCATATCCAATCACGCCGTAAACAGTTCTGTTTATAAGCAGACCGTGTCCGCCGCCGCAGGCAGCCGCTGCAATGTTCGGGTAGTATCCGGCGGCAGCAGTATTTTAGATGACGACAGAATAAGCATTTCAATAGCCGGCCCCGTAAACGACTATGCCGATGCACGTGAATGTGCACTGTCCGTTGTGGTTTCTTACGGTGACAGGACGTTTTTCTTTGAGGGTGACTGCGGTGAGAGGGCGGAGGCGGATATGCTTGCATCAATGAAAAACTATTTAAAATGCGATGTGCTGAGGGTGGCAAACTGCGGAAGTACGCAGACGACATCGCCGGCATTTGCACAAAGCCTTTGCCCGGAATTTGCCGTAATACCCGTATTTGCAAATTATGATAAAGCGCAGTGCGATAAAACATACGAAACGCTTGACAAACTCGGTGCGGAGGTTTTAAAAAGCGACTCCGACGGAACAATAGTATTTAAAACAAACGGCACAAATCTTATTGTCAACACCGAAAAATAACACAGTCCGCACCGATTGACATTTTCTGCGCACTGTGGTAAAATGTGACCGAGGTGTTTATTTATGAAAAAACTGTATAAATCGCAAATTGATAAAAAAATATGCGGAGTGTGCGGCGGCATAGCCGAGTATTTCGGCATTGACTCCACAATAGTGCGCCTTGCCTGGGTGCTCCTGAGCGCCTGCTTCGGCTCCGGAATAATTGCCTATATCATTGCGGCTCTTGTTATGCCCGATTATCCGCAGTATTGATTTGTCGTTTTTGGTCAAATTGCGTAAAAATTGTGTTCCGTCGCAAAAAAAGTTTGAACAATAGCCGTTTTTGCAACAGAATGCTTGACAAAATTCCCGATTGGTAATATAATTACTACAATTATTGTATATACACGCTGATATATGTATATATTAACAGCGTAAATGTACGGTATTTTAATTTATATGCCAGACGGCGAAAGGGGAATGACCTATGAAAATGACAATGAAAAAGATGGTGTCATCAATTCTTTTGGTGATGATGGTTGCAGTGTGCTTTACGGGCTGCGGTTCCAAGAGCGGCGGCGATGCGGGTTACACGGCAAAGAATACCGAGTTTGTAATCGGTGCAACAGGTCCTCTTACAGGCGACGCTTCCTCATACGGTATTTCTGTTCAGAAGGGCGCACAGCTTGCTATTGAGCAGATTAATGCTGACGGCGGTCTAAACGGCATCAAGTTTAAACTCGATATGAAAGACGATAAAGCTACTGCTGCCGATGCTGCTATCGGCTACGATACACTTTATGAGTCCGGAATGCAGGTTTCGCTCGGCTCCGTTACATCTGCTTCGTGTGATTCGTTTGCCTCCAAGGCTGTTGAGGATAACGTTTTCGTTATGACTCCCTCGGCATCTGCCGCAAACGTTATCAAAGACAGGGATAATGCTTTCAGAATTTGCTTCGGCGACCCTGACCAGGGTATTCTCGCAGCAGAGGAACTCACAAAGAATTACAAGAAAATAGGCGCTATATATGATACAAGCGATGCTTATTCGGCAGGTATCTATAAGGCATTTAAAGACGAGATGAAAAAGCTCAAAGTTGACTTTGACACTCAGACATTTGATGCCGAGAACAAGAAGGACTTCTCAACACAGGTTGAGGCGCTCAAAGATTGCGACGTAATCTTCCTTCCGATATACTACACCGAGGCAGGATTTATAGCAAAGACTGCTGCCGCAAAGGATTGCAAAGCCGTTCTTTTCGGCTGTGACGGTCTTGACGGCATTGCAGACCAGCTTGACTCATCTGTAAAGAGCGACATCAAGTATATTACACCGTTTGACGTAAACAGCGAGGACGAGGTTACGAGCAAATTCGTAAGCGACTACAAGGCTAAGTATAACGAAGCGCCCGACCAGTTCGCTGCGGACGGTTACGATGCTGTAATGACAATCTTTGAGGCTATGAAGAAAGCCGACGTTAAGGACGTTACAATCAGCGCAACTAAACTTTGCGACATTCTTAAAGATACACTCACCGGCTCAGACTTTAAGTTCAAGGGTGCAACAGGCGAAATGACTTGGGATAAATCCGGCGCTTGCGCTAAGGAACCTCAGATTGTTGAACTTAACAAGTAATTGCGGTTTGGGTGCAGATAATTAAATTTATTTCACTTCAAATTTTGGTTGGGTATGAAAATATCCAACCAAAAATTTGTTTATAAAATACGCAGGAATTTCCGCAGATTTAACTATTGTAGTATGCTTCGGTCCTGCCTATGAAAGGGGAATTTTATGAGTACATTCATTGACGGACTCAGCCTTGGCAGTATATACGCTCTGATTGCACTGGGCTACACTATGGTATACGGTATTGCAAAGATGCTTAACTTTGCTCACGGTGACATTATGATGGTCGGTGCCTATGCCATACTTACAACACTCGGAATATATTCCAATCCGTTTGTTGCCATAGCGGTATCGGTGGTAGTGTGCGTTTTGCTGGGAGTATTTACGGAAAAACTTGCTTATAAGCCTCTCAGAGGTGCATCGCCCCTGGCAGTTTTAATCACCGCAATAGGTGTCAGCTATCTTTTACAGAGCGTTGCACAGCTTATATACGGAGCCGAAACACGCCCCGTTAAGATAGGTAGCTTTAAAAACGTTGTACTAGGCAGTTTCAAAATAAGCACTGCGGCAATCATTACTTTGTTAGCCGGTACTGTGCTTATGGTTTGTCTTACACTATTTATAAAGCGCACCAAACTCGGCAGAGCTATGCAGGCGGTTTCTGAGGACAGAGATGCCGCACAGCTTATGGGAATTAATGTAAATATGATAATAACGGTTACCTTTGCCATAGGTTCTGCACTTGCGGCGTTTGCAAGTACGTTTTACCTTATGCAAATTCCGGGAACAAGTCCGACTCTCGGCTCAATGCCCGGTATAAAGGCGTTTACGGCTGCCGTTATCGGTGGTATAGGTTCAATTCCGGGTGCAATGGTCGGCGGAGTTCTCTTGGGACTTATAGAGAAAATATCGCTCAGCATACCCGCACTTGCTCCGTATACAACGGCGTTTGAGTTTACACTGCTCATCGTGATATTGCTTGTTAAACCTACCGGACTGCTCGGTAAACAGATAAGGGAGAAGGTGTGATTATGTCCGGGTATTTTAAAAACATCAAAGACAGTTTCAAACTCAAATATTATGTGAATTATATCGGAGTAATACTTTTTCTTATCATAAGCACATCAATGCTTTACAGCGGTACTCTTGACCGTTCGGTTGCCAACCTGATTACGCAGATATCGTATTCGATTATACTTGCGGTTTCGCTTAACCTCGTTGTCGGTTTTCTGGGAGAACTCAGTCTCGGTCACGCAGGTTTTATGTGCGTCGGCGCATACCTGGGGTGTTACCTTGCAAACTTTCTCCACACGACGGCGCTCGGCGCTTATCCGCTTTTGATACTCATAATAACTATGCTTGTCGGCGGAGTCATTGCCGCAATTTTCGGCTTTATAATCGGACTTCCGGCCCTGCGTCTTAAAGGTGACTATCTTGCCATAGTAACTTTGGCGTTCGGCGAAATTGTGAGAACAATATTTAAAAACCTTGAAACTTTCGGCGGTGCACTCGGTCTGTCAACCCAAAAGTACGGCTATGACCTCTTTGTGGTTGCGCTCGTGGTTGTACTCATAATGCTTATTTTGATACAGAACCTTGTCAGAAGTAAGCACGGACGTGCCATTACCGCCATAAGAGATAACGAAATTGCCGCAAAGGCGATGGGAATAAACGTTACTTTTTATAAACTGTTTGTGTTTGTAATATCTGCATTTTTTGCAGGAATTGCGGGCGTTATATACGGTCACTATGCCACACCTGTTTTGTACTCGTTTTTCTCCTACAACTACTCAATAGAGATATTGGTAATGGTCGTACTCGGAGGTATGGGCAGTATAAACGGTTCAATAATTGCCGCAACGCTTATAACGTATATCAACTTCCAGCTTACAACAAAACTCTCCGGCGACCTTGCTGCACTTAAATTCCTTATCTATGCGCTGATACTCATAGTTATGGTAATATTTAACAACGCACCGGCACTCAAACCGCTTAAAGAAAAACTTTCCTTTAAGAATGTGTCAAAAAGGGCCAAGGATAACGTTGTTAAAAATCCCAATCTCACCAAGGAGCAGGCAAACATTAAGGACGATGACGCTGCCTGGAACAGAATACCGTCAAAAATAGATATGAAGGCGGTTTTGTCTGTTGATGTAATAGCTGACAACGATAAAGATAAAAAAGACATCAAGAAGGAGGGTAACTGATATGCCGGAAAAATATTTGTTTGAAACGGTAAATCTCGGTATCTCCTTCGGAGGTCTGAAAGCTGCGCAGAATATTAATTTAAAGATTAAGAAAAATCAGCTCTACGGTCTGATAGGACCTAACGGTGCGGGAAAAACGACGATTTTTAACCTCATAACCGGTGTCTATCAGCCGACTGAGGGAACATTTTATCTCGATGGTGAGGAACTCACGGGAAAATCGCAGGAGGCAATAAATAAAAAGGGAATAGCAAGGACTTTCCAGAACATAAGGCTATTTAACAATATGAGCGTTATAAGAAATGTTTTGGCAGGACTCCACAATCAGCCGGAGTTTAGGTGCAATCCCTTTGAGAGTATGCTCCGCCTGCCCGTGCATTACAGATGCGAAAAGAAAATGAGGGATCGTGCAAAGGAACTTCTCAGAATTTTCGGACTCGAAGAGGAGCGCAACAATCTTGCGTGCAATCTCCCTTACGGAAAGCAGCGCAAACTGGAAATTGCCCGTGCGCTTGCAACCAATCCCAAGCTGCTGCTTCTTGACGAACCGGCTGCCGGTATGAACCCGAACGAAACCAAGGAACTTATGGATATTGTAAGGTTTATACGTGATGAATTCGATATGACAATATTGCTCATAGAACACGATTTGAAGTTTGTGTCCGGACTTTGCGACGAAGTAACCGTGCTCAACTTCGGTACGACGCTTGTTCAGGGTGATGTAAAGACTGCGCTTAACGACCCGGAGGTTGTAAAGGCGTATATAGGAAAGTAGAAAAGGGGGTATTCGTTATGGCAATGCTTGAAGTAAAAGGACTTGAAGTGTTTTACGGCGTAATCCAGGCTATAAGCGGCATCAGCTTTGAAGTTAATGAGGGCGAAATAGTTACGCTTATAGGTGCAAACGGCGCCGGTAAAACAACCACAATGCACAGCATTATGGGGCTTATCCCTGTTAAGAGCGGTACGGTTACGTATTGCGGACAAGTTATAAATAAGATACCTCCGCATAAGATAGTAAAACTCGGAATGACGCAGGTTCCGGAAGGACGCCACGTTTTCCAGGAGCTTACTGTTTATGAAAATCTCCTTATGGGAGCGTATACCCAGGATAACAAAAAGCAGATTAAAAGTGACTTGGAGCGCATTTACGCCAAGTTTCCGAGGCTTGAAGAGAGAAAAGGTCAGGTTGCCGGGACTCTTTCCGGCGGTGAACAGCAGATGCTCGCTATGGGCAGAGCGCTTATGAGCCACCCGAAACTTTTGATGCTCGACGAGCCGTCGATGGGTCTTTCACCGCTCCTTGTTGACCAGGTGTTCGACATTATAAAGGAAATACACGAAGACGGCACAACGATACTGCTCGTTGAGCAGAACGCCGGAAAATCACTTGCTATATCCGACAGGGCTTATGTTCTCGAAAACGGTGTGATTGCGTATTCCGGAACGGGCAATGAACTTCTTGAAAGCGACAAGATAAAGAAGGCATATCTCGGAGGTTGATTTGTATTTTTCGGACGTCTCTTACAGGGACGTCCGTTTGTTTGAAAAATAATATTTCAGAGGTGCGTTATGAATAAGGAAATAATGAATTTGTGGAAAACTGTACCGGGCGAGTATGAGGAACAGCCGAAAATTACGGCGTATGTGCCCGACGAAAAAAAGAGCGACTGTGCGGTTGTAATACTTCCCGGAGGCGCATACATAATGAGAGCGCCGCACGAAGGCGAGGGCTATGCAAAGTACTTTTGCGAAAACGGAATAACGGCGTTTGTAGTGGATTACCGTGTTGCTCCGCATAAATTCCCGTTGCCGCTCTTAGACGCAAGACGTGGCGTAAAGTTTGCACGCTACTATGCTGAAAAATACGGTATCAATAAGAATAAAGTAGCAATTATGGGTTCGTCTGCCGGCGGACACCTTGCGGCGCTTACATCTACATACTATGAAAACATAGAGTGCGAAAGCAATGACGAAATTGATAAAGAGGATTTTATACCAAATGCGCAGATATTGTGCTATCCGGTAATAAAATTACTCGGCAAAGGCATTGGGCATCTCGGTTCGGGAGCCAATCTGCTCGGAGATAAACAGGCGGAACTCGGTGAGGAATTAAGCCCGGATAATATCGTGAGCAAAAGGACGCCGCAGGCTTTTATCTGGCACACGATGGCGGATGACTGCGTCAATGTTATAAACAGTCTTGATTACGCCAAGAGCCTCAGATTAAATAATATCGGCGCAGAAATTCACATTTTCCCCGACGGTCATCACGGTTTGGGACTTGCAGACAGCGGAGAGAATAAGGTGCTCCGTCACGTGTCAAAGTGGGCGCCGCTTATGATTGACTGGCTCAAATACATCGGTTTCTAACAGAAAAAGTAAATTGCGTTTCGAGATACAGAGAGATTGAGCGAGAAAATCAAAGAAAAAACGAGATTGAGTTTTGTAAATTAAATTTCTTGCAAAAAGGTATTGACATTACGCAGGAAATGTATTAAAATATCAAATGTTGAATTAATGATTACGGAGGTAAGTTCTAATGAGTACATTTATGGCTAAAACGGCTGAATTAGAAAGAAAATGGTACATTATAGATGCTGCGGACAAGCCGCTTGGCAGAGTCGCAAGCGCAGCCGCTTCTATACTGAGAGGTAAGGTTAAACCTACTTTTACACCTCATATTGACTGCGGAGATTTTGTTATCATTTTAAATGCTGACAAAGCAGTTCTCACAGGTAAAAAACTTGAACAGAAGTATTACAGACATCACAGCGGTTATATCGGCGGTCTTAAAGAAGTTAAGTATAAAACTTTGATGGCTGAAAAACCCGAAAAGGCAATGATGCTTGCAGTCAAAGGTATGCTCCCGCATAACACACTCGGCGCAAAGGCTCTCACAAGACTCAGAGTTTACAGCGGCAGCGAGCACAACCACGAAGCACAAAATCCTGAAATGTACACAGGTATTATTAAATAAGGAGGATACTTAAAATGGCTAATGCACAGTTCTACGGTACAGGCAGAAGAAAAAGCTCTGTTGCAAGAGTAAGAATAGTTCCGGGTACCGGCAAAATTACTATAAATGATAGGGATATTGATGATTTCTTCGGTTTGGAAACACTTAAAGTTGTTGTAAGACAGCCGCTCGTTACTACCGACACACTCGGCAAGTTCGACATTATCGCAAAGGTTTCCGGCGGTGGATTTACAGGTCAGGCAGGCGCTATAAGACACGGACTTTCAAGAGCACTCCTTATGGTTGACCCCGAGTACAGAGGTGCGCTTAAAGAGGCAGGTTTCCTCACAAGAGACCCCAGAATGAAAGAAAGAAAGAAATACGGACTCAAAGCTGCACGTCGTGCACCCCAGTTCTCAAAACGTTAGTTTTTCAGTCAAAGCCGTCGGTCAAACCGTCGGCTTTTGCTTTTGACAGGGGAATATTTATGTATTCTCTGCGAATGGCATTGGATTAAAATAAGCAGCCGCCCCGATGCGTACCTCCAAAAGTGTCTGACTTTTGGGGTTCGCTCCACTCACGGGCGGCTGCTCATTTTTAATGAACAGGATAGTATTATACGATTACCACTTGTAATCAGTGTTGTGGAATGGTGTTCCCACAAATCCAATCTGTCTGAAATCGTCGGGATTGTGGCGGATAATGTAATCAAGGTACGACTCTACCATACGTGCTGTGAAAACATATCCTGCTGCACTCATATGTCCGCTGAGGAAAAAGTGTTTTTTGAACGTGTCGTCATACACGGGCGCATACTTAAAGAGGTCTATTACGTAGGTGTTGTCAAACATATCCGCAAGTTCGTAGAGAAGGTCGGCGTGCATTTTCCAATTTTTGACGTGCTCGTCGTTATTTGGTTCATCATTTGGCATCGTCATCAAAAAGAATTTTGCTTTCGGCTGAATCTCCTTGTACCTCTGAATTATCTGCGCATAGTATCCGGCGAAAGTTTTTTTGTTGTTTTTCCAATCGTTTAAGTCGATGTCGGCGATTGATCCAAATTCCAAATCATTTTCGGCGCAGTTTACTACGTTCATATCGTTTACGCCAAGGGCAATTATGTACGCCTGACTGCTGAAATCAGGGTTCCAGAAACCTTTGAGATTTCCGTAGCTCTCGCAGTATTCTCTTGCGGTCATACCGCCCCTTGAAAAGTTGTAAACCTTTGCGCCGATGTGGCGTGCCATATACTGTCCCCACGAGTATTCAAAGTAATCGTGGTAACCTTTGTTGCCGTTTTCGTCGAGCGACTCAAACTCACCTGACGAAAGGCTGTCGCCCACACAGCATATAGTCCTGAAAATCGCACTGAGTCCGCCGTCCGGAGTAATGTTGTCAAGGGGTCTTTCTTCTGTGTTATTGTAAAATTTGTCCATATTCATAATATATACCTCCACTTAATAAATTCTTATGAATTGCTTCATTATATTGGTGCTTTTTTGTGCAGCAATGCGTATAAACTGTGAATAATCCATATTGGAACTGCCATCCGCATTGTCGGATATTACACGCAGAACGCCGAAGCGCACATTATTTGCGAAACACACGTGACCGATAGCTCCTCCCTCCATTTCGCAGGCTATTGCATCGAAAGTCTGAGCTATACTTTCTTTTTTCTTTTTTTCGTATACAAATTGATCACCGGTTGCAACTGTTCCTACCAAGAAATTTGTGTCATTTAGCGATGATGCAATATTTTGAAGCGTTCCGACAATTTTCGTGTCACATTCAATTTTGACTTTCTCTATTTTCGAGATGTATCCCAACGGTTCTCCGAAGACGGTTGTGTCACAGTCGTGCTGAACAACACTGTCCGCTATTGCTATGTCGGCAATGCCGAGTCTTTCGTCAAGTCCGCCCGCAACACCCGTGTTTACAATTCCATCGGGCGAGTATTCAAGTATCATTGTCTGTGCGCACAGTGCGGCATTAACTTTGCCGGGTCCGCATTTTGCAACGACAACTTTTCTGCCCGAAAATTCTCCGCATACAAATTCCAAACCGCTGATAATTTGTTTTTCGGCGTTTTCCATAATGTTTTTTATTTCGGCAACTTCAATGTCCATTGCCCCGATTATTCCAAGCATCTGTGTGTCCTCCGTAACATAATATAAATATTAAACCACATTTTCCTTAATATTGCAACAATAAATTTACAATTTGTACTTGAAAATTTCACAATTATGTTGTAGAATAACGTTGAGTATAGGAAATTTATACTAATTTGAAAAAAGTTAAGACAGGAGATGGAGAAAATGGCAAACAGATTTGTATTGAACGAAACATCGTATCACGGTGCGGGAGCTGTTAATTCAATTCCCGACGAGATTAAGGCAAGAGGTTTTAAAAAGGTTTTTGTGGCATCTGACCCCGACCTTATAAAGTTTGGTGTTTCAAAAAAGGTTACAGACGTTTTGGACAAGGCAGGAATTGAGTACACGATTTTTTCTCAAATTCAGGCAAACCCGACCATTTCAAACGTAAAGGCGGGCGTTGAGGCGTTTAAGGCGTTCGGAGCGGACTGCATTGTTGCAATCGGCGGCGGCTCCTCTATGGATACGGCCAAGGCTGTGGGCATTATCATTACCAACCCCGATTTCGCAGACGTAAGAAGTCTTGAAGGTGTTGCACCGACCAAAAAGCCCTGCGTGCCCATTATCGCAGTTCCCACAACGGCAGGAACAGCGGCAGAAGTTACCATTAACTATGTTATAACAGATGAGGAGAAAAACCGCAAGATGGTGTGCGTTGACGTGCACGATATTCCGGTAGTTGCCGTTGTAGACCCCGATATGATGTCGAGTATGCCTAAGGGTCTTACCGCCGCAACCGGTATGGACGCACTCACACACGCAATAGAGGGATACATCACAAAAGGTGCTTGGGATCTTTCGGATATGTTCCACTTGAAGGCTATTGAAATTATTTCCGAAAATTTGAGGGGTGCTGTTGAAAACACACCGGTCGGCAGAGAGAAAATGGCTCTCGGTCAGTACATTGCCGGAATGGGATTTTCCAACGTAGGTCTGGGTATTGTTCACTCAATGGCTCACCCTCTCGGCGCACTCTACAATACACCGCACGGCGTTGCAAACGCTATAATTCTGCCTACGGTTATGGAGTATAACGCTCCGGCAACGGGTGAAAAGTACAAGTACATTGCAAAGGCAATGGGCGTTGAGGGTACGGAGAATATGACTCAGGAGGAATACAGAAAGGCTGCCGTTGATGCGGTTAAAAAGTTGTCCGCCGATGTAGGTATTCCTGCAAACCTCAAAGAAATTGTTAAGGAAGAAGACCTTGACTTCCTTTCGCAGTCCGCATTTGACGACGCTTGCCGTCCCGGAAATCCGAGAGATACAAGCGTTGAGGAGATTAAAGAACTTTATAAATCACTTCTTTAATTTTAAACGTCAAAAAGCACAGGCAAAAGCGCCTGTGCTTTTTGAGTTTTTCGGGTTTTTAGAAGTTTCGGTTGTTGTTTTGTTCGTTATTTTTGTTTTTTTGGTTATTGTTCTGATTGTTCTTCTGATTGTTCTTCTGATTGTTCTGGTTGTTCTTCTGATTGTTCTGATTTTCTGACATTGTGTTACTTCCTTTCAATATTAAAAGTTTGCATCTGCTATGCAACAGTTATTGTGGTCACATTTTTAAAAATTATACAGACAATTTTCAAATAATGGTCGAAAACGCCCAAAAAATTCCAAAAAGGTATTGACATAAAAAAAAACGGGTGATATAATACTAACAATTCAAGATACTGTATAACGTATTTTGATTTTGGACAATATAAAACGGAATAAAAGTGTAAAAAAGGGGAGCTAGCTGACTGAAGGGCATAGCTCCCATTTTGCATATTTCAGTTATTTTCCCGAAGGGGGGTATGAATGTGGCAGATAACGCAGTGGAACAAATCATTGCAAAGGAAAATGAGTGCAAGGCAAGGTTTGCCGAGGCACAGAAGAATTCAGCATTGCAGAGGGAAGTAAGACTTGAACAGGCACGCAAAACCGCACAGCAGATAGTAGATGCGGCGCATAAAGACGCACAAAAGATGTTGGACGATGCCAAGAGCGAGAATGACAGAGCCTTTAAACAGGCTGAAAGCTCGGCAAAGAAAAAGTGCGGCGAGCTTGCAAAAGGCGCCGATGCAGTGCAGAAAAAAGCGCTTGAGGTGACAAGAGAAATCTTGTTTCGGTAGAAGGGTGGTGAATGTATGGCAAAGCTCCATATGTGTAAAATTGAAATAGCGGCACTTCTGCGTGACAGCCGAAGTATCGTCGAACGTTTGCAAAGACGGGGCGTTGTTGAGCTTACCGATGTCAGCGACGACAGACTTGTTAAGATCAATACAAGTTCGAGCGTAAACCGCCTTGAAAGAAACATTTCCTCGGCAGTTTCCGCACTGGAAGTGCTTAATAAGTATACAGGCTATAAAGAACCTGTAACCGAAATGCTGAACGGCAGAAAGAAAATGACCACGCACGAGTTTGCAAAGGCGGCCGAAACAGCGTACAAAACACTTGCAGACTGCCTTTCCATTTTGGACTGCTCAAAGAAGATTAACGAGCTGTCCTCTCTGAGTGCAAAGGCTCAGACGGAGATTGACGTGCTCTCCCCTTGGGAGAATATGAACCTGGCACTCGGATTTAAAGGCACGGCGGCAACAAGGGCTTTCATAGGAACATTTCCGCAGTCTGTCACGGACGAATTTGTCCGTGAGCTTATGAATGGTGAAAACGGAGAAATTCCGGTTTGCGTGAATATCTATTCGCAGAGAAAAGAGCAGACCTGCCTTGCGGTTGTTTGCCATAAGGACAGTGCAGACGTTGTGCTTAATGTTCTGCGTGACGGCGGCTTTGTACCGTTAAACCGTGAAGAAAACAAAACAGCATCGCAGATTATCGCAGCGCAAAAACTCCAAATTGAGCAAAACGGCAAAAAAAGCGAGGAGTATGAAAACAAAATCAAATCCTTTGCAAAGAGCCGTGACGACATTAAGTTTTTGCTTGATTACCTCGTGATGCGCAGGGACAAGTACGGTGCAATCAATCGGCTTGCTATGACGGACAGCACCGTGATAATTACAGGCTATATTCCGCAAAAGTACACGGGAGGCCTTATAAGAGAGTTTGACAGCAAATATACCGTGGCAATCAGCGTAAGCGAGCCGTCAGAGGACGAGGACACACCCGTACTGCTCGAAAACGGCAAGTTTTCTCAGCCTGTTGAGGGAATAACGGAAATGTACGCTCTGCCGAATAAGCGAGATGTTGACCCAAGCTCGGTTATGGCATTTTTCTATTATCTGTTTTTCGGAATGATGCTCTCAGATGCCGGGTACGGACTTTTGATGCTTATAGGCACAACGGTAGTTCTTAAAAGGTTCAGCGTCGAGGGAACTCTCAGACGAAGCCTGAGAATGTTTCGATACTGCGGAATATCAACACTCTTTTGGGGTGCGCTGTTCGGCAGTTGGTTCGGCGATTTGCCGCAGGTAATAGCCTCAAACTTCTTTGGCGTTACCATAAAGACAACGGCGCTGTGGTTTGAACCGCTAAACGACCCGATAAAGCTCTTGCTTTTCAGCTTTGCGCTCGGTATAGCGCATCTGTTTCTCGGTCTTGCGGTCAACTTTAAGATGCTGTGGTCTGAGGGGAGAAAGCTCGATGCGGTGTGCGAGGTTGTGCCGATTTATGTGACAATCCTCGGTGTTGCACCGGTTGCGGCGTCAATTCTCACAAGCGTACCTGCCGCCTTTATATCGGTGGGCAAATACCTTGCGATAATCGGTGCGGTGAGCATTTTGCTCACGTCGGGGCGCAGCGGCAGAAACGTGTTTATGCGCTTCTTTGGCGGACTGTACGGACTGTATAACGTGGCAACAGGGTATCTTAGTGACATACTCTCGTATTCCAGACTTCTTGCTCTCGGACTTGCAACCGGAAGTATCGCAGGCGTTATAAACCTGATTGCGACTATGCCGCAAAACACTGTTATAAAGGCAGTAATGCTGATTGTGGTCGGAGTTATCGGTCACACGGCAAATATGGGCATAAACCTGCTTGGTGCGTATGTTCATTCGGACAGACTCCAATTTGTGGAGCTGTTTTCAAAGTTCTATGAAGGCGGAGGCAGAGCATTTGCACCGCTTAAAGCAGATACAAAATATATTAAATTTGAAAAGGAGAATATTTATGAATAACTTAGGTTTGGCATTAGCAATACTCGGAGCGGCATTTGCGGCACTCTTTGCCGGCATAGGAAGTGCCAAGGGCGTAGGACTTGTCGGCGAGGCGGCAGCGGGACTTGTGAGCAATGACCCGTCAAAGTTCAGCAAAACCCTTATATTGCAGCTGCTCCCCGGTACGCAGGGTCTTTACGGACTTCTTGTTGCCGTGCTGCTTCTCAGCAGGATAGGTGTTCTCGGCGCAGGTGCGCAGAGCATTGACATATCACAGGGAATTATGTACTTTGCAGCGTCGCTCCCGATTGCATTCGGCGGACTTTTCTCCGGAATTGCACAGGGCAGAGCCGCAGCGGCAGGCGTCGGCATTGTTGCCAAAAAGCCTGACGAAAGCGGAAAGGCAATAATTATGGCGGCAATGGTTGAAACATATGCAATTCTTGCACTGCTCATTTCAATCCTTATCATATACAATATCTAAGCTCTGCAAGGAGGTTAAAATGGACGGTCTTAAAGAAATTTTAAGTAAAATTGACTCCGACAATGCTGCCGAAATAAAAGAATACGTCAGCGCACAAAATGCCGAAACGCAAAAGATGACTGACGAAATAATAAGCAGCGCACGCTCCGAGGCGGAAAAAATTCTTGCCGATGCTGCAAAAAAAACGGCGCAGCTTTCGGAAAATTCAAAGAGCAGCTGCGCACTTTATGAGAAGAACCGCTTGCTCACCGAAAAACTTAACATAATAAATAACGCCGTTGATACCGCCGCACATAGCCTTAAAAATATGGACAGTGACGAGTACTTTAAAGCTGTTGAAACACTTGTTATCAAGTACTCACACCACGACGGCGAAGGCGAGCTTTTAATGAACGAGCGTGACAGAGCGGCAGTGCCCGACGGGTTTATGGAGTCGCTTAACAAAAAGTTAAAGGAAAAAAATGCGAGCGTTTCTCTTGCCGATGAAAGCGCAAAGATTGACAGCGGGGTTATCATACGCTACGGCGGAATTGAGGAAAACTGCTCATTCGGTGCGCTCATAGGTGAAAAACGTGACGAAATAAGAGATATACTCTTTAAAGAATTTGATTAACGGGAGGCGGCTTATGAAAGATACTAAGTATGCTTATGCCACCGCAAATATCCGTGCTATGGAGACAAGACTTTTGGACAAAGGATTTTTTGAGCGTATTCTTTCGTCGCCGACATTTGACGAGGCTAAGCGTATGGCGGCGGACAAGGGTTTTTCTGCTCTCGAAAGCACAGCCGACCCGTTGGAGGCGCTCGGCGGTTATATGCAGGACACCTGGGACTACGTGAGGGAGATTGCGCCGACGGAGCACGAGTTTGATTTTTTGATTGTAAAAAATGACTTTCACAACTTAAAGGCGGCAACCAAGGCAATGTTTACCGGTGCAGATGCCAAAAACTTCTGCATCAGTCCGAGCCTTATCGAAATCGGAGAGCTGTGTGAAAAGGTTGAAAACAGAAATTACGACCTTCCCCCGTGGATTGCAAAGGCGGCTCAGAGCGGATATGAGCTTCTGTCGTCTACGATGAACGGTCAGCTTTTCGATATGTATGCCGACCGCTGCTCAATAGAGGCGTCACTCGATATGGCATCGGACGGATTTGCAAAGGAACTTGCAAACACGGCCGCAGCGCTTACCGACATTAAGACAGCGCTCAGAATGGCGAGGGTGAATGCGGCGGAAAATCTCTATGATTACGCCTTTGCCGAATGTGATGACGTTGACCCGTCCGAGCTTAAACGGGCGGCGCTCAAAGGCTATGAACACGTGGTTTCATACATCGAAAACGGCAGATTTTCGTCACTTGCGCCGTATGCCGCAAAGTCGGTTACGGAGTTTGAAAAAATGAGTGACAATTACGTAAAACAGATGCTTGATGTATCCAAAACAGTCAGCTTTGGTCCTGAGCCGATTATATCGTACTATCTTGCAAAGGAAACCGAACTTAAAAACCTGAGAATTGCACTCAGCGCCGTTCACGCCCGACTTGACAAGAACGGTGCGGCGGAAAGGTTGCGTGAGCTTTATGTATAAAATAGCGGTAATGGGAGATAAAGACAGCATTTGCGGTTTTGCCGCCCTCGGTATGACCACTTTCCCTACCGAGGACACCGCAGAGGCAGAGAAAATTTTCAGCCGTCTTGTAAACGGCGGCTACGGAATAATTTATATCACAGAAAAGCTGGCGGAAAAAATATCGGACAGAATTGACGAAAACCGTTTCAATCCAATTCCGGCAGTAATACTCATACCGGGTGTTAATTCAAACACCGGCGAGGGAATGGCGCAGGTCAACAAGTCGGTTGAAAAGGCAGTCGGCTCAAATATTCTGAAATAGGGAGGAAAATTATGAGTAAAGGCACAATAGTTAAAGTAAGCGGCCCTCTGGTTATTGCCGAGGGTATGCGTGACGCAAATATGTTCGACGTTGTGCGTGTCAGCAGTAAACGCCTAATCGGCGAAATTATAGAAATGCACGGCGACAGGGCAAGTATTCAGGTATATGAGGAAACATCGGGCCTCGGAACCGGCGAGTATGTCGAGTCCACCGACGAGCCGCTGAGCGTTGAACTCGGTCCCGGAATTATAGGCAGTATCTTTGACGGTATTCAGCGTCCGCTCGACGGTATTATGGCAATATGCGGCAACAACCTCGAACGTGGTGTTGAAGTGCCGTCGCTTAAAAGGGACGTAAAATGGCACTTTGACCCCTGCGTATCCGTCGGTGATAAAGTGGTTGCCGGCGACATTGTGGGCACAGTTAAGGAAACGGAAATAGTAAATCACAAAATTATGGTTCCCTACGGAGTTGTGGGAACGGTTAAGAGCATTTCCGGCGGTGAGTATACCGTTACCGATACCGTGTATACCGTTGAAACAAAAGACGGCGTGAGGGAATTTACCCTTATGCAGAAATGGCCGGTGCGAAAGGGCAGACCGTATGCCAAAAAGCTCTCGCCCGACAAACCGCTCATAACCGGTCAGCGTGTGGTAGACGCAATGTTCCCCATAGCAAAGGGCGGTGTTGCGGCAATCCCCGGTCCGTTCGGCAGCGGAAAGACAGTGACACAGCATCAGCTCGCAAAATGGGCTGAGGCAGACATTGTGGTATACATCGGCTGCGGTGAGCGTGGAAACGAGATGACGGACGTTTTAAACGAATTTCCTGAGCTTATCGACCCCCATTCCGGCAGATCGCTGATGGAGAGAACAGTCCTCATTGCAAACACTTCCGATATGCCGGTTGCCGCACGTGAGGCGTCAATTTACACAGGAATTACCATTGCCGAGTACTTCCGTGATATGGGTTACAGTGTGGCACTTATGGCGGACTCCACATCACGTTGGGCGGAGGCTCTGCGTGAGATGTCGGGCAGACTAGAAGAAATGCCCGGCGAGGAAGGCTATCCGGCATACCTCGGCAGCCGACTGGCACAGTTCTACGAGCGTGCCGGACGTGTAATTTCCCTCGGAAGCGAGGGCAGGGAGGGCGCACTCTCTGCAATAGGCGCAGTAAGCCCTCCGGGCGGCGACATCTCTGAGCCTGTGTCACAGGCAACGCTGAGAATTGTCAAGGTGTTCTGGGGACTGGACGCAAATCTTGCGTATAAGCGCCACTTCCCGGCTATAAACTGGCTGACGAGTTATTCGCTCTATGTTGACCTTCTCAGCAACTGGTACAGCGAGAACGTGGATAAGGACTGGATGAAACTGCGTGGCAGACTTATGGGACTGCTCCAAGAGGAGGCGTCGCTCGAAGAAATCGTAAAACTTGTCGGTATGGACGCACTGTCACCCGGTGACAGGCTTAAAATGGAAACGGCACGCTCAATCCGTGAGGACTTTTTGCACCAGCTTGCCTTCCACGAAATTGACACATACACGAGCCTTAAAAAGCAGTTGTATATGATGAAACTTATTTTAGCGTATTATGACCTCTGCTCGGAGGCGCTCACAAAAAATGCGCCGATAGAGAAGCTTGCGTCGCTTGCGGTAAGAGAGAAAATAGGACGCTTTAAATACGTTCACGAGGACAACATCGACGCAGAATACGACAACACGATGAAACAGCTTGAAAAGGAAGTTAATTCAGCTTTCGGAAAGGAGGAATTCTGATGCCAAAGGAATACAGAACCATTCAAGAGGTGGCAGGCCCGCTTATGCTTGTTAAAGATGTGAGCGGCGTAACATACAACGAACTCGGCGAGATAGAACTTGGAAACGGCGAGATACGCAGATGCCGTGTGCTCGAAATCAACGGCAGCAACGCTCTTGTCCAGCTCTTTGAGAATTCCACCGGAATAAACCCCGCCGAAAGCAAGGTGCGCTTTCTCGGCAGACAGATGGAACTCGCCGTTTCCGAGGATATGCTCGGACGTGTATTTGACGGTCTTGGCAGACCCATTGACGACGGCCCGGAGATTATACCGGAAATGCGCCTGGACGTCAACGGAAAACCGATGAATCCGGCGGCAAGACGGTATCCTCAGGAATTTATTCAGACGGGGGTTTCCGCAATAGACGGACTAAACACCCTCGTAAGAGGGCAAAAACTGCCTATATTCTCCGCCAGCGGACTTCCGCACGCCAACCTTGCCGCACAGATTGCACGTCAGGCAAAGGTAAGGGGCAAGGACGAGAAGTTTGCCGTTGTATTTGCGGCAATGGGAATAACCTTTGAGGAGTCGAATTACTTTGTGGACTCATTCCGTGAAACCGGAGCGCTTGACAGGACGGTACTCTTTGTCAACCTTGCCAACGACCCGGCAATAGAGAGAATTGCAACGCCTAAAATGGCGCTCACTGCGGCGGAATACCTCGCATTTGAAAAGAATATGCACGTCCTCGTAATACTGACCGACATAACTAACTATGCCGACGCCCTCCGTGAGGTGTCTGCGGCACGAAAGGAAGTGCCCGGCAGGCGTGGCTATCCCGGCTATATGTATACCGACCTTGCCACGATTTATGAGAGAGCCGGCAGGCAGATTGGCAAAGAAGGCTCTATCACTATGATACCGATACTCACAATGCCTGAGGACGACAAAACGCATCCAATCCCCGACCTCACGGGCTATATTACCGAAGGTCAGATAATCCTCTCCCGTGAGCTTTACCGCAAGGGAATAACGCCCCCGATAGACGTACTCCCGTCGCTTTCACGTCTTAAAGACAAGGGAATAGGCGAGGGCAGAACCCGTGCTGACCACAGCGGAACAATGAATCAGTTGTTCTCGGCATATGCAAGAGGAAAGGACGCAAAGGAACTTATGGTAATCCTCGGCGAGGCGGCGCTTACCGACATAGATAAGCTTTATGCAAAGTTTGCCGACGAGTTTGAAAAGAAGTATGTTTCACAAGGATATGACACCGACCGCAGCATTGAGGAAACTTTGGACATTGGCTGGGAGCTTTTGAGAATACTGCCGAGGAGCGAACTTAAACGAATTAACGACGAATTTCTCGATAAGTACTACGACAGATAGGCGGTGGTTTTGTGGCTGTATTAAATGTTAATCCCACACGAATGGAGCTTACCAATTTAAAGCGGAAACTCATTACCGCAAGGCGTGGACACAAACTTCTCAAAGACAAGCGTGATGAGCTTATGCGTCGGTTTTTGGAACTTATCCGTGAAAATCAGACGCTCCGCCTTGAAGTGGAGGAGGCAATAGGCAAAGCAAACGGCGCAATGGCGGTGGCAAGAAGTATGACGGACAGCGAAATTTTAGACGTTGCCCTTATGCTGCCAAAGCAGGAGCTTAACCTGGATATTAAGGAAAAAAATGTTATGAGCGTTATAATTCCCGAATACAGCGTGGAGTATAAAACGAACAGCGAAAATGACATATATTCCTACGGCTATGCCTACACCTCCGGCGAAACGGACGATGCAATACGTTCCCTCTCGGAAATTCTGCCAAAGATGATACGACTTGCAGAGGTGGAAAAGTCGTGCCAGCTGATGGCGTCGGAAATAGAAAAAACACGCCGCCGTGTCAATGCCTTGGAGCACGTTATGATACCCCGGTACGAGGAAACGATAAAATTCATCACCATTAAACTTGACGAAAACGAACGCAGTACCACAACAAGGCTGATGAAGGTTAAGGATATGATGATTGCAGAAAATATTGAACAGAAACACAAGCAAAAGTAGAACATTATGTAAAAGGGCGCACCAACAGCAGTCGGTACGCCCTTTTTTTGACGGTTCAAAGAGGAAAAGCGATTTTGCCGCCTCCAAAATACTTTTTACTTATGCCGAACTCATTGACAAACGCATAACCTTGTGCTAAAATAACACCAATACTTGATGTTATAAAACTGATTAATTTATTAATTCGGATGATTAAAATAATTTCAACATTGAGAGAGTATAACTGCAAACGATTCTTTAAAAATCAGAAAGGAGACGGGTATGGAAAATTCGTTAAAAACAACTTTGAATTTGAGGGCAGATTTGGCGCAAAAAGCACTTGAAAAGAACAATATGCAGGTGTTCCGTGCCAAGGACAAAGCCGAGGTAAGACAGATTGTAAAAGGTATTTTAAAAAAAGGCGACGTCGTATCGCATGGAGGCTCTGTTACGCTTGGACAGTGCGGCATATACGAGCTTTTAAAGAGCGGTGATTACGAGTATCTCGACCGCTCCGTACCCGGACTTTCGCACGATGAAGTAATGGATATATACAGAAAGACGTTTTTTGCGGACGTGTACCTTACGAGCACCAATGCGCTTACGCTAAACGGCGAGCTTTACAACGTTGATGGCAACTCAAACCGTGTTGCGGCAATGCTTTTCGGTCCTAAAAAGGTTGTGGTTGTAGCCGGAATAAACAAGCTGGTAAGAGATATAGACGAGGCTGTTCTGAGAGTTAAGAGCATAGCCGCTCCGCCGAACTGCGTCCGTCTGTCAAAAGACACGTACTGTGCTAAAAACGGAATGTGCGTGTCGCTGAAAGACCCAAACTCAAAAATGTGTGACGGCTGCCAAAGCCCGGACAGAATTTGCAAAAACTTTGTGGTAATGGGCAGACAGAACATCAAGGATAGGGTTACGGTAATCATTGCGGACGAGGAATTGGGATATTAAAACGGAGGTTAAAAAATATGAACGGTGAAAAAATTTTCTGTGCTAAACCGGTTAAGCAAGGCATAATTCGCATAAGCAAATATGAGAATATGCCTAAAAACTACTTGGAGCGTTACGGGATTGTAACAATTCCAAATTCGGAGAGCGTGGACGGCGTAACGGCGGACAGTAACAGTATAACTCTGCCAAACGGCAGAATACTTGAATTTGATGTCCGTCCCGACGGCGACGACAGCTACTGGAAAGACGAGATGCACTATCAGCTTGAAAAGTTCAGAGATAAAATACCGATTAAGTTAAACATTGAGGGCAGACCGGAGGAGGAACTCCTTGAAATGGACGACACCGCTGACGGCTGGGACTCCGGCAAAAAGTTCGGCATCAGCTTTAACATCACTGACGGCGAGCGGTTTTACGGCCTCGGCGAGGCAGGGCGTGACGGCATTGAACTGCGTGGCGGTTCATATCAGAACTGGGCGATTTATCAGTTTGACGAGATTGCGATACCGCTTGTAATCAGCAATGAAAACTGGGGAATATTTGTGTTCGCACAGGACAGGCACTTTGTAGATATTGACGACCGCATCAAGGGAAAAATCACCGTTCTGGGCAACTGGGACGACCTGGACGTTTTTGTCCTCTACGGCGACAGTATGAAGGACATATTGTATCATTATACCGAGCTTACGGGCAGAAGTATGGTTCTGCCAAAGTGGGCGTACGGACTTACATACATAGCTCAAATTCATCAGAACCAGTTTGAGATATTAAACGATTTGATGAAGTTCCGTGAAAAGCATATTCCCTGTGACAATGTCAGCTTGGAACCCGGCTGGATGACAAAATTCTATGACTATTCATTTGAAAAGCAGTGGGATTTAAAGAAATTTCATATTGAAAAGTGGATGCGCAGCCGTGACTGTCCCAGGACGTTTCCGTCCACCGTCAGACGATTTGGCTTTCACCTTGCGCTGTGGCTGTGTATGAACTACGACCTGTGCGACCACGAGGAGCGCCTTGCCGGCGGTGAGGGAAAACTTGCGCCGTGGTATGAGCACGTTAAGCAGTTTGTAAACGACGGTGCGGACGGCTTTAAGCTCGACCCGGCGGATATGACGATGAGAATAAATCCTAATAAGGTTTACACAAACGGTGAAACCGAGATGGCTATGCACAACATATCACAGGTTTTGGTTATGAAGCAGATGCACGAGGGATTTGCCGAGCAGATGGGCAAAAGACCGTTTATCCACTATTGCGGCGGCTACACCGGTCAGCAGCACTGGGGTGCGGCAACAACGGGGGACAACGGCGGACGTCTGGGCGCTATGATTTGGCTGGAAAACCTTGCAATGTCGGGATTTTCAAACACAACTGTGGATATGGATATTTTCAGCGCAGAGGGTATTCACTTTGCAATGCTCGCCCCCTGGGCGCATCACAACGCCTGGTCGGGGTGCGAACAGCCGTGGTTTGCGGGTGAGGAAAACGAGAGAATATACACGTTTTACGCAAGACTCAGATACAGCCTTATTCCGTACATATATTCATCTGCACTCGAATGTTCGGAAACGGGAGTTGCCATAATAAGACCTATGGCATTGGAATTCCAGAACGACCCACAGTGTGCGGAGCTTTCCAGGCAGTATATGTTTGGCGGAAGTATTTTGCTTTCGGCATTTACCGACAAGGTGTATCTGCCGGAGGGCAAATGGCTCGACTACTGGACGGACGAGGTTTTAAACGGCGGGCAGTGGCTCGAAAATTACGTTCCGCCGAAGGAGAGAGGCGGCGCAATGTTTATAAAAATGGGCGCAATTATCCCCAAGTGGTCGCAGCGTGATTATACGTCCCAGTACGGTGACGACGTAATTCAGCTGCATATCTATCCGTGCGGAAAGAGCGAGTACGTTTTCCGTGAGGACGATGGGGAAAGTCTTGATTACAGAACCAAACAGTCCTGCCACACAAAAATCACCTGCACAGAGCACGCAGACGGCGTTGAAATAATCGTAGGCGAAAGAGCGGGAGAGTACAATGGTAAAATCAAAAACAGAACGTGGGAGGTTTATGTTCACAACTGTGACAAACCCGTTTCTGTCAAATGTCTTGAAAAAGGTGCACAGATAAATCTGATGTAGAAAAACGGACGGCTGCCGTATCGGCACCGTCCGTTTTTATCTGCTCTATGCAGTTACAATCTTGCTTGCGTCTTGAAGTCCGAGATACTCAATGGCATCTTCACGCATCTTATATTTTAATATCTTGCCTGCGGCGTTCATCGGGAAAGAGTCTACAAAGCGGATATACTTGGGAACTTTGTGCTTTGCAATATTTGCCACAATAAATTCACGCAGTGTTTCCTCTGTGAGCGGCGAGCCTTCCTTGGGGATTACGCACGCCATTGCCTCCTCGCCGTACTGCTTGTCGGGAACGCCGATAACCTGAACGTCTTTAACTTCGGGGTTGGTGTAGATAAAGTCCTCAATTTCCTTGGGATAGAGGTTTTCGCCGCCCCTTATTATCATATCCTTTATTCTGCCGGTAATCTTGAAGTAGCCCTCCGGGGTACGTCTTGCCAGGTCGCCGGAGTGCAGCCAGCCGTCCTCGTCTATTGCAACGGCCGTTGCGGCAGGCATCTTGTAGTAGCCTTTCATTATGTTGTAACCACGTGCTACAAATTCGCCGTCAACGTTGTCGGGCAGATCCTCGCCGGTGTCGGGGTCAACAATCTTGCACTCAACGCCAAATATCGGTGCGCCGACGGTATTTACACGGGTTTCGAGGCTGTCGGTGGTTTTGCTCATTGTCGTTGCCGGTGACGCCTCTGTCTGACCGTAGGTTATGCAGATTTCGGGCATATGCATTTTTTCCACAACTTCCTGCATTGTCTGAATGGGGCAGGGGGAACCTGCCATTATGCCTGTTCTCATATGAGAGAAGTCCGTCTTTTCAAAGTCTTTGTGGCCGAGCATTGTTATAAACATTGTCGGCACTCCGTGGAAACAGGTGATTTTTTCTCTGTTGATGCAGTCAAGACCTTTTGACGGTGAGAACGCCGGTATCGGCGACATCGTAACGCCGTGGGTTACTGACGCAGTCATTGCAAGAACCATACCGAAGCAGTGGAACATAGGCACCTGTATCATCATTCTGTCGGCGGTGGACAAGTCCATACAGTCGCCGATAGCTTTTCCGTTATTTACAACGTTGTAGTGGGTGAGCATAACGCCCTTGGGGAAACCTGTTGTTCCCGATGTATACTGAATGTTGCAAACATCGTGCTTATTTATGCTCATCTGGCGGCGCAGTACGTCCTCATAGGGAATGCTGTCTTTGAATTTGAGTGCGTCTTCCCAGGTCAGTGCGCCCTCCATTTCGCAGTCAACCGTTATGATATTTCTCAAAAACGGCAGTTTTTTGGCGTGGAGCGGTGTTCCCTTTTCGTGGCCTTTAAGTTCGGGGCAGAGCTGCTGCATAATTTCAACATAGTTGGAGTCCTTAAAGCCGTCAATCATAACCAGTGTATGTGTGTCGGACTGTCTGAGCAGATATTCCGCCTCGTAAACTTTGTATGCGGTGTTCACGGTTACAAGCACCGCACCGATTTTTACCGTTGCCCAAAAGGTTATATACCACGCCGGCACATTTGTTGCCCATATGGCGACGTGGTCGCCTCTGCGAACGCCGAGGGCAATGAGCGCTCTTGCAAAATCGTCAACATCATCACGAAATTGGCTGTAAGTTCTCGTATAGTCAAGCGTTGTGTATTTAAAGGCGTACTGGTCGGGAAATTCCTCACAAATACGGTCGAGAATCTGGGGGAAGGTGAGGTCTATAAGTTTGTTTTTCTGCCAGATGTACTTTCCTGTTTTTGCGTTGTTGTCAAAGAGCGTGTTGCTCTCGCCCTCGGTATCTCTGTATTTTGAGATATAGTCGATAAACTGCGGGAAAACTATTCCGGCATCGGAGAGGTCGGGCGCCCAGAGCTTAATCCACTCAAATGTAACGTATCCCTCATAGTTTATGGAGCTGAGGGCGGATATGAAGCTGTCTATCGGTATGTCGCCGTCGCCCATCATACGGTAATTAACTTCGCCGTTTTCGTCCATTACGGAGTCTTTAATGTGAATATATTTAATGTAGGCGCCGAGGTTTTGGAGTGTCTGCTCCGGTGTTTCGCCAAAAAATCTGTACGGGTGATGTATGTCCCAAAGTGCCGCTACGTTGTCGCTTGCAACCTCGTTAAGAACGTTTTTGAGCCTTTGAGTGTCGGCGTACACGCCGTTTGTTTCCACAAGAAGTGTAACGTTGCTTTTTTCGGCAATCGCAGCGAGCGACTTTAATTCTTTAATGATAACCTCATCGTCAACCTCGCCTTCGGGAGCGGCTTTCATATCTCCGAGAATTCTGATGTACGGAGTTTTGGTTTTCGATGCAAGGTTTATGTACCTTTCGATTTCCTCGAAGTTGGCATCGTGCTCGTCGGTGTATTTCAGGCAGCAGCCTGTTGAAAGACACGGAATTTCAAGGTGAAGTGAGTTCAGCTTGCCCATAGTTTCCGCACACTTTTCGGCGGAGAAGGGGACGGAGAAAGTGTTGTCGCTGATGCGACGGATTTCAATTCCGTCAAAACCAAGGTCTTTTGCCATTGCCCTGATGTCACGCCAGCTGTAACCGGGGCAACCGATTGTTGAAAAAGCAAATTTCATAACATATTCCTTCTTTCTTAAAAAATACATAAAAAAGTCCTGCAAACGGATTTCGCTCGCAGGAGAAAATATCTGGATATGAAAAGTGTCAGAACACATATGCGGTATCCATCAATACCCTCTCCTGATAACGGTGAGAAACCCGGTCCCATCTACTTGCCTTTCGGCTTTCGACTGACTGCTCCGGGGTGAGTTCGCTCTTGCCCGTGAACGCTGTTTTTCAGCAACCAACAGCTCTCTTAGCATCACCTGGCAGGGCTTTGTCCCCTTCATAGCATTTATTGTGACTATTGTAACACAAAAATCGACATTTGTCCACGGTATTTCAAACAAAAAATTTTTTGATTATCAGTGCAAAATATAATTATTAAACAAAAAATATTTGATTATATGCTTGATTTAATTGCAATTATGGTTTATCATATATGTATGACATTTGAAAGGAAAGGTTATATGGAGCCTGTTATATTAAAAAATGAATACTTAACCGTCAGACTTTCCCAAAAGGGAGCGGCGATTGAGGAGGTGCTCTCCTCCGATGACGAAACACTTCTTGCCGGCGGAGATACATTTTCGTTTCCCGTGTGCGGAGCGGTCAGCGGCGGTGGGGCGTATCTCGGAAAGATGCACTGCAAAATGCCGTATGGCGGTTTTGCAAAGGACAAGCAGTTTGAAGTTATGGAATATATGGAGGATTACGCCGAGTTTATTTTAACTGCCGATGACGACACGGTAAAGAACTATCCTTTTTCGTTTAATCTTATAATAACATACAAGTTGCTCGGAAACGCACTGGAAGTCGGCTGTACTCTCGGCAATTTTTCGGAGTACAAGATGCCGTATTCGTTCGGCTTCGGCGTTTGCGCAAAAAATATAGACGCCGTGGAATTTGAAAACGAGGAAATCTTGGAAGGCTATCCCTTAACCGACGGCATAATCCGTGACCCTTTGCAGAGACTTGCCGACGGCAACGGCAAAATACTTAAAATTGAGGAGGACGGAAGTTTTGTTATGAAAAACATAATATCAAATTCCGTTAAGATTTTAAGCGGCGATACCGGCATTAAAATTTACGGCAGTGATTTGCGCAACCTCGCTCTGAGTACGCAAAACGGCGTCACCACGGTGGGGCTGTGGGACGGTATGGCGGATTTTGCGGGAGAAAAGAGCGGATTTTTAAACACGGAAACCTCCGATTTGCTCGATGAAAACAGCACTGCGGAGCGGATATATCAGCTTACGTTTAAAAAATAAAAGAAATTTGTAAAAATTTTGTAAAAGCACTGTTCAAACCGTGAATTTTGTTGTATAATAAACAGTGATACTGTTATGTGGTTTTGGAGGTAACGTCAATGGCAGATAAAAATACGGTATGTGTTTCCATATTCGGCGGTGAATATACAATTTCGGGCACGGAGAGCAAGCAGTATATAACTTCTGTATGCGCAGAGGTTGACAAGATGATGAGAGCGCTTGCAAAGGGTATGGAGATTAACCCGATGAATGTGGCGGTGCTTACTGCCGTTAACTTCTGCGACGAAAAGATTAAGGCATCGCAGGAGCACGAAAGGCTCAAAGCGCAGCTTGGTGAGCTCAAAGGCGAGATTGCAAGCCTTCAAACGCAGAATAAGGTTTTAACGGAGGAAAACGCCTACATAAAGGACGAGCTTAAAACCACAAAGAAAAACCTTGCGGAGAGGTCAAAGAGATGACGGAGCACGGCGGCTTTGAACTGCTTGCCCCGGCAGGGAACTTTGAAACGCTCAAATCTGCCGTAGCAAACGGCGCAGACGCTGTGTATATCGGCGGTCGTGCTTTCAGTGCACGGCGAAGTGCGGTAAATTTCAGCAACGGCGAGATTGCCGAGGCGGTGCGCTTTGCGCATCTTTACGGCGCAAAGGTCTATGCGGCGGTAAACACCCTTGTTCACGACAGTGAGCTTGGCGAGGTGTTTGAATTTATAAAATTTCTGTACGAAATCGGCATAGATGCGCTGATTGTGCAGGATTTGGCAGTGGTAAGAATGGTGAGGGAGTATTTTGGTGATTTGCCCATTCACGCAAGTACACAGATGACCGTGCACAATGCAGAGGGCGTAAAGGCGGCGCAAAGGCTCGGATTTTGCCGTGTGGTTCTTTCCAGGGAACTTAGCTTTGAGGAGATTAAGAATATACACAAAGAAACCGATGCCGAGCTTGAAGTATTTGTCCACGGTGCGCTTTGTATGAGCTACAGCGGTCAGTGCCTTATGAGCAGCTTTATCGGCTGCCGCAGCGGAAACCGTGGAGCCTGTGCACAGCCGTGCAGACTTCCTTATTCTCTGTACGATGCAAACGGCAGGTGCATTGCGAGGGAAAAGTATCTTTTGAGTCTTAAAGATTTGTGCCTTGCAGACGAGATAAGCAAACTGACGGACTGCGGTGTTTCGTCCTTTAAAATAGAGGGCAGAATGAAAAGTGCCGAATATGTTTCGGCAGTTACGTTTATTTACAATAAATACAGAAACGGCGCAAAGGTTACGGACGCCGATATGAATGTTTTAAAAAACATTTTCAGCCGCAGCGGATTTACAAAGGGTTACCTTTTTAACCGCACGGGCAGGGAAATGCTTAACTATAACAAGAGCAACGACGATGTTTACAGTGCAATGGATAAATCCGTGCTCGAATTCGCCTCCGGGCTTAAAGACAGGGAGCTTGACAAAAAGGTCATTGATGTTTCGGTTGAAGTTGTGCTCGGAGAGTGTGCAAAAGCCGTGTTTTCCTGTGCAGGCACATCTGTCCGAATAACGGGAAACGTCACAGCAGAACGGGCGGTAAACGTTCCGCTTGATATGCAAAGACTCGAACGCCAGTTTGCAAAGACGGGGAACACGCCGTTTTCACTCGGTAAATTTGAGGCGGAAATCGGCGAAAATGTGAGTCTGCCGATAAGCGAGATTAACGACATCAGGCGCAGAGGAATTGAAAAACTCACACGGGCGCTGTCATTGTCCGAGAGGGAGAGCAGTGCTCGATTTTCGGTGCGGAGCTGTCCTGGAAAAACATTTGATAACATATCATACCGTGCCTCGGTTCTGACGGCGGAGCAGGCAAAGGCTGCGCTTGATGCCGGGTTTGACAAGGTGTTGATTGGTTATAATTTATACAGGAAAAACAAAAAATATTTTGACGGCATAGGCGATAAAACAGCGGTGGTTCTCCCTGTGATTGCACGGGATAATCGGGAGGATATAGGAAAAATTGAGGTGTCGGAGGTTTATGTTTCCAACATTTCGCAGTTGTTTGCATTTGAAAACCTGTGCGTCAGCGCAAATTACACGATGAATGTTTTTAACTCTCAGGCACTTGCGGAGCTTGCCGATTTGGGAGTTGAGCGGATTTGCCTTTCGCCGGAGCTTAATTTGCATCAGATAGACGCTGTTTCGGACTTTGCAAAAAAAGAGCTGATTATCTATGGGCGTGTTCCTCTGATGACAATTCAGAACTGCGCTGTAAAATCTGCCTGCGGCAAATGCTGCTGTACGGATAACGGCTATGTTTTAAAGGACAGGAAGGGCGCAGAGTTTCCTCTCTTTACCGACAAAAGCTCGTGCACCAATACCATATACAACAGTGCGCCCGTATATATGGCGGACAGGCTTTCGGAAATTCCGATGCACGGAATCGACTCGCTGCGATTTATTTTCACGGAGGAAAAGCCGTGCGAAATTGAGAATATATTTGATAAATACAAAAGAGAATTGCCCTTTGACGGAGATTTTACAAGAGGTCATTATTACCGTGGGGTGTAGAAAGGAAAAAATATGGAGAACATAGAAGTAAAAATTAAATTTTTAGACAATAATAAGGAGAAAAAGCTCCCGTTTTACGCAACCGAGGGTTCGGCAGGAATGGACCTTACCGCTTGCATTGACGAGGATATTGTCTTAAAACCGCTCGACCGCAGATTAATTCCCACAGGCATTGCAATAAAACTGCCGAGTGCCGAATTCGGAGCATTTGTATTTGCACGCAGCGGACTTGCTACAAAGAAGGGAATTACGCTTTCTAACTGCGTCGGAGTGATTGACAGCGACTACACGGGCGAAATAAAGGTTGGAATTATAAACCTCAGCAATGAGGAGTATACTCTTAAAAACGGCGAGAGAATAGCTCAGCTTGTTGTTATGCCGGTAAATCAGGTTAAGCTGACGGAAGTTGCCGAGCTTGAAGAAACGCCGAGGGGAGCCGGAGGATTTGGCTCAACGGGTGCGTTCTGATGGGCAGAAAATTTGTGCTTGCGTCGGGTTCGCCACGGCGCAGAGAACTTTTGGAAAGCATAGGGGCGCAGTTTACCATATGCGTGGCAGATGTAGACGAGAGCACTGTTCCAGAGACGCTTGAACCGAGCATTTACGTTCAGGAGCTTGCCGTACTCAAAGCAAGCGCCGCCGCATCGGGTTGCGAAAAGCATACTCTGGTTATCGGTGCGGACACCGTTGTTGTGAGCGACGGCAAAATACTCGGAAAGCCGAAAGACAGCGAAGATGCCGAAAATATGCTCCGTTCGCTCTCCGGCAAAAGCCATTTTGTATACACGGGCATTGCGGTTGCGGACACGGACAGTATGAGGGTTGAGTCGAGGTGCGAAAAGACCGAGGTCGTTTTCAGGGATATTTCGGACAGCGAGATTAAGTTGTACGTAAAGAACTGCCGTCCGCTTGACAAGGCAGGTGCATACGGCATACAGGAATTTGCCGCAGTGTTTGTAAAATCTGTTTCAGGCGATTATTTTAACGTTGTCGGTCTGCCGCTTTGCAGATTGTATACTCTCATAAAAGATGAATTTGGGGAGGAGTTGTCCAAATGGCAAAAAAGGATATAGGAATTGACCTTGGCACGGCGAATACGCTTGTTTACTTAAAGTCCAAGGGCATAGTCATAAATGAACCGAGCGTCGTTGCGATAAACAAAGATACCGGTGAGGTAAAGGCTGTTGGAGCTGAGGCAAAGGAGATGCTCGGCAGAACACCGGAGAACATTGTGACCGTAAGACCGCTCAAAGACGGCGTTATTGCCGACTATGACGTGACGCAGGTTATGCTTAAATACTTTATGAATAAGGCGTGCAACCTCACCGGCTGGCACAGACCGAGAGTGGTTGTCTGCGTACCGTCCGGCGTTACTGAGGTCGAAAAAATGGCGGTCGAGGAGGCAACATTGCAGTCCGGTGCACGTGAGGCGCATCTCATAGAGGAGCCTATGGCGGCGGCAATCGGTGCAAAACTGCCTGTTGAGGAACCGACCGGTAGTATGATTTGCGACATAGGCGGCGGCACGAGCGAAGTTGCGGTTATTTCGCTCGGCGGCATAGTTACGAGCCGTTCTCTGCGTGTTGCGGGCGATGAGCTCAACGAGGCGATAGTAAACTATATCCGCAAAGAATATAACGTACTCATAGGCGAGGCTACCGCCGAAAGAGTGAAAATAGAAATCGGCTCGGCGTGTCCGTTACAGCACGAGGAAGTGACGGAGGTTTGCGGACGTGATTTGGTGAGCGGACTTCCAAAGTACCTGACGATAACATCGACAGATGTTATGAATGCTATGAGCGAGTGCATATCCACGATAGTAGATGCGGTCAAGATGACGCTCGAAGACACTCCCCCGGAGCTTTCGGCAGACATTATGGACAGAGGCATTGTAATATCGGGCGGTGGTGCGCTGATTAGAGGGCTCGACCTTGTGATAACTCACGCTACGGGTATGCCGGTAATTGTTGCGGACGACCCGCTGAGCTGCGTTGCAATCGGAACGGGAATGGTTATTGACGAGATAGAGGCTATTAAAACAGAAATGTAAAAGGTGTATAAGAGATGTATTTCTTCCAGAAAAACAAATTTAAAATAATGCTTTTGGCAACGACGGTTGTTTTGATATGCGTTATTGCGGCATCAACGGCATCGGGTGCAAAGCGTGCCGGCGCCGTGTCGGACAGCGTTGCAGGTGCCGTAAGTCCCGTTCAGGGCGGCGCAACGTCGCTGGCAGGTTCTGTCAGAGGTTTTTTTAACTACCTTAAAAATATGAAAGGGTACGAAAAGGAAAACGAAAAACTGCGTGAACGTGTTGCCGAGCTTGAAGACGAGCTCAGGAAAAATGAAAGTCTTAAATCGGAAAACGAAAGACTCCGTGACCTGTTAAAGCTCAAAGAAAATCAAAAGAATTTTGATTTTGTTGCCGCAGATGTTGTGGCGTTTAACACCGACAATTTTTCGAGAACCTACATCGTGAACAAAGGTCTTAAAGACGGTGTAACGGAAAACTGCGCCGTTATGACGGCGTACGGTCTTGTGGGCTATGTAAGCAAGGTTGGCAGAAGCTGGTCTAAAATCAGCGCAATAACAGACCCGCAAGTTTCCGTCAGTGCAAGCATAATGCGTGTGGGCAACACCGCCATAGTTCAGGGCGATATGAGCCTTATGGAAAAGGGCGCCTGTAAGATGACTTATGTGTCCAAGGAGTCGGGCATAGAGATAGGCGATTTTATAGAAACATCGGGTTCGGGCGGTATAATTCCGTCAGGTATTTACATCGGCAAGGTGACGGAAATCAAGGACGACGTGACCGGAGTTTCACAGGAAGCCGTTATAAAACCCGGCGTTGACTTCTCGGACATTGACGAGGTTATGATTATTAAAAACAAGTAATCGGAGAATTAATGATGAAGTATTTTTGGACGTATTTAACTCTGCTTGTGCTCTTTGTTCTGCAAACGACCGTGGGCAGATACATAAATATTTTCGGTATTGCGCCAAATCTTGTATTTGTCTTTGCAGTTTGTTACGCTATGTATAATTTTCCCGTGCGTTCTGCCGTGCTCTGCGTTGTCGCAGGTCTGCTTGCAGATATTTACGGGAGCGGAATTATGGGAATTAACGGACTGTTATATATGTATATAGGACTTGCGGTGTCGCTGTTCGGCAGTACGCTTATGAAAAAGAGCACGCCGGCGGTGGCTATCGGAGTTATGGTGGTGTCGGTGCTTTATCAGACAGTGTACTTTCTCATTTGCTACACTATGAGAGGGTACGGGCCGTTTGTATACACATTTGTAAGGCTGATTATTCCGGGAGGAATTTATGACGGAGCGGCGGCGCTTTTGATATCTATGTGGACGCTATGGCTGAGTGAAGAACATATAAGGGGATTTTAGAATTGTTTTCGAGATTAAAAGACAAAAATTTTATGATGTTTTTTGTTATTTCCATACTTTTGGCCTCGATTATATCGAGGCTTTTGGTGCTTCAAGCGGTTAAGGGCGACGACTATCTTGCGCAGTCCAAAAGCAAGCTCACAAATTCCGTTGAGGTAAAGGCGCCGAGAGGGCAGATTTACGACCGCAACGGAAAACCGCTGATTACAAACCGAGTGGGATTTTCCGTACAGGTAAATTACAGCGATATGGCAGACAACAAGCTAAATGACATACTCTTAAATTTAACGTCCGTGTTTGACAAAAACGGTGACGATTATGTTGACACTCTGCCGATTTCGGCGGATAACTTTGAATACACGTTTACCGAAGAAGGCAAGGTTTCGGCGGCGGACAAGACGGCAGAGTTTAAGAAAAAGTACGGAATTTCCGCATCTGCGGACGGCAAGGCGGCGTTGAGAAGCTTTATGAAACGCTACAACATAGACGACCGCTATGCGGCCGAGCAGCTGCGGAAAATCGTGGGAGTGCGCTACGAACTCGAAAACCGTGGACTTGCGTACGGCTCGCCCGTTACCGTGGCAAATGACGTGAGTATGGAAACGGTGTCGGTTTTAAAGGAAAATAATGACTTTTACTCAAACATTACGGTCGTTACATCGCCGTTCCGTGAGTACACAAACGGCAGTCTGGCATCACACGTTTTGGGCAGGGTGGGCGTTATATACCGTGAGGAGTACGAACAGCTTAAAGACCAAAACTACGGTATGAACGACATAATAGGCAAAGACGGTCTGGAAAAATTTTTGGAGCCGTATATAAAAGGTAAGGACGGGCGAATAAACCGTTCCAGAGAAATAGGCACAAAGTCGCTTGCTCCGGACGAAGTTTCCGCAATACCGGGTAATAATGCCGTGCTCACCATTGACTCGGAACTTCAAAAAGTTGCGGAAGATGCACTCAAAGAAACCATTACCGACATTAAAAAACGTGGTGTTTCCAAAAAGGACAAAGCAGGAGCGGACGCCGGCGGCGGTGCGGTTGTTGCAATGGACGTGAGAACGGGAGAAATTCTCGCCATTGCAAGCTATCCTGACTTTGACCCGTCGAGCTTTGACGAAAATTACGAAAAGCTGATTAAGGACAGCGGTAAACCGATGTTTAACCGTGCTATCAGCGGAACTTACCCTCCCGGTTCGGTCTTCAAGATAATAACTGCGATTGCCGGACTGGAAGAAAAGGTGATAACTCCGTCCGAAACAATAGTGGACAAGGGACAGTACGAATACTACGGTCAGACATTTAACTGCTGGATATGGACGCAGAGCCACACCACTCACGGTGCACAGAATGTTTCAAAGGCAATAGAAAATTCGTGCAACTATTACTTCTACGAAGTCGGCAGAAGGCTCGGCGAAAAGAAAATTTTTGATTACGCAAGCCGTGTCGGTCTTGGAAAAAAGACAGGTATAGAGATTGAGGGCGAGTCTGCCGGCATACTGGCAAATGAAGAGTATAAAAAAGAAACTTTCGACCAGGTATGGTACCCCGGTGATACTTTGCAAATGGCGATAGGGCAGTCGTTTAACCTCTTTACGCCGCTGCAAATTGTCAACTACATCTCTACCGTTGCCAACGGCGGAACGTGCTATCGGCCGCACCTTACAAAGTCAATCCGTGATTACAGCGAGGGCAAAGAAGTAAAGATTTTCAGCCCTGAGGAGATAGGCAGGCTGGATATGTCGGAGTCCACATACAAGAGCGTTACCGAGGGAATGTATCTGGGAAGTATGCAGGGTACATCTTCCGCAACGTTTGCCGACTTCCCCATAAAGGTTTGCTCCAAGACGGGTTCGGCGCAGGTCAACTCCGGAAGCGCCAACGGCGTGTTTGCAACTTATGCCCCCTATGACGACCCGCAGATTGCAATAGCGGTTGTCATAGAAAACGCAGGTTCGGGTGCTGCGCTTGCGCCGATTGCAAGGAAAATTTACGAAAAATACTTTGGACTTAATGAAGAATATGACAAGGCGGATTTCGTCGGGAAAAATGTTCTTTTGAGATAAAATATTTCAATTTGGTAAATATTTTCCAAAAATGTAGACAAAATGAAAAATTTCTGTTAAAATTATAAGGTGAGGTTTAAATATGTCGGAAATAATTGCTTTTTCGTCGCCAAAGGGCGGCTGCGGTGCAACGTTTGTGTGTGCCGGCGTGTGGCTGTCCCTTGCACGCAAGGGCGTCAGCGTTTTTGCGTCCGACCTCTGCGCAGAGAGGAGCGCACTTGACTTTGCCGTCGGATTTCAGGACAGCTCGGTTTTGGATATTTCCGATGTGCTCGGCGGTTTTTGCAATGCGGACGATGCAATGTGTTTGTTGCCGGGGTTTAAAAATGCCGCTTTTGTGCGTGGAAGTCTTTCGTCAGACATTGCGGATTTTGAAAAGCTGGGAGAGTTTTTATCCACGGTTGAAAGTGATTTTATTCTGCTTGACATTCCGTATAACCTCATAGATGCGGCAGTGCCGTTTTGCACAAAGCTAGTGCTTGTGACGGACTGCACAAAGCTGTCCGCAAGAATGTGCGAGAGAGCGGCAAGTCTTTCAACTGCCGGGTGCAGCGTTGTTATAAATAAGATTATACCGTCGTATATTGAAAACGGAATTTTTCCGACGGTTGATGAAGTTGTTGACGCAATAGGCACACCGCCCGTGGGACTTATCCCTTGGTCGCCGTCGGCGGTGGTGTGCTTTCAGAGTGGAATTGAGGCTGTATTTGCCGACAGGACGCTTGAAAACATATTTGATAATATATCATCACGCTTGGAGGGGCGAAGTGTTCCGGCGGCTGATTTTGATATGTATTATGATTGCTTTAAAATAAAAAGGAGGAGGTAAAAAATGAATATTGCATTAATAGCTCACGATAAGAAAAAGGAACTTATGGTTCAGTTCTGTATTGCCTACAAAGGTATTTTCCAGAAGCATAACCTTGTTGCCACGGGGACTACCGGCGGACTTATAACGGACGCAACCGGTCTTGAAGTCCACAGATTTCTGGCAGGCTCCCAGGGTGGTGACCAACAGATTGGCGCAAGAATTGCGTACAACGAGATTGATTTGGTGCTTTTTTTCAGGGACCCCCTTACTTCAAAGGCATACGAGCCGGACTTGTATAACATTTTAAGACTTTGCGATGTGCACAACATTCCCATTGCAACAAATGTTGCTACGGCGGAAGTTCTCATTATGGGACTTGACAAAGGCTATCTTGACTGGCGTGATATTGTAAATCCAAAACAATGATAAACATAAAAACCGGCGGAGCTTAAAAAGTGCTCCGCCGGTTTTCAAAGCGTAAAATCCTCTTTGGAAAAATTGGCTTTTTTCATTACCTTGTGGGGTTTTATTTCCCTTTTGAAAATATCGTACTTAAATTTGCGGCAGCAAAAGTCCTCAGGCACCGCTCCTTTAAAGGAGCAAGTCATATTACCGTTTGAGGAGTGGGCGTCCGCATATGCGCAAAGCCTGCATTTTGGATTATCAATTTCTGAATATATCAATCCGAACGGCTCCTTTCGTGTGGTTGTTTTTACATTATTTTATCACATATGTGTGTTAAATTCAATCTTTTTGTATAAAAACTGCAAAAAGGTGTTGTAATTTTGTCAAAAAAATTATATAATGTAGTGTAGAAAATTGGAGGGACATTATGATTATCCTTTATATAGTTTTAGCATTGATTGCCGTTTGGCTGGTTCTGTTCTTTGCGGTTGCTCCCAAGGAGATGACAAATTTTTTACAGCGTGACCCGGCGGCGAGAAATTACTTTGAAGTTATGCTTCTTTATCCCGGTTTGCACGCCGTTGTAAGC
Organism: uncultured Clostridia bacterium; assembly: GCA_934500705.1. Classification (GTDB taxonomy): domain Bacteria; phylum Bacillota; class Clostridia; order UMGS1810; family UMGS1810; genus CAKSIN01. The sequence goes on along the minus strand of CAKSTI010000004.1, from coordinate 78,126 downwards.
CACAGGTATGCACATTTTTTCTATGAGCACAAGCTGTTTTTTATCGCAAGGCTCATATCGCAGCTTTCCCGTGCTTTCACCGGTATTGAAATACACCCCGGTGCAAAAATCGGAAAAGGTCTTTTTATAGACCACGGTATGGGAACCGTTATCGGCGAAACGGCAGAAATCGGCGATAACTGCACCATATATCAGAACGTGACGCTCGGCGGAACGGGAAAGGATAAGGGCAAACGCCACCCGACGCTTGGCGACAACGTCCTTGTTGGCTGCGGTGCAAAGGTTCTCGGCCCGTTTTCCGTAGGCAATAATTCCAAAATAGCCGCAAATGCCGTTGTACTCTCGGAAGTTCCCGAAAACTGCACCTGCGTCGGCGTTCCTGCAAGGATTGTGCGCATTAATTCACAAAAGGTAAGCCACAATATGGACTTAGACCAGATACACATTCCAGACCCCACAAGTCAGGAGATTTGCAAGATATACAGTCAGCTTAAAAGTCTTGAAGAAAAGATACAGCCGAAGGAGTGATTAACTTGAAGTTATACAATACTCTCACGAGAAAAAAAGAAGATTTTGTACCCATTGAGCCGAGAAAGGTTAAGATGTATTCCTGCGGTCCTACGGTTTACAACTACTTTCACATAGGAAACGCACGCCCGTTTATAATCTTTGACACGCTCAGAAGGTACCTTGAATACAGGGGGTATGAAGTTGACTTCGTACAGAATTTTACCGATATTGACGACAAAATGATTAAGCGTGCCAACGAGGAGGGAATAACCGTAAAAGAGCTTGCCGACAGGTTCATAGGAGAGTATTTTACGGACGCTCACGGTTTGGGAATAAAAGAGGCAACCGTGCACCCCAAGGCAACGGAAAACATTGACGCAATTATCGGAATAATAAATAAGCTAATCGAAAAGGGCTATGCCTACAATGTGAACGGCGACGTTTACTTCCGTGTTAAGAAGTTTAAGGATTACGGCAAACTCTCTCACCAACCGCTTGAAAATCTTGAAGCCGGTGCGAGAATAGAAGTCGGCGCACATAAAGAGGACCCGATGGATTTCACCGTCTGGAAGGCAAAAAAAGAGGGTGAACCTGCCTGGGAGAGTCCCTGGGGCGAGGGCAGACCCGGCTGGCACATTGAGTGCAGTGCAATGGTCAATAAGTATTTGGGCGAAACCATTGACATACATTCGGGCGGTCAGGACCTTATCTTTCCTCACCACGAAAACGAGATTGCACAGAGTGAGGCGGCAAACGGTGTACCCTTTGCGCACTACTGGCTTCATAACGGTTACATAAATGTGGACAACCGTAAAATGAGCAAATCTCTTAACAACTTCTTTACCGTGAGAGATGTTGCAAAGGAATTTGACTATGACGTCATCAGGTTCTTTATGCTGAGCGCTCATTACAGAAATCCCATCAATTTCAGTCACGAACTGCTTTGTCAGGCACGTGCGGGATTGGAGAGAATTAAAAACTGCTTTGACAGTCTGGAATTTTTAAAGAAAACCGCCTCAGACGGTGAATGCAATGATGCGGTAAAGAAGGAGCTTGAAAAATTCAGACAACGCTTTATAGATGCTATGGACGACGATATTAACACGGCAGACGCTATTTCCGTTATATTCGATTTGGTTAAATACATCAACATCACGGCAGACGGTTCTCAGTCGCTTGCAACGGCAGAGGCGGCGCAGAGTATGCTCTGCGAGCTTGCGGGAGTTCTCGGAATAGAAATTAAAGACAAGCAGGAGTTTTTGGACGCAGACATAGAAAAGCTGATTGGGGAGAGAAACGAGGCACGCAAGGCAAAGGACTTTAAACGTGCCGATGAAATAAGAGATACATTAAAGGAAAACGGAATTGTCCTCGAAGACACAAGGCAGGGCGTAAAATGGAAGCGGGTTTGATATGAAATTTGATTTTCCGTATCTTTCAGGTGCTGATGCAAATTTGTACTCGCCGCTTGCGCTTGCGTATATCGGTGATGCCGTGTACGAAACGTACATACGGGCATATGTTATGGAGAGCGGCAATATGCAGGTGAACAAACTGCACCGTGCCTCGACGCACTATGTAAGCGCAAAGGCACAGAGCAAGATTTTCCATACCATTGCCGATGCACTTACCGAGGACGAGCTTGCGGTTTTCAAGCGTGGCAGAAATGCTCATTCCTATACTTCGGCTAAAAATGCAGACATAGTTGACTACCGCCACGCAACAGGCTTTGAGGCAATCATAGGGTATCTGTTTATAACCGGCAGGTCGGACAGGCTGAGTGAGATAATAAGGCTTTCGATAGAGGCGGCAGACAGCGGCAATGAATAAAAACACCTCCGTATACAGACACTAAACCAAAAGTGTCCGGGAGGATATGCAAATGCTTGGAAAAATTAAAGAATATGCCTATTTGGTTGTGGGAGCGCTCATTTCTGCGCTTGCGCTGGATTTATTCCTTGCGCCGAACAGAATTGCCCCCGGCGGAGCGTCGGGTCTTGGAACAATTCTCTCAAATGCGCTCGGAGTGCCGGTTTCGGTTACCGTGCTTGCGGTTAATCTGATACTGTTTGCCGTGGGGTTTAAGAAATTCGGTAAGAAAACCATTGCAATGACGTTTGCGGCAACTCTTATGCTGTCGGCATTTATTCAGATTTTTTCGTTTTTAAAACCGCTTAGTGACGATATGCTGCTTTCCTCCGCATTCGGCGGAGCGATGCTCGGTTTCGGTTCGGGGCTTACCATAGCAAGCGGAGCGTCAACCGGGGGCACTGATTTTTTGGCGGTGATATTAAACGGCAGTTTTTCCCACGTTGCGGTTGCCGACTTTATACTGATTATAGATTTGGTTATAGCCGTTTTGTCGGGAGTGGTTTTTAAGAACTATTCACTGCTTTTGTATGCGTTGTTTGCGCTGTATGTTAATGCGAGATTTGTTGACAGGGTTATAAACGGTTTCAGATTTGCACGGCTTGTCTATGTGGTGAGCGCCAAAAACAAGCAGATTGCCGAAAAACTTGTAAAAGAGCTTGATATGGGCGTGACCGCCCTGTATGGCAGGGGAATGTACAGCGGAAACGAACAGATGGTTTTGATGTGCGCTATGAGGAGAAATGAGTTTCCCAAGTTTCGCAAAACGATTGAAGCACAAGATAAAAATGCCTTTATAATTCTTGCGGAGGCAAATGAGGTACTCGGCGAGGGTTTTAATAAATAAAAGATACCACAGGGGGTAAAAAATGAACAATAAAGAGTTGGAGCTGATTGCCTACAAAATCAGAAAACACGCACTAATCGGCGTGCACAGCGCAAAGTCCGGTCACCCCGGCGGTTCGCTGTCCATTGCGGAAATTCTGTCGGTTTTGTATTTTGACGAGATGAACGTCGATGCAAATAATCCCAAAAATCCAGACAGGGACCGTTTTGTTCTTTCAAAGGGTCATTGTGCGCCCGCACTTTACGGTGCGCTTGCGGAAAAGGGATATTTCCCCAAAGAGGATATACGCACATTAAGACAGGCGGACAGTTATCTTCAAGGTCACCCGGATATGAAGCACATTCCCGGAGTTGATATGTCCACAGGCTCGCTCGGACAGGGAATATGCGCCGCAAACGGTATGGCGCTCGCCGCAAAACTCGACGGCAAAAGTTACAGAGTGTATGCGATTTTGGGCGACGGAGAATGTGAGGAAGGTCAGGTGTGGGAGGCGGCTATGTTTGCATCTCACTACAAACTGGACAACCTTACGGCATTTGTTGACTTTAACGGATTGCAGATTGACGGCGACATAACCAAGGTAATGAACCCGACGCCGTTTGACCAGAAATTCAAGTCCTTCGGCTGGAATGTAATTACCATAGACGCCCACAATGTCGGCGAGATAAAGTCGGCAATAGAAAGCGCAAAGAATTGCAAGGGAAAACCGACTGTTATCATCGCAAAGAGCGTAAAGGGCAAGGGCGTTTCGTTTATGGAAAATAACGCCGCTTGGCACGGCAGTGCACCGAATGACGAGCAGTTTGAAACAGCAATGAAGGAATTGGACAGCAAGATTGCAGAATTGGAGGCGGCAAGATAATGGCAGAGAAAAAAATCGCTACAAGAGAGTCTTACGGTAACGCACTTGCGGAGCTTGGAGAAAAATATGATATAGTTGTCCTTGACGCCGACCTCTCAAAATCAACCAAAACAGAAGTTTTTAAAAAGAAGTTCCCCGACAGGTTTATAAATATGGGTATAGCTGAGCAGAATATGATGAGCACCGCCGCAGGACTTGCATCGTGCGGCAAGATTGTGTTTGCAAGCTCGTTTGCAATGTTTGCGGCAGGACGTGCCTTTGAGCAAATCCGCAATTCAATAGCTTACCCGAACCTCAATGTCAAGATAGGCGCAACTCACGCCGGAATATCGGTAGGCGAGGACGGCGCAACGCATCAGTGCCTTGAAGATATAGGAATTATGCGCACTATCCCCAATATGGTTATCATCAACCCGGCAGACGATGTTGAGGCAAGAGCGGCAGTTAAGGCGGCGGCTGACCACAACGGTCCTGTTTACCTGCGTTTCGGCAGACTCGGCGTTCCGGTTATATACGGCGATGACTACAAGTTTGAGCTTGGAAAGGGCGTTACGCTCAAAGACGGCAGCGATGTTACGATTTTTGCAACCGGTCTTATGGTTGAGGCATCGCTCAGCGCCGCAGAGGCACTCTCGGAGCAGGGAATAAGCGCAAGAGTTGTAAACATTCACACCATAAAGCCGATAGACAGAGAAATAATTGTAAACGCCGCAAGGGAAACGGGCGCTGTTGTAACGTGTGAGGAGCACAATATCATTGGCGGCCTCGGCAGTGCGGTTGCAGAGGTTCTCTGTGAGGAATATCCTGTTCCTATGGTAAGAGTAGGTGTTAAGGATTGCTTCGGAAAATCGGGCGTTCCGGCACAACTGCTTAAAGACTACGGACTCACAGCAGAGGACGTTGCAGAGGCGGCTAAGAAGGCAATGGCAAAGAAAAATAAATAACAACATACTATACGGGGCAGAAGTTAATACTTTTGCCCTCAATATGTTTTAACTGTTAATGGTTTTTGTTGCGAAAGTCAATCGGTGTTGTACCGGTGTGCTTTTTAAATACGGCATAGAATGACTTGATGTCGTTGTAACCGACGCTGCGAGCGATGCTTTCAACAGAGTCCTTTGTGTTTGCAAGCGCACGGATACTCTGCTCTATGCGCACTTTTTGCAGAAAGTTTGCGTATGTTATGCCAAAGTGTTTTTTAAATTTCAGACTCATATAGGGGAGAGAGTAGCCGAACTTTCGGCACAGCTTTTCGAGCGTTATATCGTCCGAGTAATTTTTGACTATATATTCAAGCACGCCGTTCATTATGCCGCTATCCTCATTTTCTGCGGGTGTTATGTATATTTTGCGCATTGTAAGTACGAGCAGTTCAATAAGACTTGAGCGGATTATTTGCAGAAAGCCGGGTTCGGATTTGTGAAATTCATCAATCATATTTTCAAGCAGGCGCAAAATACTGCCGTCATCGTCTTTAAAAATGCTCGACGATGGATTTGTCAGAAAATTTTTGCTTTCAAATTTTATCTGATAATTGCTTATAACGGTTGAGAAGGATTTGCAGTGAATGAGAGATGAGTCGATAAGCTCCGGCAGAAAAAGGCAGTTGATAATTGCAAAATCATCGGTCAGTGCCATATATGAGTGCTCCGAGCGGTAGTCTATGACGAGGTAGTCGCCCTTTTGCACGACTTGTTCGCATTTGTCACGCACGTGTTTTGCTTTGCCGGAAGTTATGTAAACCAGCTCCAAAAAGTTATGTGAGTGCGTGTTGGTATAAGGTTTATCGTAAGCAAATATGTAAAAGCCCAGCTTGTTTAGTGTTGCTTGGTAACTCATATTAAAAACACCTACCTTTTATCTTAAATATCTCCGTTGTTTTATTATACATCGGTTGCTATAATGTTGTCAATAAGTTATAGCAAATGGAGGTTAATTCAGTATGATTTACAAGAAAAACAACAGTGACTCATTGGATATGGAACTTTTTAAAAATCCGACATCTGAGTACCGTGGTGCTCCGTTCTGGGCGTGGAACTGCAAACTGGACGAAAAGGAGCTGCTCCGTCAGATTGACTGCCTGAAAGAAATGGGCTTTGGCGGATTTCATATGCACACAAGGAGCGGTATGGCAACGAAGTATCTCGGTGACGAATTTATGCACCTTGTCCGCTCTTGTGTTGACAAGGCAAAAGATGAAAAGATGCTTGCCTGGCTTTACGACGAGGACCGCTGGCCGTCAGGCTCGGCAGGCGGACTTGTGACAAAGGATTTGAAATGTGCACAGCGTTATCTGCTGTTTTCGCCCGACAAGCCCGAAAATCTTGTTTCGAAAGCCGAGGCGGCTGAAAACGGCGGAACATTTTTGCTCGGTATATATGACGTTGAGTTAAACGTGAACGGCGAGCTTGCCGCTTACCGCAAAACAGACAGCGCCGAAGGTGCCAAGGGCGACGTATGGTACGCAACTGTTCGGACAAGCGAGCCGAGCGGCTGGTACAACGGTCACCCGTATGTTGACACGATGAATAAGGCGGCAGTGGAGCGCTTTGTTGAGATAACCCACGAAAAATATAAAGAAACTGTGGGGGACGAGTTTGGGAAAACTATACCGGCGATTTTTACCGATGAACCGCAGTACAGAGTTAAAAATACACTGAAATTTGCACACAGCAGAGAGGACTGTACTTTGCCATGGACGTGCGACTTTGACGATACATTCCGCAAAAGTTACGGATTTGACATTGCCGGCAGACTTCCGGAACTTTTCTGGGAGCTTACCGAAGGCAGAGTATCACAGGCGAGGTATTTTTATCACGACCACGTGTGCGAGAGATTTGTTGAGGCATTCGGCGATACCTGCGGCAAGTGGTGTGCCGACAACGGCATATGCCTTACGGGGCACGTTATGAATGAGGATTATCTCAGTATACAGACCGCCTCGGTAGGTGAGGCGATGCGTTCTTACCGCTCGTTCCAACTGCCCGGAATTGACCTCCTGTGCAATTCAAAACATTACGCAACATTAAAGCAGGTTCAGTCGTCGGCACATCAGTACGGCAGAGAGGGTGTGATGTCCGAGCTTTACGGAGTTACCAACTGGGATTTTGACTTCCGTGGTCACAAATTCCAGGGCGATTGGCAGGCGGCACTCGGCGTAACGGTACGTGTTCCGCATCTTTCGTGGGTGTCGATGAAAGGCTCGGCAAAGCGTGATTACCCGGCGTCGATTAATTATCAGTCACCGTGGTACAGGGAATATTCTTACATAGAGAACCACTTTGCAAGGCTGAACACGGTGCTTACCAGAGGCAAACCTTGCGTTAAGGTTGGCGTTATACACCCGATAGAGAGCTATTGGCTGCACTGGGGCACGGCGGAGAATACGGCGTCTGTCCGCTTGCAGATTGAAAACGATTTTCAAAATATCATAAGGTGGCTGCTTTTCGGAAACATCGACTTTGACTTTATAAGCGAGTCTTGCCTGCCGCAGCTTTGCGGTGATATTGGCAGTACGCTTGAAGTCGGCGAGATGAAATATGAGGTGGTTCTGGTTCCTAACTGCGAAACACTGCGCAAAAGCACGCTCGATATACTGGACAGGTTTTTAAGCAAGGGCGGTCACGTTATCTTTGCCGGCGAGCCTCCGAAGTATGTTGATGCTCTGCCGTCGGAGGACGCAGACAATCTCTATTTCCATTCGGACTGTGTACCGTTTAGAGAGTTTGATATACTTAAAGCCTTGGAGTGCGTGCGAGATGTCGAAATTTTCAAGGAAAGCGGCGAGAGAAGCGTGCAGTTTATATATCAACTGCGCAGTGACAACGGCACACACTACTTGTTCATCGCAAACGTTCCGAGTGAAAAAAATGCTAAAAAATGTGTCAATGCCATCATTAAGCTGAAAGGCGAATATACGCCGTATGTACTCGATACTTTAAACGGCACGGTCGGAGAGATAGACTTTGATGTTAAAGGCGGCGTTACACAGATATACAATACATTTAATGAAAATGACAGCCTGCTTTTAAAGTTAGAGCCGTGTTCCGGGCGTTCTTGTCACAGTGAAACAATAGGAAAAACGGCATTTAAGGAGATTGATTTCAGGCAGTGTGTACCTTTTGAGCGTGAGGAGGATAATGTTTGCCTTCTTGATATTGCGGAGTATTCGGTAGACGGCGGAGAGTTTAAGGGCAAAGAGGTTCTGAGCCGCATAGACTCTGAGGTCAGAAAGATTTTCTCGTGGCCCGATGCGGACGGAACGGATGTTCAGCCTTATGTGATAGACGAGGAAAAACCTACTCACTTTGTAAAACTGCGTTTTGTATTTGAAAGCCGTGCCGACATCGGCAATGTGTATTTCTGTGCGGAGGAGCTTGAAAAGCTCGTTGTAAACGGCAAGGAAATGTTGCTCTGGGAGAACGGATACTATGTGGACAAATCCATAAAGCGCTATCCGATAGGGCACATAACAGAGGGCGAAAACGTAATTGAGGCGACTGTTCCGATAGGAAAGCGGATTAGCATTGAAAATTGCTTTTTAACCGGTGACTTTGACGTGTTGTGCAAAGGCTGCACCGTTGTACTTGATAAACCGTCACGGAGCATAGCATTCGGTGATATTAACGGCTGCGGTATGCCGTTTTACGGCGGTAACATTGTTTATAAAACAAAGATAACGACCGACAGAGTTTGCAGTGCAAAAATCAATGCCGCAAAGTACAGCGGCGCTTTGGTAAAAGTAAGGATAGACGGCAAAGACGTCGGCAGAATTGTCTTTGCGCCGTATGAAATAACGGTTGACAATTTAAGCGTCGGCGAGCACACGTTTGAATTTGTTCTCTTCGGAAACCGTGTAAATACATTTGGTTCAATACATAATTGCGGCTCTGATGATTGGTACGGACCGTCCCACTGGTATTCGAGCGGCGATGATTGGAGCTATGAGTATAATTTTAAGAAAATAGGAATATTAAAAAGTCCTGTAATAACTTTATATTAACAACGAAAAAGGTGGTTTTATTGCGAATTATACGAATATTTGTTTTAAGCGTGCTGATATTTGCCTGCACGGCAATCACTGCGGCGGCGTCAGCCGAACCGATGAGGGGTGTGTGGGTTTCCACGGTGTATAATCTGGATTTCCCGTCACGAAAATCTATGAGTGCGTCGGAGCTGAAAGCCGAGATTGACAACATTGTGGACGACTGTGCAAGTATGGGATTTAATGCGGTATTCTTTCAGGTGCGCCCGTGCGCAGATGCACTGTATCCGTCTGCAATTTATCCGTGGAGCGCAGTGCTCAGCGGAACACAGGGTGTTGCACCGGACGGCGGTTTTGACCCGCTTGCATATTGGATTGAAAAATGCCATTCAATGGGCATTGAACTGCACGCCTGGATAAATCCGTACAGAGTAACAAAGGGCAAAGATGCGGAATTTGCCGCTCTTTCACCCCAAAATCCGGCTGTTCTGCACCCGGAATGGGTTGTTAAGCACTCTGACGGCAACTATTATCTCAACCCCGGTATTGCCGAGGTGAGAGCGCTTGTGACGGACGGAGTAAGGGAGATAATAGATAATTACAACGTGGACGGCATACATATGGACGACTATTTTTACCCCGACAGCGAGTTTGAAGATGCGGACACATTTGCCGTGTACGGAAACGGATTTACAGACATCGACGACTGGCGCAGAAACAACGTAAATTTGCTTGTAAAATCAATCTTTGATACTGTTCATTCGAGCGGTAAAAACATCACCTTCGGCATAAGTCCGGCGGGCATATGGAACAATAAAAGCACCGACCCGAACGGCAGTGACACAAGGGGCAATCCGTCGTATTCATCGCATTACGCCGACTCGGTAAAATGGGTTAAAGACGGCACAATAGACTACCTTGCACCGCAGATTTATTGGGAATTCGGTTACTCGGCGGCGGATTACGGTGTTCTTGCCAAGTGGTGGGAGAATATTTTTGACGGCAGTAACGTCAAGTTATACATAGGACTTGCGTCCTACCGTGGAGCGGGAGCGGCTGAAAATTCTGCCTGGTATTCGGGGACGGAAACAGGACGTCAGATGAGCTATAATGCCGCATCAAACGTCATTGACGGCGAGATACACTTCCGTTACAAACTGATTGCGTCCGATGCCGATGTGAGAAACGTAATTACGCAAAGGTACAGGCAGATTAGCGTGTTTGTAAACGGCGCAAAAGTGGTTTTTGACACTCCGCCGATAATTGTGAATGACAGAACTATGGTGCCATTGCGTGCGGTTTTTGAGGCTTTGGGTGCCGATGTTGACTGGAACGACGCAGAAAAGCGTGTGGACGCAGTGCTCGGTGATGACAAAGTTACGCTAAAAATCGGTGAAGATTTTATGAGTGTAAACGGCGAAAAAATTCCGCTTGACTCTCCGCCCTTTATTAAGGACGGCAGGACGCTTATCCCTCTGCGTGCCGTATCCGGGGCGTTCAGGTACAATGTGGAATGGAACGGCGATACAAAAACAGTTACAATCCGGAGGTGAAATATGAAAAAGATACTTCTTGATCCATCAAAAAAATTCTACAAGGCAAATCTCCACTGTCACAGTGTAAATTCCGACGGGAGAAAAACGCCCGACGAACTCAAAAAGATGTATACGGAAAAAGGGTACTCGGTAATTGCCTTTACAGACCACGAACACTTGATTGACAACTCGCATCTCAGTGATGAGAACTTTCTTGCAATAACGGCGTGCGAGGTGGCGGTTAAGGAATTTGATGACAAATCAACGCTTTCGACTCCGGATATGAAGTGTGCCCACTTTAATTTTTACGCAAAAGAGCCGCACAACATTGATACGCCTTGCTACAATTCAAAATACGACCACTTTTTAAACGACAATATCCGCAATCTTGTGGTTCACAGCGGTGGCGAGTACAAAAGGGAATATACCGCCGAGGGAATTAACGATATGATTTCAAGGGCAAATGAATGCGGATTTTTGGTGACGTACAACCACCCACGCTGGTCACTCGAAAATGCGGCGGACTACCTCAGGTACAAAAATTTATGGGCGGTGGAGATATACAATAATGCGTCAACGGTCGGCGGAATTTACGAGTATGACATAAATGCTTACGACGATTTCCTCAGAAATGGCTGCAAAATCGCTTGTACCGCCTGCGATGACAACCATAACCGAAAAGACGACAGTTTTGGCGGTTATGTGATGATTAATGCGGCAGATTTAAGCTATCCGTCAATTATCAATGCAATGGAAAATCACGATTTATATGCTTGTATCGGTGGCGATGCGCCGCAAATAAAGGAACTTTCAATCTGCAAATCAACTGCGCATATAAAGTGCGAAAATGCTCTGTATGTATCTCTCTCAACCAAGGGACGCAGAGCGGAAAGAGTTGATGCGAGGGGCGGAGAGGCAGAGTTTAAAATCTGTGAAAATGACGGTTATATACGTTTTGACATTTTGGGAAAGAACGGTTCAAGGACAAATACTTGCGCATACTTTCTCGACGAAATTTTATAGGAGAGTGGCATTATGAAAAAGACACATTTTATCACACAGGGAGCGATTATTGCTGCAATGTATGTTGTTCTGACGCTCGTGGCAAATGCAATGAATTTGGCAAGCGGTGTTATTCAGGTAAGGCTCAGCGAGGCGCTTACGGTACTGCCGTATTTTACATTCAGTGCGGTTCCGGGACTGTTTATCGGGTGTATTATATCCAATCTGATAACCGGAGCTGTTATATGGGACGTGATTTTCGGGAGCCTTGCAACCCTTATAGGTGCGCTGATTACATATGCTTTGCGCAAAAAAAGTATGTACCTTGCGCCGCTGGGACCGATTGCGGCAAACACGGTTGTTGTGCCGTTTGTGCTGAGCTATGCCTATGGTTTGAAAGATGCAATGTGGTTTATGTTTCTGACAGTGGGGGCAGGGGAGATTATCTCGTGCGGAGTGCTTGGAATATTCCTCTTAAAAGCTCTCAAAAGGCACGGCGGCTCAATGTTCGACAGATAAAAACTAAGCGGCGGGATTTTTACTCCGCCGCTTATTTTTATAAAAGTCCGAGGTCATCAAGCATTTTTTTGACCTTTGCCGACTCGGTGTCTGTTGTGGTGCGTGTCTGATTGACCTCACGCAAAATCTTGTTTTTTTGACCGCCGATAAGTGCATCAATCCAACGCTTGACCTCAAAGGGCGGCAAAAGATACTTTCTGCCGTCTAAAAACGGGTATTTAAACTTCAACTGCTCATATGGGAGCCAGACACGGAAAAGAAAATACTTGAATTTGTTTCCCTGCACAACCTGATGAATGGAAACGTAATTGTCCCAGTTGCCGTAGGTGCCGCCGCTTTGTATAAATTTTTCCATTTCGTCCGTTACGGTAGTGGGCTTGGCATTGTCAAACCACACATCAGTGAGGCTTTGCACGGCATTGTCAAATTTTTTTAGTCCGCCTTTTTCGAGCAAGGCGCTGCTTGCCATACCGTGCTTTTTTAAAATCCAGGTGTCGATAAACGGTCTTACGCCACAGCCGCCGTGCAGATAGTGTTTTGCCATATGGGCAATGTGATAAAAATAAAACATATCGCCGCTCAGGCGGCATTCATTATTTGTGCGGTCGCAGGTGTCCCACACATCTTTGAGAATTGCATAGGAATTGGGCAGAAAATCTTTCTCTATCAGTTCATAATGCAATTCTATGTGAACACTGCTCTTGGAAAAGAATGAGATATCGTGCGTACCCTTGTGAACCGGTACATAAGAAAGCTCGTTTTCAAGAACTTCGGCGGCTTTTTCCAGGTCGTCTTTGTGGACGAGAATGTCTATGTCACTGCAAGAGCGAAACCAGCTTTCGGGATAATACTGCTTTAAAACTGCGCCTTTAAGCGGAATATACTCAATGCCCGACGATTTAAAAACACGGCTCATTGCGCCGAGTTCACGCTGCATTTGCGCATCAAGAAAAACTGCGGCACAGACTGTGTTTTTAAAGCAAGCAGAATATTCGTCACTGCCGAGCACGCCGCCGTTTATAAGCGCATAGCCAACGATATTGGCAAGCGAATAGTCCGATGAAAGCTCAAACAAATCTTTGAGCGTTTTCTCGGAAAATTCCGCTTTCGGAAAAGCGGTGCCCTCTATTGCGTTTTTAACAAGGTTAAGCATCAAGTGGAAAGTGTTCATTTTTAATCTCTCTTAAATAAATCTCTTGTATATATTTTATCGCAGACATCGGAGATTTCGTCGCTGTATCTGTTGGCGATGATGATATCGCATATGTTTTTAAACTCGCCCAAATCTCTTATTACCTTTGAATTAAAGAAAAGGTTTTCTTTAAGTGTGGGCTCGTAAACGACAACTTCGATACCCCTTGCCTTAATGCGTTTCATTACGCCTTGGATTGAGGACGCACGGAAGTTATCAGAATTTGACTTCATTGTGAGGCGGTAAACGCCTACAATTTTCGGCTCTTTGGCAATTATCTGTTCTGCGATAAAATCTTTTCTGGTTCTGTTGGCATCCACGATGGCGGTAATTATATTGTTCGGAACGTGGTTGTAATTTGCCAAAAGCTGTTTTGTATCTTTCGGTAGGCAATATCCGCCGTAGCCGAATGACGGGTTGTTATAGTGACTGCCAATTCTGGGGTCAAGGCAAACGCCGTCGATAATCTGTCTTGCATCAAGTCCTCTTACTTCGGCATAGGTGTCAAGCTCGTTGAAGTATGCAACACGCAAAGCGAGGTATGTATTTGAAAACAGTTTAACTGCCTCCGCCTCGGTAAATCCCATTATAAGTGTGGGAATGTCCGCCTTTATTGCTCCGCCGTGCAAAAGTTGTGCAAAGGTTTGAGCGGCTTTTGTGCAGTCGGCATTGCCCTTATCTGTACCCACAATAATTCGGCTGGGGTAGAGATTGTCGTACAACGCTTTGCTTTCACGCAGAAATTCCGGGCTGAACAAAATTCTGTCGGTGTTATATTTTTCACGCACGAGCCTTGTGTAGCCGACCGGAACGGTGGACTTTATCACCATATATGCGTGTTTATTGCACTTTAAAACGGTTTCTATTACATTTTCAACCGCTGTTGTATCAAAATAGTTTTGGTTCGGGTCATAATTTGTAGGTGCGGCAATAACTACAAAATCCGCATCTTTATATGCGCTTACCGCATCAAGCGTTGCCGTTAAATTAAGCGGTTTACTTGCCAAATACTCCTCAATCTCTTTGTCACGGATAGGGGAGATGCGCTTATTTATCATATCGACTTTTTCGGGGACAATATCTACCGCCGTAACTTCATTATGCTGTGACAAAAGCACCGCTATCGAAAGACCTACGTAACCTGTTCCTGCTACTGCTATTTTCATTTGTAAACACTCCTTAATTGTAAAATTCTTTGTACCACTGTGCAAATTTTCTGATACCGTCACGCAAAGATGTTGACGGTTTAAAACCGAAATCACGCTCCAAAGCAGAGGTGTCGGCAAACGTTGTCGGTACATCGCCCGGCTGCATTGGTACAAGTTGCTTGTGCGCATCAAAGTCGTAGTCTTTCGGCAAAACTCCGGCGCTCACAAGTTCCTGTTGCAGAATGTCTACAAATTCCAAGAGATTTTCAGGGTGGCTGTTGCCTATGTTATACACGGCGTATGGAGGAATTGGGAGTCCGTCCTCGCCGACAGCCTTTTTCGGCGGCTTTGCCATAACCTTGATTACACCCTCGACGATATCGTCAACGTAGGTGAAATCTCTTTTGCAGTTGCCATAGTTAAATATTTTAATAGTTTCATTGTTCAAAAGTTTATTTGTAAAGCTGAAATATGCCATATCGGGTCTGCCTGCCGGACCATAGACCGTAAAGAAACGCAAACCAGTCGACGGAATATTATACAGCTTGGAATATGCGTGTGCCATAAGTTCATTTGACTTTTTGGTTGCCGCATAAAGCGAAACGGGATTGTCCACTTTATCGTCGGTAGAATACGGCACCTTTTTATTTGAGCCGTAAACCGATGATGACGATGCGTACACAAGGTGTTCTACTTCGTGATGGCGGCACGCTTCAAGAATGTTATAAAATCCTATTATATTGGACTCTATGTATACGTCGGGGTTTGTTATGGAATAACGCACGCCGGCTTGTGCCGCAATGTTTACAACTATGTCGGGGGTGTATTTTTCAAAGATTTTTTCAATAAGTGCCTTATCTGCGATATTGCCTTTTATGAAGGTGAAGTTTTCGCTGTTTGCGGCGTTTTCAATAAGCTTTAAACGGTATTCTTTTATCGAAACGTCGTAGTAATCGTTCATATTGTCGATACCGATTATTTTGACGCCGTTATCCGTTTCAAGCAGTTTTTGCGTCAGGTTGGCGCCTATGAAACCGGCGGAGCCGGTTATTAGGATTGTTTTCATTTGTCATCGCTCCTTTACACAATCATATATTAGCATAATACGAATGTACTTTCAAGTACATTTGGAGTAAAAGAGCGACAAAATGTCATCTAAAATTTTTTCTTAATTTCAGATGAGCAAATTCCCGGTGTTCGGGGTAATCGTACAACTTCTTTTCCATTATTCAAGCACCAGTCAATGGCTTTTAAGAAACCGGGGTGGTTTTGGTCACCACCAACAGCAAAAATATCAAAGTCAATTTCTGAAACAAGTTTATCGACATCATAATATATGACTGTTTCATTAACACAACGTAATGCGGATATTAATTCAATTCGCTGCTCCGTTGAGTAGAGTATCTTTGCTTCCGGTTTATATTTCAAAATATAGTCACCGTCTTGCACAGCAACTATTAGATAGTCGCCTAATTTTTTTGCATTTTCAAACAATTTGTAGTGACCATAATGAAAGTAATCAAATACGCCGACTGTAAGAACTTTTTTCATAATTTTTACCTCACTTATTCATAAATTCCAAAATCTATTTTTTCCTGTATGTGTTGATAACGTTCATTCTCCGGTGGAAGTTCCATATAATCGCCGTACAGAGTTTTTAAATAAGAGTCATAGCCGTCCATAATTAAATAATTTCGGTCAGCAAATTTTGTGTAATGAACAGAGTTTAAGTCATTTGTGTTAAAACACAAAATTTTGTTGCTATTCATTCTGTATGTGTAACAAACAACCTTTTCGGTTGGTTTTCTTAAATGTTTTGTTAATGCAAGTCGTTTAAGTAATCTATATGTAGGGAGTTTTTGGCAAATAAAACGTAATTTTCTTTTAAGAACGCTTGTATCATTTTCCCCATTTACAGTAAACTGATGAATTGAAATTAAAAATCTGTAAAATTTTAAATTAGATATGATTTTCTTTTCATCATTTTTAACGTAATCAAATGGAAAAATATCTACGGAAATACCCTTATGTATATTCCTTTTTTCATTGAATTGTTCAGGAAAATGGGTACCATTTAAGCGAATTTTTGCGTTAAAATTTGGATATTCACTTTCAACATCGGCAGTTTGCAGGAAAAACTCAGGTGATAAATCAGTTTTTGCGACTTCGATAAATCGCTCATAGTCTTTTCTTAAAAGCCCCACATCAGCATCATCGTCCCACGGAATGAAACCTTTATGTCTAATAGCACCCAACGCAGTTCCGCTATCCAAAAAATATGGTATATCGTACTTTCTGCATAAGCGGTCAATTTCATCTAAAATTTTTAACAAGCATTTATGAAGCTTTTCAATGTCAGTATTCAATTTATTTTCCTCCTTGAATATTTATATCTTTTTAAACAAGTTATATATTATTTTTGGATTAAGTGCTCTAAACATCAAAACAACGCTGCGTCTTGTGTCAGATATTATGTACGAGACTACAATATTTGCAAAAAACTGCGTTAATAGCGATGCTACCGCTGCCCCTGAAACACCAATTATCGGTATTAATGTATAGTTAATAAGAATGTTGCCCAATGCGCCGGATAGGTTAATTATCCAAAGGTACCTTTGCCTCCCTTCCGCTAAAATCCAAACATTTCTTGCCATTCCGAGATAGGAAAAAGTTGAATACCAAACGGCAATTCTCAGCGGAGGGACAGCATCTAAAAAGGCATTTCCATATATAATTTTTATAACAGGTTCGGCAAAGACAACCACGGCAATGCAATATAGAGCGGATAAGTATATAATAATAGCGTATAATTGCACCATACTGTTTTCAAATGAAGTTTTTGATGATTTGTAATTTATAAAAATTGTCGGTCTATATGAGTCAATTATTGCGGCATATACAAAACCTGCGACGCTTGCGCAAGATATTGCAGCAGAATAAAGACCGGTTGCTGTATCATTAATCATTGATTTTAGCATAATTCTGTCGGTTTGTGAGAATATTGCAATCATCATATTGGCAACGATATAATACTTACTCTTAGCAAACATCTTTTTTGCACGTTCAACGGAAAATTGTAATCTTTTTCCACCGAGTTTTTTGTATATAGCAAGCAAAGCAAATGTTATTATTACATAGTCAATAGCATTTGATACCGCAAAAAAGTATATGCTCTTTCGTGTAGCAAGCAAAAATATTTTGTATAGCGTCACAATGGCAAAGGCGATAAGCGCCGTTATTGATGAATACTTTGATAAATATTTTGCCTGAAACCAGTATTGAAGCAATTCGGCGCTCTGAAACAGTAAAATCATACTATATAGTGCGCATACAACTATTGTATCTGTTTCGGATTTGTTTGCAATAGCCGAAAATGATATAACTCCGATAATACAGAATACTGCCGAAATCAAACTCATAGATAAGGTAGTGCCGATTATTTCACCCTCTTTATTGGGTTCATCAACAATTTCCTGTACTTGTATATTGTTGAGACCAAGTTGGACAACAGGTGCAACAAATGCAACAACAGCTGCTGCATAATTTATGAGACCATAGTTAGATGGTCCGAAATAACGTGCAGTTAAAACTGTTATTAAAAATGACAGAGCAGATTGCGCTATTTTGCAACAGATTATCCAAGAGGCATTTTTTAAAATTTTATTGCTGAACATATCTATTCTCCAAATACTTATTACTGCCTGTTAACACCATAATTAAAAATCAAAAAAAGAAAAATGTACAATTTGTATTTAATGGGCACAGAGGCACATTTTATAGTCTTGGAAAAGATTTTTAAAATATAAGAATACCAAACAGTGCATTTTGATTTTTCTATTTTCTGAAAATTTTGAACCATAAATACTGCTAATTTTGAATATGAAAAGCAGGCTATATCAAATTCGTTGTTTTTTTCAAAGTATTCACATTTTTCCTCTAATGCTAAAATTTTTTCGGAAATTTCCTTTTCTGATAATCCCGACTGGGTAATACTGCCTTCTCTTTGCCTGTAAAAATATAGCGCGGAGTTCAGTCTAACTATCTTTTTTGCTTTATAGATAACCTTGTACGTGGTTGCCTCATCTTCATAGTGGCGGTTTACCGGGAACAATACATTTTCAAACAAATCTTTTCTGTATAGTTTGTTCCATACGGCACAGGAAATGAAATTTCCCAAATTAGTTTCTGTAAGCCATCTTTTTGATGAATATACAGAAAAGCCATTTTTGTACTTGGGTAGTGGTTCATCTATCTCTCCAAATTTCACTGAGCGGCACTCAACAATTTCGCATTTTGTGTTGTTCATTGCCTTTAACATCAGTTCTAAGAATAATTTATCTATGCAATCATCTCCATCTATAAAGCTGATTACCGTTCCTGTTGCATTTTTTAACCCGAAATTTCTTGCATCGGAAAGTCCGCCGTTGGTTTTGTGGAAAACTTTGATGCGACTATCCTTTTTTGCAAATTCATCACAAATTAACCCACAATTATCCGGTGAGCCGTCATCAATTAATAGTAATTCAAAATTGCCATAAGTTTGATTTAATATACTTGATATGCATTTTTTTATATATGCCTCTACTTTATAAATCGGTACTATAATGGATACTAATTCGTTCATATGGCTATCCCCCTATTGTGTGATTTTGTGTGGTTTGTATGGCCGTTTAATAAATACAATGTAAAGAAAATAAACAATGGCATCGTACCAAAAAATTGATAGGTCATAAGACTGTTAAACAGTGTATAACACATATAGACAAATATCATACCATAAAATTTATTTCCTCTTGATTTCCAATTATTGTATGCGTAAATTGTGGCTGAGCTTACAAATATTGCCCCTATAAATATTCCCAAAATTCCAAAGTCTCTCAAAAAATAGTAAATGATAGATGTATTGGCATTTATTAGTACTTCTTTTGTACCAGTGCCAATGTTATAATACTGCTGACAGTATATATTGAATTCATAGGAGGGTACCTTTATAGAGGTTAGTCCCATAGTTTTCATAATTAAAACGATTGGCTCTGTAACTACGCCAAAAGTTAAATATCCATTTGTCGGCTTGTCCAGTGCAAATATGGACGGATTTGATATTATGTAGTCCAAGTAGGACAAACTACCGGAAAAGTACATAACGATACTTTTAAGTACCGCTTGCCCTCTGATAGCCGTTATCAAAAACATAATTCCCGTTGACAAAACAGCAATATTTCTAATTCTTTTTTTGTATTTTCGAATAATGGTTAGTTTGTTTATTTTGAAATTGTTGGTCATCAGAAGTATGACAATGGAGTAGATTAACAACATTATTCCATATCGTCCGCCATTAATAAACGTAATTAATAACGAATTAAATACAGCGTATAGTAATAGTTTGTGTTGATGTTTATCAAATGAAAGAAATACATAGTAAATAACGAGTGCTTCAAGCATACCTATCGGAAACGTCCTGAGTAACATATCTTGTATCATAGAGTTAAAAACGGTTCCGCTGAAATAGTATAATCTAACCTCTGAAAAATTACCGGTTTGAATATACTTGTTAAGTATCTTAATAAACAATGGTAAGAGTAGAATATAGGTTAAAATACACATTGTTTTTCCATTTCTAACTGATAAATGGGATATATCTTTTAGTGCTCTGCTTTCGTTTTTGCAAAACATCAGAAACAGACAGCTTACAGACACAACAAACAACCACACACATATATGTGTGGTTAGCGATGGCTTGCGCATACCATACATACCTAAACAAGAAATTATCCCAAATATGAACCATATTCCTGAAAATACACTAACAAAATTAAAAAAACTATGAAATTTGTTATACGCAAGCAGTATTAAAACACTTAATAAAAAAAGGTATAGCATAATATACATATACGACTCCCCCTATTAACGTTTAGAATACAGATAAATCAAGAAATAGAGCCGCCTTCTCAACGCTAATGTCATCAAAAATGCCTTTATTGAATTTTTGAACGAACAATCCAATATGGAGTCGGCATACAGCTTGGTTGTGTCTAAATGGCAGCTAATATCTCTAACAATCGTTTTATATGGCTCGTTTCTGTAAAATTGAGACGCAACAACAGAAAAAACATCGTGAGTAGTTTTTCTGCATAATTGCTCTCTGAAATCGCCAAAATCAATATCAATGTTGTTTGAAATATGTTCAGAAACAATTTGAGGCCACTTCCAATTAAATGCTGATTTAGATTTTGTTGCAGAATTGTCATTATACCTATAATAATAGAAATGTCTTTGCGTTATGTATAGGGAAGCTGCATTATAGACGCAAGGTATAACTGTGGCTCCGTCCTCTCCAATAGTTGCAAGTGGGTTTACAAGCATATATTTTTTTAGCAATTCAATTTTAATGGCTTTACAGCATAAACTCGGCGGAAAGTAGGTTGCATTTTTTTGTTGTATCAAATAGGGGAAAATTTCATTAATAATGTCCCTTTTATCATAGAAACCTTCCCGGTAATCAAATCTGTTAGGAATATAACCTTTTTGAGTCTCGGTATACATTCCGTAACATACAATCTCAGCATTTGTTTCGGAAATCAATTTGGCAATATGATTGAGGCAATCCGTGGTTATCCAATCGTCGCCGTCAATGCAAAGTATATATTTGCCATTTGCAAATTTGATGCCATCATATCTTGCAGCAGAAACACCTTCATTTTTCTTATGTATAACTTTGACTTTATTACTTGTTTCCTTGTATTTATCACAGATTACAGGGCTTTTATCAATAGAACCATCATCAACAAGAATAATTTCATAATCATCAAAGTTTTGTTTCAAAACACTATTCACACATTTATCTATATAGTTTTCAATATTATATACTGGGATTATTACGCTGAACAATACGCTATTTTTCATTTTAATTCTCCAAAACAGTTGAGTATATTTTTTCCATCTTATTATGTACCTTTTCATAACCAAAGGCGTTTACTTTTGATTGATTGTATTCGCCCATATCGGTCATATTTCTATTTAACGCTTTTGTTATCGCATTTTTGCAATCATCAACATTATGTGGGTCAAAAAGTACGCCGCCGTTTTCGTCTATTAAGTCGCAGTTACCACGAATGTTGCTGCACACCACCGGCAGACCTGATGACATTGCTTCCATCACAGACACCGACAACCCCTCACGGTATGAGGGGAAAGCAAACAAATCGGACATTTTTAAAAGTTCACCTATATCTTGTCTGTAACCCAAGAGAAAAACACGGTCTGACATATCTAAATCGCCAATTAATTTTTCAAGTATTTGTTGCTTATCACCTTTGCCAACGACGATGTAACAAACATCTTTAATGTCTTGCAATGCACGAATTATAGTTTCGTGATTTTTATTCTCGTTTAGTTCGCCTATTGAAATTAGCAACTTTTTATCAACCGGAATGTCAAGTTCTTGTCTTTTTTTATCACGGTCAATTTCAACATTGGCAAATTTCGAGGTGTCAACGCCAACTCCCGGAACATACTCAACACTTTTTGCCTTCATTTTTTTGCGTGCGAGATTGTAATCTTCTTGATTTATTGTAATTAATGTGTCTGTAAAATGTGCGCACAATTTTTCGGCAGGATAAAACAACAACCAGTTTTTAAGCGGTGCGCCTTTATAAAAATGAAATCCGTGTGCGGTGTATATAACTTTTGTGCCGTGTTTTCTTGCTTTTCTGCAAGCGAGCCTAGTACAAATAGAAGCAATAGGAGTGTGACAGTGTACAATGTCGTAGCTGTTTTCTCGCACAATATCTCTTATTTGGCGAATAGCCTTAATATTACCTGTACTAAGCGGAGAACGTGAGGTGTCGATACGATATATTTTGCAATGCCAATCACGGTAGCATTCAGGTACTTTGCTGTCTGTTGTATTAGTTGCAATGTCAACAATGTGACCGTCATCAAGCAGCTTTTTTATGAAGTTTTTAAAAAATCCCATTGTTATTCCTATTGTTGAAACGTACAGTATTTTCATAACTTACTACCTTTATCGTTTTAAATTCGTGAAATATTTTTTGCGGGTATGCCTATGTATGTGCCAGAATTTTCTATGTCGCATACAACGGTGGCGCCTGCACCAATCGTACAGTCATTTGTTATTTCTATATTGTTACTCACTGTTGCACCAGCGCCTATCCAAGTGTTGTCGCCGATTTTCACGGTACCTGCAACGTGTGCGCCGACAGAGATATGGACATAATCGCCAATAACGCAATCGTGGTCGACTGATGCGCACGTATTTATTATGCAACCGGAACCAATTTTTACATATGGATTTATGACGGCACCTGCCATTACTACGGTTCCATTACCAATCCGAGCCGTTTTTGAGATAACAGCGGCCGGGTGAAAGAGTGAAACCACATTCAAATTACTTTGCGTGAGTAATTTCTGAATTTTACGGCGAGAGTTTGTGTTGCCAATTCCGACAATGAATTCAGAACTTTTGTATTTTACTGCATCAGAGCATTTTCCTATAATGTTGTATTCGCCACAGATGAAAATATCTGAATTATCATCTAAAAAAGCGATATTTGAATATCCGTTTTTTTCGGCTATGTCGGCAATTACCTTCCCGTGTCCGTTTGCGCCGATTATTATTAAATCATACATCGTGTATCAAACCCATTTCCTACACATTAAGCATTTTCTTAGATTTACGTACGATTTCATCGTATGTTTGTTGGTCTAATTTTCCGCTATGTAAGAGCCAATCACCCAAATCTTCATATGTGTCCATACCTTCCTGGGATATACCGTCGTGCTTTACAAATGCAGACCACACCGTCAGCAGGACTATTTTAACATCTTTGAAAAACGATATTTTTTCTACGTATTTAAGGTCGTAGCTAAGTTTTTGTTCCCACGTTATACCGTTTCTGCCATTTATCTGCGCAAGCCCCGTAAGACCGGGTCTTACAGTGTGACGTTTGCGCTGCTCAGGCGTCATAAAAAGCATACTGCGCACGAGGAGCGGGCGAGGGCCGACAACGCTCATATCGCCTTTTAAAATATTTATAGCCTCCGGCAATTCGTCAAGGCTCGTCGCTCTGAGCAGCTTTCCGAATTTAGTCAGCCTTACGCTGTCCGGCAATAAGTTGCCGTCGGTATCTCTTTTATCGGTCATTGTACGAAATTTATACAAATAAAATATCTTTTCGTCTTTTCCGGGACGTGGTTGCTTGAATAAAATCGGCGAGCCGAGGTTTATCCTAACAAGCAGTGCAACTATCGCATACAGCCAGCAGAACACCGAGAGTGCCGCAAGGGCGCAGACAATATCCGCAAGGCGTTTAACGTAATTTTTATACATCAAAACACCTCTTAATTGTATCAACTACTCTGTCTTGCTGCTGCTCGGTCATTTTTATGTCCGAGGGCAGGCACAGACCACGTTCAAAAATATCCTCACCGACGTTGTCGCCGTCAACTGTTATAAAATCTCTGTCCGCATATACAGGCTGCATATGCATCGGTTTCCATATCGGACGGGACTCTATGTTTTCATCTTCGAGCGCAAGCCTGATTTTTTCCGGCGTTACCTTGCCCATAACGTCTTTATTTATCGTTATGCAACTGAGCCAAAAATTCGGCTGTGAACATTCAAGATAGGGGTTCATTTCAACGGGCAGGTCGGCAAATGCTTTTTTGTAGCGATTGTATATATCGGTTTTGAGTTTGCGGTGCTGCTCAATATGTATAAGCTGACCTCTGCCAATCCCGGCAACAATGTTACTCATACGGTAATTGTAGCCAAGCTCGCTGTGCTGATACCAGGGAGCGGGGTCACGTGACTGTGTGGAATAAAATCTGACCTTTTTTACCGCTTCAACATCGTCGGACAGAAACATTCCGCCGCCGGAGGTAGTAATTATTTTATTGCCGTTAAAACTTATTGCGTTGTATTTGCCGAACGTTCCCGTCTGCTTGCCTTTGTAGGTTGCGGAGAGGGACTCGGCGGCATCCTCAATCAGCGTTACGCCATACTTTTTGCACAAATCGCATATTTCGTCGAGTTTAGCCGGAGTACCGTATAGATTGGCAACAACAACGGCTTTTGCTTTGCCTTTATATTTTTCAAGAGCTTTTTCAAGCGCTTTGGGGTTCATATTCCAAGTTTCCCTCTCGGAGTCGACGAACACCTGAACGCCGCCTAAGTAGCTTACCGGGTTTACCGTTGCGGCAAAGGTTAAATCGGAACAGATTACCACATCGCCGTGTGAAACACCTGCCAGTTTAAATGCCATATGAAGTGCGTGTGTGCCGGCAGACATAGCGGCGGCATCGGCGCAGCCTACATATGCGGCAACTTCCTTTTCAAACCTATTTACATTTTCGCCAAGAGGAGCCACCCAGTTAGAGTCAAAGGCTTCTTTTACAAATTCCTGTTCCTCGCCGTGCATAGTGGGTGAGGACAACCATATTCTATCCAATTACATTTCCTCTTTTCAAAGTAGATTGTTGTGCAAAAAGAATGTAAACAACTTTCGTTGTCATTTAACTAAATAATAATAATTTAAAAGCGCTCAATAAGAGCACAACACACAAGCACGCCGATTAAACGTACTGCTATTAATTATCAAACAAACCAATTTTAGCACATTTCTATATGATTGTCAATTCTATTTTGCAAATTTTTCAGAAAAATACGGTATAGTATGCCGGGGGGCATCGTACATAAAATGTACATACAAAAATACGGCCTGCCGGATTGGGGCAAGCCGTATTTTTAAAAGGGTTAGGAACCCATATAATATTTGCTTTTTGAATTGAGTTTTTCTTCGAGCATTCGGAGTGCTTCACCGAAATTAGTAATTTAAGGAAAGTCCGGGAGACGGCATAAAATCTGAGGTTTTGAGAGTTTGAGTTAACGGTGAGTTTATGGGAATTATATTTCATAAATCAAGTCACAAATCACTTTTTTCAAGATTGATTGATGAAATTAGTAAGTATAGAGTGCAAGTCTTTTACTGTGTTTTCGGATATACATTTTTTACATAATTGTAAGCCTTTGCCCGACGGACGATGACTTTGTTGTTATTTTATATTAATCACAAATTTGTTATTAAATTCAAAGAGCCTCTGTAACAGAACGTGAGGACGATAAAAGCCTCTCACAAAAGATGATTATGGAGGAAGCTGACGGTATCTTTACCTGGGCGATGGCCGGCTTAAAAAAGTACGTTGATAACGGGGAATGTTTTCCGCACGCCAGGTTATCGACCAAACTCAAAGAGAAAAATATGGCTCAGTACTGCCCGGAGAAGGTTTTCTTTGACAAGTGTCTCGTAATAGGCGATGATGCAGTCGAGTCAACCGCTGTGGTGAAGGCTGCGTATGAGGCGTATTGCCGAAAAAATGATATTATCGTTGTCGGCAATATAGACCGATACATTAAGAAGCAAAATATAGCTTCCAGGAAAAAGAGGATTAGCGACGACGGTAATCTGCTGTCGTCCGGAAATCCGAGAGCCGCCTATATAGGCGTTAGGCTCAAAGAAAAATACCGAATAAAGTAATTAATATAATCAAAGAGGTGGACGATATTGAAAAAGCAGGTACTGCTTTTAAGCAGAGCGCAAAACGGAAATTTTCATTCTGTATTCAGAACAAATCATAGTCGGCTTGTTTATATTGAGATTAAATTTAGTAATGACGGCGGTGGAATTGAAAACTGCTATTACGTTGACCGGTTTAAGGCCGGCGAATACTATTCAGTTCCAAAAGCGTTGAAAACAACAACGTTTACCGCCGATAAGCTGCTCTCGGTTATCGAGGAGGAGCTGGATAGGAAATTTTATGATATAAGTTTAGATTACAGATTAGGGGGCAAAAGCCCTGCTGAGTTTATAAGAATTAGGCTTTCAGAGATAAGGAATAAATACAGTTTTTTGATATTTGTAGGCAAGGGAGAGCCGATTGACGGTATCCCTGCCATTATAAGGACAAGGCTTAAAAACCAAGCGCACCGCAGCATTTATTTAGAGATAGTTTATGACGCCGATGGCAGGGGCGTTATTAGAGACTGCCATTATTATGATAGAAAATATAAGGTTAAAAAGCAAGTTGTGCCTGAAACGCTGTATACCGTAGTCTTGGAGTATAACAGACAGGCTATACTTAATATAGTTAATAAAGAGCTTAATGTCTCATTTACAGATGTTTTATCTGTTACTGACGGCAGTATTGATATTGAAAGGACAACCGCAATATGCGGCAACGTTTAGGCGGAACTCAGTGTGTCCGCAGTAGTATGAATTATCAGTCAAAAAGAGACAGCGGGAGGACAGCATATGAAAGATATTGCAACCGTGGAAATGAATTATACCACGAAATACAAGAATATCTCCAATAAAACGATAGATGTCAGGCACAGCGTGGTTTTAAGCGAAAAAAGCCGCAGGGAAATTGAAGATGAAATTATTGATGAACTGTACAAAATATTTACTAAAAAGTAAGAACCGCAATCAGAGATTGCGACCGGATATCTCGGAACCTTGTTTTGTTTACAATAAACCCGCCGGCGGAGGGCGCATTTTCCCTCCGCTGTCGAAAAGGAGGAGTGTTAATGGCTATCGCTGTATATTCAAGAAAATCCATTGAACGTGAAAACAGCATTTCCTGCGAAACACAGATTGAGTATTGCAAGGCTATGATTAAACCCGACGAGAGGAGCGAAGAAATACTTACATTTACAGATAACGGCTTCTCAGGCGGAAACACCAACCGTGACGGCTTTCAAAAAATGATGCGAAAAGTAGAGCAAGGCAAGATAACAAAGGTTCTCGTGTACCGACTTGACCGTATTTCAAGGAGCTTGACCGACTTTGTAAGCATTCTCGCCACTTTTAAAAAATACGGCGTTGAGTTTGTTTCTACTCAGGAGGCTTTCGACACATCGAGTCCGTACGGTGAGCTTATAGTTAAAATTCTGGCTGTATTCGCAGAGTTTGAGCGTCAGTCAATAATTCAACGCATAACTCAGGCATATGAGCACAGGAGCGAAATGGGCTTCTATATGGGCGGCAGAAAGCCGTACGGATTTGACCTTGAACCTACCGTAATAAACAACATCAAAACCAAAAGATTAAAGCCTGTTGAGATGGAAGCGGAACAGATTAAATACATATATGATACGTACTCTGTGGGGCAAGTAACCCTGGGCAGACTTTTAAAAAACCTCACCGAAAACGGCATAAAAACTCTTTCAGGAGGGGGCTGGACTACCGCAAAGCTGTCAGCGATTATCAAAAACCCGATTTACGTCAAGGCAGACAGCAGGGTGTACGAATATTTCCAAAGGCACAATGCGCAGATTATCAGCCCGCCAAAAGCCTTTGACGGGGTACACGGAATACAAGTTTACGGGAAAACAAAGCACGACTCAAACAATTTCGACTGGTCGGATATCAAGGTTATCGTGATGACGCACGAGGGGCTTGTGGACAGCGATGTGTGGCTTAAATGTCAGCAGAAGTTGTCGGTAAACAGGCAGATACGCAATGCGGTGTCTAACAAAACTTCGTGGCTTGGCGGCAAAATAGTCTGCGGAATATGCGGCAGAACTATGACAACAATAAAAGGCAAGACCGGTAGCGGCGAAATTCGCAGATACTTTACCTGCACAGGCAAAACACACTTCAAGGACTGCAAAGGCACCAAAACCACAATATATGCCGAGAGTCTTGAAGGTATGGTTTATTCGGAGATAAGCAAGAAACTGCAAAGCCTGAAATGCGTAAAAAGCAGTGAAAAAAAAGCTTTCAGCCCGGAATTAAACGAACTTAAAAACAAATTAAAGTCAATAGAGCTTGCCGAGGAGCAGGTAGCTGACGCCGTGGTAAAACCGGGGGCAAACTCCGACTTGCTCGAAATTTTAAACAGAAGGGCAACAAAGCTCAGGTCGGATAAAACCGAACTGCTTGTTAAAATAGACGAACTTGAAAATACGGAAATTAATGTAAAGCAGGTTGTTAATTTATCTGCAAAGTGGAAAACCGCTTCATTTGAGGAAAAACGCAGCGTTGCCGCGGTGCTTATAAATCGCATTGTCATAGACGAGAGCGGGAATGAGGAGATTGTTTGGAATATATGAAATTATGCTGCGCAAAATGGTACTATGATTTTATATAAATTCAAATATTGAATTAAAAATTCAAAAAAATGTTCATAAATTGAGCGCTGTATTCATCATATACCATTTTTGTTGACAGCTTGTGAATTAATTGATATTATTGTATTATAAAAAATTCAATGTCAGGGAGAAACGGTCATATGAATACGGTAAAAGTTGTTACGTTTAACGCAAGATGTGTGTATTTTGATAAAGACAACAGCTATGACGGCATTAGGTCATTTGTTTTCAGGGCGGGGTTTATATATGATAAAATACAAAGCGAAATGCCGGAAATTATTCTGTTTCAGGAATTTAAAAGAGAACATCTTGATATGATGCGGCGGTTGCTGTGCGAATATGAATTTATCGGTCATTTCCGCAATGAGGACTTTGGCGGCGAGGGAGTTTACACAGCTGTCAGAAGAGATAAAATTCAGGTTCTTGGATTTGATAGCTACTGGCTCAGTCCTACGCCATATACTCCTGGTTCGAGATACGAAAATCAGAGCGATTGTCCGAGGACGTGCCTTACCGTGAAAGTTCGTGATATTGCGAGCGGTAAAATTTTTCGGATTTTAAATACACACTTAGACCATATATCAGATGAGGCAAGAATTTTAGGCGTCAGACAGATATTAAACCGTGTGTGCGACGTTACGGACGAGGATAATATACCCTTTATACTCGGCGGTGACTTTAACGCAAAACCTGAGTCGGATACCATTAAATATTGTAACGGCTTTGACAGAATTAAAATATTTGACATAACGAAAGACATCGATGTCACATTCCATAATTGGGGAAACAGAAGTGATAAAATAGACTATATTTATGTTACATCTGACCTGAAAGACCAAGTCCGGTCCGTGTGCGTGTGGGACGATGAAGTATACGGAATGTACCTTTCGGACCATTACCCCGTGTGTGCACAATTTGTTATGGAGTAGGTGATAATATGATATATAAAAGAGAAATTGACACAGCGTATGTTGCAGATGTTGTAGTTGCAGGAGCAGGTCCGGCGGGAATATGCGCTGCTGTTGCGGCGGCAAGGCAGGATATGCGTGTAATACTTATAGAACGCTTTGGCGCAGTCGGCGGCAACCTGACACTTGGAAATGTAAGTCCGATACTCGGCAGCGTGTCATCGGGAACAATGTACGATGAAATAATAGGACTTTTGTCCGCAAAACACAAAGACGAGGAAAAGGTGCAAACCAGAAACGGTAGAGAAATCCACATAGACGCCGAGGAGGCAAAAGGTATACTTGCCAAGTTCCTTCGTGATAACGGCGTGACCGTTTTGCTGCAAACCGCAGTAGCGGATGTTATAAAAGATGAAAATGTAATTAAAGGCGTCATCGTTACAACACCGACCGGTCTCAGAGCGATAGAGGCAAAGGTTGTGATTGATGCGACGGGCGACGGGACAGTTGCAAATCTCAGCGGTTGCGATTTTAAGGTAGGCAGAGACGGCGACCGCCTCACGCAGCCTGTTACCCTTGAATTTACAGTGGGCGGCGTTGATGAGAGCAGAGCAATAATGTGCTTTGGCGGCAGCGACCCGGTTAAATTACCGAATGGTCAGAAGTATTCGGAGTTTTGCGCCGAATGCGAAAAGAAGGGAATACTCCCCAAGAATGTATCCATAGTAAGACTGCATAAAACGTTTTACAAGGGCGAAAGAAACGTAAATGCCACCCAGCTTAACAATTTTGATGCACTGGACGAAAAGATGTATTTTGACGCAGAATGCGAGCTGCGCTCACAGATAGAAAAAGTTGTTGAGTTTTTGAAAAAATACGTGCCCGGCTATGAAAACTGTGCTGTTAAAACCACTGCGTCAACTCTAGGCGTAAGGGAAAGCCGCCGTATAATCGGCGAGTGCAAAGTGAGTGACTGCGATGTTGAGAACGGAAATCATTACGATGACGCCGTTGTTCACAATGCGTGGTTTTTGATAGATATTCATAATCCTTCCGGCGGAGGACAGGCAGAAGGACATTCAAAAATGGCTGTTCCCTATGATATAAGATACGGCGCACTTGTTCCGCTCGGCGTTGAAAATCTGCTTACAGCGGGTCGGTGCATCAGCGGAACCCACAGAGCACACGCATCATACCGTGTTATGGCAATATGTATGGCAGTGGGGGAGGCAGCAGGAGTTGCTGCATCGCTGAGTGCAAAGGGAAACGTTACCCCACGCAAACTTTCACCCCAAAAAATAAGAGAAGCTTTGATAAAAACGGGAATTGACCTCGGTTGATTAAAAAGCACATCGGACGTATATATTACGCTCGGTGTGCTTTTAAGTTCCGCCGTTTATATGTAAATTTTTACACAAGTCATCTTGTTGGAAATTCCTATTTCCAGATGCGCCCTCTCGCCGAGGAGCAGCTTTAAACGCTGATTTGTATTCCACAGCCCGATGGAGCGGCTTGGTTTGTCGTAGGCATTTATGTGATTGTTGATTTCATTTATACGTTCCTCGGCTATACATTTTCCGTTATTTTCAACGCTGATTGAGGCATTGCCGTTTGAGTCAACATTGCCGGTAATTCGTATTACGCCGTTGGCAATAGAGGCTATTCCGTGATGAATGGCATTTTCTATAACCGGTTGAAGTGTGAATTTTACAATATTTGCATCAAGCATTTCGTCCGGAATGTCCCATACGGAGTCAAAGTTGTAGTACTTATACCGCTGGATTGCGATATAATCCTTTGTATAGGCAATTTCTTCACGGAGCGTGCATATGAGGGTGGACGTGTCAAGGGTTTTATATAACATTCTTGACAATAACTCCACAACCGTCGTTATGTCTGAATCTCTTTTCAGTTCGGCTATTGCGATGGAGCTTATAAGATTTAGTGTGTTGAAAAGAAAGTGCGGACTTATTTGCAGCTGCAATGCGGTAGCTTGTGCCTCGCCGAGCATCGCCACCTTGTCGTCCAGGTCACGGCGCAGACTTACGATATTGGAGGTTATGTATGTTAATTCATTGTTTCTCTGTGATTTTCCGCTGTCGGAAAAATCAAACGGATTTTTAAGCAGGTGATATATTTTTTCGATATTGTTGTAGAGCGAGATTGCCACAAAATACGCAAACAATGCCGCCAGGAGCATTATTATTATAAATATTATAAAATATGTGTAGAGAGGTACGCTGACTGATTGAAAGTTCTTTTCAAATACAAAGAATAAGTCGCTGTTGCCGAGGCGGCAATTAGACGCCTCCGATGAGAGGAGCTTTTTCAGTTTGGAGTAATCCTTTGCCTCGCCGGTTGATGAATACAAAACAGTGCCGTCTTTCCCGTCTAAAAGATACGTGGGAACGTTGAAACGCTCGGTTATTTTGTCAATGTTAATATTGTATGCCATATATCCGGCATTAGATGTTCCCTCGTTTACTGCATATACAAATGATATGTAGTAGTGGCTCTTTTCGCTTTTTGATTTGTGGTATATCGGGTTTTCGCCGGTTTTTATGTATTCGTCAAAAATCCACATATCGGAAAAATATTTTGAAAAATCCGATGTCGCCGGCGTATATGACATAGCGTGTATGTAGTCGTTTGCGGTAGAATAGATATATATGGAGTACATATAGTCCGTGTCGGCTATATAGTATGTGAATTTGTCTGTCAGATTATTGTATGCCTTTATATACTCCGGGTCATTAGGCTTATGTTTTTTCATAAGCTGATTTATATTTGCGTCGGTTACAAGCGATTGATAGCTTGCAAAGGTTGAAGAAATAATTTTGTCGGTCTCTGCTCTGCAATATGCTGTGGTTCTCTCGTACTGCGCCAGATTTGAGGCGTACACGTCAGCATTTATACTGCGTACAAGCAGGACTGTTATCACGGTAAAGCAAACAAAGAAAATTGCAAACGTTACGGCGAGGTAACGCAGAAAAATGCTGTTATATCTGTATGACTTAAAACTTTCGTGCAAAAATTTATTCATTTCCTCTGTTCTCCTGTCTGAACACTTTTGGCGTGACGCTGTATGTGTCTTTAAAATTCTTAAAAAACAGATTTCTTGATTTGTAGCCGACCTTAAAGCAAATTTCGTCCACACTCAGATTTGAACGTAACAAAAGCTCACGGGCGTGTTCCAGCCTTACTCTGGCAATGTATGATATTATGCTTTCCGAGGTCTTTGATTTAAAAGTCCTCGATATGTGTGACTCGCTCACAAAGAGCGCCTTTGAAATGCTCGAAAGCGACAGCTCCTCCGAATAATGCCCGTTTATGTAATCTTTGGCGAGCGATACCAGGTTTTTAACGTTTTTTTCGTTTGTGCAAAAGTATATGCTCGCTTTGTCCGTAATGTCAAGTATGGCTTGCTTTACGCTCTCGTCATCGGCAGTCATAAGAGCCGATATTGAAAATTTGCTCGAAATCTTGTCGATGTCGCAAAACGTATTGATTTTTGCAACATAGCAGCAGAAAAAACTTCTCAAATTAATGCTGTCGCCGTCGTACAGTTTAAGGTGCTTTTTCATAAGTTCGCAAGCATTCAAGGCGTTTCCGGATAAAATACTGTTTGTTATTTCTTCCGGTACAACAAGCGTTATAAAACTGCCTGCATTTGTGTAAAACAGTTCCTTAATATTCCTGTAAATTCGTATAATCTCGCACTCCGCTATGCAGTTGAGCATTTCGTAGCAGTTGTTAATAATTGAGGAAAATATGTTGTTTAAAAAACTTATAAAATCGTCAAAGTCACTTCCTATTATCATCATTTCCAAATATCCGTAACCGTGCTTTGTAACTATTGTTCGTGGATTGTCCGACTCTGCCACAAACGAAAATGCGTTTTGAAATGTTGACGGCTCATATATCCACGTTTCCTTTAAATACTTTTCGTATTCGGGCACGGAAATTCTTACGGTTGCAAACGGTGTCCTGCTTTCATCAACAATAATTTTGCACTTGGCAAAGTCGTATACTGCCTCGGAGGGATTGGAGTACTTTTGCGTTACCAATTTGTTTGCGACTTTGTGCTTGTCGCTTTGGCTTCTGGGTGACAGCATTGCCAGGTTTTCAAGCTGTTTTGACGCTTTTTGCAATACATCTGATATTTTTGCGTATGTAATCGGCTTGACAATGTAGTCGCTTACTCCCAGGGAAAGGGCTTTTTGTGCATACCCGAACTCTGCATATGCCGATATTATTACAAATATGGCATTTGGAAATTTTTCCTTTGTAATTTTTGCAAATTCCAGCCCGTCCGTATCCGGCATCTTGATGTCGCTTATGATTAAATTAACTTCGTTGCTTTTCATAAATTCAAGGGCATCTGTTGCAGAGGTGAATATTCCGGCGAGTTCAAATCCGTATTCACCCCAATTTGTTCCGGAAGATATGTTATTAATAATGTTTCTTTCGTCATCAACAATTATTACTTTGTACATTTCAAAGCTCCTTTGAGTAAATTGGCACAAATGCCTCCGATAATATGATAACATCATTTTAAACATATTTCAATATTCGTATGTTGGCAATTTGTGCAAAATCTTGCTTTTTATTACATAACAAGATTTTGCACAAATACGCAACCACAGTAGATGAAAATATTTTTTTGCTGTTGTAAAATAAATCTAACAAATGTAATTTCCGAAAGGGGTATGTGGTGTAATGAAGTTAAATCCAACCGATGACAGCTTAAAACTGCGCAAAGGCACAAAGGGCGGTCTGATGAACCGTGAAAACCTTGTTTTGCTTTCTATGTGTACTCTGCCGGCTTTGCTGTTGTTTATATTCAACTATCTTCCGATGTTCGGTCTTGTCCTTGCGTTTAAAGATTATAAGTATAATCTCGGAATTCTCGGCAGTCCGTGGAATGGAATAGATAACTTTAAATTTCTTATAAATTCCGGCAACCTGTGGCGCCTTGTGAGGAATACGGTCGGGCTGAACCTTTTGTTCATAGCGGTAAATGTTATAACTCAGGTTTTTGTCGCTTTGATGCTTTACGAAATAGTAAAGAAAATCAAACTCAAAACATATCAGACGTTTATGCTTTTGCCGCACTTTATATCCTGGGTTGTTGTGGGATATATGGTATATGCACTTCTTGACCCGTCGTACGGCGCACTCAACAGCGTACTTACCAAACTTGGCTTTAAGGCTATCAACTGGTATTCCGAGCCCAAATACTGGCCGGTGATTTTGCTCTTGACCAATGTGTGGAAAGGGGTCGGCTACGGCTGTATCGTTTACTATGCGGCGCTTATGGGTATTGACGCTACATACTTTGAGGCGGCGGAGCTTGACGGCGCTACCAAGTGGCAGATACGTTGGAATATAATCATACCGTTTTTGAGGAGTGTAATAATTATAACAACAATCCTTGCAATAGGACGTGTAATGAGAGCGGATTTTGGTTTGTTCTATCAGGTTACCAAAGACCAAGGCGCTCTGTATCCCGTTACCGATGTTATTGATACGTACATATACCGTGCGTTAAAGGTTGACAACAATATGTCGGTGTCCACCGCTGTCGGTCTGTTCCAGTCGGTTATAAATACGGCGCTTGTTCTCATAACAAATGCTGTTGTTAAAAAGATAGAGCCTGAGTCGGCGTTGTTTTAGAAAGGCGGTTTTCCGATGAATAAGAAAAAGAATAACAGCATTTTCATAGATTTGTTTTTTGTGTTGCTTTGTTTGGCTTGCCTTCTGCCGTTTGTGCTTTTGCTGTCAATATCGCTCACGAGCGAACGTGACTTGGTGAAATTCGGGTACAAGTTAATCCCCAATAAGATTGACTTTACAGCGTACAAATACCTGTTCAAAGACCCTACAAATATAATCAATTCGTACGGATTTACGGCGTTTACAAGTTTCTTGGGCACGGGTTTCGGATTGTTGGTTATGATACTTTTTGCATATCCGCTCTCAATACGTACATTTAAGTACAGAGGATTTTTCTCAAAGTATTTGTTTGTAACAATGATATTCAGCGGCGGTATGGCGGCAACCTACATAATCAATACCAGATACTTGCACCTTGCAAATACACCGTGGGTGTTCATACTTCCGACCGCTGTCGGTGCCTGGAACATATTCCTTTTGCGTTCGTTTTTCCAGGGACTTTCCGGTGAGCTTGTAGAGGCCGCAAAGATTGACGGTGCGGGTCATTACAGAATACTGTTTTCTATAATAGTTCCGCTTTCAAAGCCGGCAATAGCTACCGTTGCACTGTTCGTACTGCTTCAACACTGGAACGATTGGTACACTTGCCTTTTGTATATAACAAATTCCAAGATGTTTACCGTGCAGTATCTGTTGCAGACAATGATGGATAACATAACCTTTGCCCAGCAGATGCAGGAGGCGGGAATTCAGGTTGACACAAGTATGATACCCACAGAGGCAATAAGAATGGGTATGGCGGTAATTGCGGCAGGTCCTATGATACTTGTGTTCCCGTTCTTTCAAAAATACTTTACCAAAGGTATCACCATCGGCTCTGTAAAAGGCTGATTTTGATATATAAATTTTAAAAGGAGGAAATCAAATGAGGTTAAAGCAATTTGCAGCGGCCGCACTTGCGGCGGTCTTTACGGTGAGTATGTTCTCCGGCTGCGCAAAGAAAACTTCTTCCGGCGACAAAACAGTGCTCAAATGGTACGTTTGCTGTCAGCCTCAGAAGGACGAAAAGCTGATTGAGGAGCGTGTAAACGAACTTATCAAAGACAAAATCGACGCAACTGTTGACTTTGAGTTCATCACACCGACCGCCTACACACAGAAAATGGGTATGATTACATCTTCCGGTGAAGCGTTTGACATTTTGTTTACGTCAAACTGGGCGTTCAATTACCTCAGCGGCGTCAGAAAGGGAGCTTTTACGGACATAAGCGAACTTTTGGACAAGTACGGCAAGGACATTAAAAAGACTATTCCCAAAGATGTTCTTGATATGGCACGTGTAGACGGCAAGCTGTACGCAATTCCCAACTATCAGGTTGAGGCGTCAAGAATGGGAGTATGCACATATCAGTCTCTTGCGGACAAGTACGGATTTGACCCGTCGTCTATAAGCAAGATAGAGGATATAGAACCGTATCTTGCTGCGGTAAAGGCAGGTGAGCCCGAAAAAATACCTTTCAGGTTTGACCAAGGCTCAAAC
Organism: uncultured Clostridia bacterium; assembly: GCA_934500705.1. Classification (GTDB taxonomy): domain Bacteria; phylum Bacillota; class Clostridia; order UMGS1810; family UMGS1810; genus CAKSIN01. The sequence goes on along the minus strand of CAKSTI010000004.1, from coordinate 41,364 downwards.
TATGAAATTTATCCCAAGTACGAGGCAATTCAGAATAACTTTGTCTATCTGGACAAATTCTCCGATGATTACAAAGTTGAGTTTCCGGAGGAAACGCTGAAAAAAGCGTATAAACTCATACTTGACTGGTATCAGAAGGGGTACATAAGAGCCGATGTTGCAACATACAGTGATGACAATGCAGAGGCAAAGGCCGGCAGATATTCCGTATTCGGCATAGGCGTTGACAAGCCGGGATTTGAAGCGGAGTCAAAGGTGCAGTACGGCGGAGATATAACCTATGCGCCGCTCGGTGAGGTTTATATGAACCACGATGCCGCTCAGTCCACAATGAATGCAATAAGCGCAAACTCAAAACACCCGGAACTTGCGATGCAGCTTTTGAACATCGTCAATACGGACAAAGAAGTTTATAACACAATTTGCTACGGCATTGAGGGTAAGCACTACGAAAAGACGGGCAAAAATACAATTAAACTCATTGAGGATAACGAGGGTTACAGACCTAACCGTGACTGGGCTTTCGGCAATCAGTTTAACGCATATGTTATGGACGGCAGAGATGAGGACGTTTGGGAAAAAACACTTGAATATAACGATAGCGCAATCCGTTCGAGAATTATAGGTTTTCAGTTTGACTCAACGCCGGTAAGTACTGAACTTAATAACATATCAAACGTACAAAAGGAGTATTCCGACCTGTTTAAAGGTGTATGTGCACCCGAAAAATTTGACAGCAGATGGGACGAATATGTTAAAAAGCTCAAAGAGGCAGGACTCCAAAAGGTTCTCAAAGAAGCTCAGAGCCAGCTTGACGATTGGGTTAAAAATTATAAAAAATAAGGAGACAGACAAGAATGAAAAAATTATTTTCTGCAATTCTTTCAGCAGCTTTGGTATTTTCAACAGTTGCCGGCGCTGCGGCAATGGATATTTCACTCACTGCAAAAAGCTATAACGTAAAGTCTGAAACCAAGGCGGATAACGTTTTTGTTACGGAAGACTTTTCCTCGTATAATGTCGGTGATAATCTTATCGTAAAGAATGATGAGGATAAGGTTGGTTTTACAAACACGGATAAGTTTACGGTTGTAAATACTAAGAGCAACGCCTACACAATCGATAGCTTTATAGGTTTTGTTTCCGACCCGACAGGCAGTAACAACGGAAATGTGTTAAAGCTCCAAGCTGACAACGGCTCGTTTTTCCCGGTTGTTCGTTATGACGGAGGTATAGGAACCCCACAGGACAGGAGCAAAAAGCTCAGCGTAAAGGCGAGCCTTTTTATTGATAAAGATACCGCCAAAGGACTGTTTGTTGGCGAGGATTATAACGACAGTACACATACTCCCAAATGGAGCAGATTAGATGCAGAAACAATAGGCTTTATGTCCGTGTGGGCTTATCCTTGGAATGCAGGACAGCGTCAGAGCGCCATAGGTACATTGGCTTTTGACAACACAAAGGTGAAAAACGGAAGTTATACATTCGACGGAAAAACAATACCTGCATACATAAATGCTCCCAATACCAAATCCGGTAATGCTTCTTATGACTCTACGCAGAATACGGCACAGCACTTGGCTGATGTAACACTGCCTGTCGGTGAGTGGTTTGATGTTGAATTTGTGTATGATTTGCCAAAGGCTGTCGATAACACAAGTGCCAACGGCAGTGTTCCGATGACAGTTTATATTGCCGGAAAACAAGTATATTCCGATACGGTTATCATTCCGAAAAATCAGGATGACAATAATTTTTACAACGTTTACAGAGGCGTTGCGTTCTCGCCCAATGCGTACATCAATGCAGACAATAAGGGTGAAACAAAGCCTATAATGTATGTAGATAACATTCAGGCAAAGTATTTCTCGGAAAAATTTGCGAGCGAGGATTTTTCGACATATGATGTGAGCGAGAACTTGCTGACTGATGCATATGACACTAAGAGTTACAGTGCGAATATATTAGGCGGAAAGTTCCGCATAAACAAGACCTATACAAACCAAAGCAAACTGGTTGGTTTCAAAGCAACTAATGCAGTAAAAGTCTCCAAAGACCCTGTTGACGCATCAAATAAAGTTTTGGCATTGACTTCAAGTACCGACTCGACATTCCCGATTGTAAATTATGTCAATAAAATAGGGACATCTCACGAAAGCGGAAAATCTTTGGCGGTATCGGCAAATTTGTATTTTGACGCATCGACCGCAAAAGGATACAATCTTTCGGCTGATAATGAAAGCAGAACAGACGATTTTAATCAGACAGGCTGGCATTTGGTAGACAACACAAATATGGGTTTTATGTCCGTATATGCACAAGATGGGACAAAGTGGTCTAACAGGGCAGCGGCAATAGGTACATTGGCATTTAATACCGGCGCTTCTTGGAACGGAGAAGGAAATATTCCGGCGTACATTAATTTTCCGAATACTGTGAATAGACCAAATGTTGGTGACGGCTCTAACACCGGATACCACACAAAGGAAGTAACTCTCCCCACGGGAAAGTGGTTTGAAGTAAAATTTGTCTATGATTTAAATGCAAAAATTGCGGCAGCATCGTCTAACGGCTCTGTACCGGTTTGCGTATACATCGACGGTGAAAAGGTGTATGAGGGAACAAGCCTTATTCCGACGAACAAGAATTTTAATGCAACATATCAGGGCATAGCATTCTCGCCCAATGCTTATATATCAAGCACAAATAAGGGCAGTGTTGCGCCTACAATGTATGTTGACAACATCAATGTGGATTATGTTAACGAAACAAACAATGTTTCCTTTATAATCGCAAATTCACTTGAAGAAGCAAAAGGACCGATGGATATAATCGCTGTTGCATATGACGCAAATGATGTTGTATTGGAAGTAAAATATGTTAAAGGCTTTACACTTGATAAAAGTGCTGAGCTCGGCAAGTCAATATCTTTCAGCGACAATGTCGGAGATGTAAAAACAGTACGTCTCTTTGCTTGGGACAGCCTTGAAAATATGACTCCTTACGCAGAGAGTGCAACTGTCAGCAAATAACGGTTATTGTTAATTTGCAGGAGGGACTGCTGCGTTGCTTGCGTAACAGTCCTTCGTGCATTGCCGTTGACTGTAAAATAAGAAAGGAATAAGTATATGCAATATATAAAAAACACTGCAATATCGATTTTTGTAGCAGCATCTGTAATAGCCGGAAGTCTTGTTATTCAGCCGGCGGTGTATGCTGCCGATAATACGGTTCTGGTTCACGACACATTTGACAGCGTGACTGCCGGTGATGAAAACCTGCTTAAAATCGGTGATATGATTGACGGAGCGTTTAACACATCATATACGACAGATGTCGGTGGCAGAAAGCAGTTTGCTGATTTGGAAAACAACGAGGTTAAGGTTGTAGATGACGAAACCGGAAACGGCAGAGGAAATGTGTTAAAGCTGGTTTCGGACAATGCGTCTGTCTTTCCTACATTGCGCTATCTCAGACCGATGGCGGTTACCAATGCCGCCGTTCCCCACGAATCGGGAAAACAGCTCGTTGTAAAAATGGATATGTACTTTGACAGCGCAACGGCTTTTGGATACAAACTGTCGTCCGACGGCAGAAATAAATATATAAGTAAATTTGACGGTAAAACATACACTTGGCCGTGCCTTACACAGTCACAGTCGGGGTTTGTTTCCATTCTCGGAACGCCCTGGGCAGGTAACAGGTCAAACTATGTGGCAACTATTGCGTTTGATAATTCTGCCGCAGCCTCTTGGGAGGACGCAAGCTACATTCCGGCAATCATTAATACCCGCCAGTCGGCAAATGATAACGCAAACAATATGGCGGTTAAAACAGCCGGAGTTAAACTGCCGACCGATAAATGGTTTGAAGTAAGTTTTATTTTTGACATAACTAAAATTGATAATGCAACACACTGCGTACCGCTCAGTGTTTATGTTGACGGAAAGCAGTGTCTTGACAATTACCCGGCGTTAATGCCGAGTGCCAATGACTATATGTTTGCAACAGAATATGCCGGTATGGTATTTGCGCCGATAGCATACGTTGACGAAAACAACTGCGGAGCAGTTAAACCGGTTATGTATGTCGATGACATAGAAGTAGCAAACGTTTCTCCGTATGAACCGGAGCTTAAATTTGAAATCAATTCGGTTGTAGAAAGCAAAAACACCGATGTTGCCCCCGATAGCAGGATAATTCTTGAATTTGAGGAAGATATAGATGAAGAGGCAAGCGCCGCTTTGAGAGAGGAAGGCGCAATTACGCTTACAGATGAATTCGGAAAGAGTGTAACTCCCGAAAACATAACCGTAAGCGGAAATACGGCAAGTTTTAATGTTTTAGAAAAACTTGCATACAACAGAACATACCGCATAGACGTTAAGCCGCTGAATATTACCAACAGCTATCACATAAAGTGCTCCGGACTCAGCGCACAGTTCTCTACCGAAAAGTCCGTGGGAGCATACATCACCGACTATGACGTTACATACACCGGCACTTCCGTAGACACGGCGGAACGCATATCGGTGTCGGTAAAAACAAGTGATGAGACAAATGTGCTTGCGGCATTTTTCAAAGACAATGCCTTTGCCGGTCTTTCCGAGGTGCAGACGGCGCAAGGACAGGCAGATTTGTCTTTTGACGGAAGTGCGGATTACATTAAACTGATGCTTTTGGATAATAACGGCAAAAACATTTGCGACTCCGTTATCTACAATCCGCTCGGCAAAACAATTCCGACTGCGGAGGATAAAAAATCCGATGCTCTTTCGGTAAGCGTTTACGATGCAGAGAGTTCTGTAATGCAGCTTGCCGGCAGCACAGGCTCCTTTGGCAGTAATCAGTACGGCAGAATTGAAATTTATACGGATAAAAAGGCGTCTGTCACGGATTATGACAGAAGTTCCGCATTGTTTGCCGATGACATTGAAATAAACGCACAGGGATACTTTACAAAAAACTTTTCCTTTAAACAGCCGAGCGGTGTGTACTACGTGTGGGTTATCACAAACGGCCGTGAGGATTTGTGCGAGTTCGATTATGTTTCCGCAAGCGATATTTTTAAGCTTTTAAGGAACATTTCAATTACCGATAACACAGATGCTGAATATATTCCGCAGGAAAGTCTCTATCGGGAATGTGAGCGTTTTGGAAGCGGATTCGGTATTGATTTTGACTCAAAATACACATCACAGAGGGACAAAGACCTTTTTGCATACCGTCTTAACTCGCATCGCAGTGAATTTAAGACAGGAGAGGCCGATGAACTTATAGCCAAGTTCGTTCAGACAGAAAAGAAAATTGCGGCAGAGGTGGATTTTCTTAAAAAACTTGAAAATCCGTTACAGAAAAGTCAGATTGAATATATCCTTAAAGAAAACGCCGATATGTGCAATATAGATTTTTCTTCATATGCGAGCATACCGGGCGAAACATACGATGCATTTGTAGGTGCGACGTTTAAAAACGCAGACGAAGTCAAGCCGTTTTTTGAAACAGCTCTTGCAAACGCACTCAAAAACACAACCTCCGGCGGAGGCGGCGGAAGCGGCGGTTCGGGTTCTTCACCTAAAAAGGGAACGGGAGGCGGTTCGGTTTCCGCATCGCAGATGAACGATGCCGTAAATAACAGACCGGAAAAAGAAACGGCGGAATTCAACGACCTGGAAGGTTATGAATGGGCAAAGGACGCAATAGTCGGGCTGATGAACAAGAAAATTGTGAGCGGTGTCGGAGACAAAAAGTTTGCACCAAGTGCATATGTCACCCGTGAGCAGTTTGTAAAAATGCTTGTCCTTGCTACTGCAAAATATAATTCCGATGCCAAGTGCGCCTTTGGCGACGTGTCGAAAAACGATTGGAGCTATCCGTACATAGCGTCTGCTGTATCTGAGGGGATAATATCGGGCGTGAGCGAGTCGGAGTTCGGTTACGGTGCTGACATTACAAGACAGGATATGGCAGTTATAATTTACCGCATCATAAACTCCGCCGATGACGCTCAGAGCGAACTTGATAAAATCGCCGCAGACACAACGATTTTCGCCGACATCGGCAGTGTGTCCGAATATGCACTCTCAGCGGTTAAGTACCTTAAAGATGAGGGACTCGTTGCAGGCAGAGATGACGGCAGATTTGCTCCCAAAGATTTTGTATCAAGGGCAGAGGCGGCTGTGATGATAAGCAGAATTATGGAATATATCAAGTAATAGGGGGAAGAAAATGAAACATATCAGGCTCACTTCAATTCTTTTGGCAATATCTATGCTGCTTTTGACGCTTGTTCCCTGCATTGCCTTTGCAGACAACAGCAGCGCTGATGTTGTTATGGATACTCAGTATGACCTTGTGCGTGACCTCGGCATAATGAACTTTGCCGACGGGACGGTTACCAGGGGAGAATTTGCAAAGGCTGTTGCAAATCTGTTGACGTATGACTATGACTACCGTGCCGATGAAAACGTGTATCCTTTTCCCGATGTGATACCGTCTATGGACGAATACAGTGCGGTTAAGTTTTTAGAGAGTTTAAATATTGCACGTGGAACCGGCGACGGTATGTTTTATGCCGCACAGCCGGTGACTCTGAATGAGGCATACACCTTTGCGGTGCGTGCCCTCGGGTTTGAAAATATCAGACGCACAATGGGAAGTTATACCGCAGTTGCCGCAAAGTGCGGCCTTACCAAAAATATCAGCGGAAAATCTGCAAACGGTCTGGGCAAAGAGGACACCGTAAAACTTATTTACAATATGCTTATGGCAAACATAAAAAATTCCGAACTCAATTTTGGCAGTGAGTATAAGTATTTTTACAATTACATAGGTCTGGAACTTGCCGAAGGCAAGGTTACCGATGACGGTGTAATCTGTCTAAGCGGCGAGAGCAACCTCAAAGAAGACGAAATTGCGATAGACGGATATAAATATGATAATCAAACGGATAAAACGAACCTTTTCGGCCGTGAGGTTTCGGCATATTACAAATACGTTGACAGAAAGTATGTAATAGTTTCCATTCTTCTGGAAAATGACGATGTCACTGTTATAGATGCCGATGATATTAAAAGCTATTCGGATTATTGCTACACCGTGACTGCTTCCGGTAAAAACAACAAAACATACAGGCTTTCAAAAGACTTTACCTTGATATACAACGGCAGGCCGTTGAAGTTTGACGGCAGTATTACGGAGGAAAAGTTTAACTCACTGATGAAACCCGATACCGGAGAAGTAACCCTGTTTAAAAATAACTCATCGAGTTACAACGTTGTGCGCATTGCAAGCTATGTAAATATGGTTGTCGGTAACACAGCTTTCTCGGATAATTACAACCTGTTTGACAAGTTTGCCGTGTCAAATTCCAAGGGCAGCTCCGACAACGGTTTGAGCATTGCGGACGATGACAACATAAGAGTTAAAAATGCAAACGGAAACGCACTCAAAAAGACTATGGTGAAAAACGACGACGTCGTTTCCTATGCGCTGAGTTACGACGGTTCATATGTTGAAATTATAGTGTCCAATGCAATAAAAAATGATGAACTTTCCTACGTCGGCAGGGACGGCATAGAGATTGGCGGTCAGAAGTACGATTTTTCATACGAATATGAGAAAAAGCTGAACGAAGGTCTTGCCATTATGCCCGATGCCGGTTCTGCGGTAAAAGTGTATCTGAACTACAAAAACCAGGTTGTGCACATATCCGAAACAGGCAGTGATACTCTATATGCCGTTTTCGGCGATTACAAAAAGGAAAACTCCCTCAGCGCATCTTTGCAGATTAGTATGTATACAGAGAATGCAAACTATATAATCTTTGACATAAACAAAGGAAGACTGACTGTTGACGGAGTAAAGTATTCTTCCGATGACAAGATAATTGCCGCACTCGACAGGCTCGGCATACGTTTTGATGTCTCCGAGAAAAAATATACTGTCGTACGGATTACATCGCACACAAAGGACGGCAGGCACATACTGGACAACATAGACACGCCGTATTATTTGGGAGATTTTGACCCGTCAAACGAAACGGCGGACAGCCTGCATTACATTAAAAACCTCAAATCGCAGTCCGGAAGAACATATACGTATATGAATAACTCATTCAGCGGATATGCCTCAATAAATACCTCGACAAGAGTGTTCTGCGTTCCTGCAAATGCAGCCGATGTTTCGGACACAAAAATGCTGTCGGTTACGTCAAATGTTTTTGATTACGGCATATATAACTATGACCTGTCCGCATATGCGGTTGAGGAAAACAAAATGTGCGCAGACGCCGTGCTCCTGGCAGGTTTTACCGCCGGACTTGATTTCAGAAATTATATGTATGGCGGCAAAACAAAAGTCGGAATTGTCACCAACATCAATGAGGCGGTAAACGAAAACGGCGAGAAAGTTCACAAAATATATGTAGATGACGGTGCTACAATAAAATCATACCTCACCGAAAACACAGACGTTTTAAATTACTCCTCCTGGGCGCTGAAAGGTGACAAGGTAGAAGTAGGCGACATTGTGCGTTTCCTTGTGACAGACGATGTGATTTTAAACGGCGGAATTATAACTATGTACGACTATGACAGGGACGAAGTTGTGACGGCAGGAAGCTATGACCAGGGAAACAACTTTATCGCAAACTACAAATACCGCTTGCTCGCCGGATATGTTAATTCAATGAGCAACGGATATATTGAGATTTCGCAGGAGCCTATAACCGGAGATATTGACTATTCGGTGTCGAACACGTTTGTAATCCCGGCGGAGGCGGTTCCCGTGATGATATACAACTCTGACAAGAAAGTCACAGAACTCGGAACGCTTCAAGATGTCAACGTTTATAAGGACGACCCCGGTGCCGATTGCAGAGTGTTTGCAGTGATAAACGAAATGAAGCCGGTTGTAATAATGCTTTACAGATAGCGGAGGTGCAATATGTATAACAAAAAAATATTATGGTTAATTGCGGCTGTGATTGTTATACTCATTCCGCTTAGCGCACTCGCCGGGCGGGGGGCAAACTTTGACCTCGGCTTTCCGCAGGGATTTTCGTCATATGTGGACGGTGACGCTGTCGAAAATGCCAAGGCGGTTCAGGACACATTGCCAAAGGAAATGAATGTATACACGCCGTCAGAACCCGGCGGTAAGATACAGATATTTGTATCAAACAGCGGAAATGACAAAAACTCCGGAACAATAGACGCCCCTGTCAAAACGTTGAAGCAGGCGCTCAGTGTTCTCAAAACTTATTCAGACCGCAGCTGCGGCGCAGTCATATGGTTAAGAGAAGGTGCATATACCGTTGATTCAACGATAGAAATACCGGCAATGCTTTCCGGTACCAAAGATGCTCCGCTGTATATATCGGCTTATAACAACGAGAAAGTGTCGCTTATGGCTGCAAAAACGGCGGACAAGGCGTCATATCCCGTAAGTCAGGACGCACAGAAGGACAGGATTAAGGAAAATTCATTGGATAAAATCCGTGTAATAGACCTGTCCGACACGGATATGGACTATGAAATTACACGCACCGGTCCGTCCGCAATATCGGTGGACGGTCTGGACTATACTCCGGCACGCTATCCGAACAACGGATACCTTAAATTTGCAACATATACGGGTGCAGACGCCGTTGCAGGCGTTATTGACCCCGGAGATGTGTGGCAGCTGAGTGTTGCTGAACACGGAGTACCCTTTACGGGAAACACGACCAGAGGTTTTGAATTCAAAATGGACACATTCAGACCTACCAAATGGGTAAATGACGGCAACATTTGGATATACGGCAGAATGAGTGTTGACTGGGACTGGAACTACTACACGGTTGATACCATAAATCCGAGCATACCGTCGCTTCGCTCAAAGCAGCCGTCAAACTGGGCGTGCTTCAAGACAAACTATAACCAGTATTACTTTTTGAATGTTCTTGAAGAGCTTGACGTACCGGGGGAGAGTTACTTTGATGTTTCAACCAAGAAACTGTATTTTTACCCGTATAAGCAGTACACGGACAGCGAAAAAATAAATATCAAAATTCCGCAGCCCGGCATAACGTATATGCTCAAACTGTGCGGCGGCCTCAAAAACGTTATACTGAACGGAATTACATTCTCCGACAACAGCGCAAACGGAGTGTATGTTGAGGGCGAGAATTGCGTTGTTCAGAATTGTGAATTTAAAAACCTTTCAAACAACGGTCTGATATTGTACGGAATGTATAACGGTGTGTCACACTGTTTGTTTACAAAGTGTAACAACGGCGTTGCTGTCAATGCGTCTAATGAGGGAATTATTGAGCCCAAATTCAATGAGGACAGTTATATGTTTGTTCAGAATAACTATTTTGAACATATAAATCAAAGAGCTGTAAAGCTGTCGGGAACTTCCACGAGAGCCGTTGTCAGCCACAACACATCAAATGCGATACGTGACCAGTTTATATACGGCGATAATTTGCTTGAATGTGTCGTTGAGTACAACCGCTCGGTCGGAGGGGCGATAGATGTCGGCGATAGCGGGGACATATACTGCCCGTACGGAATGTTTGCTTTTAAACAGAATACATTCAGATATAATTACTTTGACGGTGATTTACCGTGCGGCAACGCCGGCAGAAGTTCTGTATATTTTGATACGTTTGCACAGGGTAATTATGTATACGGAAATTACATCGTAGATAAAAATTTAAAAGTCGGTGATAAGCAGGCTGTATATGACAACATCTACATTGCCAAAGATGCTTATGCAGGAAAGGGTCATATAGGCTATTCGGACTCGTTCTACGCATTTGACGGTTTCGGAGGTGCGTCACTGACAAATATCTACCAGCTTACGGATACGCAATACGGAAATTACAGAAATTTGAGCCTTAACAGCAAAAACAGATATGCTTTTGATTACGGCGAATATTACGACAGTATGGAACTTTTTAAGCGTGCCAGTGCATACGGATATTACGATGATGAAATTCGCAGTAAAGATGCGGAGTTTAGAAAATTTGACGATATCATATACAAAGACAATTTGTTCTATAACTACAAAGACAGCTCCGACGAAATATATCATCAGTATCAAAATCAGAACAACCTTGTTACCAAGGATTCGTCCGTTTTTAAAGACTATGAGAACGGGGACTATAACTTAAACGAAAAATCGGGTGTTTATGACAAAGTGCCGAGTTTAAGGGACGTACCTTCGACAGATACTATGGGTTCCGAACTCAAAATTGATTTGGAAACTCCGCAGGCGTTTTTCCCGTTTAATAATACGGACGATTTCGTAGCTAAGAAAGACCTTATATTCCGTTGGAATGACTGCCGTGGAGCAACGTATTACAAGATTGAAATAGCAAAGGATAAGGATTTTGAAAATTTGGTTGTAGGTCAGTACATCAAGGGTGTGTATAATTACTATTCCGACAATATGGCGGACACAGGCGCTTCTGTAAGCGGTCACGACATAAAGGTGGTAAAGGCAAACCTCGAAACCGACCTTGAAAATGATACCGTGTACTATTGGCGTGTTAAGGCATTTGCAAAAATTCCAAATGCAGATTTTGCCGAGACCTGCTCCGATATATCACAATTCCGTGTAGGAACAAAGAAGGAGATAGCCGAGAGTGAGGAGGCGGAAACTTCCAACCTGCTTTACGCTATTGCACCGTATAAAGAATATCTCGAAAAGTATCTTGTAGAAGATGACGGGACAGACCACGGCTACGGAGTGTATAAACCGGGTACAAGGGAACTTCTCGAAAAGCGCATTGCCGATGAGGAAGCGGCGGCAGACAAACTCAGGTACAACAGTGAGGTTGCCGAGCACATTGCAACGTTTGAGAAAGACGCTCAAAAAATACTTTCGGATAATGCGATAGAGTACACAAGAAAGTTTACCGACTATCTTGAAGACTTTATGGTTGTGGGCAACAGCAACGTGGTTCAGATTTCCGCTGATGGAAAAGAAGTTACAATGGGCGGTGACGTTCAAAGCGTTATAGCGTCCAAAAGACCGCTTTCGCCTAAGGAGAAAATATCCTTTAAGTACAGACCCGACGAAAACACCAGTTGGAATACAATCGGTATAAGACAGACATCTAATTCGGCAACAAATGTTTTGAGTTGTACGACATACTTTATCTGCTTCTCCGGTAAAAATATTGAGCTTCAAAAGGTTTATAACGGAAAGGTTACCGATGACAGAATTATCTGCACCGTTGAAGACCAAGGATATGTAAAATACGGCGACTGGAACGACATTGAAACAGGCGCCGTAACCACGGACGAGGGAGTTCGTGTAACACTTACGATTAACGGCAAAGAAATTATGAACTACTTAGACACCAACAATCCCGTAACAGAGATTGGTTACGCAAGCGTTATGTGGAACAAAGGCGGTCCCAAGTGCCGTTTACAGACAATGGAATAAATTAGTGTATGCCCTGCCGTCAAACGGCAGGGCATCGAATGAGGGATCTTTATATGAAAAAATATTTTTGTTTATTAATGGTTCTTGCAGTTATTTTTACCGGAATAACGGGTAATGCAGCATCGGCAGTGGCGTCTTACGATAAAGAAGGCGGCACGGTAACTGTAAGCGGAAATTTCGACGGTGTTTCTGAACCGCAGACAGTTACATACTATGCGATACGCTCAAACCGTCATTGTTCAAACGCAGATGTTTACGAATATTCAGATGACATTACTGCCTTCGGTCAGGTGAAAACAGATGCTGACGGGAACTTTGAAATAAGTTATCCGTTTAAAGAGAGTAATGAAAAAACAATAGAAAATATATTTGTAAAATGCAACGGCGAGCTTAAAAGGTGTTCGTTTTCTACGGCTGAGCTTGACGGAATGGAGCTTTTGAAGACTTTGCCGACAGAATTTGAAAGCGTTAGTGATGAAGATATTTTAAATTCGGAAGGTTTGTCCGAAAAAACCAAAAGACGGCTTATGGCACAAATGAATGAACTGCCTGAGGAAATGCCTGTCGTAAAGGAGGCGGCTCCGTACACCTGGCACGCAATTTATGTGTCTGAGAGCGGAGACGACGCAAGCGGCGACGGCAGCTTTGAAAACCCGTACTGCACGATACAAAAAGCCGTATCGATGTGCGGAAATAATACCTCCGTATTCTTACGTGCCGGCACATATGTTGTGAGCGACACAATAGAAATTAAAAATCTGCGCAACCTTTACATAGGCGCCTACGAAAATGAAAATGTAAAGATAGTGTCCGGTGTAAAGCTGAATTCATCGGGATTTACGGTTTGTGAAAACGAAAATATAAATTCATCGGCAAAGGGCAGGGTGTACGAATACGATTTAGCAGATTGCGGATTGAATATAAACTACGTGATGAACCTGGTTCTTGCCGACGGCAGTAACGCTTATCAAATAGCCCGATGGCCGAATTCGGGTACAACCGGTATGGAACGTGTAGACTCGTCTCTTTCCGAAAAATATCCGGGCGGAGTCGATACAGGCGTATATGATGCAGGACCGTGGACGGCAAAGTATAACAGTTTTGTCACTGAGGACAGGCAGGTCGGAAGGTACGGTAAAAACGGATTTGAATTCAAATTGGCAGACAAGCACCCGTTTACCTGGAATAATATTTCCGATATATATATGGTCGGCTCATTTTTTGCCGAGTATATAACAAATACCGTTTCCGTAGAAAGTTTCGATGCGGACAGATGCAGTGTTATCGCCACCGGAACAAAATGGACATCTCCGAGAGGTGCACGTTATTCCGACAAAAATAGTTTTTACTATGCCAATGTACTTGAAGAACTTGATATACCGGGGGAATTCTGCGTTGATAAGGCGGCGAATAAACTCTATGTTTATCCGTTTAATTCCGTCAGCGATTTTAGTCTTTCGACAAGTGACAGCGTGGAGAAACTTATAGAAATTTCAGATTGCAGCGGTGTAACTGTGTCGGGCATTGAATTTTCCAACCTGTCGTCAAAACCGATTGAGGTTACCTCCTGCAAGGAGAGCATTATACAGAAATGTAAGTTTGACAATGTTTCAAAGCGTGCCGTGACTATTTCGGACAGCAGTTACAGCGGTGTTATTAACTGTGATTTTTCCGGTACGGGCGGTGTTCAAATCGTCAACAGAGCGGACATAGCCGCCTTGAAACCAAGCTACAATTTTGTCCAGAATAACTCGTTCACGAATAGTGGTGATGTCAGACTCGAAGGTGTAGGACACATAGTGAGCCATAATTATTTTACCAATATGCCGGACAACTGCATATATATGCTCCGCACGAGGGAGTGTATTGCTGAGTATAACGAGTTTTGTCAAAGTCCGACACGTACGGTTGACGGCGGCGTTGTGTACTTTTACGGATATGAGGGCAATTTTGGAAATACGGTCAGGTACAATTACTTCAACAACTGCGCAACCGGCAGAGAGCGGCCGTTTACAGTATACGCTGATGAAATGAGCAGCTACAACAATATGTACGGTAACGTGATTGTCGGCGGGGGAGAAATATATATGAACAGCGGCAGTGAAAACGCCGTTTACAACAATCTGATATTCGGAAACAGCGGAAATACTCCGGCTGTTGAAGATGCAATGAATTACGGAAATATATACCACTCGCAGTGGGGTTCAGTCTCATTCAGAAATATATGGCAAAACGGACTTTTGAAGGGAATAAACAAGGCAGAATATCTGTACGACGGAAGCTATGCAGACTTTGACATACAAAAGTATTCCTTGCGTTATCCTGCATTCGTAAGATATTCCGAATTGTTAAAAAAACGTGCGGAGGAGTATAAAATCAAGCAAAATCAGGTCTCCGAATATAAAGCAAAATTCTCAAACGGCAAAGAAACAGACCTTGACTATTGGCTGCGATATCCTCGTGACAATTATTTTGCCAATAATGTGATTGCCGGTGATAGTACAAGCAGTATGTCAATTCAAGACCGATATTATGAAAAGACTGACATTGTCGAAAACAATATTTGTAATACGACGGCAAACTATCCGCAAAATCTGGCACAGGCAGAGGAATATTATAATGCGAAAAGGAAGGAAAATTCTTACCTTGAATACATACCTTTTGACAAAATCGGTTCATCTGCACACTATAATTCAGATAATCTTAATGTGATATATCCCACAGACGGGATTAAAATTAACCCAAAGGATTTTAAAATTGAGTTAAAAGACAACACCGCTTTTTCAAAGTACAACATCAGGGTAATCTCGGGTCAAAAAGAGGTATATAACGAAGATACGTTTCGTAATGTGGTAAATTTGTCTGATTTAAACCTTGCCGACGGTGTGTATAATGTTATCATCAGCGGAATATCGCAAGGAAACAATACCGGCGGAAGTGCGAGCCGTTCAATAACCGTGACGGTTCAGACAAAGACCGAAATCGGCACATCTTACATAACCGGAATTTGTGCAAATGGCAAAGGTGTCGGCTTTAACTATTACAACACGGCAGGCGGTGTGCCGTCGGTTATAGCGGTAGCGTTTTTTAAAGACTCCGCATTGGTTGATTTGCATACCGTTGATACAACACAAAGAGGCGGCCTGTTTAAGGTGTCGGTTCCGTCTGATAACTCTGAATTCGATTTGGTCAGAATAATTAATGTAGACTCCTTCGAGGATTTAAAACCTATTGGGTTAAAAAGAGAGTTAACTGTAAAATGACATCGGTTATTAACAAGATAGCGATACTTTTATTGAATACGGGAGAATAATATGACGAATAATTTTATGATTGGTGTCAATTACTGGGCGTCCAATGCCGGAACGGCTATGTGGAGCGACTGGTCGCCGGAATGTGTGAAAAAAGACCTTAGAACATTGTCGCAAAACGGTATATCGTATTTGCGTGTTTTTCCGCTGTGGAGTGATTTTCAACCGGTAAAACCGCTTTATACGGGAGGCAATTTTTTTAAGGAATACCGAATGGAAGATGAGAGTTTTTGTGATAATCCGTATTACTTGTCGGTTAAAATGCTCGGCAGGTTTGATGAATTTTTAAGCATCTGTTCAGAGTACGGCATCAAGGTAATTGTCGGCTTGATAACCGGCTTTATGAGCGGCAGGACGTTTGTTCCGCCGGCAGTATATGGCAGAAACCTTTATACGGACTCGGTGGCGCTTATGTTTGAGCAAAAGTTTGTAAAAGGTTTTGTGTCTTATTTTGCAAACAGGGACGAGATATGCGCCTGGGACCTCGGAAACGAGTGCAACTGTATGTCAATATCGGAAAATAGGGAGAGTGTTTATGTTTGGATATCTTTAATTTCCGATGCTGTCAGAGCGCAGGATTGCAGCAGACCGATATTGTCCGGCACGACTGCGCTCAATGAATGTGATTTTTGGAGAGTGGGCGATATGGCAGAGTGCGTAGATATTCTGACCACGCATCCATACCCGATGTGGACACCTTACGGTTCAAAAGACAATATGTCATCAATAAGGACGCTTTTGCTGTCTGCTTGCTCCAATAAATATGAAGAAGGATTGGGACAAAAACCGTGTTTGGTAGAGGAAACCGGAACTATGGGACCTATGGTCTGCAATGAGTATGAAACCGCATCCGGATTTGCCGGAGTGAACCTGATGTCCTGCTTTGCAAACGGTTCACTCGGTATGTTTTGGTGGTGCGCCGCCGACCAGACTAATCTTAAAACCGCACCGTATACGTGGAGTAAGTGTGAGCTTGAACTCGGTATGATTGATAATGCGGGAAATCCGAAGCCGGTTTTGTATGAGTTCGGCAAGTTTAATAAGTGGCTTAATGAATGTAAAATCAAATTGCCGAAGGCAACGGACAACGGTATAATACTCGTGTCCGACGGCAATGAACAGTGGGGAATATCGTATATGTCTTATATTCTGGCAAGACAAGCCGGTGTTAATGTTGGCTTTGCATATGTTAATTCCGCCATTCCGGAAAGCGATGTATACATTCTTCCGTCCGTTTCGGGCGACAGAATTATGTGTGGTGAGAATTATAAGCTCTTATTTGACAGAGTGTTCAAGGGGGCAGCGTTATACATATCCAATGATAACGGATTTTTGAGTGAATTTGAAAGGTACACGGGACTTCGTGTCATTGATACAGATGAACATTACACAGCGTCGTCATTTGAACTTGACGGTAATACCGTTGATTTCAGTCAGAATAAGCGTCGGCATCTAAAAAGCGTAGGGACAGAAATTTTGGCGAGCCATAATGGCAACCCTATGTTTACAAAATTCAGATACGGCAACGGCACTGTTTACTATCTGGATTGCCCGATCGAAAAGAATTTGCTTGATAAGAATGACGCTTTTGACGGTGATTATTATAAAATATATAAAAGCATATTTGAAAATTGCAAACACATAATCAAGTCGGAAAGCAAGTACGTGGCAGTAACCGAGCATATTTCAAATTCAGATGTGTACGTAACGGCGATAAATTATTCCGACAAACGGCAGACGGTACCGTTTTCCGTATCGGAAAATTACGAAATAGAAAATATTTATATGGGCAGTACGGAATATTTAGAACCATACTGTTCTTTTGTGGCAAAGCTGAAAAGAAAATTCCGGGGGTAAAAATGTTTAATTCATCAACGGTGAGTGTAAATTTTCAAAAATACGGGATTAAAACAGAAAATGAGAGCAAAAATTTTTTTAGAGGCGGGGCGGTTCTTACCAATCACGGCGACATTGAGAAAATTGAGGTTGACGTTACTTGCTGCCGATTGCCGTATGACTATGCAAAAACTTTTTCGCCCGATGAGTCAATGTTTGTGGATTTAAAGTGCGATTTTTCGATTAACGGTGCGCTTTCGAGGGTATCATTCAATCCGTTTTGGACTCTGCCTAAATTTGAGAAGAACCCCACAAAATTTTATGCGGACACACAAAATATCCTAATAGATACCGGCAATGGTTATGTTTCGGTTCTTCCGTTATGCGGCGGGGATTTCATCACTTGCATCGGACCGTCAGAGTCGGACGATACATTGAGACTGTGCGTGTCAAAGCATCATTACGGTTCAAATACGCTCAAAGGAACTATTGCAATAGCTGCATATGCTAATAATCCTTATGACGCCGTGAGAAAGGCATATAAATATGCGTGGAGAGAGGGTTATATCAAAACAAATCCGAACGAGCCGAAAACTTTGCCGGATTTTCTTGAAGGCATCGGTTGGTGCACGTGGAATGCTTGTTATCACGATGTTTCCGAGAAAAAAATTTTTGCGAAAATGGACGAATTTAGGCAAAAGAATATACAAGTAAAGTGGATTGTTATAGACGATGGTTGGTTTGAAATTTCTAAAAACGACAATTTTAAAATCTCCTCAATATTTGAGGACAAAAATAAATTTCCGAATGGCTTGCGCTCCTGCATAGAAATACTCAAATCAAAATACGGTTTAAGTTATGTGGGCGTTTGGCATTCTATGACAGCATATTGGTACGGTGTCGAGAAAGACAGTCCTTTGTTTTCAGATGTATCTGCGGAATTGACTCAGACCGACTCTGATTGGTACATTCCGGTAGGAGAGGACGCATATACATTTTTTAACCGCTGGCATAAGTATTTAAGAAATCAGGGAGTGGATTTTCTTAAAATTGATACTCAGGGCAACGTGTTTGAATTCCTTCGTGGAAGAAAAGGATGTCCGGGTGATTGTATTTCAACGCATCTTGCGATTGAGCGCTCGGCAAATGAGGTTTTTGGGGGAAGAGTTATTAATTGTATGGCTGCTCAGAATATAAATCTTCATTTCCACCCGTACACACAGGTGGTAAGAAGCAGTGATGACTTTTATCCGAATGTTCCGGAGAGCTTTTCGCAGCATATTATTCAGAATATATATAACAGCGTTTTCTTGTCAGACCTGTTTTGCTGTGACTTTGATATGTGGTGGACGCATAACTCCGTTGTTGAGCCGAGCTTTATTCTCCGTCTTATGAGCGGAGGTCCTGTATACGTCAGCGATGAACTTGGAATGACAGAGGAAAAGTACCTGAAAGAGTTTTACAGAATAAAAAAATGCAATAATGTTGCCCGCCCCGCAAAAAAATATTTGTTTTCCAACCCGGAAGGCGGATTATTTGAAATTGAAAACAATATCTGCGGGCAAGCGGTTTTGGCCGTATTTAATCTATCTGACAAGATGTTAGAATACAAAGCTCCAAAAAACAGTACAGTGTACCTTAATGGAAGTAAAATAGCTGCAAGTGATAACAGTAAAATTATGTTGGGCTCATTTTGCACAGCTTTGATTACTTTATAGGTCGGGATATATGAATTTACGGTAACGCTATTGATTTTGAAAAGATAATTTGGTATAATGCTTTTAGAGATTATAAAATAAAAAAGTGGGAGGTGCTCTGAGTGAATTGTTATATTATGTCAGGCGATATTGCGGTTGCAAAGTGGCAGGACAATACTTTTGAAATTCTGAACGATGTATTATTGCCGCTATATCTAAAAAACACCGGCAACGTTCAAAGATGGCTTGAAACGAGAGCCATTGATTGTCACAGAGCAAATTCCAGATTGTTGAAAAAAGCCCTCCGTTTGACCGAAAAAGATGATGTTGCTACGGTTATGTCGGTTAATGCTGTAACCATTACGGATAATTATTGGATAAAACCTTTAAATTCAAACCTGATGTATGCTGATGTTAGGTTTGACAATGATTACTTCTCAAATCTTGCGCTTACAGGAAGTTATGACAGTTTTAATAAAGCTGCAAATTCCAAGCACACAAGAACGCCCGAGCTTACCAATATAGGCAGTTATGAGAAGTGTTGGAAGCTTATAGACGGTGAGTGGTGGCTGTATAAAAAGGCTAATCACGAGGAATTGTTTTCCGAATTGTTCATATACCGGTTAGGCAAAGCACTTGGGTTCAATATGGCGGAGTACGAACGTGGTAAAGGGTGTATCAAGACAAGAGATTTTACGAATAACGCAAGTGTTAATTTTGAGAGTGCATATTCGTTTTTGGGTGATAATGAGGATTATATTGACAACATAAATGCGCTGAGAGAGTTGTGTCCCGACGGTGTCGGTGATTATGTGCAAATGTTGTTTTTGGATACGATTTGTGCAAACCCCGATAGGCATTCGTTTAACTACGGCATTTTAAGAAATGTGAATACAGGGAAAATACTCGGACTTGCACCGAATTTTGACAATAATATGGCACTGATTTCGAGAGGATATCCAAAGAACATAAAAAGAAAAAATGACGTGCTTGTAAAGCTGTTTAATGAGCTTATGTCGTATGATGAGTCGCTTAAAACGTATATACCGGTTCTTACCGCTGAAATGGTTTCGGGTGTTGTTAGGGAGCTTAATATGCGTGTGAGGACAAGCGAAATAACGAGTTTTATTATGAACGGCTATGCCTCAATAGGAAAATAAGGATAGTTACAAAAGTGCTTTGTCAGTCACTTTAAAGTCGAAAAACAACGTGCTTGGACACCCCGTCCAAGCACGGTTCATATGGGAAAATTCTCCTTAAATTAGTATGGTTTGCTTCACCAAACCTTTGATAATGTACGATTTCACGTTCACGTAAAAACTTGATTACATCGTTAACATCGGGGTCATCGGAAAGCCTTAGAATATTATCATATGTTGCCCGTGCTTTTTGCTCGGCAGCCAAATCCTCATTCAAATCGGCAAGCGGATCACCCGTTACAGCGAGTGCAAGTGCGTTAAACGGCATACCGTTTGTATTTGCCGGATAAACTCCGGTGGAATGATTTATAAAATAATTATAAAATCCGCTGTCCTTTACAAGCTCAGAGTCAAGGTCACGTGTCAACTGATATACGATGGTTCCGACCATTTCCAAGTGAGATAGTTCCTCGTTTCCGATGTCATTTAAAATTCCCTGAATTTCAGGAGTCGGCATTGAAAAGCGCTGGCTCAGGTAACGGAGCGACGCACTTAATTCACCGTCCGGTCCGCCGTACTGACTGATTACTATTTGCGCAAGTCGTGGGTTTTTATTTTTAATTTTTACCGGGTATAAGAGTTTTCGTTCATAATTCCACATAATTTTTATACCTCCTTAAAGCTGCCACGGCCATTTGTTGTCGGCGGCTACCCATTCAAACGGTGTTTCGTCGGTTGCATCGGTAGCATAGAGTGTGCCGAATTTATGTGCGTAATCGTGAGCATAGCTCTTTAATGCGGCGGCGAGCATTGTGAAAGTTTTGAGCGCTTCCTCGTCGTTCGGGTGAGTATCGAGAAACAGGTTAAGGTCGGTTACGGCAAAACGCAGTTCGTTTATGAGCCGCATAAGTTCATGTTCTGTCATATTCTCGCTGCTGCCGCTG
Source organism: uncultured Clostridia bacterium (assembly GCA_934500705.1). Classification (GTDB taxonomy): domain Bacteria; phylum Bacillota; class Clostridia; order UMGS1810; family UMGS1810; genus CAKSIN01. The sequence goes on along the minus strand of CAKSTI010000004.1, from coordinate 19,993 downwards.
CCGGGCTGCATATCGTTGGGCCAGATCGTGTTATTGCCGGTATTGTTTCTTGATTGCTGAGGTGTCTTTTGGGGCGTATCGTCGTTGACGGTGCGTCTGTCCGGAGCGGTGCTTTCGGAATTTTTTCCGCTGTTCGTTTCGTCATTCATCGGACAAAACGGTGCCTTGGGATATATCATTAATTTAACCTCCTATTTAAACGGGTTCATAACAGGATTTGAGGAATACTGTTCAAAGGGAATATCCAAATCCTTAAAAATTGTGCCTTGCTGCAAGCCCTTTCTGATGTCATACAGATTTTCATATTTTTGAAACGGTACGTATGCAAAACCCAGACGTGGGTTTTCGGGCATAAACGGTATATTCACTGTGCCACCTCCAAAATTTTGTTCATAATTATTCTATGAGCGGCATATAAATATTGTTACTGTGCCGAAATTTAAAAAAATTGTGGAATTTTGAGTATTTTTGTGATACAATAACTTCATCAAGTGTTTTTTGGAGTTTGGTATGAAAAAAATATGTTTTACAGTTATATTATTCATTGCTGCGGTGTTTGGTACTGTTTGCGCACGTGCCGATTTGCTTCCCCACGACGGATATTTGGTAAAGCTGAAACCGTCGGTAAGCCTTATGAGTCAGGCGGAAACAGACGATGACATTATAAAAATCGACAGTTTGAATGACATTGCGAAATTCATAGACAAATCGCAGATTGAGTACATAGAACCCAATTATTACGTGGATTTGTTTTCAATCACAGACGACCCCGATTATTTTACAAATCAATGGAATATGCAGATGGTAAATGCGCCTAACGTATGGGAAACGGGCTGCGTGGGGCAGAATGTAAAAATCGCAGTTATCGACAGCGGCGTTGATGCCGTGGAGGATTTAAAGGCAAATCTTTTGCCGGGTTACAGTCTGGTCGATAATGATACGGCGGACACATCGGACATAAGCGGACACGGTACTTTTGTGAGCGGAATTATTGCGGCGGAGGCAAACAACAAATTATTGGTCGCAGGGCTTGCATACAGGGCAAAAATTGTTCCGATTAAGTGCTTTAAGTACAATACGCAAAATGAAGTAAAGGCAACCATTGAGGACGTTTCCAAAGCTATAAAAATGGCAGTCGATGATTTTGAATGCAAAGTTATAAATTTAAGTTTGGGCATTAAAACTGACTCCAACACATTAAAAGATGCAGTTGAATATGCCTTGGGCAAAAATGCCATAGTGGTTGCCGCCTGCGGTAACGAAACCGACGGAACGGTCAATTATCCGTCCGCATATGACGGCGTAATAAGCGTGGGTTCGGTGGATAGTGATAAAAAGTGGCGTACAAACCGCAATCAATATATTGATATTGGCGCACCGGGGCACGGTGTTTACGGTCTTAACCGTGCAGGCAGCGTCGCAATGGGGAGCGGTTCAAGCTATGCGGCACCCGTTGTGTCGGCTCTTGCGGCGGTTTGCCTTAACTTTCGTGAGGATATAAAGGCAAGCGAGTTTGAAACCCTCATTAAAGAAACGGGAGAGGAGCATACGGAAAGTGGCGGATTTTCGTATAAAATCGTAAATGCTCAGGCAATGATAAGGAAAATACTCGAAGGACAGGAAATATTCGTATCGCCGTATGATAATTGCGACGAAAGCAGCGGTGTAAGGGTTTATAATAACACGGCTTCGCCAATGACGGTATTTGAATTTACAGACGGCGAGTCGGGAAAATCTGTTAAGAAATTAGTTTTACCGCTGGAATGCGGCGAATACATAAATACATCGGTCGGGGAGAACGAAAAAATCACTACATACATATGGGGAACTAATTTAAGGCCGTTGTTTAAAAGGGAAAAATAGCCTTTGTGCAAATGTTCCCCTACACAGATTAAAAAAAATCTGCCATACAACTACACACCCTCCGCATTTGCGGGTTCCGGTCGGTATGTGATGTCCGGCAGATTTTCATTAATGTGAATGCAGTCGCCAATGGCGGTGCAATCACACTACACTAAATATTATACTGCAAATATTGGTTTTTTATTCCGTGATGTTTATATTCACGTGGTTGGGGACAATCTGAATATAAGTATTCCCCGGATTGAGTATGAGTTCTTCGCCGTTTTCAAGCGTGTAATGCGTTTTGGCACTTCTTGAATTTTTGCTCCAAGTGATATTTTGCACTTTGCCGTCGGTGAGGTAATAACCTGTGCCGCTGCCTATGTTTTCGAGGTTTTGACGGCCTTTGTGCTCGCCGTCATTTAACGCATAATTTTTAAGGTGATACACAATTATATTTTTTGCCCTCAGATAATCGCCGTTTTGTGACATATGATATGAGCCGTTTACATATCTTTTATACACTTTTTCGTTACTGTCATACTCATACGAAACTTTATAAAAATCCGAGTAGGGTATGCTAAGTTTGACTGCATTGCTGCCGGTTTCGGGGGCGGTATCGTTTGTTTTGTAGGAGTCGTGTTTTACATCGGTTTCGCCACGGTATTTTTTCTTGGTTACTGCCATATCGTAGAGTTTGTCAACGCCGGTATAGAGATTGTGCCAGGATTTATCATAGGTATTATCTCTCCAATATACACTGCCGTCGGATCCCATAACGCCGTTTATGTTATTGACGCCGAGTGATGAAATGTCACGTGCCGCCTGCGGACTCCAACCTGCGTGGCAGTATATGGCATCGTGTTCGAGGGCGTAGTCAAGAAAATAGTGCCTTGACGAGCGCACGGGGCCGACCTTTTGAAGGTCGTGATTTTTAAACAGTGCCATAAAGCGTGTTGCACCGCCTTCAACCACAATTTCGTACACCATATATGCGCTTTCAAGCCCCATTTGCGGTCTTGATGCCGCAACGTCATTGTCTATCATAACAGCAACAGGTCTGGTGTTTTCTTGCATCATATCGTAGAAAGCATCGTTTTTTATTTCCTCGGTTATCGGAGCCGGTTTCTTATTTGTTTCCTTTTTTTGTTTGACTTCCTTTTTTGCGCAGCCGGCGGAAAGTGCCAGCACAGCTGTAAGGAAAAGACAAATAGTTTTTTTCATAGTGCACCTCGATGTGTTTTTTCTTAAATTATATGACTTCACGCAAGTATTGTCAAGTTTTTGTATTATTGGCTTAAAAATCTTGCAAAATCGCACAGTGTGTTAAGCTTGCTTTCCGGCAAGCGTTTAATCAGTGTGAACAGCTGTGAATAATTATCTCCGGTTTGCTTTACTCCGAGGAGCTCATCAGTCGAAACATTTAACAGCTTTGCAATATTAATAAGTATATCATAGCTCGGCTCACGCAGAGTGTTTTCGTAGTTGCGGTATGTTGTTACCGGAATTTCTAAAAGTTCGGCAAATTTTTTCTGTGAATAACCTTGCATTTCACGCAGATTTCGTAAATTTGTATGAAACATTATCATCACCCGTACTCAATGGAATTAATTACATACAGTATACAACATTATGTGTTATATTTTATGCAAAAACAACAAAATGAATTTATTTTATGAATAAATAACACAAAATGAGTTGACAAAAACCCGTTTTGTGTTATAATAGGCTTGTAAATGACACGGGCAAATCTGCTGCGTGCCGAAAAACTATATTTTTTATTAATGACAATGCAAGTATAAACGGCATTGTTAAAAAATTGAAAATGGGGGCTATATTAATGAAACCAGCAAAAAGAATTTCAGCAGCGGTACTGGCAGTTGCAACTCTGACAACCGTTGCATCGGCAGACTGGAAGTTTGCAGGCTATGACACGACCAATCCGCCGGCTTACGGAAAAATCTACAATGAGGTCATCGGCGGCAATTACACCAGTAAACAGAAGGTTGATGCCGTGAAGGACGAGGACGTGGAGTGGAAATTTGAAGGATATGAATTATCTTATCCGCACATCGGTTATGAAAGACTTTATCTCGAAGGTAACGCACAAAAAGCGGTTACAAGGCTTACAAATCAGTTTCCGCAGTGGGAAGTTCGTTTTGCGGACTTTATGTGGGAAGTGAGCGGCGAACACAGAATATATCAGCGTCAGCAGACGAAAATCAATAATAAATACTGGGCGTGGGATTTCGGAAGAGATAAAGACGAGGACAAGATGGTTTTTGTTCCCACAACACGCAATGCAAAGGTAAGTGTTGATTTTAAAGACTACGGTATTGCAAATCTCGACTGCAACGGCAAATTTGTGTACGACACAAACGGAAATGTGTATAATGACGAAAAGTACACGTTATACAGTGACTTTGTAATGCCGTCCCCGTTTAATGTTGAAAAAGATGAAAACGGCGATATTACAAAGCAGATTGCAAGCGGCGACTTTTTCCACAGTGACAATCTGAGCGCTATTGACGCAGACGGACACTATGCGGTGAGTGATTGGGATATAGCGCAGAGGCTTGACATTGTTCAGTCAAAATTCGTAACCGGACCGTCATATTACGGCGAGAGCGGAACCAAGGACGCCGCAGCAATGTATTACCGAAACAAAGATTACGGCTGGCAGTGGGACGATGATACAATAAAGATTACTCACGAGCCTAAAATAGAATGGACAAAGCCGATGTACGAGATGGACGAGCCGTATTGCTATTATCAGTACCTGATTGTAAACGGTATAGCAATGGACGGACACAATGACACACCGAGAATTTTCCGTTACACAGGCGGCAAAGCAACTCCGGAAGTGCAGTGGAAGTATGCCTTTGTTGAAGCTGATTATCCGTACAATATTGTTGAATACAAGTATATAAGAGGAAATGACGGCAAGATGGTTCAGGCGTTTGATGCAAGCGGTTGTCCTGTATACCGTTATCCCACAGGTGAGCACGGCAACACATACTTTAAGGTAACCGATACTGAGGTACAGTGCTGGATTAGAGATAAAAAGGGCGACTATATGATTGACGCAATCAGCCGTACCGATGCGGACTTCGGCGACTGGTACGCGGGATATGTCAATGCGGCAGGTTATGTAAACAACTGATAAATTAATCACGGTGAGGAAAACCAATCATACAGGTGCGGTTTTCCTCATTTGTTATAAGGGGATAAATATGTCAAAGAAATTTATTATTATTATGTTGGTGTTTCTTATGATTCCGCAGACAGCGGGTGCAATGCCGATTTTCAACAGGCGTGGAAGTGTTGTGGCACTTACATATCACAAACTAAGCGAAAATCCGCTTGAATGGGGCGACTACTGCATACCGCCGGATATGTTTGAGAGCGACATTGAATATTTAAAGAGCGAGGGCTACACATTTTTGACTGCCGGGGAGCTTGCGGAAATTTCGGCGGATAACAAAGGGCGCATTGCAGTATTGACATTTGATGACGGATATGAAAGCGATATAAAATACGCCGTGCCGATTATAAAAAAGTGCGGTGCAAAGGCTACATTTTTTATTATAGGCAGTGCCGTGGGGAGTGACGGCTATTTGACAGAACAGCAGATTTTTCAGATGTCAAAGGAGCAGTGCGTCGAGATTGGGTCACACTCGGATAAACTGCATTTTAAGAGTTACGGCGAACTTTCGGCAATGTATGATGACATACGGTGTGAGGACGAAATTATCTCTGATTATAAAAATAATGATAATCTGATATACAAAATAACAGGTAAAAAGCCGTCCGCATTGTCCTATCCCAACGGCATAAACTCAAAACGAATTGACGGCAAACTGAAAGAGTGCGGAAAGAAAGTAACATTTTCCACTGCGGAAACAACGTTTTCGGGTATCGAAAAAAATATCCCTGTCGGCAGGCGCAATCGCAGCTGCCAAAGGGATATTAAAAATATTTTGCGCTAAAACAATATGTTGTCACGAACAGCTTTCAGCTTTTTAAGAACAGGTTGTTCCGGTGTGTCAAGTTCGCCGTGTTCCTGAACGCAGAGGTACATACAAACACCGAAACTCGGACCGATGTAGCGGATAATCTGTCCTTTGCCGCTGACAAGAAACAACAGTTTTTTGTCGGTCATTGCGGTTATCTTTTGGATTATGTCAATGTATTTGGGTATTTCGTCCTCGGACAGGGCGTCGTTTACGATTTTGATTACATCTGCGCCACGCTCGATATGAGCCTTTGCTATCATAAGGTTTTCTTCAAGAGTTGTTGACTTGAACGTATGGCTTGATATAAGCACTTCGCCGCCGAGGGAGTGTATTTTGTCTATAAGCTCTTTTTGCTTTTTTATTGCAGTGTCGCTCTGCGCAAGCTGATATTGCGGCGAAACGTCGTATGCGTCGCCCATAACGTCTAAAAGCGTTGCGCCGCATTTGAGCGCCCGTAAAAGCAATTCGGCACATTCGTCATCGCTCATATCTTCGCTTTCGTTGCACCGATAGCTTGTGGCATATATCGGCTTATCACCGCACGCCGAAAAAATCCTTTTTAGCGTTTCCTCATCTCTGTATTCTCTTTTTAAGACGCACAGCTGAATACCAAAGGCGTCGGCACCGTCGGCCAGCGATTTTTTAATTTTTTCTATACATTCGTCCGCCGTTTCGCATTGTATCATTGCAGTGAGGGGCGGTTTGTCATATTTTAAAAAGGTTTTCATTTGACACACAACCTTTACAATAGTTTTCGGCAGCCGTCAATTTGAATATTCTGTCCGTTTATGTACGGGCATTTGTCGCCGGCAAGAAAGCATATAAGCTCCGCATTCTCCGCATCTGTTCCCGTTCTTTCGGAGTATGAGAGGAGAGATGAAATATACGAATTTACGTCGTCGTTTTCGGACGGGCTCACACTTCCGGGAGATACGGCATTTACCGATATGCCTTGCGGTGCAACTTCTTTTGCAAGCGCCTTTGTCATTGCAATAAGTGCTCCCTTGGTTGCCGAGTAGTGCGCCATATTGCGGTTTCCGTAAACTCCTGCAACGGAGGCAACGTTTATAATTCTGCCGTAATGATTTTTCTTCATACCGGGGAGGACTGCCTTGATACAGTATACGGCACCCATAATGTTGATGTCAATGTATTTTCACCGCATAAACAAAAAAATCTCCTTTACTCAACTTTTAAAACAACTTTGCCCACGTTTTTGCCTCCGTAGAGCATATCGTGCGCCTTTTCGGCATCGGTTATGGGGAATACTTTGCATACGGTGGGTTTAACCTCGCCGCTTTCTACCTTTTCCCACACGTGCTCCACAAGTTCGGAGAGAATTTTTGCCTTTGTCTGAGGTGTGCGTGAGCGCAGTGTGCTGCCGATTATGCGCACATTTCTGACGTATATGTTTTTAAGGTCGATTTCCGTAACCTGTCCTGCGAGTGCGGCAATCATTATCCATCTGCCGCCGTGGCTCATATAGGGCAGACAGCCGCCCATCATTTTACCGCCGAGGCAGTCTATGGCAACGTCAACGGGGTGTCCCTCGTCAAGCTGTTCTTTGAGTACCTGTGCAATGTCCTGTTTTGATGTGTTTACAACAACGTCGGCGTTGAGGTGCTCAATGGATTTGGCAATATCGTCGGAGAGGACGCTTGTTATAACCCTTGCTCCGAACGCCTTTGCCATAGGTATTACGACGCTGGCAAGTCCGCTTGCACCGGCGTGCATTAAAAGAGTGTTGCCCTTTTCGATTTTTCCCTCGTAGAACAAGTTGAGATATGCCGTTGCAAACGCTTCCGGTATTGCCGCCGCCTCCGCCATAGTGCAGTTTTTGGGAACAGGCATAAGCATATCGTACTTAATGTTTGCATACTGGGCGTAGCCGCCGCCTCCGAGGAGGGCGCACACTTTGTCGCCGACTTTAAAATTGCTTTTTTCGGCGGCAACATCGCCGAGACTCTCTATCGTTCCCGATATTTCAAGTCCCATCCAGTCGGGGCAGCCGGGAGGTGGGGGATAGTCGCCCTCCCGCTGCATAAGGTCGGCACGGTTTACTGCCGCATATTCGATTTTTACGAGTGCCTCGTCCGCTGCGGCGGTCGGTGTGGGTACTTCGCTCCAAGACAGGGTTCTGTCTTTGTTTACAAGTATTGCTTTCATAATATCGTCTCCTTTTTATAATCAATATCAAGTCCGCAAGATGCAAGGATTAATTTTTGCAGTTGCAGTTCGTATTCGTAGGTGTATGGGTTTGCAATTTCTCCACGGACGCAGGCGGCAAATTCGAGCAGCATTTCGTCGTATCGTCTGCCGTCAGATGCAACGTCATCAAAGATGAGTTCTTTCTTTTTGTCCGTATATATTTCGTCAAAGGTGTTGTCTGTGTAAAAAGTTCTTGTCCGTCTTTCGAGCGGCTCAATGCGGTAGGTCGCATTACTTGCGCAAACAACAAGCTGCCGTCTGCCGAAACCGTTTATCTCGGTAGACGTTGCACGGGCTATGGAAGCGCCTTTTTCATATTCAAAAACCGCAAGTGTACTGTCTGGCGAATTTACGCCGTCAAAGCCTGTGGATTTGTTAAAGGTAACAATGTTTTTGGGCGTTCCCTGGAACATATATATCAGGTCTATCATATGACAGCCGAGGTAAAACATAATTCCGCCCGGAAATTGGTTTAGCCATTTGCGCTTTTTCGGGTCGTGGTGAGTATTCATTATTGCGTCGACTTCGTAAATCTCGCCAAGTTCTCCGCTTTTAAACCGCCTGTAACATTCCTTTACCGACGGATTGTAACGGTACATATACGACATCTGAACGGTAAGGGCTTTTGCCTTTGCATCTCGCAGTAATTTTTCAAAGGCGGCTATGTCATCACCGGCGGGTTTGTCTATGTGTACGTGAATACCGCGGTCGATGCACCTTTGGGCAATTTTTATGTTATCAAGCTCAAAACTTTCGACAAGTACCGCATCAACGCCCGAATTAAAGAGTTCCTCCTCTGTCAGAACAGGTGCGCCCTCGTAAACATAGGCGTTTGTAATGCCGTCGGATTCGGTGCATTTTTCGGGCACATAACCCACAAAATCGAATATTTCCGGGTAGCGGCGCACGGTTTCGGTCATACCGGAGGCGTGGTCGTGAAGTGTGCCTATCTGACCGATTTTAATTTTTTTCATATGCAATCCTCCATCTTTGTCCAGTCAAACTGAACGCACACCGGGAAATTCCTGTCTGTTGCAAGACGGTGATAAACTTTCGGCGCACTCTGCGGTTCGTGAGTTTCAAAAATCATATCCTTAAAGTTGACCCTGCCGCCGGCAATAAGTTTCATAATTGCTTTGGTGTCGTCCTCGCTCGTCCAGTATCCCGGTGACGACTCAAAACAAGGTCTTGCAACGGTGTGTGCTCCTACGAGAGAAACGCCGGGAAAATGCACCTTGCGGTAGTAATCTATTGTAAAGTTTTTGTCCCTTGTGCAGCCGAGGAGCGCTACCCGTCCGAAGCGTGCCATACAGTCAAGAACGCTGTCGAGAGCCGCACCTACACCTGTTACTTCTATTGCGGCATTTGCTCCGCCGTCTGTGAGCTTAATCACCTTTTCGGCAAAGTCTGCATCTGTGGGGTCAAGTGCATAATCTGCGCCGAATTTAAGAGCAAGCGAGCGTCTGTCCGCAACAGGGTCAACCGCAATTATCGGAACAGCTCCCGCCGCCTTTAAAAACTGCACGGCAAAAAGCCCCAAAATGCCAAGCCCCATAACAACCGCCGACTCGCCGATTTCGAGCCTTGTTTTCCTCACTCCGGCTATTGAAAATGTAGAGATATACACCATAGCCGCCTCTTGCATAGAAACTCCGGCTGTTATTTTGGTTATATCGTTTTGACTGCGAACCATATTCTTTTTGTGGGAGCCGCCACGGCAAACGACTTTGTCGCCGACGCTGAATTTTGTTACGCCGTCACCTATGGCAATTACCGTGCCCGATGAACAGTAACCGCAGTATCTCGGAAACAATGGTGTGTCGTCGGCGCTGAGGCCCGCATTCACGTTTTTGTCACCCATAAGGTTTGCACGCTCCGTGCCGCAGCTTATGGTTGAATATGCAAGGCTTATGAGGACTTCTCCCGCCTTCGGCATTTCGCAGTCGGTAGTCAGAAGTTCGGCTTTGCCGACATCGGTAAATACAATTTGCTTTGTTTTCATAATCTTTCCTCCCCATATGGTATAACTTGATTATATCAGCTTGACAACTTGTTGAAAATATAATATAATACCGAAAAACGGAACTATTCTACGAAATGGGTGAATTTTAAGTGAATATTACAGGCTCACTTGCTCCGCTGTCATTCTTTAAGGTAAGCAGATACGAATATAAAAGGGAACACACGTGCGACTTTTCGGACTGTCCCAGACCGCACTATTGTATGGGGCTTATGCTATGTGGAAAGGGAAGTTTTTATTCCGATGACGGGGTTGTGGAGATAGAGCCGGGGGACATTATTTTTGTTCCGATAACGTCAAAATATATTTCAAAGTGGACAGGGGACGAGATACTTTATATAAGTATGCACTTTTCCTTTGAACCGGGCAGTCTTTTCTCGTGCAGCAGAAAATTCAGACTTCAAAAGGTTACCGTTGACGATTTTGAAAAGTATAAAAATATGTTTGCCGAAACACTCGGCGGCTATGACGGCGACGATGCGCAGAGATTAAATGCCGTGGGTAACTTTTATAAAATTATGGGGAGTATCTTAAAAAGACTCGAATACAGCGACATACGCTTCTCCGACAAGCGAATAGAAAAGGCGGTGGAGTATATAGACTTTAACTACGCCGATGAATTTGACGTTGCCACTCTAAGTGAGCTGTGCCATATGAGCGAGTCGCATTTTTACACCTGCTTTAAGAAAAATATGGGTATGTCACCGGTTGAATACAGGCTTAAAGTCCGCACGGAACACGCATCGCTCCTGCTCATTGACGGCAGTGACAGGTCGATTGAGGAAATAAGCGATATGGTCGGCTTTGAGTCATCGGCGTATTTCAGGCGTGTGTTTAAAAAAATGACAGGAAAATCGCCGAGAGAGTATAGGCTAAGCTCATCGGAGGTATAAAAAAGGGCTGTTTAAAAAGTCCTAAAATCACAAAAAAGGATCTATACGGTTTCAGCCTTTTTTCTATACACAAAAATCGAGGACTTTTCATCCTCGATTTTTGTGACACTTTTTAAATAGCCCCTTTTTATTGAATTTTATTTTCGGGACGTCCGTCCGCAATCTGTGAATAAAATAACGGTTCAAGTCTGCAGTGCTTTATTATTCTGCATCGGGTTGAATGTCGGTGTCGGTATCGTCAGTTTTTTCGGAAGATGCATAAATCTTCTCAAATTCCTCACCGCTGATTTTTTCCTTTTCCATAAGTTCCTTTGCCACATTTTCGAGTTTGTCACGGTTTTTCTCAATCATAGAAATGCACTTTTTATAGCAGTCGGAAATAATTGTGTGCACCTCATCGTCAATTTTTGCCGAAATTTTTTCGCTGAAATTTTTTGAGTGTACAAAATCTCTACCGATGAAAATTTCGTCATTGTCACTGCCGTAGTTAATAGGTCCTATGGAGTCGCTCATACCAAACTTTGTTACCATCTGCCTTGCAATTTTTGAGGCACGCTCAATGTCGTTTGATGCCCCCGTGCTGATGTCGTCCAACGCAACCTTTTCTGCCGCACGTCCGCCGAGCAGAACAATTATATCGTCAAACATATCACCCTTAGTGTTGTAGTACTTATCCTCGCTCGGCAAGCTCATTGTGTATCCGCCCGCTCTGCCACGAGGTATAATGGAAACCTGGTGCACGGGGTCTTGCGAGGGGAGAAGTTTTGTAACAATGGCGTGACCCGCCTCGTGATAAGCGGTAATTTTTTTCTCTTTGTCGCCGAGATTTCTTGTTTTCTTTTCCGTGCCGACAACAACTTTAATCATTGCGTCTTCGATCTCTGCCATATTAATAACCTTCTTGTTTCTGCGTGCGGCGAGGAGGGCTGCCTCGTTTAAGAGATTTGCAAGGTCTGCTCCCGTAAATCCTGCTGTTGTCTTTGCAACTACGGTTAAGTCAACATCATCACCGAGCGGCTTCTTTCTCGAATGAACTTTAAGTATGTCAACACGGCCTCTGATGTCGGGCGTGTCAACGACCACCTGGCGGTCAAATCGTCCGGGACGCAAAAGCGCACTGTCCAGAATGTCGGGGCGGTTGGTTGCCGCAATTACTATAACGCCCTGATTTGCGGAGAAGCCGTCCATCTCAACAAGAAGTTGGTTGAGGGTTTGCTCACGTTCATCGTGTCCGCCGCCGAGGCCTGCGCCACGCTGTCTGCCTACTGCGTCGATTTCGTCAATGAATATGATGCTCGGACTGTTTTTCTTTGCCTGTTCAAAGAGATCCCTTACTCTTGATGCGCCCACGCCGACAAACATTTCGACAAAGTCCGAACCGCTTATGGAAAAGAACGGAACATTCGCCTCACCGGCAACCGCCTTTGCAAGCAGTGTTTTACCTGTTCCCGGAGGGCCTACGAGGAGAACGCCTCTCGGTATGCGTGCGCCCAGTGCGTTAAACTTTGCAGGGTCACGCAGAAATTCAACGATTTCTTCGAGCTCGCCCTTTTCAGCATCTGCACCGGCAACATCGTCGAATGTCACCTTGTCTTTGTCATTGGTGTGTAGTTTTGCGTGGCTCTTGCCAAAGCTCATTGCTCCTCTGCCGGCTCCGCCCTTGGATTGCTGAATAAAGAATATCCAAAAACCTATTACCACAAAAATGAATATTATCGACGGAAGCATCGTAAGCCACCACGGCGGACTTGCCGGTTTGACAATTTCGACTTTGAGCGTTCCGCTGTCAATCTGCTTTGCCATACTTTCCTCAGCAAAGGCGTATAGCACACCGAGCGACTGTATTTCGCAGGTGGCAACCTTGCCGTTTGTAAGCGTTACGCTTGCCTCGTCCTCCATTATTTCAATTTTCTTTACCTTGCCGGCATTGATGTCGTTTACAAATTCGGAAAAACTGATAGTATCCGGTTCGGCGCTGTAATTCATAAGCGTATATATTCCGAATATCATCAGCAGTATAATTGCATAGATACCGATGCCTTTTATGTATTTATTCATAAAATTCGCCTCCTGGTTTAAATACGATTTTTTTAGTGCAAATGCTCGCCGAGCACACCGATGTAGGGGAGATTTCTGTACTTCTGCGCATAGTCAAGACCGTATCCCACAATAAACAAATCCTCGTCCATCGTATATCCTACATAGTCGGCGTGAACATCTTCCGTTCTGCGCCCGGGTTTGTCAATAAGCGTTGCAATTTTAAGGCTTTTAACGTGCTTGATTTTAAAGTACTCTATGAGGTTTTTCATCGTGTATCCGGTGTCGAGAATGTCCTCGATTATAATAACATTTTTGTCCGTAACGTCAAAGCTCAAATCCTTTTTGACAACAAAGTTGCCCGTTGTGTTTGTAGAGTTGCCGTATGTGGAAACCTGCATAAAATCTATGTGGCAGTCGAGCGTTATCTGTTTGAGCAAGTCTGCGGTAAACATAAATGAGCCGTTCAGTATTGATACAAATACTATTTCCTCGCCGGCATAGTCTGTGTTTATTTGGTTTCCGAGCCGTTTGACTATTTCGTCGATGTCGCTTTCGGATACGACGATTTTTTCGCATATTTTTCTGCTATCCATTGTGTCCTCCCGTAATTTTTATCATAAGTATGTTTTCGGTTGTTTTATCTATAATATAATTCCTGTCAACTCTTAGCGGAATTACAGCCGCAATCTCGCCGTCTGCGGTAAGAATGGGGTAGTTGTTTCGCTCGCTGAGCGGAATTTTGTTGTCAATGAAAAATTTCTTTATTCTTTTTCCGCCGTTCATTCCCGAAGGAAAAAAGGCATCTCCGTCTTTTCGGCTGCGCACCGTTAGGCGTTTGCCGTATAATTTGTCAAAATTTAGGCACATTATGCCGCTATTCGGAGAAATCGGCGCTTTTTTCAATGAAAATTCAAGCTTTATACCTGTTTCCGCTATGTCTATTATGCTCTTTGAATTTGCATTGTATTCATATTCGCACTGTTGACTGCCGCCCTGTGACAGGACTATGAAACAGTGTTCAACGGCGGCGGTTATTCCGCCGGGAATTTGCAGTGTACTGCCTGTTCTGCCGGCGTTTGAAATGCTGTCAACGCACGCAAGCGGCAGATTCATCGTGTTGCCCTTAAACTTGCGTACCGCCTCAAATACAATGCGCCTTTTAACTGCGATGTGCTGAGCATCAAATATACGGCGGTCAATCCTTATGTTTTCTCCGTCCGCCGTGACGGCTGAAAGAGAGGTGACATAGCCTTCCATAAAGTCGTTTTCGTCAGATATAATGCCTGAACACCTGGCGATGTTGCCCACAGTGTTATCGTTAATTCTTTCAAGTTCGCCGAAAACATTGTTTCTGACAATGTTCCTCGAATAGACGTCCGAAAGATTGGACGAGTCGGTTACAAATTTTATTCCGTTTTCTGCGGCGTAACTTTCAATCTGCTTTCTGCTTGTGTCAATCAGCGGTCTGATAATATTGCCGTTTACTGCCTTTATTCCGCAAAGACCGTTGACGCCGCAGCCTCTTATAAGGTTTAAAATGACGCTTTCGGCTCTGTCGTTCAGATTGTGCGCAACGGCAATTTTTGTCAGCCTATGCTCGGCGCAAAGACGCCGAAAGTATTCATACCGCAGCTCCCTGCCCGCCGTTTCCTCGGAAATGTGTTTTTTTAGTGCGTATTCCGGCACGGAAACCGTTTCCGTAAAAAAGGGGATATTCAGCGATTTTGCAAGCCGTTCCGAAAACAACCTGTCTTTTTCTGCCTCACCGCCACGTATACCGTGGTTTAGATGAGCCGCACAGACCTCAAAGTTTAAAACAGCGGAGAGCGCCTTTAATACACACAGCATCACGCTTGAATCGGCACCGCCGGAAAGTCCTGCAACAATTCTGTCTCCGGGTGAAATCATATTGTATTTTTCTGCGGTTTTCATAACCGACTTTTCAAAGCTATCAAGACACATTATCAATACTCCTGCGGCATAGGCACATTGTCAAGATCCATAAATTTTGTATACTCGCCACGCCAGCCGAGGTCAACACTGCACGTACTGCCGTTACGGAATTTGGAAATCATACATTCAACAGTGTTTTTCTTTTCGCTTTCGGGGTTGTAGTATTCGTCACGGTACAGAAACATTACCATATCGGCGTCCTGCTCGATAGAACCGGACTCACGAAGGTCGCTCAGCATAGGGTGGTGGTCGGTTCTCTGGTCGGGAGCACGGCTGAGCTGTGACAGTGTTATTACCGGGACATTTAGCTCCTTTGCAAGAATTTTTAAAAAACGGCTGTTTTCCGATACTTCCTGCTGGCGTCCCTCACGGGAACTGCCCTGGATTAACTGCAAATAGTCGATAACGACCAGTCCGAGTTGACCTTTAAGTTTGAGCCTGCGGCACTTTGCCTTGATTTCCGACACGGTTATGCCGGCTGTGTCGTCAATGTAAATCGGCGCCTTGGACAGCTCGTTTATTGAAACGGCGAGTTTTGCCATATCGTCGCTGTCAATTTCCGCCGTTCTCAGCTTTTCGCTCGAAATAAGCGCCTCGGAGCTGAGAATTCTGTTTGCGAGCTGTTCCTTGCTCATTTCAAGGCTGAATATTGCAACGGGAACATTACTGCGCAGAGCGGCGTTTGTTGCAATGTTCAGTGCAAAACTCGTTTTGCCCATAGCAGGTCTTGCGGCAATGAGCACCAAATCCGACGGCTGCAATCCGGTTGTCCTCATATCAAGATCCCTGAAACCTGTGGGAACACCCGTAATTTTTTTGTGGCTTTTCATAAGTTCTTCAAGCCTTGAAAGGTTCTCGGCAAGCACCTCTTTGATGGGGTACATATCCGTTATGCGTTTGCTTTGCAGAACGTCGTACAGCTTGTTTTCCGCAGAGCTTACAATGAGCGGAACTTCTTTGTCGCTGTCAAAGCAAAGTTCGGCGGTTTCGTTACAGGAACGGATAAGCCGTCTGAGCAGAGCCTTTTCCTCAATTATCTTAACGTGGTATTTGAGGTTCGCCGTCGTTGTTACCATAAGGCAAATCTGGGTCAGATATTCAATGCCGCCTATACTGTCAAAAACACTTTCAAGCTCACTCTTTAACGTAACAAGGTCAATGGGTTCGGCACGGTTGGAAATGCTCACCATTGCCTCAAAAATGCGCTTGTGCTGTTCGAGATAGAAGTCATCGGGTCTTACGGACGTAACAACGTCTCCGATGCACTCGTTGTCAAAAATTATTGCACCGAGCACATACTGCTCCGCCTCAATATTGCACGGCATACTGCGGTTTGCGGTTTCATTTGCCACAGCCAAATCCCCCTTCCTTTAAGTTTGATAATCGGTTTTTATTGCGCATTCACGCAAACGTGTACTTTGCCGGAGATAGAGGGGTACAGTTTCACGTCTACCGTGAATTTGCCGACTTCCTTAATTCCGTCGGGAAGTACAAACTTTTTCTTGTCTATTGAAATGTTATGCTGTTTTTTTAGTTGCTCGGCAATGTCCTTTGAGGTTATCGAGCCAAAGAGTTTGCCGTTTTCGCCGGACTTTGCGCTTAAAACGACCGTGAGTTCATCAAGCTGTTTTTTGAGCTGTTCGGCGTGTTTGATGTCCTGTTCCTTTTTGTATGCCTCGGACTGTTTTTTGCCTTTGAGGTCATTGAGGTTTGCAGAGGTTGCCTCGATTGCATATCCTCTGGGAATAAGAAAGTTTTTTGCGTAGCCGTCGCTGATGTTCTTTTCGTCGCCGACTTTGCCCTGACCCTTTAATTCCTTGATAAAAATAACCTTCATTTTCAGTTCCTCCTGTTTTCTTCAATGTATTCATCTATTGCTGACTTTAACTGTTTTTCCGCATTGTCGATGCTCACACCGCTAAGCTGTGCTGCGGCTATTGTCATATGACCGCCGCCGCCGAGTTTTTCCATTATAACCTGAACATTGTAATCACCGAGAGAGCGTGCGCTTATGATAATGCTTGCGCCCATATCGCACAGAACAAAGGAGCACGTTATGTCCGTGATGTTTAAAAGTTCGTCGGCAACCTGCGCCACAATAGTCTGCATATCCGCATCGTTCTTGACACAGGTGGCGATTGAAACGCAGTGCTTATATGTTACGGCATTTTCCATAATCGCCCATTTTTTCATAAACGTATTCATATCAATCTGGAATATCTTTTTGACAGACACCGTGTCAACTCCCAGACGGCGCAGATACGATGCCGCCTCAAATGTCCTTACGCCTGTTTTAAAGGTAAAGTTCTTTGTATCGAGATACATTCCGGCGTACAGCGCCTCCGCCTCACACTTTTTAGGCTTAATATCGTCGCCGATGTACTGAATAATTTCTGTCACAAGCTCCGCAGTCGATGACGCATACGGTTCGTGATACGTTATGAGCGGATTTTGAATAAAGTCGGTACTTCTGCGGTGGTGGTCGATAACGACAACCTTTTTGGTTACATCAAGGAGCGACGGCTCCTCCAAAAGCGACTTTACGTGCGTGTCAACCACAAAAATAAGCGTACTTTTGGTAACTATTTCATTTGCATATGCCTTATTTATAATGAGGTCCTCGTATTCATCGTCGGTAAATTTTTCAAGCAGTCTGGAAACTGTGCGGTTGTATGTTTCCATAACGATTTTGCAGTTTTTACCGAGATACTTTATCGTGCGGTAAAGTCCTATTGCGGCGCCGAATGCGTCGGGGTCTGCATTTTTGTGACCCATTATCAAAATATCGTTGTTTTCGTTGACGAGCTGGCGCATTGCATATGCGGCAACACGGGCTTTAACACGTGCACGCTTTTCGGTTTCCTTTGACTTGCCGCCGAAAAATGTGTATTTTTCGGGGTTTTTGACTATAACTTGGTCACCGCCACGTCCAAGAGCCATATCGAGTGCGGTGTACGAGAACAAATCGTCCTGCGACATACTCTCACCGCCGTAGCCCAGTCCCATACTGATAGTGGGGGGGAGCTTGTTGCCTGCGGAAATCTCTTTGATTTTATCCAAAATATCAAATTTCTTTTCAATAAATTTGTCAAGACCCCATTTTGAAAAGTAGAAAAGATATTTGTCCTTTTCCAGTTTTTTCATTATTCCGTTTGCGTCCTGCGCATAGACGTTCAGCGTTTCCTCTATTGCGGCGGACACCTTGGGTTTGTCCGGATTTGGTACGTCCTGCATTATCTCGTCATAGTTGTCAACGGTAATAATACCGCTTACAAACCTTTCGTCATCATAACGCTTTTTAAGCGTGTCAAGCTCTGTGCAGTCGTTAAAGTAGATTGCGTAATACTGTGCGTCGCCCATCTGACTGTCGTGCTCTGACGTTGTTATCCAAATTTTGTATGTTTTGCCCCCGTGCGTGATTTTATACTCATTCCCGCTTTCGACGGCGTCGATGCACTGCTTAATGTTAAATTCCGGGATAGCTTCGTTTACGTGTACTTCGGTGGAAACCGCACCGGAGGTGAGCGTTTCAAAACTTTCGTTTGCCCACACGATTATTCCGTCACGGCGTATAATTATTATCGGGATAAGACCGTAGCCTATCGCATCTTTTGCACCGTCACTCATTCCGTATGTCAATGTGCTTATAAAGTGCTTAACGGCACTGCGCCGCATTGCGCCGGTAATCAAGACCATAGCAAGGCAAAAACCGGCAGTAACAGCCACCGCAAGCGCCGCCTTTATATCATACATCGCAACAATAAAGGCACACAAAAACATAAGCCATATATAATAGCCGCTGTTGTGGAATATTAAATTGAACACCTTTTTAATTTTCATCGGATACCTTCCTTGCCGCCGTTAATACCACGAAAGTCACCGGCACAGTCGGAAATACCGAGCAGAACCGCCAAAAGCGGTGCGTTTAAAATCGGTATTGCCGCCGAAAACATAGTGAGCGTCACAAACGCAACAAAAATGGTAAACAGCCTTAACAATGTATTCATATTCCTTTGTTTGAGTATGTATTCGGCAACCGACAGTCCTTCAAGCATATACAGCAGTAAAATGATGATAATCATATTTGACGCCGCCATCTGCACTATGGTTTTTGTTTCCATAAAGCTGAAAATCACAGCAAGACCGAATACCGGAATGGTAATTCTCGGCAGGGCAATGCAGTCCATACCTTCGGGGAAAACGGAATTTCTCACAAAACTTTTTCTGCAAGCAATACGGCAGAGCATAAAAGTAAATGCGGAGCTGATTATTCCTGCGCAAATCAGTATACACGGAAAAATGCCGGGTATTACGACAGTCAGCATCGACAAAAGCTCATCGTCGCCGAGCATAAGACGTTCCGATATTTCCGGGTATACGGTTTTGAGCGTTTCAAGCTGAACGGAAAGTGTGTTTGTTATGGTGTCCGAAATCACTTTGGCAATATTAATTTTCATAGAAAAGCGAAGTCCTGCCAAATAAATAATCGGAAATATGAGCGAAAATGCGCTGAGTATCATAAGCGTATCAAAAGCCTTAAATTTGTTTTTCACCGCAACTCCGAATAAGATACCCGGTACCGTCGAAACCGTTGTTACGAGCAGCGAGGGGCAGATGAGCTGTTTGTCGAGGCACAAAAAGATTGCGGCGTTAAAGAAAACTGCCGAAAGCAAAACAAAATACGCCTGCAACTCGCCGTGCTCGCAAGCCGTATACGCTACAAACGCCGGAGCGAAAATGCACATCAAAGCGGAAGCCCACACACTGTAAACCGAGAGATTTACAAGCATTAAAAACAGCAGATACACACTCACTTTGGCAAAAACACTGCCCAAACTTTGCTTTTTCACAAACACACCTCCCTGTTTCTTACAAATATATCACGTTATTATACCACTGCAAAGGAAATTTTGCAAGGAAAATAAAAAAATATTTACAATTTGTTTCTGCAGTTGTCAAACATATGGACCATTTTTATTAAAAAAATTATTCAATGTGTTTTGTTAATGTGCGGTTTTGCG
>CAKSTI010000003.1 GCA_934500705.1 uncultured Clostridia bacterium | reverse complement strand
AGTTGTTTGCCTGTTGTCCTAAAATGTTGATTTTATGCGATTTTGAAAAGTATCGTTATCTAACTTCATTATTTGACCGCCCGGGTATCAAACGAATGTACGAACTGGCAGATGCTAAAATGATTGATACAGTATATGTAAAAGATTTATCAAGACTAAGCCGTGATAGATTCTATACGCTTCTCATCGTAAAGGATATGAAAGAGCGAAATGTAAGGATAGTATCTGTAACGGAAGGTATTGACTCTTTTAACAGAAACGATGATTTAATGATAGGCTTCAAAGGATTGATAAACGATAGTTATGTGCAGGAGTTAATCGTAAAAATTCTATCAGCATTAAGGCATAAGCAAGAATTTGAAGGAATTGTTATCAATGTACCGATGGGATACCTAAAGGACAGGTACACCAAAAAAGTTGAGATATGTGAGGAAACGGCGGATATTATCAGAAGAATATATAAGTTGTTCTTGGATGGGCATGGTACGGAAACAATAGCAAAAATATTAAATCAAGAAGGTGTTAAAACACCTGCCTACTATGAACTAAAGTTAAAAGGGAAAAGCCTTGGGGATAACAAGCCAAAAGCAACCTTTGAATATCTGTGGACATATTCCATAGTGCGAAGAATTCTCACTAATCCCTTCTACTGCGGAGATTTAGTCAATCATCAAAGAGAGCGAAGCCGAATAACAAAAAAGCAGATAAAGGTACCTAAAGAGGAACAATTTATACATAGGGATGCAGTTCCTGCAATCATACCGAGAGAGATTTGGGACAAGGTACAGGAGATTATACGAATAAATTCAGAGGGTAAAGTAAAATCTCAAAGCAATCAGCCTTGCCACAGATATGCTTCTCTCCTAAAATGTGGAGACTGCGGAAGTACATTCACAGCAAAAAGGCGAAAAACCAAGGATAAGCCGGACAGAATCGAATATGTGTGTAACGGCTATCACAGACACACTCATATGGTATGCTCCTCTCATCGAATTAACGAATCGATGCTTGATGAACAGATTTACAAGCAACTTGCCGTAATGAGAGACGGACTCTCCAAATGCTCAAGGCAAATCGAAAGTGATATACGGTCATGGATGTCGCAGAAAAATAATGTCAGCAAGAGAATAAAAAGACTTCAGGACAGTATAAATGCAACCGAGCTTGAGGTTGAACAAATCCTGATGGAGAAAATCAAGGACAGGGATAATGCCGAAAGATATGAAAGAATGATAGAAAAGCGAAACAGAGAAATCGAAGGCTTCAAAAATGAGATTGCAAAGATAGAAAATATTGATAAAACTATCAAAGAGAGAAAAAAGGCAATGCTCGAAAATGCAAATCTGCTTGACAAAATATTAAGCGAAAAGGAACTGAGCCACACAAATCTGTGTCTGCTGTTAGAAAAAATTATAATCCACGAGGATGACTACGGACTCCGACTTGAAATACGAATGAAAGCACCATTCCTTGAAAAAAGTTATACAGATGAAATTGGTATGATATACGAAGACGATTTCGAGGAAGTATCTGCCTGACAAATAACAGGCACAAAAAAGCTTACAGTTGAAATCCTGTAAGCTTTTTGTCGGTGGTGCGGGCGAAGGGACTTGAACCCCCACGATAAAATCACTAGATCCTAAGTCTAGCGCGTCTGCCAATTCCGCCACGCCCGCATATTAAGTTTTCACCTCTTAATTTTTACACGGTAGAGGTACACCGAGGAGGAGCATATCGCTTAATCCTCATATATGAAAACGAAAAAAACCGTAATCAACAATAAAATCACATACAGGACGGAACCTAAGTCTGGCGCGTCTGCCAATTCCGCCACGCCCGCATATTAAATTTTACCTCTTGATTTTTACACGGCAGAGGTACACCGAGGAGGAGCAGAAAAGCTTAACCCTCATATATGAAAACGGGAAACCCGTAATCAACAATAAATTCACCGAGGTGGTGGAAACAAAGTCTGGCGTGTCTGCCAATTCCACCACGGGCGCTTATCGTGATTTGACCCACCCTAATATATTACCACATCAAACATAATTTGTCAACAAAAACTCTCCCCCTTTTTACACCTCTTTTTATCACAAAGGCAGAAACATCGACGCAATATTAAAATATATCAAAAGTGAAACAGCATCTACAATAGTTGTAATAAACGGACTTGCCATAACCGCCGGGTCAAAGCCGATTTTCTTTGCCGCAATAGGCAAAAGCGAACCGACAATCTTTGCAAAAAACACTGTCGCAATAAGTGTAAGCGAAATAACCAGTGCCACCGGTACCGCAATTCGGTCAACAACAAGACACTTCACAAAGTTTGCCGCCGCAAGCGTCACTCCGCAAAGAAGGGCAACACGCATTTCCTTCCACATCACCTTTAACGTGTCACGGTACTCAATTTCGCCGAGAGAAAGTCCACGGATAATCGTAACAGACGCCTGCGAACCCGAATTTCCGCCGGTGTCCATAAGCATAGGTATAAATGCGGTCAGCACCACATAAACCTGCAATGCATTTTCAAAGCTGTTAATTATCATACCCGTAAATGTTGCCGATACCATAAGGAGTAAAAGCCAGGGAATACGTTTTTTGTACGTTTCAAAAATACCTGTCCTCATATACGGCTTGTCGGTAGGCAGGATAGCCGCCATTTTTTCAATATCTTCCGTCACTTCGTCCTGCAAAACGTCGATAGCATCGTCAAACGTTACAATGCCGACAAGGCGTTGTTCCTCATCAACAACCGGGAGAGCAATAAAGTTGTATTTGTCAAAGTCGTTGGCAACAACCTCTTTATCTTCGAGTGTTGAAACACATATGGGGTTTGACTCCATTATGTCCCCAATAATGTCATTTTCGTCTGCGAGAAGCAGAGCCTTTACCGAAACCAAACCTATTAACTTGCTGTTATCGTCAGTAACGTAACAAGTGTAAATGGTTTCCTTGTCAACGCCCGTTTTGCGTATATGCTTTATTGCGGCGTCAACGGTCATAGACTTTCTGAGGCTCACAAATTCTATTGTCATTATGCTGCCGGCACTGTCATCCGGATACTTCAAAAGAGTGTTTATCATCTTTCTCATATCGTTGTCGGCGGCACGCAAAATCCTCTTTACAACATTTGCCGGCATTTCCTCAACGATGTCAACGGCATCGTCAAGATACAGCTCATCAACGACCTCTTTAAGCTCTTTATCCGTAAAGCTGTGGATAAGCTGCTGCTGCTGCTCTGGTTCCATTTCGACAAAAGTATCTGCCGCCAAGTCCTTGGGCGTAATTCTGAAAGCTATAATAAGTTCATCACCGCTAAGCTCCGAAAGAAACTGCGCAATGTCGGCGGGGTTCATGGTATTTAAAAGCTCTTTGAGCATAACGAACTGCTTGTTTTTTAATAGTTCCAAGGCACGTTCCTGTATTGTAAGTTCTTCACCGTTCATAAAATATTCCTCCTAAACAAAAATCCGATTTTAGGTAGGAAGTGATGTACACAATGACGGACAAAAAAGCGGCATACAGATAAAACCCGCATACCGCCGTGCACTGCAAATTAAGCATAATGTCAGATGCGCCAAACGGACGCAGCAACATCTCTGCAATGCAAATGCAAATTATGCCCGGCATACTTGGTACTTCGACAACCTCCTGCGTCCATTTAATTCACCTCACGTTATTTTTGAAATTCCAAAGTTTATTTTAACACAATTTTAAAAAAATCTCAATAGTTTTTTTAAATTTTTTCTGCAAATTATTCTTTTATTTCCACCGATATTTTCTTTGCTCTCTCCGTTAGTTTTCTGTCGCCCCTTTTAAGGTTATACACTATAAACGAAACGGCACAAATTACCGTTAATGCCGCAACCGCCTGGGATATTCTCACCGGTCCCAAATACAGGCTGTCGGTTCTGAGCCCCTCAATGAAAAATCGCCCCAAGCCGTAGCCGGCAACATACGTCAGAAAAACCTGACCGTCAAACTTACGCCTCTTAAACAATGCAAGCAAAACCGCAAGCAGTACCAAGTTCCAAAGCGACTCGTACAAAAACGTCGGGTGCACGCAGGCGGTTGGGTCAACCGCAATGCCGTCCGCCGCCATTGAAGTGAGTTTTTCGGCAATTACATCTCCCGTCATTCCCCAGGGCAGATTTGTATTTGTACCGAATGCCTCCTGGTTAAAAAAGTTCCCCCACCGTCCGAAAATCTGACCGATTATAAGTCCAACCGCTCCTATATCGCATACAAGCGGCAGGTTCTTTTTTTTGACCCGACAATAAATAACCGTTGACAAAACAGCACCGATAATTGCTCCGTATATGGCTATGCCGCCATTCCAGATTTTAAACACGTCTATCGGATTTGCCGCATACGACTTCCATTCAAATGCGACGTAGTATGCCCTTGCGCATATTATTGCGCTCGGTGTGCCGAAAATCACCATATCGTATATAGTTTCCGCCTCAACGCCGTAACGGCTTGCAAGGCGCAGGACAACCGCTATTGCAACAAGAAAACCGAACGCAATGATAATGCCGTACCAGTATATATCCTTTGAGCCTATGGAAAAAGCCACGCTGTCGATGTGCAGGTTAATTCCCATTTTTGGAAATGAAATGTAAGATTGTGTCATATATTATGCCCCCCGATTTTGCCTTATTTGTCCGACGGAAAAACCACGCTGAGCGCCATATTTTCCTCACGGAAAATTTCATCAAAAACCTCTGTAATATAATCTGAATTTATGCTGTCATAGATTTTTTTAAAGCTGAAAATATTGACGCCGTTTAAAATATATCTTGTAATCATATTTCCGACGGTTTCAACATTGTTGAACGCACGCAGATACGAGCCGTAGAACGCCTTCTTTACACGCATAAACTCATCGTCGGAAAATCCGTTTTTGCGCCTGTTTTCAATCTCTTTTAAAAGCAGCCGCTTAACTTCCTGCGGATTTTCGCTCTCACCGCCTATTGCGGCGCAGGCAAACTGCGGCTCGGTTGAGTTATCCGTACCGAAAGTGTCATTGACAAGTCCGCTCTCGTACATTGTCTGGAACAGTTTGCTGCTCCTGCCCACAAGCAAACGGGAAATCAGCTCTACCGCCGTTTCACGCTTTAAAATTTCGTCGCCGGTTTTGAGGTAGTTATCCTTAAATCCGATGTCAAAGAGCGGCAATGACACACTCGCCTTTGCCTCTATATAATCCTGTTTAATACTTTTTGGTTCGTCCGCAAAAATATTTTTAACATTTCCGCTCGGACGGTCTTTGAGTATCTTTTCGTCAACGATTTTGAAAACCTCGTCGACGTCAACGTCACCCACAACGCAAACCACCATATTTGACGGATTGTAGTAGGTATTGTAGCACTTATATAATATGTCCTTGTTTATTTTTGAGATGCTCTCAACCGTGCCGGCAATATCTATGCGCACGGGATTGTTGTGATACAGCGCCTTAAACAGGTTGAACATAACAACCCACTGCCCGTCATCGTCGTACATTCTTATTTCCTGTCCGATTATCCCCTGTTCTTTGCTCACGTTTTCATCAGTAAAATAGGGGTCCTGAACGTAACTCAAAAGGTGTGCAAAATTCTTGTTAAAGTTATCCGTACACGAAAACAGATAGCACGTGTGGTCAAACGAGGTATAGGCATTTGCGTTTGCGCCGTACTTTGCAAACTCGTCAAAGGCGTTTGTACCGTCGCTCTGCTCAAACATCTTGTGCTCCAAAAAGTGGGCAACGCCATCCGGAATGGAGAAAGGCTCGCTCTCGCCGAGCGGAACAAAGCAATTATTTATTGAACCGCATTTGGTGGCAAAGGTTGCATATTTTTTTACACAGCCCGGTTTTGGCAGAACAAATACTCCCAAACCCGTTTCGTGTTCACCGACGTATAAGGTTTCCCTTAAATCTTTATCCTCAATCTTTGTGTACTTCATCTTATCTCACTCCTTTCCCTTTAAAAAGTATACGGTATCAAGCTGTATGGAGGACATCGCCTTCGGAATATCCTCTCTCTTTACATTTTTAAGTTTTTCTATCGCCTCGTCAATGGTATCGTGATTTGACGAAAAGCAGTGACCGAGGTAATAATCCTTCATCATATATGGGCTGTCTTTGTATGATAGATAACTGTTTATCACAAAGTCACGGGACACCTCAAACTCATTGTCGCTGAAATCACCGTTTTCGATGTTTTTAAGCTGTTTTAGTATCTCGTCCTTAGCCTTTTTAAAATTTTCAAATTCAATTCCGGAGCTTATGAGCATAATGGAACGGAACTTGTCAAGCCGTGATGACGCATAATAGCACAGGCTCATCTGCTCACGCACGGTATTAAAAAGTCTGGAATGAGCGCCCGCACCGAAAATGCTGTTTCCCAAAAGCAGAGCGTAATACCCGACGTCCTCTGCCGATATGCCGGTTCTCAGACCGAGAGCGAGTTTGCCCTGAGCTACATCGAAACTGTCGCTTACAAAGCTGACTTCCTTGACGTCCACCTTTTTTGAACGGCAATGTGCAAGCGGTTTTATGTTAAATTCAAAATTCGACAGATAATTCTTTATGGTGTGTGCCGCCGTATCAATATCCGTACTGCCGACAATAAAAATATCAATCGGACTTGTTGTGATTATGTTCTTGTAATGCTCATAGAGCACCTTTTCGTCTATCGATGCCAAATCCTTTATATATCCGAACTCAAAAACGGCGTTGTCCTCCCCTTTGCACATTTCCTCAATGCACCTGAAATTTGCATAAGAGCGTTTGTCGTTAACAAGACCTTCTATGTCGTCTTTAAGGTTTTGCTTTTCGCTCTCAACGTAGTTTTTGTCAAATGCGCCGCCCGGCAGATACGGAGCGAAAACAAGGTCAAGCATAAGCGCAATCCCCTCCGGCACAATGCTCTCATCGGTATACAAATCTTCAAGGACGTTCACAGTGCATACAATGCTCTGAGCGTATGCCTTCTTTGTGATACTGACATCATAGAGCGTTCCGTAAAGCTCCTCGGCATACATATTGAGCGCATTTATATCGGGGTGCTTTTTTGTTCCCCTGCGCAGCACCTTTGAAAGCAAGGCATTTTTTGTTGCCTCGTCACTCGAAAGCTGTCTGTGCAAAAATAAACTCATAGACAGTGTTTTGTATTTTTCATCTTGTATATAATACAGATTAATGTTATTTTGCAGTTCTTTTTTTATAATATCCGCCATCATATCAACTCCTCAGGATATATTTTACCACATATCCGAAAAAATTACCACATCAAAATTAAATTATTCTTAAAATTATTTTCATACATCTGATAGTCATTACATACAAAAAAGCAAACATATGATTGTGTGTGTTTGACAAACTTATCGGTTAAATAAAAGATGTTGTTGACAATATTGCATAATTTCCCTATAATGAAATTATACAAACATTATTCGTTCTCAGAGGGGAGATTGAAATGAACATTACCAATATCAAGATTAAGAGATTTAATACCGAAGGCAAGATGAGAGCCATTGCCTCTATCACCTTTGATGACTGCTTTGCCGTGCACGACATAAAGGTTATCGAAAACGAAGGTAAAGTCTTTGTTGCTATGCCGAACAAGCGGCTGAAAGACGGGGCATACAAAGACGTTGCCCACCCGATTAATTTTGATTTCAGACGGTACATAGAAACAAACATTATCGACGCTTACAACAACGCTTCATTTGAAGAATAATTAATTTTAAGGAGTGCAGACGCACTCCTGTTTTTTTACGGAAATGAGGGTGTGCATCGCACACCCTCAAAAATTTATCTCTCTTCTCTGAAATATGCAAGACCGAGCGATGCCGGCGGCTGGTCCTCTCTCTTTTCACGTATACTTGTGAGAATAAGAACCACTATTGTTACCACATACGGCAGCATCTCAAAAAGCTTTTTTGCATTGACGCTGATACCCGGAATATAAGTCGGAATAACGTATAGCAAACCGAACAGGAACGAACCGAGTATTGTGACGCTCGGCTTCCAGAGCGCAAATATTACAAGTGCAATGGAAAGCCAGCCACGGTCGCCGAAACCGTTGTTGGACCAAACGCCGTTTGCGTAGTCCATTACATAGTACAGACCGCCCAGACCGGCAATGGCACTGCCTATGCAAGTGGAAAGGTACTTGTACTTTGTAACGCTTATTCCTGCGGCGTCGGCAGTTGTGGGGCTCTCTCCCACCGCACGCAGATGCAGACCAGTTCTCGTTCTGTTTAGCATATATGATGCCGCAAAGGCAATTATAATTGCAAGATACGCAAGAAAGCTGTACGAGAGGAAAATATCACCGAACCAGCCGAGCTTGTTTGCAAACGGCAAAGCAGTCTTAAACATCTTGCTTGTTGCGCTGAGCGAGATTGACGGAACGGGACTTTTGGTAATTGTTATAAGCGAGCCGCCGAAAAAGTTACCTATACCTATACCAAATGTAGTCAGTGCAAGACCCGTAACGTTTTGATTGGCACGCAGAGAAACTGTTAAAAAGCAATATATCAATCCCATAAGAAGTGAGCCGGCAATGCAGGCAAAGAGCGGTATAAGCACCGCAACCAGCGGATTTATCGCACCGCCGCACGACTGTTCATAGAGGAACGCTCCGGCAACGCCGCTTATTGCGCCGACGTACATAATACCGGGGATACCGAGGTTAAGGTTACCTGATTTTTCCGTAAGTATTTCTCCCGTAGAGCCGAACAGCAACGGAATGCCCTGCATAACCGCACGCTGAATAACTATTGAAATCATTTTGAAACCTCCTCGCCCTTGTCCGTATACAGTTTGAATTTGTAGTTAATGAAAAACTCACTGCCGATTATAAAGAAAATTATTATTCCCGTGATTATGTCGGAGAATGAGTCGTTAAGTCTGAACACCTCCGAAATTTTAGATGCGCCCTTTTCGAGAAACACAATCAAAAACGATGTCAAAATCATAAAAATCGGGTCGAACTTCGCAAGCCACGAAATCATAATTGCGGTAAATCCACGTCCGCCCGCTGTATCGCTTTTGAGCGAATGGTCGGTACCTGCAACAAGGAGCAGTCCCGCAATACCGCAAACAGCGCCGGACAGGAGCATTGTGCGTGTTATTACCTTTTTAATATCAATTCCTATATAACGGGCTGTGTTCTCGCTCTCGCCCACAACGGAAATTTCATAGCCGTGCTTGCTGTATTTAAGGTATATATACATTGCAACCGTAAGAACCGCAACCACTATGATGTTAAGCAGATACGGGTAACCGCCTATTGAGGGCAACTGTCCGAATTCAAGTGTCCTCGGTGTTCCCGAACCCTTCGGAACAGACCACACAAGCGTAAAATACGCCACAATCTGTATGGCAACGTAGTTCATCATAAGGGTAAACAGTGTTTCATTTGCCTTCCACTTAGCCTTAAAAAACGCCGGTATAAATGCCCACACAGCGCCTGCCGCAATACTTGCAACAACCATAACGGCTATGAGCAGCGGCGTGGGGAGCTTGTTGCCCAAAAATATCATACAAGCCGCCGTTGCAAGTCCGCCTATGAGAACCTGCCCTTCCGCACCGATATTCCAAAAGCGCATCTTAAATGCCGGTGTAACCGCAAGCGCAACACAGAGCAGAATTGCCACATTCTGGAACAAATTCCACATACGGCGCTCCGTGCCGAGCGCACCGTCAAACATTGACACATAAACATCTATCGGGTTAAGACCTGTGAGCGAAAGTGTTACAAATCCGCAGACAACAAGTGCCGCCGCAACTGCACACACACGTATGAGCCACGCTTTCCACCACACAATGCCGCTGCGTTTTGTTATGTGCAGCATTGAGTCCCCGAAACCTAATATTTTACCCATTAACTTCCGCCTCCGTCTCCGATGTATTGCCGCTTTCGGAAGATTTTGTCATCAGCAGACCTATCTCTTCCTTTTTAGCCTCTCTGCCGTCAACTATGCCGGCAACCTTTCCGCCGCCGATAACCAAAATTCTGTCGCACAGTTCAAGGAGCACGTCAAGATCCTCACCGACAAATATAACGGCTACGCCCTTTTCCTTTTGCTCGTTGAGCAGGTTATATATCATATATGACGCATTGATGTCAAGACCTCGTACCGGATATGCCGCCATAAGAACCGTCGGCGCAGACGCAATCTCACGTCCGACGAGCACCTTTTGCACGTTACCGCCGGAAAGACGGCTGACGGGGGTATTGGCACTCGGAGTTACAATGCCGAGGCGGTCTATTATTTCGTCGGCAAGGTTTTTGGGTGCCTTGCGCTCCAAAAATGCGCTCTTGCCCTTGCGGTAACTTCTGAGCATCATATTGTCAACGATATCCATATTGCCGACAAGTCCCATTCCTATTCTATCCTCAGGGACAAAGGCAAGGCGAACGCCCATATCACGAATTTGGAGGGGCGTTTTATCACGCAGATTTTCCGCCTGTCCGTTTTTGGGATTGTTATATATAATTTTTCCGCCGTCAAGGTGTTGAAGTCCGGCTATCGCTTCGAGCAGTTCTCTCTGACCGCTGCCGGCAATTCCTGCGATACCGAGTATTTCTCCGCCACGGGCGGTAAAGGACACGTTATCGAGAACCGTTGCGCCCTCACGGTTTAAGCACTTGATGTTTTCCACAACCAGCCTATCGCAGGCGTTCTTTGGCTCGGAGCGCTTTATGTTAAGGCTGATTTTCTTTCCTACCATCATTTCGGTAAGTTCCGTTTCGTTTGTTTCGCTCGTCTTTACCGTGCCTATATACTCGCCCTTTCTGAGGACGGAAACCCTGTCGGAGAGCGAGAGAACCTCGTGCAGTTTGTGGGTAATAATTACAATAGCCTTGCCGGCGTCACGCATTTTTTTAAGCACTGCAAAGAGCTTGCGTGTTTCCTGCGGAGTGAGGACGGCGGTAGGCTCGTCCAAGATAAGAATATCCGCCCCACGGAAAAGAACTTTGATAATTTCAACCGTCTGCTTTTCAGACACGGACATCTCATATATCTTTTTGTAGGGGTCAACTTCAAAGCCATATTTGTCGCATATGTCCTTTACACGCTCGGCGTAATCTTTCATCGAAAATCCGCTCTTGTCGTCAAGACCGAGAACGATGTTTTCAACTGCGGTAAAAACGTCCACAAGTTTAAAGTGCTGGTGTATCATACCTATTTTGTAGTTGAAAGCGTCTCTCGGCGAGTGAATAATGACCTCTTTGCCATCTATGAATATCTCTCCGCTGTCGGGAAAATATATTCCGGCAATCATATTCATAAGCGTTGTTTTTCCGCTTCCGTTTTCTCCGAGAACAGACAAGATCTCTCCTCTGTTAAATGTGAGCGAAACATCACGGTTTGCATAAACTTTTCCAAAAGTTTTGGTGATGTGCCTAAGCACTACGGCGGCTCTTGTTTCCATACGGTTGACCATTCCTCTCATAAAATTTAAAAAGCATTTGCCGGTAATCTGAAAACAAAACGCTAAAAAAGCGGACATTCTGTTTTCAAACGGCCGGACAAATGTTGCTGTCGCATAGGCGGCGGGACACGAACACGTCTTCTGCCGGATTTTTATGCCGCTGCCTGCCGTAAACAACCACAGGCGGAGCAGAATTTGCTCCGCCTATCGTTGAATAGAAGTTTGATTTAGAATATTGTGTTAAGAAGTTTAATGCCGTCAATCTGAACGTCAAAGTAAGGAGCCGAACGCTTCTCGGACTCGTGGAAGTAACCGTCGGAAACAACCTCTGTATCCTTCTCGTAGTTCTTGTCGGTGTCAACGTCTGCCATATAGGAGTCAAGCTTTTTGCCCTCAACTGTGAATGTGTCTGTGTTGAACACGTGGAGCTTTCCGTCAACTATATCTGCCTTTGCCTTTTCGATTGCTTCTTTGGTACCCTCAGCCGCAACTTTCTCGTTTACATCTGTGAGAAGTACGGAACCTTCGTCGATACCCTTGCACCAATCGTAAGGAATTTCGGTGCCGTCAATTACGCTGTTGATTGCAAACTCATAGTAAGGCGCCCAATCAATTCTTGATGAAACGATGAACGTGTTCGGGCAAGCGGAAAGTGTGCTGCCGTTGTAAGAAACGTTGGGGATGCCTGCGTTTTCGCAAGCTGTCGGTGCACCCATTGAGTCAGCGTGCTGGCTGATGAGCTTGCAGCCGTTGCTTATGAGCTTTGTTGCAGCCTCTTTTTCGAGAGCCTCGTCATACCAACTGCCTGTAAACTGTACTTCCATTGTTGCGGACGGGCATACGGAACGTGCGCCGAGGAAGAAAGATGTGTAACCTGACATAACCTCTGCGTATGTATATGCGCCTACGTAACCGATTTTAGCCTGGTCGGCCGTAAAGTCGCCTTTTGCAATCATCTCGTTGAGCTTCATACCTGCTGCAATTCCGGCAAGGTATCTGCCCTCATATATTGATGCAAAAGCGTTGTGGAAATTCTTAACCTTTTCGGTGTGAGCCGTTGTTCCTGTTGCGTGGCAGAACTGAACGTTCGGGAACTCCTTAGCTGCTTTGAGCATATAAGGCTCGTGACCGAAACTGTCTGCAAATACAATGTTACAACCCTGGTCTGCAAGGTCTGCCGCAGCCTCATAACATTCATTTCCCTCAGGAATGTTTGTCTTAAATACAATCTGCTCATCAGATAAGCCGAGTGCCTTCTTTGCCTCGTTTGCTGCGTCCATAAAGTTCTTGTCGTAAGTTGAATTTTCATCGTGCAGGAAAATAAAACCTACCTTAATGTTCTCCTTGGTAACTGCGCTGCCCTCCGCATCACCTTTACCGCCCTTGTTGCCGCAAGCCGCAAAGCTGAATACCATTACGAGGCACAAAACCATTGCCAGTAACTTTTTCATTGCCATTTCCTCCGTAAAATAATTTTTTTACCGAACAGTGTTCGGACAATATACTACTAATTTAACATAATAGCCGATTAAAATCAATACCAATATTACAATATTTTTTACAAAATTGTTAAAAATTTTTTAGCCAAAAGCGACAATAAGGAACATTTTGCGCCAAATTAACGCCTGTGAACACGCTTTTTATAGCTGAAACTGCCCTGTCCGTTCACGCCGAATGAAAACTCATTTTTTCCGTCGTCGCACACGCAGTTTTCCGGAAGTGCAATGAGATAACTGCCACGGCAGTTAAACGGATTTTCGCCGAAAACGGCCGCTTCGCCGTCATTAAGCCGCACGATAACCTCTCCACCCATAGAAAGGTGCATATCCGAGAAAAGGACGTGGGGTTTGTCCGATTTGGCAATCTTTACAACCTCGGCACTGCGGGGTTCGATTTTCCCAACACGGATTATATCGTCATATCCTGCAAAACGCACACATTCCTTTGAAAAATATGTGGAAACGTCGTATTTGCACGAATGGTCAACATAGCCGCCGCAGGTTTTGTTGTCGAGTTTGAACGTGAGGTTCACACTCTCGTTTGAGTAGTTAAAAAAGCAAAGTGTGTGATAACTGTCGTTTACCTCAACATCAACCGTGCACACATACGGCATATCCTCAAAGGCTCCACGGTTGTGAAGTGCGGTTTTCACCGCAGGGCAAAACAGGCGCAGAAACTTTAATTCCTCGCTGCCGCCCACATCGCCTGCCATAACAGGACCTTGGCACATATAGCAGCACACGGCGAGCATTTTAAGCTCATTGGGCAAAAAACGTGAGGAAAATCCGCCTTCCAGAGTTACTCCGCAGGAGCACTGCCACCACAAATCGGTATAGCGTCTGGCGGCAATCTGATTTACAATTTTTTTGAAAAACTCAACATTGTCAGATATTTCGTTCCACTTGGGCGCCGAGCATATCTGCACGACGTCGGCACGACCGGCGAGCGGTGACAAAAAGCCGTTGCTTATATACACAACTCCCTCGTTCCCCACCGCTTTTTTAATCGTTTCAACTGCGTTTATGTATGCCTCAACCGAACTCACCGTAGGGTTGGCAAGAACAACATCCTTGCGGAAAATAAACTCATTTGTAAAATCTACGTTGTGAAAGTAGTACCCGGCGGCGGAAAGGCGCTGATACAGCATCTCCAACCATTCTATGACCGTGGGTGAGGAAACATCGAGAACCGCACATTCACGTCCGTTTACCACGCTACGGCACACGGAGCCGTCGGCGTGGCGCAGAAACATATCCTTATTCTCACGGTACAGCTCGGAATTTTTATCCGCTACAAACGGCGCAGTCCATATGCCGGGCTTGAAACCGCTGTTTGATATTTTAATCGCCTCGGAGCGCATATTGTCCGAAAAGTTCCCATTTGAGTACCAGTCGCCGATACAGCTTTGCCAGCCGCTGCCTATCATAAAACAGTCAAACGGCGCACGCATATGGGAAAGAAAGTTCAGCTTGTCCGAAATGTTTTCGGCAGTGACATTGCTTCTTACGGCGTATACATTCATATTCCCGTTATCGGCGCACAGCTTTGGCGAAACCGCCTTTCGGTGCGTTGCGTACCCCTCAACGAGGCGTTCAAAATTTCCGCCGACGCTCACACGAACCCAGTCGGTAATTTTCATATCGCCCGGCTCTATGATACAGTTAAATATCCCCCCGGCACGAACCGCACGCAGCGAGCCGTTGCAGTCGAGAGAAAGGCTGATGTCGGTAAGCTGATTTTCGGCAGATATAATCTCAACGGAAATATAAGTTTTTCCCGCCTTTATAACGGTTATTCCGTCACCCGTTATGACGGCATCGCCGCCAACGGTACTTTTAAGCATCATACCCTCTTCGCTCAAACGGTCGGTTGCAATCTCAAAGGACGCATCACGCCGTCCGAGCACGCACGCCGACGGAACATCGTTAAGCTGTCTGGTGCCGTTTAAAACCGTCCAGTTCGGACTGTCACAGCCTTCAACGCACAGGTCATCGCATATGAGCGGATATGCGTCCATAAGTTTTATCATAAAATCGGAAGTATTTGTAATTCTAAGCCTTGTAACCAGATGTTCGGAGTCGAGATGCAGACTCTCCCTCACAATTTCTATATCATCGGTTTTTTCGTCAAGAGCGGTTGTCTTGTTTTTTCCTATAACATTATATGTAACCGTACTGTGCGCAGTGCACGACACAGTGCCCGACACGAATTTTTCCATAACAGCACCTCCATATTTATATAATACCATTTAATTGCAAAAAAAGCAACATATTACGACAATTAAAAATATCTTAAAAAAACTATTGACAAAAGTTTTTTTAAGTGCTATAATCCAATTAACATATGAACAGATGTTCATATAATAAATTGAGGTGAAACAATGAGAACAGCCGAATGTAACCACAACCACAATGATATTAAAATCATTGAAGAAATAGTAAAAGTTATGCCGAGCGACGAAAAACTCGATAAACTATCGGAATTTTTCAAGGCGTTTTCCGACCCCGGCAGATTGCGGATAATTCAGGCGTTGGCTCAAAACGAGCTTTGCGTGTGCGATATTGCCGACATTGCCGGTATGTCGCAGTCCGCTGTGTCGCATCAACTGCGCTATCTTAAAAACATTGACATTCTCACCTGCCGGCGTGAGGGAAAGTCAATTATATATTCGCTTAACGACAGCCACATTCTCCACATCTACGGAGAGGGACTTGTTCACATAAGCGAGGATGATGTTAAGGAGGATTAGACAATGAACGACAACGAAAAACTCAAATCCGAAGTTGAAAATGATTGCTGTGCTCACGAGCATCACCACGACCACGACGATTGCTGCGGTCACGAACACGAACACCACGAGCACCATCACGAGCACGAACATCATAACGGACACGAACACGGAGATTGCTGCGGTCACGAACACCACCACGACCACGACGGCTGCTGCTGCGGTCACGAGCACGGCGGCGACGAAAAGCCAAATCTCAAACCGTACATTGTTTCGTGCGCAGTATTCCTGCTTTCGTACTTTGCTGGAAAGTTTTCACCTTTTGTAATACTCGCCGCAACGGTAATATGCGGATACAAGATATTTGTAAGCGGAATTAAATCTTTACTTAAATTCAAATTTAATGAGGCTACCCTCATCTTGGTTGCCGCTGTTGCGTCGATGTGCATAGGCGAATATCCGGAGAGCTTTATGATAACCCTGCTGTTCAGCATAGGCGAACTTATAGAGGATTACGCCGCAGGAAAGTCACGCTCAAAGATTGAAGAACTTATAAACATCACCGACGACACGGCGTACAATGAACTCGGAGAGAAAATCGACGCCGAGAGCATTAAAAAGGGCGACATACTGCTCATAAAACCCGGTGACAAAGTTTGCGTCGATGCAAAAATAATTAAAGGTTCATCGTCATTTGACACATCAAATCTTACGGGAGAAAGTATTCCGGCAGACAAAAATGCAGGCGACGAAGTCCTCTCCGGCTCGCTCAACCTTACATCATCGGTAGTGTGCGAGGCGACATCGGATTACAGCAACTCTATTGCCGCAAAGATTAAGGAATACGTTCAGTCGTCATCGCAAAAAAAGGCGGAGAGCGAAAAGTTTATTACGAAATTTGCCAGAATATACACGCCGACCATTATAGGACTTGCGGTTGTACTTGCGGTTGCTCTGCCGTTTTTCGGCGTCGGAATTAAGGACGCTGTGATAAGAGCGCTAACGTTTATGATTGCCTCCTGCCCGTGCGCACTGGTTATCAGCATACCGCTTTCGTACTTCGGAGCGATTGGCGCGTCAAGCAAGTTGGGCGTACTCATTAAAGGCTCAAAATTTATAAATACGCTTGCCAAGGCGGACGCAATAGCATTTGACAAAACGGGAACGCTCACAATGGGTCAGCTCAAAGTGCGTGACGTGAAAGCGTTCGGCGATGCAAAGCCTGAGGACGTGCTGAGGTTTGCCGTATCGCTCGAAAAGACTTCGTCACACCCGATAGCAAAGGCGATAGTTTCAGCATATGAACCCGACGTTCCGATTGCAGATAACATAAGGGAAATCTTCGGAAAAGGAATAGGCGGAACGGTTGACGGAAAGAAAATAACCGTCGGCAACGAAAAGATAACCGAGGGAATGACTCTCCCCGACGGCACACCGAACGGCATTTGCGTTTACGTATGCGAGGGAGAAAAGGTAATCGGTGAGATAATTCTCGATGACGAGATACGCAGTGACGCCAAGCAGGCGGTCATTGACCTTAAAAAGCTCGGCTTTACGGGAATATATATGCTCTCCGGCGATGCCGAAGGTCCTGTCAGACGTGTATGCGGCGAAATTGGCGGAATTGAAGGAATATCCTCACTTTTGCCGACGGAGAAAACCGAGAGAATTGCTGAACTTAAATCAAAGCACAAAGGCATAATCTATGTAGGCGACGGCGTGAACGACGCACCCTCGCTGTCGGCGTCCGACTTTGGAATTTCTATGGGCAGTGCAAGCGGTCTTGCTTTGGAGGCGGGAGATGCAACTCTGCTCACCTCTAATCTGCGCTCGATACCTAAGGCCGTTTCGCTCGCAAGATATACAACGATGATTGTATACACAAACATTGTATTTTCGCTCCTTGTAAAGCTGGTTGTCCTCATTCTTGCCGCACTCGGATATGCGCCGATATGGCTTGCACTGCTTGCCGATGTCGGAGTAATGATTATAGCGGTGCTCCGAGCCGTAAGCGTACTCGGAAAAGTAAAATAAACCAACGTCAAACGGACTGCAAAAAATACTTTTGCAGTCCGTTTTTTTAGTCAAAATCCGCCCAGAAGTCAAGCATTGCCTTTTGGTATCCGTCACGGTTTACGCAGTAGCTGACTGCGTGGTCGGCGCCCGGCACGATGAGCAGGCGCTTGGGCGATGCGCAAGCCTTGTAATTTTCGTACGTCATTTCAATGGGGACAAAATGGTCGTCCGTCCCGTGGACAAACAGAACAGGTATTTTGGTCTTTTTTAAGGCGTCGAGCGTGGAATAATCGCCGGAACCGCAATTAATTCTCTGCTTGCACATTGCGCTTGCAACCGCACTTCTTATGCCGTAGGAGATGTGCAGGTTGTTCCTCGCAACGTGGCGCCATATTGCCTCGGGTGAGGTAAAACCGCAGTCAGCCATAATTCCGTTTACCGCTCTCGGAAAGTCTAAGTCAGACGCCATAAGCACCGTGGTTGCGCCCATAGAAATGCCTGCGAGATACAGTGGTATTTCTCCGCAGATGCCCTGTGCCCACCTGACCCAATCAACGCAGTCAAAGCGTTCCACAAGTCCAAATCCCATATACTCTCCGCCGCTGTTGTTCTGCCCTCTCTGCTCGGCATACAGAACACTGCAACCGTTTGAGTGCCAAAAATCGGAGATTACGCCGTAATCGCTCCCCCACGACGAACGCCAGCCGTGAAATGCAATGATGAGCCTTTTTGCGTCCTCGCACGGGAAGTAATGCCCCACAAGCTCAACACCATCGTGAGCGGTGATTTTAACCGTTTCGTGAGGCAGAGCTTTAAGCTTTGCGGACGCATCTGCGCACAAGTCGGCGAATTTGTTTTTTCCGCCGCCGGATATATTTATGCCGCTTTTCTTCATTATCTGCGGCTCCTCCCGGTCGAGTGCGGTTTTTACCAAAAGACTCGTGGTTGCGTAGCCGACGGCGGCTACCGCCGCAACTGCCGACGCCGCTATCGCCGTGCTTATCCATATGCCC
The DNA here is from genome assembly GCA_934500705.1 of uncultured Clostridia bacterium. GTDB lineage: Bacteria > Bacillota > Clostridia > UMGS1810 > UMGS1810 > CAKSIN01. The sequence continues at coordinate 203,285 of CAKSTI010000003.1, read as the reverse complement.
TTTTCGTTATTTTTCATCGTAATTTTCCTTTCTGTTCACATATTGAAACCGCTGACGGCAATTTAATCCGTAGCACATAAGCTCACTGTCGTCAAGGTTTTCGCTGTGCATATCCACCGCAGAGATACTGCGGTTATCATACGTCGTATAATAATATATTCCCCTATCCGCATTACAACAACAGGAATATACGGTTATTTCATACTTTCCGGGTTCGACCTCGCAGCACCCCCTCTGCTGTTCCGCAGAGGTAAGTATATGAAAGAATTGGCTCACGCTCTCGCTCTCCGTCGGTGGAGAAACGGAATTTAAACGCACAAATGCCGCACGCACAAAGCGTGACTGCGACGACAAATCGCCCGGCAGACCTATTGCGCCCATTCCACGGCTGTATTCATCAAGGGCAATTTTGTCGGAAAAGCGATTTTTTACCCCATTGGGCGAAAGGTTAATATAATTATTGAGCGCCGCCATCTGATACGGAAAAGGCGGATTGTTTGTAAGCACGCCCGTCGGGTTGTCATACAGATTGGCGCCGTCCTTGGTGATTTCCAAAACGATGCAGTCGTTTTTGTCCGCAATGAGCCAGTGGAGCTGTGCCGGAGGCAAACTGTCATTAAACGCAGTATCGGTCATATTTATATCGGCAATTTTTTCTCTTGCCTCGCAGACATCAGCACACGTTCCCAGAAGCCAAGGAACAAATTCAAACTGGGCAACATCATTTCCCCCCTGTGCCTTTGAATACACTGCATTACCCGTAAAATTAAGTCCGGCGGCGCAAAGTCCTTTTTCGTTAACACCGTCATAGTAGAGTGGATAGCCGTTTGTAACGTGCGCCATACCAACTGCCGCATAGTGATTTGTTATCGTATCTCCGCAACGCAAAGTGAGTGGATAATTCCGAGGCATTACCGTTACGCTTTCACCGTAGGTAAAGTCGTAATCAAGGTTTCTGCCGAAGTAAAAGTCGTCTGTAAGATAAGTAACTGCCGTACACATAACACTACCTCCGAAATTTAACTGTGAGTATTTTTACCGATTTTGGATTTTTTATGCAATTCGGTATTGACAAATGTAGCTTTAAATGTTATACTGACATTGCAGCTACATTTATAGCTGAATAAGGAGGTTTTTATATGTCAAACACAAAGCAGACAATTACGGGGTCGGAGTATGAAATAATGAAAATTCTGTGGGAAAACGGCGGTAAAATGACGGTGGCGCAAGTAACCGCAAAGCTTAGCGACAACGATTGGACGGCGTCCACGGTTTCCACATTTTTGCAAAGACTGCTCAAAAAAGGCGTTGTACTGTGCGAAAAAAAGGGAAAGACAAATTTATATTTCCCCGGTATTTCGCAGGACAAGTACGACTTTGAGGAAACGGAAAACTTTATTGCAAAAATATATAAAGGCTCTGCAAAAAGCCTTGTTGCGGCGCTGTTTGAAAACAAAAAACTTTCAAAGGACGACGTATCGGAGCTTAAAAAAATGTTTGAATTGGAGTGAACAGCTTGTACGAAATTTTTAAGACAACGGTTATCCTGAGCATCATAGGTTTTTCAGCCACGGCGCTGCTCCTGATTATAAAGCCTATAACCGTCAAAAAACTGCCGGCAAAGTGGCAGTACTGCGTGTGGATTGCGGTGCTTATATCAATGATTTTTCCGGCGTACAAGTTTATACCCCAAAAACAGGCACAGAGAGTTTCGCACATCACTGCGGCAAGAGTTGAACCGCCGACCGTTAAGACTGTGGAAAAGATAATCGGCGAAACGCCGTCCGCAGTGGTTAAAGACACGCCGTTTGAATACAGGGAGATTAAAGTTGCCGACGGACGGCACATCGGGATTTCCGACCTGATATGCGTTGTCTGGCTCACCGGCACGGGAATTTTTGCGGCGGTTATCCTGTCAAGCTACGTTATTTATGTAATAAAACGCAGAAAAAACTCACAGGCCGTGGAAAACTGCGAACCGCTCGCCTCCGCAAAGGCAGAGCTTAATATAAAGAGAAAAATACTCCTGCGAAAATCCGATGAACCAATCACACCGATGCTCGTCGGCGTGCTGCGCCCCACCGTATATATTCCAAGCGGAGATATTGCACCGGAGAGTATGCGTATGATACTTCTGCACGAGCTGACGCACTGCAAGCGCTGTGACCTTGTGATAAAATGGCTTGCCGCAGCGGTAAACGCCGTTCACTGGTTCAATCCGCTTGCATACATTCTGTGCGCAAACATCTCCGAGGCGTGCGAGATTTCGTGCGATATGTCGGTAACAAAAAATATGACAAATGACGAACAAAAAATCTATATGAAAACTATACTTGACCTGGCACAGGAAAGGAGAAAAAGAAAATGCTTGAAAACATCTACACAACCAAAATGAGCGCAAGCAAAAGGACTTTGCAGACACGGTTTGCAAAAATCCGCTCAGGCAGCGGAAAGCTCTCAAAGATGATGGCACTGATAAGCGGTGCAGTTGTTGTTGCGGTAATGGTATGCGCAACCGTGGTTATGGCATCTTTTAATGCGCAAAACGCCGGCAGTATCACAGTGCTTTGGGACGGAGCTCAAAAAGGACTGTCACATAAGCCGTTTGTAAGCAACAGCGAAGTTTACATTCCCCTGCGTGAAACGCTGAACATTTGCGGCGTTAATGACCAAGACATCACCTATGACAACGGAAAAATAACGGTTACTTTCTACCCCGAAAAGCTCGGCGGAAATCCAATCCGTGCATACATCACCGCCGGTCAGAGCAACATATCCTTTGACCTTGACAGCAAATACAGAATTATGGGCATAACCGATGCAAGAACTGCCGCTCAACCGGAATGTGTAAGGACTACCACTCACCCGGCGCTCGTCTTAAATGACACAACATACATACCGCTGGGAATGGCGCTCAGGCTTAAAAACTATTATTACGCAAAGAACTTTGACGACAGAATATACCTTGACCTGCTCGGAAGCCTTGAAATACGTGAATATGACGAAAACGGAAAATACAATGCCGTTCTGTGTGCGCCCATTGATATGAACAAGGCGGACAAGTACAACCCGTCAAGCTACTGCGAAAAGGACGAAAAAGTGATAATCGGCACAGCCGAGGACTTTGAGAGCGAAAACTTCGGTCACACCGAGGTCAACAATTACTACTACCCCGTCGATGCCAAAAAGCACATTCTGGTAGATGATGACGGAAAGGTTATAGCAGTTATGCCGTACGAGAATTTTAAACACGAAAGCGTAAATCCGACCGGCGGCGGAACGTCTATGTGGACGGGTGTAACACGCCGTGCAGATGACCCGTTTAACGCAGAGCGTGGCGGATTTAACATTTTTTCAAACGAAAAGAGGATTATTGACGGAAAAGAGTACGGATACTGCCTTGATTACTGCTTTATTGATTTTAGATATTTAGCGGATTAACAAGGTTATTTGGCAGAAAAGCGCTGCTTTTCTGCCATAATTTTTTCAAAAAACTTCCCGATACTTTCCCTCACAATTAAGTCCGCATTGCCGTCATATCCGGTTGCGGTTTTGTTAATCATAACGGTGTATTTTCCCTTAAAATATTCCACAAATGACGCCGCCGGGTAAACCGCAAGCGACGTACCGCCGACTATAAGCATATCGGCGTCCGCCACACTGCGAACCGCCCTTTGCACAGCTCCGTCGCTGAGAGGTTCGCCGTACAGGACAACTTTGGGTTTGAGCACGCCGCCGCAATGCGTACACTTGGGAAGTGCTCCGCTCTTAATTACTTCAAGAGTTTTTGCGCCGTCGGCATTCTCTGAGCAATAGGGGCAGAAAAATTCGCTTGCAGTGCCGTGAAGTTCAATCACGTTTTTGCTCCCCGCCTTTTGGTGCAGACCGTCTATGTTCTGCGTTATGACGGCTTTCAGTTTACCCATTCTTTCAAGCTCCGTCAGAGCCTTGTGGGCGCTGTTGGGCTTTGCGTCCGTGATAAAATACTTTCTGTAAAAGTCATAGAACACCTGCGGATTTTTAAAAAAGAACGTATGGCTGAGTATTTCCTCCGGGGACACGCCGTATTCCTTAACTGTGTTATACAGTCCGTCCTCACTGCGGTAGTCTTTAACGCCGCTTTCGGTAGACACACCCGCACCGCCGAAAAACACAATGTTGTTACACTCGCTTAGCATCTGCAAAAATTTTTCTGTATTCAAAGTACATCACCTACATTACATTAACAAAGTATTTGCTCCATTCATTTTTGCTGAGTTCACGCTTTCCGCCGTCAGGATTACATTCGGGGTCGAGAATTGTCTGCTCCAACTCCTCTATCCTGTCAATATCGCCGCTTAAATATTTTTCAAGACGTTTTCTGCACGACTTTGTACGCTGAATAAGTCCGCCTATTCTCGTTTCGTGAATTTCTATTCCGAACGCTTTGTTTTCCTCGTACCACTGAGATGTAAATGCGTCGAGGAAATCTGCAAGCAGTTTTTCCGTCTTTTCGTAATCGGCAACGATAGCTTTGAGCTCCTGCCTGTTCTGCTCTTTATAGGCACTGCGTGTCCGTATGCCGAGGTCATTCTTTACGGCAAGCACTTCCATAAGCGAACAAATATTTTTAAACAGATAACCGAAGTTCTTATCATCTGCAAGTTTTTTGATTTTATCCGCAGTGTTTTTGTATATCACATTGCGGCTGCTGTCTGTTATGCTGTCATAAATTCCGAGGAAATAATCGTTATAGAGCATATATTTTTCGGAATTTACGTTGATAACTCTTCCGCCGTCGGGACGGTTCAGCTCCGGAATATCTATTGCGGCAAAGTCGTCATAATCAATTCCGAAAAGCTCCTTAAACCCTGCTTTAATTTCTCCATCGTCATTTACGCCCCTTAAAAGACACGACACATAATACATTGACGGCAGAACGGCAAACGGCGAGGTTTCCGCTCCGTTATCGCCCCACATAGTAAAGAAAATGTTTTCAACGCCGTAGTCTATACAGCTTGCGATTGCGGTTTTGCTTGTTTCTACCGAAAAGAGGTTATGCGGTGTAAAGCCTTTCCACGTCCACAGTCCGCCCGCAAACCAGAACGGTTTGCCGAAGTTTTTGTGTGCCTGCATCATTTTGTCATAATGGGTCTTGTCCAGAGAATAGTAATCCCAATACACGGGAGTCACATTTTCGGGAACAGTTTTGCGGATAACGTCATCTATCAAAGACGGGTCATCAATGTAGTAGCCGTCGGATACCACACGGAAAAACATATCGCTCCACATCATAGGTTCAAGTCCGTATTTTTCGGCAATTTTTGACACCTGGTCAAGGTGGAAACGCATAATTTCGGTGGGGTTGGTATAGCCGTTCTGCCTTAAATACTTTCCGAGTCCGAGCGACCACGCCTCGTCCATACCTATATGTATCTTTTTGGTTGTAAAAGTTTCGGCAACGTTTCTGAGCATATCGTCAATAAGTCCGTACACTCTGCTGTCGCCTACAAGCAGAATATCGTTGCAGTCCGTTATTTCACGGTAAACTTCCCAGTCAACGATACCGTTTAAATGCGCAAGAGTCTGTATGCACGGTATGAGTTCAATACCTTTTTCGGCGCAGTATGCGTCTATCTCACGAAGTTCATCTTTGGTATAACGGCCACGCAGGTAGCCGAAGTACGGCTGTGTGTCAATTTCGTACGTGTCCTCTGTATAGAGCATAAGTGTGTTAAAATCGAGTTTTTGCATTATATCGGCTAATTTTTTAACGGTTTTGACTGTGCGCACCGCATCTCTTGAACAGTCAAGCATAAGTCCTTTTTTCTTAAACATAAATTACTCCTCTATGTGTTTTTTACTGATTATACATCATATCACCGGCATTGTAAAGGACAGTTTTTACCCCACCCGTCAAACATCTTTTGCGGGCAGTATGACCTATGTTATAAACAGATTTTTGTCTTTATGGCGAACGGTTCAAAGCCGTTTCGGCAGAGGCGTTGGTTATAAAAACAAGCGCCGCAGAAAGCGCAAAGGCTCTCTGCGGCACAATTTTAGTTATATCTTTTAATTTCAAACGTATCGGACACAAGTCCTTTAAATTCCATAAGGTCTTTAATCTCTCCGCAGGCAATCATCTGTGCGGCAATATTGCCGATGGCGGTTGCCTCGGACGGGCCGGCGCAGACGGTCTTTCCGCTAACCTCTGCGGTGAGCCTGTTAAGATAGTCGGCGTTTGAGCCGCCGCCTATAATATTTATGGTATCGTAATGCCTGCCGGTCAGGTTTTCAAGCTGGTTTGCACATTCGGCATAGCACTTTGCAAGACTGCGGTACGTTATTCTCGCATAATCTCCCGGCTCTTCGGGCGCTTTCATACCGTGCTGTGTGCAGTAGTCGCAAATTGCGCCCTTCATTGACTTGGGCGAGAGGAACATCTCATCGTTGCAGTCAACGATGCTGTCGTTATCCGACTTTTCCGCCAGCTCGCACAGCTCGGCAAATGAATAGCCGTCGTTGTATTCGTGGCGGACTTGCTGTATTATCCACAGCCCCATTATGTTTTCAAGAAGCGTTATTCCACGGTAGCCGCCCTCATTGCTCAGTCCCATATCACGGCACACAGTACGGCAATCCGGCTCTTTAAGCTCTATTCCCATAAGTGACCAGGTGCCGGAGCTTATGTATATTCCGCCCTCTCCGCCGAGGGGTATTGCCATTATGGCAGACGATGTATCGTGCGATGCCGTAAGCACTACCTTTGTGTCAAAGCCGACCTCTGCGCTTATCTGCGGCAGGAGTCTGCCGACAACGGTTGACGGCATTTTAATATCTTTAAACATCTTTCTCGGCAGACCGAGTTTTTTTATAATATCATCGTCCCAATCCTGAGTATGAGCGTTTACAAGCTCTGTTGTGGTTGCGTTGGTATACTCCTGCATAATTTTGCCCGTGAGTAGATAGTTAAAATAGTCGGGCAGCATAAGCAGATGTTCGGTATCCGCAAAATAGTCCGCATTATCCATAACACAGGACGCAAGCTGGTATATTGTGTTAAAGCTGTGGCTCTGAATACCTGTTTTGGCATATCTCTCATCAGAGGATACGGCACGGTTTACAAAGTCTGCCGCCTTTTGTGTGCGGCCGTCACGGTAGCTCACCGCATCGCCGAGCCTTTTGCCGTCGGCGCCGAGGAGCACGTAGTCAACGCCCCAGGTATCTATGCCCATACTGACGGGGATTTTACCCAAGTCGGCGCACTTTTTCATACCGGCTTTTATTTCGCCGAACAGCCTGTCTATCTCCCAGCAGAGAGTGCCGTCGGCATTGGGAACGGCGCCGTTTTCAAAGCGGTGAATTTCCTCGGTTACAAGTTTGCCGTTTTCAACGTGGCAGAGAATGTGCCTGCCGCTCGATGCACCGAAGTCAATCGCAAGATAATAGTTCATAGCGTCCTCCTACAAATTGAGAAAATCTTTTCTGTATTCAACGCCGAAAGCCTCTGCAAGCTCCTGCATCTGTTCGTCCTTTATTGTATTAATTCTCGGAAGATGTGCGGTGAGCATATAAATCTGCGCCGCCTTTTCCACGGTTTCAATAAGTCCGAATGTTTCGTCAAGGTCTTTTCCTGCGCCGTAAATACCGTGCATTCCCCATACAACGAGTCTGAATTCCTTCATTTTTTCGGCGGTTGCCTCGCCTATTGTGTTGTTTCCGCAGAGCATCCACGGGAGTATGCCGACGCCGTCGGGGAACACAACTATGCACTCGGTGCACATCTCCCAAAGGGTGTGGGTAAACTTCTTTTCGTCAAGCTCGTGCACAAAGTTCATAGCAAGTGTATTTGTGGGGTGTGAGTGAATTATGACCCTGTTTTCGGGATTTACCGAAAGTCTTGCCATATGGCTCATAAGGTGCGCCGGAAGTTCACTCGTAAACTTGCCGCCGTCCTTGTAGCCCCAGAGCAGTTCGGCGGTTGTGCCGTCTTTGGCAATGCGGATAATTCCGAGGTTGTTCTCCGGGTCTGACTCAACGTTTTTAAAGTATTTACCCGTTCCGGTTACTATAAAAATCTTTCCGATAAGCGGTTTTGCGTCAAATCCCGTGGGAATTGTGCGGATAACGCTATCAAGGTCAAGGTACTGTCCCACCTCGGCTTCGTCCAGCATATAGCTTATGTTTCCGCCGTTTCTCTCGTCCCAGCCGAGACGATACATATTGGCGGTTGTCTTTTTCATTTCCTCAACAAAAGGTGCGTTTAATATGTTTTTCATTTTCTGTTTACCAGTACCCTTTCCTCGTAGTCTTTAACTTCTTTAAGATAATCTTTTTCCACGCCTTCACGTTTAAGGTATTCGTCCCAAACGTCGCCGAAGGGCATTGTTTTAAGCTCCTCCTGCATATACATAAGGCTTGTAATGTCGTTTTCGTCCTGCAATTTTTTGAGATATTCCGACGGCTCCAAGAGAGCATACAAAAGCGCCTTTTCTACCGAGCGCACGCCGGTTATCCACGCAGAGAGCCTGTTAATTGATGCGTCAAAGTAATCGGTTGCAATAAACACTCTGTCGAGAGCATCGCAGCGGACAATCTCCTTTGCAATCTCTTTGGTTTCGTCATCAAAGAGTACCACGTGGTCGCTGTCCCAGCGAACGCCTCTTGTGATGTGCAGTGCAAGATGTTCGTTAAACAGGAGCATTGCGGAAACCTTGTCGGAAACAAGCTCTGTGGGGTGGTAGTGGCCGTTGTCCATAAGCGGCATAATCTTTCGTGTGGCAACGTAATTCATACAGAATTCGGAACTGCCCACGGTGTACGACTCCATTCCTATGCCGAAAACCTTTGACTCCAAGCAAACAAATACCTTTGTCTTGTCGTAGGGAACAGCGAGAATTTCGTCAAGCGAGTCACTGAAACGCTTTCTCGGTCCGAGTCGGTCTGCCGGCATCTCCTTATAGCCATCGGGTATCCAGATGTTCATAACGCAGGGCATACCCGTCTGCTCAGCAAAATACTGTGAAATTTCGATACAGCGTTTGCCGTGCTCAATCCAGAATTTTCTCACATTTTCGTCGGGTGACGAAAGCGTGAGGTTGTCTTTTACCATAGGGTGAGAGAAAAACGTCGGGTTAAAGTCTATGCCGAGCCCTCTCTTCTTTGCAAAGTCCACCCAAGCCTTAAAGTGCTCCGGGGCGATTTTGTCACGGTCGACACGGTTGCCGTCAAATATTGCGTAGCAAGCGTGGAGATTAATTTTCTTTTTGCCGGGCAGGAGGCTTAAAACCTTGTCAAAGTCCGCCATAAGCTCCTCCGGCGTTCTTGCTCTGCCGGGGTAGTTACCCGTTGTCTGTATTCCGCCGGAAAGGCTCTCGCCGCTGTCAAATCCCAAAACATCGTCGCCCTGCCAGCAGTGAATTGAAATGGGAGTGTTTTTCAACCTCTCAATTACGGCGTCGGTGTCTATGCCGTACTTTTTATACTGTTCTTTTGCAAATTCGTATCTTTCCATTTTATGCCTCCATATTTATATAAATTTTAAATCCGTATGCCATTTTGACCTGTGCCAATGGTTGCCGTCATATTTTCTGAAACCTATCGAAAACTTTATGTCGTCCGTCCGCCTCAAAACTTTAAGTACAATTCTGTTTTCGCCCTCGTTTAAATCCGCAAGGCAGAAGTTATTGTAAGGTGTCCAGTACCTTGTTTCGTCGGCTGAGAGAACCTCGCTGCCGTTTACCCATATTTTGAATGCGTCCGAATTTCCTGCCAAAATCCACACCTTCTGCGCCTTTGGCGACACAAGCGTCGTTTCGAGATAAACGCACATCTGACCCTCTGCGCCCAGACACTCCTGAATTGGAATGTAATCCTCGTACGCCGGGATTTCCATTACAAAATCCTCTTTCGGCATTTTAAGCGTACTCTCGTCTATGTACTGTCTGTCAAACTCAACGTTGTTATTGACCATACACACCAAATCCGGCAGAACGCTCCCCTCGCCGTGCGGACTGGGATAGCGTGGGTCGGGCGCCTTGTCAAGCTGGTCAAAGTACGGGCCGTAAACCCTCCAAGGGACAAAGTCCAGCTTTGCAAGCTCGTCCTCAAACTCTTCCTCGTTAAAAACCGCAAGTTTCAAATTCGGTTTTGTCTTTTTGATATCTGCATATTTTTGCGGTACATCGGTAATTTGCAGGCAGTCATTGTCAATGGCGAGGGCAATTTTAATTGTGTCCTCGGCAAGACCTCTGATGCTGTCCGACGGGCGCACAACGTCAATTCCGCAGATGAAGTAGTCATTAATCAATTTATTTACATCGCCCATATTCTCATATCCGAGCACAATGCCGAGCAGAGCCGCCGCACTCGCACAGGTACAGTCGGTGTCGTAGCCGCACTTCAAGGCGATGTTAACAGTCTTTCTCATATCCATTCCGCCGTAGAGCAGACCTATTACCGTAAAGCCGAGGTTCTGAACGACGTTTGTAAAATCCGGGTGGGAATAGTGCGCCGTTATCATCTTTCTTGCAGAGAGCCAGTCCCTGCCGTCCTCAAAGCAGTCGATAACGTCACAAATACAGTCTTTCAGCTTGCTGTCGGGCACAAATTCCAGAGCCTTTTTTACAACATCTGCAATGTCTGTTTCAAAGAAGGCCAGCGCCTCCGCCGCCGCAAGGAACTGCTCGGCATAGACCGAGTTGTCTGCGTGGTCAAGCACGGCGTCCGTATAGGCATAATCTGCGGCGAGTTTTGCGTTGCCGGCGCTTATGAGTCCCCATATTTCGGAACGTATGGGGCAGCCCATACCCTCTTTAAAGAAGTCGTTGTTTAAAATTCCGCTGTACGGCGGTTTGAGTCCACGTTCATAATTTTTCATAAAATACCCGTACTCCGAAAACGGATACCAGCATTTTTCCAGCCAGGCGTCCGCCAGGTCGCACGAAGTAATATTTATGCCCTTTCTCTCCAAAACGTCGAGCCAAAGGAGCTGAATGTCCAAATCGTCGTTAGGAAGGTCGGGGTTGTAAATCTCCTCAAAGTCATCTACGTCTATAATCTTTTTAATTCCTTCAACAGGTGCACCGGCTGCGCCGCCTAAGCATTTGCCGTACCAGCACCCGTGAATTTTATCGAGCATTCTGTCGTAGCTGATGGTGTTCATATAAACCTCCGATTGGTGAAAAAATCACAAATAATGTCAGTACAATTATACTATACAGCACCTGATATGTCAACCGCCGGGAGGGTAAAAAATCCGTATAAAAGGGGTTGATTTTTTTACCCCCTCTGTCAGTCAAGAGGCGTATAACCCGTTTTTTCGATAAGTTCCTTTCCCTGGTCGGATTTGAGCCATTCGAGCAGATTTTTGGTATTTTCGTCCGCATCTGAACGTGTTACGGCATAAAACTGCGAGGTGAGAGGATATGTGCCGTTTTTAATATTTTCAACCGTAGGAGAAACACCGTCTATGTCAAGAAGTTTTATGTACTTATTTTTAACCATTTGCGCAGAGTAAAAGCGGAAAGAAAAGCCGAGCGCATTTTTAAAGTTCCTGTAATCCGCCGTTTTTTCAAGTATGCCGCCCATAGTTTCCACAACATTTTCCTTTGGTGCTTTTGCAAGCTTTACGCCCTGCATAAGATTTTCCAAAGCTGTCTGACTTCCGCTCCCCTCACTGCGCTGAAAAGCCTTTATTCTGCCGAAGCCGTTCACGCCGAGCTTGGACCAATTCCTGATTTTGCCGGAGTATATACTTTTTATCTGCTCTGTGCTTAAACTTTCAATGGGATTTTTGGAGTTGACGAAAAATACAAACGCCTCTTTGCCTATCGGCGTGTAAACAAGCTCAACGCCTTTTTTCTCCGCAAACTTTCTCTGTTCCTCGGACGGTGCGGCAACAAAGATAATATCCGCATCGCCGGTTACAATATTTTCGTACGCACCGCTTGTTTTATTGCACCTTAAATATGTATTCTTATTCATATACGGTTTGCCGCTTTTCTCATAAACAATACTGTCTGTTGCGCATTTCGGGTATACCGCCTTTGCAAACGCACTGTATATCGGGTAGAGAGCGGTTGCGCCGTCCATAACGGGAATATTGTTGTCTGTTATCTTAAACGTAGGCTCGCCATCAATTTCAGCAACCTTTGTTTTGCTGTAATACGGAGCGTATTCTAAAAGCAGGCTGTCGTTTTCGCTTACCTCAGGTAAAGCGTCGGTGTACCGCTGACGGCAATAGGTGAACCCTGCGGAAAGTACGCATATCATCATTATACCGACTGTCGGAATTAAGAGCTGTTTTTTTCTGCCCTTGCCCCATATTATTCCAACAAAAAGCGCAAGCGCAGTCACAGCAAACACGGTAAGTATTACTGAATAAACATCACCGCAGGCATTGCCGAGCAACAAAACAAGCACCGACACAAACCACAAAAACGCAGATAAAACCACCGCTGCGGCTGTGGTTAAAATTCGTCCGAAAACTTTGTACTTTGTATCGGCAGTAAGAAAAATTCCCAGAGCAATGAAAAGCACCGGGAGCAACAAATACTTCATATTCCCCTCCTTAAAATTATGCACCCACGGAAAGCTCTCCGTGGGTGCAATTAAAAATTTTATTCTTCGTCTGTGTCGTCGTCATCAAATTCAATGTCGATATTCTCGCCGCAGTTGGGGCAAACAATGTCGTCATCACTGTTGAAAAAGTCCTCATCAAGGCAGATTGTTTCGCCGCACTTGGGGCACTCAATCTCGTAGTACTCCAAATCATCGTCATCGTCGCAGCAGCAGCAATCGTCACATTCGTCGGCAAGCTCGCTTTCAACCTCTGCGAGATCCTCGTCAATCATATTGACCTGCTCTGCCATTTCGTCCTGATAGTCGAACAGCTCGTCTATCGACTCGTTAATCTCGTCGAGTACTGCAAGAATTGACTCAAAAATTCTGCCCTCTTTGCTTGATGAGTCAAACTCCATACCGTCCATCATACCTCTTAAATAAAAAATCTGTTTTGAAATATTCTCCATATTCTCCTCCTTATGCTCTCTCCATATATTCACCTGTTCTGGTGTCAACACGGATTTTATCTCCCTGGTTTATGAAAAGCGGAACCATAAGCTGTGCGCCCGTTTCGAGTGTGCACGGCTTTGTTGCGCCCGTTGATGTATCACCCTTAAATCCCGGCTCTGTTTCGGTAACTTCAAGCTCTACGAATGTAGGCGGCTCGATGTCGAAAACGCTGCCCTTGTATGAAAGAATTTTGCAAGTGTCGTTTTCCTTAACGAACTTCATCTTATCTACTATCATATCCTCATTAATCGGAAGCATATCAAATGTTTCCATATCCATAAAGTAATAGAGTGAACCGTCCGCATATGAGTACTGCATATCTTTTCTCTCGATAAATGCTTCCTCAAATTTTTCTGTGGGTCTGAATGTTTTTTCAACGACAGAACCGGTTATAACATTTTTTATCTTTGTTCTGACAAAGGCAGCGCCTTTACCGGGTTTAACGTGCTGAAACTCAACAATCTGCCAAACTCCGCCGTCAAGCTCAAATGTTTTTCCGTTTCTGAAATCTCCTGCTGTAATCATTATAAAATACCTCCGATTAGTCATTTTAACAGATAATACTATTGTAATGTATAATTACATATTTTTCAAGTCTTTTTTGAAAAAAAGACCATTTTTTGCTATAATTCTATCAAATTTTTGTCTGAATTTGTAAGATTTATTATATTTTCATCGCAAATAACGGCAACGTCCTCAATTCTAACGCCGAATTTTCCCGCAAGATATATGCCCGGCTCAACCGTTACGACGTTGGAGCGTACAAGGGGGACATTGTTTTTCGGCGAGAGCACGGGGCGTTCGTGAATGTCAAGCCCGACTCCGTGACCGAGGGCGTGACCGAATGTTCCGGTATAGTCTGCGTCTATAATCCTTTGAGCGAGGCGGTGAACCTCGGACGGGTTTGCGCCTGCGCAAAGCATTGCGAGCGACTCCGTCTGAGCCTTCAAAACGGTGTTGTAAACATTTTTCTGCTCGTCGGTTGCCTTGCCGACGCAGACGGTACGTGTCATATCGCTGCAATAGCCTTTGTATTTACAGCCGAAGTCCATAACTATAAAATCGCCGTTTTTAACCGTGTAATCCCCCGGCTCTGCGTGGGGCATCGAACCGTGCGCACCTGCGGCGGCTATCGGCGAAAAGCTCATTGCCTCAGCACCGCTTTTGCGCATAAAGAATTCAAGTTCAAGGGCAATGTCACGCTCGCTGACTCCGGGTTTGATAAATTTTAAAATATGCTCAAACGCCATATCGCCTATGTGCTCCGCCGCCTTTATGCACTCGATTTCGTCCCCGTCCTTGACGGCACGCATATCGGTGAGGGCAAAGTCCAAATTCACCATCTTGTCCACGCACTTTGAAAACACGCCGAATTCGTCATACGATATTGTCTTGTTCTCAAATCCGACGGTTTTAAATTCTGCGAGAACATCGGACTGTCTGACCTTTGCAATATCCGCAATTTCAAAGCCCGGCGACTGGATTTTTGCCTGCTCCGTATAGCGGAAATCTGTGCAAAGCACAAGTGACGACGGAGAAATTACAAGATGTCCTTCTCCCGTAAAATCGCTGAAATAGCGGACGTTACTCTCGTTTGTCACAATAACTGCATCCAAGCCTTTGTCGCTAATATATTTTCTTAATAATTCAATTCTTTTATTCATCTTTTTTACTGTCCTTGTAATATTTGCACAGCTCATTTACGGGGCACTCGGCGCAATTCGGATTTCTTGCACGGCAAACCGCTCTGCCGTGGAGAACAAGCTGGTGGCAAAAGCGGTTGCTCGTTTTGGGATTTAATATCTTTCTGAGGGCAAACTCTATCTTTACAGGGTCGCTCTCCTTTACCAATCCAAAGCGGTTTGTAAGTCTTATGCAGTGCGTATCCACGACGATTGCCGGCTGTGAGAAAACGTCGCCCAAGATAAGATTTGCCGTCTTTCTGCCGACTCCCGCAAGCGAAGTGAGTTCCTCCATAGTGGAGGGAATTTCTCCACCGAAGCGACTGACGATGTCTTTGGACGAGGCTATTATGTTTTTTGCCTTGTTTTTGTAAAATCCGCACGGGCGGATTATTGCGGCAAGCTCGTCCTCGTCCGCCCCGGCAAATTCGTACACGCTTTTGTACCTTTTAAACAGGTCTTTGGTCACAATATTAACCCTTGCGTCTGTGCACTGCGCCGAGAGCTGAACGGCAACCAAAAGTTCGTGCGGTGTGCGGTAATCGAGAGAACACTCGGCGTCCTTATACACCACGTCAAAAACCTCCTGTATCTTTGCGGCACGTTCCTTCTTTGTCATATTCTATCAGCCAAGGCGCTCCTCAATCATTTTTGCAAGCGCTGTGGCCTCCTCCTTAATCTCGCTTTTATCCTTGCCTTCGAGCATAACACGCACGAGCGGCTCCGTGCCGGACGGGCGTATGAGCACTCTGCCGTTACCGGCAAATTTTTCCTCTATTTTGCGTATTGCTTCGGCAATTTCTTTATTTTCCATATAAGTATTTTTGTTTTCGTTTTTAATCCTGGCGTTCACAAGCACCTGGGGCAGAATTTCAACAACAGAGGCAAGGTCGCTCATTTTCTTTCCGCTGTCACGCAATGCGCAGGTAAGGCGCACTGCCGTCATAAGTCCGTCGCCGGTTGTGTTGTAGTCTAAGAATATTATGTGTCCCGACTGCTCGCCGCCTATGCAGTAGCCGTTGGCAAGCATATTTTCAAGGACGTATCTGTCCCCCACTGTCGTCTGTTCGTATTTAATGCCGTTAGCTTTAAGAGCGTTAAAAAATCCGAGGTTGCTCATAACGGTAGCCACAACGGTGTCCCTTTTGAGTTTGCCCTGCTTTTTGAGTTCGAGCGCACAGATTGCCATAATCTTGTCGCCGTCCACCAGAGTGCCGTTTTCGTCAACTGCAAGGAGTCTGTCCGCATCGCCGTCAAAGGCAAGACCGAGGTCAAAGCCGCCGTTTTTTACGTATTCGCTCAGCTTTTGCGTATGCGTTGAGCCGCAGCCGTCATTGATGTTGCATCCGTCGGGCGTGTTGCAAATGTACTCCGCCTTTGCTCCGAGGGAGCCAAAGAGCAGTTTTGCACACTCAAAGGACGCACCGTTTGCGCAGTCAAGTGCAATTTTGAGGTTTGAGAAATCTCCGTCAACGGTACTGCGGATATAGTCAACATAATCCTGCATACCGCTCCTCTTTGTATGCACTCTGCCGACGTCTTTGCCTACGGGGAGCTCTCCCAAATCTTTGCCGTCGAGGACATACTCCTCGATTTCCGCTTCGAGTTCGTCACTGAGCTTATAGCCTTCACTGCTGAAAAACTTGATGCCGTTGTACTCCATAGGATTATGCGACGCACTGATTACAACTCCGGCGTCCATATTATATTTTCTTATGAGATAAGCCACAGCCGGGGTCGGCAGCACTCCGACGCAGTAAACCTGCGCACCCATTGTGCAAAAGCCGGCATTGAGGCTTGCCTCCAACATATCTCCCGATGCACGGGTATCCTTGCCCACAAGTATCTTTGGCGCTCCGCTGCAATTTTTGGTTAGCACCTTTGCCCCCGCCTGACCGAGCTTGAATGCAAGCTGTGCGGTAAGCTCCGAATTGGCGATACCTCTTACTCCGTCTGTTCCGAAAATTCTTCCCATAATGTCCTCCTTGTGCTATTTCTGAGTAGTTTTAAATGTAACTTCAACTTCTGTGATGTCCTCGTCAAACCTTGCGTTTTCCGGCAGAGGTTTGAGCTTGACTTTTACCGTGTCGCCGTCTTTAATATGCGACACATCTATTTCCTCGGTTTCCAGTTTATCAATGTTCAAAAGCTCACGCTTGTCACCTATCACGGACGCCTTGGACGGCTGAACCTTTGAAATGGTGACCTTTTCTCCGTTCTTGTTTGCACTTCCGGAGAGCGCCGGCTCTATGTCTATGGATTTATTCTGGAATATGTTGTATTTAAGCTCGGTATAGGTGATGTTCTTGCTCACCCTGTCATCGCTGAAAAGGTTGCCGTCCTTGTCGTACAGCTTTATTTTATACCTGCCGGAGATTGTGTCGGACGCGCCTGTGAGGTCAACCGAAATAAGTGCGGTTTTAATCTTTTTTACAATGCTCCTTGCGCCCGTCAACCTTATTTTAAGCGGAGAATACTCCACGCTCTCAGCAATGAACCCGTCTGCCGGCTTGCCGTGAACGTCTATTTCTATATCCTTTTCCACGGTGATAACATCGTCTACAACCAAATTGATGCTGTACGGCGACTTTGACGTAAGCTCTATGCCGTCCACGTTAAAGTTGACCTTTAAGGCAAGGCTGTACGTTCCGGCGCTGTCGGCGTCGGTCATATCGACACTGCACTGAATATCGTCACGTTTCAGTTTGGAAACGGTGCTGCGCTTGCCTCTGATTTTTATATCCGCAGTTTCGCTGTTCGATGACAAAATCATAAGTTTTCCGGAGTCAAAATCCGAGGATTGGTACATATACTTAATCGGTATTTTTCTGACCGTTGTTTCGTACATAGGGTTTATCTGATACACAACGTACACCCATATAACAACGGCGCAGAGAAAAGAAACGAGCGCAACAAACCAGTTAGTTTTGAAAATATCTTTCATTTTTTCTTCACCACCCACTGTGAAATTTTATCCACAAATCCGCTCTTGACCTCGTCCTCACTGCTCTGATTGTCATTGCCCATAACACGGATTATAGTATTTCTCAGCTCCTCGACGCTTACTCCTCTTTTAAGTTCGCCGTCCATAGCTATTGAAATTTTACCCGTTTCCTCGGACACAACAATAGATATGCAGTCGGCAATTTCCGAAACGCCTATTGCCGCACGGTGTCTTGTTCCAAGCTCTTTGGAAAAGTTATTGTTCTGCGTAAGCGGCAAAAAGCAGGCGCTTGCCTTTATCTTGTTGCCGCCGATTACCGTTGCCCCGTCGTGCAGGGGTGTGTTTGACATAAAGATGTTAATAAGAAGCTGTGGTGAAATCTGTGCGTCAAGCGCCGTACCCGACTTCATTATGTCGCCGAGCTTTGTGTTGCGCTCCAAAAGCATAAGCGCACCGATTTTGTGCTCCGCCATATACTGCGACGCCTGGCACACGGCGTCCGCCACGTCCTCAATTTCGTCATTGCTGCCGAAAATCGAACCGGCTGTGCTTGTACCCATTTTTTCGAGCACACGTCTGATTTCCGGATGGAAAACTATGATTATGGCAAGCACGCCCACCTGCATTGTGTTTGCAAGCAGATAGCCTATGGCATTAAGTCCGAGCCAGTTTGCAACGGGTGTTGCAATTACAAGTATCAAAATTCCCTTTATAATCTGAACCGCTCTCGTTTCTTTAACCAGCTTAATGCCGTTGTAGATGACAAAGGTGACAATCAGAATGTCCACAATATCCCTAAGTCGTATAAGGCTTATATTCTGAATTAAAAAAGTCCAAAAATCGCTCACTGCATTACCCCCTTGCTATTTTAAATATTTCTGCTATTTCATTTTCCGCAAGCTCTGTATAGTCGTCAAGTGTTCTCTTGCCGTAATTGGTGCACTTTTCGCTCATTGTGCGTATGTCGTCATCGCTGACGTTTATGCCGAGTTCAGACAGTCTTACGGGCATTTTGAGGCAGTTTTTAAAGAAGTCCTCGCATCTGTCGATACCATCTTTTGCTATCTCCTCCGCCGTTCTGCCGCCGTCCGGCACGCCCCACACGTTCATTGCAAACTTTGCAAATCTTTGCGGATTATATTTGTATATATACTTCTCCCAAGCGGGAAATATTACGGCAAGTCCTGCGCCGTGAGCCACGCTGTCAAACATTCCGCTCAGCTCGTGTTCAAGCTGATGGCAAACCATCATAACCTTTGTACCGACACCGGTCAGCGAATTGTGGGAAAGCGAACCTGCCCACATAAGATTTGCCCTTGCCTCATAGTCGCACGGGTCTTTCATAACCGCACGGCCGCAGCGGATAACGCTCCTGAGTATGCCCTCCGCAACCTCGTCGGTAACGTCAAAAGGCTCACTCACGGTAAAATACCGCTCCGCCGTATGCATCATTATGTCCACAATTCCGCACGCCGTCTGATAGGGACTTACAGTATATGTAAGGCACGGGTTGCAGATTGAAAAAAGCGGTCTGTTAAGCTCGCAGGAAAAACCACGCTTTAATCCGTCATTGCTTATAACGCACGAGTCGCTCATCTCGCTGCCCGATGCGGCGATGGTGAGTATGCACCCCACGGGAAGCGCCGCCTTCGGCGTCTGCTTTTTAAGCGAAAAGTCCCACGGGTCGCCGTCATACAGGCTCCCTGCCGCAATCAGCTTTGCCGAGTCGATAACGCTGCCGCCGCCTACTGCAAGGATAAAATCAACGCCGTTCTCCCTGCAAAGTTCTATTCCCTCTTTGACCTTTGCAAGCTTTGGGTTGGGGCAAACGCCGCCAAGTTCAATATAGCTTATGTCCGCCGATTTGAGCGCATCTGTAACTTCGCCGTACAACCCGCTCTTTTTAACCGAGCCCATACCGTAATGGAGCAAAACCTTTTTAAACCCGTATGCGTTTATGACCTCGCCCGCTTTTTTATGGGTATCCTTACCGAATATCATTCTTGTGGGAGTGTAGTATTCGAAATTATTCATCTTTTTTCCCCCGTCTTTTTCCGTATATAAACCTCTCGTACAACATTATACCACAAGCAACGGAAACATTCAAGGACTCTGTGAATTTAGTCATCGGAATCGTCACTTTTTTTGTGCAGAGAGCGGAAATTTTGTCACAAATGCCGTTTGCCTCATTGCCCATTACTATTACACATTTGTCGGAATAATCGCACTCATAGGAGTATTCGGCATCGGTTGGGAAAGTTCCTGCAATCTCAAAGCCGTTTTGCAAAAATTTTTTAATAGTTTCCTCATTTCCGCAGTACAGGTCAACGTCAAACAACGCCGACATAGTCGAGCGGATAACCTTGGGGTTGTATACGTCAACGCAGCCGTCGGACAAAATTATGCCGTCTGCTCCGAACGCCTCCGCCGAGCGTATTATCGTCCCCATATTTCCGGGGTCGGCAACGCAGTCAAGGTACAGATAACAGCCGTCTTTTTCATAGTTTATCTCATCGGTCTTTTTCTGCGTATAATTCACCACGGCGGCTATACCCTGGGAATTTACCGTTTCCTTTAATTCGTCAAAGAGTCTGTCCGCCAAAACGTACGTCTTAATGCCCTCCGGGACGCTTCCGCCGTAAAACTCGCTTACAACAATGTATTCAACCCGTGCACCCTTCTTTACGGCGTCGTTTACTATGCGCTCGCCCTCTATTATAAATAAACCCGTTTTCTTTCTCTCACTGCGTTTAAGCAATTTTTTTGTCTGTTTAAAAACAGCGTTTGAACTGCTTTCTATTTTAACTGCTGTCACAAAATTCACCGCCCGTCAATTTTCCCATATACACTAAAACCACTATATTTACTCAAAATATAGTGGTTTTAAAAAACATAGCTTGTATTAGTTAAGAGCCGCCTTAGCCTGCTCAACCAATGCTGTGAATGCTGCCGGGTCTGCAATGGCAATCTCGGAGAGCATTTTTCTGTTCATATTTATGTCAGCCTTTTTAAGACCGTTCATAAACTTTGAATAGTTAATTCCGTTAAGCTTGCAAGCTGCGCTTATTCTTGTTATCCAGATTTTTCTGAAATCTCTCTTTTTCTGCTTTCTGCCGATGTAAGCATAAGACAGTGACTTCATTACCGCCTGGTTTGCGGTTCTGAAAAGTTTGCTCTTAGCACCTCTGTATCCCTTAGCGAGTTTTAAAACTCTCTTGTGTCTTTTTCTTGTAGCCATAGCGCCTTTTACTCTAGCCATTTTAAAACGCCTCCTCGATTTTATTTATAAAGTATCAGTCTCTTGATTGTTGCAGCATTTGCCTTAGAAGCATAAGCCTGCTTTCTCAAAGCTCTCTTTCTTTTTGTAGACTTTTTGGTTAAAATATGTCTTCTGAAAGCCTGATTGAGCTTTACCTTACCGTTCTTTGTGAGACCAAATCTCTTTGCAGCACCTCTGTGAGTTTTGATTTTAGGCATTGCATTTGCACTCCTTCCGATTTTTAAGTTTTATCATTGTTTCGGTGCGACCACCATAGTCATATTTCTGCCTTCGAGCTTTGCAGCTTTTTCAATACTGCCCGACTCCGTAATAACTTCGCCGAACTTTTTGAGCAGTTCCATACCGAGGTCTGTGTGATGAAGTTCACGGCCTCTGAACCTGACGGTAACTTTTACTTTATCACCGGATTTTAAAAATTTGACTGCCTGATTAACCTTTGTGTTAAAGTCATGCACGTCGATAGACGGCGTAATGCGAACTTCTTTTATGTTCACGGTCTTTTGATTTTTGCGTGCTTCCTTGTCTCTCTTGCTCTGCTCAAACTTATACTTGCCGTAGTCCATTATCTTGCACGCCGGCGGTTTTGCCTGCGGAGCTATAAGCACCAGGTCAAGCCCCTTATTCTCTGCCTTTGCCATTGCGTCAGCAATGGGAAGTATGCCGAGCTGTGAGCCGTCCATATCAATCAACCTGACTTCTTTCTCTCTGATTTCATCATTAATCAACATTTCTTTACTACTGATGATAAAGCACCTCCACAATAAAAATAATAATACCAAGCCCTTTTTCCCGAAACAAAAGAAAAAGTGGGCAAAATCCACCCACTCATACATTTGATACAAGTATTAACCTTACCGATTTGCATAACCGCAAGGTGAGAAGTGGACTTCTGCTTTGCTTTACTGCAATATAATACCACCGCAGGGCGCATTTGTCAATACCTTTTTTTAAATTTTTTTATTTTGTGCCCATAATAGCTTTAAGTTCATTATTCAGCGTGTAGTTTTCGGTAGCAAGTTTTTCTGTGCTCCACCAGTTTGAATACATATTTTTAATTTCGCTGTCCGTCAGCGACTTTGTGCTAAGCATCACACCGTTCCACGATGACGAAATTTTAGAAAATGCGCTCTGTCCGCAGATGTTGTAAAGCTCATCTGCCGAAAAACTCTTGTAATACAAACCCCAGTTTTTGTATCCGTCGTTCAATATGCCCGTCACCTTGTAATTCCACAGCGTATAGCTTATGTTTGCCTTGTCCATAAGTTCTGCCGCACTTTTATTGTATACAAGCGGATTAAACTCACCCATATAGCCGGCAACGCCGTACTCATTCATTTTATCCGAAATTGATTTTACAAGCGCCTTTGTCGTACTGTCGTCCGAGTCGTAGGAATGGAGCTGGTACATCATATCTGTCCAGCCGTAGTCCGACGGGTTCGGCAGATATGAAATGCGCCATATTCCCTCGATTGTTATAACGTGGTAAGGGTCTGCTTTTCTCACAGCCTTTATCATTCTGTCATAGACTTCAACACGCAGTATTTTGTCCGCCCACGGGTCCGCCGCATACTTTGACGAAACGCCGTAGTTTGCATTGGCGTTGTTTAAAGGCTCGTTCATTATGTCATATGCCGCAACACAGGTCTTTTTGCGGTACCTTTTTGCAATTCTCACCCACAGTTCTTCCATTATGCTTTGATATTTTTCTTCTTTATACAAATAATTTCTCCCGACTTTTCCGCACGAATGGTCGCCGCTCTGACCGCCCGGACAGCCGTGCATATCAAGTATCATATACAGTCCGTATTTTTCCGCCATTTCGCACGCCCAGTCGAGTTTTTTAAATCCAGGGTTATCGTCATCGTTATCGGTAATATACGTTTCGTTTTCGTCAGACATAAAGTTCCTGTACCAGAACGGTATGCGCACGCAGTTAAATCCGAGGTCACGGACGTTTTTAAAATCCCCCTCGGTTATGTAGCTGTCGTAGTATTTTTGCATAAGCGCAGATGCGCCGTTTGCGCCGAACTTGCTTTCAAGGGCGTTTAACGTATCGAGGTTTGCCCAGCCGTTTTCCTTGCCGCCCTTTACGGTCACGTTGTTATCAAAGGCAACAAGAGGACACATCCAGGTTTCCTGAATGAGCCAGCCGCCGAAGTTCACACCTCTGAGCACTACGGTTTTCCCGTCCTTGTGCACAAGCTGTCCGTCCTCTCTTACACGCAGGACATCGGGAACGGTTTCAATATCCGATGTCTTTATTTCGGGACTCGACGCCACGGGAATGAGAAGCCCCTCTCCCTTGCGTGCAAAAACACGGACGCTCTGCGTATCGGAGCAGTTTGTTATCACATACTCCTTTGTTGTACCGGGTGCAATTTTCACATTCGAGAGCGCACCGCTTTTGTCATAGACGGCAAAAATCAAGCTTGCGCCCTCCCCTGCCGTGCCGTTTAAACAAACGCTTATGTCCCCGTTTTCAAGCCTTGAAAACACGGCGCCGAGCTCAGCGTTATCAGACTTTACGGAGTCTATGCCGGCTGCGGAGCAAAGGAGCGACATACATAAAACAGCGCACAAAAATATTCGTACTGCAAAAACGGTATTTTTCATTTTGCAAATCCCCTCAGAATTTTTGTTTCAACTAATTATATCATATTCTTACGACTTTGCATAGGCGATATTTTTTCGCAAAAAATGTTTGAAAAAAACCCAACATATGTAAAAAATCATTTAAACCTTGAAAAAACACAAAATTAAGTGTATAATAATGTATATAAACAGAGGTGAAGTAAATGGCTCAAAAGAAAAACACATATGATAACAAAAGCATATCTATGCTTAAAGGAGCGGACAGGGTGCGTTTAAGACCTGCCGTTATTTTTGGTTCGGACGGGATTGAAGGCTGCCGCCACGCTATGTTTGAAATACTTTCAAACTCCATCGACGAGGCAAGAGAAGGTCACGGCAGCGTGATTGAAGTAACCCGTTATATGGACAAATCCATTGAGGTAAACGACTACGGCAGAGGCGTGCCGGTAGATTTCAACCCCATTGAAAACAAATTCAACTGGGAGCTTGTTTTCTGCGAGCTTTACGCCGGCGGAAAATACAAAAACAACGACGGCGAAAATTACGAGTACAGCCTTGGACTTAACGGACTGGGTGCGTGCGCAACGCAGTACGCCTCGGAATATATGGACGTTACCGTTTTAAGGGACGGTTTTAAATACAGCCTGCATTTTGAAAAGGGCGAAAACGTGGGCGGACTTACCAAAGAGCCGTTCCGCCACCGCCACACCGGAACAAGAATTAAATGGCGCCCTGACCTGGACGTTTTTACAGATATAGACATTTCATCGGAATACTATGAGGAAATACTTAAAAAACAGGCAATCGTAAACAAAGGTTTGTGCTTTAAATTTAAAAACGAAGTTTCAAAGGGCGAATTTGAGGAGAAGGACTTTCTCTACGAAAACGGAATTGCCGACTATGTTAAGGAAATCGAAAACGGCGAGGGTTTCACCGACATTAAATACATCGAATGTGAGAGAAAGGGTCGTGACCGTGAGGACAAGCCGGAGTACAAGGTTAAGCTGTCGGTTGCGTTCTGCTTTTCCAACAAGGCAAGCCTTTTGGAATATTACCACAATTCCAGCTTTTTGGAGCACGGCGGCTCGCCCGACAAGGCTGTGAGCAATGCCTTTACCTACACCATTGACAGGTACCTCAAAAGCAACAACAAATATAACAAAAACGAGTCTAAGATAAATTTCGGTGATGTGCGTGACTGTCTGATTTTGGTTTCCAACTCGTTTTCGACTATGACAAGTTACGAAAACCAGACAAAAAAAGCAATCAACAACAAGTTCATCACCGACGCTATGATAGAGTGGCTGCGCCACGAGCTTGAATTTTACTTTATAGAAAATAAAGCCGAGGCGGACAAAATCGCAACTCAGGTTCTCATCAACAAGCGCAGCCGTGAACACGCCGAAAAGGCAAGGGTGAATATTGCCAAAAAGCTCAGCGGCACCATTGATGTGAGCAACCGTGTGGAAAAATTCGTTGACTGCCGTACAAAGGACGTGTCAAAACGTGAAATATACATCGTTGAGGGCGACTCTGCCCTCGGCTCGTGCAAACTCGGCAGAAACTCGGAATTTCAGGCAATAATGCCGGTGCGTGGAAAAATCCTTAACTGTCTTAAAGCCGACTACGAAAAAATATTTAAAAGCGACATAATAGTTGACCTCTTGCGTGTTCTCGGCTGTGGCGTTGAGATAAGCTCCAAGCACAACAAAAACTTAAACACCTTTGATATGGACAACCTCCGCTGGGATAAAATAATCATCTGTACCGATGCCGACGTTGACGGATTTCAGATAAGGACGCTTATTCTCGCAATGCTCTACCGCCTTGTGCCGACGCTGATTGACGCCGGAAAGGTCTATATTGCGGAGTCGCCCCTGTTTGAGATAACCGTCAAAGACAAATCGTACTTTGCATACACAGAAAAGGAAAAAGCGGAAATCACAGCCAAACTGAGCGGCAAAAAATACACCGTTCAGCGCTCGAAAGGTCTTGGCGAAAACGAGCCGGAAATGATGTGGGAAACCACAATGAACCCGGAAACACGGCGTCTTATCCGTGTTATGAGCGAGGACATCGAACCTACGGCGGAAGTCTTTGATCTTTTGCTCGGCGACAATCTTGCCGACAGAAAAACTTACATTGCGCAAAACGGGCATATGTATCTTGATATGCTCGATTTAAGCTGAGAGGAGACGGCAGAATGTATAATTCCGACCAGAGAATTACAGACACACTTAAAGAAAACTATATGCCCTACGCTATGAGCGTTATTATTTCCCGTGCGCTGCCGGAGATTGACGGTTTTAAGCCGTCCCACAGGAAACTTTTATACACGATGTATAAAATGAATTTATTAACCGGCAACAAAACAAAGTCGGCAAACGTTGTAGGTCAGACAATGAAGTTAAATCCCCACGGCGACCAGGCTATATATGACACAATGGTTCGCCTTACCCGTGGAAACGACTCGCTTCTCCACCCGTTTGTGGACTCCAAGGGCAATTTTGCAAAGCACTATTCCCGTGATATGGCATATGCCGCATCACGTTACACCGAGGTTAAACTCGACGAAATAAGCAAAGAACTTTTTAAAGACATCGACAAAAATACGGTTGACTTTACCGACAACTACGACGGAACGCTCAAAGAACCCGTCCTTTTGCCGGTGACATTTCCCAATATTCTGGTAAATCCCAACCAGGGAATTGCCGTCGGTATGGCAAACTGCATCTGTTCGTTTAACCTGCGTGAGGTCTGCAATACGACCATTGCATATTTGAAAAACGAAAACTGCGACATTGCGCAGACTCTGCTCGCACCGGACTTTACGACCGGCGGCAGTCTGCTGTATAATGAGCAAACCATACGTCAGATTTACAATACCGGCAGGGGCAGTTTTAAAGTTCGTGGAAAGTACCGCTATGACAAGAAAAACGGCTACATCGAAATTTATGAAATTCCCTACACAACCACCGCCGAGGCGATAATTGACAAAACCGTTGAGCTTATAAAATCCGGCAAGATACGTGAGATAACCGACCTGCGTGACGAAACAGACCTTAACGGACTTAAAATCACGCTCGACGTAAAGCGCAGCACCGACCCTGACGCACTTATGGCAAAGCTCTACAAACTCACTCCCCTTGAAGACAGTTTCAGCTGTAACTTTAACATACTTGACGGCAACGTGCCAAAGGTAATGGGAGTGCGTGAAATACTGGAAAAGTGGACGGCATTCCGCAAAGGGTGCATAATCCGCAAAACCAAATACGACATTAACAAGCTGACTCACAAACTGCATCTGCTCGAAGGACTCAAAAAAATTCTTTTGGACATTGACAAGGCTATTGCCATAATCAGAAATACCGAAAAAGATGATGACGTTGTGCCCAACCTTATGCAAGGCTTTGACATTGACGAAATTCAGGCAGAATATGTTGCCGACATCAAACTGCGCAACCTCAACAAGCAGTATATTCTAAACCGCCTTGACGACATAGAAGGCATAAACGACGAATTGGACAGACTGGACGAACTTGTTAAAAATGACAAAGAGGTTAAAAAGGTCATCATCTCCGAGCTTAAAGAAATAAGCAAAAAGTACGGTGCAGACAGGCGCACCGAGATTGTGGACGACAGTGAAACCGTTGTATACAGCGAGGTCGAAACGGTGGACAACTACAACCTTAAAATATTCCTCACAGCCGGGAACTATTTAAAGAAAATTTCGCAGGTGTCCCTGCGTTCAAGCGGTGCGCAAAAGCTGAAAGACGGCGACAAAATAGTGTGCGAGTGGGAAACCGAAAACGTGTGCGACCTTCTCCTAATAAGCGACAAGCACAACGCATATAAGATGAAAATTCACGAAATTGCCGACTGCAAAGCAAGCGACTGGGGACACTTTTTGCCCAACATAATAGAGATGGAGCCGGACGAACGCATAATATACGTTATCCCCACCTCGGACTACTCCGGCGACCTTCTGTATCTGTTTGAAAACGGCAGAGGCGCCAAAGTTCCGCTGAAAAGCTACGAAACAAAAACTAACCGCAAAAAGCTGATTAACGCCTACTGCAAAAAATATCCGCTCGTGGACGTTAAGTACCTTGCGCAGGACACCGACATTGCGCTGTTTACCGACCTCGACAAGGTGCTCGTGTTCAACACCTCGTCCATTGCGCCGAAAAACACCCGTGACACGCAGGGCGTAATTGTTATGAATATGAAGAAAAAAAGCGTGGTTGCCAGAGCTTGCTTTCTGAGCGATGCCAATCTTAACGACCCAGACTATTATCGCACAAAAAACATTCCGGCAACCGGATATTATCTTAAAGATGAGGACAACGCATCCTCCGAGCAGACAAGCCTGTTTTAATTCAGCAGGTACACACCGAGATTGAGATATGCGGCAAACAGCACCCACAATATATACGGAACCAACAGATATGCGGCGGATTTTGCAATTTTTGCAAATCTGCCGTATGTTATTATAATCAGCACAAACATTATCACGAGCCATACGAACGCAAACAGGTATGCTGAAAAATTAAAAAAGATTATCGACCAGAAAAAGTTAAAAAACAGCTGCGCACCGTACGCAGTCAAAGCGCTTTTCTTTTCTCCCGGCTCTGCTCCGCTTTGCACAATGATATATGATGCAATGCCCATAAGCACATACAAAACCGACCACACCACTGGAAAAAGCCAACCCGGCGGTGAGAGCGGCGGTTTTGAAACGCCTGCAAATTCCTTCATAGCCCCGGACGTAATCAGGGCGGAAACTCCCCCGACGGCAAGCGGAATTGCTATTGCCGCCGCAAGACGCTTATAATTGATTTTCACAAAATCACCTCGGTATAGTTTATGTAATCTTTCGGTTTGTATAACCAAATTTAATTACAGGCATATAATTAAATATATGGGGTGATTTATATGTCTGAATTTAAAATAAGCGATTGCAAGGTGATAAATGTAACCTCCGAGGAAAACAGCGAAATAATAGACTACGGCGTTAAAATGGTCGGCGCTCCGCTCGAATGGCACGAAACTATGGGCGAGGATATAAAAGTCGGCATAATAGACACAGGCGTTGACAGCGACCACATAGAACTTAAAGGGCGCATTAAGGACGGAGCCAACTTTTACGGCAAAAACAGTGACGACTTTGAGGACGACAACGGTCACGGGACGCACATATGCGGTATAGTTGCGGCGGAGAAAAACGGCGTCGGTGTGGTGGGCGTTGCTCCGAAAGCGGATTTGTATGTTGCAAAGGCGTTCGGCAAGGACGGGAAAACCAGTTACCCCGCCATAGAAAAGAGTATGAACTGGCTTATTGACAAAGGCGTTGACGTGATAAATATGTCCTTTTCGTCATCTGCCACATCGCCGCAGTACAAGGCTTTAATATCCAAAGTCCACGAGCGTGGAATAAGCCTGATATGCGCCGCCGGAAACGAGGGAGGAATGGGCGAAAACACCATCGGCTATCCTGCGAATTTTCCGGAAACGGTTGCGGTGTCGGCAGTTGACATAAACAAAAACATAGCCGACTTCAATTCCCGTGGAAAAGCCGCCGAAATATCAGCCGCCGGAATTGACATATACTCCACCTACCTTGACGGCGGATATGCAACACTCAGCGGAACATCTATGGCAACACCCATAATAACGGGTGCCGTTGCCATACTTTTAAGCAAGGGAAAGCTGCGATACGGCAGACGTCTTACGCCGGACGAAATACGTCTGCTCTTAAACATCTATACCGAGCACATTCCAAGTGCCGCCGGACGTGACAAGGGATATGGGTACGGAATATTTTCGTTCGGCAGAATTGGCAACGGGGACTTCATTATGAACGACGCCATAAGGAGCACCGGCACCGTTTACACAAAAAAATACAGCACAGCCAAGGAACTTGCGGCTGTGCTGATGGCATATAAGTTTTTGGACTTAATGTAAATTCGCAAAAATTTCATTCACTTCTTCATAGGACTTCGGCGTGCCTATGTCGTAACATTCGCCTGTGAATTTATATGCGTAAACCTCTTTTTTCTTGTATAGCCACGAGGGGAAAAATCCGGGTGCGTCCGGATTATTTCCCTCATCGAGGTACTGTTTGATGAGCGGAACTGTTTCACGCTTATATATATACGATGCAAATGCGGCAATGTTGCTCTGCGGGTTTTGCGGTTTTTCTACCATACCCTTAACGCAGCTGCGCTCGTCAAGAATTACGTTTGCCATTCTGCGCAAATCCTCAATGCTGTCGATTTCTTTAACCAAAATCATATCCTCATTTACTCTCTTGAATTCGTTGTAATAATCGCTGAGTTTAAAGGTGAAAATGTTATCGCCTGCCATAATGAGCACGTCGTCGTCGATATTTAAGTTTTCAACGGCATATTCAATGTCGCCTATGGCACCGAGCTTATTGGAGTCGTCCGTTGTGCCGTCATCGAGAACGGTTACGTCAAGTCTTGTGTTTCTCTCCTTTTTCCAGTCCTCAAAATTCGGGAAAAACTTTGTGTTGCTCACGATAATGAGTTTGTCAATTTCTGAGATTTTTTCTATCTCGTCAACAATATAGTCCAAAATAGCCTTCCCGGCGATGGGCAAAAGCGCCTTGGGTTGATTTTGGGTTAACGGGTACAGACGGGTTGCATACCCCGCAGCAAGAATAATCGCTTTCATAATGTCCTCCGTGCAGTTTAATATTTTTACATACATTGTACCACAAAAAAACATTAAAATCAACCGTTTAAAATCCAAAACCTTCAAAACATTTGATTTTGAAGGTTTCGGATTTTTGTAAACACAACAAGGTTCCGGGGTACCCGTCCGCAAGCTTTGATTGCGCTGACGGGTCGGGTTACCATCATATTTCCATTTGCTTTGCAAGGAACATTGATGCGGCATTGGCAAGTTTAAGCTCTGTGTCGGTCATTTTTTCCCGTTCTCCGGAGCGCATCACCACTACATTTCCTATTACATCTCCCTCGGAAACTATGGGCGAAATTACTCCTGCGTTGTACTTGTCGCTCTGGTCTGTCACGGGAAGGCGCTTGCCATCAGTGCACACAAAGGATGTCTTTTCCTCCATAACACGCTCCATCTCAGCGCTTACGGGTTTTTCGTAAAGTTCTTTTTTGGCGACACCTGCTGTTGCGATTATTGAGTCTTTGTCTGTAATACAAATCGGAAATCCTGATGTTTTATAAAGTGTTTCCGCATACTGTGAAGCAAAGTCGCCAAGTTCTCCCACGGGCGAATATTTTTTAAATATAACTCCGCCCTCACGGTCGGTAAAAATTTCAAGCGGGTCGCCCTCTCTGATGCGCATTGTCCTGCGGATTTCTTTGGGTATAACAACTCTTCCGAGGTCGTCTATACGCCTCACAATTCCTGTTGCTTTCATATTAAAAAACTCCTTTTAAACAATAAACTTTTTACTCTGCCGCATTAAATTTCACAAATTTATTATTTACAAATAAAGGGGTTTTATGTAATTTGGATTTTGGAATTAATTGGTCAATTTTTGTTGTATTTATCCAAAAGGTCGGGACGTTTCCTTCTCGTTTCCTCCACTGCCATTTGGTGCCGCCATTTTGATATAAGTGCGTGATTGCCGCTTAGGAGCACCTCCGGCACCTCAACACCGTGAAAAACGGGCGGACGGGTGTAATGCGGATATTCCAAAAGTCCGCCGTAATGCGACTCGTCGCAAAAGCTGTCCTCGTTTGAGAGCACGCCTTCAATCATTCTGCTGACGGAGTCTATGACCGCCATTGCCGGGATTTCTCCCCCGGTGAGAACGTAATCGCCTATGGAAATTTCCTCGTCAACGATTTCGTCAATAATCCTCTGGTCAACTCCCTCGTAGTGACCGCACAGGATAAGAAGGTTTTCCATTCTGCTGAGTCTGACGGCGTGAGCCTGACTGAAAACCTTGCCCTTGGGCGACATATAAACCACGTGCGGTTTTTCGCCCACGGCATTGCAAACACTTTCATATGCACGGTATATAGGCTCTGCCTGCATCACCATTCCACGGCCGCCGCCGTACGGATAGTCGTCTACACGGTTGTGTTTGTTTGCCGCAAAATCTCTTATGTTGATTACATTAAATTCGATTATATTATTTTTCTCCGCACGTCCGAGCATACTCCCGTGCAGAACTCCGGAAAACATTTCCGGAAAAAGAGTGAGTATATGAAATTTCATTTTTTATCTCCGTCAATAAGACCCTTTGGCATCTCTATCAAAACATATCCGCCGCCAATGTCTATATCCTTAACCACGCTCTTAATCGCCGGAATGAGCAGGTCCTTTGCGCCGTCACGCTTTACAACGTATACATCGTTGCTGCCTGTTGTGATTACGTCAGCGATTTTTCCGTATTCCGTATCGTTGTCCTTAACGGTAAGACCGATTATATCGGCAACCAAATATGTGTCATCGGGTAGATTTTCAAAGGTGTTTCTCGGCACGCTTAAAATTTTGCCACGCATTTTTTCTGCGCCGTCTATGGAGTTTACTCCACTTAGTTTTAAAATGACGCAAGCTTTCTGATACTTGATGCTCTCTATCTCAAAGCTCTTTCCGTCTGCGGTGTAAACCCTGCCAAAGCACTCAAACACCTCCGGTGCGTCCGTCCAGGGATTGACCTTGACTTCGCCCTTTAATGCGTGGGTATTTACAATTTGTCCAACTTCTATATACATTATGAAAAAACCTCCAACATAAAACAATATGAGGTCTAAACGACCTCATATCACGTGAATTATTGAACTATTTCTACTACAACACGTCTGCGTTCTTTGCCGGCAGCGGCTTTGATAACGGAACGAATAGACCTGGCAATTCTGCCCTGCTTTCCGATTACCTTGCCCATATCGGCATCGTTAACACGAAGTTCAAGAACTGTTGACGTGTCGCCTTCAATCTCAGTAACGCTGACATCATCAGGATAATCCACCAAAGACTTAGCAATATATTCTAATAACTCTTTCATTGACCGAAACCTCCGTGAGATTATTTTATAATACCGCTGATTTTAAGCAATTCCTTAACGGTATCTGTCGGCTGTGCGCCTGTGGAGAGCCACTTCTGCGCCTTTTCAGCATCAATCTTGATTGTGGAAGGGTCCGTCTTGGGGTCAAATGTACCGATTTCCTCTATAAACCTACCATTTCTGGGGTATCTGGAATCAGCAACAACAACTCTGTAAAACGGAGTCTTCTTTGCACCCATTCTCTTTAAACGAATTTTTACCATTTATTTTCACCTCCGAATAAATATTAAACAATTATTTTTTTAACGCTATCTCAGAAAACCTTTAAACCCGCCCATAGCACGTTTCATTTTCTTTGGATTGCTAAATTGTTTCATAAGTTTCTGCATCTGCTCATAGGATTTGAGGAACTGGTTAACGTCCTGAACCCTTGTGCCGCTGCCGTCTGCAATGCGCTTTTTGCGCCCCGAATTTATTATTTCGGGATTGTTTCTTTCTTTTTTTGTCATTGAGGTGATAATTGCCTCAATTCTGTCTATCTTTTTTTCATCAAAGGAAGCACCTTCAAGCGCTTTTTTATTTACGCCGGGGAGCATTCCGAGTATGTCGGACATTGAGCCGAGTTTGCGCATCTGACGCATCTGCTGTAAGTAGTCGTCCAAAGTAAAGGACTGCTGGCGGATTTTCTTTTCGAGTTCAAGCGCCTGCTTGTCGTCAAAAGCCTGCTGTGCCTTATCAATAAGCGTGAGAACATCGCCCATACCGAGTATACGTGATGCCATTCTGTCGGGATAAAACCAGTCAAGGTCTGTCAGCTTTTCGCCCTGACCTACGAGCTTAATTGGCTTTCCTGTAACGGCACGGACCGAAAGCGCCGCACCGCCTCTTGTGTCGCCGTCGAGTTTGGTGAGCACAATACCGCTGATGTCGAGTTTTTCGTCAAATGCCGACGCAACGTTGACTGCGTCCTGACCTGTCATAGAGTCAAGCACAAGAAGTATCTCCGACGGATCAACCGAGCCTTTGATGTTTAATAGCTCGTCCATAAGCTCCTCATTTAAGTGAAGTCTGCCGGCTGTATCTATGATAACCACGTCACTTCCGTGATGTTTGGCGTGTTCCACGGCGTCTTTGGCAATTTTGACCGCATCGTTGCAGTCATCAAGCGAAAACACCGGAATGTCGAGCTGAGAGCCGACAACTTTAAGTTGTTTCCTTGCCGCCGGGCGGTATACGTCGCACGCAGCCAGGAGCGGACGTTTACCCTGCTTTTTAAGTATTGCGCCGATTTTGGCACTGGTTGTTGTCTTACCTGCACCTTGAAGTCCGACCATCATTATAACGGACGGCGAACGTGAGCCAAAGTTGAGCCTTGTGCTCTCCTTGCCCATAAGCTCGGTAAGTTCCTCGTTAACTATTTTTATAACCTGCTGTGCCGGGGTAAGACTTTCAAGAACATTTGCTCCGAGAGCCTTGTCGGAAACAGATTTTATGAAATCTTTAACGACTTTAAAGTTGACATCGGCTTCAAGGAGTGCAAGCTTTACCTCTCGCATTGCGGTCTTTAAATCCGCCTCGGAGATTTTGCCCTTGCCTTTCAGCTTTTTGAACGCAGCTTGAAGTTTTTCCGATAAATTGTCAAATGCCAAGGTCAATCCCTCCTATGCCTCGTTTTTAATGATGTCCAACTGCTCGCACACGGCGTTATATGTGTCTGTGTCAACGGTTTTGCCGGCTTTTATGAGCGTGCGTATTTTTTCCGCCGCCTCGTTAATCCCCATAAACCTCTCCAAAAGACCAAGACGTTTCTCGTAATCTTTAAGCTCGCCGCCGGCACGCTTAATGTTGTCATGCACGCCCTGGCGTGTCATACCGGCAAGCTCCGATATTTCCGACAGCGACAAATCCTCCTGATAATACTGTTCCATTATAAAAAGCTGTTTTTCGCTCAAAAGATTGCCGTAGAAGTCAAGCAAAAGAGAAACATTCAAATCTTTCATAATTTCACCGTTTCTGTGTCAAGCAATTTACTTTACAAGTTATTTTAATACATATTTTTTGTTTTGTCAAGTATTTTTTGCAATTTTATCTGAAATATTTTATATTGACACAGATTAAAACAAAGCCGTGACTTTCTCCGACTTATAAGCGCAGAAAGTCACGGAACAAATTACTTAAAAGCCAAAGTATCTCTTGGCATTTTCATAGCAAATACCACGGACAATTACGGAAAGCGCCGCACCGTCGTTCGGATATTCGCCGCAGTCAATCCATTTTCCGATAAGATTGCAAAGTATCCGTCTGAAATACTCGTGCCTCGGATATGACACAAAACTGCGTGAGTCTGTGAGCATACCTACAAAATTTGAAAGCAGTCCGAGATTTGCAAGGCATTTGAGCTGACTTTCCATTCCGTCACGGTTGTCGTTGAACCACCAGCCGGAGCCGAACTGCACCTTACCCGGTGTGGGGGCGCACTGGAAGTTACCGAGCATTGCGCCGAGGACGTAATTATCCTTCGGATTGAGGTTATACAAAACGGTTTTAGGGAGTGCGCCGCCAACATTCATAGAATCCAACAGCCTTGACAGCTTGTGTGCAACGGAAATGTCGCCTATCGAGTCAAAGCCTGCGTCCGCACCGAGCCTTGAAAACATAATTGTATTGTTATTCCTCATTGCTCCGATGTGCAGCTGCATTGCCCAGCCGGCGGCGGTGTACTCTTTGGCAAGATGCCTTAAAACCGCAGTTTTATATATTTCAGTATCGGTTTCGCTCAAATCGCCGCCGTTTAACCTTTTTTCAAACACGGCTGCGGCGTCGCCTTCGGCATAAGGAACGGTTTCGAGCGAATGGTCACTGATACGGCAGCCGTGCGATGCGAAAAACTTTACTCTCGCCGAGAGCCACGACAGAAACCCGTCATAGCTTTTAACTCCGATTTTTGTTATATATTCCTCGAAATCTTTCTTTTCTATTCCGAGTGCTCTGTCGGGTCTGAAAGTCGGCAGAATTTTAGCCGAAAAGTCTTTCAGCTTTTCGTGATATTCGAGTGTGTCCGCAGGGTCATCGGTGGTGCAGATAACCTCGACATTTGACATTTTTATAAGTCCCTGCGCCCTGTATTCGTCCTCTGAAAGACACTCGTTACAGGTTTTCCACACATACTCGCAGTTTTTCTCCGAGAGAGGCTCGTCAATGCCGAAGTACCGTTTAAGTTCAAGGTGCGTCCAGTGATACATAGGATTTCCTATCATATGGGGAACGCACTTTGAAAAGGCACGGAATTTTTCAAATCCGGCGGCGTCGCCGGTTATATATTTTTCTTCTATCCCGTCGGAGCGCATAAGCCGCCACTTGTAATGGTCACCGCCAAGAAACAGGTCGGCGGCGTCGCTGAACTTGTAATTTTCCGCTATCATCTGCGGTGAAAGATGGCAGTGGTAGTCAATTATCGGCATATTCTCGGCGTATTCGTGGTACAGTTTTTGAGCCGTTTTGCCGCAGAGCATAAAATCGTCATTGATAAACATAGAGCACCTCACACACCGCTGTAAGCCGAAAATCCGCCGTCAACGGGAACTACAATGCCGTTTACAAAGCTTGCTCCGTCGGAGAGGAGCCAGAGGAGAGTTCCCGCAAGTTCGCTCGTTTCGCCAAAGCGCCCCATTGGGGTTGCGTTAATTATCTTTTGCGAACGCTCGGTATAGTTACCGTCACCGTCTATGAGGAGCGCCCTGTTCTGATTGGTGAGGAAAAAACCGGGCGCAATGGCATTGACCCTTATGCCGACTTTGGAAAAGTGAACGGCAAGCCACTGCGTAAGGTTAGAAACCGCCGCCTTTGCACCGCTGTACGCCGGTATTCTTGTAAGAGGACAAAAGGCGTTCATAGACGATATATTTATTATACAGCCGTCGTCCGAGTCAATCAAATCGGGTGCAAAAACCTGCGTGGGAAGGAGTGTTCCCAAAAAGTTGAGATTAAAAACAAACTCTATGCCTTTGGGGTCGAGGTCGAAAAACGACTTTATATCCTCCCTCACCTCGTCGCCTTTTTCGTAATAATCCTTTGATGTTGTTCCCTTAGGATTGTTTCCGCCTGCGCCGTTTAAGAGTATGTCAACTCTGCCGAAAGCCTTGTTTATCTCCGCTTTGGCATCGGAAAGGCTCTCTTTGTCAAGAACATTTGTGCCCACAGCCATTGCGGTACCGCCGAGGGCGTTAATCTCCCCGGCAACTTTTGCCGCCGCATCGGCATTGAGGTCAAGCACGGCAACCTTTGCTCCGCAGTGAGCAACGGTCTTTGCAAAGTCGGAGCAAAGCACTCCGCCGCCTCCCGTCACCACTGCCGTCTTTCCGTTTAAATCTATTTCAAAAGGTAATTTCATTATTTTCCGCTCCTATCCAAACTTTCCCAAATTCCGTTTATATATACTGCGCCGAGCGCCCTGTCGAAAAGACCGTATCCCGGTCTGCCCTCCTCGCCCCAAATCATTCTGCCGTGGTCGGGACGGATATAGCCGTCAAATCCGCAGTCGTGGTACGCCTTTATTATTGCGTAAATATCGAGCGAACCGCTTTGCGTTCTGTGTCCTGCTTCCTCAAAGCAATGCTCGCCCGTTATTTTGATGTTTCTTATGTGGGCAAAATGTATTCTGTCGGCAAAGGTGCGCACCATATCCTCAATATCATTGGCAGGGTCTGCACCGAGAGAGCCGCTGCAAAGAGTAAGACCGTTGTACGGACTGTCGTAAAGGTCAAGAAATCTCTGCAAATTCGCCTTGTTTGTAATTATCCTCGGAAGTCCGAAAATGCTCCAAGGCGGGTCGTCGGGGTGGATTGCCATTTTAACCTTGACTTCCTCCGCCGTTTTAATCACGCTGTCCAGAAAGTATTTGAGGTTGTTCCACAAATCCTCCTCGCTTATGTCCTTGTAACGGTTTAAAAGTTCTTTCATCTCCTCTTTGGTATAACTCTCGTCCCAACCGGGAAGCGACAGTTCGCCGGAGAGGGGGTTCATACTCTTAACCGTTTTGTCATCATAGGCAAGAACATTTGAACCGTCGGGCAATACATACCTTAAATCCGAACGTGTCCAGTCAAACACCGGCATAAAATTATAGCACACGCAGTCTATGCCGGCTTTTGAAAGATTGCGCAGTGTTTCGCAGTAATTTGCAATGTACTCGTCACGCCTGCCGCAGCCCATCTTGATGTCCTCGTGCACGGGAACGCTCTCAATTACAGACAGTTCCAAACCGGATGCCTCAACCGTGCTTTTAAGCTGCATTATCCTCTCATAACTCCAAACCTCGCCGACGGGTATGTCGTATATTGCGGTCACGATGCCGTCCACTCCCGGTATCTGCCGTATTTTCTCCAAAGTTACGGGGTCGCTTTCGCCGTACCACCGAAATGTCATTTTCATACCTTTTCCTCCTGTCCGCTCTTTGCGCTTTTATATATCGCAAAAACCGTTTTCATAGTATTTTCTGCATCTTTCAGGGTAAACGCCCTGCCGTTTACATAATAATCATAAAAAAGCCGTTCGTGTCCCATACCCCAATAGCTTTTGCCACGAAAATCCGCATCGTCACAGCAAACGCACTCTCCGTCACGGTACAGCTTACCGTCCGAGTATCTGAGAACGGCGTTTTCAAACTTCAACTCCACAAAGGGCGCTCCGCCGCATACGGCGCTGTTGGTTGCGTAAAACACACCGCTTGCTCCGTTTTTAAACTTTAAAAATGCGTCTGCCGTGTCC
This sequence comes from uncultured Clostridia bacterium, assembly GCA_934500705.1. Classification (GTDB taxonomy): domain Bacteria; phylum Bacillota; class Clostridia; order UMGS1810; family UMGS1810; genus CAKSIN01. The sequence continues at coordinate 164,952 of CAKSTI010000003.1, read as the reverse complement.
TCGACCTCAATTACGCCACGCAAAGATTTGTTAGAAACGGACGCCGTCACGCTGTCTATGCCACCGCCGAGAAAAATAAGCAAATCAAGCGTGTGTATTGCCTGATTTATGAGCACACCGCCGCCCTCAAATTCCGCCGTACCTCTCCAAGGGGCGCTGTTGTAATACGCCGCATCTCTGTGCCAGGTGAGAAGTGCCCTTGCGCCGACAAGCGCACCCAGACCGTCCGACGATGCGGCAAAGCGGACGCATTTGTTTGTCCTGTTCTGGAAAATCGGATATATGGGGAAATCCGCATATTCGCCATACAGGCGTACCAACTCATCGGGCTTCATAACAACCGGCTTTTCGACAAAAACAATCTTTCCGCACTTTGCCGCCTGCGTTATCATTTCATAATGCAGATAATGCGGAGTGGCAATGTGGATTGAGTCAACCGACTTGTCGGCAATGCAGTCATAAAAGTCACCGAACGCCTTGCAATTATGCCTTTCTGCTCCGAGAATTGCCCTGCTGCGGTCAGCATCGCAAATTCCGTACAAGTCAACTCCCGGAATATTTTCGAGCACATCGGCGTGAACACTGCCGACTGCTCCGTAGCCAACAACGCAAACATTCATATTATTCAAATCCCCTTTGAGATAAAAATTCATAACTGCGTGCCAGGCAGTCAAACGGGTCGCTATCGCATATGTCCTGCTCAACGAGCGCATATCCCACGTCCGACTCTTTGCACGAGCGGATTATGCCGTCCCAGTCGAGGTTACCCTCGCCTACCGATGCAAAAGTAGGGTCGTTGCCTTTGATTTTTAAATCCTTAAAGTGAACGCACGCTATCTTTCCGCTGTGCTCCATTATGAACTTTGACGGATTTAAACCGGCAACCGCAAGCCAGTAAACGTCTAAAATAAACTTAAAGTTATCGCTCTTAATGCCATCTGTCAAAATATCAAAAACAAACTTTCCGCCCTCTTTTGCAAATTCGAATGCGTGGTTATGATAGGCAAAAATGAGGTTATTCTCTTTAAGCTTTGAGGCTACGGAGTTGAAGTCATACAAGAATTTATTCACCGTGTCCGCATCTGCCTTAAAGCCGGGCATAGAGCCTATACCGCAGATTTTACAGCCTATTTTGTTATGATAATCTACCTCGCCGTCCAAATCATTCATATATTTATCCGGACTGCGGTGCGTGCACACGGCTTCAAGGGAGTATTTATCAAGAATTTTTTTGACATCATCGGCGGAAAAATCACCTATGCCGGAGAGCTGAACGGTTTTGTAGCCGATACGGCTGACCTTTTCCATAGACTTGTCAAAACCGTCAAGCGTTTGGCAAAAGTCACGTATTGTGAAAAGCTGTGCTCCTATCCTCTTATCCATATTATTCTCCTATCAGTATGTGCCCTCTGTGTCCACGGTTTTCTGCTCCGTCTGTTTTTTAACCACCTTGGAATTTTTTATTCTCTCATTCAGCAGACTTAAAAATTCATCGTGGGGGAAATTCTTTGTTTCCACGGTTTTACCCGTCCACGCACTGAGGTGTATGGAGTTTGATATGGTAAGACCCTTTATTCCCTCAACGCCGGGAGCCAAGAGCGGTGTTCCCTTAATCAGTGCGGAGGCAACGTTTTTGAGTATGCCGACGTGCTCTTCATTTTTGCCGTATGTCGGAACTTCGCACTTCCAACATTCGGGACTTCCGAAAACACCTTTGAAAGTTTTGTTAAACTCACGCTCGGATACAACGTTGCGGTAAAATGTGAGTTTATTGTTTTCGCAAACCAGCTTGCCCATATCGCAGGCAATCTCCAACCTGTTTGTGCCGGGTGCCTCACCGGTTGAGGTTATGTATGTGCCGGTCGTTCCGTTGTCATATTCAAAAAATGCGGTTACGTCGTCCTCAACCTCGATGTTGTAATACTTTCCGAAGTAAACGTGCGAGCTTATTCTGTCCGGCATACCGAAAATCCATTGCCAGAGGTCGAGCTGATGCGGATTTTGATTTATAAGCGCACCGCCGCCCTCGGTTTTCCACGTTGAGCGCCAGGTACAACTGTCGTGGTAGCTCTGCGGTCTGTACCAGTCTGTTATTGTCCACGATATTCTTTTTATGTGCCCCAGGCTTCCGTCTTTTACCATTGAACGGATTTTTTGATATATCGGGTTTGTGCGCTGATTATACATAATTCCGAACAGCTTGCCGGAGCGCTCTGCGGCGTCGTTCATTTCCATAACCTGTTTGGTATAAACGCCTGCCGGTTTTTCCGTTATAACATTGAGCCCACACTCAAATGCTGCTTCGGCAAGCCTTGGGTGGTCATAGTGCGGTACGGCGATTATGACGAGGTCGCACAGTCCGCTCTCAAACATCTGCTGTGCGTCATCAAAAATCTTAACGTCTTTGTGAGCGTCGGACGCCGCCTTTCTCCTGTCTTCGGAAATATCGCATATTGCGGTAAGGGTCATCTTGGGAACTTTCCCCTCGCTCACATTTTTACAGTGCACCGTGCCCATATTTCCGTAGCCCACAACTCCGAGTCTTACACTATCCATTTAATCATATCCTCTCCAAAATATTTTTAAGTGCGTTATACGCTGTTTCAAATTTTCCTGCGTCGCTCTCCTCGTCAAACTTGTTATCACCGTTTTCGAGCTTTGCAAATCCGCCGAAGCTGCCGAGATGCGGTTCAAGACTCAAAAATCCGTTATATCCGCCGCATTTAAGCTGTTTTAAAATGTATTCCACATTTCCGACACCCTGACCTGCCGGCACAACGGTTCCGTCCTTTGCCGCATCTTTTATGTGAACATAGGAAACGTAATTCTTTAAAAGTCCGAACGCCTCTTTGGTATCAACGCCGCACTGAACAAAGTTTGCCGGGTCAAACACAAGGGAAAAGTTATCGTCGCAAAGATGTTTTGCAATTTCAAGGCATCTTGGTGCGGTGTCGCCGTAAATAGCCTTTTCGTTCTCGTGCAGAAGTATTACGCCGCTTTTGACGGCATACTCTTTCATTGCGCTAAGTCTCTCTAACACTTCTCCCCGGCAGTCCTCATACTTTGCCGTATTAGAATGTAAAAGCTGAAAATTCTTATGTACTTGGTGCCGAGTCTTTTGGCAATATCAACAACCCGTTTAAAAAGTGCAAAATGGCTGTCAAACGGGTCGAAGATGCTTATTTTTCCTATCGGCGAGCCGACGGACGAAACCGCCGTACCGTGATACTTCATTTTTGCAACAAGTTCGTCAACTTCCGCATCGCTAAGCTCGGAGATGTTTTTGCCGTTTACTCCACGCACCTCAAAATGATTTATTCCCAGACTCTTTATCGTTTCAAACTGGACATCTATACTTGGGTCAATCTCATCGGAAAATCCCGATATAATAAACTTACTCATATGTCCCCCTCCTCTGAGAACATTATAAATCACAATTTTGTAAATTTACAGTAAATATATTAACATAAACATTGAAAATATTGACCTAATGTGCTATAATACGTTATGGGAGGGTCGGAAAAATGGAAAAAAGCTACTTTGGCGAAATAACCGCCACGGAAAAAATCAATTTTAATCAGTTTAAACTGCACTTCCACGACAACTACGAGATTTATATGTTTCTCGAAGGCGACGTTGACTACATAGTAGAGGGGCGGACATACCCGTTAAAAAAATATGACGTAATTCTCATAAGCCCCGGCGAAATGCACAGGGCGTTTCACAAGTCGGACAAATTTTACAAGCGTGTTGTATTTAACGCAGACCGTTCATTCTTTGAGGGCGACAGAGAAAAGTATCTGTCTGTATTTGACAACCGTGAATTCGGGACGAAAAACAAAATCCCGGCAGAACTTACCAAGAACTCCGGTCTGCTCGACGCAATAAACCGCTGGTCGGTGTATACGGAAAACGGCAAATTTTCGCACAGTGCAATCGGGCGGTGCGTCTTTACCGAAATACTGCATATCCTCAACACCCTCTCTCCCGGCGAGGGGCAGGCAAACCTGATAAGCAACGTGATTTTTTACATAAACGGAAATTACGAAAAAAAGATTACCTTAGACGAACTGTGCGAGCGCTTTTTTGTGTCAAAAGGTCACCTGTGCCGTGCCTTTAAAAAGTCAACCGGCTACACTGTGACCGCATACATAAACAACAAGCGCATTGCAAAGACAAAAGAACTGTGCATAAAGGGAATGAGTATGGAAAACGCCTGCACGGAGGCAGGGTTTTCAAGCTACTGCGCATTTTACAAAGCGTACAGGAGCCAATACGGATTAAGTCCCAAATCTATGCTCGAAATTTAATTTACGGCGGTGTTATTATGAACTTTAAAGGTGCAATTTTTGATATGGACGGTACAATTCTTAACTCGATGAAACTGTGGGAGGAAATAGACATTGAATTTCTCTCAAAGCGTGGCTACGGCGTGCCGGAGGACTATATGCGCTCCATTGCCCATATGGGAGCTATGGACACGGCGCTCTACACAATCAAGCGGTTTAATCTTAAAGATACGCCGGAGGCGCTCATTGACGAGTGGCTGACATCGGCGCTTAAAAAATATAAATCCGTTCCCGAAAAGGAAGGTGTATCGGAATATTTTTCCTACCTTTACGAAAACGGTGTAAAAATTGCCGTTGCAACGGCGACAGAGCGTTCCGTTGCCGAGAACGCTTTGGAAGACAGAGGATTTTACAAGCTTATTGACAGCATTGTAACCATTGCCGACGTAAAGCGTGGCAAGGGCTTTCCGGACATATACCTTAAAGCGGCGGAGAACTTGGAGTTGGATAGCGTCGACTGCATCGTGTTTGAGGACATTTTAGTCGGTGTGCGTGCCGCAAAGGATGGCGGATTTCTCACCTACGGAATATATGACGAGCGCAGTGCGGCGGACACGGAAAAAATCAAAGCCGCCGCAGACGGCTTTATTTACAGTTTTAACGAAATGTTCAAGTATTGATTACACACACGGACAAACCTGTTAGGCAGGAGAGCGTATCCGGCGATTTAACAAGCTGTTCTTTTTTTGCCTTTGTAAGCGTTTTAATAAAATGTTCGGTTTTAAGTGCGGAGGACTTGCCGTCACAGCTCCACACCGCCTCAACGCAGACGGGTCTGTGAACCTTGGTGTACTTGGCGCACTTCTTGCCGCCCGACATATGTTCGGCAAATCTCTTGCGCCAGTCGGCGGCAATGCCTGTGTAAAGACTGCCGTCCTCACAACGCAGAATATATACGTAGTACATAATTATCTGTAACAGTAAAACAGCACGTAGAAGTAATGGAGAATACTGCCTGCAAGCACAAACAGATGCCATACAAAGTGCATATACTTAACCTTTTTCATCTTGTAGAAAATGATACCCACAGTATAAGCAATGCCGCCGATTACAAGCAGTGCCAGACCGCCCGGAGGTGTTATGCGCAGCATCGTCTTGCCGCTTACAAGAACCGACCAGCCCATAATTACATAGAGAACAAGGGATATTTTGTTCCAGCGCTTTAAGTCAATGGAATTAAAGACAATCCCCACAACCGTACAAAGGGCGTTAATGCCGAACAGAGTCCACCCCCACGCTCCACGCAGAACCGTAAAGCATATCGGCGTGTACGTTCCGAGAATGAGTATAAAAATCGAACAGTGGTCAAAAATCTGGAAAACGTACTTAGCCTTAAAATTGGTAAGCGAATGATAAATTGACGAAAAGGTGTAAAGCAAAATCAGCGACGCACCGAAAATGCACGCACCCACAACGCCCATAGCGTCACTCAAATATGCGGCACGCACAATGAGCACAACCGCCGCCGCAATCGAAAGCAAAGAACCTACTCCGTGCGACACGGCGTTTGCTATTTCCTCGCCGAGCGACTGAGTGTTATACTTTTTAAATTCAGCCACAAAATCATCTCCTAATATCAACATTGCCACATCTAATGTGTGACATTATATTATCATATGTCAAGCATTTTGTCAATAGATTTTTCAAAAATCAAATACGGCTTTTCCCCCGTCGAGCTTTAATGCGGCGGAAAAGGTTTTTCCGGTTCTCGGTGACACAAATCCGTCGAGTTTTTGCGTTTTCCCCTCGCATAAAAGCCTTGTAACCGCACTCTTGGGGATAACACGTGAGCAGATTACACCGCCTACCGAAAATTTGCAGCCCTTTTCACGGTATTCGGAACAGCCGTAGCCGAAGCTTGTGCGCCGTATTTTCCCTCCGCACAGCGGACATACGCCCACCTCATCGCCTATAAAGCCGTCGTCCGTGTCGTTGCTCGGCTGATACTCACGCTTTTTAAAAACCTCGTTTATCTCCTTTTTTGCAAGTTCCACGCTGTCGGAAACGGTAATTTCTCCTCTGTACACCTGCTTTAAGGCTTTGCCGAGAGTTGCCGTTTTATATTTATCCATAGATATATTCATTCTCGATATGGACTCAATCAGCTTTTCGCCGGGGGCAAGTATGCGGTATACATCTTTTTTTAATTCAATATATCCGCTGTTTACGGCGTTTTCTATTATACCTGTCCTCGTTGCCTCAGTGCCGAGTTCAAGACCTTCAAAAATTGCACGGTACTCCTGTGCATCGTCATCGGTTTCTATATTTGCCTTGTCCTCACGGAAGGGATTTTTAAGGTAATTATTGAGCGTTTCTATGGTGTAATGCTTGGGCGGAGAGGTCTGTTTTTCGACGGGTTTAAAGTCTATCGGCACAATGTCGCCCTTGGAGAGTTTGGGCAGTATTTTATCCTTTTTGGTATAATCGTCATACTTTGTCCACCCCTGTTCGAGCATAACGGTGCCTTTGACGGTATAGCTCTCCTTGCCGCCGGCGTCTATGGTAATTTCCGTTTTCTGTGTTTTGCACTCCTCGGAGCAGAACACTGCAACAAAACGGCGCATTACAGTGCCGTAAACTATGTTTTCCCTCTCGGAAAGCGCCTCTTTTTTGGGTATTTTTCTCGTGGGAGTGAGGGCGCTGTGCGACTCTATCTTTGAGTCATCGAAAATGGTCTTTTTAAACTTAAACTCCACGGGATAGCCAAGTCCCTTTACAAGCGAGATTACCTCTTTAACTTTGCCCTGCTCCGCAGTTGCCAAATACTCGGAATTTGTTCTCGGATATGTAAGGTAACCCTTTTCGTACAAATCCTGGACGATTTTAAGGCTGTCGTCCATAGACATTTTGTATTTTTTGCCGAGAACGTTTTGCAATTTTGACAGCGAATAGAGTTTTCCCGGTGCGAGGGTGTCTTTTTTTGACTTAACTGCGGTTACAACGGCGGTCTGGGCGTTTAGCACATCGCACGAACGGCGTGCACGGTCAAAGTCGTCTTTACTGAATTTATGCTTACTGGTAAGCTCTATCTCACAGCCGTCAACCGTTGTTTTGCTCACAAGCGCATAGTATATGTCGGGAACAAAGTTGCGGATTGATAAATCACGGTCATAGATTGCCATTACAATGGGCACGATAACACGTCCGACACGCATAAGCGTGCCTGTTTTAAGCGTTGCGTAACGTGTAAGATTAACGCCGTAGAGCCAGTCGATATACGTCCTTGCAAAACCCTCGTCGGCAAGAGAGTCGTATTCTTCCTCTCCCTTCATATCGGAGAGCGCCTCTCGTATGGTTTCCGCCGTCTGGTCGGGGAGCCACAGGCGTTTAAGGCTTTTGCCGCCGCAGTCCGCCTTATTAAGGCAGATGCGTATTATAATTTCGCCCTCACGGTCGGCGTCGCCTGCGTTTATTATTGTGTCAACATCGTCCTTTGCGCACAGGGAGCTTATAATCTCAAACTGTCTGCGCACTCCGGGGTCAACGGTTTTGTCTTTGCCTTTTCTGAGTTCAAACTCAAACTTTTCGGGAAAGCAGGGCAGATTTTTAAGCGTCCAACCCTTTTCCTCAACGGGCGAATACTTTTCTATATCGCAAAGTGAAAAAAGATGGCCGAACGCCCACGTTACTATATATTCCGAACCTTCAAACCAACCGTCCCGACGGCGCATCTGACCGATAGAGTCGGCAATATTTCTTGCAAGGCTCGGTTTTTCCGCAATTATAAGTTTCATATGTATCTCCAAAAAATGTCTGTATACAAAAAGTATATTATATTTTTATAAAATAGTCAACCGAAAACCTTGAATTTTTGCGGCAAAAATTATACAATGATGTCACAAAACAGTCCTTTCAAACGTGTATAAGGTGAAAGGGAGTGAATGAAATGTCAAAACATCACACAGACGATGAAATCGAAAGCGTCGTCAAAAACTACTCCAACACGCTCTACAAGCTGTGCTTTTCCGTATTGTTCTGCTCTGCCGACGCAGAGGACGCCGTGGCGGAAACCATTGTAAAGTATATAACAAAATCTCCGCCCTTTAAAGACGAACAGCACCGCAAGGCCTGGCTGCTGCGTGTTGCGGCAAATACCTGCAACGACATTTGCCGAAAGAGAAAGAGAGTGTCCTTTGTACCGCTTGACGACGTATCGGATACGGTTCAAGATGACGGTACGGAGATTTTCGAGGCGCTCTCGGAACTTCCGCCCAAATACAGAGCCGTGGTACATCTCTTTTACGTAAGCGGTTACAAAACGGCGGAAATTGCAGAGATTTTAAAAATAAGTCAATCCGCCGTACGCAAACGTCTGCAATACGGACGGGAAAAATTAAGGAGTGCAGAAAAATGAAAAAATACAGTGAATTTATGCAAAACGTGAACATATCCAAAGACGCACAGGCACGTGTCCTTCAAAAGGCGCTGTCCGCAAACACCAAACCCGTGCGCACCCCGGCAAGGCGGTTTATCCCGTCTGTTGCCGCCGCAGTGCTCGTAATCGGAATAGGCGCATTTGCCGCCGGAAATCTTGTTACAAACTGGTATGCCTCGTCATCGTCAAATCCCGATTACACAAGCCTGCCGACACAAGAGCAGTGTGTTAAAGACGTCGGATTTGAGCCGATACTTATAAGCGAGTTTTCAAACGGGTACAAATTTGCCGACGGCAGTGTCGTTAAAAACGAACTTGGCGGCGAGGACGGGAGCACGGTAGAGAAGTTTAAGTCCCTCGATTTCCGCTACAAAAAAGGCGGCGACACGCTCTACTTTACACAAGAAAAGTATAGCGCCGATGCGGAGCAGGCAGGCGAGATTGCCGCAAGCAAAGACGGCACGGACTATTATTTTTACAGTTATAAAAATAAGGTTGTTCCCCCTGACTACAAGCTGACGGACGAGGACAAAGCCGCCGAGGAAAACGGCGAACTTGTTTTCAGCTACGGAAGTGACGAAGTGCGCATAAGCACCGTTTCCACGGTTAGGTGGCAAAAGGGCGATATGCACTTTTCGCTGATGCAAATAGACGGAAAGCTGACAAAGGACGAAATGCTTGATACCGCATTTGAAGCTGAGTAACGAAAACGCTCTCGGAATATTAAATTCCGTTTTTAGGCAGTGGGAACTCACCCCACTGCCAAACTCATTTTCCATTAAAATAATCATATATCTTTTGTGCCGTGGCGGCATCTATTCCCTTTACCGCCGCAAGTTCGGAAACGGTTGCCTCTCTGATTTTTTTCATTGACTTAAAATGGGAAAGCAGGGTTTTTCGGCGTTTCTCCCCTACTCCGGATATTAAATCCAGCTCACTGCTAACGGTCTTTTTCTTTTGCGACTCCCTAAGATACGTTATGGCACGGCGGTGCATTTCGTCCTGAATACTTATAAGCAGCATAAATGCCTCACTGCGCTTGTCCGGCTTAATCTCGCCGTTTTCTGCCGCTATGGCACGTGTGCGGTGATTATCGTCTTTTACTATGCCGAACACGGGAATATCAATTCCGAGTTCGTCCAAAACCTGTTTTACGGCATTGCGGTGGTTTTCGCCGCCGTCGGCAAACACGACGTCGGGGAGCGGCAGAAACTTTGCGTCTTCCTCGCTCAGCTCACCGCTTGCAACTGCGCTTTGCTCCGTAATTGCTCTGGTAAAACGCCTGCGTATTACCTCACGCATAGAGGCGTAATCGTCCTGAATATCCACGTTTTTTATTCTGAAATTTCTGTATTTCTTTGTGCAAGGCTTGCCGTCTTTGAACACAACCATTGCGGCAACGCTTGAATTTGCACCCATATTTGAAATGTCGTACGCCTCAATGAGCATAGGCGGTTTTTTAAGGTCAAGCATTTGTCCGAGCGACGTGAGGGCGGCGTTTTTAAAGCCTATGTCACGCAGAATTTTAAGCTCCCGTTCGCTGTGCTCCTTTTTGGCATTTGCCTTAATCATTCGCACAAGTTTTGCGTTCTCACCGATTTTGGGAACAACAATTTTGACGCTCCTGCCTGCCTTTTCGCACAGCCACGCCCTTATTACGTCGGCGTCGTCAGTTTCTTTTTCGGTGAGAATAACATTGGGAATAAAAGTGCTCGTTTCGTAGTACTGACGCATAAAATCGGAAATTATAACCTCGTCCGGTATCGCCTCTGTGTCCGATATAAAATAGTGTTCTCTGCCTATCATCTTGCCGGAGCGGATAAAAAACAGCTGAACGCAGGCTGTATTGTTTTTGTTGAAAATGCCTATAACATCTGTATCATTTCCGTTGGGGTTTACGATTTTCTGTCTGCCCTTTAAAATCTCGATTGCCTTTAAACTGTCACGGCAGTCAGCGGCTCTCTCAAAGTCCATTGTCTCGCTGGCGGTTCTCATCTGCTCGGTTAGCATCTTTTCCGCCTCGGCTGTCTTGCCGCCGGCAAACTCTATGACGCTGTCTATCGTCCTGCGGTACTGCTCGGCAGACACTGCGCCGATACAGGCGCCGCTGCACTTTTTAAGCTGATAGTAAAGGCAGGGTCTGTCCGCCTTGTAATCCTCGGCAAACTCCTTTTGGCAGCTCCTTATCTTATATATACTGCGGATAAGCGTAATAAGCTGTTTTAAATCATACGAACTCTGATACGGGCCGAAGTACTTTGCACCGTCGTTTTTGACACGCCTTGTAAAAAGCACCCTGGGATAACGCTCGTTTACGGTAATTTTCATAAAGGGATATGTCTTATCGTCCTTCAAAAGTATATTGTACTTGGGCATATTTTCCTTTATAAGATTGTTTTCCAAAACAAGCGCTTCAAGCTCGCTGTCCGTAATGATGTACTCAAAGCTGTCCACAACGCTCACCATAGACGCAACCTTCGGCGGGTGATTGTGGGACTTAAAGTATGAGCGGACACGGTTTTTTAAGTTCTTTGCCTTGCCGACGTAGATAATCTCCCCCTCGGCGTTGTGCATTATATAAACCCCGCTCCTGTCCGGCAGTGTTTTGAGTTTTTCGTTAATTTCGCTGTTCAAAAAAATTCCTCCGAAAGAAAAATAACCTCCACAAAAGTGAAGGTTATGTCACAAATCAATCAATACCGACAAAGTCCGACATTATAAGTTTTGCAAGTTCCTCAACAGCCTGTTTCTCGTCGCTGCCGTCCGCTGCAATTATAATGTGCGTCCCCCTTGTGATACCTAATGACAACACGCCGAGCAGGCTCTTGGCATTAACCTTCCTTTCGTCCTTGGCAATGGTTATAAGCGACTTAAACTCGTTCGCCTTTTGTATAAAAAATGTTGCCGGACGTGCGTGCAAGCCAACTTGGTTTTGAACTGTAATTTCTTTGCTTACCATCTTTCTCGCTCCTATACGTAGTACGTTCTTTAAATATAGTATCAAATATTTGCTTTAAAGTCAACATCTATTGAAAAATTTGTTACTTTTTTTGTATATTTTCATAGGCAACGGAGAATTGCTGTGTGAAAGCGATGTAAGTTCAACTCTCTCCCGACTACGCCATTGAAAGCCACGTCCAATCGGTGATATTATTCGGTTGTAAAAAACAAACCGAAAGGAGAAAGAAAATGTATAAGGATATTAAAATCAGGTACAGCCGTGACTTTGCACACTACAAAAACGTTGTGCTGGTTCCGGGCGACAGCAATGCCTACCGCATTGTGTTTGAAACGCCGTGGACGCTCGACGGCTGCAAATTCAAGGTGTCTTGCCAAAGGAGTGACGGCGAGACGGTGACGGACTTCGGAGAGGTTTCCGGAAAGACGGCAACATACGTTATTGCAAGCAGTATGTATGCACTGCCCGGCGAGGCGGTTTTCAGGCTGACTCTCACACAAGATGACGGGACGGTATTTACCGTATGCGAGGTTTACGCAGAGGTTGCGTTGGGCGCAGGAGGTTCGGGCGAGAGCCTGACGCCTGTAATCGACGGCATTTTAACGAGCGTTTCCGGCATAAACGACAAGCTGACCGCACTGGAAACACAGGTGAGCGACGACCACACAACGCTGACGGAGCTTACGCAAAAAATCTCACAGCTTCTGGCGGAAAAGACGGAAGTTGCCATACCGGAGGGTGTGCTCTCCGCCGATTACGCCGTAAAGGTGTACGAAAAAGGCAATGAATACTCCGCAGAGAAAGCGCCTGCGGACTTCTGGACTTACACATCGGCAAACACATACTATGTGGACTACAAGACGGGCAGCAGCTCAAATGACGGACTTTCAAGACAAAAGCCGCTCAAATATCCGAGCGATGCGTCGTCTAAGGCGTCGGATGGCGACACCATCGTACTGCTCGGCAGTAACCACTATCCGAGAAACAGAATGCCGTTTTTGAGCGGCAAATCGCTCAAAGTGGTTGCAGACGACGGCGCAACCGCTGTAATGTGCAATGCCGACAACAGTCTTGATTTAAAATGGGCGCTGGTTGACGGCTATGAAAATCTGTATCAGGTGACGAGGAGCACGACGTATGCGGTTTACGATTTTTCGGCAGGGAGCGGCAATCCGCACGCCCTCACGCTTGCAAATTCGATGAGTGCGTGCGCAGAAACGGCAGACACATACTTTGTTGACGGAAACACGGTGTATGTTCACACATCAGACGGCAGAAAGCCCGACTACGACATAATGGCCTGCATTAACGCCTGCGGTGCGGACATTGCAAACGGGCAGACGGTATACTGCAAGGAAATTGACTTTATGTTCGGCAGTTCCGCCTGCCGTGTTAAAGCCGTTACGGGCAAACAGCCGACGTTTCTGGGCGAAAGCTGCACGTTTTCTTATTCAAAGACAAACGGACTCAGTTCTATGGGTGCAAAATTTGTGTACCTTAAAGACTGCACCGCACACAACAACTTCAGCGACGGTTTGAGCTATCACGCAGAGCTTGGCTACACAAGCGAGGCGATAGAGGTTAACTGCAAAGGCTGCAAAAACGGCACCAGCGCAGACGACAAGGACAACGGCTCCACAATTCACGACGGGTGCAAGATACTCAGAATTTGCGGAGAATACTATCAAAACAAAGGACCTAACGTTGCGGACGCAAACACGGCCTCGGTTTCCTGCAACATAGCGTGCAGTGCGCACAATTCCGCCGCCGATGCAGACCTGCGCAAGATTGACTACCAAATTCAGGACGGAACAATGTACCTTTACAAATGCAAGGCGGAAGCCTCTCCCATCTCCGTGTACGTCCAAAAGTCAGCCGACGACGGAGCGCCGACTCTCTACAAACACGAGTCCACGCTCCCGAATACAAACTCGGTAACCGACGGCGCAACGGTAAAAACGTTCTGATTTTGCACATATTTTGCTGATTTTAACTATTTGACCCTTGACATATATTTTCATAAAAGGTATAATTAACTATGTGTGAACGAATAATCATAGTATTTTAACACAGGAGGTAATATAAATGTTAGTTTCAGCAAAAGAAATGCTTCAAAAAGCAAAAGCAGGCAAATATGCCGTAGGTCAGTTCAACATCAACAACCTTGAATGGACAAAGTCTATTCTCCAAACCGCACAGGAGCTCAAATCTCCCGTTATCCTCGGAGTTTCCGAGGGCGCAGGCAAGTATATGTGCGGCTACACCACAATAGTAGGTATGGTTAAGGGTATGATTAACGAACTGGGCATCACCGTTCCGGTTGCACTCCACCTTGACCACGGCAGCTATGAGCACGCATTAAAGACTATTGAGGCAGGTTTCTCATCTGTTATGTTTGACGGCTCTCACTATCCGATTGCCGAGAACATCGAAAAGACAAAGGAAATCATCAGAATTGCCCACGAAAAAGGTATTTCCGTTGAGGCGGAAGTCGGCTCAATAGGCGGCGAAGAGGACGGAGTTATCGGCGGCGGCGAAGTTGCCGACGTTAACGAGTGCAAGCAGATTGCAGACCTCGGAGTGGATATGCTTGCCGCAGGTATCGGCAACATTCACGGCAAGTACCCGGCAAACTGGGCAGGACTCAGATTTGACGTTCTGGAAAAAATCAGCGAGGCTACCGACCCGATGCCGCTCGTTCTCCACGGCGGAACAGGCATACCGGCAGATATGATTAAAAAGGCTATTTCTCTCGGCGTAAGCAAAATCAACGTTAACACCGAGTGCCAGCTTTCATTTGCCGCTGCAACAAGAAAATATATTGAGGAAGGCAAAGACTTGGAGGGCAAAGGATTTGACCCCAGAAAGCTCTTAGCTCCCGGTGCCGAGGCAATCAAGGCAACCGTTAAAGAGAAAATGGAACTTTTCGGCTCTGTCGGAAAAGCAGAATAACAGTTCACAAACCAAAGGCGCACCGTCTCACGTGAGACGGTGCGCTAATTTGTTAAAAATTCAAGATAAATTCAATTACAAAAACTGCGCTCCAACTGAACTTTTCGGCTCTCTGCCCGGCGCCGGTCAGTGCATTGTAATTTTCGTGTATGCAGTCGCCGTCGTCTGCAACCCACTTTAAGATAGTGTTTTTGATTGTATCGGCGGTGTCGTCAAATCCGTAACTTTTAAGTCCCTTTGCCGCAAAATACGCAACATTGAGCCAGGTTGAGCCACGCCAGTAATCGTTGCAGAAGTTGGGATTGTCATAGGAAACGGTGGGCATACCGGGTAAAAACTTTGCTCTTGCAACGGCATTTGCCATCTCGCTGCGCTCTGCTGACGCCGTTCCGATAAAGAGCGGCATAAAGGATGCCGGGGTTAAAACATCTGAATACTCCATTGTTTCGTAATTTCTGTCGGTATAGCATTTAAGCTTTTCGTTCCACAGATTTTCCTCAATCAGCTGTTCGAGGTTTTCCGCCTTGGACGAAAACTTTTCTGCGTCCTCCGGAATTTCAAGTTTATGCGCCATAAACGCAAGAGAACGGTACGTCATAACCATATAGCAGTTTAAGTCTATTGCCCACAGCTTTTCCGGCTCGCTGTCCCAGCGGACGGAGTTATCCCAGCCGGAGTCAAAGCCTATATACTTATCTCTGTCGGGCACGGTAGTATCGTAGGAAGTGCTGTAATGGAAAAGTTCTCCGGCGCACCTCTTTGTTTCCCAAAACACGGTGTTTTTTGCAAGTTTGGGATAAACTCTCTTTAAAAATTCAAGGTCATTGCCCTTTTCGTAAACGATTTGACACGCCCACGCCATAACGGGCGGCTTTGTGCAGTTTGTAACCACTCTGCCGTCGCATAGCACAACATCGGGGAAGGCACCGTCGTCTGACTGAAATTTAAGGAACGCCTCAATGTGCCCCATAGCAAAATCTATATCAAAATAGCTGAGTCCGACTGCGTGAAAAGCGGTGTCCCAGTTCCATATTCCCTTAAAAACTTTGCTGTTCGGCAAAAGGACACGCACGTTCCCCCAAGGCATACTCTCATCACAATATTCATTGTTCTTAAAAACATTCAGTGCCTTTTGTATCAGCGAATACTCGCTGTTCGTTACTTTGTTTTTTACGTTGTTTAAAAATTCCGTTTTGTTCATAATATTCCACCTCTTAGTGGATTATATCATAGCATCGGTTTGAAGTAAAGGGGTATTTTTTGCAGGTTACAAAAATTAACCCTTTACAAACTTTTTTACTCTATCTATAATTAAACTATATAACAGTAAGGAGGTCAACTATGCAACCATTTGTAAATGCAAAGCCGATTTTTATAAAAAACAGGCGTGAAAGCGTAAACTTTCAGGCAGGATTTAAGTGCGTATTCAGCGCCGATGCAGGCAAAAAGTATTTGCTCAGAATAACGGGAGCGACGCTTTACAGCATTTGGCTGAACGGTGAATTTGTGTTTTACGGCCCGGCAAGAGCGCCGCACGGATATTTGAGATATGACGATATTGAACTCGATGCGTCCGAGGGCGAAAACACGCTCTGTGTATGCCTTGCCGGCTACAACTGCCCGTCATTTTACACGATGAACATCAAGTCGTTTCTGCAAGCGGAAGTCTTTGAGGACGGAATACCTATTTGCAGCACCGGCAGCAACTTTAAGGCAATATCATTGGACGGACTCCGTGAGAGAAAGGCATACCGTTACAGCTATCAGAGGGCATTTAACGAGGTGTGGAATTTGGACAACGCCGACCCTGTGACAAACTGGCAGAGTGTGGATTTTGAGGGTGAGCCGCTAAACACATATACATATGATGAACAGCTAATTCCACGCTCATTTGCAAACCCGACGTTTGACACGGTTGAGTGCGGAAAAGTTTTAAGACACGGAAGGTTCAGAAAAAAAGACGACTTCAAGATGGGTGCAAAGCGCCACGTTTCTAACCTAAACTGCGGAATAGTCGGCTATCCGGAGGACGAGATTAAAAGCAAAATAATGCACGAAATATACGGCAGATACTTCCCTGACAATCTCACAAATTTGGACTGCAACAGATACACGACATACGATTTTGAGCGAATTTACGCAGGGTTTATCCTGTCCGACATCGTAGCCGAGGAGGACAGCGAGGTTTACCTCATATTTTCGGAAACGCTCAAAGACGGTATGCCCGACAGCAGAATTGACAACGTGGACACGCAAAACATTGTAAAGTACACGCTTAAAAAGAGTGAAAAGCCATACAGACTGCAAAGTTTTGAGGCATACTCTTTCAGGTATTTGTCCGTGCTTGTGCGCAAAGGCAAGGTAAGCGTCGGACGCATAGGTGTGAGAAAGTACGAATATCCGCTGACGGAGAACACAAAGTTTACCTGCGCTGACGGTGAGCTTTTAAGGATATTCGATGCGGCAAAGGCTACGTTTTGCCAGAACACTGTTGACTGCTTTATGGACTGCCCCGGCAGAGAGCGTGCCGGCTGGCTGTGCGACAGCTACTTTACCTCACAGGCGGAGCAGATTTTTGCCGGCGGCGCAAGTGCGGAGGAGCCGTTCCTTAAAAACTTTATTATGGCAAAGGACATTCCCGATATGGACACTGCCCTTTTGCCTATGTGCTATCCCGGTGAGAACAACGGAGTTATAATGCAATGGATTATGTGGTACATTTTGGAGTTTGAAGGGTATTTAAAGCGCAAAGCGGATAACAAGGAT
This sequence comes from uncultured Clostridia bacterium, assembly GCA_934500705.1. Classification (GTDB taxonomy): domain Bacteria; phylum Bacillota; class Clostridia; order UMGS1810; family UMGS1810; genus CAKSIN01. The sequence continues at coordinate 147,551 of CAKSTI010000003.1, read as the reverse complement.
TACTTTAAAAACTACTGTTACGATTTTCTGAGCTATTTAAGCAATCTGGAAAACGGGGACGGCTTGCTTGAAAGATGCAACGGCTGGAACTTTATTGAGTGGTCGGATGCAAATGACTTTGTGGAGGAGGCAGACGTAAGCTACCCCACAAATATGCTCTACTATGCTGTTTTGCAGGCAATGGGCAGAATTTACGGCGACGGAGAGTGCACGGCAAAAGCCGAAAGAATAAAGAAAACAATCATTCAAAAATCATTTGACGGAAAATACTTCTGCGACGGCGCACTGCTTGAAAACGGGAAATACACAAATATGCCAAACACCTCCGAGGCGTGCCAGTATTATGCGGCATTCTGCGGTGTTGCGGACTTTGGAAGTGAGGAATTTGCCGTATTTTATGACAACCTGTTAAACAACCTCGGCTACCGCAGAAAACTCAAAGGAGAAATGCCCGAAGTGGCGTATGCGTCAGTGTTCATCGGCTACACGCTGAGAATGATGTTCCTGCTCAAAATCAAGGACTACGACAGGCTGATAGACGAAGTCAAGGAGCTTTACGGACATATGGCAGAGCAGACTATGACCCTGTGGGAGCACGACGAGCCTGTCGCAAGCTGTAACCACGGTCTTTCCTCCGTTGCCGGAGTGCTGATTATAAAGGCTCTGTGCGGCATTTGGGAAATAGACGAGGCAAACAAAAAGATAGTTATGACAGAAAATTATTATAACGAAAAATGCGACATCACAATCGGACTGGAAAGCGGCACACTTCACGTTACAAATGACGGAACAAAGAGGTGCGTTGACATACCGGACGGTTACACAGCAGAAACCGTTTAACAAAAAAGGGGCTGTAGCAAAACAAAAGCCCCAAAAGAGAAAAATGAGGACGATTGCAAATTGCAAAAGTCCTCATTTTTGGGTATAATTGAATTGCGAAAAACAATAACACCATAAGGAGATTATACCAATAAGCTATTGATTAAAAAATGTTTTAGTTGGGTTAATTGATGAAACCAAAAAGTGCAACCACCAATAACCTATAATACGGAGGAATACATAATGAAAGACAGCGCATTGGTCGTTATAGACCTTCAAAATTACATTACTAAAAATTACAGGGAAATCATCGAGCGTGTCAACAGAGCGATTGATTAGGCAGTTGATAATAGACTATAATATTACGAGAGCAAAGGTTGCTGCGTGGAGAGCCTTGATGAAACGGTACAATATTTACAAACAAAGTAAAGCAAAAACCGCCCTTTAAAGTCAGAGTAAAATTCCGGCTTTGAAGGGCGGTTTGCAAATCAATTTAATTATTCAAGGTTTCTTATGGCATCTATGCGTTTTTGTATCGGCGGGTGTGTTGCAAACAAGTTCGAAGTACGTCCGTTTGCCGCAAGTATCGGGTCGGAAATATACATATTTGCCGTCGCCGTGCTTGCACACCGTACCGGTTCATTTATCCCGCCTATTACTTCAAGCGCCGTGGCAAGTCCTTCGGGATTTCGTGTGAGCTGAACAGCCGTGGCATCTGCCAAATACTCACGGTTACGGCTGAGCGCCAGCCGCATCAACTGCCCTGCAACCGGGGCTAAAATGATAAACACAAGCCCCACAATCATCATAATTGCATTGGCACTGCCCTTTTCATTGTCGGAATTGCGCCGTCTTGAACCGTACCAAAAGGAGCGGCTCCAAATATCTGAAATCATAATTACGGCGCCAATCATTACCGATGCAACGGTCGAAAGGAGAATGTCATAATTCTTAATATGCGAAACCTCGTGTGCCAAAACGCCTTCAAGCTGATAATAATCAAGCGTTGAAAGGAGTCCCGTTGTTACGCACACGGCCGAGTGTTTTGGACTTCTGCCCGTGGCAAATGCGTTCGGCGACGGGTCATCCATAACGTAGAGTTTGGGCACATCTATTCCTGCGGCAATGCAAACCCCTTCAAGAGCATTTATGAGATACCTCTGTTGCTGCTCATCGGCAGGGTGTGCGTGGTTCATAGCAATGACGATTTTATCGCTGTTCCAATATGAAGCAATCGACGTGATAAGAGAAAATGACACGGCAATGACAACGGCATATTCACCGTAACCCAGAGCGTAACTGATGTAATACACGACCGCCGTGAGGAGTGCAAATATCGCCGCAACGATAAGAGCCGTTTTTAATTTATTTTTCCTGATACTTTTAAACATATTTAAAAACTCACTTTCGGCGGATTTGCCGTTTCGGGATTATCTGTTTTGAAATACTCTTTGGCAGTAAAGTGCATCATACCTGCAACGATATTTTTGGGGAATACCTCTATTGCAGTATTAAACGCCGCCACGGTGTCATTATAGAACTGGCGGGCAAATGAAATTTTGTTTTCCGTATTGGTAAGCTCTATTTGCAATTCCTTAAAATTCTGATTTGCTTTGAGATCGGGGTAATTTTCCGCAACGGCAAAAAGCGATTTGAGAGTCCCGGAAATTGCGTTATCGGCCTCTGCCTTCTCCCCCACCGAATTTGCCGACGCCATATCGGCACGCTGAGCTGTGATTTTTTCCAAAAGATCGCTCTCGTGCTTTGCGTATCCCTTGACCGTTTCAACCAAATTGGGTATCAGGTCATAGCGTCTTTGAAGTTGCGTTTCAATTTGATGAAAACCGTTGTCAGCTTTGTTTTTGAGCGTAATCAGACTGTTGTAGGCATATATTGCATAAATGACAGCAACAACCGCTAATATTATGACAATTTTCACACTAACCACTCCTTGAATTTATTAAAGAAATCAACGTTATTGTACCATAACATTCTTATAAAATCAACACCATTTTTTGCTACCTTGTAAGCATTACCGACACAAAGGTGCACAGTATTCCTGCGGCACTGGTTTTGGTTATTTTTTCTTTAAAAAACACCGCCGCCATAACTGTTGCCGCCGTGAGCGAAAGCACACTGCTCAGAGGATACAAAACGACTGACGGCATATGCTTGGTTGCCGCTGTGAGAAAATAAGAGTTCAAAAACAGCATAACCGCCATAACTGCGATATATCCAACAGTACTTTTGAGTTTGAACTGCGGTCCGGCATTTTTGACTGACATACACGCATACCAAACTGCGAGCAAAACAAAAGTAATCAAAAACGTGTAAAAGTTAAACACCGCATTACTGCCGTCCGGAACCCAAGCGGTAAACATTTTTTGTGATACATTTGTGAGTCCCTGCGACACAAGAACCACAAGCAGCATAAGAAAATCCTTAACGCTCATCTTAGCCTTAATACGGTTATTATACTTTATAAGCAAAATAATTGCCGCCACAATAAACAGCATACCGACTATCTGTTTGAGCGTTATGCGCTCTTTAAAAACCGCAAAGCCGAAAATCGTCGTCACAAGAAACGATGCTGTCGTAAAGGCATTTATAAGCATAAAAGCACCGCCCCTCACTGCGAGCAGCCACGAAATAAGAAAGACTGCCATTGAAATGCCGGAGAGCAAATATATTCCTCCCTTTACAGGGGTAATCGAAAACGAACCGCCCTGCATAGCGGCAACACTAAAACCTATTACACAGCAAAAAAACATTCTTATAACACTCATTGCAATGCTGTCGTATATTCCCGTTACGGAGCCGCTGATTTTTTTACCGCAAAAGCCTTTACACGAGCCGGCGAAAACGGCAATTAACAAATATAACACTTATGTACCTCCAAAATCCGCTGTATGTGCAATGTTAAAGGGTGCCGGGAAACCGACACCCTGCATAATTATTAATAAATAGCTACAACTGCACCGTTGAATGTCTTTTCAATATACTCTTTAACCGCATCGGTTTTAAGTGCATTTACAAGAGCCTTTGTTTTAGCCGAATTTTCGTTTTCTTTCTTAACCGCAACGATGTTTGCATAAGTCTGTGCGGCATCTCCCTTTGCATCCTCGGTAGCGAGTGCATCGGCTATTTTAAGTCCTGCCTGAATTGCGTAGTTGCCGTTAATTACAGCTATTGTACCCTCATCGCTGTTGCCGAGCTGTGCTGCAACGGTATCTGCCTGAACAGCCTGGATTTTATATCCGCCGTCATCGACAATATCAAGAGTTGTTACACCGTCGTGTGCGTTTGCACCATCGGGGAGTTTGATTATGCCTTCCTGTTGGAGAAGGAGCAATGCACGTGTTTCGTTGCTGTCGTCAGCCGGAATGATTATGGTTGCGCCCTCTTTGAGAGTTTTGAGGTCGGAAACACCGTTTCCGTAGATACCGAACGGCTCATAGTGAATTGCGGCTGCGGAAACAAGGTCTGTTCCGTTTTCCTTGTTAAACGAGTCAAGGTACGGCTTGTGCTGGAAGTAGTTAGCATCAATCGTGCCGTCGGCAAGAGCCTTGTTGGGGAGCACGTAATCATCGTAAACGACGATTTTAAGCGTGTAACCGTCTTTTTTGAGTTCGTCTTTTATCTGCTCTAAAATCTCTGCGTGAGGCGTTGAACTTGCGCCGACTGTTATTGTCTTGTCGTCGGATGTGCCGCCTGAACTTTTGGTTTCATCTTTCTTTGAGCAGCCTGCAAACATAAATGCAGAAAGCGCAAGTGTGAGTGCCAATGCCAGTGATACAATTTTTTTCATTTTAAAAACTCCTCTGCTTTTTATTTTATCCTCTTATCCGTTTTGCGTGCAATAAGCATACCCGCCTCCTGGATAATCTGGACAATTATTATGGTAAGTACAACGCAAACCCATATTACGTCGTCTTTGTAACGCTGATAGCCGTAGCTGATGGCAATTTGTCCAAGACCCGTACCGCCTATCGTTCCCGCCATTGCGGAATAGCCGAGAATTGTAACCATAGATATTACCGAGCCGACTATTAGCGAAGGTTTTGCCTCCGGTATAAGAACCTTGAAAACAATCTTGAACGACGGCGTTCCCATTGCCTGCGCCGCCTCGATAACGCCTTTGTTTACTTCTTTTACCGAGGACTCAACCATACGTGCAACGTACGGTGCCGCCGCAATTATAAGCGTAACTATCATCGCTTTGTTTCCGAGGCTTGTGCCTACAATGATCTTTGCCGCAGGGAGAACCGCAACCATCAGTATTATAAACGGTATACTTCTGAAAATGTTTACAACAATTCCTATAATTCTGTTAAGCCACGGAACCGGGTGTATGCCCTCTTTGTCGGTGACGCACAAAATCAGACCGAGCGGCAGACCGATTACATACGACACAACTGTGGAAATTAAGGTCATATATATTGTTTCCCAAATTCCAAGCTGAATAATCCCCTTATCCATAAGCTGATAAAACATATCGGAAAACACGGCCTACACCTCCTCACGGTAAACAATGCCGTTTGCATTGAGCCAGCTGAAAATTTTATCGGACGCACCCGGATTGTCCGGCAATTCGAGTATCATATGTCCGTACGCAACGCCGTCTATGTCCTTGGTATCGGCATACATAATGTTGACCGGAACCTGTGATGCCAGAACAAGCTCGGAGATAACGGGCTTTGACGACTTTGAACCGTCAAATATTATGCGTATGCGCCTTTTGCCGCTTATTTCCAAGTTTGCAACCGCTCTCGGAAGTATAAGCTCTTTGGCAATCGCAGAACGTGGATTTATGAAAACGTCGCTCACTCTGCCCTGTTCCGCAATTTTACTGTTATCTATGACCGCAACACGGTCACAGATGCTGTCTATAACCTTCATTTCGTGAGTGATTACCACAATCGTCACACCGAGGGTCTTGTTAATTTTCTTTAAAAGTTGGAGTATGGATTGTGTTGTGTTTGGGTCAAGTGCGCTCGTAGCCTCGTCGCAAAGCAGATACTTCGGCTCTGTGGCAAGCGCTCTCGCTATTGCCACACGCTGTTTCTGCCCGCCGGAAAGCTGGGACGGATATGCGTTTTCACGCTCCGAAAGACCCACCATCTCCAAAAGCTCCCTCGCTCTTTTTACGGCGTCCGCCTTTTTAACGTCTGCCACTTCAAGCGGAAAGCACACGTTTTTAAGTATACTGCGCTGTTCCAAAAGATTAAATCCCTGGAATATCATTCCTATTGAACGGCGCACGTTAAGCAGCTCACGTGAGGTAAGCGTCATAAGGTTTTTGCCGTCAATGACAACCTCGCCTGCGGTCGGTCTCTCCAAAAGGTTTATACATCTTACAAGTGTGCTCTTTCCTGCACCGGACAGACCGATGATGCCGAAAATTTCGCCGTCATTAATCGTCAGGTCTATATCATCAAGAGCAACGATACTGCCGTTTGTTGTCTTAAAAGTCTTATTAAGTTTCTTTAACTCTATCATAGGAAAAACCCCTTCTTATACTTCTGTATATTGTAACAGAAAATTTGACTTTTGTCAATTTTTAGAAGGAGTCTTTCGCATAAAATCGCACATTTCACAAAATAACTACCAATTTGATAGGTTAATTTTGTTCTTTTGAATATACTGTCTTTGCCGATATTCCGTCAAGGTTTCCCACTTTCCCGGCAATGGTGTTTATAACGTCCTGCGGAGCGTCTATCGCAACGCTGATTATATTAATCCCCTTGCTGCGGTGCGGTATTCCCATACGGCCTATTATATATTCGCCGTACTCATGCAAAATACTGTTAAGGCTGCTGACCGAGCCTGAATTTTCCACTATTATTGCAATTACTGCTACTCTTGTGTTCATAATAACCTCCTGAGGCAATGTTCGGGTTCAAGTTCCCTCTGCCTAATTCGATGGGAAAATTTCCTCGCTCGTCGCACCTATTACCCAACTGCCGTTTTTTGGCGTAAGTACAAAATCTTTTTTGCTTTCCTCCGTAGGTTCTGCCTTTTTTAAAACGTCAATCATCACCTGAATGAGAACGTCAACGTTTTCGGCAGTCATCTCCTCCTCCGAAAGCGAGGCATACTCCGGATATTTGTTGCACAGCGTTTCAAGCCATTTGTTTTGCAAAAGTTCCATATTAACCGTCATTATTTTTGCGGTTACGATTACGTTTTCGCCGCTTTTTATGGAGGAAATCGGAGATACGGAAAACGTCGCAAGACGTGCTTTGCAAAGCTCCTCAATTCTTGACTCGCTGATATCGTACTTTGAATACGCCTTTCTGTATGACTCCAATATCGGCAAAGTGTTTTCGCCCGGAATATACTTGTTCATAGTTTTAAAATCGAGCTTTTTGGCGGCACTGACATAATCGGAAAATGCAGTGCGTGCGCTCTGCTCGTCGGTTTCCGCAAGAGGCACTTCCGCCTCCTCCTTTTTGTTCTCCGCTTTATCCTCGGTTTTCTCCGAAACTTCATCTTTAACTTCCGCAGTTGATGTTTTAACGTTCTTATCGGTCTTTTTCTGTTCTTTTTTGCCGCCGCACGATATGAGTGTCATTGACAAAACGGCAATCATAAACACGGCAAAAATGCTTTTAAATATTTTTTTCACGTTTCACACCTCCGTATTTTTTCGGTTATCATATGTATTTTATCACACCCGATATTCAAATTTCAACATATGTAGCAATTTTGTAACAGTAGTAAAATATTGAAATAATATTTTTTTAAAAAACGGGCAAAATACTACCGCAATCAAAAAAGGAGGTTTTATATATGGCAAATTGCAGCAATCCGAACAAAGCGATAGGTTGTACCGTACAGCAGTGCGAGCATCATTGTGATACTCAGGACTACTGCACACTTGAAAAAATCTCAGTAGGTACACACGAAGCAAACCCGACGGTTGTGGAGTGCACCGACTGCGAGTCTTTCAAGGTTAAATCAAGCTGTTGCAGATAACGGCAAAAAAACGGCGGACGAACTTCCGTTCGCCGTCTACATACCGCAACTTTTAAAGAAATCGAGTGTTTCTGTAAGTGACGAAAATTTGCGAAACAGAAGTTTTTCTATCTCCTCCGTCGGCTGAACCGTATCGGGAACCATAATCGGCTTCATTTTTGCTCTGTATGCCGAACGTATTCCGTTAAATGAGTCCTCTACGGCGACGCACTTTTTGGGGGCAATGCCGAGAGCGTCTGCCGCCTTTAAATATATTTCCGGGTCCGGCTTGCAATGTGTTATTGCATCGCCGGTCATTATTTTGTCAAAGCAGTCATAAATTTTCATTCGCTTTAAAAACTTTTCCGCCGTGGGACGAACCGTTGACGTTGCAAGAGCAGTCGGAATCCCCCTTTGTTTAAGATAGTGCAGTATTTCCTCCGCACCGTCCTTAAATTTAAGACCCTCCGTTTCGGTAATCTCGATAACGCGATTTTTTACATCTCTGTGATAATCGGCGAACGGGAATTTATCCCCGTACTCCTTAAAAAATAACTTTGAAATATCCTCCGCACTTGCACCCATCATCTGCGTAAAAAATCTTTCCACGTTGTATGCGCCGTAATGCGGAGCAACCTCTGCCCAGGCACGCTGCCAACCCTGCCGCTCGGTGTCGAATATAACGCCGTCCATATCAAAAACAACTGCACTGATGCTGCACATAAGAAAACCTCTTTTTTATTTTAATATAAACCTCACACGCTTATAGAGCAGACACGTAATTATTCCGACAAGTATGCCCTTTAAAATATTAAACGGCGCAGTGGCAAACAAAACAAGCGTTGCAAGCGAATTTATGCCGGAATTTACCTTTGTGCCGAGAGCAATTATAGCGTCAAGCGGCATTTTAAAAGCGGCGGCATACGCCGGAATTAGTACAAATGCATTTATGACGCACCCTATTGCTGTCATTACAGCCGTTCCTATTGCCATTCCGATAATCGCACTTTTCTTTGTTTTGCACTTTTGATATATAATCGCTGCCGGAAGGACAAACGAACAACCAATTATAAAATTTGCCGCCTCGCCGACAAAGCCTGTCGTAGTACCCTTTATCAATAGTATAAGCACAATCTTAAAAAGCTCTATGAACACCCCTGCAACCGGACCGAGCGCAAAAGCGCCAATCATAACGGCTACCTCGCTGAGATCGATTTTGTAAAACGGCGGCGCAAACCAAAGCGGAATGTCTGCGTACATCAAGAGCGCCGACACTGCGGAAAGCATAGCTATTTTTACATTTTTGTTAAGTACTGATTTTTCCATAAAGAATCCCCCCACAGGGTAAAAAAACACCCCGAAATATACTTCGGGGCGTGTTAATATACCACACAAAAATCTTCTACCATCCAGACTGTACTGTCGGCTTTGGAATTACACCAAATCAACTCACAAAGAGCTCACGGGCTATACCGTCGGTGGAGAATTTCACTCCGCCCCGAAGACTTAATATGAGTATATTACTCTGCGGGAAAAATGTCAATCGTCAGTTCTAAAAATTATCTAAATCGTACAAAATAACACTGCCGTTCTCCAAAGATTTTGCCACATCTATTATTCTCTGATTTGTAGAACCTTTAAAGCGCAGATTAAGCTCAGTTTTGTTCTTGTCAAATCTGCCGTCAACCAGGACATCGCACATTTCAAGAAGTTTTTTCTTTACCGGGTCTGACGTAATCTGTTCAAAGGTATATCCCGAATAAGCCCAGATTGTCTTGCCGTATTCCTTTAATGCGCACGCAAGAATATAAAGATTTTCCGCCTGTTCAAACGGCTCTCCGCCGCTAAACGTCACGTTTGTAAGATAGCTCTTTGTCAAATCGTTAAAAACTTCTTTCAGCGTGACATCTCTGCCGTTCGCCTTGTCCCACGTTTCCGGGTTCTGGCACCCGTCGCAATGATGCGGACAGTAATTTACAAACAGTACATCACGAAATCCCGTGCCGTCAACCGACGACGAGTGCATAATATCCATTATTCTTATTTTTGTATTTTCCAAATCAAAGTTCATGAGTTACACGGTCCCTGAGTTCTGCTTTTTTAGCGGCATTCCAGTTGTTTACACTTCCTACGAGGTAGCCGGTTATTCTCTGAATAACGTCGATGTTTTCGCTTCCGCAGTTCGGGCAAACCTTTATGTCCTTTTCCGCATTTTCAAATCCGCAGTCAAGGCAGCGGTTTCTCGTGTGGTTTACCGAGCCGTAACCGATGTTGTATTTATCCATAAGGTCAACCGTCTGCATAATGCACTCCGGATTGTGCGTTGCGTCGCCGTCAAGCTCAACGTAGAATATATGTCCGCCGCCCTCGTACTGATGATACGGAGCCTCAATCTTTGCCTTGTGCTCAACACTGCACTTGTACCATACCGGAACGTGCGAGCTGTTGGTGTAATAATCCTTATCGGTGATGTCTTTAATCATACCGAACTGTTCTCTGTCCTTTTTGGTGAATTTACCGCTCAGTCCCTCTGCCGGAGTTGCAAGCAAGCTGTAATTCAAGTTCTTATCAGCCGCAATATCGGCAATTCGGTCGTGCATATGGCTTATGATTTTAAGACCGAGCTTTTGGGATTTTTCGTCCTCGCCGTGGTGGTGGCCGGTAAGGGCAATGAGACACTCTGCAAGACCGATAAATCCTATGCCGAGGGTACCGGTTTTAAGCACGTTCTTAACAGGCTCGTCATATGCGAGCTTTTCGCTGTTTTCCCACATACCGTTCATAAGCATCGGGAACTGCTTTTTAAGTGCCGTCCTCTGGAACGAATATCTGTCATAGAGCTGTGCTGCCGCAACATCAACGCACTTGTCAAGTTTTTTAAAGAACGTGGATATTCTCTCGTCATAGTCGGCAATATTCATACATTCAAGGGCAAGCTTAACTATATTGATTGTCGTAAACGACAAGTTTCCTCTGCCGATTGATGTCTTTTCGCCGTGCCTGTTTTCAAAAACTCTTGTACGGCAGCCCATTGTGGCAACCTCGTATTTATACCTCTCCGGGTCATCGGCATTCCATTTTTCGTGCTGATTGAACGTTGCGTCCAAATTTAAAAAGTTCGGGAAAAATCTCTTTGCCGTAACCTTGCACGCCAATTTGTAGAGGTCAAAGTTTCTGTCCTCCGGCAGATAGCTTACGCCCCTCTTTTTCTTCCATATCTGAATGGGGAAAATCGGAGTTTCGCCGTTGCCGACTCCACGGTAGGTGGAATTGAGAAGCTCTCTTATAATACATCTGCCCTCGGCGGACGTATCGGTACCGTAGTTTATGGACGAGAACACAACCTGGTTACCGCCTCTGCTGTGAATGGTGTTCATATTGTGTATGAATGACTCCATAGACTGATGAACTCTGTTTACGGTCTGGTTCATAGCGTGCTGAACGTATCTTTCGTCACCGGAAAGTCCGTTGAGCGGTCTTGTTATATAGTCATCAAACTCCTTTGATTTAAGGTGGTCTAACTTACAGTTTTCAAACTTTTCGATTTTTTCAATCTCCTCGACGTATGTATATCGCACATACGGAGCAAGGTAGAAGTCAAACGCCGGTATTGCCTGACCGCCGTGCATCTCGTTCTGTATGGACTCCATTGATATGCAGGCAATGATTGCCGCAGTTTCAATCCTCTTTGCCGGCCTTGACGAACCGTGGCCGGCTCTGAAACCGTTTTTAAGTATCTTGTCGAGCGGGTGTTGAAGACAGGTAAGCGATTTCGTGGGGTAATAGTCCGCATCGTGAATGTGAATATAATTGCTCTTTACATAATCCTTTGAGGTCTGCGAGAGGAGCATATCCATAACAAAAGCCTTTGAATTTTCGCTTGCAAACTTCATCATCATTCCGGCAGGAGTTTCCGCATTCATATTTGCGTTTTCCTTGGTGATTTCGTTTGCAATAGTGTTTACGATGCCCATATACATATCGTATGTTTTTCTGCCACGGGCAATATTTCTCTTATCACGGTAGAGAATATATGCCTTGGCAACGTTTTTGTACTGGGACTTCATCAGTTCAATTTCAACAAGGTTCTGAATTTCCTCAACGTCGATTACGTCTTTGTCTACTTCCTCAATCGAATTTGCAATTTTTTCGGCATAGTTTATGTCATTTACAAACTCGTGGTTCATAGCCTTTAAAATGGCGTTGACGATTTTCTCCTTATCAAAATTTTCAATTCTTCCGTCCCTTTTTCTTATTGTACTTACCATTGGTCTTTCCCTTCCTCCCTAATTATGAAACAGTTAACAAAATAACTATATATTGTGTTTTCAACTCGCAAGAGTTTCTATATATTGTGTCGCTGCGATAATAATTATAATTCAACGACACAAAAAAATCAAGTGCTGAGAGCAAATAAATTTATTACAATTCTTTTACAATATTATTTTGCTTTGTAACAATTTGATAACACGTTGTTATGCAGTTTTATATAGCCTTTTTAAGCCTCAAAATTCACATTGTAAAATATTTCAAAATATAATTGACACTAATTTTGCCGCTTTTTCGCAAAAAATCAGCCGGGCATATCACAAAATATGCCCGGCTGTGATTTTCCGACCACTATATATTGTGGTTTTTCTTAAAACTTGTGACCGCAGGAGCGGCAGTACTCGGAGTCGGACTCAACTCTTTCACCGCAAACTTCGCAGGTTTTCTTGTTCTTTAAAGCGTCAATTTTTTCCTTAATCTGCGCCTCCTCGTCACGCAGCTCTGTTATAACGGTGCAGGTCTTTTCTATCTCTTCGCTGTCCTCGCCGTCATACACAAGGCGTCCTATCCTGGCATAGTTTTCGTCCAGGCTGTCCCTGATGTCATAGAGCTTTAATTTAAGCTTTGTGTAGTCAATGGTGTCGCCGGAAACCTTTGCAGCTTTTTTTGCTGTTTTGCTTACAGCCTTTCTCACTTTTTCGATAATGTCACTTCTCAATGTAAAAACCTCCCTAATAGTTATTTAAATTATCAAGATGTGATTTTATTCCGTTTTCAAATTTATTCTCACCCGGCTCATAGTACTTTCTGCCGACAAGATTATCCGGCAGATACTGCTGTTTTACGTATGAATTCGGGTAATCGTGAGGGTACTTATACCCTACCGCACGTCCGAGATTTTTTGCGCCGGAATAATGGCCGTCTTTAAGGTACGGCGGAATATCGCCGGCGTTCCCGTTCTTTATGTCGGAAAGGGCGCTGTCTATTGCACAGATTGCCGAATTGGACTTGGGGAGTCCGGCAAGGAAAATCACCGCCTCCGCAAGCGGTATTCTCGCCTCTGGAAATCCGAGTTGCAGGGCGCTGTCCACACAGGCTTTGGTAACGGCTATCGCATTCGGATAAGCAAGTCCCACGTCCTCCGCACTTATAACAAGCAGACGGCGGCATATGGATATGAGGTCGCCGCCCTCGACAAGCCTTGCAAGGTAATGGACTGCGGCGTCGGGGTCGCTGCCACGTATGGACTTTTGGAATGCGCTCAGCACGTCGTAGTGGTTGTCGCCGTCACGGTCAAAGGCAAATGAGCTTTTCTGCGTTATGGCTGTAACGGTATCGGGTGTTATTTCAAACTCGCCGTCAATTCCGCCCGTCTTTATGCACATCTCCAAAATCGTCACGGCTTTTCTGACGTCGCCGTAGGCGGACATTGCAATCTGCATAAGAACATCGTCGGAAACCGACGGCTTTTTCTGAGGATAAAGCTCTTCGGCAATTTTCAGCGCACGTCTGAGCGCCGGGCAGATGTCCTCCGCCGACACGGGTTTAAACTCAACTACCGTACAGCGTGATAAAATGGCGTTGTATATATAAAAATACGGATTTTCGGTGGTGCTTGCAATCAGGGTTATACTGCCGTCCTCAATGTATTCAAGGAGCGACTGCTGCTGTTTTTTGTTAAAATTCTGTATCTCATCGAGGTACAGTACAACACCGCCTCTGCCCTCCAAGCCGTCAACGGACGAGGCAACCTCTCTTATATCTTTAAGAGAAGCGTTTGTGGCATTGAGCTTAAACAGCTTTTTAGACGACGACTTTGCCAGAATATTTGCAACCGTTGTCTTACCCGTTCCCGAAGGACCGAAAAATATCATATTGGATATATCATCGCCCTCAATGACATTTGTAATCGGCTTTCCCTCGCCTATAATGTGATGCTGACCGACCACATCGTCCAAACTCTGCGGTCTTATATAATCTGCAAGCGGTTTCAATTCCATACCCCCGAATTAAAATGCAACTTATTTATACAGCGGATATTTGTCGCAAAGCGCACGTACACGGCCGGCTACGCCGTCCTTGTTTGCGTCAAAGTCTTTGAGCGTAAGCGAGATAAGTTCCGCAATCTCTGCCATATCCTCCTCTTTCATACCTCTTGATGTTACCGCCGGTGTTCCGAGTCTTACACCGCTGGTTACAAACGGCTTCTCCGGGTCAAAGGGAATGGCGTTTTTATTTGCCGTAATGCCAACCTCGTCGAGCATATGTTCCGCCTGTTTGCCCGTTATAGGCATACTGCGCAGGTCAAGGAGCATAAGGTGGTTGTCCGTTCCGCCGGAAACAAGGTCAAATCCGTTTTTGATAAGTTCTCCGCTGAGAGCCTTTGCGTTCTTTACAATCTGATTTTGGTATTCTTTAAACTCATCGGAGAGAGCTTCTTTAAAGCACACTGCCTTTGCCGCTATAATGTGCATAAGCGGACCGCCCTGTATGCCGGGGAATATCGCTTTGTCAATAATCTTTGCGTGTTCCTCTTTGCAAAGGATAAGACCGCCTCTGGGGCCTCTTAAAGTTTTGTGTGTTGTGGAAGTTACAAAGTCGGCATACGGCACCGGCGACGGGTGAAGTCCTGCGGCAACGAGTCCGGCAATGTGCGCCATATCGACCATCAGGTACGCTCCCACCTCTTTTGCTATGTCAGAGAATGCCTTGAAGTCGAGAATTCTCGGATATGCGCTTGCGCCTGCCACTATAAGCTTAGGTTTACATTCAAGAGCGATTTTCCTTATTTCGTCATAATCCACCCTGTATGTATCCTCCGAAACACCGTAGGGCACGATGTTGTAATACTTACCGCTGATGTTGACCGGACTGCCGTGGCTCAAATGCCCGCCGTGGGCAAGGTTCATACTGAGAACCGTATCACCGGGATTGAGAACGGCAAAAAACACTGCCAGGTTTGCCTGTGCACCCGAATGCGGCTGAACATTGGCGTGGTCTGCACCAAAAATTTCCTTCGCCCTGTCGATGGCAAGCTGTTCTGCAACATCGACAAATTCACAGCCGCCGTAATAACGCTTTCCGGGGTAACCCTCAGCATACTTATTTGTAAGCGGTGTGCCCATTGCCTCGATTACTGCGTTGCTTACAAAGTTTTCGCTAGCAATAAGCTCGATTTTGTTTCTCTGCCTGTTTACCTCTGCCTCGATAACATCTGCTATCTGAGAGTCTATTTTACGTATTTCTTCCGTACTGTACATCGGAACGACCTCCCTTGATTTATTTATAATAACATTATAAAACATTTTTGTGATTAATTCAAGATATAAAATGAAAAAAGTGCGGCCGTTTTGACCGCACCTTTATACTTTATCTGAAATCGAATGAGAAAACGTCGGTTTCGTCCGTATCTCCCCAGTTTGAAACGGGAACAAGTTCGAGTCTTGATACTTCCTTTTCAACGCTTATGTCGTACTCACGCTTTCTGTTATCCGCCGCTTCAACCGTGCTTGTGTTTCCGTCTTTATCGGTGATACTTAACTTAAAACTGCGGCAGAGCGTCTTGGGCACAGACATTGCCGGGCTGTCCAAAAGAACATTGCAGCGTGTTGCGTGGTTCCTCTCGCAGTAGTCGCCGTCCAATGTTTCACGGTTCAAATCGCTGTTAAAGACAATGTGTACCGCTTTAACATAAAATCCGCCCTCGGACTCATAGCACACCGGTGTACCGTTTTTAACGGAGATACCGCAGCTTTCGGAATTGTAAATTCTGTTTGGCCTGTCCTCGCCGTTGCAAAGCTGTGCAAACGGTGCGGCATCTATGCACTTGGCGGATATATTCCTCTTTTTGTACGGCAAAAAGCAGTCGTTGTCCATAAGAATTTGTTGAAGCTCGTCTATCTTTTCACGGTAAACACCGTTCGGGGTAAGGTTGTACTTTGCGCCGAGTGCCGCCGCTGTTCCGACAGCCTGACCGAGGAGGGCGCACGTTGCCATAACCCTTATACTGCTCATTGCCATATGGGTCATACTGATGTTTCTGCCGGCAAAAAACAGATTTTCCACGTTTTCGGAATACAGGGCACGGTACGGCAAGGTGTACGGCGCAGGCGTCCGGAAATTGGTATTTGGCGCACCTACGTGATAAAATCCCATAGGAAAATGGTCGTCGAGCGGCCAGCCGCCGTATGCAACGGTGTCGTCAAAGATGACGTTGCCGGAAATATCCTTTTGCGTCACAACGTATTCTCCGGTCATTCTGCGTGACTCACGCTTGCCGGCGAGAAATCCCAAAAATTCAAGCTCCCAGTTGTCGGCGTCAAACTTTCCGGAATTTTTAATGTAATCCCACATTCCGACGGAAAGTTTAATCAAATCCGATGTAATTTCCTCGGTATCGTCTATTGTATTTCGGTTTCCGCCAAGCTCTAAGTACCAGAAGTTTTCGTAGCTGTTATATATATCCGTTCCCCGTCTTTCAACTTCCTCGTCTTTTAGCTTTGTGCTCCATTCGGGCGGAGTGAATTTTACCTTTTTGTCGGTCTGCCTGCCCTGCAAAAGACAGCTCATACCCATTGTAAAGTCGTCCGGCACCTTTACGTGCGTCTGCTCGCCGTAATCATTGCCGCATTCACGCCCTATTTTAAAATGTGCACCGGTAAGCGGTGCGAGAATACTGTCACCGGAGCAGTCGCTGTAAAATTTGGCGTCAACGTCAAAAAATGTCTGTGTGGTAAGCTGGTAACCGGTAATCTCCGTAATTTTAGTATCTCTGCCGTCGGCAAAACTGCCCTTTTCGACCTTTGCGTCCATACAGGTGCAGTTGGGCAGCAATGTAATATTTTTCTCACGGATTACAAAGTCATACAGTACAGTGTCCCATATATAGTAGTTTTTTGTGGGGTTTCGGTACAGGTTTTCAAGGAGAATTTCCTCCAAAATTCCGGTTTCACGGTTGTTCTCACCCTGCGCTCCGCACACCCACATTCTTATCTCCGACGATGCGTTACCGCCAAGGACGGGTCTTTCGTGCATAAGCACAACCTTTGCTCCCTCACGTGCCGCAGCTATTGCGGCGCATATTCCTGCCATTCCGCCGCCCACGACGCACAGATCGGCGGATATTTTCTTACGGTTAAGCATTTTTATCCCTCCGCTTGACAAATTAATTAATTTGGTTTATTATCATAATAACAACATTTTTGCCGTTTTTCTCGCTGAAAAATGCAAAAAAATATCAAAAAAATGCACGAGGTGTTTTTATGAAACAACTTGCAAAGGAAATAGCAGCATACACAAACCACCTCAAATCGCAGTACGGGCTCAGCATATCGTTTCATATGAAAAGTGAATTTTCCGACAGATTTTCTCCGTACAGCGAAATTCTGCCGTACAACTCGCACCTCAATTCGTACTGCACAGTGGTTAAGAAAAACAACTTTGACAAGTGCATAAAGTGCCAGAAGCTCGTTATGAAAAAATGCGAACGTGTGCGCTCCTTCACGGGTGAATGTCACGCCGGAGTTGCACAGTACATACACACCATAGAAAACAAAGACGGCGTAATGGGTTTTATAAGTGTGAGCGGATATGCGGGCAAAAAACGTGCGCCGCACGGTGACATACTCTACGCCGGTTCGATGCGCCACGGCGAAATTCCCGAAAAATTCTTAAACACCGTCATAGCACCCCTTGCACGAATGCTCGGCATTTTAATGAACGAAAAGGCAAAGACGCCCGACGACGGCTTTGGCAAAATAAAGGCGTTTGCAGACGAATACCACACAGCCTTAACACTTGAAATGATTTGCAAAAATCTGCATTTCAGCAAGTCGTATGTCAGCCACGTATTCAAGGCAAACACGGGCTATACCTTAAAGGGCTACTGCAACAAACTGAAAATCAACGACGCCAAAAATCTATTGAAAACCACATCTCTATCCGTGACCGAAATTGCTCTTGCCGTCGGATTTGACAACATAAGCTACTTTATAAGCACGTTTAAAAAGCAAACCGGGGCAACTCCGCTCGAATACAGAAAAAGGCATTGACGTTTCCACCAATGCCTATATTTATTGTGAATACAACAAAGTTTCAAGGTACCTATTTTATCTTTCTTGCCTCAACATAAAAGCGTTTGTCACACGCCTCGCCCATTGAGAAGGTCTTTCTCGGAAGTACGCCGTCCTCGGTAACGGTCTTAAAAAGGTCGCTCTTTTTCATAGCGTCAAGCACTATTGCGACATTACCCTCTCCCGCAAGTTCTCTCGCAACGTCCTCACCATGAATGTAGTCCACACTGCCGCCGTTCTCTGCAAGGTAGGTGTCTATGTAATTCTGTATGCACCCCACCGCAAGCGAGCTGTCGGGATTATTGAATTTCAGCGGTTTGTCGTCTTCCTCCGTAACAAGCGTAAAGTCACGCTCCGCACTGTCAACCTGTGTGCAGATATTCAGCAAACCGTCCGTAAATTTATCCTTATCAACGCCGAACACAACACGGTGTATGGCCTCAAACTCCAAAGAGTCATCGTGCAGGTTTACAAGTTCCGCAAGTGCATATCTTGCCGGGCTTGCAAGTGCCGCATCTCCGATTTTGTCTTTAAGGTTCCGATAGCACGCCTTTGCCGTGGCAAGCGAGTGGTTGCCGTCGCCTACGGCGAAAACGAGGGCGGATTTTGAGCCGTCGTTTCCGATTGACAGGAGTTTGTTTTCAAAAGCCGCGGCGGTTTCGTCATCGAGTTTATAACCCGTGATGTGACCGGACGACATCATCAGGTCAAAGTCATACAGCTTTTCAAATTTTGACTTTTCCTCTCCGAGGGGTTCAATCAAAATCTTATTGGGGTCATCTGCAAGCAGCATAATGTGCGGAAGTTCAACGGGGGCATTTTCCCTCACTCTGAGTCTTGGCGGAATACGCTCAACAACCGTTTTTTCCGTAGGACGCACTGCCGATTTGCTGCCCGGCATATAGTCGTAGCACTCCAAATCCACACAGCCGACAACGCCTTTTCTCACCTTGCCGCATCTGAGCGTCCTCTCAACATATATGTAGCACCTCCCTGCCGATGCAAAAACGCCGTCGGAAAGGTAGCGGTTCATCTGCGAGTTTATCTTTTCGATGCGCTCTCCGACATCTCCGCACTGCAAGTACATCTCCGGCAGAATGAGGTTATACGCCGACGGCGACGTCCCCACAAAATTTTCCACGTCCTCCCAATACTTGGGTTCCGATGTGTACTGGTCACACGCCACAACGCTCCACTTGCTCATATCCGCATTTGCGGGCAGTAACACGTTTGCTCTGTTAAAAACCATTTTGTACCTCCAACATCAAATATCTAATTTTGCACGCACAATTTTCTCGGCTTCATCGCAGGCATCGCAGAGGAAGCCGTTGTTGTCTACCGTATACTGTGCGGCGGCTCTGTATTTTTCAATCCTTTCGTCATAAAGGGTGTAAATTGCATTCTTATCTTTTAAAAGCGGTCTGCCGGAAAGCGCGGAATTTGCAAGTATGTTTTTAACATCTGTGTCTATAAACACGACAGTGCCGCTCTTTTTCATAATTTCAGCATTTTCGCTCCGGCAGACTATTCCGCCCCCCGTTGACACAATCACACCGGATAGATTGCTCACCTCACGGAGCGCTTGTGTTTCCGCATCTCTGAAAGCGCCCTCGCCGTCCGCAAACAACTCGTCTATTGTCTTATTATGCGCACGACATATGTACTCGTCAAGGTCTATGCACCGCACTGCAAGCTTTTCGGCAATTTGTTTGCCGACCGAACTTTTTCCGCTGCCGGGCATTCCTATTAAATAGATGTTGTTCATTTTACTTCACCGCTTGCAATCATATCGAGTGCCTTTTTGTAGCCGTCCTCGCCCATTCCGCAAATCTGTGCGGCACAGGACGGCTTGGTGACGGATATTTTTCTAAAATCCTCACGGCTGTTAATGTCCGAAAAGTGCACCTCAACAAATGGAATATCCACGCTCTTTATTGCGTCGGCAATGGCATAGCTGTAATGGGTGTATGCACCGGGATTGATTATAACCGCATCGGTATCGGAGTTGTAAATGCTCTGTATCTTGTCGATTATCGCACCCTCGTGGTTGCTCTGCCACACTTCAAGACTGACGCCCTTTTCCTTTGCATAAGCGCACAAATCTCTGCATATATCGTCATATGTTCTCGTTCCGTATATGCTTTTTTCACGTATTCCGACAAAGTTAATGTTCGGTCCGTTTATTACAAGGACTTTCATTTTTCTGCGCCCCTTTTAAATTTTTTGCTGAGTTCCGTGTATATTGTATCGGCAGCTTTTGCGTCAAACGGTATCCCCTGCCAGATTGACTGGGAAAACAGCGCCTGTGAAACGAGCATATACAGACCGTTGACCGCCTTTACGCCGCTTTCTTTCGCCTTTTTCATAAGCAATGTTTCTGACGGATTGTATATCAAATCCATCAAAAATTCAAATCCGCAGTCCACCGTATCAAGCGGCGAGCCGTCCATATTCGGGTACATTCCCGACGGGGTTGTGTTAAAGAGAATATCCCCCTTGATTTCCGCCGAATAACCAATAACCCTGTGCTTCATATTCTTATCCGCACTGCGTGACACAAAGGTTATGTCAGATGCGCCCCCGTCCTCACACAGAGCGCACACCGCCTTGGACGCACCGCCCGTTCCGAGTATTACGGCTCTTTTGCCTTTTAATGAAATTGAGTTTTTCTCCAATGTCATTTTAAGTCCGTAATAATCGGTGTTATCTCCTATGGCTTTGCCGTCCGAGAAGGAAACCGTGTTCACCGCACCTATTTTCCGGGAAATATCGCTTTCCCCGTCAAGGTATTCGGTAACGGTTTGCTTGTACGGAATGGTGACATTAATTCCGCTGTACGTTTCGGCAAGATGCAAAAAACGGCTCTCAAATCCGCCGAGCGGAATTTCCGCCAAATCATAGCTGCAATCAAGTCCCGCAAGCTCAAAAAAGCGCCTGTGAATAATCGCAGAGTAAGAGTGACCCAGCTTTTCGCCTATAAGAGCAAACTTTTTCATACCTGTTCCCTCTTTCCGAAACGCATATCAAGGTCGGCAATAACGAGTGCCGCCGCCGCCTCGACAACCGCAACGGCACGGGGAACAATGCAGCTGTCGTGTCTGCCTTTGAGCGTTATCTCCGTGTTTTCCATCGTTTCGAGGTTTACCGTCTTTTGCGTCTTAAAGATCGACGGCGTAGGCTTTATCGCAACCCTGAAAATTATGGGCATACCGTTTGTAATTCCGCCGAGCACTCCGCCGTTGTTGTTGGAGAGTGCCTCGACCTTTCCGTCTTTTACGACGTAGTTATCATTTGCCTCAAAGCCGCTCATATGCGTTATCTCAAATCCTTTGCCGAACTCTATGCCCTTTACCGCCGGGATTGAAAACATCATTGCGGCAAGAGCGCTCTCCACCGACTCAAAAAACGGCGAACCTATCCCTGCCGGGACACCGCAGACTGCGCACTCAATCACGCCGCCCACACTGTTGCAGTCCTCTTTGTGCCGTTTTATCTCCTCTGCCATTTCCTCGCCGGCTTTTTCATCTATAACAGGAATTTCCATATCGTGGAGTTTTTTTATACTGTCCGATTTAAGCGAAAAATCCAAAAAACTGCAATCCTGCACAGTGCCAATCGAACTTATGTGCGAAGCTATAAACACACCCTTTTTCTCCAAAATCTGCCTTGCAACGGAACCGGCAAACGTAAGCGGTGCGGTAATCCTGCCGGAAAAGTGTCCGCCGCCACGGTAATCGTTGTAGCCCGAAAATTTAACCGCCGCCGGGTAGTCTGCGTGACCCGGTCTGGGAGTTACGTTGAGGTTTAAGTAATCCGAGCTTTTTTGGTCTTTGTTGCGTATAATAAAGGCAATGGGAGAGCCGGTAGCAACATCGCCGAGCACGCCGGAGAGAACCTCGTATTCGTCCTTTTCGTCCCTTGCAGTTGAGAAAAAGGAGCGGTGATTGCGCCTCTTCATCTCAACGTCTATCTTGTCAAAATCTATCTTTGTCCCTGCCGGTATTCCGTCAAGAACACCGCCTATCGCAACGCCGTGCGACTCGCCGAAAATGGTAAATTTAATTGCATTACCCCACGTTCCACTCATACATAACACCACCTGTTGATAATAAATCTTCGTAAAAATCCGGGTACGACTTGTTTATGCACCACGGGTCTTTTATTGTAACTTCTCCCTTGCACGCAAGAGATGCAACAGACGCAGTCATTGCAATGCGGTGGTCATTGAAGCTGTCCGCCACGCCGCCGCAAAGCGACCTCATTCCCTCTATAACAAGAGAGTTATCCGAGAGCGATATTTTGCCTCCAAGGTTAGAAATCAGCGCTATCGTAGCCTCCACCCTGTCGCACTCCTTGTAGCGCAGGCGTTCTATTCCGTAAATCCTGCTCGTGCCTTCTGCAAGCGCACACGCAAGTGAAAGAACGGGTACAATGTCCGGAAAGTTTTCGGCATTAATTCCGCCAATCGCTTTAAGCTCCGACTTTTCCGCAAACACGCCGTCTGCCGTTTCGGTAATTTCAGCACCCATTTTTTTAAGAATGTCAACAATCACCGCATCGCCCTGATGCGACGAAAAATCTATGTTTTTAACGCCCACCTTGCCCGAAATTGCGCCTGCCGTGAGGAAAAACGCCGCCTGCGACCAGTCGCCGCACGCTCTGAAATGTCCGCTCTTAAAGCTCTGACCGCCACGGATGGTAAAACGCTCATATCCGTGGTTTTCAACCTCTATGCCGGAGCGGCTCAAAACTTCGAGCGTTATGTCAACATACGGTTTTGACTGCAAAATGCCGTCTATGACGATTTCGCCGCCGTTTTCCGACAGCGCAAGCGCATAGAGCATACCCGTTACAAACTGCGAGCTTACCGAACCGTCTATGTGATAAACCGATTTTTTAAAATCACCGCTCACATCAAGGTATCTGCCCTTTTCAAACGCATAGTCAATGCCGTTGTCGTCAAAAATTTTAAAGTACTGTTCCAGCGGCCGCTCCATCAGCTTGCCGCCGCCCGTAAACCTTGCCGAACCGCACAGCACAACCGCAATGGGTATTACAAATCTCAGCGTCGAACCGCACTCGTTGCAGTTGAGAAGCGCACTTTCCGTTTTTTTAATGCCGCCGCATACCGTAACCGTCCGCCTGTCATCGGAGAGCGTAACCTTTGCGCCGAGCGCCTCAATGCACGAGAGCGTGGCCTTTACATCGTCGGAGAGAGAGACATTCTCTACCACACTCACACCGTCCGCAAGCAGTACCGAAAATAAAAATCGGTGGATATACGACTTTGAAGACGGTATTGAAACCACGCCGCTGCAAGCGTCCTTTTTTCTTATTGTCAGCGTCTGCATATCAGTCCTCCGTAAGAAATGCGTCGTCCTTTGGCATCGAATGTATAAATGCGTCGCCGATGCTGTGGAGCATTACGTAATTTATGGTGTTGCCGTCACCCTTTTTGTCAAGCATAATAATGTCGTTTGCGGCGCTTTTGTCAAATTTATAGTTATCAAAAACAAGGCTGTACTTTTCGAGCAGTTGTCTTAACTTTTGCGCCGTTCCCGGTTCGGTGAGTCCCATTTTTTCGGATTTTTCGGTTATTCTGAGCATTCCGATAGCTACGCCCTCACCGTGCGTGTATTCGCTGTAATTTCCCAGCTTTTCCACAGCGTGGCCGAACGTGTGGCCGAAGTTTAGGAGCATTCTCTCGCCCGTGTCAAACTCGTCGTTTTCCACAATCTGTTTTTTTATGCTCACACAGGAGTAAATTATCTTTTCAAGGTTTTTGTGTGCGTCCGAGAACAAAAGCTCAAAGAGTGCCTTGTCACGTATTGCGCCGTACTTTATGACCTCTGCCATACCATCGCTGAAAATTCTGTCACTGAGCGTATTTATAAACAGCGGGTCTATTATAACTCTGCAAGGGGGATAGAAATTGCCCACAAGGTTTTTGCCCTCCGACAAATCCACGGCAACCTTTCCTCCAACGGAGCTGTCCACCTGAGAGAGCAGCGTTGTCGGAACCTGAATATACTTAATACCTCTTAGGAAAGTCGCCGCCGCAAAGCCTGTCAGGTCGCCGATAACACCGCCGCCGAATGCGATTATAATATCAGTCCTCGTCATTTTGAACGAGGCAAGCTCGGAGTACAAATGCTTTAAAAATTCTATCGATTTGGTTTTTTCGCCGTGTGGCAAAACGCATACCTTTGCGTTTTCGCCGCCGAGCATACAGCGCAGACGCTCGCCGTAGATGCCGTCCACAGTGTCGTCCGTAACCGCAAAAATTCTGCGTCCGCAGACAAGGTCGCCCGTAAGCTCGCAGAGCCTGTCGAATGCGCCGTTTTCAATTATTATATCATAGTCGGACATTGAGGTTTTTACATTTAATTTCATAGTACGGCTCCCTTTCGTTTGCTATCTCTGAACACTGCCGGAGCTGTTTCCCCGTGCAATGCTCTCCACTTCACTGCGTGTGGCAAGGTTTACGTCACCGGGAATTGTGTGTTTGAGCGCCGTTGCCGCCGCACCGAACTCCAAGGCGTCTTTGTAATTTTTGCCGTCCAGAAGTCCGCATATCAAACCGCCCACAAAGCTGTCACCGCCGCCCACACGGTCTGTAATCGGGTGAAAGCGGTACTGCGTGGAGTGATATATTTCATTATCCTCTGCGCAGTATATGCAGGCAGACCACAGGTTGTCGGACGCCGACTTCGGAACCCTCATTGACGCCGCCACATACTTAAATCCGTATTCCTTTGCCATATCGGAAAATATTTTTTTGTATTCGTCAACCGTGGGCACTCCGAGCGAAAAGTCCATTCCCTTAGGATTAAAGCCAAGTATCCTGTCGCCGTCTATGCACACGTCAACGTACTGCATAAGGGAGGACATCACGCTTTTTGCCTTTTGCTCCGCCCACAGTTTTTTTCTGTAATTAACGTCGCACGAAACCGTAACGCCGTGCCTTTTTGCCGCCTTGCACGCCGCCTCGACAAGTGCCTCTGCACTGTCGGAAAGCGCCGGAGTTATGCCGGTAAAGTGAAACCAGTCGGCGCCATTAAAAATTGCGTCAAAGTCAAATTCATTAGGATTTGCCTTTGAGATTGCCGAGTCCGCACGGTCATAGACCACATTTGACGCCCTTATCGCCGAGCCGTTTTCAAGAAAGTAAATTCCGAGTCTTTCTCCGCCCCTTACAATGTGCTCCGTTCCCACACCGTATTTGCGAAGAGACGAGGCGGCGCACTCTCCTATCGGATTGTCGGGAATTTTGGTGACAAACTCCGCCCTGTGGCCGTAGTTTGCAAGCGAAACGGCAACGTTTGCCTCGCCGCCGCCAAAGTTTATGTCAAAACTGCCTGCCTGAATAAAGCGTTCGTTTCCCGGCGGAGAGAGCCTCATCATAATTTCTCCAAGCGTAATTACCTTTGCCATTTTATCCCCTCCGAAGTTATTTTGCATATTTAATGCGTGCGTCTGCAACATTTGCAACAAATTTCTTTGCCGTTTCGCAAATCAAGTCATAATCGCCCGTTTTTGCGCCCTTTGTAAGGGAACTTCCTGCGCCGACCGCAACAACGCCCGCCTTTACCCACTCGGCAACGTTGTCTGCGTCAACTCCGCCCGTGGGCATAATGTTTGCCTGGGGAACGGGACCTTTTATTGCCTTAACCATTCCGGGGCCGAATGCGTCACCCGGAAACAGCTTGATAATGTCGCAGCCCATTTCGAGTGATTTTATAACATCGTGGATTGTCATACAACCGGGCATACACGGCACGGCATAACGGTTACACAGCCTTATTGTGTTCTCGTCATAGTACGGACTTACTATGTACTGCGCACCGGAAAGAATGGCAATCCGAGCCGACTCGGCATCGAGAACTGTTCCTGCGCCGAGAATAATTTCATCATCTTTGTAATACTGCGAAAGCTCATCTATGACTTTGTGCGCCTTGGGAACGGTAAACGTAAGCTCTATTGCGTTTACGCCGCCCTTCATACACGCCTCGGTAATCTTTTTTGCCTCGTCTGCGCCGTTTGCTCTTACAACAGCGACAACGCCGACGTCCTTAATTTTCTGTATGACTGTCTGCTTATCCATAAGTAATCTCTCCCTTGAATTGCTGATATGTGAAATTATATCACTTATTTGCCGATTTGTCAAAGACATTCCGCCGTTTTGCCGCATTTTACGGGAATGTTTATCTCTGTGACGAATTTTTCGGTATCGTTTGTAAATCCGTAGTCAATCAGCGTAATTTCTCTGGAAAAGCCGATTATTTCCATATTATGCTCTCCGATGTATTCGAGCAGTTTCTCATATCTCTTTGGCGCCTCCGTGTGACTGCCGCAAAAACGCACCCTCACGCACAGGGTTTCGGGGAGCAATACGGTTTTTCCGTCGTATATATCCTCCTCGTCTAAAACCAAAAGCACACCGTCATACTGCCGTACTTCGCCGTTTATTAGATGCTCGGCGGAAATTCCCACTCCCACTTTTCCGAGAAAAATTACCGCCTCGGCATCTGACACATCAAGCTCCCTTATGGGCGCCTCCATATCGAGAAAGCCCTCTATTTTAAGCGGATTTTCTGCCCACACAATTCTGCACGGAGGCAACGTAACCGTCGAAATCACGTCGAGAGCCGAACTTTTGGCATCTGCCAGCCGATTTAAACGGTGGTCAATTTTGCGTTCAATCCGCTTTAACTCCATTTGCTTTTCTATTACAATTTCCTTTTGCCTGCGCAGTTTGTCCTCTATTGCGGATATATCCCTGTTTTTTAAGAAATCCGCAATTTCTCCGAGCGGCATATCGAGCGCACGCAAGTATCTTATGGTATTTAGCACTTCAAACTGTTCGGCACCGTAGTAGCGGTAGCCGGAGTTGGGGTCTGTGTACTCAGGAATTAAAAGTCCTATGTTTTCGTAATGGCGCAGACTGCTCACACTGATATGGAAAAGTTTTGCCGCATCGCCTAGGCAGGAGAGAGTTGGACTTACATTGGTTTCACATAGCAATTTTCCCTGTAACGGCAGTAAATCCCTTGAAAATACGACAGTATTCCCTGCGTAATTTACTTTGTTACAGAAAAAATTGCTTATGTGAAACTGCGAGCACCTGTTCGGCTGAATTTTTGCAAAGAATTTCGGTGCGTAAGGGTGCAGGCGGGCTGACGCCCGTCAAGACCAACAAGGCGAAAGGCTTTGTGAAAATTCAGCCGACAGGCAATGCAAGTTCAACTCTCTCCTGCCTATGGAAAATAAGTTTTTACCGTTCATCGCAAACCTCCGTTTTTCTTGTAATTACCGCAAATGCAACTATGCAGATAAGCACCGAAACGAGGGAGCCGCACGACGTTGCAAGACCCATCGGAAACAAAGTATTCGGGAAAAACCGTGATGCAAGGTATGCTCCCGGAATACGTGCCAGTGATATTGCAAGAATATTGTGCAGGAATGAAAGACCCGACTTTCCGCAGGCGCAGAAATATCCGCTGAAACTAAAATGAATACCGGCAAAAATGCAGTCCCAGATGTACCCACGCAGGTACTGACCGCCAAAGTGGATTACCTCCGCCCCGCCCGGCACATTTTTGTCCGTAAAGAGCGAAACTATCGGCTCTGCGGCAAACTGTGTGACTATGGCGGAAATCAGACCGAACCCGACGCACAGGGATATTGCATATTGCAGTGTCCTGACGGCACGCTCACCCTTATGTGCTCCGATGTTCTGCGCACCCAATGCCGAAACGGCAGAGAGCATAGAGGACGGAACGAGGAAAAGAAAGCCGATGATTTTTTCGACAATCCCCACCGCCGCCGCATCGTTTAACCCACGCCTGTTGGCAATGACCGTAATTACGATGAAAGCTATCTGAATAAGTCCGTCCTGCAAGGCAATCGGAACGCCGATTTTAAAAATTTTGCCCATAACCTCCCGGTTTGGTTTAAAGTCGCTTTTTTGAACGGCAATACTCCGGCGTTTTAAGATGACGGTAAGCGATACCGCCACGCTTACTGCTTGCGAAACCGTCGTTCCGAGAGCCGCACCCACCGGGCCGAGATGAAAAACTCCCATAAACAGGTAATCGAGCACAATGTTCACCGCACACGCAACCGCTATAAAATACATCGGACTTTTGCTGTCGCCCATACCACGAAAAATTGAGCTGATTATGTTGTACGCCGTAATAAACGGAATACCCATAAAGCAGACCGTGAGGTATGCCCTCGTCCCGTCCGCCGCCTCATCGGGCGTGGACATAACGGCTACAATCGGGCGTACCGACGCCAAGAGCAAAACCGTCAAAACAACGGAAAGGCTCAAAAACAGCACCGCCGTGTTTCCGACATTCTGCGACAGCTGTTTTTTTCTGCCGCCGCCCACAGCCTGTCCGATGCTAACCGTTGTACCCATAGCAAGACCCACAATCATCACCGTCAGCATATGCATAACCTGCGAGCCGACAGACACGGCAGTGGTACTCGCCACGCCCTCGAACTGCCCTACGATGAACAAATCCGCCATTCCGTACAGCGTCTGCAAAAAGTATGCAAGTAGATACGGCAGAGAAAACATAATAAGATTTTTAAAAACACTGCCGCTTGTAAGATTTTTTTCCATAAAGCATACCCTCTTGTATAAGCAATGAGCGTTTACGTTCTCACTGCCGATTTTATGCTTATATTATAAACTCTACAACTATTGTAGTGTCAAGTGTTTTTTTAAATTTTGCAATTATTTTGCACTTTTCATCTTATATCCGCAGTCGCAATACGGTCCGCCGGAGGCAAGCGTGTATTTGCGGACAAAGTCCGCCGCTCCGCCGGCATCGCTCATTGTGTAGTCAAGACGGCACAGAGCAGGAGTCAGGTCGTACAGCCCCAATTCCCTCATAAGCGTGCAGATGCCGCACTTTGTAAAGCGTGCCTCGTAGCCGCTGCCGTCGGCATATTCACGGTAATCCATATTCCAGGAATAGGGGTTGCGGTCAGCATACCTCTTTGCGGCGGCTTCTCTCATTTCAAGTCTGTCACACTCGCTGAATTTCTTTTTTCCGCTCTGACGGCAAAACCACTCCATCGGCTTTGTCATCATTGCCTTTGCGTAGTAATCGGCAAGCTTGTTTACGTCGGGGCGCACAGGCATTGAAAGAACAAAAGATGCGAGCATTGCACAGCTGACAATGTTCACTTGAAAGCGGTCGTCCTTCTCAAACTGCGGCAGAGTATTTATAATTTCTTTATACTTTCTCTTTGCCGTTTTTGATACCGATTTTGCCGCAGCCTTGTCATAAGCGAGGACTGAAACAAGCTGTTCTCTAAATGATTTTTCAAACAATAACCACATACCGAGCGGTATTCCCGTATACTTCATTTTACGCCTCCAAAGTCCAGACGGACTATTTTCATTTTCATTAAATCATCGCCGAGTTTTGCTAAAAACCGAAAGAAACCTCCGACCGATGTATTTTTCAAATCGTTGTAACCGAGCATATACCCTCGGCTCGAAACTTTTATATTATCGCTCCACGGGGAAAGCTCACCCTCTGCGTCGGAAACGGAAAAATACGCACCCACGTCCTTAATCTTTGCACCTTTAAGCCAGGTCTTTGTAATCAGCTTTACCGCTCCCTTTCCAGCTGCGTCAAACACAAGCCTTCCGTTGGGAAATTCCCTTGCAATATCGCAAACAAGCGCTCTGACCTGTTCGGTGAGAAAGTAGTACCAGACTCCGGCGGCAAAGAATACGATACCGCCCGATGCGTCGATTTTTTCAAACCACCTTGTATCGTTCAAATCACAGGGCACATTTTTCCTTGCGTACAGCGGAATGACAAGCGTTTCCTTGACGGTATTTTTTCAATTCTGTATTTCACCGAAAGTCACTCCCGTTTTTCAAACATTGCACATAGGCAATCGGAAATGACGCTTTCAGAACGGCGCTTTTCTGTATTACCCAGCCGTTCCTGCGCAAAAAGTCAATGTATTCTTCGCTTGTCCACTTGTTATACAGCGGAAACCCTATCAATTTCATTAAAAATGCTTTTATCCTGCACACAGCGGAGTTGTCTGCGTGAGTAAATGTTGGTGCAATGAGAACTCCGTCATCTCTCAGTACTCTGCGTATCTCACAAAGCGCTTTTTCGGCGCAGGGCACGATATGCAGTGCGTTTGAAACGATTACAACGTCAAACGAGCCGTCCGCATAAGGCAGGCGGAACATATCCTGTACCGAAAAGTGCAGTTTTGCGGAAACATTTTCCCTCTGCGCCTCTTTAATCATCTCTGCCGATGCGTCGGTAGCCTCAATCATATGCGCATAGTGGACAATGTTTTTTGCAATCAGTCCCGTTCCCGTTGCAAGCTCCAAAACATTCCTGTCCCTTACAACCGGGCAGATAAGCGCATACACTCTTTCGTATGCCGCCCTGTCCTTGCGCATAAAGCGGTCATACAGTTTTGCATTTCTGTCCCAAAAATTCTTTTTCATCTGTACCACCCCCATTTGGTTAGGATTACCTAACCGCTGTATATTTGAAAAGCCGCCCGCAGGCGGCTTAATACAAAACGTTTTTACGAACTAAATTCGCCCAAGGTGATTGTAGCACAAAACGCTTTATTTTTCAATACATTTTACAACAAAATAATGCTTTTGAGCGTATCGAGCGAATTTGCGGACAAATCCGCCGATTTGTTGCCCCTCGCCGCACCGACGGCAAAGGCAAACATTCCGCCCCTTTTTGCCGCCTCAATTCCGGCGTCGGCGTCCTCAAATACCATACAGTCCTTCGGGGGCACACTGAGCTTTTCCGCCGCTTTTAAGAAAACTTCGGGGTCGGGCTTTGACTTTGTTACGTCAAGTCCGCACGCCACTGCGTCCAGAAGCGGCAAAAGTCCCGTTTTTTCAAGTATCATCGGCGCATTCTTGCTTGCCGAGCCGACGGCGGTTTTTATGCCGTGCTCTCTTAAAAATTCAAGCACTTCCTTAGCTCCGGGGAGAACGTCTTTTTTCGTAAGGCCGCCGAGCGACTGCTTGTAGTAATTGTTTTTGCGCTCGGCAAGTTCCTCTTTTTCGGCGGCGGTATATTTAACGTCCGTCTTTTCAAGGAGAATTTCGAGCGACGCCATTCGGCTTATGCCACGCTGGCGCACATTGTCCTCTTTGGTAAAATCCGTTATTCCTATTTCCTCTCCGAGGCGTTTCCACGCCTCATAATGCAAAGAGTCCGTTGTAACAAGTACCCCGTCCAAATCAAAAATTACAGCTTTTATCATAATTTTTCCACACTCCAATTATCTTTTGTTACGCTTACGGAGTAAACGCCGCCACGAAGATTTATTTTGAATTTCATTGATTTCCACTTTTCGGGCAGTACGGGGTTGCATATTATTTTGCCGTTTTCAATTCTCATTCCGGCAAAGCCCTGCACTGCCACCTTCCACGCTCCGCCCTCGGACGCCGGGTGAGTTCCGCCTATGTAGACAAGACCTGCCCATTCCTTTCCGCCCTCGGTCAAATCCGCATTTGCGGATTTCATAAAGAACGGGTACGCTCTGCCTCCGTTCCCGGTAAAGCAGGAGAGCAGAGAATACATACACGCCGAAAGTGATGAACCGTGCTCCGTCCTCGGTTCGTAGTATTCCAGATTTTTCCTCATAATGTTGGCATCGAATATATCCGGAAGCATACAGAGCATTGCAACCACGTCCGCCTGCTTTATGACCTGCGTATGGCTCGCAACGCCGTACGCTCCGCCCCAGTATTCCTTGGGGTCCAAAAGTCTTGAACGAACAGTGTCGATACTGCAATCCTCCATATCAAAATACCCGTCGAACTGCTCAATTACACCGTCACTGTTCACATTCGGCTTTCTTATCAGCTGCGCAAGGTGCAAAAATTCGTCCGTATTTTGAGGAATATATTCCCCATACTTTGCCGCCGTTTTTAATACAAAGCGTGCCATCTCGTTTGTATAAGCATTGTTATTGACTCTTTCGTGGTACTCGTCCGGTCCTACAACGTCGTGAATTTCGTAAAAGTCCTTGTTTGCGTATTTGAGCAGGAGCGAACGGTAGAACAGGGCGCACTCATAAATTACCTCCGCTCCGCCCTCGGTCAGGACGGAAGTGTCACCCGTTACGCTCACATATCTGTCTATGGCGTAGACAACGGCGGCGGAAATGTGCACCTGCTTGTCTTTAAAAAACGTTCTCATAGGTCTTTTGGTAAACACGTCCACAATGTTGTAGTCCGAGCAGGCGTCAAAGCCGCCCTCCTGGCTCTCCCAGGCATAAAATGCGCCTTCAAAGCCGTATTGTTTTGCCTTTTCCACAGCGCCGCTGAGCGTACTTATGCGGTAGTTTATGAGCGTCTTGGCAATCTTAGGTTCTGTGTGCAGATAATAGTCAAGCATAAACATCTCAGTGTCCCAAAAAACCGCACCCTTATACACCTGACCCGAAAGTCCACGTGCGGCAATGGATACGTCCTTCATATCCCTCGGGGCAATGCAGTTTAAGTGATATATTGAATAATTAAGTCCCGTTTCGGCTTCGTCATCGCCGTCTATCTCTATGTATGACATATCCCATATCTTTTTCCAGGCGTCAATGTGTTCCTGCTTTAACACTCGATAGTCCGTGCAGTCCGTGGCAATATCTGCCGAAAAATTGTCTGCGCTCGTTCCTACAAAGGCAGTCTTTGTAAATGTGTACTCACGGTTTGCCTTTGCCGAAAATTCAAAAGTCCTGTATACCGAGAATCCGTCCGCAAAGACTGCGCTTTCGCACTCAAACTCCGGGCAGGCGTGCTGGCTGACCGTTACACGTGTTCCCTTTTCTCCCGTTATCCCGATAACGCTCTCGCCGTCCGTGTCGGTTATTATCTCCTTAAAGTGGGGACCGTTGATGTCCCACACGTCGCCGTCTATTCCGGTTAAAATCTTAACCTCGGCGTCAAAGGTGCAAACGACGGTATATTTCATACCAACCGCACGGCGGCACGCCATACTCGCAAAGCGTTCACACATCACGGTAACGGTGCCATTGTCGGTATTCCACACGGTTTCCCTCTTGTGAACCGCATTTATGATGTCAAGACTTTGGCTGTGACGCTGCGGCTCATTTTCGGGCAGGGCAAATGTTTTGCCGTCAACCGAAAGCAAGGTATATAGGGGATTGGGCGCATTTACCGACTCACGCCAGCCGTCGCCGCATTTGTCATAAATTCCGGCCAAATTTACGCACGGCATATGCTCCTTGCGGTACTCCTCCATTGTTCCACGGATACCGAAGTAACCGTTGCCGATTAAAAATTTATTTCCGCAGTGCGGAATTTGCCGCTTGTTATATCCTGTCTGCTTAATTGATATATCTTTCATTTTTGTTTTCCTCTCCCAAGTGATGAAACAATTCCTATTACGGGTATTGCGCTCCACGACACAATCAGACCCGACCAGCCGAATGACGTCACAACGTGTGCAAAGGCAGTTGTGGCGGCACTTGCGGCAATGTATCCCGTGCAGTCAAGTATTCCGTTTATGCTCGACACTCTGCCTGTTTTTCCGAGTCCCGGAATATATATGCTCCACAAAAGCGCCGACACAATGCTGTTCATAACGAGAGCGAGCAACAGCATCACCACCGTCGAAAAGCCCTTCGGAACAGCGAGCATACACACAAATGCCGCAAATGAAATGCCGTATGCCAGCCTTATTATGAGGACATCTCTCTCCCCCATCAGTTTGAACAGCGCAAGCGCAACAAACGGAATTACCGCCCTTACAAGAGATATAAACGAAAATACAAGATTCGACCTGTCCTCGTCAAGACGAATGTACTCATTCAAAAAAGTGGGTATCCAAAACGATATTGACGCTGCGGCAATCTCCACCAGGCAGGCAATTATGAGGTAAAAAGCGATGTTTTCAATCTTAAAAACTCCAAGCAATGCCCCAGGCGTAACCTTTTCGAGCCTGTTAAATGAGATAATCCCCCTGTTTTCCAAAACAGAAAGCGACAAATACGCTCCCACACCGACCGCAACCGTGCACAGACCCGCAGCAACAAATGAGCCACGCCAGTTAAACAGCATTGCAATAAGGCTTGCAATGAGCGGCCCGGCAAAACTCGAAAATGAAAAGAAAACGCAGATAACACGTGCGTGGTTCGGCTTTGTGTTCTCGGATATTATTTTCATAAGCGGTCCACGCAACATCGAAAGGCTGTAACCCAAAACAAAAAAACAACCGACCTGCAACGCACTCAGTTTCACAAACGGAAAGAGAACTGTTGCCGCACCCGACGCCAAAAGACCGGTTAAAACCATCGACTTAGGCTTAAATATTTCACCGAGTACACCGTTTAAAAACTGACCTGCGGCGTATGCAATCATATACACTGAAGACAGCAGTGCAAGATATTCCTTGGTGTAACTTGTTGAATTTAATATTGACGGTGTGAGCACCGAAAGCATATTTCTTAAAAAGTAGTTTGCCACATACGACAGCACTGTTATAAATCCTATTATTCTTGCATTCTTACCGTTCATTTTGTTATTTTCCTTTAATGTTTTATT
This sequence comes from uncultured Clostridia bacterium, assembly GCA_934500705.1. Lineage (GTDB taxonomy): Bacteria > Bacillota > Clostridia > UMGS1810 > UMGS1810 > CAKSIN01. Next base: position 112,850 of record CAKSTI010000003.1, on the reverse strand, counting down.
TACACTCAAAAGCAAGCTCCATTGCAAGTAAATGTAAAAGCCTGCAATGGAGCGCATTTTCTAATACGTCAGATTGTCAAGGTAGTTTGCCTGAAAATCTTTGTTCGCTTTTTTCATAAGCTTTGCGCAGTCGGCGTTTTTGTTGGAGAGCACTTCCTGTATGCAGCCGTCAAGAATAGCATAGAGTTCCTGACAGCAAACAGGTTCCTCCGGCTGAATATCAGCCGTGCAGTTGGCAACAAAATCATTGTAAAGTTTAACGTGATTGGGATTTGCATTTGTGTTTTTGTCAATATAGTCATATTCCCAGGCAACTGCCTCTGCCGATGTGCTCCACGGACTCATACTCTTAATTCCGACGTGCTGACCCTCGCTGAGTTTCGTTGCGATGGAGTTTTTAACGTTTGTCTTGTACTCGTCGGTGAGCTTGTAGCTGTTTTTGGTTTCAATCCATCGGATTGCGGCGTCAATCTGGTCATCGGTAGCGTCATTTCTGACACAGAGAACATCACCGCCGAGAAGTGTAACGTGGCGCTTCGGACCGGAGGGCATAGCCATTATGCCAACCTGTTCGGGCTTCATTTCGTATTTTACAACACGCCTTGTATAGTCGCCTGCGGTGATTGTCATACCGCCCTCGCCTACTGCAAATGACTTGTACCAGTCCTCACCGTTTATAAGAGTGTTTGAAGGCAACACATCATATTTCCACTTTAAATCTTTAACAAATTGAAGTGCTTCGGCAGCCTCCGGAGTGTCGAATGTTGCTTTCCACTTTCCGCTTTTGTCTTTTTTCATAAACTCAACGCCAAACGACCACGCTATCGGTGTGAATATCCAGCCGCCGCTGTTGCTTGTTGTAGGCAGAACAAAGCCGGGTTTTCCGGTTGCCTTTTTTATTTTAACCGCAAAGTCAATAACTTCGTTCCAATCTTTGGGTTGTTTGGGCGTGCCGTCCGAATTCATCAGTCCTGCCGCCTCAAACATATCCACATTGTATGCAAGACCGAGGATATACGCCGTGGTGGGGAATGCCATAATCCTGCCGTCGCTGCTTATGATGTCCATAATGTTTTTGTTAAACATTCCGTCATAGCCACGCTTTTTGAGAACTTTGCTAAGGTCTGCCGCATATTCGGAGTTTATTATCTCCGGCACTTCGGTAAATCCTGCCATATAAACCGTGGGGAGCTGTCCGCCCGCCGCCTTGGCATAAAACGTCTGCCTTTCAAATGCCCAGTTGTCAGGCTCGATTTTAACATCGGGATTTGCCTTTTCAAATCTGTCTTTTCTTTCGTTCATTGCGGTGAGCGCCTCGCTCTCCTTGGGAGGCCAGGAACCGACCGAAATTACCGTCCTGCCCTCATCGTCTTTGTCCGACGCCTTTTTTCCGCAGCCGGAAAGAGCGCCGAGAGAAAGAACGAAAACAAGCAGCAGGGAAGTTCCTCTTGCTACAATACTTTTTTTCATTACAATACACTCCTTTATTTTATAATTTATCCCTTTACTCCGCCAATATTGATACCGCCCACAATCCTCTTTTGGAATACGGCAAATATCAGAAACGGCGGAACACTCGAAAAAACAAGTGCCATAAAATATGTGTTCATACGCACACTTCCGTCGGAACGCAGTCTGTATATTTCCAGCGGTACAACGGTGTTCTTGTCGAGGACAAGCAGCGGCGTAAAGAAGTCTGCCCACGCTCCTGAGAGCACGTTTATTGACTCGTATATGATAACCGGTGTCGCAAGCGGAAGCATTATCCTGAAAAACACGCCGTAGTTGCTGCACCCGTCGAGCTTTGCCGCTTCAACATATGAATCCGACAGGCCATCAAAGGCATTTTTGAACAAAAGCACTGCAAATGTATCTCCTGCCGCACCGAGCCACATTGGCCAAAATGTATCCAAAAGATTAAAACCCGTACCTACGTCCACCGCAAACGGAAAATGCAAATAGGAAATATAATTAGGGACCATTCTTATCTGTCCGGGCATCATCATTGTCCATACGACAAGCGCAAATATCAGCTTTGAGCCCTTGGGTTTCAGCTTTGAAAGCACATATCCGCCAAATCCGCAGGAAACAAGCTTAAAAACAAGCTGACCGAGCGAGAGCACAACAGTGTTGATGATTGACGAGCCGAGCTGCAGTTGCTGCCACGACTCGCTTATTCGCTGTGCGGCTTTTGCAAGCGTAAAGTTTTTGGGCAAAAAGCTGAACGACTCGTATATTTCCTTTGTGTCCTTAAATGCCGTAAGCACAGTCCATATTGCCGGCGTAACCGAAATTACCACCGTAATCGAAAGCAAGGTAAAAAATATCCAGTATATGGTTTTTCCACTTGCCATTTTAAGCTCGGCAGTGCTTAACATTCCTGTTTGCTTTTGACTGAATTTTTTCATACCGACACCCCCCTAATATCTGCTTTCAACCTTGCGGTTGAGCCGGAAGTAGAATACCGTAAGGGTGATGAGTATTAAAAAGATTATTACGCCCAGAGCCATTGCCTGACCCGTGCCCTTTCCTCCGCTGTTAAATCCGTATTGATAAAGCTGATACGACAGCGTGGTAGACGCTCCGTTAGGACCGCCTCCCGTCATAGCAAGCGGTTCGTTGAGTACTTGAAAAACGCTTATTATCTGGCGCACAACGTTTAAAAGCAAAAGCCCTTCAATAGCAGGTCTTGTAACGTGCCACAGCCTTTTAAACGGGCCGGCTCCGTCTATAAGAGCCGCCTCGTACAGCTCAACGGAAACACCCTGCAATACCGATATATACAAAAGCATCGTTCCGGCAAAGCCCTTCCACGACATATATATGACTATACCGATAATTACAAAGTTCTGATTGTTAAGCCAGCCGAACGGCTTCATACCGAATTGACCGAGCAGCATATTGAGAAGTCCCGTGCGGTCGGGGTAATAAATAAAGTACCACATAAGCATTGCCGCAATACCGGGAATTACCGCCGGTATGTATATAAGTACCCGAAAGCCGTTTTTAAAGTGAACCATTTCGTTTAACATAATGGCAATGAAAAGCGGCGGCAGATAACCTATCACAAGCGACCAAAATACGAATTTAACCGTGTTTATAAGCATCGGTACAAACTGCGTGTGCCCCAAGACCTTTATGTAGTTGTCAAGTCCGCAAAAGTCACCTATGTTGTACGCCTTCATATTGAATAAAGACCACACACCGCCAAGAACCGTCGAACGCCACACAAACAGATACAAAACCACTACCATAGGCAGCATAAGAACCCAGGCGTCAATGTTGTTTCTCATTTTGACAGTGTTTTTAACACCTTTTTTCATACGGTTATCTCCTCTCCGTTTACGCATATCGGAACCGGCTGCCCGTATATTCTTTCGGCAGTGCAGCCGTCCCTTGTTACCGTTAACTTAAATCTCGTATTCCTGTACGTCATAAAAAACGAATACATATTCCAGCCCTCCGGCAGAACGGCGTTTACAAAAAAGCCGTTTTCGTTTACCCTGACTCCGCCGTAACCCATAACGAGCGCAAGCCATATTCCGCCTATGGACGCCGAGTGTATTCCCTCGTCGGAATTATCGGTGTTGTCGCCGATGTCCACACAGCACGAACGGTAGAACATATCGTCCGCCAGACCGTACATTTTAAGTCTTGCCGCAACAAGCGAATGTATGCACAGACTGAGCGACGAGTCGTGTATTGTCCTTTTTTCGTAGTATTCAAAGTTTCGGCGCATACTGTCAATGCTGAAAAGTTCGTCCATAACGTAGAACAGCATAACCAGGTCTGCCTGCTTGTAAACCTGCATTTTGAGTATTTCATCAAAGCCGTAATCGCCGAATATTGCACACACCTTGCCGAGCTTTTTATAATGCTCAATGTCAATGGGTTTTAAGTTCTTGCAGCCGTCAAACTGCGAGATTATTCCATCACTTTCCTCCTTGGGTAAATACAGCCCTTCAAGGACTTCTGAAATTCTACGGCAAACGGCCTCAAACCCGTACTCTGCGTCTATTTTATCGTGGAGCTCTTTGGGACAGTTTTTAAGAATTTTGTCGGCAATTCTAAGATTGCGGTGAGCCATATAATTTGTATATGCGTTATTGTCAACGTTTTCCTTATACTCATCAGGACCGATTACACCACAGATTTCATACCTTCCGTTTTTAAACTCGGCTCTGCTTGCAAAAAACAATGCCGTGAGCACAATCATTTCATTGCCGAACTTTACCATAAAATCCTCATCGCCGGTAGAAAGATAATACTGCCATATTGCATATGCAATTCCGGCGGTTATGTGGATTTCGGTTTCCGCCATCTCAAACTTTCTCCTCTTGCCGGTTACCAAGTCCAAATCGCCGTATTCAAGGCACGCTTCCCCGTCATCTATCCAGGCGCTTTCCCACGGATACATAGCTCCGAGATAGCCGTGCTTTTTTGCCTTTACCTTTGCAACGTCTATAAGCCGATAGCGGTATTCAAGCAGCCTCCTTGCGGTGTCCGGACGTGTATACAGGTAGTACGGAAACAGGAAAAGTTCCGTGTCCCAAAACGAATGACCCATATACCCCATTCCGCTAAGTCCCTTTGCCCCTATTCCGAGGCGGTTGTCATCGGGACTTGCCATAATGCTGAGGTGGTACTGCGCAAATACAACGGCCCTGTCGATAAAGTCGTTTCCGCTGTCAACACAGGCAAGATTTTCCTCCCAATATTTTGCACGTACATCACTGTCACGGCGTTTTAAAGCGTCGTAACCGCACCGCAGCGCATCGCACAGATACCTCTTGCCGTCACCGTACAGAACCTCGTCCGTCGGCGATGCCGATATGTATTCAAAGTCACGTGACGTTACGTAAGACGTGATTTTTTCAAACGTAACGGTTTCGCCTTTTTTGAGGTTTAGCTCCGCCTTTTTAAAAATACTGCGGCGGTCTATTGAATTTGCCGTCCTGCACTCCTTGCTGCATTTGAGCGCAAAGTGGATTGCAACGGTGACGTCCGACTGTACGGTCTTTGCATAAAGTCCGCACGAGCCGTCCGCATATGCCTGCTTGATTGGCGAGTTAAAGTGCTGAACACCTGTGTTTGTCACCTTTCCGTCAATTCCCGTGATAATCTTTACCTGTGCGTCATCGCTCAAAAGCGTTACTCTCACCTTCTGTGCGACAATGTGCTTGTTATCCGCAGATACCATTCTCAAAAATTCAAGCCTTACGCTGTTTCCGCCATTTCCGTTCCAGACAAGTTCCCTCTTAAACTCGCCTGTTTTCATATCGAGCGAAGCACCGTAATCACCGATGCCGCCGGCGAGCATAGTAAAATGCTCGCCACCGACTTCAATTTCAAAGTTCGTGCAGTCCGGCAAGGCAACCAGTTCCGTCGGCTCATCGGCGGAGCTGTCAAACACACCGTTTATGAGCGTACTGCGAACCGATGACGGGTACTGCTCGTCAAATGACGCCCTTATGCCCATATAGCCGTTGCCCTGTGTCCACAGAGCTTCACGTTTTTTCATTCCTTTAATATCCGCCGATGCGGCGGTCAGTTTCCATTTGTCCATATTTTCCTCATTCTGCTACGTTGTTTGAAATCTTTAACAGCAGCGGAACGTAACCCTCCGCCTTAACGGTGTCGCCGTATTTTCCGAAGTTTATCAAATCCTCGCAGCGGTCAACCTTTTTGCCGTCTATATAGATTTCAATTTCCTTGTCTTTCCATTCGTAATTGCAAAAGTTGATTATGAACGCTCCGTCATATTCGCCAGAGATAAAATCACCCTCCGTAATTTTCTCTCCCGTTGCCTTGTCCACAATCTTTACTCTGTCGTAACCGTTCTTTTCTACAAGCTGAGTTATAACTTTTCTGAGTTCCTTTTTGCTCTCGCCGGATATTGACGTTCCGGCATCTTCAAAGCTCATTGTAACGGATTTATTCTTGATTGCATCCACATCGCTCTTATTAAATGCGTCGCCGTATTCGTTCACGGTGAGCGCATCATCACCGATTATGAGCAGTGTTCCTCCGTTTGCGACAAACTTTTTGAGTTTTTCAAACGTCTGTTCGGTAATGCTCACACTGTTGGGAACAATCAGCATACCGTAGTCAAACATCTTGTCGGAGTCGGACTCAACCACAAAGCGTGTTTTCTGTCCGTTTTCGCCCAGATATGCCGACACGCTCTTTATGATGTCGAGCATTTCGTCGGAATACGGCACGCTGTTTTGCGAGTACAGAATGCCCACATTGGACGGCGTGTCTTGGAGCGCCACAATTTCCTTTGAAAGTCTGTTTATGTCAAGTGTGGTCTTTCCGAGCGTTGCAACGGAGTCCGGACGTGCGGTAAGGAGCGAGTTAAAGTAAATCGTTCCGTTTTTGGTCCTCGATGACCTGTCCCAAAGCCACAGTACCGAGCCGCCTCTGCCGTGAACCGCACCGTTCCACAGGTCAACAATGTTGTACTTAACCTCGTCGTCACGGTAAGTGAGCTTGCGTGCGTCTATTATGATGTGGTCCTCGGTGTTGTAAATCGGCGCATTCTTAACAGATGTTAAAAAGTCGTAAAAAACGTTTTTCCATCTTATGTCGTACGTGTCAATGAGCGACCAGGCGTCACAGCCGTTTATGTCCTCATAGTCTTTGAGCACCTCAAAGTTGTTACTGCCCCATATGCGGAAGTTAGACTGTCTGCCGAAGGTGTCCATTACCTTGACCGATGTAAACACATCGGGGGCAATCGATTTTATGTAATCGCTGATGTGACCTACAAACTCCGGCAAAATTGTGTCGTTATATTCTCTCCAATCATGCCACTGCGGCGTTGTGTCGAGGTTGCTGTCGGGCATTTCCACCTCGTCAAATGACGCATACTGCGTGCCCCAGCGTTTGTTGAGAGCGTCTATGGTTACATATTTTTCCTGCATTTTGGCACGGAAATCGTCAATGTAAGCATAACTGCTGGCTCTTGTGTTCCACTGCGGTTCGTTTGCGAGAACAACCCCGTCAAAGGACTCATAATCCTTAATTCTCGGAATCAAGCTCTTGTAGAATATCTCGTACATTTCCAAAAGTTTCGGATGACGAGTATTCCACATACTGAAACTCGAATACTGTTCCGGCAGAGCAACGTCGGGGTAATCCCTCTTTAAAAAGAATGGCACATAGTGGGGAGATGGTGCGTAAATGCCCGAAATATTGCTTTTTTCCAATTTGGCAAATGTCTTTTCAAACGAATTTATAACGCTTTCTTCAAACGCATAATACTGCCCCTCGGGGTATGTTTTGTCAAAGCTGCCGTTTTTTATGAGGTTTTCTTCTGTTCCCTTTTCCCTCACAAAAGCGTCGTCCAGATACAGTGCGTCGGCAGTGTCCTCTATAAGTATATAGTACATAAGCTGTGTTTCATTCGCCGTTGTCGTGTACTCCCACTTTTCATCACGCCAGTCATAAGTTCCGTTCATATATTTTCTTGAACTTTTTTCGCCCATAGGACGTATACTGTAATGTGCATTTTTCACATTCTGAGCCTTGCACGAAAGTCCGTATTCATACGTCGTATTCGGCTTTACGTCAAATGTCTGACGGTAGTAGCAGTAGTTATCGAGCTTAAATGGTTCCGTGCGATTTATTTTCAGCGATTTTCCGGGTGATGTGCGCACAACACTCTCCGATGAAGATGTGTTTATCGTGCACTCTCCCAGAACTCTGAGCGACCAATCCTTGACCGTTGACGCCTCAACCATTGCGTTCCAGGGGCCGAGTTCCGGATTTGCACAGTTAAAGCCGACCTTTGCGATGTTCTCCACCTCTTCCGGAAGTCTTGACTGTGCCCAGTGACCCGCGCCTACAAAGAATACGGGGCGCACTTCCTTTGTGCCGTCCTCTCTTTGAGTTGTGGCAACAAAGTGGCTGTTTTCGTAACTTATGGGACTTGTTACGTACTTGGGGACGGAAACCGGCGTGCGCTCTCCTGTCAAAAGTCCGTTAAATTCCTCTTTTGCCTCGTTGTAAAGGCGTGTCATAACCTTGTCCTGATGCGCTATTCTTGTAAGGTCGCCGTCTGCAAGGTCTTCTTCAAGGTATTTTATAAAGAGTTCTATCGTTCCGACTTTGACCTTTTGATACTCAATGGGTATCTCCTTTTCCTCGCACTTTGCCATAAGAGAGGAAACCTCTTTTAAATTTGCCTTTTGCTTTGCAATTATCTTTTCGGTAATTTTGGCGTCCGGGCAAACCTCGGTTTTAACGGACGAGGTGTATGTTGCCTTGCCGTCCGTAACCTCAATGTCTACCACGTTTTCGCCGTAATCCGAAAACTCATTTGTAAATTCATACGTCATAGACTCCCCGGCTTTTAGGGTAATCACTCTTTCGAGATTTGCCTTTTTGCTCTTTACCGTGAGTTTCTTTTCCGAATTTGTGCAGTTAAACAGGTCGAGAGCGTACTCTGCCTCCTTGCCAACATCGACGTCTGCTGTTCCGGAAAGATAAGCAGAAAATTCGTCCTCGTCCTTTAAAAGCATCATTTTGGGGAAAAGCTGACTGCCCTTATACATCGAAATTCCGGGTGCAACGTCTATGCAGCCCTTTCTGCCCAGACCGTCATTGTCGTTGTCGTTGACGATTGCGCAAAACAGTGCCATTGACGGCACTTCGTCAAAGTGCGATGACCACGGTATTGCAACTTCATACACCGTTTTGGTGCCGTTTCTTGATACACCCACATCTATTGCAGTGTCGCCGAATTTGTAAATCTCGTCGGAGGCATCGTCATATACCACGCCGTACGCCGTACCGAACGACTCGCCGGATTTGCAGATTGTAAATTGCAGTCCGTCACCGTTCCAGTAACTGCCGGAGGTTATGACGCTGTGAACATCGTCCTCGGCGTCTATCGCAAAGTAGAAGTTGTCGTCATCCCAGGCATAGCGAATGTTGCCCGTAACCGACTGAGCCGAACCGGAATAATTTGTGTAAATCTCAATGTCTTTGGGGCTTATCTCCTCCCAATCCGAGAGGTCGCCGTCCATTTTGAGTCCTTTTTTTACTCTTACCGGAATAATGTTTCCGGACGCCTTTCCGCTGTCCGCCTTAGCTATACCCTCAAACGACGGGTTGGCAATGAGGTTGTTTTCCTCCGTCTGCGGTAGCGCAGTGTCGTAGAAGTAAACATCGTCAATCCAAACACATTCTGCGCCTCTTTCGAGAACAAAACGCAGGTATGCGGTAGCGTCGCTGCCGTTTGTAAACGCAAACTCAAAGTTTCTCCAATCAGAAGTGTTTCCGGCAGCATTTAAATAGCCGAGAGCCGTTCTGATCCAGTTAATCTGCGCATATGCACCCTGTATGTTTTTAACCTTAGCCTTAAATCCATACACATAGCTGTGATTTGGCTTAACGGAAACAGGATAGCTTACTCTTAAATAGCCGCCGTTATCGGACGGCGCATAATTGCACAACTTCATACTTGCTTCACCGCTGTATTTCTCTGTTGTGTCTATACTCGCACCGCCATCTGCTTTGTTTAATTCCACCGACCAGCCGGGAATTGTGCTTGTATCGGTCTTTGTTACAACTGCCGCAAAGGAAACCGGAACTGCCGGTGCCGCTATTGCAAAAACAATTACAGCCGAAACAATGTGTTTTATGAATTTTTTCATCAAATCACTCCTTTATTGATGATTGCCGAGTGCCGCCGAAGGCACATATGGTTTTATGTTGTCAAAACTGTCAAACAAGAATGACTTAATTGTTAGTTTGTCTATGTCAGCATTTTTGTCAACGGTAATATCCAGGCTCGAATTAATCACACCGTAAGCGTCGGCATTTCCGGCTCTGGTCCAAACGCCTGCAAACCCGCCGTCCTTATACATTGCGACTGCGTGGATATACGGCGCATTTGGTCTTGCCGAAGTTTTAACCTCTGCGGTTATCTTGCCTGTACAGAGCGATGACAAAACCTCTCCGCTTTCGCTTAAAAATCTGTGAACACCGCCTGTCGGAATAACCATTACCAGCTTTGTTTCATACGGCTTTAAGGATATTTGTCCGCCGTTTAAAGCCTCGTTTTCCGTGAGGTCAAAAAATACCGCCTCAGTCGTATTTGCAAGTGTTATTCCTGCGCTGACGATATCCTCGCTTGTGTTAAAGAGATTAACCGCATAGCCGTCACCGTACTTGGCCGCAGTCCATTCCGTACTGCCGGTGCTCTCGGAAACGGTAACTTCTCTTTCCAAAGTACCGACATATGCGTCAATAGCTCCGTAAACGCTCTCACAGCCTGTCATTATGTATCCTGCGTCGTATCCGCCAAAGCTTACCCTCTGTGCGTTTGCAAGCACTTCGGTCTTTAATGACGCATCAAGCGCAGTGCCGTTTTCGTTAAAGTAGCTGTTGTTGTATTCGGCAAAGATAATTTTGCCGCCTCTATTTTCAAACTTTCTCATTTCCTCCCACACCTTTTCGGGCATATATTCACACACGGGAACTATGAGAAGTTTAAGGTTTTCGTTTTCGTTAATCTTTTCTGGGTACGTGTCGTTTGCAACAAATACCTTTTCTCCGCTGTTTACAAGACGGGAATATGCCGCAAACATTGCCGCCGAGTGATACTGTCTTGAAATCTGGCTGTAATTTGAGTACATAACGGCAACCCGTGCGTCTTTTTTCTGAATTGCCGTAACCTCATCTGCAAGACGGTTTAAGTCGTGATTTGTCTTTGCTATTCCGGCAACGTAGTCCGCACGCCTTGTGAGGTTGCAGTTGTAATACCACGTTCCCTCTTTTGTTCTTGCCGACTTATCCCAAAGCCAGTAGACCGACGACGCTCTGCCGTGTATTGCACCCTGCCATACGTCTGCCATACCCATAAGATACTCGTTATCGTTATAGACGATTTTTCCGTCATCTCTTTCGAGCAAAAAATGGTCCTCGCTGTTTACAACAGGTACATTTTTCATTGATGTCATAAAGTCATACCACATTGTCTTGCCCTGAACCTTGTCGCTCAGCGTACCGTAGTTTGACCAGGCGTCACAGCCGTTGAGATCCATAACAGGTGACCATTTTTCGTAGTTTGTTCCGCAAAATCTGCGTCTTGCGCCGGAACCGCCGCTCGATATGTACGACGTGCATTTAACGTGCACGGGGATTGACGGGTCAATGCCTTTTACGACTTCTTTGAGATACTCGAACCATTCGGTAAGTATGCCGTCGTTAAATTCACGGTAGTCGATGTAACTTGCCGTATTTACGTTTGAGTCGGTGGCGGGGAATGTCACTTTGTCAAATCCCGTCCACGACGTCTTGTGTGCGGCATTGAGTGCCGACACAGTGCCGTATTTATTCTTTAAAAACTCCCTGTATTCCGGCAGATAGTATTTGTCCGGGTACTGCCTTGATATAAACATCGGCTCGCCTGCAAGACAAATATTGCTGAATGACTTGTAGTCCTTAATCTCCGGTATCAGCGCTCTTAAAAATGTTTCGAGAGCTGCCTTAACCTGAGGGTGAGTCGGATTGTACGGAACAGACGTCGGGAAATCCGACTTGTTGCCGCCATTTGCAATATCGGGGTAAAGCTCATAGAGAAAATCCGGGAAGTAGCTCATAACCGTCATAAACGTAAGCGAGATATTGCTGTCCTCCGCCTTTTTAAATACGTCTTTAACAGCCTGAACGCCTGCGGAATTTACCGTGTACGACGAACCGCTTTTTTGCAGTATGCTGTTTGGTCCCACCTCGTAGTGAGAAACATTTGCCCCCATTGACGCAAGGCTGTCGTAGTCGGAAATTGCGTCTGCCCAGTGTCCGTAACCGTTAAGGAAAACTGTTCTGCGCTGTCTTTCTCCCTTAATATCAACCTCTGCAATAAAGCTCTGACCGTCGGTTTCAATATCGGAGCTTTTGTATATCGGAGCGACTTTTTCAAGTTTTTCTCCACTCAAATAGCCGTTTAAGTCCGAAATTGTTTTCTCCGCAAGTTCCAGTATAACTTTATAGTTATGCTCGTACTCACCGTTCAAACCGTCTGTGTAAAATCCATCTAAGAATGTGTCAAAGCGATTGATTATTGCAAGGTTGCTCTTTTCGTATTCAACCGATATGTCCCTTTGACCGCACTTTTCAATAAGCGCCTCAATGTCGGAGACGTATTTGGCAATGACCAGCTTGTTTTTAGAATATCCTCCGCTGCAGGTGAACACAACGCTTGCCGTGTCCGTACTGCCGTCGGACTGTAATGTTATGGTGAGCCTTTTGCCGTATGCTTCGAGAGGAAGTTCAAAGGTAAAGGTAAATGCACCGCCGTTTTTGCTCTTGGCGCTTTTTTGAGCGTAACTTACGCCGTTTTGCGTGCCTTTGAGCGCAAAGTTTATGTTATAGCCCGCTCCTTTGGAATATGTTCCGCCAACGGTAAAATACGTGCCCTTTTCCTCAATGGTGCCGATTGTCACGGTGTCGGTATTGTTGACCGAAATCACCGTAATTTGTTCGTCGGCGCTGAGGTTGTCGTAGACAAAGCACACCTTGTATGCCTCGGTGTCCTTTTCGCCCATAAGGAAGGCAGTCATCTGTCTGCCCTGCGCCTCGTCCCTCAGTCCTGCCGAGAGCGAGAACACGCCTTTGTTTTTGGTAGTTTTCTCGGCAAGGGCGTAAATATCGCCCGTTTCGTCGTCAACTATCTTTAATGTGACAGAATACCCCGAACCGTAGGAATATGAACCCGAAAACGCAATCACGCCGTTTTCTGCCGTGACAGGTTCAAGAGTTATGCTCCCATTTGGGTGTGTGCCCGTTATTTTAAGACGGACAGAGCCGGCTGCACAGCCGACAGTTATACTGCCGGCCGCAACCGCTATTATAATTAAAAGTGATAACAGTTTTTTCATAATATTGTATTAATAACTTCTCGATGCCTTTATAGGTTTCATACTGTCTAAGCTGTCCCAAAGGTAAACCTTGAGAGTGCAGCCTGCGGGAACCGTTATTGACTGTGTAAGGGTAACCGGGCTTGCCGATGCGCCTGTCTGTGCAATCTTTGTAATGCCTGTTGCCTTAACGTTTTTGAGAACATCCTCACCCTCGTATACAGCAACTATGAGCTGTGCGGTAAAGTCATCTCCCATACCGTTGTTTTTAATGTCTATGCTTACATTTGCAGTACCGCTCGATGTGTTTACCGTAAAGTCGCTCACAATGAGGTCCTCCGGCAACGGCTGTGCAGTTGCCGAAACGCCGTTTGCGCTCTCTCTGCCCTCGCTGTTTACAGCTTTGAGGAGAAAGTTGTATGTGTTGCCGCCGGTTAAGTTTGCAAGCTCAACATAACCCATTTCTGCCGGTACATACGCAATCGGAACATCTGTTCCCACTGCCTTGTCATACACTGCAACATATGCCGCATCGTCGGCCGCCGTCCAACGCAGCATAGCGGAATTAACGCTATTTGTAACTTCGCCTGCCGCAAGCTCTGCCGGCTTTTCGGCTGCGTCTATTACGCCGATTCCCTCAACGAGGTTGTCGCCTATGGGATTGCCGGCCTCGTCAAGTTCATATACCGTAAGGTCGTCAAGCCAGAAGTCCTCTACAACGTTTCTGAAATTAAATTGCAAAACTCTGCTTGTCTCGGACACCGGTTTGGCGTCTTTGGAGAATTTTTTCCATTCCGCAACAGTATTTACATTGTTCCATTTTCCTGCAAGGTCTTCGTAAATTCTGTAATCATTTCCGCTTTGATTAAAGGGTCTTGCCCACACATATCCTTTGTTGTTTGCCTTGTACCAGCCTTCAATGCGGTACATTTTTGCCGGATCAAACTTACCGGTAATATGGAGTTCAAGTAATGAGCTCTTGCTCTCCCAACCGGTTGTGGCATTAGAGAATATTCTGAGCGACGGTGCAGCATCGTGGAATACCTTGTCATCTGCCATAATTTTGTCGGGAGCCTTAGGTTCCGATGCAGAAAATGTCCAAGTACCTACTTTATATGACCAGCTTTTTCCGGTTGTATAACCTGTCGTATAGGATTTTACAACGCCGTCATTAAATGTAAAATCAAGTCTGTATATCTGGCTGTCATTCTGTGCATACTCCGTTGTCTTGTACTCCTGCACTTTATCGGAGCTTGTGTCAAAGTTTTCTGCAAGCAGTGTGTTCGTGTTCACGTCATAGAGTGCAACCTTTGCAATCTCGGACGACTTGGGATTGCGCCAGGATACTGAAAGTGTATCAGAAGAAACCTGTGTTGTGAGTATGTTTTTGGGGAGGGCATACTCTTTTTCAAAATCAACCTTCGATACTACTTCTCCCGTTTCGACATCGGTAATCGTGATGTCGTCCATATAAAATTCTGCGCCGCCTTCACCCAAAATTATGAATTGAGGGTTCCAGTCTTGTTTATATACCGTTTCAGCGCTTGTATATTCGTACCAACCCTCTTTGTTGCCGCTTTCAATACGCTTGAAAGTTCCTCCGTTTTTGTTTCCGTAAATGTAATTATTATTGTGTGCCTGGACGTATAACCTGTTATTTATGCCCATAGAAACCCACATTCCATTTGTTGCACCGAAGTTAACCGGGTACATATAAAACTTCATAATATATTTGCGTCCCTCGGTGAGTCCAAAGTCACTACTCCTGCCAAGCCAAAGACCGCTTGTAAGATTTTCATTTATATATCTCATTGTATTAATATACATAGAGCGAGAACCGCTGTAAGCATTATTGGAGTATTCAATCCTGTAATCACTTGTAAGCTTAGAGTTTGAACTAGCTACAACCGCTGGAAATTTATCAAATGAGCGGGGGAATGACTGTGTTCCCTCTGCAAAATCCTCAAAGTCGTTGCTTGGATTGCTCGGAACAAAATATCCGGGTGTTGTGCAAGTGATTTTTAAATCGTCAACATATACTTCTGCTCCGCCAACAAATGAGAAAAGTCCCTGTTCGTCATCACTCGGTGTTGAGTCAAGCGCAATGTTGGTTCCTGTAACCCTGTACCAGTCGCCGTCACCCACACTGCCTTTGCCGACGGGTTCAACCTTTATGGCATTTGTGCCTGTTGTTTTCCACTCGGACGACCCATATATCTTTGTGTTGTAGCCGTTCGTATTGTCACCGTTGACACGGGTATAGATGTCATTTGCGGATTTAACGTACATATAATATTCAAAATTATATGTAGCGCCGCCTTTAAAGTAGTTTTTGGCTAAAAGAACAAATGTGTTTGCATTGTCCTCCGCAACAATTTTAAGTGACTTTGCACCGCTGTAAGCGTGCTCGGTAGAGTAGCTGAGATTTCCCTGCTCCTCATATACAAACCCCTTAATCGTGTTTGCCGCAGTCGTTACAGTAGTGGTTGCGGCAAATGCGCCGATTGCGGGCAGTATACCTATGAGCATAACTACCGCTATCAACATTGCCGTAAACTTTCTTACATTCTTTTTCATTTCTTTCTCTCCTTTTGGAATAAATTTAACTGCCGTCTTGCTGAAATATGTGCCTTGCAACCCTCCCTAATTCTTAAAATTTCTGAATATGTAAAGACCTTTAACTTCAGTGTTGTCTATATCTGCTATTACATAATCACCAATATTTATATCGCTGACACTGCCAACAGACACTTCCTGCGCCTCATCGTCCCACACAAGAACGGATATACTGCCGATTTTTAAACCTATTTCCCTTTCGCTGTCCACAAGTATTCTGCCGCCGGTGGGGTCGGTTTTGAGCACAACGCCCTTTACCGTGCATTCTGAATTTAAAGCGGCCGCCATCTCCTTAACCACTTTGTTGCTCACTCTGTAAACTACTGCGGCATTGTCTGCATATCCGTCACGGTTAATGTGCATCTGTATTACATCGCCGGGATTTATGCCGCTTAATACGGACGGCGTTTTAGCCTTAACGGTTAAACCGAAGTATGCCTTTGACGCCAAAACCGCTTGGAGCGTATCTCCGCTTTCGCCGGAAACCTTTGAAATCTTTCTCACAAGATAGAGAGAACTTTTGGGTTTTGTAACCTCGTTTGTGTCCTTCTTTACAACCACATAGTCAAGGTAATAGTATTCGTCACAGCCGTAACCTACGTAGCTGACGGTCGTGTTTGACGAGAAGGAGTAGTTGTTGCCCACATCGTACAGGCTCTCGTTATCCTTTTGGGAGTCGTCCGAGGGAACAATAATTACCTTGGTACTGCCCGTCATATAGTGATAGCAGTCAAACGACGTTGTGCTGTAACGGAATACGTGTGAATTTGCACCTACGGTATTCAGTCTGTCTGCGCTTATGCCGTCATAGTAGCTAATCGGCGTTTCAAGGCGTGATACCTTGCCCTCTTTGTTAAGCTCGTATTCTATCAGTCCGTCCGCCGCCGCATATATGCTTGCGCTTACGTCCGATGTCTTTCGGCTTGTGCCGTTAAGCTCAATCTTGTCGGCAAGGCTAAGGGTCTGCCATACGCCGTCCGAGCCGAAAATTCTTATCTGTATGTCACTGCTGAGTGCACTTGCTTTGTCCGTTCCAACGGCTTTAAGCCACGCAGCTTTTAAGGAACCGCCCTGCGCCTTTGCGCCGACAACCTCGCCGTTTATATCCATATACAGAGTATAGGTACTGCCGGGAGATATGGTTTCGGCATATGACGCCTTAGCCTCATTTGCCGCAAAGTAGAAGCCCGACAGGGCATATGTATCGGTGCCGTCGCTTACCTCTTTTTTATTTTCATCGTACGAGGTAACGGTTACGGTCTGATTGGCACGTGCGGCATAAATCTTTACGCTCTTATTCTCGCCTGTTTCCGATTTAAGCACGCTGAGCACGTCGCCGGGTTTGATATCGGCAATGGAAATTTCCTCGCCGTCGAGTATTATCTCAACATAGTCACCCTCGTAATCGTAATCGTCAAGATTGAGTTTTGAGAGCGCACCGCTGTACGTAAACTCGCTGTTTATTACATTGGTTGACGCCGATACGGACGAAACAATCATTGTGTCGTACACGTCAAGTTTAATAACGTCCGCTTTGTCGGAATTATTCTTTATGAGTGTAACTTTTCCGTTTATTCTCTTAAAGTCATCTGCCGAATATTCGGTACACAATGCGCCGTTATAGAGCAGTGCCGCAGATGCGCTCACTGTTTCTCTTTTTGTTTTGGCGGAACTTTCGTTCGGGTAATACTCAAATGTGAGCAGGTCGTCCGAGATTTCCTTAATATCGCTTGTCTCGAACTCTACCGTTTTTGTATCGTCACTTAGTCTTGACCACATTACCTCGTAATTGCCGTCCGACTTCTCCCTTGCGTATGCAAGGACTTTACAGCCGAGATAATCGTACAGGACGCCCGACGGGTCATCAAACACATCACCGTCAACTTTAACCTTGCCTGCCGGTGCGGCGGAAAAGTCATAAAGTCCGCTTGTTTTGTTTGCCGTGACAATCCCCTCCACGGTGTATATGTGTCTGTAAAGGTTAAGGATTGTCCTGTCCTTTATAACCTCATATTTAATATGCGGTTTGCCGTCCTTTTCGCCAAAGTAGCTGACCTCGGCAACGTCGGTTTCAATCACCTTTGCCAAAAGGTCGAAAGCCTCGCCGTTTTTAACCTCGGCGCTCAGCTTTACTCCTCTGGTGAGTCCGACGCTCTGTGCCCTTGTAATATAGCCCGCCGGATAACCGCCCGACTGAATGCACTGTTCTTTGTACCCAAGAAGGCACATTGCCATTTTTACTGCCTCATCGCTTTTTAAGACATCTTCCTCGCCTACCGATGCCGCACTGTCTATAATTCCCAGCTCCTCGGCACGTTTGAGGGCGTCTGTGTCGTATGCGCCGCTGTACTTTTCGTCATCTGTCATATTCATAAGAAAAGTTATGAACGCCGCCTTTGTCATTTTGGAAAACGTCTTTGTTTCCTGCTTGTCATATCCTCTGACAATTTGCAGAGCTTT
This sequence comes from uncultured Clostridia bacterium, assembly GCA_934500705.1. GTDB lineage: Bacteria > Bacillota > Clostridia > UMGS1810 > UMGS1810 > CAKSIN01. The sequence goes on along the minus strand of CAKSTI010000003.1, from coordinate 94,905 downwards.
GAGCGTTTCAAGACTTGTGCCGTCCCCGCCGTCGGCGGCGTAAGATACGCACACAAGGCTCAAAATCATTGATACGGCAAGCAGAATACTTACAACTTTTTTAAGCATATCACCCCTCCTATCTTACGATACCGTATATCATAACTGCCGCCTCGGCTCTGGTGCACGGTTTGAGCGGTTCAAATCCGCCGCTGCCGTTGCCGTTTATCTTTCCGCTGCGGTAGAGCGTTATTACGTCGCTCAGGGCATATTCCGAGATTGAGTTTTCGTCATTAAAGGCGGTGTATTCCCTCACAGCCTCGGACGAAATACCGGCGTCTTTCATCACTCTTGCGCAGATAACGGCGGCGTCCTGACGTGTTATGTCGGCTTTTACGCCAAAGAGTCCTTTGTCATTGCCGTTTACAATGCCCTTTTCAAACGCCGCACTGATGTACGGGTAGAACCAGTCGTCGTCAAAAACATCGTAAAAGTGGCTCTTTGCATCGGCGTTTTCCAGCGAAAATGCAGTAACTATCATCTTTACAAATTCCTCACGTGTAACAGTTCTGTCCGGTGCAAAGCTGCCGTCGGCATAGCCGGATATAACGCCTTTTTCTTTGAGCGCCTTTACCGCACCGTATGCCCAGTGGCTCTCCTGCATATCGTTAAAGAGTGACTGCGGTGTTGTAACTCCCGTGTCACCGGGTTTTGTTTCCGTAGAACCTGTCACCTCATAATTGCCCTTGACGGTCGATGACGAACCTTTGACCGAAGTTTTTCCTCCGCCCGAACCTCCTCCGCCGGAACCGCCGGAATTGTCGTCGGTGTCCGCAGTTTTTGCAAGATGATTTAACAAATCCTCGGTGTTGTATGCCGGCTCTTTGGCAAACAGTTCGACAAGTGCCTTGTTTGCAGCTGCGTTGGCGTTGTTTACATATGCCTTATATCTGTTGTCGTCAGTAATGTTCAATATGTCGGCATATGATTTGAGCGTTTGGAGTACCGATGCGGTCTTTGCGCCGTTTATCTCGCACAGAGCACGAACCGTCTGATACTTGCTCTCTATATCTGCCATTGAGTTATACGGAATGTTTTTCTCAAATGCCTTTTCGACCCACGCCTTTTTATCCTTTTTGAGCTTTGTATGCGCTGTATTTTCAAACACGGGGTCAATCTCGCCGAGGACTTCCTTTCCTGCTCCGCTCACGCTGAGGTTGAGTTTGGAAAGATTTTTAGACAGGTTATATAAATTCAGTACTGCGCTCTCGTCTATGCTCTGTCCGTCCGCCTGCTTGACAAATGTAGTGCACACAAGCGCTTTCAGCTCGTCCGCAAATGCGCCGTACACCTCAAAGTCTATTCCCACCGTATTCATAACCGCTTTGTTGGCGGGGGCGGTAAATATTTTGCCGAGTGCGTCTGCGGCGTCTGCCGATGCAAGTGCATCTTTTATGTCGTTTACAAACTTTTCACGGTCTTTAATATCCGCATAGTCAAAATCCGCATAATCATACGATACGCCGTCGTGAACACGGAAGGTAAAACTGCCGCCACGGTCAAGACCGAAAACGATTGAAAACTCACCGGCTGACGGGTTACCCTCTCCCAATGCGGCAATGTTTGAAACGTCGCTCGTTTTGCCGCTTTCGTAAACCTCATATGTAACGGTGCTGTCGGTATCCGAGATGCATTTTACGGTTACTTTGCCCTCAGAGACGGTTATGTTCTTAATGTTTACGCCCGCACAAACGTTTGTGCACGAGCCTGCAAGCATTGCCGCCGCACCGAGGAGAGCAACAAATCTTTTTCTCATTGTTTAAATCCTCCAATTATTATAAGTTGACAACATCATTGTCCTTGCCTATTATTATCTTGTAGCCGAACTTTCCGTCAAGCGCTCCGAGATAATCCATTTTTTCGTTAGGCCATATGTGGTTTATAACCGCCATATCCGTTTTTGCCCGTGAGAGCTTTTCTTCAAGCGTCTGCGGTTTTGCGTGGGCACATTCGGTAACAATCAGGTCAAATTTTTTGTTGAACGCAACTTCCGGGAAGTCGTGCATATCGGCGGTCAAATCTCCGGTAAAGAGAAGTTTTTTGCCCTCTGCCGTAATTTTAAATCCGTAAGAGTGTCTGCCCACGTGCTTTAAGTGGTCGTTTGGTATTGCCTCAACGGTGAGCACGCCGTCATCGTAGAACTTTCCCTCATTAAAAAGGTGTAATTTTACATTTGTGTTGGAGTCGTTCGGAGACTCTGCCAGTATCGGCTCTACCGCATTGTATATGAGTTTATCCGGCAGGTAGCACTGCGTTTTGCTGTCCGGGTGATGCCACTTCTCCAATGACAAAAACATCGGCAGTCCTCCGTGGTGGTCGCCGTGCGGATGAGTGATGAACAGTGCCTTTATGCGCTCATACTCAATGTCGTCACGGTTTGCAATCAAGTCGGCAATCGGTGCGCCGACATCGACAAAGTAAATCGTTTCGCCGACTTCGAGCATCGTGCACGAGCAGTAACGCCCCTTCCTTGGTAGACCGTCGGCAGTGCCGAGAAATGTAATTTTCATTTTGAAACACTCCTTTTATAATATACATTTGTATTTATATCCAAATTTCACAATCAATAGACAAATTTTCAATTTTCACCAATTTATTTTCAAAATTAGCCATTTGATTAGTTATTTTAAGTTTACGCCGAAAAATTTATGAACAATTTATACTAACAAAATTTAAATAACCTCAAATTCTTAATAAAATTTACAATATTATAATATCATAAACAAACACTTTACAAAATACACAAATGATGTTATAATATGCACAAATGTTTTATATTTATAATAATTTGGAAAGGAATGGAAAAATATGCTGACGAGTAACCCGTTCGACAGCAAAAGTCCCAAAATTGCAAGAGTGCCCCATTACTATCCCAGCAAGGACATACAGATTATAGAAATAGGCTACAACCGTGTTCCGCCCGGACTGTGCCAGATGACACAGCGTGACGTGTATATCCTGCACTACGTCGTAAACGGAAAGGGCAATTTTCTCGGCAGTGAATTTGACAGCAACTGTGGATACCTTGTTGTGCCGAATGAATTTGAAAAAATTACCGCAGACAAAAAAGAACCGTACGAAAGCTATTGGGTAACGTTCAAGGGAGCTCTTGCGCCTGCAATTTTAAGCGATCTCGGCCTTGAAAAAAGATGCCACGTTTTTCCGTTCGACAGATGCCGTGAATGTGCCTCAATATTGAGGGAAGCTCTTTTTGACAAAGAGTACATAAATGATTTGGACGAGATTTATTCGCTCCTGTCCGTGTTTTATAAACTTATTGCCGTACACGCCGGAACGACAGAAAAAAAGGCAACACCCCTTAACCAGATGGCAAGGAGCATTGCAATATATATCGAAAAATCTTACCGTGACCTCACAATAAATACACTTGCAAAAAATTTTAACATAAGCCGAAGTTACCTCTACTACGTATTCAAACAGGCATACGGCGTTTCCCCACAGGAGTACCTGATGGCTTATAGAATGAACAAGGCAAAACAGCTCCTTACCGACAAAAGACAGTCGCTCTCGGTCAAGGAAATTGCCTTTTCGATCGGATTTGACAATCCGCTCTATTTTTCAAGAATTTTTCACAAGCGTGTGGGTATGACTCCGACTCAGTTTTCCAAGGAAAACAGATAAATTTAAAAGGAGCAGTAAAAAACTTACGTTTTTTACTGCTCCTGTCTTTATATTTCTGTATCTGCGTGCAGTTTTTCAACCGCATTTTTAACTCTGTCCGCACTCGGCGGTGCAATGCCGTCAAGTTTGTATTTTATGCCCAGATTGTCCCACTTGAATTTACCCAGTGTGTGATAGGGCAAAACCTCTACCCTCTCAACATTTGAGAGCGTTCCTATAAACTCTCCGAGTAAGTCGAGGTCACTGTCTATGTCGCTCCACTGCGGCACGAGGACGTGCCTTATCCAGACGGGTTTGCCAATCTCCGACAGATAGCGTGCCATATCAAGGATATTATCGTTTGAAAATCCGGTCAGTTTCTTATGCCTTTCGGGATTCATCTCCTTTATATCCAAAAGGAGCAAATCGGTGTACTTCATAAGTTCTTTAAACTTTCCGAAAAACGGCTCCTCCCTCGTAAACGGATTGCCTGCGGTGTCGATAACCGTGTGTATTCCGTTTTCCTTTGCCTTTTTTAAAAGCTCGGTGAGAAAGTCTATCTGCAAAAGCGGTTCGCCGCCGCTGACTGTAATTCCGCCCCCGTTTTTCTGATACGCTCTGTATCTCAGCGCACGCTCTATAAGCTCGTCGCTCGTCATCTCGTCGCCCTTTTCGAGCGCCCAGGTGTCCGGGTTGTGGCAGTAGGCACAGCGCATACGGCAACCCTGCAAAAAGATTACAAATCTAACGCCGGGGCCGTCTGCCGCACCGAAACTTTCCAGTGAGTGAACATAACCTTTCATAGCCGATTACAGTGTCTCGTGGCAGGTTCTCGAAATAACGTCGAGCTGCTGCTCACGTGTAAGGTCGATGAACTTAACCGCATAACCCGAAACACGGATTGTAAAGTTTGCGTACTCCTCTTTTTCCGGGTGTTCCATAGCGTCTATCAGCTTTTCCTTGCCGAACACGTTCACGTTGAGGTGGTGTGCTCCCTGGTCAAAGTAACCGTCGAGAACATTAACAAGATTCGTAACTCTCTCTTCCTCTTTGTGTCCGAGTGCGTCGGGGTTGATTGTCTGTGTGTTTGAGATACCGTCGAGAGCGTATTCATACGGCAATTTTGCAACGGAGTTGAGCGATGCAAGAAGTCCGTTTTTCTCTGCGCCGTAGGACGGGTTTGCTCCCGGTGAAAGCGGTTCGCCAGCTTTTCTGCCGTCCGGAAGTGCCGCAGTAGCCTTGCCGTAAACAACGTTTGACGTAATTGTCAGAATTGACGTTGTAGGCTCGGAGTTTCTGTATGTGTGGCACTTTTCAATCTTGCCCATAAATGTTTTAAGCAGTTTAACGGCAATTTCGTCCGCACGGTCATCGTCGTTTCCGTAACGGGGGAAGTCGCCCTCTGTGATAAAGTCGCAGACAATGCCGTCCTCATCACGGACTACCTTAACCTTTGCATACTTGATTGCGGAAAGTGAGTCAACAACGTGAGAAAATCCTGCAATACCCGTTGCAAACGTACGGCGTACATCTGTGTCAATGAGTGCCATCTCGGCTGCCTCGTAGTAATATTTATCGTGCATATAGTGGATTACATTGAGTGTACGAACGTAAACCTTTGCAAGCCACTCCATCATTTTGTCATATTTGTCGATAACTTCGTCATAATCGAGATATTCCGAAGTTATAGGTCTGTATGCCGGGCCGACCTGCTTCTTTGTCTTTGCGTCAACGCCGCCGTTTATAGCATAGAGCAAGCACTTTGCAAGGTTTGCTCTTGCGCCGAAGAACTGCATTTCCTTACCTGTCTGTGTTGCCGATACGCAGCAGCAGATTGCGTAGTCGTCGCCCCATACCGGACGCATTACGTCGTCGTTCTCGTACTGGATTGAGCTTGTACGGACGGATATTGCGGAAGCGTAACGCTTAAATGCCTCAGGCAGTTTTGATGAATAGAGCACTGTGAGGTTAGGCTCCGGTGACGGACCCATATTCTCCAATGTATGGAGGAAACGGAAGTCGTTCTTTGTAACCATAGACCTACCGTCAACAGCTTTACCGCCGACATTGAGCGTAGCCCATACCGGGTCGCCGGAGAACAGCTCGTTGTATGACGGTATACGTGCAAACTTAACCATACGCAATTTCATTACAAGGTGGTCGATAAGCTCCTGTGCCTCCTTCTCTGTGAGTGCACCGCTTTCGAGGTCACGCTGAATGTATATATCCAGGAATGTGGAAACTCTGCCCACGCTCATTGCGGCGCCGTTCTGTGTCTTGATTGCAGCAAGGTAACCGAAGTACAGCCACTGAACCGCTTCTTTTGCGTTCTTTGCCGGCTGTGAAATATCGTAACCGTAGGACGCAGCCATTTCCTTCATCTCGCCGAGTGCTCTTATCTGCATAGTGATTTCCTCACGCTGACGGATTTCGTCCTCAAACATAGACTCGCTTGTGCAGTTTGCAAAGTCCGCTTTTTTCTTTTCGATAAGCATATCTATACCGTAAAGTGCAACTCTGCGGTAGTCGCCGACAATTCTGCCTCTGCCGTAAGTATCCGGCAGACCTGTTATGATTTTATTTTTACGCACTGCACGCATTTCGGGTGTGTATGCGTCATATACGCCCTGGTTATGCGTTTTGTGATATTCGGTAAATATCTTATGAAGTTCGGGGTCGGGTTCGTAGCCGTAAGTACTGCAAGCCTCCTCAGCCATCTTTATGCCGCCGAAGGGCATAAACGCACGTTTGAGCGGTTTATCTGTCTGCAAACCGACAATCTGTTCAAGTTCCTTCATATTCTCATCAATGTAACCCGGCTTGTGCGAAGTAATACCGGAAACAATGTGGGTATCCATATCAAGCACTCCGCCCTTTGCACGCTCCTCTTTTTGGAGTTCGCCGAGTTTGCCCCAGAGCTTGTCTGTTGCCTCGGTCGGGCCTTCCAAGAAGGACTCGTCGCCGTCATACGGAGTGTAGTTATTGAGAATAAAGTCACGTGTATCTATATCCTCACGCCATTTTGTACCTTTAAAACCATTCCACTGTTCAAATTTTGCCATATAAAAAACCTCCCCTACGTGTATAGGCATATTCGGAGAAAACGTCAGTTAGAAGCAACTAACTACCCAGCTAAAAAGAAAAGGACGCAATCCCCTTTGATACGACAATATACTACCACAACTGCGCCCTCTTGTCAACCGAAACGGCGGCAGAGAACCGCTCTGCCGCCATTATTCGTAAAATTCAAATAAATTACCGCAAACAAAATTACTCTTTTTATGTAATTTTTCAGCGGCTGCAACCGCTTGTAATATCTTTTATTACCTCGCCTGCAATAATGAGCCCGACAACAGACGGAACAAACGAAGTACTTCCGGGAACCTGACGGCGGACGGTGCACTTTCTCTGCGTTCCCGGAGGGCAGACGCAGTTTGTCCGGCAACTTGCCGGGGCATCGTCTTTGGGTGTGATTGGCTTTTCTTTGGAGTAGACAACTTTAAGCGACGGAATGTTTCTTTTTTTAAGCTCATAGCGCATAACCCTTGCAAGCGGACACACCGAAGTTTTGTAAATATCCGCCACTTCAAAGGCGGCGGGATTTAACTTGTTTCCGGCACCCATTGAGCTGATTATTGGCGTTTTTGCCTTGTTTGCATTTACAACAAGTTCTATTTTGCCGGTAACCGTATCTATGGCATCGACAATGTAATCATATTTGGAAAAATCAAACTGTGACGAGGTTTCGGGTGTGTAAAAAGTTTTAAATGCGCCGACTCTGACACTGGGGTTTATGTCCGCAATTCTCTGCGCCGCAACGTCCACCTTATACTGCCCCACCGTTTTAAGCGTTGCGTATATCTGGCGGTTTATGTTGGTAAGGCACACCTTGTCATCGTCTATTATGTCAATCGCTCCGATGCCGCTGCGGACAAGAGCCTCAACGGTGTATCCGCCCACACCGCCTATGCCGAAAACCGCCACGTGCGCATTTTTTAGCCTTTCCATAGCGTCCGTGCCCAAAAGCAATTCTGTTCTTGAAAATTGATTTAACATACTTCCTCCGTCAATAATTGTCCAAAAAGTTGTGAGTGCCGTCCTTGTCCTTATAGGCAATGACTGTTTCAAGGTTTACGTTCTGCATACTTTTAAAAATATTGTTCTCCACATACGGGTTTGTCTTTTTAAGTTCGGCAATAATATGCTTTGTTTCCAACCGCTTTGAGCCTGTTTTCTCCGACGTAAGGCACGCCTCCGACGTGCACGTGTCCGTAAACTTGCAGGCACACTGAATAAAGTGCAAATCGTTGTAATCACGCCACTTTTTAATGTCGTCCTCACGGATTAAGTACATCGGACGGATAAGCTCCATTCCCTCAAAATTGGTGCTTTTGAGCTTTGGCATCATCGTCTGCGTCTGACCGCTGTAAAGCATACCCATAAGAGTTGTTTCTATCACATCATCAAAGTGATGGCCGAGCGCAATTTTGTTGCAGCCGAGGCGCTTTGCGTTCGAATAGAGATAACCTCTCCTCATACGGGCGCACACGTAACAGGGCGACTTTTCGATGGTGTAAACCGAGTCGAATATCGTGCTTTCAAAAACGGTTATGGGAATATTCAAAAGTTTTGCATTATGCTCTATAATCTCCCTGTTTTCACTGCTGTAACCGGGGTCCATTACCAAAAACACCAGTTCAAAGGGAAATTTGTTGTGACGTTTGAGTTCCTGGAAAAGTTTTGCCATAAGCATAGAGTCCTTGCCGCCGGAAATACAGACGGCAATCTTATCACCCTCGCTCACGAGCTTATATTCGTTAATGGCAAAGGCAAATTTTGAAAACAACTGCTTGTGAAATTTTTTCTGAATACTTTTTTCCGCCCTTTGCAGTGCGGCGACGCTGTCGTTTTCGTCGGCAATTTTTCTTCTCAGCCAACCCACGTAGCCCTCTTTCAGGCTGTAAGCCTCAAATCCCTTTTCGCAAAGGCTGTCCGCAAGTTCAACGCTCAGTATTCCCGACTTGCAGTACAGGATAATTTTTTTGTCTTTATTGAGTTTTTCCCCGTCAAAGCCGTCAAGGGGAATATTTACCGCCCCGTCTATTTTGCCGTATTCAAACGACACGGCGTTCCTTATATCGACTATCTGGCACTCATCGCCGCCGAGTTTTGACAGTTCTTGCAAAGTAATTTCCATTTTTTCACCTTTTCACATTTCCTATATCGGTCACAATTTCGTACCCTGCCGAGCGCACACGCCTCTCCAAACACCCCCTGCACTGCGCCGCTTCCTCGCCGGTGCATATCTTGTTTTCGTACAGGTCATACAGTTTTCTCACTCCGACCGGTGAGAGGTTTGGCATAACAACATTCGCTCCGGCTTTAAGTCCGAGTTCTCTGCCGTTTTTGTGAATTGTACCCAGAGCCGTAGTGGACGGAATGAGCGCATACGGAAACATCAGTCTGAGTACCGCAATCAGGCGCAGAGTAAGCGCCAACGGACCGGACTTAAAATCCTTAAACGGCGTTTCGCTGTGCGTGATGTACGGTCCTATCCCTATCATATCCGGTTCAAGTTCCTGCAAAAATCTGAGGTCTGAGATTATGTTTTCCATAGTCTGAAAGGGACTGCCTACCATAAATCCGGAGCCGACCTGATAACCTATTTTTTTTAGGTCAAAAAGGCAGCGTTTTCTGTTTTCGAGGCTCATATTCGCCGGGTGAAGTTTTGCATAGTGTCCGCCGTCCGCCGTTTCGTGGCGCAAAAGATAGCGGTTTGCTCCGGCGTCGAAAAACGCCTTGTAACTCTCCGTGCTTCTCTCCCCTATTGACAGAGTTATTGCACAGTCAGGGTAATTTTTTCGTATCTCCGACACAATCTCACTGACCAAATCATCTGTAAAGTGTCCGTCCTCGCCCCCTTGGAGCACAAAGGTGCGGAAGCCGAGGGAATAACCCTCCCTGCAACACATCATAATCTCGTCTTTTGTAAGTCTGTACCGCACGGCTGATGCGTTTGAGCGGCGTATTCCGCAGTAATAGCAGTCGTTTTTGCAATAATTGGTAAATTCTATAAGTCCACGGACATACACCTTATCCCCGTATATTTGACGTCTGACGGCATCTGCCTGTTTAAAAAGCTCGGCGTCATATTCGTCTGTTTCCAAAAGCTCTTTAAGGCGCACATCGTCGGACAGAATTTCGTTAAAAGTTTTCATAAACGTCCTCGCAGCTGCGCATAGCAAGAATTGTCTGCTCAATAAGATAGTCCAAATCCCAGCCGAGCATCTGCGCTCCCCTTTCGATTACATCACGGGAACATCCTGCGGCAAAGCCTTTGCTCTTATATTTTTTCTTGACGGACTTAGTTTCCATATCCGAAACGCTCTTTGACGGGCGCATAAGCGCCGCCGCACCTATAAGACCGGACAGCTCGTCCGTGGCGTAGAGAACCTTTTCCATCTCGTGCTCCGGCTCGATGTCAACGGTTATACCGTAACCGTGGCTTGCCGTTGCGTGTATAATCCTCTCGTCAATTCCACATTCCCTCATAATTTCCTGTTCCTTTATGCAGTGCTCGTCGGGATATTTTTCAAAGTCCAGGTCGTGCAAAAGACCCACTATGCCCCACAGGTCAGCCTCGTCACCGTAGCCGAGTTTTTGCGCATACCACCGCATTATGCCCTCAACGGTGAGGGCGTGTTTGAGGTGAAATCTGTCCTTGTTATATTCACAAAGCAATTTCCAAGCATCTTCACGTGTTATCACGGTAATCACTCCCGTAGTACTGATTTTCAGAAAATTGTACCACAAAACTGCTCCGGTGTCAATAGATACGGGCAATAAACAGAATATTCCGGTACAAATCGGAATAAATCTGTTACAGGAGGTAAATAACTATGATTTTAATGCTGAATAAATCCAAAATACTCAAATTCACCGCTGCACTGCTGATTATAACCGCCGCTGCCGTCTTTACCGTTTCCTCATTCAAGAGCGAAAAGACGTCGGGCATACCGGTAAACAAAAAAATAATTGTCATAGATGCCGGTCACGGGACACCGGACGGCGGCGCCGTTGCCGACGACGGAACATCGGAAAAGGACATTAACTTAGACGTTGCAAACAAGCTGTGCGCTATGCTCGAAAAAACGGGCGCCTATGTAATTATGACACGTCTTGACGACAACGCCGTAACCGATGATTTAAACCAAAAAATACGTGAGATAAAACGCCAGGATTTAAAAAACCGCCGTGACATACGTGACGACAGCAATGCAGATTTGTTTGTGAGCATACATATGAACAAATTCGACCGGAGCGAGTACTACGGGGCACAGGTTTTCTATGCGCCCAATCCGCCGGAAAGCGAAAAACTCGCCAAAAGCATACAAGCCGAACTCATTGCCCTTGCCGACCCGTCAAACACACGTGAAGTAAAAAAGGGCGACGGGATTTTTATACTTAAAAACAGCAAAATTCCCTCCGTCCTCGTTGAATGCGGTTTTCTCTCCAACCCTGCCGAAAGGGAAAAGCTGAAAACCGATGAATACCGTGACACCCTCGCCTGGTCAATCTACTGCGGAATAGTAAAATACCTTGAATAGCCTATCCGAATACACCGCAAACAGTTTCCGACAGGGCGCATATCTTGTCCGCAATGCACAAAATCACGCTCTCACGGTATCTGGGTACAGACAGATTGAGCGGAAACATATGCGAAAGTATCATATTCTCCTCCACGGCATTGAGCGCAAAGTCACGGCGTGCATTTTTCCACGATGAACGTGCGTGCCTGAAACCGTGCCACTTGTGGCTCTTGTCCGCAACGTGCCAGTCATAGAGAAAGTAGTCGTGAAGGAGCGCACCTCTCACAAGGGAGCGTGTATTTACCTTAAACGGCAAATACTTCTTTATGCGCAGGCACATAACCGCAACCGAGAGCGAATGCTCATAGACGCTTACGTTTCCATGTTGGATAAAGCCCTTTTCAAGCGCCATTCCGTTTGAGTTTAAAATATCTGCACCGACTTTATTTATAATTTCTTTTTCAAAATCATTTGCCATAACATCACCGCATTTTTAAAAATGCACCGCCCAAAAGGGCGGTGCAAATTAAGTCATAAAATGATTATTCCATTTCTGCAATTTTTGCCTGTGCTGCTGCAAGTCTTGCTATCGGAACTCTGAAAGGTGAGCAGGATACATAGTCAAGACCGAGCTTGTGGCAGAACTCAACCGATGACGGGTCGCCGCCGTGCTCACCGCAGATACCTACGTGGAGCTTCGGATTTACGGGCTTGCCGAGCTTAATAGCCGTATCCATAAGCTTGCCTACGCCTGTCTGGTCGAGCTTAGCAAACGGGTCGTTCTCGAAAATCTTAGCATCATAGTAAGCATCGAGGAACTTGCCGGCATCGTCTCTGGAAAAGCCGAATGTCATCTGTGTGAGGTCGTTTGTACCAAAGCAGAAGAAGTCTGCCTCTGTTGCAATCTCGTCAGCAGTGAGTGCCGCACGGGGAATTTCAATCATAGTACCAACTTCGTATTTGAGGTCAATTCCTGCTGCTGCAATTTCAGCGTCTGCGGTTTCAACAACCATCTTCTTAACGTATTTAAGCTCTTTAACTTCGCAAACGAGCGGTATCATTATTTCCGGAACGATTGCCCAGTCGGGGTGAGCCTTCTTAACATTGATAGCTGCACGGATAACAGCCTTTGTCTGCATCTTTGCAATTTCGGGATATGTTACTGCAAGACGGCAGCCACGGTGACCCATCATCGGGTTAGCCTCGTGCAGACCGTTTATAATGTCCTTAATTGTCTCAACGGATTTGCCCTGAGCCTTTGCAAGGATAGCAATATCCTCGTCGCTTGTGGGAACAAACTCGTGGAGCGGGGGGTCAAGGAACCTGATGGTAACCGGGTTACCTTCAAGAGCCTCATAGAGTTTTTCAAAGTCGCCCTGCTGCATCGGGAGAATTTTATCAAGTGCTGCTTCTCTCTCCTCAACAGTGTCGGAACAAATCATCTCTCTGAAAGCGTCAATTCTGTTGCCCTCAAAGAACATATGCTCTGTACGGCAAAGACCGATACCCTCTGCGCCGAGCTCTCTTGCTTTCTTAGCGTCAGCCGGTGTATCTGCGTTTGTACGAACTTTAAGTGTTCTGTACTCGTCAGCCCAAGCCATAATTCTGCCGAACTCACCTGCGATAGATGCGTCAACAGTCGGGATTATACCGTCATATATGTTACCGGTTGAACCGTCGAGAGAGATGCTGTCGCCCTCGTGGTATTCTTTACCGTTCAATGTGAACTTCTTGTTATCCTCGTCCATAGCGATGTCGCCGCAGCCGGATACGCAGCAGGTACCCATACCACGTGCAACAACGGCAGCGTGGCTTGTCATACCGCCTCTTACTGTGAGGATACCCTGTGCAGCCTTCATACCTTCGATGTCCTCAGGTGATGTTTCAAGACGAACGAGAACAACCTTCTCGCCTCTTGCAGCCCACTCTTTTGCATCGTCAGCAGTAAACACAATCTTACCGCAAGCAGCTCCGGGGGAAGCACCGAGTGCCTTTGCCATCGGAACGGCAGCCTTTAATGCCTTTGCATCAAACTGCGGGTGGAGAAGTGAGTCAAGGTTACGGGGGTCAATCATAGCAACAGCCTTCTTGGGGTCAATCATACCCTCGTCAACAAGGTCGCACGCAATTTTAAGAGCCGCCTGTGCTGTTCTCTTACCGTTTCTTGTTTGGAGCATATAGAGTTTTTCGTTTTCAACCGTGAACTCCATATCCTGCATATCTCTGTAATGGTCTTCGAGCTTGTGGCAAACGTCAACAAACTGGTTGTATGCAGCCGGGAACTTTTCTTCCATCTGCGCAATCGGCATAGGAGTACGAACGCCTGCAACAACGTCCTCGCCCTGTGCGTTTGTGAGGAACTCACCCATAAGCTTCTTTTCGCCTGTTGCCGGGTCTCTTGTGAAAGCAACACCGGTACCGCAGTCGTCACCCATATTACCGAACGCCATCATCTGAACGTTAACGGCTGTACCCCAGGAATAGGGAATATCGTTATCACGGCGGTATACGTTAGCACGGGGGTTGTCCCAGGAGCGGAATACTGCTTTGATAGCGCCCATAAGCTGTTCCTTCGGGTCTGTCGGGAAATCTGCGCCGATTTTTGATTTATATTCAGCCTTGAACTGCTCAGCAAGTGTCTTTAAGTCGTCAGCTGTAAGCTCAACGTCCTGAGTAACACCTTTCTTTTCTTTCATCTGGTCGATGAGCTGTTCAAAATACTTCTTGCCGACTTCCATAACAACGTCGGAATACATCTGGATAAATCTTCTGTAACAGTCCCAAGCCCATCTGGGGTTGTTGGATTTCTTAGACATTACCTCAACAACGTCCTCGTTAAGACCGAGGTTAAGGATTGTGTCCATCATACCGGGCATAGATGCACGTGCACCGCTTCGTACAGAAACAAGAAGGGGATTTTCGTGGTCGCCGAACTTTTTGCCGGTGATTTCCTCCATCTTCTCTATGTACTCCATAATCTGAGCCTGAATTTCGTCATTAATCTTACGGCCGTCCTCATAGTACTGAGTGCAAGCCTCGGTGGAAATAGTGAAACCCTGCGGTACAGGAAGACCGAGTTTTGTCATCTCGGCAAGGTTTGCACCTTTTCCGCCCAAAAGATTTCTCATTGTAGCGTCACCTTCTGAGAAAAGGTAAACATACTTGTGAGCCATTTTTTATACCTCCATTTTTACTCATTTAATCACACCGTCTATTTTATAACAAATCGCAATAAAATTCCAGTGTTTTTTTATGATTTTTAATTTTATATGTCATTTTTGTTAATTTTTGTTACATATGCCCTGTCAAGAGTCTAAAAGGTGTGCAAAATTATACACTTTTTTCGCCGGAAAATACGCTTTTCAGATAAAACAAGCTCTGCGGACAAATTTCGAGGCAGGCGATTAGGTAGTTTTCCGCAATGTGAGAGATTATATCAAGCTCGTTTTCGGGTGCGTTAAAGGAAAATACCTGTCTGTAATCGCTTTGGAATATGAAGGCAAGCAGTTTTAAAACCATAGGATTAATCTTGACACATTCGTGAGCGGCAAAAAAGTCACGGCAGTTTTTGCATATGATTTTTCCGTCCGTGATGTCAAAGTATTCAAGCTCCTTTACACTGCCGCAGCGTGCACAGCTCTCTATGTACGGCATAAAGCCCTCGGAGCAGACGGTTTTAAGCTCAAACACCGCTTTGAGCCGCTTGATGTACGACAGAACATCACCGTCGGTGCACTTCTGCTCCGCCTTGCCTGTGAGAAACAGAGTGTTTAAAACAAAATTAAAATAATCGTCCTCTATCGCCGAGTCCTCCGGAGAGCTTTTTACAACGTCTGTCACATATGCGGCAAAGCTCATCTGTTCCACGGACTTTCGTATGCCGTAAAAATTGTCGATAATCTCGGCGGCGGAAACGTAGTAAAGTCCCGTGCGGCGCCGCAGAACCATATCGCTGTAACAAAAGTTTTGGAGCGCCGCAAAGTCCTTATGTTTGTGCGAACGCACACCCTTGGCGATTGCCGTTACCTTGCCGAGTTCACGTGTCATTACGGTAAATATTTTGTCATTGTCGTTTAAGTTATTAGAGCTTAAAATCAGACCCTTTGTCTTGATTTCCTCCATTTTGTGCTTCCTGCCTTTCCAACATTTTGTAGAGTAAATAGCCCTCAACGCTGCCCATACCGATAAACAATTTCCAACAATCGTCGATTTGCATATAAATCACCCCTCGATAATATCATTGTCATTTGAGTGATTTTTATGTTGGCAATATTTTTTAGTTCATATCTCCGATGCCGAGTTCCTTTATAAGATTTTCGGAATTTCTCCAATCCTCTTTTACCTTTACCCAGAGTTCAAGGTACACTTTGCACTCTAACATTTTTTCGCATTCCTGCCTTGCAAGCGTGCCTATTTTTTTGAGGGTCTTTCCCCCTGCGCCGATGATTATGCCCTTGTGCGAATTTTTTTCGCAGAATATATTTGCGCTTATGTTATACATTCCGCCGTCCTTTGAGCCGTCGTATTTCATCTTTGCGATTTCAACAGCCGCACCGTGCGGAATTTCCTGCCGCAGAACATAGAGCATCTTTTCACGTATTATCTCGGACACAATCTGCTTTTCGCTCTGGTCGGTGACCATATCGTCCGGGTAGTACATAGGGCCTTTCGGCAGATTTTCTTTTATAACGCTTTCAAGCTCGGAGACATTCTCACCCGTTCTTGCGCTCACGGGCACGATTGCCGCAAAGTCTGCAAGCGAGCTGTACTTTGCAATCACGGAAAGCAGGTTCTCCCTCGGCGTTGTGTCACATTTGTTTATTACGAGAACGGATGGTATCTTTTCGATTTTTTTGATTATGTTCTCCTCAGATGCGCTCACTTCGTCCGTCGGCTCGACAACCAAAATTGCAAGGTCTGCGTCGCCTATGCTCTCATCTACCGCCTTTATCATATTTTCACCGAGGCGGTTTTTGGGCTTATGAAATCCCGGAGTGTCCGTAAAAACAGCCTGAAATCCGTCACCGTGCATAATGCCCAAAATCTTGTTTCTCGTGGTCTGGGGCTTGGGGGAGATTATGGCTATTTTCTGCCCCACCAGACGGTTTAAAAGCGTGGACTTTCCCACATTCGGTCTGCCGACTATTGCGACATAGCCGGATTTAAAATTATCGTTCATCATTATCCCCCTCACGTGTGAGTTTGAGTGAGTTCATAACGCTCTCCTCTTTTTCTCTCATTACGGCACGCTCGTCCTCGTTTTCGTGGTCGTAGCCGAGGAGGTGCAAAATGCTGTGGCACACAAGGTAGCCGACCTCACGTTCAAATGAATGGCCGTATTCTCGGCACTGTTCCATTGCCCGTTCAAGCGAGAGCACAATGTCGCCGAGAATGAGCTTGTCCTCATAGGTATCTCCTACGTTTTCAACCATTTTTCCGTCCTCAAATTCCAGCACGGGAAAGCTTAAAACATCGGTTGCTCGGTCAATGTTTCTCTGCTCACGGTTTATCTCACGTATATTATCGTTATCTGTGACGGTAACGCTCACAAAGCAGTCGTGATTAAAGTTTTCGTGTTCAAGAGCCGCACGTATAACAGTCTTAATCAGCTCTTCGTGCTTTTCGTCAAACGGCAGCCTGTCCTGCTCGTTTTCAATGTAAACAAGTATGTCCATTATCGGGTTTCCTTTCTTTTGTGGGGTTCGGGCCGTCTTTTGCCGGCGTCACGCTTTTCGTATGCCTTGATTATCTTTTGCACAAGACGGTGGCGCACAACGTCACGCTCGCTGAAATAGCAAAACGCTATGTCCTCTATGTTTTTAAGCACGCCGATTACGTCTTTAAGTCCGCTCTTTTTGCCGTCCGGCAAGTCCATCTGCGTGATGTCGCCGGTGACTATCGCTTTGGAATTAAAGCCTATTCTTGTTAAAAACATTTTCATCTGTTCGGGCGTGGTATTCTGCGCCTCGTCAAGAATAATAAAGCTGTCGTCAAGGGTACGTCCTCGCATATAGGCAAGCGGAGCAACCTCCATTGACCCTCTCTCTGACAGACGCTGAAAGTTTTCCATACCGAACATTTCGTAAAGTGCGTCATAGAGCGGTCTTAAATACGGGTCAACCTTGTTTTGCAAATCGCCGGGCAAAAATCCGAGCTTCTCCCCTGCCTCAACCGCCGGACGGGTCAGAATAATACGGCTTACCTCTTTGTTTTTAAATGCCTTTACCGCCATAGCGACGGCAAGATACGTCTTTCCCGTTCCGGCAGGGCCTATGCCAAAGGTGATTGTGTTGTTTTTGATTGCGTCAACATACGCCTTCTGACCCAGAGTCTTGCTCTTTACCGGCTTTCCCTTTGCCGTTATGCAGACGCAGTCACTCCCGTAGAGCTCGCCAGGGTCTGTTCCGTCACGGGCGTTCTCTATTGCGTAACTGACGTTTTGGTCTGTCAGCGCCTCGCCGCTCTCAATCAGCTTTGACAGGTAGCCGATGACCTTTTCCGCCATTATAACATTCGGCTGTGAGCCGGAAATTTTAACCGCCGTGCCACGGCTTACAATGAGCACGTCAAACTCGTGGGATATGAGATTGATGTTTTTATCGTATTCGCCGAACACGGACATTATTTTGTCCAGGCTGTCAAATTCAAGTGTCTTTTCCAAAATTACTTTCCTCCGTTTTGTCAACTTCTATCTTCACCGGGCGTGCAATGTTTTCCTCGCTCTCGACGGTAACGGTTACAAAGACGTCTCCGTTTTCGAGTTTCTGATACTCGTACTCCCTCTTTACGGTAACGGCACCCTTGCTGCGCTCACTTTCAATCTGAGCAGTAAGACTGTTTACCGCTACGGACACTGCATCGGCGTCGGTTATCTTTTTATCCTCTCTTATTATCTCACAAAAAGTGTCGGTTGTAAAGGACACAGGCAAATAAATATTTCCCAAAATTTTCATTTGACTGCTTTTTTTGCTCTCCTCATACAGTTCAAATCCCGTTTTTTTGCTTAAATATAATTTTACATCAAAACCGAAAAAATTAACAGTCCTTTTTTTAACTTTTTTTCCTGTTTTTTTAAATTCCGTTTTCGTATGGTGGTATTCGCCGCTTTTTTTGCGCCAGGTCTGCGCCGTAACCGTGCCCTGTGAGTGAATGTACCTGTTGCCTTTGAAGTTGGTTGCGCTTATTCCGCTTATAAGCAGGTCGCCCTCCGCCACAACGTCACCACGCTCAATCACCTTTCTGCCGGACTTTGCCACAATGTCGGTGACATATCCGCTGTGCGAGGCAACCATATTGTATGCGCCGTCCCGATTTTCGCTTTCGACGCCCAGCTCCTTTTCACGCACTTTAACGACTGCCCTTGTGCCGTCTATATCAACCCAGAGCCACGAGAGCGAGTCCAAATCTATGAGCACTTCGTTTTGCAGTTTTTTTATGTCGTGCCCGTAGCGCAGACTGCCGACTTTGAGGCCGTGTTTTTCGATTGATGACAAAATCACCTTATCCGGTATTTTTTCGTTTCCGGTAACGTCAATCACCCAGATGCACGACGTAAGATAAAACATAATCAAAAGTGCGGCGGCTCCGCCGATAAAAAAGGCACGCCTTTTCCTGCGGTGCTTTAAATACAGTCCCAATCCGCTTTTGCGTATTATGCTCACGTGCACGCCGATACCCCTTGCACACGGGCGTATGCGGCGAAAATCGGCGGATGACATTCTGCACACCACGCCGTACCCGTCATTGCATACGCCCGAAAGCCTTATCCCGCAGTCGGAACAGCGGTTAAAAAATTTTTCGCACCCTCTGCGGCTAACCCTTACGGTCACACTGTCGGTTATATTATACTTCACCTCTACCCCTCCAAATAGTTAAGACTTGTAATCCGTCCGGAAATTTTAATCATATCCGGCGTAAAGCTCTCCATAACAAGTCCCCTGCCCTCTACCGTCAGCACAAACCCGTCAAAATCCACACCTATCTCCGTGTCGGTAAACAGGCGGATTTTTTGGTAGTTCTCTATCGTCAGCACCTTGTCGGTTTCTACCGACACAAATGGCTTTTCCCTGTCAAAGTCTTTAACTTTTTCAATCGCTACCGGTATTTTACCAAATACAGACATATGCCAAAACCTCCGTCATAAAATAATTTATGAGGAATGTCGGGCATATATGAGGGGGATTGTATGATTGACGCAAATAAAAAACACATCGCCGTTTTAGCAAGCCTTTTTTCTATGCTTGCAATGGCAATGTTCTCAAAAAATGTGATTGATGCCGCAAAGAGTGCTCTTGCGCTGTGTGCCGGCAAGATTGTTCCGTCGATATTTCCGTTTATGGTGGCATCGGCGGTTCTGGTGTCCAACACGCAGTCGGACACGTTTAAATTCGCCAAAGGCACCGTGCGCTTTCTTTTCGGCACAAGTTCTCTTTCCCCTGCCGCCATAATACCGGGAATAGTCTGCGGTTACCCGTCGGGGGCAATCTGCACCTGCGCCCTGTACTCGGACGGTCTTATTTCAAAGTCCGAGGCGGAGAGCCTGATTGCCTTTTCAAACAATTCCGGGCCGCTCTTTATAATCGGCGCAGTGGGAACCGGTATGCTCGGCTCTGCAAAAATCGGAGCACAGCTGTACGTCATACACATTTTTTCCGCAATAGTCTGCGGTATTGCGCTCAAAGCCTTTACAAAACCGCTCCGCACCGCAGACACCAAGTCCTCCGCCGCCAAAGGCGGCAGTTTTACCGACGCCGTGTGCCAAAGTGTTTCAACCGTACTCAAAGTATGCGGCTTTGTGGTAATATTTGCCGTTATTCTTAAAATCGTCGAACCGCTCTTTTCGCTTTTTAACCCTTATGTGTCGTGCATTGCAAGCGCATTTTTGGAGATGACAAACGGCGTATGCGCCGCCGCAGAGCTTGATGTGCCGATGCGTATCAAGCTGACCGCCATAAGCGCCGCCCTCTCGTGGGCAGGTCTTTCCGTTCATATGCAGATAAAGAGCATAACGTCGCCTGTCGGTCTGTCGCTTAAAAAATATTACCTCACAAGACCTCTTGCCTGTGCCGTGTCAGCATATACGGCATATATGACGTTTAAGACGCCCGGAAGTCACTTTACTCTTACCGTAAACCCCGAAAAGACAGTTTTTAAAATTCTCACCTCACTCAGTATCATAATAGCCGCAGCCGTAATAAAGCAGAACATAAAAAATAAGCATACCGCCGTTTAAAGCGATATGCTTAAATTTTAGTCGAGTATATAAACTTTTACGCTTCTTCTGCCGAACTGCAAACATTCGCTGTTCGTGTTGAAGAAAAGGTCAACCTTGTTGCCCTTAATTGCTCCGCCCGTATCCTCTGCGACACAGTAACCGTACACAAAGCTGCCGTCGGCAGACTCAATATACATTCTTGTACCAAGTGGGATAACACGGGGGTCAACGGCAACCGTGCCGTACTGAGCTTGTGTTCCGCTTGCGGTTATGCCGTATCCGGACTGACCCGGACGCTTGCCGCAGCTCTGGAATGACAGGTCGTATGCCGTGGCGTTGCAGTTAATAACCTTGGAGTAACTGAAATTGTCACCCTTTTCGGTCACCTTGCCGCCTCTTGTTCCTACAACCTTCACTTCGTCAACGGGTTCTCTCGTGCGCTCGGTTGATATGAGCTGTCTGTCGGCCTCAACGCCGTCATAGAGCAGAACCTCGTATGTGTCACAGTCAATTCCCTCAATACCTTTCACGGAAACCGAACTGTCCGAAATACTCATAGATGTGTCACGGACTGTCCTTGTATTGAAAGGTACAGACCTTTCAATCTTTTCAATCCGCTTGATTACCTTTACAACCGAAAGGTCGGTGCTTTTGCCGAGCTTCGTTTCCAAAGGCAGACTGACAATATCGTAGTAATTAATATCAAAGCCTTTTTCGTCAAGAAAGTCGCCTACCGTCTCGGCAGTGGTCATATAAACTCCCGATTTGCCTGCGGCATCAACGTTAACCTTTCTGACTCGTTGAACGACAACCGTTTGTGATGAGCTGATGTAGCTGTCCCTTTCGGGATAGACAATGTCGTACTGGGAAATGTCCACGCCCGAACTTGAAAGCAAATCAGCAACCGTTGTCCTTGCAGATGACACCTCGATGTGATTGTCGCCGTCGACAATGCTTACCTCATAATACTGAGGAGCGGCATACGTTACGGTAACGGTAAACACAAACATTGCGGACACTATTGCCGAGAACCTGCCTCTGAGATGAACCATCTTCTTAAACACATCATAAATATCTCTATTGCGGCGAACTGTATGCTCAGACAAAAATGAAAGTTTGTTTTTAAATTCTGCAAAAATATCTGAAAACATATATTTCCTCCTTAATAGATTTTGCCTTGCGTTCGTCGTTCATTTTATGGCAAAATCTTTTTTTTGTCAAATCAGCGCCCAAATTTCGTTGTGCATATCCAACAAAAAAACGTTCTTTTTTTGACACTTTCAGCATTTTGGTTAAAAACCGCCTCAAACGCCGTATAAAACTTTTAAACGCACGGATTTGAGCGACGCCGTTATATTAACCAAAGATTACAGAAATATTACATTTGCCGTAAAGTTTGTGCACATTTTACAAAATTTCAATGCCGATTTTAACAATATGCAGTGTTTCAAAGCCTCCTTTCACCTATATATAGTATTGAAAGCCGAAAAATATGTTAAATCAATGTTATTTTTTTGTTTTTGTTCCTGTTTCGACACATATTTTTAACCAAATACCTCTCAACGTGTGGTTGTTTTTTTAAAATTTATGTAAACAAACTGTCCGAATGTTCGTAAATTCAGATTATTTTTTTGATAAAGCAATACTTTTTGTGCCTTTTATTAACGTAATTAATCATTTTAATCGGTTACAAAATACTATTATAAAATCAAATTATCGGACATAAAAATTCTCTGAAATCGGCATTATTATAAAGACGGACTCCGAAAGCAAAAAATCACTTTCGGCATCGGTCTGCCGAAAGTGATTTTTCATTATTATGAACACAAAAAGGTTCTTTAATTACCCTTGCCGCACCCTATGATTGCAGTGTGGGTCGGCTCATATTTTCCTGTTGATTTTTCATACGCATATATAATAGAAGAAAAGCGTCACAAAAACAAATTATTCGTCCAAATTATCCACGAAGCGCCTGTATTCGTCGTAGCTGTAAAGGCGGTTTAAAACGTCCAAAAGTGAATTTGCCGAAAGGTGCTTGGGAAGGTTTAAATTCTTTTTTAATCTCTCACGTCTTTGTGCACTGTCGTCGCCGCCGCACAAACCGTCGGAATACAAATCAGTCTTTGTAATGAGCCGTTTTTTATCCTCATTGCCGGCGCTGTACCCGGCGTTGTTAAGCGCCGTAATTATAATATCGTCGCTTACGCCCTCAACGCCCAGAAAACCCTCCTTTGAGTGGTGGTTTTTTCTGCGTTCCTTGCCCTTTATGTCGGGAATATAGGCGTGTTTTACCTTTTTGCCGCTCAGAATGTTTTTAAGGTAATTTCTTATCTTAAACCCGGCGGCATCACTGTCGGTAAAAATTATTACTCCGCAGGTATCGGCAAGCTTTTTTATCATTTCCGCCTTTTTGGTATCTTTAAAAATCATAAAACCGTCCGTAACAATGATTGTTGCGTCAACGATATTTGCAAGCCTTGCCTTGTCGTAATTTCCCTCAACTATTATCGCTTCATTGATTTTAAGCATAAAATATCACCCGAACACCGTAATCTTAAAGAAAACGCACCGCCTGTGCAAAAATCCCGACGGTGCGTTTTTTGGTGTCCTTAACTCTCTTTCTGTTCATTTTGGTGTTTTATAACTTTCAGACGTGTAAATTCCTCACGTTCCTTTTCTTCGAGATAATTGGTTATTGACGATACCATTTCCTCATATTTGGGGATATTCACGTTTTTGAGCGAATTTGCCCTTTTTTGCGTCTTTTTAATATTTTCCGCAAGTCTGTAAACGGAATTTTCCACCGCCGCAAGTTCCACCGTAAGTTCCTTAACCAACGTAAACTGAACGTATGCCACATCAAGCTGGCTCGATGTATTAAACAAGTCGTAGCCTGCTCCGCTGTGCTTTTCGAGCCGTTCAATCTCCGGTATCTCAACGCCCATAACGGAGCGGTATTTGATGTCAAGCGTGTCGTCAACGTCTATGCACTCCGCAATTTCCATAACACGGCTTATACCCATAGAGATGTTCGCATTTTGCAGTGCGGCATACGCCTCTTTGTATGCGTTGTTGATTTTTGACTGAATATCCTGCGCCCTGTCGATTAAAAGCATCATTTCTCTTATGAGAATATTCCTCTTTTTGTCAAGGAGGTCATAGCCCTGGCGTGAGAGTTTGAGAGCATTTTTAGCTATAATCAGATTTCCCTTTGTGGGAAAAAGCGTCATATCCACTATAAATCCTCTCCTCCGCCATAGTACTTGTCAAGCAGTTTGGTATCTATTCTGTCGAGTTCCTCTCTCGGAAGTATGCTCAAAAGTTTCCAGCCGAGATTAAGAGTTTCGATTACGGAGCGTGACTCGTCAAATCCCTGAGAAATAAATTTATTCTCAAACTCTTTGCCAAACTTCATATACAGCTTGTCGGTTTCCGAGAGTTCGTCCTCGCCTATTACGGACGACAATGCCTTTACATCCTGAACCTTTGCGTATGCGGCAAAAAGCTGGTTGGCAACGTCCCAGTGGTCCTCTCTCGTGTAACCTTCGCCTATGCCGTCTTTCATAAGACGTGAAAGCGACGGCAAAACGCTGACCGGAGGATAAACACCCTGCTGATGCAGCTTTCTGTCGAGTACAATCTGACCCTCGGTAATGTAGCCTGTAAGGTCGGGGATCGGGTGCGTTATGTCATCATTTGTCATTGTGAGAATAGGTATCTGCGTAACGGAGCCTTTTACTCCTCTAATCATACCTGCTCTCTCATAGAGCGAGGCAAGGTCGGAATAGAGATAACCCGGAAATCCTTTTCTTGACGGAATTTCACCCTTTGAAGACGAAATTTCACGCAGAGCCTCGGCATAAGAAGTTATGTCGGTAAGTATTACCAGTATGTGCATATTGTGGTTAAATGCAAGGTATTCCGCCGCAGTGAGTGCTGCGTGGGGCGTAACAATTCTCTCGATTACGGGGTCGTTGGAAAGATTTAAGAACATAACAACTCTCTCCAAAACACCGCTCTCGGCAAACGCACGCTTAAAATAGTTTGCCACGTCGTGCTTAACGCCGATTGCACCAAAGACTATTGCAAACTCCGTGCCGTCGTCATCGGCAATTTTTGCCTGTTTTGCAATCTGCACGGCAAGTTTGTCGTGCGAAAGACCGTTTCCGGAAAAAATAGGGAGTTTCTGCCCTCTAATCAGCGTTGTAAGTCCGTCTATGGCAGAAATGCCTGTTTCAATGTAGTTTCTCGGATATTCACGTGAAACGGGGTTTATCGGTCTGCCGGTTACGCTCTCATACTTTTCTGGATAAACGTCGCCAAAGCCGTCAATCGGCCTTCCGATGCCGTTGAACACTCTGCCCAAAATTTCCTTTGAAAGCGGAATTTTAAGCGGTTCACCGGTTAATTTTGACCTGCTGTTTACAAGCGATATTCCGGTTGTACCCTCAAAAACCTGCAAAACCGCCTTGTCGCCTTCAACCTTTATAACCTGACCGAGTCTTTTTTCGCCGTTGTCCATAGTTATCTCGGCGATTTCCTCATATCCGCAACCGGAGACGCCGTCCAAAACAACGAGCGGGCCGTTTACTTCGCCAAAACCCATATATTCTATTGACATTGTTTTCTCCTTTCTGACGAACGCCTACTTTGAGTATCTCTGATACAGCGAATTGCAGATGTCGTCAATTTCCTTAATATATCCGTCAAACACGCTCATATCATCATTGCCTACGTCGTATTTGACGCTTATCAGCTTGGCAAATATACCCTTGCGCTTAATCTCGGAAACGGGGCAGCCGAGGCTCACAAGCTCTGAGCTTCTGTCATACAAATGAAGAATCGTTTTCATCATTCTGTACTGCTTTTCCATAGGAACATAAGTATCTACCTTGTGGAAAGCGTTCTGTTGCAAAAATCCGACTCTGATTACCGCCGCTATTTCCAAAACGAGCTTTTGGTCGTCCGGCAGTACGTCTGCTCCGATTAGCTTAACTATCTCCATAAGCGAGCTTTCCTCACCGAGAAGTGCCGTTATTCTTGCCTTTGCCTCCGGGAAGTCCTCGCTGATATGCTCGGTGTACCACGGCATAAGGTCGTCGTTGTACTCCGAATAGCTGTTCAGCCAGTTAATCGCCGGGTAGTGGCGCTGATATGCAAGGTTCTTGTCAAGCGCCCAGAAACAGCGTATAAAGCGCTTTGTATTCTGCGTTACAGGCTCCGAGAAGTCACCGCCCTGTGGCGAAACTGCACCTATTATGGTGATAGAGCCTTTTGTGCCGTTGAGATTGTCCACCATTCCGGCTCTCTCGTAAAACGACGAAAGCCTTGACGGCAGATATGCCGGGAAGCCTTCCTCGGCAGGCATTTCTTCCAGTCTGCCGGAAATCTCACGCAGAGCCTCCGCCCATCTTGATGTGGAGTCTGCCATTATTGCAACGTGGTAACCCATATCTCTGTAATACTCGGCAAGCGTTATCCCCGTGTATATGCACGCCTCTCTTGCCGCAACCGGCATATTTGACGTGTTCGCAATGAGGACTGTTCTGTCCATCAGCGACTTGCCCGTCCTAGGGTCTACCAATTTTGAAAAGTCTTCAAGCACCTGAGTCATCTCGTTGCCACGCTCACCGCAGCCGATGTATACTATAATATCCGCATCGGACCACTTGGCAAGTTGATGCTGGCTCATTGTCTTTCCCGTGCCGAAGCCGCCCGGTATTGCCGCCGTACCGCCCTTTGCTATGGGGAACAGCGTGTCCATAATTCTCTGCCCGGTGACGAGCGGAGTGTCAAGAGCCTTTCTCTCAATATAAGGTCTGGGCGTTCTTATCGGCCACTTTTGGCAGAGCGTAACATCGTGCAATGACCCGCTTTCGTCCTCAACGGTTAAGATAACATCATTGACTGTGTATTCTCCGCTTTCGGAAACGGACTTAACCGTTCCGGAAATGAGCGGAGGAACCATAATCTTGTGTACGATTGACGGCGTTTCCTGTGCTGTTGCAACAACCGTGCCGCCGCTGACGTTATCGCCGACTTTTGCCGATATTTCGACGTTCCATTTTTTGTCGGTATCGAGCGACGAAATTTTTGCGCCTCTGCCTATAAATGCGCCCGTTGCCTGCTCCAAACTTTTAAGCGGTCTTTGTATACCGTCGTAGGTAGAGCCGATTATTCCCGGACCGAGCGTTACGCACATAGGTGAACCGGTACCAACGACCGGCTCGCCGACTTTTACGGAGGTTGTTTCCTCGTAAACCTGGACAATCGTCCTGTCGTCGTCAATTCCGATAACCTCGCCGATAAGTTCAAGGTCGCCGACACGCACCATTTCCATCATAGTAAGCTCATCGGTACCCTTGACCGTTACGACAGGACCGTTAATGCCATATATATATCCCTGATTTGTCATATGACCACCTGCTTTTAATAAATTGAGAATTTGCTGTCTTTGAGGAAGTTTTCACGCAAATATGCCAGTCTTTCGCTCAAAGAGTTGTTGCAAATCTTTTTTGCGCCGATATTTTCCGCCACGGCGCCGCCGAGAATACCGTCGGACAATTTAACCTCGCAGCCGAGTTTTTCCTTTAATGACGGCAAAAACTTTTCATCGCTTCTATCTATGAGGACAGTCACCTCTCCGCCTGCGACCTCAGACACTGCGCTCTGAGCCTTTTCTGTCAAAAAAGCCTCGTATGCGCCGCTGTTTTTAAATTCGTCTATCTTTTTATACAATTCGCCAAAAAGCTCGTCTATGAGTTTTTCCCTGTACGCAAGAAGTTTTTTCTTGCTCTCCACAGGTTCCATAGCAATTATTTTGTCGTGCTCTCTCTTAGCCGCCGCAACACCGCTCTGAACCGTCTTATAAGACTTTTCCAGGCACTTGTCCTCAGCCTCGGAGAGTTTTTCTTTTTTGTAGCTTTCTATTTCCTCAATCATTTCGTCACGCTTTGACGCCGCCTCTGTGAGTGCAAGCCTTATAAAGCGTTCCAGTTTTTCTTCCATAGTCAACACTGTAACCACCCTTTCCAAATGCGACCGAGTTTTTAGTCAGCGGGGACTCGAACCCGCCGCCCATAAAGGCGGGGGGAATCTTAATTTAGCTATAATTTAAGCCCTATTGCCTCGCTTACGTATGAAGTGATTGAATTAGCACCTCTGCCCGAACCGTGGCGGTCGGGTATTTCAACAATGAGGGGTTTGTAATAGGTGAGCTTTACCGTCTTTAAAAGCTCCGAAAACTTCTCTGCGAGCTTTTCGGTAATGAGCACTATTGCGTACTCATCGTGGGAGAGCGCATAGTCGAGAGCCTCTTTAAGCTCGTCGATTTCGTGAACCACGACGCCCTCAATGCCGGCGAGACGCATACCTATCTGCGTGTCCACATTGTCGCTTATAAGATACATCTTCATTAAAAGTCACTCCTCTTAGGACAGTGCATTCAAAATTGTAAATGATACAAGCAATCCGTAAAGTGCGATACCTTCTGCAAGGGCAACGAAGATAAGAGCCTTACCCATTGCCTTGGGGTCCTCGCTTACAGCGCCTATTGCCGCAGATGCCGCAGATGCAACTGCGATACCTGCACCGACGGTTGAAAGGCCGGTAACAAGAGCTGCCGCAATGTATGCAAGACCGCTGCCTACTCCTATGCCGCCCTCTCCGCTGCCTGCCGCAAATGCTGTGGCAAACATCGAAACCGTTGAAACAATAAGTGTTGTAAAGAATGTGGAAATATTAACCGCAAGTGCACATTTGCCCGTTTTTTCGGTCTTGTTTATAAAATAAACACCGAAAGGAACCGCAATACTCAAAACCAACAAAACGCTAATAACTGTAATCATTTTAAATACCCCCTAAATCAGTTCTTTGAAATAGTTTTAAATTCCTTACCGCCTCCGTCATAGAAACGGGAAAAGATTTCATAAAATTCAAGTCTGAGCACCTGAATGCCCACAATGAGTCCTTCAAGACCCATAACAATTATGTTACCTATGATAATTACAACCGTGCTCGTAGCGCCGCTTGCCATTTTTGCAAAAATGAACACAACGCTCATCATACCGACGTGGTTGAGGGCGAATGCGCCGACTCTGACGAACGATATGGTGTTTGTGATAAAGCTCAGAACAATGTCAAAAAGTTCGAAAATGTTTTCCAGGATAAACTCGCCCTTGCTGCCGTCAAAGAGCTTTTTCTTTTTCTCAATAAGTCTCGAAAGCGGACTTTGGAACATTATCAGCACAAGCGGTATCACAATGAATATGATGTTGTATACCACGGTGAAAACATTTCTCTTAAAGAGCATCATAACAACGCCGAATATAACCGCAAGGTAGAAAAGCATTCCGGCAATACCGTTCTGGCTGAACAGGAGTTTGCCGACGTTTTTCTGCTTTATGGCATTTGCGAGGTTTACAAGCATTGCCATAACTATTATCACAACGCCGAACGCAACTGCGGAAATAAGCATTGTCATTATGTTATCCATAGGTCTTATGAGTACCGTCTTTTGAATAACGTCCTCAAAGCCGAACACCGAACCGTACAGCAGTCCGAAAACAGTTGAGCTTACGCCCACCATACCGATGATTGCCGCAAGGTCAACCTTCTTGAATTTGTAGAGCAAGAAGCCCCCTATCGCCATAACAAGTCCCTGACCTGCATCACCGAACATTATTCCGAACATCAGAATGTATGTAAGGGCAACTATCGGAGTCGGGTCAATTTCGTTATAAGACGGCAGACCGTACATTTTTATAAAAAATTCAAACGGTCTGAATACCGGATTGTTCACAAGGCACGTCGGCGGAGTGAGGTGCTTGGGCGCTTCCTTTGCGCTGTCGTAGGAAACCATAACTCTGTCGTCGCCGTCAAACTCTTTTTCTATCTTTTTAAGCGTCTTGCCGTCAACCCAGCCTGTAAGGTAGAAGTCGGTGTTATCCCGTGCGCAGTACCTTCTCATTTCACCTGCCGTATAGTATTTTTCGACTGTGGCAAAACACGAGGCAATGGCTGTGCCATTTTGCTTTATATAGTCTGAATACTGCTTTTTGTACTCGGAAAGCTGTTTTTTGCACCCGCTCATCTCGTCCGAGATTTTTGCCTTAACCTCTTTTGCCGTTCCGCTCCATCTGCCGTCAATTTCAATCGGTTCAAAGTAGAGCGAGGCAAACACCTTCTCGACTTTTTCCCTGTAAGACTCCAATGTGAAGTACATACCCCACACATAGTCCCTGTCCTCCTGACCGTAGACAAACACCGCTTGGAGGTTGTCAAGGTAGAGATTTAACTTTTTGTAGCTGTCTTTGGGAAGTTTACCGAATTTCAGCTTAATAAATTCAAAGCTCCCAAGGGTGCTCAAATCCATATCAAGCGACATAATCGGTTCAAGCTGTGTTAAAACATCGCTGTCGGCGGATATTGTGTTTTCAAGTTCCGCCATTTTCTCCGAAAGCTCGCCTTTTTTATCCGAAAGAGCTTTCAGGCACGCATCTACGGCATCTGCCGTTTCTGTTTTTTCGCCGGAGCACTTTGGAATTTCGTACCCTTCGAGAAGTGACGAAAACTCCTTATACTTTTCGGCGTACGGATTTACCGCATCAAACGGTTTTAAATCCGTAACATTATCCAAGGCACTCATTGCGTTTTCAAGATGTATGCACTTATCACAAATGTGATTTTTAACTATGTCGTCGTAATCGCTTTCGGGGCCGACAACGGTGACAAGGTTCATCTTTTTTATTCCCACAAAAAGACCCCCTTTCTAAATTACCACGTAGGACATTATCTTTTCGGGTTCGAGCGAATAGCGTATTCCCTCTATGACCGAAAAAACATTTTTAATCTCTGTTTCTTTAATCTTAAAATAACTGCTTATGCTTACATAATTGTAAGGATACCGCCGTATGAACCGCTTTGACATATTATATATATATCTTGCTATGCTCATTTCGTAAAAATCGTCTTTAAACAGCGTCCCGTATGCGCTCGACGCAATAAGTTCTTTTAGCGTCTTTTCGTCATCGGCGCCCGCAAGAGCCGATATTTCCTCTTTTTTAAGCTTGTAGTTATACGGAATAATGCAACCGTAAATATACTCGCTTTCACGCTTAAAGCTGCTTTTCATTCTTAAAAGCGTCTTTAAATTCATTATGTCAACCACAGTGCCGTAGAACGCCTGAATACTTGCCTGTTCCTCTTTGGGAATACTTTGTATAGACTTCATAACGGCGGTGTAGCAATAAATGTTAAGCGCTGTTTCGATGTCAAACACGCTGAGTGCTCCACGGCTTTTAACGATGGACGAAAAAGCCTTGTAATACTGCGTATTTCCAAGCGACTCGGCAAACTCGTCAAGGGTTGTGGCGGAGGAGAGAATTTCCAAATCAACGTCTATGTGACGCTTTAAAAATTCGCCCAGCATCTCGTCGGCGCAGTTTTTGTTATATACGCTGTGCGCAACGTGCTCTATTGCCTCAACCTCGTAGAACATAAGGATTTTGTCAAGAAAGCCTTTAAGACTGCAATCCGCAAAACAATACAGCTTTTCAAAATCGTCCACAAGGGTTGTTTTGAGAAGTATTTCAAGCGGCTCACGGTGAACATCAGACTCGTTTACGGAGTCTAAAATTGCACCGTAGTGCGTATTGTTTTTAAGATATGCGGCAACCTGTGAAACGTTTTTAAGCTCTGCCATACTTGCATAATCTTCAAGCGTTAAGAGTTTTGAGCTCATACAGGATATTTTTGCGGCTATGGCGGAATTTCTCATAACTGCATTCATAACGCCACCTACCCTATCGCCTTTTTGTAAAGTTCGTCAAGCCACTTTTGCTTGTTTTCCTCGTATGTTTTGCCTATGCGCCCGAGCGCCTCGTCCGTGCTCACTTTCAGCTTACCGAGCTTTTCGTCAGCCGCATTCTTCTCAAATGCTGCGACCTTTTCAACACGCTTTTGCGCCCTCGACGAATATTCCTTGCTCATTTTTTCTGTTTCAGTTCGGATTTCATCGTCGATGTGCTCTTTGCGCTTTTCCGCCTCGCCCACAATGGACTTGGCACGCTTTTCGGCTTCCAGGAGTTTTGAGATAACCTCACCTGTCATTTTATCATCTCCTAATTCCTCAAACTGTGTATCGGGGCAGGTATTCTGCCGCCCCTTTGTATAAACGTTTCACTGCTGAAACTGCTTACACTCATAACCGGACCTGTTCCCAAAAGTCCGCCAAATTCTACCGTGTCGCCCACTTTTTTGCCGGGCGCCGGTATAACTCTTACGGCGGTGGTCTTGTTGTTTATCATTCCGATTGCCGCCTCGTCGGCAATTATTGCCGAAATTGTTGACGGCGGAGTATCTCCGGGAATTACTATCATATCGAGTCCAACGGAGCACACACACGTCATAGCCTCCAACTTTTCGAGCGTCAGCGCTCCGCAAGATGCTGCGTCAATCATTCCGGCGTCCTCGCTGACGGGGATAAATGCTCCGCTGAGTCCCCCTACGGACGACGAGGCAAAAATGCCGCCCTTTTTAACAGCGTCGTTCAACAGTGCCAGTGCCGCAGTTGTACCGTGCGCACCGCACTTTTCAAGACCCATTTCCTCCAATATATGCGCAACGCTGTCCCCTATTGCCGGAGTCGGCGCAAGCGACAAGTCCACTATGCCGAAGGGCACTCCGAGTCTTGACGACGCCTCACGGGCAACAAGCTGACCCATTCTCGTAACCTTGAAAGCCGTTTTTTTGATAGTTTCGGCAACGGTATTAAAGTCTGCGCCCCTCACCTTTTCGAGTGCGCACTTTACAACGCCGGGGCCGCTTACGCCCACATTAATAACGCAGTCCGCCTCGCCGACGCCGTGAAAGGCGCCTGCCATAAACGGATTGTCCTCAACGGCATTTGCAAATACAACCAGCTTTGCACAGCCGAAGCCGTCGCTGTCTGCGGTAAGATTTGCCGTTTCCTTTACAATATCGCCCATAATCTTAACGGCGTCCATATTTATACCTGCCTTGGTACTGCCCACGTTCACGGACGAGCACACAATGTCCGTCTGCGCAAGCGCCTGCGGTATTGACTTAATCAGTATTTCGTCGCCCTTGGTAAATCCCTTATGTACCAGTGCGGAAAATCCGCCGATAAAGTTGACGCCCACAGTCTTTGCCGCACGGTCAAGCGTTTCGGCATACTTAACGTAGTCCTCCGCCTCGCTCGCACCTGCGATGAGCGAAATCGGAGTAACGGAAATTCTCTTGTTGATTATCGGAATACCGAACTCGCTCTCTATATCCTCGCCGGTTTTTACGAGGTTTTGAGCGCATTTTGTAATTTTGTCATATATCTTTTCGCACGCTATGTCAGAATTTGCATCTATGCAGTCCAGGAGGGAAAGCCCCATTGTTATTGTGCGGACGTCGAGATGCTCGTTTTCTATCATTCGCAGTGTTTCGCAAGCCTCAAACCTGTTTATCATAGCCAACCACTCCTATATTCTGTGCATAGCCTGAAAAATATCTTCAAGCTGTATTTTAACTTCAACGCCGAGCTTTTTTCCCGTTTCGTCAAGAATAGCGGAAAGGTCGGAAATACTCAGTTTTGAATTTTCCACATCTACTATCATCATCATTGTAAACATTCCTTGAAGTATTGTCTGGGAAATATCGAGAATGTTAACCTCATTATCACACAAAACACCGCTTACCGAGCTTATAATGCCCACTCTGTCCTTTCCGAGAACAGTAACAACCGCCTTTTTCATTGCAAATTCCTCTCTTTCTTAATTCCTCGTGCGCACAACCTCATACATCATAAGCGCTGCCGCAACGGAGGCGTTTAATGAATTTATCTGTCCGTTCATTGGTATACTTACAATAAAATCACATTTTTCCCTCACAAGTCTTGACACACCCTTGCCCTCAGAGCCTACAACTATCGCAACCGCTCCGGAAAAGTCGTGAGTGTAAATGGTTTCGCTGCCGTCCATATCGGCACCGACAACCCATATGTTATTCTTTTTTAGAAATTCAATGGTGCTCGCAAGGTTGCTGACCCTTGCTACGGGCGTAAATTCCAGCGCTCCGGCACTCGTCTTTTCCACAACGGGGCTGAGTCCTACGGAATTACGCTTTGGAATTATTACTCCGTGTGCCCCGGCGGCGTTTGCCGTCCTGATGACCGAGCCGAGATTGTGGGGGTCTGTGAGGTCGTCGGCAATGACTATAAAGGGCTGTTCGCCTTTGTCCGCCGCACTCTTTAAAATATCCTCAACCGTTGAATACTCCCTCGCCGCCGCAAAGGCAATTACACCCTGATGAGACTGTGTAACGCTCATAGCGTCGAGTCTGCGCCGTTCCGTTTCCGTAACGACAATTTTCTTCTCCCTTGCAACTGCGATTATCTTTTTTAAAGAGCCGTTTTTTTCGCCCGACTGCACAAGGATTTTGTCAATTTCCCTGCCGGATTTGAGCGCTTCAAGAACCGGGTTGCGCCCCTCTATTCTGTTTTGAACATTTTCGTCTGTCTGTGCCATATCCGCACTCCTCACTTACGTCAAGCGGGGAACACTTGCAGTCTGTCCGGCTTCATTGCCGATGCAAAAAACAGGTGCCCCCCGAAAAATTATTTAATCCTACTGCGCAAGGTTAAATCCGTCGTGGATAACTCTTACTGCGGCGTCGGCATTCTTTCTGTTGACAAGAACAGACACCTTTATCTCGGAGGTTGAAATCATATGAATGTTTATGTTGGCGTCATAGAGCGCCTCAAACATCTTGCTTGCAACTCCCGGATTGTTCACCATACCGCAGCCGACAATGGAAACCTTGGAATACTCTGTGGAAGTCTGCATTTCGGCATATCCGAGGTAATCCTTTTCGGCTTCGAGTATTTCTGCCGCTTTGTCAAGGCAGGACTCGCTCACGGTAAAGCTGATGTCCTTTAATCCCTCTCTGCCTATTGATTGGAGTATAATATCAACGTTTATGCGGTTTTTGGAAAGGAGCGAGAATATTCTGAACGCCATTCCCGGCTCGTCCTTAACGCTTAAAAGAGCGATACGTGCAACGTCGTTGTCCCTTGCAACGCCTCTAACTATCATTTTTTCCACTTTGCTTTCCTCCTTAACATACGTTCCGGGATTGTTATTAAGACTGGAACGCACAGACATTTTTACATTGTATTTCTTAGCCATTTCAACCGAGCGGTTGTGCAGAACATTTGCACCCAGGCTTGCAAGCTCCAACATCTCGTCAAACGATATGTCATCGAGTTTTTTAGCCTCCGGCACAATCCGTGGGTCGGCGGTGTAAACGCCGTCAACGTCGGTGTATATCTCGCAAAGGTCGGCGTGAAGTGCCGCCGCAACGGCAACCGCCGTGGTGTCCGAGCCGCCACGTCCGAGAGTGGTAATGTCACCGTACTTATCAATTCCCTGGAAACCTGCAACAATAACTATGTTATTGGAGTCAAGCTCTTTTCTGATGCGCTCGCCGTCTATCTTGATGATGCGTGCCGCACTGTAATTTGCGTCCGTCTGCATACCAATCTGCCAGCCGGTGAGCGAAACCGCACCTATGCCCAGACTCTGAATTGCCATCGCAAGCAGAGATATTGAAATCTGCTCGCCCGTGGAGAGAAGCATATCCATCTCACGCTTAGACGCCTTCGGATTTATCTCTTTTGCCTTTTCAATCAAATCGTCGGTGGTGTCGCCCTGTGCGGAAACCACCACAACAACCGAGTTGCCGGCTCTTTGCGTTTCCACAACCCTCTTTGCCACATTCATTACACGTTCGGCATTGGCAACCGATGTACCGCCGAATTTCTGTACTATCAAACCCAAAAAATCCAACCTCCTAACACGTGCCAAAGGCACTATTCAATATAAACCGCCCCATCATTGTCCGCCTTTAAAAGTTTAAGGCTCCAACCTGAAAGGTTGGCTTTTATAAGATTATTCATCTGCTTTTCAAAAAGTTCAGGTTCCCTGTCCACTATCGCAATAACCGTAGGCCCTGCTCCGCTCAAATATCCGCACACTGCGCCGAAACGCCTTGCGGAACGGATTATGTATTCACCGCTGCGGATTTTGGAAAAGCGGCACTTTTGATGCAGTCTGTCACGCACCGCACACCTCAAAAGGTCATAATCGCCCTTTGTAAACGCCGCCGTAAGCAGTGCGGCGTGCGCCACGTTGTACGATGCACTCCTGAACGGCACGTACTTGGGCAGTATGCCCCTCGACTTCTTTGTTGCAAAGTAAAAGTCGGGTATCATTGCCGCAAACGTGATGTCCGACGGAACATCTGTCTTTGAGCACACAACCCTCCTGCGCTCCGGCACGGCAACCGTAAATCCGCCGAAAATTGCCGGTGCAACATTGTCGGGGTGACCCTCTATCTCATACGCCATAAAGAGAAGTTCCTCCGGCGTGAACCTGTCGTTTAAAATTCGGTTTGCTCCCATAAGACCGAGAACAATGCTCGCAGAGCTGCTGCCGAGCCCCCTCGTTACGGGAATATCGCTTTTGAGCCTTATGCGCACCCCGTCAAAATGCTTGCCCGCCTCGTCGAACACCTTTTTAAAACCGACATAGACGTAGTTGTTTTCATCAACCGGTATATATGGAGCACTGTCCGTTATATCGATTTCCAGTCCGCCGTCGGTCAGTTCAAACTCTGCGGTGTTATACATATTAAGTGCAATGCCGAGGCAATCGAAACCCGGCCCTACATTCGCCGTTGACGCCGGCACTCTGACAGTAACCATATCTACCTCCAAAAATTTTTAAAAGAACATAAAACGGCTCTTTACGTCAAGTCCCGCAAGTCTTTCGTCAAGCTCACGGACGCTCATTGTATCTGTAACAAATGCGCACTCGCCGTCCTTAATGCGCACCGCATCTATGCCGAATACCGCCCTTGCGCTGTCCGTATCTGCCGTACGGACAAGGAAAGACGCCTTGACATCGTCATAATCCTTAATAATCTTTTTATCGCAGGGTGTCCACGGAATAACCGGTTCGTCTTTTGCGCCTCTTACCGCCTCGATAACGTCGGCAACAACGGCGCTCGCCGTAGGAAGTTTGCCGGCGCCACGGCCGTAGAACATAGCCTCGCCGACCATATCGCCCTTTACGAATATGCCGTTGAAAACGTCCTCAACGCTTGCAAGCGGACTGCCGTTTTTGACGAGCATAGGCTCTACAAAAACTTCGTAGCCGTCATCTGTGCTTTTAAATCTGCCGATGAGCTTTATGGAATATCCGAGGTGTTCCGCATACTTTGTGTCGTCTGACGAAATAGCCGTTATTCCCACCGTATGCACGTCCTCGTGATTAACCTTTTTACCTATTATCATAGACGAGAGAATGGATATTTTCTTGCCCGTGTCAAATCCGTCAACGTCGGCGGATGGATTGCGCTCCGCATAACCGAGGCGCTGTGCCTCTTTGAGTGCGTCACCGAAGGACTGACCGTTTTTAAACATCTCTGTTAAAATATAATTTGTAGTTCCGTTGAGTATTCCCGAAATCTCGTCTATCTCGCTTGAACCGAGGCTTGTTAGAATGGGACGGATAATAGGTATTCCGCCGCCCACACTTGCCTCGTAGAGGTATTTAACGCCGTGGTCTGCCGCAATTTTGAAGAGTTCGTCGCCCTTTATTGCAACAAGCTCCTTGTTTGACGTAACAACGCTTTTTCCTCTTTCGAGCGCCGCCTTGGTGTACGAATACGCCGGCTCTATACCGCCTATCGTTTCCACAACCACGCTGACTTCATCATCGTTTAACACTTTGTCAAAATCATCGGTAAAAAGACGGCTCTCCATATGTGATGAAAAATCCCGTATATCCACGATGTATTTGATGTCTGTTTCTTCGCCGGATTTGCGCTCGATGCTTCTTGCATTTTTTCTGATTATTTCATATGTGCCCGAACCTATGCAGCCAAATCCCACTATGCAAATTTTCGCCATCTTCTTCCCCTCCGAAATTGATATTTCAGCGTCTTGGCGCCGATTGATAAATAAGGCATATTATACCACTATGTGCGCAATTTGTCAACTTTTGCGCTAATCTATTTTAAAATTTTCCGGAAATTTTCCGCTCAGGTTTTCCACGCTCCTGAAAATGTCATTATCGGTCTGTGTTTGCTCTGTTTGCTTATTCTCAAAAACGCAGCGGACTTTGACTTCCTTTGAAAACATTTCATATATAATTTGTTCAAGTGCGCCGATATTATCCGCCTCGGCAACCGTATTCATAGCCGCCTTTTCGTTAAACGGCAAAACGAGCTGACCGTCCTCCTCTTTGGGATTTACGCCAAAGAGATTTACAAACGCTCTGAGCCTGCCGCTGCCTTGAAGTCTTGCCTTTATGTCATTCCACGATGCAATAACGTCCGCAAGCTCTCCGGGTGCAGACGGTTTTTCAGGTGCTGTATTCGGCGCAACCTGCACTGTTTTGGACGGCGGTTCGCTTATTATCTCTTTGGGCTTCGGTATCTCGGACGGTCTTGCGCTGTCTGTGCTTCTTTTTGCAGCCGCACCGGTTTCAATCCTTTTTTCAAGCTCTGCAATTCTGTTTAACAGATTTTCGTATGATGTGTCAAAGCTCGGCGATGCAAGGCGCACAAGCGTGCACTCCGCAAGTATTCTCGGCGACGAAACAAACTTCATATCCCGTATAAGCTCACTCAGAATTTCAATACAGCGCACCGCCTTTTCCTGCGTAAAGTCCGATGCGGTTTTATCCGTGATGTTCCTCTTAAACTCCGTAAAATCTGCCGTTTCCGGCGCAAGTTTATACACCAGAATTTCCCTTATGCACCCAAGCAACCCCTCGGCAAAGCTCTCGGGATTTTTTCCGCCGTTCATACACTCATTAAATGCCGTGAGCACGCTCCTGACATCACCGTTTGCAATGTCCGACGCAATATCGTACAAAAACGTGTCGTCCAGCGTTCCCAAAATATCCGTGACGTCCTTGTAGCCGATGTCGTTCGGCTTATACGCAAGGCACTGCTCCGTTATGCTGAGCGCATCACGCATTGACCCGTTTCCGAGCTGTGCTATGTACTCGGCGGCACTGCGCTCCATATTTATATTTTCACATTCCATAATGTGCTCTATGGCATCGGCAATGTCAGATGCGGTTATATTTTTAAAGTCAAACCTCTGACAGCGTGAAAGTATTGTCGGCAGTACCTTATGAATTTCCGTCGTAGCGAGAATAAATATTACGTGCTCCGGCGGTTCCTCCAATGTTTTAAGAAGTGCATTGAATGCGCCCGACGAGAGCATATGCACCTCGTCTATTATATACACCTTGTACTTACTGCTCGCCGTGGCATAGCGCACCTGGTCTATGATGTCACGAATGTTTTCCACTCCGTTGTTTGAAGCAGCGTCCATTTCCACAACATCAAGTATTGTTTCGTTTAATATTCCCCTGCACACATCGCACTCGTTGCACGGATTGCCGTTCTTTGGCGAAAGACAGTTGAGCGCACGGCTGAGTATCTTTGCCGTTGACGTCTTGCCCGTTCCCCTTGTACCGGTAAAAATGTATGCGTGAGATATTTTTCCTGTGACAATTTCGTTTTTAAGAGTATTTGTTATATGCGGCTGACCGATAACTTCGTCAAAAGTTTTTGGTCTCCACTTTCTGTATAACGTCTGATAAGCCACATATATCCCTCCCGTAATAAAAAAGCCGTACATCCTTAAATCGAATTTGAAAACAAAACTGTTATCAGTCGGTTAGCTCAGGCCGGGTGACCTTGCGGCACATAGGAAGCAATGCTTATGGCTGCTTAATTCCTTACCTGACCAGGTTCACACGCCACTATTGCGCAAGACCCGGCCGTCAACACCACCTAACAAACACATTGTTATGTCTTCAAACCCTCAATAAGGATATAACCCTTGCTATAGCGGATTGCAAGAATAGGGCGCCGCTACTGCCCCGGCTGTACGACTGTTACTTATTATACACTAAAAAAACATATTTTTCAATATAAAAATAAATAAATTTAATATTTTTTTGACCCGCCGTACAGTGCTTTTTCATAAAAAGTTGTCGGCAAAATTTTTGTTTTCTCCGTCGCCGTCGACTCAAAAAGTGCGAAACTCGGCTTACTGTGGCGGTTTGCGGTGTTTTTTGCGATGAAATGCTATGGATTTGCAGGCGGTTTTGATTTATAATCAATATATAAATTAAAGTTTGAAAGGGTGTCTGTTATGCAAAAAATTTACGCCGACAGAAAATATATCAGTTTAAACGGCGACGGAGCGTGCTTTGTAGGTTACTACATTGACTATTATATACTCAAAAGCGAACTTACCGTGCCAAATGCAAATTTTTCTGCCACCATTTACGGTATCGAAATAGAAAAAAAGTACGAGGAGGGCGGCATCGAAAAGACTCTTGAACGTGCGTCCGTAAGTGACATCTACACATCGCTTGACAAGACAAAGTCGCTTATAAAAAAGCTCTCCGACCGCCTTGTAAGTCCTGTTATGCTCGAATATGTCATAGACGATATTTTGAGCGAAAACGGCGCCGAACCGCCGAAAGTTACGCTAAACGTCGGATAAACAAAAAGCGTGCCCCGTGTGTTTTTCACCAAGGCACGTTTTTTGTTATCTGTAATCTATATCTACCGGACAG
The DNA here is from genome assembly GCA_934500705.1 of uncultured Clostridia bacterium. GTDB lineage: Bacteria > Bacillota > Clostridia > UMGS1810 > UMGS1810 > CAKSIN01. The sequence continues at coordinate 54,766 of CAKSTI010000003.1, read as the reverse complement.
GACGGATAAACCGGCGTCATATCGTCATACCAAACATATCCCACAACCGAATAATTTTTCCAATCCGTACCCGGTTTGTAGTAAACATCTTGGCAAATCTCACTTCCGCTCTGCTCCCCGTCTTGCAGTTTATACGTAAAAACGCAGTCAAGCGCCGTTCCTCTGTATACCGCAAGAAAAATTGTTCCGTTTTCGTCAAATCCGTTTTTGCTGTAATCTGCCGTCAAATGGAATTTACTGCTGTCGTCCTTGCTCTCGTATGCGTCAAATTTGACCGTGGGCAACCCGGACTTGGAAACCGACTTTGTTATTCTCACAATCTTTTGACCGTAAGACGACGTGTATACCGTTCCGCTGTAAAGCATATTTTTATCAGGCGTTATAATTTCACACTCCGGCGAGCCTTTTTCATTTTTTTCGTTTGTTATATTCATAAACGTCATTTCATCTGCCGGTTCTGAATTAAACGTGTTTTCGGTCGGATTATACACTGCATTTTCAAAATCAGTTCCGTTGAGAATTATGCCGTTTCTTGACCAATCATCTATGTAGTTGTAATCGAACTGCACAACGGAAATGTTATTCTCTGTCGAAACTGACTCCGTCTGCGCACTGAAAACGTGCTCATATCTTACACCGTCTGTGCCCTGCACAATCCAGTAGTTTGCCGATTTGTCCGATAATATAACTCCCATCATAGGTTTATTAACATCTTTTATCACAATAAGCCTTGCATTGCCGTCCTTATCGTAACTCATAACGTCAAAGTCAAAACGTGCACCGTTCTTAAATTCGGTAAATCCGTTTTTATCACTCGATGTCGGATATGCCGCAACCGTACTGTCTGTGATTTTATATTTTAATCCTTCAAACCCGTTGTTATAAACGGCGTTGCTGACGCTCAGCTTTGGCTTTGAAATATGTTCGATTGTCTTTATATATTCCTCACTGTCAACCTTATATTTTATACAGCCGAGATTGTTTCTAAGAACTCTTACCGCTTCACTTCCGCAAGTATACTTCTTATTATCTATGGTAATTTCTTTAATAGCCTTTTTAATTACTCCATCAATATCAAACTCCATACTTCTATCAAATGAAGAAGAAGTCATACCCACACCATACATATACCCGACTTCCCAGCCGTACTCCGGCAATTCGGTAAACGCAGTTACATAGTTGTATTTTGCGCTGAGTTCGCTCGGTGCCATTTCAACGGTAAACCAACCGGCATAGCCAACCGTACAGTCTATCCCGTCTGCAACCATAGCGTCAACGGTGCTGCCATCGTCCGACTCGATGGTAACAATCGAAGAACCCCTGACCACTGTTTCTCCCGTAACCTCTCCTAATACCGTTACGCTTTGCGCCCTGACCGTGACGGCAGAAAGCGCCAGCATACAGAGCACGACCAAGAAAATAATGTTTTTCCTCACGAAAAAGTCCCCTCTCAAAAATATTTACAGCAATATAATATCACAAATTGAGATATATGTCAATATCTCATTGTGAGATAATATATAATAACTTTGGGTGATATTATGAGATTAAAAGATTTGCGTGAGGATAATGACCTGCTTCAAAGGGACATAGCAGAGTATCTTAACATAAGACAAAATACCTATTCACAATACGAAAACGGACAAAGACAGCTGCCCATTGACGTGCTTATCAAGCTATCCGAATTTTACAAAGTTTCCACCGACTATATACTCGGACTGACCTCTAAAAAAAGCCGGTAAAACAAAACGTGCCCCGACAGATTTTTGTCTGTCGGGGCATATTTTTCAGCCTACTTTTTTCTTATTACAACTTTCTGCTCGCTTTCCAACCACTCAACGCTTGCTCCGAGCTGCTCAGATATAAAGCGTATGGGAGTGTACGTGCGGTCGTTTTCGATAAACGCCGGGCTGTCAAGCTCGATGTTTCCGCCGTTTACCTGTGCGGTTTTGGAGCCGATTGTTATAACGATTTTAACAACTCCGTCTTTCTCGTTTTTGCCCGTTACGGTAACGACTTCGTTTTCCTCATTCCACTCAACCTTTGCGCTGAGGCTTTCTGCAACGAAGCGTGCCGGGAGCAATGCAGTCAGCTTGCGGATCGTTTGCGGCGTAAAGCTCTACGGACGCCTCCTCCTTAGGGGCTGACTGCAAACGTACCACGTCCGAAATGCCGACAGTCTTTTAATTTTCATACCCAAAACCTCCTGCAAATTTTAGTCCAAAGTAACTTTATGGTGTATATACCAATTATGCAGTATTTTTATAAAAATGTCAATAGAAAACTTCACTTTTCGTCATTCTGAACCATTGAATTTTCAGCATTGCACATATTGCGGTAAAGGCTCGGCGCAACGCCGACTCTTTTGGCAAAAATGCGTGAAAAGTACAGCGGATTTTCAAACCCGACGGAGAGCGCCGTTTCCTTGACGGAAACACTGCCGCACGATAAAAGCTGTTTTGCCTTTTCGATACGTACTTTGAGCAGATACTCCTGCGGCGGCATACCGTAACGCTTATTGAACAGGGCAATCAGATAGCTTTGCGAAATATGCATTTTCTCCGCAATACGGCTTATTTTTATGTTATGATAGTAATTCTTTCTTATGAACTGCGCCGCCATTTGTGCAGTGTCCGATTTTAAGTCGTTTTGGAAGTTTTTGTTTTCGTACATATGCAGCGATAGAATTTCATACAGAACCGACTGCATTTTTGCCGCCTCGGCAAATGGATTTTGACCGTCCGTTCCGTAGAGCGCATCTTTAAGTATCTGCGCCGCCGCAAGAGTTTTGCCAAAGGAAAAAACAGCATTACGGCACGGCAATGCACATCTTTGCAAAAGAGCAGATGCGCTCTCGCACTTAAACATTATCCACCAACTGCAATACGGGTTTTGGCTGTCGGAACGGATTATCTCCTTCTCTCCCGGCACTACCATATAGCAGTCGCCCTCTTTAAACGGCACACCCATAAACACACCGCCGCCCTTTGTAACATAGTGTATGATATACACATCTCTCTGCATAACCTGTCCGTAACCGGGCGGAACAGCGTTATACCCGATTTCCGCAACCTCAGCGTCTGCATTGACGGGGGCTGTGGGCACACGGTAAACTCTCGGTCTGTTTTGTGAAAAATCAAGATTCATAAGCATACAAATCACCACGAATAATAAATTTGTGCATATAATAACAAAATTAATGTATTTTGTCAATACGTTATATACGTTAAAATAAATCAGGGAGGAATGAATATGTTTATATCGAAAGAAGAATGGCTTGACAAAAACAAACGCAAATCAGATATGGAAAACTCGCTCTTGGAGCGCACGTACACTACGCTTATGGGCAACGTATACGATAAGGACGGCTACCGATGGTCACCGTACCGCTGTATTACGCCCGGCAAGGGCAGTTTTACCGGCATATGGAACTGGGACACCGCCTTTCACTCAATCGGCGTTTCAAGGTGGGACACCGACCTTGCAAAAGACGGAATTTTAGGCTTTACGCAGTTTCAGGACGAAAAGGGAAAATTCCCCGACATTATATGGGAGAACGGAAACATTGAGGGGCACTATGCCAAACCGCCTCTTTTCTCCAAAGCCTGCGAAATAGTATACCGCCGTGACGGCGACAGGGAATTTTTAAAGAAAATGTACCCCCGTCTTGTTGCAAACGAAAATCATTGGAGAGAGAACAGATGCCGCAGCGGAATGTTTTTTTATGACTCCGAGGACAAAGGCGAGGAAATTTATCAGCTGCACGTAAGGTATGAGTCCGGCTGGGACAACTCCGTGCGCTGGGACAAAACCATTACCGATATGTGGCCGATTGACTTAAACTGCTTTGCCGTAATGGATTACCGTTCGCTCACCTACATTGCAAATGAGCTTAACCTGTGTGATGATGCAAAAATGTGGGCAGAGAAAGGCGTCGAGCTTGCCGACCTCATAAACGAAAGACTGTGGGACGGCAAAAACGGATATTACGCCGACGCAAACAAACTGACGGGGGAAATATCCGATGTATTAACCCCGGCATCGTTTATGCCGCTCTACATAAACATAGCAGGCAAAGAGCAGGCACCGTCTATGGCGGAGATTGCCGAAAAAAATTTCGGGTGCAAAATGCCGACGGTTGCCTTTGACAACCCCAACTTTTCCACCGACTACTGGCGTGGACCGACGTGGCTTAACGTTGCCTACTTTGCCGCACGTGGACTAAAAAACTACGGTCTTGATGTTGCGGACATGATAAGAGATAACATAATTAAAATGTGTTTTGACGAAAAGCGTGGAATATTTGAAAATTACAACTCTCTCACCGGCGAAGGTCTGTGCTGTGACCATTTCAGTTGGAGCTGTGTGTTCTTAAATGAATTTATCTTAAACTGGGGAGAAAAAGAGATTTGGTAACATAAACAGACGGCGTGCGAGGCACGCCGTTTTGATTTACTTATCCGCAGTTTTCAGATTTGCAAGCGACTTTTTAAACCTCGATGCAAAGAGAAGTGCCGTACACACCACGGCAATCATATCTGCCGTCGGTTCTGCTGTGTAAACGGCGGCGGTTTTGTCGCTCATAAAATTCGGCAGAATGTATATGAGCGGAATTAAAAGCACAAACTTTCTCAGCACCGCAAGTGCTATCGAGCACACGGCATTGCCTATGGAGATAAACGTCATCTGACACGCTATCTGTATGCCGAACATAAACATAGCGGCACAGTAAATGCGCAGTGCCCCAGCCGAAAACTCAATAAGCTGTGCGTTATTGGTAAAGAGGTGTGCGTACATTTGGGGAAACGCCATTATCGTTAGCCACAAAAGTGTTGAATATGATACGCTCAAAATGAGCAGAATCTTAAAGCTCTTTTTGACACGCTCCCCGTTTCCTGCGCCGAAGTTATATCCCGTAACAGGCTGTGCCCCCTGGGCGATACCTTGGAGCGGGAGCATTGCAAACTGCATCACGCTCGAAAGAATGGTCATTGCGCCAACAGCTATATCACCGCCGTATTTTAACAGTGACGAGTTAAAGCAAACCGAAATTACGCTCTCGCTCGACTGCATTATAAAAGTAGAGAGTCCGAGCACAACGCAAGGCACAAGCAGACGCACTCCTCCGATAAGATTTTCTACTTTAAGGCGCACCGCCGACTTTTTGCCGCAAAGGAACACAAGCACCCACACGCACGATATTCCCTGGGAAATAACCGTTGCAAGCGCCGCACCGGCAACACCCATCTTAAACAGAAATATAAAAATCGGGTCTAAAATTATGTTAGCCGCCGCACCAATCAGCACCGTAATCATACCGACTTTGGCAAACCCCTGTCCTGTGATAAAGGCGTTAAGTCCCAAAGTAAGCTCAACGAAAAGCGTCCCCAAAACATATATATTCATATAGGAAAGCGCATAGGAAATCGTGTTTTCGCTCGCACCGAACGCAAGCAGCAGTTTTTTGCCAAAAATGCGCAAAACCACCGTCAAAACAACCGAAATCACAATTTGCATAGTAACGCAGCCGCCGAGGATTTTCTCTGCGCTGTCATAGTCGCCCTTGCCCATAAAAATCGACGCCTTGGGAGCACCGCCGGAGGCAACAAACGCCGAAAATGCCGAGATAATCAGAATAAGCGGCATACAAACGCCCACCCCTGTGAGCGCAAGACTGCCGTCTCCCGGCATATGACCTATATAAATTCTGTCCACAATGTTGTAGAGCATATTAACAAGCTGGGCAATCACCGTGGGAACTGCAAGCTTTAAAAGCAAGCGTCCGACAGGTTCGGTACCCAAAAATGTTTTATCGTTATTCATACATTACCTCACACATTTTCAATCTGCCAGTCAATCGGCTTTTCGCCCATCTCTTCAAGAATTTTGTTTGCGGTTGCAAAGTGACCGCAGCCGAAAAATCCTCTGCTTGCCGAAAGCGGACTGGGGTGCACTGACGTGAGCACGTGGTGGCGTGACTTGTCTATCAAAAATATTTTGCCCTTGGCATTACTGCCCCAAAGCATAAATATAACGGGCTTCTCCCTTTGGTTGAGCTTTTTTACAACAGCGTCGGTAAATATCTCCCACCCTTTGCCCCTGTGGGAATTTGCAATGTCCTTGCGCACGGTGAGCGAGGTGTTAAGGAGCAATACGCCCTGGTCTGCCCACTTCTTTAAATAGCCGTTATTGGGAATGTAACAGCCGAGCGAGTCGTGAAGTTCTTTGTAAATATTCCGAAGTGACGGCGGTATGGGAATGCCCTGCCTTACGGAAAACGCAAGCCCGTGCGCCTCGCCCTCGCCGTGGTACGGGTCCTGACCGAGAATGACAACCTTTACGTCGTTATAATCGGTATATTTGAGCGCATTGTATATATCGTACATTGGCGGATAGATTACACGGGTGCTGTACTCCTGCTTTAAAAATTCACGCAGTTCCTTGTAATAATCCTTTTCAAATTCGCCTTTTAAAATTTCGTCCCAGGAATTTCCGAAGTGCACCATATTTTTCCGCCTCCCGCAGTTTATTTTGTATGTGCTCTGTTTTTAGCTCTGAGTGTCTTGTCAAGAATTTTCTTTCTTAATCTAAGGCTTACCGGAGTTATCTCCAAAAGCTCGTCGTCTGCCAGAAATTCTATGCAGTTTTCAAGCGACATAGTAACCGGCGGAACAAGTCTTAATGCGTCGTCCGAGCCTGATGCACGGGTGTTTGTAATGTGCTTTTTCTTGCACACGTTGACGTCCATATCGCCCGTTCTCAAATTCTCGCCCACAATCATACCCTGGTAAACCTCAACTCCCGGTCCGATAAAGAGAGTACCTCTCTCCTGTGCGTTAAACAGACCGTAAGTGATTGACGTACCTTCCTCAAAGGCAACAAGCGAGCCACGCTGGCGCATAGGTATGTCACCCTTGTACTCCTCATAGCCGTTTAGCACGTGATTCATAACGCCGTTTCCTCTGGTGTCTGTCATAAGCTGCGAGCGGTAGCCTATAAGGCTCCTCGACGGAATGTTAAATTCTATTCTTGTAAATCCTGCCGAGCCTGCAACCATATTGAGCATCTGCGCTTTTCTCTCGGCAAGAGTCTGAATTACAGTGCCGACGTACTCCTCCGGAACGTCTATCATAAGCAGTTCCATCGGCTCCAATACCTTGCCGCCCTCGTGTTTAAATATTACCTCCGGCTTTGAAACCTGGAATTCATATCCCTGACGGCGCATTGTTTCTATGAGTATGGAAAGGTGCAGCTCTCCCCTGCCCGACACCTTGAATGCGTCGGCGGAGTCTGTTTCCTCAACTCTGAGGCTGACATTTGTCATCATTTCTCTAAACAGCCTGTCCCTTAAATGTCTGCTCGTTACAAACTCGCCCTCACGTCCCGCAAAGGGGGAGTCGTTGACGGAGAAGGTCATCGAAATGGTAGGCTCGTCTATCTCTACAAACGGGAGCGGTTCTGCGTGTTCAACGTCACAGATGGTTTCTCCAATCTTAACGTCGCCCACACCGGACACCAAAACAATGTCGCCGATGCTTGCCTCGTTTGTTTCCACACGTTTGAGTCCCTCATATTCAAACATCTTTGTAAGGCGGATATTCTCCGTGGTGCCATCCTTTTTGCATATTATTGCGTTCTGACCGGTTCTTGCCGTTCCTCTTTCAACTCTGCCGACTGCCATTGCGCCGACATAATCGTCATAGTCTATGTTTGAAATCAAGAGCTGCAAAGGTTCGTCAGGCTCGCCCTGCGGTGCCGGAATTTGCTCTATAATCATATCGAACAGCGGTTTTAAGTTTTCGCCCTTTTTATCGGGATTGAGCGATGCCCAGCCGTCCCTGCCGGAGGCATAAACAACCGGAGAGTTAAACTGCTCGTCCGTTGCGTCAAGCTCCAAAAACAGTTCCAGAACATCGTCTATAACCTCATAAGGACGGGCGTTCGGTCTGTCTATTTTATTAACCACGATTATCGGTTTCAGGTTGAGCGAAAGCGCCTTTTTGAGAACAAATCTCGTCTGCGGCATACAACCCTCAAATGCGTCAACCAGCACCAGAACGCCGTCAACCATTTTGAGCACACGCTCAACCTCTCCGCCAAAGTCGGCGTGTCCGGGCGTGTCTACAATGTTAATCTTAACGCCGTTGTAATTGAGCGAGGTACTCTTTGAAAGTATGGTAATTCCCCTCTCCCTTTCAAGGTCGTTGTTATCCATTACTCTCTCGTTTACCTGCTGATTTTCTCTGAACGTACCGCTCTGTTTGAGCATAGCGTCCACAAGAGTGGTTTTGCCGTGGTCAACGTGGGCAATTATTGCAATATTTCTTAAATCTTCTCTAACCTTCATACCTTAAATCCTTTCAGAATAAATTTCAGCACAATGTAAAAACCCCTTCGACACGAAGGGGCTTAAAATCATATTTAGCGGACAGCACGGCTAAATGCCGCACCGAACCAACCTCGTGACGCAAAGTTACGCACAAGATTACTATTTGTCTATGCCGTACTTCTTCTTGAACTTGTCAATTCTACCGCCTGTGTCAACAAGTTTCTGCTTGCCGGTGTAGAACGGGTGGCACTGTGAGCAAATTTCAACATTGATGTTATCCTTTGTTGAGCTTGTCTCAAAAGTAGCTCCGCAAGCACATTTAATAACTGTCGGCTTGTAATCCGGGTGTATTCCCTGTTTCATTTATATTCACCTCAACTTCTTAAAATCTCATTTACGACTTTCCTATTATATCACATCTTTTTACAAAATGCAAGCATTATTTAATTAATTTTTCCAATTCTTTTTCGCAAAGCTCAATTTTTGCCTTTGACGATGCCATATCCGGCTCGTTTACGCCGAAATAGAATTTGATTTTAGGTTCTGTGCCGGACGGGCGCACGGCAAACCAGCAGTTGTTTTCCATCTCAAATTTAAGAACGTTGGACTTGGGCAGATTGAGTTTTTCGCTTTTTCCGCTCTCAATGTCCGTAATTGTGCCCTTTTCCACGTCCCAAAGCCTCAGCACTTTCATTCCGGCATACTGCGTGGGGGGATTGCTGCGGAACTTATCCATTATGCCCTTAATCTGTTCTGCGCCGTCTATTCCGGTCAGAGTAAGCGTTTTAAGTCCTTCGAGGAAGCAGCCGTACTTTTCGTAAAGGGCGCAGAGTCCGTCATAAAGCGTCATACCCTTTGTCTTATAGTCTGCCGCCATCTCGGTTACAAGCATTGCGGCAACAACTGCGTCTTTGTCACGGCAATACGTTCCGGCAAGATAACCGTAGCTCTCCTCAAAGCCGAAAACATATTCGTTATCGAGGATACCTGCCTCAAACTCCTTAATTTTCTCACCGATAAACTTAAATCCCGTGAGAACGTTATAAACTTTCTGTCCGTATGCCTTTGCAATGGGTTCAACCATCGAAGTTGTAACAATCGTCTTTATAACGGCGCCATTTTTGGGCAGTGTGCCTTTGAGCTTTTTGTTTCTCACGATAAACTCATACAGAAGAACTCCCACCTGGTTGCCATTGAGCGTCATATACTCGCCGTTAGCGTCTTTTACGATAACGCCGAGTCTGTCGCCGTCGGGGTCGGTGGCAAAGATGATGTCTGCCGGTTCCTTTTTAGCCATTTCTATGGCGATATAAAAGCCTTCCTTATCCTCCGGGTTAGGTGACTTAACGGTGCTGAAATCCGGGTCGGGCAGTTCCTGCTCTTTTACCACACGCACGTTTTTGCAGCCAATCATATCAAGAATTTTTCTCACCGGTTTATTGCCCGTGCCGTGGAACGGTGAATATATAACTTTAAAGTCATCGCCGAGTTTTTCGATATTCTCTCGGTTAATGGACTGTGCAAACACATTTTTGAGATACTCTCTGTCCACTTCCTCGCCTATGATGTTTATAAGCCCTTTTTCCTTTGCCTCAGCCTCGTCCATAACCTTGACGCCGCTGAATATATCAATCTTTCTCATAATGCCGACAACGTAGTCTGCCGACTCCGGCGGAAGCTGACCGCCGTCCTCGCCGTATGCCTTATATCCGTTATACTGCTTGGGGTTGTGGCTTGCGGTAATCATTATTCCTCTTGCACAGTTAAGATGGCGCACCGCAAATGAAAGTTCCGGTGTGGGGCGCAGCTCGTCAAAGAGGTACGACTTTATGCCGTTTGCCGCAAGAACCTTTGCGCTCTCCAAGGCAAACTCATAGGACTTATGACGGCAGTCATAAGAAATTGCAACTCCCCTTTCAACAGCCTGTGCACCCTCGTTTTTCATATCCTCGCAAAGACCCTGTGTCGCCTTGCGGACGGTGTATATGTTCATACAGTTGCTCCCTGCGGCTATTATGCCACGAAGTCCCGCTGTTCCGAAATCAAGTTCCTTATAAAATCTTTCCTTAATTTCTGTCTCGTTATCCTTTAACGCTTCAAGCTCCGCCTTTGTTTCATCGTCCACAGACGGGCTTGAAAGCCAGTATTTATACACTTCTATATAATCCATATGAGCACCTCCGAAAATAATATGTCAACTAATATTATAACAAATACAGCGTTAAAAATCAATATAAAAATACCATAAACTTTAATCCGTATCTACATTGCAAATTGGTAAACGCAAAACGCCGCATAAGTAAGCAAAAGTATTATGCCCTGCAAGCGTGAGAGCTTGCCCCGAATGAGCGCCGGGATACACAGACAGCCCATCACGAAAAACATAACCGGAATGTCCACCGCAAGCGAGGAGTTAATGCCGGCTATCATCTTGGACGAGGGGATTTTAAACGGTGCGAGCAGAACCGAAACACCGCTGACAAGCACGAGGTTGAAAAGGTTTGCTCCCACTATATTTCCGAGAGATAAAAGCCCGTGCCCCTTTGCAAGCGAAGTTACAGCCGTTACAAGCTCCGGGAGCGATGTTCCCAGTGCAACAAACGTAAGTCCGATTACTGACTCCGGCACGCCCATAACTCTTGCAATGATGATACCGTTATCAATGAGGAGATTTGCGCCTATTGCAATAATAACCGCTCCGGCAACAAGCAGGAATATATCTTTTACCGAACTTGTGCCGTTCGGCGACGAGGTGTCCTTGCCCTGTGCTGCACCGAGCGCCTGTTTGACGTTTATTCCGATATAGAGTGCAAACATTGCCACGAGAGCAAGTCCCGCAATGCGTGTAAAGTTACCGCTTGTGTAGGCAATGAGCGCATAAAATGCCGCCGCAACAAAGAAAAACGCAACCGGCACCGTAAGAGTTTTTCTGTCAACCTCAGACGGTCTTATTGCAATGGTGAGCGCCGCAATGAGTGCGGTGTTGCAGATGACCGAGCCTATGGCGTTTCCGTAGGCAATTTCTCCGTGACCGGAAAGTGCAGAAGTGGCGGAAACCATAACCTCCGGCAGTGTCGTCCCTATGGAAACCACGGTAGCACCGATTAAAAGTTCCGGTACGTGAAAGCGGTGGGCGATGCCCGTTGCGCCGTCAACAAACCAGTCGCCGCCCTTTATCAGCAAAAACAGACCGATTACAAATAAAACAATAGGTATAATGTTCATAATTTCCTCCGTGAACGATGTTTGTCCTTAATATTATATATTCGCAAAGCAAAATATATCACACAAATTTTTTGAGGGCGCTTCCGTCCAGATAGTCGCACTTTCTGCCCTGATATGTCTTTCTCTCCTCAAGCAGAGCGTCTATGGTGTCCTTTATTTTCCACCAGCTTGTCCCGTAATTGGAAAAGAGCGTGTGCTCCTCCTTTGCTCTACCTATAAGGCGCTGAATTACAATGTCCGGCGACAGGTATTCAAGAAAGAGTATAACACGTTCGACGTAGTCCATATACGTTCCCATCTCGATTTTGCCGTTTACATACATATCGGCAAGGGGCGTGTCCTTAACTATATACAGACTGTGCAGTTTAACCTGGTCAACCCTTAATGCGGAGAGAATTTTTGCGCACTCAACAGCATCTGCGTCGGTGTCCCACGGCAGATTTAAAATAAGGTGCGCACACACTTCAAAGCCGTATTTTTTTACCGTCAGAACGGCGTCTATAAACTCCGCCAGGCTGTGACCACGGTTGATTTTTTCAAGCGTTTTGTAATTAACGGTCTGCAAACCGAGTTCGATTAGTATATCTATTCCCGTTTCCTTTGAAAAGTCGCTTAAAAAGCTCATATATTCATCGGAAATGCAGTCGGGACGGGTGGAAACCGCAATCCCGACGATATTTTCCGAATTCGCCGCACGGATATTCTCCTTAAATTTTTCGAGCGGCATATATGTATTTGAAAAATTCTGAAAATAGGCAATAAACTTTTTTGCCTTGTATTTTCTGCCGATAAACGCCATATTTTCGGCAATCTGTCCGCCGACGCTCATAGTACACGGCAAATTTTCAAACGCCGCTCCCACTTCGCCGCAAAAGCTGCAACCGCCGACTCCCTTTGTTCCGTCACGGTTGGGGCAGGTGATGGGCAGATTAACGGGCAGTTTATACACCCTCTCGCCGTATTTGTTTTTAAGATATTGTGAATATGTGTTGTATAGCATTTTTACTTCCTATATCGGCAGTTGTTCCTTCATTTCGTTATATTTTTCCTCGGTCATATAATAAATAAACCCGTAGTCGTCGCACAGTTTTCTTGCGATTTTTTCCGTAGAGTCGGTCGAGCCGGTATCTACAATCAAGATAAACGGTATCTCTCCTCCGGCGCTGCGGCTTAAAAACTTCCATATAACCGAGCGGATAACGCCCTCTATGTTTTCCTCCTGATTTTTTACACGAATAACGACAATGACCTCACTTCTTGTGCGTTCCTCGGCAAAAAATCTGAAAATCTTTGTAAACATATCAATCAGGGCGTATATCACAAAAAAAGTGACAAATGTTTTAAATATTACATCTGACATATCAAACACCTCTTTGCATTATCATATGCAAAGAGGCTTTGTATCAGTGAATTAAATTCCTGCTTTTTTTCTTATAATTTCCGCCTTGTCGCACCTCTCCCACGGCAAGTCAACATCGGTTCTGCCAAAGTGACCGTAAGCCGCTGTTTGCTTGTATATGGGTCTGCGAAGGTCCAAATCCCTGATTATTGACGCAGGTCTTAAATCAAAGACCTCACCGATTATCTCCGAGATTTTCTCGTCGGAAACCACGCCCGTTCCGAATGTGTCTACCAGTACGGAAACGGGAGACGCCACGCCTATGGCATAAGCAATCTGAATTTCGCACTTCTGTGCAAGTCCTGCGCTCACAATGTTTTTGGCAACGTATCTTGCGGCATAGCTGGCACTTCTGTCAACCTTTGTGGGGTCTTTGCCCGAAAACGCTCCGCCGCCGTGGCGTGCGTAACCGCCGTAGGTGTCGACAATTATCTTTCTGCCGGTGAGTCCGCTGTCCCCCTGCGGCCCGCCTATTACAAAGCGTCCTGTGGGGTTTACGTATATTTTGGTGTCTGCGTCCATAAGCGCAGAACCTATTACCGGCTTTATGACCTTTTCTATCATATCCTCTCTTATGGTATCAAGAGAAACGTCGGCGCTGTGCTGTGTGGAGACGACAACCGTGTCCACACGCACCGGTTTGCCGTCGTCGTATTCAACGGTAACCTGTGTTTTGCCGTCCGGGCGCAGATAGTCGAGCGTACCGTCTTTTCTGACGTCCGTAAGCCTTTTTGCAAGTTTTTGCGCAAGAGAAATCGGCATCGGCATAAGTTCCTCGGTTTCCGTGCAGGCATAACCGAACATCATACCCTGGTCGCCGGCGCCGTTGTCAAGCTCATCGGAGTTTGACTGCTTAGCTTCGAGCGATTTGTCAACGCCCAGGGCAATGTCTGCCGACTGCTCATCTATGCTTGTAATAACTGCACAGGTGTGGCAGTCAAAGCCGAACTTTGCTCTGTCGTACCCTATTTCCTCAATGGTATCTCTTGCGACTTTGGGAATATCAACGTAACAGCCGGTTGTTATCTCGCCCATAATCATAACCATACCCGTTGTGACAACGGTTTCACAGGCAACTCTCGCCATAGGGTCTTTTTCGATTATGGCGTCAAGAACGGCGTCCGAAATTTTGTCGCATATTTTGTCGGGGTGACCTTCGGTGACCGCCTCCGACGTAAAAAACTTTCTGTTCATAATCTGTACCTCACTTCTTGCATTAACATTATGCCAAATTCAGCAATGCGCCAAATCCGCACGTTATGCCTACAACTAACAATCCGGCAATCAGAACTCCGCCGAAAATTGCCGGCAGTGCGTCCTTTATGCGCATATCCAACAGACCCGCAATCATAGCGCCGCTCCACGCACCCGTGCCGGGAAGCGGAATTGCCACAAAAATAAGCAAGCCGAGTTTTTTGTATTTTGTTACGCTTTTGCTCTTTCTCCTTGTTCTCTCATCAAGCCACGATCCGAGCTTTGAAAACGTCTTTGTTCTGAGCAGCCACTCCACAATGGGGCGGATAAGCCAGATTAAAAACGGCACAGGCAGCATATTGCCGATAACGCTTATAACGTACGCCCTGAGCCAGTTCATACCCAGTGCGCCTATGGCAAACGGAATTGCTCCCCTGAGCTCAACAACAGGAACGAGCGACATAAGGAAAACAGCAAGGTCCTTATTTATGTTTGAAAGATATGCTCCGATTGTTTCTATCATCTTACTTTGTACCGAAAATCCTGTCTCCGGCATCTCCAAGACCCGGAACGATGTATCCGTTTTCGTTTAACTTTTCGTCAACAATTCCGCAATAGATGTCTATGTCGGGGTGAGCCTCGGCTATTGCCTTAATACCCTCCGGAGCGGCAACGATACAGCAGAACTTGATGTGCTTAACGCCTCTGTCCTTTAAAAATCCGACAGCGGCCTTGCTTGAAACACCCGTTGCAAGCATCGGGTCTACCAAAATTACATCTCTTGACGCAATGTCGTCGGGCAGTTTGCAGTAATACTCCACCGGTTGAAGTGTTTCGTGGTCACGGTAAAGTCCAATGTGACCTACCTTAACGTTAGGCATAAGTTTCATCATACCGTCAACCATCCCCAGACCTGCTCTGAGGATTGGAACGATGGCAAGCTTTTTGCCTGCGATGATTTTTGTCTTTGCAACGGCAATAGGCGTCTGAATGTCAACGTCTTTCATCGGCAAATCTCTCGTTACCTCGTAGCCCATAAGCATTGCAATCTCGTTTACATACTCACGGAACTCCTTGGAGCCTGTCTGCTCGTCTCTCATTTTTGAAATTTTGTGAATTATGAGCGGGTGCTCCATAATTTCTACATTGTTGTAAAGCGGATACTTCATTTTTAAAACCCTCCGTAATTTAATTATTTTCTATTTCTGTTATTTTATTAACTCTTGTTTCGTGTCTGCCGCCCAAAAACTCGTTTGTGAGAAATTCTCTCACAACCTCTTTGGCAAGCTCCGGACCGATTACTCTGCCGCCCATTGTAAGAACGTTGGAGTTGTTGTGCTGACGTGTCATTTTGGCACTGAAAGTGTCGTGGCACTGTGCGGCTCTTATGCCCTTGAACTTGTTTGCGCAGATGTTCATTCCTATTCCCGTACCGCATACGAGTATGCCCTTGTCGCAGCTTCCGCCGATGATTAAATTGCACACTCTTTTTGCAATATCGGGATAGTCAACGCTTGCCTCATCATATGTACCGACGTCGTTGTACTCGTAGCCGTTCTCGTCCAGGAACTTGATAATCTCGCCTTTTAACTGAAAACCGCCGTGGTCACAGCCTATCGCTATCACTTTTATTCCCCCTTGTTTTCTCTTTCTTCTCTCTCCCTTTCCGCCTGGGATTTTCTCAGGTAAACGGGATTTAATGTATAAACATCGTCAAAGTCGCCTTTTTGCGCACGTTTGAGCGCCGCATATGCAACAGATGACGCCTTTGGCAAAATAAGATGCTGAGGCGCTATGCTCCAACCGCTTTCGCCCATCGATTTGATTTTTTCCGAGTGGATAATCGCACCGTCGCCGGCAAAAACAACCTCTTTGCCGGAAAGCTCATCAAAAAGAGCGTCCGTATGTATCGCCCTGTCTTGGCAGATTTTACTGCCGTCTTTATAAACAGCGTTGTAAACCTCGCTCCGCCTTGCGTCAAACATTGGGCACACCAACCCTTTTGCAAGGGCAAAATTACCTGCTGCCGCATCAAGCGAAGAAACGCCTATAATCGGCTTTCCGAGCGCCTGTGCAAATGTCTTGACCGTTGCCATACCTATGCGCAGTCCCGTAAAAGAACCGGGGCCGACCGACACGGCAAAAACGTCAATATCGTTAAGCGCAAGCGACGCAGACTTCAAAAGCGAGTCTGTCATAGGCATAATCGTAACAGAATGTGTGAGTTTGTTTGAAACGCTGAATTCTCCGAGGAGCTTTTCATCGCTCAGAACCGCAACCGTTGCGGTAAGAGTGGAAGTGTCCATTGCAAATATATTCATTCCTGCTCATCTCCTTCAACGGTTATAATTCTGTAATCCTCCGACACATCGAGGTCTTTGTCTATGGTTATCTTAATGATTTTTTCGTCCTTTAATATTTCCTCAATATTTACCGCCCATTCAATGACCGTCACACCGCCTCTGCCAAGATAGTCCTCCCAGCCGATGTCGTACATCTCGTCCGGCGAGCCGATGCGGTAAACATCAAAGTGGAAAAGCGGAAGTCCCTCTCCGCTGTACTCATTTACAATGGTAAACGTAGGACTTACCACCCTGTCGGATATGCCGAGTCCTGCGGCAAGACCTCTTACAAATGCAGTCTTGCCTGCGCCGAGGTCGCCGTCGAGCGTGATTATCTCTCCGCCGTGCAGCTTTTCGGCGAGGGCGTATGCAATTTTTTCTGTTTCTTCACAGCTATATGATTTATATGTCATTTTACACTCCGTATTGTGCACACCGCCTGAGCGGACATTCCGAGGCACTCGCCCTCAAAGCCGAGGCGCTCGGTGGTTGTCGCCTTAACGCTCACGCAGGTTGTGTCTATTCCGAGTGCGCCGGCAATATTTTCTCTCATTTTATCCGTGTACGGTGATATTTTCGGCTTTTGCGCCACAAGGGTTGAGTCAATGTTATTGACCTCGAAGCCGTGGTTTTTCAAATGCACGCCGACTCTTTTTAAAAGCTCGATACTGCTTATGCCGAGGTAGCTGTCGTCACTGTCGGGAAAAAGCTTGCCAATGTCACCGAGAGCCGCAGCGCCGAGAAGTGCGTCCATTATGGCGTGAGTGAGGACATCTGCATCGGAGTGGCCGTCAAGACCCATAGTGTGCTCAATTTCCACTCCGCCGAGAATGAGCTTTCGCCCTTCTTTCAGCAAATGGACGTCATAACCTGTACCGATGCGCATTAAATCACTCCTCTTATAAGCTCCAAGTCGCCTGAATTTGTTATTTTAATATTGCTCCTGTCCGACTCGACAAGGCGAACCTTCATACCGTATTTTTCGGCAAGGGCGCAGTCATCGGTTGCCTCAAAGCCTTCAAAGGCGGCAGTTTTATGGAACAAAAGTATTTTTCCTTTTTCAAACCCCTGCGGTGTCTGAATTTGCCAAATTTTCTCCCTGTCGAGCGTTGCCGACACAAAACTGCCGTCCTCCGACAGTTTTAGTGTGTCCACTGCCCTTGCTCCGGCAGAACACGCTCCGTATTCGGCGGCGGCGTCACAGCATTTTTCAATGGTATCTGTGCTGACCGCAGGACGTGCCGCATCGTGAATAAGAACGTGAGTCACGTCATCGGTGAGCTGTTTTAATCCTTTAAACACGCTCTCCTGTCTTGATGCGCCCCCCTCGGCAATGGTAGTTACCTTTTTAAAGCCGAACTCAACACATATGTCACGGCAATAAACTATGTAATCTCTGTGAGATACAATTATTATCTCCGATATTTTTTCGCAGTCCTCAAATTTTCGTATCGTATGTGCAATCACGGGGCAGCCGTCAAGCTCGGCATACTGCTTCGGTATTCCGCCGCCGAACCTCATTCCGCTGCCGCCTGCGGCGATAACTGCCGCAAATCTGCAATCACTGTTCACGAACGCAAAAACCCCTTTCAGCAAAGAAACTTTTCTGTTTCGGACGCCATATCCTCTTTGTTGCACACGGTTTTAAACCTGACCTCTTTATTTTTAAGCTCGCCGAGCGACTTTGGAATTTTCATTCCGCTTATGTCGGAAAGCATATTCAAAAGCTCAAATTCGTCTTTGCCGCCGAGGTCATCGCCGGACACGGCATCGAGCACGCTCTTGTTAAACTTAAACGGGTTTGCGGTAGACGCTATAACCGTCTTGGTATCATCGCCCGTCTGCGCCAGGTAGTCAAGGTAAACCTTAATTGCAACTGCGGTGTGGGTATCTGCGGTGTAAGAATATTTTTTATTAATCTCGCCTATTGTCTTTTTGGTTTCGTCATCGGTGCAGCAGCCTGCCGCAAAGCTGTCCTTTATTTTTGCAAATATTTCGTCCGAAACGGTGTATTTGCCCTTTTCGGAAAGTGAGTTCATATACTCTCTAATCTCGGCGTCGTTAAAGCCGGACATTATATAGAGCAGTCTTTCAAGGTTTGACGATATTATTATATCCATAGACGGAGAGATTGTCGTTTTAAACACTCTGTTTCTGTCATATGTTCCCGTTTTTATAAAATCGGTAAGCACGTTATTGCTGTTAGATGCACAAATGAGTTTTTTAACCGGCAGACCCATTTCCTTGGCGTAGTAAGCCGCAAGGATATTGCCGAAATTGCCTGTGGGAACGCAGATGTTTATTTTGTCGCCGTTTTTGACTGCGCCGCTTTTGAGCATATCGCAATAAGCGGAAAAATAATACACAATCTGCGGAGCAAGTCTGCCCCAGTTGATGGAGTTTGCGCTGGATAAAACATATCCCTTTTCGTCGGCACGTTTTGCAAATTTCTTATCCGTAAATATCTTTTTAACGCCTGTCTGGGCATCGTCAAAATTGCCGTTCACCGCTACAACGGAAACGTTTTTACCCTCCTGGGTGGTCATTTGCAGTTTTTGAATTTCGGAAACGCCGTCCACGGGGTAGAAAACCTGTATTTTTGTCCCGTCAACGTCCTTAAAGCCTTCAAGCGCCGCCTTTCCCGTGTCGCCCGATGTGGCAACGAGGATAACAACTTCTTTGTCCTCGCCCGTCTTTTTCATAGCCTTTGTAAGGAGGTGAGGCAGAATTTGAAGTGCCATATCCTTAAATGCGCAGGTTGGGCCGTGCCAGAGTTCCAGAATATATGCGCTGTCTGTGAGTTTTACGACAGGCGCAATGTCCTCCGAGCCGAACTTTTCGGCAGTGTATGCCTTACTTGCGCAGTCGGCAAGTTCGTCTGCGGTGTAATCTGTCAGATATTTGCCGAGAATATACTTTGCCCTGTCAACATAACTGAAAGAGGCGAGTTTTTCAATTTCTTCGGAAGTCACCGGCGGAATATCCGACGGTACAAAAAGACCGCCCTCAGACGATATACCCTGTTTTACCGCCTGTGCCGATGTGACACTTATGTTCTTGTTTCTTGTGCTTTGATAATCCATACCGCAACCTCCAAATATCTGTCAAAGTCATATCTTATATATTTTAATACATTTTGGCACAAAAGTAAAGAGTTTTACGAAAATTTCCGAAAAAAAGCGGTCACCGCATTTGCAGTGACCTGCCAAATTTAATTTTCTATAAATTCGAGCGGGTTTAAAGCCTTTCCGCTTGAACTGTCCCTCACCTCAAAATGAACGTGGGGGCCGGTACTTCTGCCGGTGTTTCCGAGTGCGGCTATAACGTCGCCTTTGGAAACCTTCTGACCCTTTGTTACGTACAACTCGTTGCAGTGGGCATAGAAGGTTATGTAACCGTTCTTGTGGTCAATTTTAACCACATACCCGTAGCCTTCCTCCCAATCGGCGTAGATAACCTCGCCGCCGTCAGATGCTATTATGTCGTCGCCGACTTTTCCGCAGATGTCAACGCCGTTATGATTTCTGCCGCCTCTCTCGCCAAATCTTGATGAAAGATTTCCGCCGTAGGGTCTTTCAAACGTTCCCGTTGCGTCGCCCTTGGTATACTGTTTGGTGCCGACAAGAAGTATCTCGTCAACCGGTTCGGTAACCTTTTCGCCGACGGCAACCTCTGCAAGCGTTCTGCCGTTGAGTTTATATATTTTCTTATCCGTAACCTTTACGCCGTCGCAGCCCTCGCTCTTGACGGTGCTTTCGCCCTCATAGGCGGTATCGTCGTCCACCGAGCGTGTACGGTATCTGAGTACTCTCTCCTCGCTGGTGCTCTCGGTGGTTGCCACACGGATAACGGGCACTTCGGAGGATATTTTTATTACCTGCTTTTTGCCCTCGCTGTAATTCGGGTTCTGCGATGCAAATTCCTCACTTGTGAGATTATATTTCCTCAAAATATCCTCAAGATGCGTGTCGGCATCTGTTTTTACGGTGGTGTTAATGCTTTTAGTGCTGTCGAGCAGTTTAATGCCGTTTTCCACATTCTTTACCATTCCGTAGGGAACAAGTCCGTAGGCAAACTCAACATCGTCGAGCACCTCATAAGAGTCGTCCGAACGCACATCGGCATATTTTGCCAAAAAGCCGTTATACGCCTTCTTGCGGTCGGCGGCGGAATAAAATGCCGCAACGGTCGCGCCGCCCGACTTTATGCTGTACGCATTTTTCAAATAAGGACAAGTGGATTTGATTCTTTCTTCAAGCTCGCTTTCGGGCGTAAAACGTCCCTTAAAAACAAGCTTGGGAGTAGTTACCGGTTTAACGGTAATTGGTTTATCACCGCTGAAATATGGGGCAAAGTCCTCGTTAATGCTGTCTATGAGATTGTAAACATAATCTCTTGATTTAGCCGTTCCGATTATCTCGCCGTCAACAATTACGTTGAAGCCAAATTTAAATGTAAACAAAAATACAATCAGAAGCGCTACCGGAGCAAGACCGCAGCAGACAGCAAATGACTTTTCTCTGATTAATCGGCAAAGCGACGCCGATTTTTCTTTTAATATCATTATGTCACCTCAGGTTTTCTCTTTATTAGCCTTGATATATTACACACAGTTTGGCATTATAACACAGTAAAAAGAAAAAATCAAGAAGAATTTGTAACCAAAATGTAAAGGTTTTGTAAACGAAGTGTCAAAATATCACGACAAAACCGCCCCGAAACCCTGTTTCGGAGCGGTGTGACGTCATTTGTGAAAATTAACCAAATTTTAGCAAATGCCCTGTGCCATCATTGCATCGGCAACCTTTTTAAATCCTGCGATGTTTGCGCCGGATACGAGGTCTTTTTTGCCGTCAAATTCTTTGCCGTATTCATCGGCAGCCTTGTAGGACTCTTTGTAAATGGTAACCATTATATTATGAAGTTTTTCGTCAACTTCTTCAAATGTCCAGGAAAGTCTCTGTGAGTTCTGGCTCATTTCAAGCGCTGATGTTGCTACGCCGCCGGCATTTGAAGCCTTTCCGGGTGCAAAGTAAACGCCGTTTTCCTGCAAATACTTTGTAGCGTCAAGCGTTGTAGGCATATTTGCGCCCTCTGCAACGAGGAAGCAGCCGTTTGCAACGAGCGCCTTGGCATCGTCTATCAAAAGCTCGTTCTGTGTTGCGCAGGGAAGTGCGATGTCGCACTTGATTGACCAGATGCCCTTGCCCTCTGTGTATTTTGCATTGGGTCTGTAATTTAAGTACTCCTTAATTCTGCCTCTCTTAACTTCCTTAATCTCCTTAACGGCAGCAAGGTCGATACCTTCTTCATCATATATATATCCGTTGGAGTCGGAAAGTGCAACTACCTTTGCACCGAGCTGCTGTGCCTTCTGTGTGGCGTATATGGCAACATTGCCGGCGCCGGAAACAACAACCGTCTTGCCCTCAAAAGTTGTACCGAGGTCTTTGAGCATTTCCTGTGCAAAGTAAACCAATCCGTAGCCCGTAGCTTCGGTTCTCGCAAGCGAACCGCCCCAGGTAAGACCTTTGCCCGTCAAAACGCCCTCGTAGCAATTCTTTAACTTTTTATACTGACCGAACATATAACCGATTTCTCTTGCGCCCGTACCGATGTCGCCTGCCGGAACGTCGGTATCTGCACCGATGTGTCTGTAAAGTTCGCTCATAAAGCTCTGGCAGAATGCCATAACCTCTCTGTCGGATTTGCCTTTGGGGTCGAAGTCGCTTCCACCCTTGCCGCCGCCTATCGGCAGAGTTGTGAGCGAGTTTTTAAACACCTGCTCAAAGCCCAGGAACTTAATAATTCCGAGGTTTACCGACGGGTGAAGTCTTATACCGCCCTTGTAGGGTCCTATTGCGCTGTTAAACTGAATTCTGAAACCTCTGTTTACGTGAACCTTGCCGTTATCGTCAACCCAGGGAACACGGAACATAATCTGTCTTTCGGGCTCTACCATTCTTTCGAGAAGTGCGGCCTTTTCGTATTCGGGGTGCTTTTCAAACACAGGTGCAAGACTTGTGAGCACCTCCGTTACTGCCTGGATAAATTCAGGCTGTGCGGGGTTTTTGGCTTTTAATTCTTCCAAAACTCTTTCTACATATGTCATTTTTAATGCCTCCCATTAAATTAATAACTTAGGCAGTGGGAACCCGAACCTGCATTTCTGTCGGCTGAAATTTTGCAAAACCTTCCGCCTTGCCGGCCCGTCCGCACCTTTACTCACCGAAATTCTTTGTGAAACCAATGTGGGTTCGGGTCCCCGCTGCCTAGATTATTTTATCACTATTTTTTCCATATTGCAATACCTTTGAAAAATTTATTTCATCTATTGACAAGATAATTTAAATGTCATATAATAAAGTTAGTTAATTCTAACTAACGCATACGGGACAAACCCGATTTTTTACGGCAGTCGGTCATATGTTTCCGACACAACGCAGGAGGCGTAAGTATGGCTTATCTTGAAATTGAAAATCTCGTCAAGAGCTTTGGCGAAGGAGCTGCAAAGGTCAGCGTTTTAAACGGAGTAAATATGTGCGTCGAAAAGGGCGAAATATGCACGGTGCTCGGTCAGTCCGGCAGCGGAAAATCAACGCTTTTAAACGTTATCGGCGGTCTTGACGGCGCAGACGGCGGAAAAATTGCGGTAGACGGGGCGGACATCGCAGGGAAAAATTCCGCTCAGCTTGCCAAGTACCGCCGTGAATACCTGGGATTTGTCTTTCAGTTTTACAACCTCGTTCCCAATCTTACGGTACTCGAAAATATTCAGGTGGGACAGTATCTTACTGACGCTCCGCTCGATATTGACGAAATTTTAAGCGTTCTCGGACTCGTAGGCCTCAAAAACAGATTTCCGCAGGAGTTATCCGGCGGTCAGCAGCAGAGGTGCTCCATAGGCAGGGCGCTTGTTAAAAACCCGAAACTTCTCCTGTGCGACGAACCGACGGGAGCGCTCGACTACAACACGTCTAAGGACATACTTTCTCTGTTGGAGCAAATAAATCAAAAATACAAAACGACAATCATTCTTGTAGCCCACAACCGCACCATAAGCGAAATGTCGCACAGAACGGTGCTCTTAAAAGACGGTGCGGTGCAGAACATCACAAAAAACGCAAGCCGAAAAAAGGCGGCGGATTTGGAGTGGTAATATGATTTTAAACAGAAAGATAAAGAGAGATTTTTTTCAAAACATCATACGCAACGGCTCAATGTCGCTTATCATAGCGCTTGCAATGGCGCTGGTGGTGTCCCTTTGCTCGGCGAGCGACAGCATATACGCCTCTGTTTCAAACGAGTGGAAGCAGTGCAACGTGGAGGACGGATTTTTTGAAACGTACACACCCCTGTCGGAGAGAAATTTTAAGGATTTGTCACAGCTTGATGTCCGAATTGAAAAAATGTTCTACACCGACATCAAGGCAAATTCGTCATCTGTTCTGCGTATTTTTGCGGTAAGACAAAGCATTGACCTTCCGTTTGCGGAAAGCGGCAGTATTCCGTATTCGGGCAGGGAAATATTTCTCGAAAAAAACTACGCCTCGCTGCACGGATTTTCCGTTGGAGATGAAATAGAAGTTGCGGGAGAAAATTTTACGATATGCGGCATAGGCTGTTTCCCCGACTACTGCTATGTAAAGCAGAGCACGAGCGACGTTGCGGCAAATGATGAATTTTCTGTCGCAATGGTAACGGAAACGGAGAGAATACGTCTTTCCAAAGGTGAAAAAACCATATACAATTACGCATTTAAGCTCGGAGACTGCACGGTAAGAGAATTAAAGAAAAAACTGTCCGATTTAAAGTTTGACCGATTGCAGGTCACAGATACATACCTCAAAGGAATGATTGCGTCATCGTCGGATTTAAAAACCGAATTTAACGAAAGTACGGCTCAGCTTAAAGGCGGTGCCGCCGCCGTTGCCGACGGCATAGACACATTGGGAAAGAACCTTAATTCGGCAGGGATAGATGCAAACACAAAGATGCTCTATGAGGGTGCGCTCACACTGCGCTCCGGTATAGAAAAATTTCAAAAAAGATTTGGCAGATACATAGACAGCAATACAGAAATCGACCTTCCCATTTTATCCGGCTTCGGAGAAACAAAATACAACATACGCATAACAGACGCCGTGGACGACTCAAAAATAGGCAAGCAATCGGCGCTTGTTGCAGGCGTATTTCTCCTTATATTGCTTGTGTATATGCTCTCCGTCTTTGCAAGCGGCACGATTGAAAAGGAACGTCCGGTAATAGGCACGCTCTACGCACTCGGCTACACCAAAGACGAGATTTTGTCCCACTACATAAAGACTCCCCTCGCCGTTTCCGCAATAGGCGCCGCAGCCGGCACGGTATGCGGATTTTTGCTGACAGACGCTATGGCGTCCTCGTACTGCACTATGTACTCGTTTCCGAAAATAAAACACGTATATCCTCTGTACCTTGTATCGTACTCACTCGGTATGCCGATTATATTCTCGTATTTTGTAAACAGGCTTGTGCTCTCAAAAAAGCTGAACCTCTCCCCTCTTAAAATGATGCGTGAGGCACCGAAGGGCGGAGCGAATTTCAACCTTAAACTTGACGGCGTTCCGTTTGAGCGCAAGTACAAAATAAGGCAGTTTTTGCGTGAGCTGTCCGGCAACATTACTCTGTTTTTCGGTATAATCGTTTCGCTGATGCTGATTATGTTCTCCATTGCCTGCTACGGCAGTATAAGCGAATATATAAACAACATCACAAACGATGTTAATTCGGATTATATGTATATTTTGAGAAACCCGGTTACCGATTTACCAAAAAATCCGTGTGTCGGTTACACAAGGGGATTTTACGCAGATTTCCCTATGACGGGCGGCGAAATGGAGGTTACCCTGCTCGGAATTGACTTAGACAACCCCTACTTTGACTTTGCCTCCGCACTCACAGACGATGCCGACAAGATTTATATGTCCGATGCGGCAAGGATTAAATTCGGCTACAAAGTCGGCGACAGGGTTATTCTGCATGACAACTCCGAGGACAGGCTGTACGCCTTTGAAATTGCGGGCGAGGTAAAATACGGCAGCGGTCTTTACTTTTTTATGAACATTGATGCAATGAGAAACGCATTCGGTCAGGATTACTTTGATGCGCAAAGGCTGAAAAAGGGTGAGCGCCGCCCCAAAAGCGAATATTACTACTACAACACCGTGTTTTCGAGTAAGCCGCTTACCTTCGGGCACAATATGCTGATAAGCGAAATAGTAAAGGCGGATATGAAAAAGGGTGCGGAAAAATTTATGGCCCTGATGAGCGATATGATTTTAATGCTGATTTGCGTTTCCGTAATAATATTTGCCGCCGTTATGTATTTGCTGATGAAGCTCGAAATCGACCGCAGCAGTTTTTCGGTTTCTCTTTTAAAAGCACTGGGATATTCCGAAAAAACGGTAAATTCGCTTTATCTTTCGCCGTCCCTGTTCGTCACTGCGGCGGCAATGGCAATCGGAATACCGATTTGCAGATTTATTGTAAATTTTGCCTACCCGTACTGCGTTTCCAATGTAAACTGCGGATTTGAGGCAGTAATACCTCCGGGCGGATATGTTCTTGTTGTTGCCATAATCGCCGCAGCGTACACCGCCACGAGATATGCGCTTACAAAACACCTTAAAAAGATTAACGTTACGGAAATACTCAAAAACCGTGAATAATACGAAAACAAGGTGTAAGAAAAACTTTCGTTTTTCTTACACCTTGTTAATTTTGTCCGAAAATATCTTAAAGCACCTTATTTAAAAATCCTATTGTTCTCGGATTCTTTGGGTTATTAAAGACTTCCTCCGGAGTGCCCTGCTCGACAATTACTCCCTCGTCAACAAAAATCACCCTGTCGGAAACTTCACGTGCAAAGCCCATCTCGTGAGTTACAACAACCATAGTCATTCCGTCGTTTGCAAGCTCCTTCATAACAGAGAGCACCTCGCCCACCATTTCGGGGTCGAGTGCGCTCGTCGGCTCGTCAAAGAGCATTACGTCCGGCTTCATAGCAAGTGCACGGGCTATGGCAACCCTCTGCTGCTGACCGCCGGAGAGCTGGTGAGGATAGTTGTCCGCCTTGTCTTCGAGGCCTACACGGCGCAAAAGTTCGAGAGCGGTCTTGTGAGCCTCCTCTTTGGTCATCTTTTTAAGGTCAACGGGTGCAAGCATAATGTTCTTTTCAACCGTAAGGTGAGAAAAAAGGTTAAAGTTCTGGAAAACCATTCCTATATTTTCTCTTACCTTATTGATATTGATTTTCTTGTCCGTTATGTCATAACCGTCAACGATAATAGTACCGCTTGTTGACTCTTCAAGACGGTTAAGGCAGCGGAGCAGAGTTGATTTCCCCGAGCCGGAAGGCCCGATTATGCACACAACCTCGCCCTCGTTTATTGTGAGGTCTATTCCCTTTAAAACTTCAAGTTTATGAAAACTTTTATGTAAATCTTTAATTTCTATTTTTGCGTTCATAGTTAAACTTCTTCTCCAAATATTTTGAAAACAGCATCAGTAATGAAATAACAATCAGGTAGTAAACCGCAACGAGAATATACGTTGCGAAAAACTGATACGACTTGCCCACATAAACCTTTGCCCTGTTTACAATATCCGCAAGGCCTATGATAGAAAGAATTGACGTATCTTTAACCGTTATAATAAACTGGTTGACCATAGAAGGTATGGCAACCTTTACAGCCTGCGGCAGAACAACTTTAATCATAGTACGTGATTTGCTCAGTCCCAGACTCCTTGCAGCCTCGTGCTGCCCCTTGTTTACAGCCATTATGCCGCCACGGAAAATCTCGGAGAGATATGCCCCGGCGTTAAGGCTCAGCGTTATAAGTCCTGCTGCAAACGGCTCGATTTTAAAATCGGGCACAAAAAACCTCTGTATAACCTGTGGCATACCAAAGTAGACAATAAACGCCTGAACAATCATCGGCGTACCTCTTACTATCCACACATATATGCCGGAAACCGCTCTTAATACCCTGCTCCTTGACATACCCAATATGCAGGCAAAAAAGCCTATTATCATACCTATGAGAAGTGACAGGAGCGATATTGAAACCGTTAGTCTTATTCCCTGCAACAACAGGGGAGTTGCTTCATCAAATGTTCTAATAAAATCCATAGTACTCTCTCTAACACGTAAAAATATTTTTCAGCATAACAGGGCAAAACCCTGTTATGCTGAATGCTGCCAAATTAAAACTACAATTATTTTGCAAGGTCAGCAACCGATTTTATGCTGCTCTTTTCGGGAACAACCATAATCTGACCGTCGGAAAAATATCCGTCGGAGAAGTCGAATGTTTTCTTTCTTTCATCGGTTATTGTCATTCCGGCAATCATAGCGTCTGCCTGTCCGGACTGAACTGCACCCATAGATGCGTCAAAACCTTCGTTCTTAACTTCGTACTCAAAGCCCTGGTCTTTTGCAACAGCGGCGAGAATATCCATATCAACGCCCACATATTTGTTTGTCTTTGTGTCGAGGAACTCGAACGGTGCAAAAGAGTTGTCGGAATAAATAACATATTTCTTTGAGGGTTTAACTCCGCTTTCCGCTCTCTTTGCATTGTCGTCTTTATATGCTTTATCGCCGTAACCGTATTTTTTAAGTATATCGTCATACTCACCGCTTGCCTTAATGTTTGCAAGACCTGCGTTGAACATTTTAAGAAGGTCTGCGCTCTGACCTTTTTTAACGGCAAAACCGTACTCTGCCGCATTCTCAATCTCGCCTACGGTTTTGAGCTTTAAACCTTCCTCTTTAATTGCCCAGCCGATAACGGAACGGTCCTCAAAACAAGCTGCGTTTGTTCCGTTCATAACTGCCTGATACATTGTGGGCGAATCTTCGTAATAAACAACGTCAAAGCCGTACTCCTTAGCGTACTGCTCTGTAAGTTCCGCACTCATTGTACTGGTTTTGGCGGCGAGAGTAACCTTCTTTGAGTCCTCTGCCTTTTTGCCGCACGAAGCAAACGATAAGCAAAGTGCCGCAGTCATTGTTAATGCCGTAATTTTCTTAAACATACTGTACCCTATCCTTTCTGTCCGTTGTTAGTATAGTTGCAGGTCGGACGTCCTGCATATGCAAATGTTACAAACAATTAAGAGTATTATACTACAAAAATATGAAATAATCAATACTTTTTTTACCAATTAAATCTTTTAGACTCGCAAAAAAGGTGTAAATATTTCTTGTAAGGTTAATTTTTATAGTGTATTTGGGCATTTTTGTTGTTGCAAAGCCTGAATTTATGGTACAATTCATCTAGGTTATAAAATTTAAATCTTTACAGACTTTTATGCAGATTAAACCTATGATTTTTTGGAGGGAACATCTATGGAAAAGATGAAAATGTTAAAAAATGAATGCTGGTGGGGCGGCAAAGTGCCCGACGGGTGCGATATGCCGTATGACGAAAAGAGCGATGTAACGGTTGGCATAAGAACCAGAAACCGTGAGAACGACCAGTCGGCAAGCCTGTTTTTATCCTCAAAGGGACGCTATATATGGAATGACAACCCGTTTACCACAGCTTTTAAAGACGGCGAAATTCTGCTCGACTGCACAAACGGCACTCCCTTTGAAATCAGCGAGGGACACGGGACTTTAAAGGGTGCATACAAAGCGGCAATGAAAAAGCATTTTCCGTTTACGGGAACACTTCCCGACAAGCTGTTTTTTACCGCACCGCAGTACAACACCTGGATGGAGCTGGGAACCGACCAGACAACCGAAAATATTTTAAGATACGCAAGAGGAATACTTGACAACGGTCTGCCGTCGGGTGTTATGATGATAGACGGCGGCTGGCAGGAAGACTACGGCGTTCTCGAATTCCACAAGGGCAAAATTCCCGACCCGGCATATCTTGTATACGAACTTCACAAAATGGGATTTAAAGTTATGCTGTGGACATCGCCCATCGTGTCGGGTGCGGGAAACAGGTTTAAGGAACTGCGCCGTATGGGATATTTCCTCAAAGATAAAGACGGTGAGGTTGCAATAAGAAGATGGTGGAGCGGTTTCAGCCCAATGATAGACTTTACAAATCCCGACGCCGTCAAGTGGATGCACGCTCAGCTTGACAATCTTGTGGAAAGATACGGCATTGACGGCTACAAGTTTGACGCCGGCGACGCATCTATGTACCGTGACGACGACATAATATATACGCCTATGGCGGCGAGAAATCAGACAACTGCCTTTAACCGTATGGGTGAAAAGTACAAATTCAACGAATACCGTGCGGCGCACAACAGCGGCGGACGCCCAATAGTTGCACGTCTGCACGACAAATCGCACAGCTGGGATAACTTTGGACTCAACACCTTAATTCCAAATACAACCGTACAAACTCTGCTCGGCTATGCATACTGCTGCCCGGATATGGTCGGCGGAGGAATGTACGGCGAGGGGGCTGAACTTGATGAGGAGCTCTTTGTCCGCTGGGCACAGACAAATGCGCTTATGCCGATGATGCAGGTGTCGGCGGCGCCTTGGAGAGTACTCTCCGCAAAGAACTGGAAGCTTGTTAAAAAGGCGATTATGCTCCACAAAAAGTTTGGAAAATATATATACAGCCTTGCCAAAGAGAGCGCAAAGACGGGAGAGCCGATATTCAGATGTATGGAATATCAATTCCCCAATGAAGGCTTTGAGCACGTTTGCGACCAGTATATGCTCGGCGATGAATATATGGTTGCGCCCGTTCTTAAAAAAGGCGCAGTAAGCCGCAGTGTAAAGTTCCCCGACGGAAAATGGTGTGACGAAAAGGGCAACGTAGTCTCGGACAGAGCGCAAACGCTCGTTTTGGACGCTCCGCTTGATAAACTCTTATACTTTAAAAAGTGCTGACGGAAATACCCGACGGCGGCGTTCTGCCCCGTCGGGTTTATCAGTTTTTAAGGGTTGCAAATACTATGAACTTTTCACCTGCGTCCGAGATTTCCAAAAATCCGTTATTTTCCTTAATTATTGCGGCAACGCTTTTAAGCCCCAGACCCGTTCCTCCCGGCTTTGTTGTAAGATAGCCTCCGGCGGTGTCTTTTTTTATCTCACCGTCATAGTCATTTTCAATCTTAATTGATATTTGCCTGTTGTGACACCTTATTTCCACGCTGATACCGTCCTTTGCGGCATCAAGGCTGTTTTCGAGCAGATTGGACAGCATTACGCAAAATTCCGCCTCGTCGCACGAGAGGTTTTGGGGAACATCGGCACGGACGGCAAACGAAATTTTCCTGTTTTCCGCCTTTGACGAATACTGCGAAAGCACGGAATTTACTGCGACGTTTCCGCAGAAAACAGCGTCGGAGCTATGGGAAATTCTGCCCATCTCGGCGCTTAAAAACTTCTTTGCACCGCTGACATCTCCCCTGTCGAAATAGCCCAAAAGTATTGTATCACGGTGTCTTGCATCGTGGCGGAATATACGCTCGCTCTGCATTTTTTCAAGGTAAAATTCATACTGCTTTTTCTGCAAGGCAATCTGCTCTTTCATACTCCGTGCAAAATGTTCCTTTTCCATAGCGTCGTACACCGTTTTTAAGGTATAAAATATCAACAGATACACAAAAATCATAAGAATGTGCACCGTGAGCAGTATGGGATAATTGCGGGCGAAACGTCCGCTGCCGTCAAAGTTATAATTTACAAGGGTCAAAAGTGCGGTGAAAAACAGCGGAATAAATGAGAAAAACCACCAGTTGACGTTTGGCATCTCCATAAGCTGTCTGTGCGGAGTGCGCAGGCAGAGGTTATACAGGGCAAAATATCCGCCCAGAAGCGCCAGGCGCATAAGAGCGAGGAAAGTGTCGTTTGCAAACGTGCAGTCATTGACAAACATAGAAAAATTGGTAATTATCTCGTACACGTTTATCCAGAGCCAAAAATTAAAAACCGTTTGAGATATTTTGTTGTCGGTAATCAGCAGAATAAGTGCAAAATACGGAAATCCTATGGTAAAAATTATTACATTTCTCAAAACCGCACTGCCGTATCGGATTGCTATGTATGAGTTGACAACAAGACAAATCACGGCAACCACGGCAAAACAGCCGTATGACTTTTTTGCGCTCAGGCGGTAATTCATCATAGAATAACCGTCAAGGGTGCAGATGAAAAGGAGAGCAAACAGAGTTGCAATCTCTTTAAAATTGCTCACAGCGACACCCCCGATGAAAAAACATAATCAAAATACGCCTTTTTGGCGCCTTGGAGATATGTTCTGGAAATTTTAATTTTCTTTCCGCCCGTAAGGCAAAATACGTCCGAGTCTATGCTGTCTATATGTTCGATGTTTACTATATAACTCTTGTGACAGCGGCAAAAGCCGTGAGAGAGCAGAAAGTCCTCGTAATCCGTGAGCTTTCCGATAACTTCTATTTCACGGTTTCCGGACAGGGCAAAAATCACCTTTCTCAAATTGCTTTCGAGATATTCAATGTTTGAGAGCAGAATTTTTGTGTCTGTGCCGCAATACGTAACCGTGAGGCACTCCTCTCCCCTTTTGCATTTAAAAAGTCTTTGCATACACGCTCTGAGCTGTGACGTATCAAGAGGTTTTAAAAGATAGTCAAAGGCAAAGACACGGTAACTCTGCACGCCGAATTCCTCACTTGATGACACGAAAACAACCGGCGTGTGTACGTCGGTTGTTCTAAGCATTGCCGCAGTGTCGATGCCGCTTATCCGAGGCATAATGATGTCTAAGATAATAAAATCGAACGGCAGAGATTTGTGGCTCTCCAAAAGCTCGTAACCGTTGTCGAACTCTGATATGCTGCATTCGCCCACGGTGCTTCTTAAAGCCTCCGAAATTATTTTTCTGTCTTTGATTTCATCGTCACAAACAGCTATTCTCATACATCTTTCCTCATTATCGGCATTTAAAATTCAGATTTTTTTAATCGGTATCCATATTTCCGAATGGTAGTTTTCGTCCATAGTGCCTTTGGGATACTTGCTCGCATCGTCATATTTTTCTATGCAGTAGCCTGCCGCAAACTCATATTCTTTGAGCGCCGGGAGCCACTGCGAAAATATCTCTTGGTTGACGTCCTGCAAAGCCTCAGGCATCGGTCCGTCGCAGGAAAACATCGCCCAGGTAAATTCCGGAACGGTTTTTACTTCAAAGCCGCCCGGTACTTCCTTTGACGGGTCGTAGGCATCGGCAATGAGGTATTCAAAGCTCTCGCCGCCCATTTTTTCATCAATGTTTACTCCGAACATTCCGCAGACATATTTTCCGTTTCCGCACGCATAATGCTCCTGCCAGAATTTGGGTATCTCCTCTTTGCAGGTTTCGTAATCAAAGCGTTTTGATACGCCGAGCACCTTAAAGCTCTCTTTTTTCTCGATTTTGTAGTTCATAATGTAACCGCCTTTCAATGATATATTGATTTTGAGCGGAGCAAAGGTTTT
Organism: uncultured Clostridia bacterium; assembly: GCA_934500705.1. Taxonomy (GTDB): domain Bacteria; phylum Bacillota; class Clostridia; order UMGS1810; family UMGS1810; genus CAKSIN01. The sequence continues at coordinate 21,797 of CAKSTI010000003.1, read as the reverse complement.
AATCATAACCTTATCCCTCTGCACCACGCTCGGCGATACGTTGTGAAATCTGGTGAACGCTTTTGTAAATCCGTCCGGTGAGTCATAACCGTATTTGAGCGCTATGTCGATTATTTTGGCATCGGTCGTCAGAAGTTCGCCGCCGGCAAGAGCAAGGCGCCGGTTTCTGATGTACTCCGAAACGGTGTAACCGCACAGCATCGAAAAGCCTTTTTGAAAATAAAACGGCGACATATACAAATAATCCGCAACGTCACTTACCGTAATATCATCGGCAATGTGCTCCTCAATGTACTCAATCGATTTACCTATTGCGTCCAGCCACTCCATTTGTATCACCTCTTGGTCAATTATACCATTTGAAAGGGCGCTTTGCCCGACAAAGTTTGCTCTATTTTGTCAGTATTACAGTATCGGTTTTGCCGTCATAATCTACCTTGTATCCCGCAAGCTCGGCACACGCTCTGATTGGAACAAAGCCGTCTGTGCCTATTCCGCCTATCGAAAAGGCGGTGTCGCTGCCCAGCATCTCTGCAAGTTCGGTACCGTTTACCAATGCCGAGCCGTTTTCATCAAAATGCACACCGCTTGTGAATGAAACGTATTTTCCGTTTATGGACACGGCGGTTTTTTCTGTCGGTTTATATTCGATTTCGTACTTTCCGTTTACCGATATTTTATCCCCTATTCTGCGCACAAGGTCAATCCTTTCATCAAAGGCATACTCGTCCCAGTAAATACCGTCGGCGGACAAAAGCAAGGTGTTTTTATCAATAGAATAGTAAACGTCGCCAACGCACTCTATGAACAGCGGCTTTTTGCCAAAGAAAACAACGGGGGCATAGTTACTGCCGTCGGGTGAGAGGTATATACTGCCGTTTAAGGTATAACCGCAAAAGCGCTTTCCGTTATCTACGGGCATACTGCCCTTTTGCTGTGTTATGCTCCACTCTTTGCCGTCGGAGGACTTGTAGCGGCTGCCGGCATTCACAAAGTACTCACCTTTGGCAAATGACATATCCGTGGGGTAGCGGTTAAAGTGCACGGTATCTTTGAGCGTAAAGTCCTCATTGAGGAAATACACATCTCTGAAATATTCCCTTGCGCCGTAGTACGGAATTGAGTCATATATGCACGGTTTTACAACATATCCGCCGTTTGCGTACATTATGCGGTACTCGCTCCAATTATCGTGGAAAATCTTTTCGGTTTCGCTTGTCAGCGGCTGTTCACGCCACTCTTTAAGGTCATCGGAAAGATAGAGCCTGCCGCCCTGCCACTTTACATACTCTCTGCCCGTCCACGAATAATCCCAGGCAACCTCCTGGTAGGCGTTTTCGTATACGGGAATTACCGTCGGAAAGTCCTTTAAAACAAGAGAATTTTCCATACCGCCCACATAGTTTGTGGGGAGAATTACCTCTATCGAAAACTTTGTTTCCGAAAGTCCGGGGAGTTCTATGCACGCAAGGGTATCATTGCTCTTTGCCGAGCCTGAGCCTTTGCAGAGCGCATAGCCGTTTACAACCTCTCCGTCGGCGTCACGGACTATTACAATATTATTTGAGGTTGTGTTGATGTTAAATGCGGCAAACCTCGTTACCTCTCCGTCATTTTTAATAGTGTAATTATATACAAGGCTTACGCCGTAGTTGCCGAGATTGCAGGCGTATTCCTCCGATGAGGAAATGTCGAGTTCATAATTCGGTTTATATGTGATTTTATTCTTTCCGCTCGCATTGCCCGGAAATGCCGCAGTATCGCTGTGCTTGGTGTCAAAGTACCATACGTCGTCCTTGTCGGCGTCTTTGACCCCCGAACCGTAGTAGCTGCGTTTGGACGGGTCGTAATACTTAAACTTCATCATATCGGACGACGCCGCAGTTTTTTTAGACCATATATCGGCGCTCGGATTGATGTTTGTAACCCACACATTTACATCGTTGCCCTCCGGAACGTAACGGTTGTAAACACGGACGGGGAAAAATGTGTCACCGCCCACCCAGTCGTCCACGGCGTAGCTGAGATCTACGGACGCACTGTTCAAACTGTCGGCAATACCTTTGTACTGGCGGTCACGCTCATACGCTCCGAACGCCACGTTGCCGCTAAGGTTTTCACGACTTCCGAGGTCGCCGCAGGACTTGAAAGCGCACACGTCGCAGGATGTTTTTCCGCTGACTTCAAAATCCGCAAGCAGGTGCACAGGTCTGTAAAACGGCACGGCACGGTAGTTTGGAATTATACTGCTGAGGTAGAACGTTTCGCCCGCCTTTAAAGTCACGGTTACAGGCTCAAACGCCATAGGCTCGTATGTTTTGCCCGACTCCATCTGACGGATTGGTATTTGCTTGTATGATGCCCAGGCATTAAGACAGCCCCACGCCTCCTCGTAGGTGTATGAATTGCCGTTATAATAGTATTTTTTGTTCTCCGGCACTTCAAAGCCGAGAGCGGTAACGGTAACGGTTGTGTCCTCGGCTGCGGTAAACTTGACGTCAAGCTCAATGTCAAAGCCTGCCTCGGTCATAGCGCCGTTTGCGTCACGGAGTTCGGTGTGGTTTACGTGCGAGGCAAAAAATGCGTACTTTCCGCTTTCAAGCTCGTTGTTCATTATGTATTTCGGCTTGGGGTTGGAAGTGTCGGCAAGGTCGTATCTTGAAATAAATTCAACGTTGTTGCAGTATATGTATTTTCCCGACGTGTCAGGCTCAAAGACAAGGTCTTTGGGACTGAGTTCGGACGCAAATGCCACCACGGGCACAAGCAGAATAACAAACACAAAAGCTAAAAATTTTTTCATATCTTTTTCTCCTCTCTGCGTGCCAATGCGAAAAGATAATCCGAAAGCCTGTTAAAATAAGCAACGGTTTCGTATGCGCAGTCACGGTTTTTGGTGTATCGGACAACCGCTCTTTCGAGTCTGCGGCACACGGTTCTTGCAATGTCGATATGCGCCGCACAGACGTTGCCGTCGCCGATTGAAAACTCTGCAAGTTCATCATCGCCGCACTGTGATATTTTTTTCTCCGTCATCTTGGTTGCCGCCGCAAATGCAAACAAATCACCCCCGGCAAAGTATGCCGCAACGCTCACAAGTTCCCTCTGGATTGACTCAATCTCGCTCTTTAATTCGCCGTCGCCGTATGCCTTTGCCAGCGCAAGGTTTGCGCTGAGTTCGTCTATTGTACCGAGAACGTCAAAGACTATGTCGTCTTTATAAATTCCCTTTTGGTTAATTATATTGCTCCTGCCTCTGTCGCCATTACCGGTAAATATCATTTTATTCCCCCTGCGGTTCGTCTCCGCCTATCATTGCCTTTGAGAAACTCTCTGCGTCAAAGTCTTGAAGGTCGTCAACGCCCTCTCCCACGCCGACAAGTTTTACGGGTATTTTGTGTTCGTGGGATATTGCAAGGACTATGCCGCCCTTTGCACTGCCGTCAAGTTTGGTTAATATTATGCCTGTAATCGGTGTGCTCTCGCTGAAAAGCTGTGCCTGGTTTACGGCGTTCTGACCCGTGGTGGCATCGAGAACGAGCAAAACTTCCTTGGAACAGCCGGGGAGTTCTCTCTCCACAATCCGTGAAATTTTGGAAAGTTCGTCCATAAGGTTTTTCTTGTTATGCAGTCTGCCGGCGGTGTCAATGATTGCAATATCGGCATTCCTTGACTTGGCGGCGGCTATTGTGTCAAACACGACAGACGCCGGGTCGGAGCCTTCGTCGTGGCACACGATGTCCGCACCGGTGCGCTCCGCCCAGATTTTAAGCTGGTCTATGGCGGCGGCTCTGAAAGTATCTGCCGCACCGAGGATAACCTTTTTGCCCTCGGCGATGTACTTTGCCGCCATTTTGCCTATTGATGTGGTTTTTCCCACGCCGTTTACGCCAATTACCAGAATTACGGACGGGGTTGTTTCGGTAATGATTTTATTGTCGCAATCGGTCAAAATCTGCGCCATAACTTCGGCTATTTCTCCCTTTACCTGTTCTGCCTCGGTGAGATGCTTTTCCTTTACTCGCCCTCTGAGTTCCTCTATGATATACATTGACGTTTCAACGCCGACATCGGCGGTGATGAGCGCTTCTTCGAGCTCCTCGTAAAGCTCCTCGTCAATTTTTTTAAAAACCTTTAAGACGCTGTCAACCTTTTCGTTAAGTGCGTCCCTCGTTTTATTAAGGCCTTGTTTGAGTCTTGCAAAAAAGCCTTTTTTCTCCTTTACTTCCTCCGACATTATTTGTAGTCCTCCAAATCTTCAAATTTGAGTTTCAAGAGCTTTGAAACGCCCTTTTCCTGCATTGTTATACCGTACATTATGTCTGCCGCCTCCATTGTACCACGGCGGTGGGTTACCACGATAAACTGCGTTTTCTGCGAATATTTTTTTATATAATCGGCAAATCGGTAGACGTTGTTGTCATCGAGAGCCGCCTCAACCTCGTCTAATATGCAAAACGGTGTGGGGCGCACTTCGAGAACCGAAAACAGCAGTGCTATTGCAGAGAGCGCCTTTTCTCCGCCGGAGAGCGCCATCATATTTTGCAGTTTTTTGCCCGGAGGCTGAACCTCTATCTCAATTCCGCTTTCGAGCACGTTATCCGGCTCGGTGAGTGTAAGTCTGCCGGCTCCGCCGCCGAAAAGCTCGTGGAACACCTCGTTAAACCGGGTACGGATTATTTCAAAATTCTTGGTAAACTGCTCGGTCATTACGCTCTGCATATCGGTAATGATTTTTTCGAGTCTTGCCTTGGTTTCGTCAAGGTCCTTTTTCTGATTGCTCAAAAAGTCGAACTTTTCCTTAACCTCTTTGTATTCCTCTATGGCATCAACGTTTATGTTGCCGAGCTGCTTTATCTGCGCACGTATGGACTGCGCCTGCTTTTGACCGCCGTTCATATCAAAGTCGGCTTTTTTATATTCGAGTGCGGTGTTATACGTCAACTCGTACTCGTCCCACAGTCTGTTTATGAGAGCCTCGATGTCCGACTCAAATTTGGCATTTTTTGCTTCAAGGCGTGCGGTTTCCTGTTGGAGAAGGTATATGGTATCGTTTTGCTCTTTGAGCGAATTCTGAATGTTTTTGAGTTTTTCGGTGTCGCTCTCGTAGCCTTTTTGCGTGTCGGAAACCTTCTTTGATATTTCCTCCATAATACCGTTATTATTCTCTATCTGCGCATTTATTCCGTCTATATCGGCTGTGAGTTTATCGTTTAACAAATCAATGTTTTTAATATCGCTGTTCTTTGCGGAAAGCTCCATATTAAGGCTGTTTTTGTTTGCGCTCATTGAATATATGCTCGCATTTGCCGACTCAATGTCTTTATCCGCCGCATTGAAGGCAATTCTGTCGGAAAGGACGGAGTTCTGCATTTCGTCACGCTTTTCGCACAGCAGGTCAACCTCGTCCTTAAAGCCATCGGCAGATGCTCTTGCCTGTCTTATTTTATCCTCATTTTCAACGATTTTTTCATTAAACGTCTTTGCCTGTTTTTCCACGTCGGCAATATTTTTTACAATTTCGCCGTTTTCATTCGTTATGGTCATAACCGAGCGTTTGAGTTCCTCGGAAACACGGTTTGCGTTTGCGTACTCGGAGTCGAGGCGGACTCTCTCGTGCTCGCACTTTCTGATTTTTTCTTCAAGTGCCTCTTTTCTGTCCGCCATTTTATTAATTGTGCCCTTTAACTCGTCGATAAAGTCGTCGTTATCGTCCACAACTTTTTTAAGCTCTTTCGTCTGCGAGCGCAGATGCTCTATCTCCTTTGAACGGCCGATAAGGCTCTGATTTTTGTTAAAACTTCCGCCCGTTATTGAACCGCCGGCATTAATCAGCTGACCGTCAAGGGTAACTATTTTAAACTTATATTTATTTTTTTTAGCAATTTTGACTGCGTTGTCTATGTTGTCGACAACGGCAACTCTGCCGAGGAGCGAGGCAAAAACGCCCCTGTACTGCTCATCGTACTCTACAAGCTCGCTTGCAATGCCTATGTAACCACGCTCGCCGTCGGGGGGATTTTTCATAATCTCGCCGTCAACAGACGTAATCGGCAGAAACGTTGCCCTGCCGCCCTTGGTTTTGGCAAGGTGCTCAATGCACTTTTTGGCGCACTCCTCGTCGGAAACGATGATGTTCTGAACCATATTTCCGAGGGCAATTTCTATGGCGGTCACGTACTCGTCACGCACCTTTACAATCTTTGAAACAAGGCCGTGTATTCCGGGAGTTTTTGAGTTTAAAACGCTTTTAACGCCCTTGGAGTAGCCGTCAAGCCCCTTTTCCAAATCTTCGAGTACGCTCATTTTGGAGAGCATATCGTTGAGCTTTGTAACCTTTTCGTTCTGCATTTTTTTAGCCGTATCAAGCTCGGAGCGTGTTTTGAAATACTCGTCTTTGAGTGAGAGTATTTCGTCCCGTGCGCCTTTGTTTTCGGCATCGTTTTGTTCAAGCTGTGCCGTAAGTTCGCCCATTTTTTCGGCATTTTTTTCTATCTGCTCTTTCTTTTGGGCAAGTTCGCCGGCAAGGGCGCTTTTTCGGCTGTCAAAGTTTTTAATGAGCACGTTAAAACCGGAAAGGCGTGCTTTAAACGACGATATTTCCTCCAAAAGCGTCACTATATCGCCTTTATGCTTGTCCGACTCTGCGGTTTTTTCATCAATTTCGGCGTTTAATTTTTCTATTGCGCAGTCGCAATCTTTGAGTTTTTCTTCAAGCGCCTGCTTTTCCTTTTTCTTTTGCTCTATTATTTTGTTATAGGACTCGATGTTTTTATCGGTGATGTTTATTTTTTCCTCAATCACGGAAACGTCTGACTTCCACCTTGCGGCGTTGTCGGAGTTGTTTTTTATGTCATTTTGCAAAAGCCCTATTCTGCCCCTCAAATTCTCGTTTTCCTTTTCGAGGGCAAAGGACTGTTCTTTCAGTCTGCTTATCTCGTCGTTGACCTCGCTGAGGCGGTCGGTTTTGGACGAAATCTGCTCGCTTATGAGGTCAAGGCGCAGTTTTTCGTCATTGAGCTGTTTGAATGTATCTTTAAACTTTCTCCGACCGTCGGCGAGGTTTTCCCTCTGGCGGTCGATATTCCTTATGGCAATGTTTATGTCAAGACCTTTTAGCACTTCACGCAAGTCAAGAAACTTTTTAGCCTTTTCCGACTGTCTGTGCAGCGGCTCGACACGTTCCTCCAAAGAAACGAGAATATCCTTTATTCTCACAAGGTTTTCGTCCGTTTGGAGGAGCTTTTTCTCCGACTCGCTTTTGCGGTATTTATACTTGGTAATTCCGGACGCCTCCTCAAATATATGGCGCCTTTCCTCCGCTTTGGACGATAGAATTTGGTCAATCTTTCCCTGTCCGATTACGGAGTACCCCTCTCTGCCGAGGCCCGTATCCATAAAAAGTTCGTGGATATCTTTAAGTCGGCACGGAGTATTGTTTATGTAAAAATCGCTCTCACCGCTCCTTGCGACACGGCGTGTTACGGTAAGCTCCTTTTTGTCAACGTTAAACATCTCGTCGGAGTTGTCAAGAGTTATGGAAACCTGAGCAAAACCGAGCGGACTTCTTTTCTGCGTTCCGGCAAAGATTACATCCTCCATTTTACTTCCACGCAGACTCTTTGCACTCTGCTCGCCCAGAACCCAGCGGATAGCGTCGGAAACGTTGCTCTTGCCGCTGCCGTTCGGACCGACAATGGTAGTTATTCCGCTGCCGAACTCCAAGTCAATTTTATCGGCAAAGGATTTAAACCCCTGCATTTTAATTCTCTTTAAGTACACAAAAACACCTCATAAAATATGTTTGCATTACAAAACACAACTGTAATTTTAACACATTCCGGCATAAATATCAACAATTTTGCCGCAAATTTTTATCTCTCCGCACCGCAGACCCGCATCGCCGATAACTCTGAGTTCTGCGCCGGTTATCTCTTTTATTTTCTTTTTATTGCACTTTTTGTGTCCCGACACGGCAGAAATCTCAGATGAGTTGCACAAAACCTCGATTACGGGCGGAAACGGTTCTTTAATCTCCGACAAAATTGCCTTTTGAAATATTCTGCCGAGAGCAAGTTCCTTTAATGCCGGGTGATACGGGCCGTACACGGTTGACGAATTAATCTCGTCGGTCGTTTGAAGTCCGACACGTATTATGTCTATATTTTCTCGCACAAACATCGGAATAATCACGCTGAGCTGCTCCGTTGCGTCCTCTACGGTGAGAGGTTTGTACTCTCCGCTTTTATACATATCATATAGGTGCGTATCCTCAACCACCAAAGTGGGATATATTCTCACGCAATCGGGATTTAAGGCAATTATTTTTTCGGCCGTGGAAACCGTTTTTTCAAATGTATCTCCCGGCAGCCCCATCATCATTTGAAGTCCGAGAGGGATGCCGTACTCCTTTATGAGTGCGGACGCCTTGACCACGTCCTGAAAACTGTGTCCACGCCGGCTGAGCCTTAAAACATCGCTGTCTGCCGACTGAACGCCGAGTTCGATGCACGTTACGCCGTACCTTTTTAAATTATCAAGAATTTTGCGGTCGATGCAGTCGGGACGTGTGGAACACCGTATTCCCTGCACTCTGCCGTCCTCTAAATACTCATATGCCGTCTGCAACAGCTCGGTCTGCCTTTCAAAATCAATGCCGGTAAAACTGCCGCCGAAAAATGCAATTTCAATACGGCAATCCCCGTCGGTATTCATTGTTTTTAAGTAACTGTCCGCAATCTCGGCAACGTCCTTTGAGCGAACCTCGCCGACGTGACCCGTTATGTGCCTTTGGTTGCAAAAGACGCAATCGTGAGGGCAGCCGCAATGCGGAACGAAAATAGGTATATGATAAATTCTGTCTTTCATAAAATCACCCTTATTCAAGATGGGCTGCGGCATTTGCCGCAGCCCATTTAAGACTTATGAACCTGTTTTTTCGCTAATCCGTACCTTAGCCCGTGTTATCAGTTTCGGTTTTGCGCCGTCGGTAACACATTCCTTGGTTATGATGCACTTGCGCAAATCGCTTTTTGAAGGTGCGCTGTACATAACGTCGTTCATTATTTCCTCCATAATGGAGCGCAGTCCCCTTGCGCCGGTCTTGCGTGAAATCGCCTTTTCGGCTATTGCCTCTATTGACGCATCGTCAAATTCCAGCTTAACGCCGTCCATTTCAAGGAGCTTTTCGTACTGTTTTACAAGTGCGTTTTTAGGCTCGGTGAGTATTCTGACAAGTGCGTCACGGTCTAAGCTGTCAAGTGTTACGGTAACTGACAGTCTGCCGACAAATTCGGGTATAAGTCCGAATTTGAGCAAATCCTGCGGCTGCATCTTACCCAGCAGTTTGCCCGTATCTCTCTGCTTTTTGGAGGCAACCTCCGCACCGAAACCGAGAGATTTTTTGCCGATGCGCTGTTCTATGATTTTTTCGAGTCCGTCGAAAGCGCCGCCGCAGATAAAGAGCACGTTTGTAGTGTCTATCTGTATAAACTCCTGGTGCGGGTGCTTTCTGCCGCCCTGCGGAGGAACGGAGGCAACCGTACCTTCCAGAATTTTAAGCAGTGCCTGCTGAACACCCTCGCCGCTTACATCTCTTGTAATTGACGGGTTTTCGGACTTCCTTGCGATTTTATCTATCTCATCGATATATATAATTCCACGCTGTGCTCTCTCAACGTTGTAGTCTGCCGCCTGAATGAGCTTTAAGAGAATGTTTTCCACGTCCTCGCCCACATAGCCTGCCTCGGTAAGCGAGGTGGCGTCGGCAATGGCAAACGGTACGTCAATAATCTTTGCAAGCGTCTGAGCAAGCAAGGTCTTTCCCGAACCTGTGGGGCCGAGCATAAGAATATTGCTCTTTCCAAGCTCTACGTCATCGCCGCTGTCGATGTTATTAATTCTCTTGTAGTGGTTATACACGGCAACCGCAAGACTTTTTTTAGGACCTTCCTGACCTATGACGTACATATCGAGTATACTCTTAATGTCAACAGGTTTTGGAAGATTTTCTATTTTTTCAACTTCCTCCTGCTCAAAGGAGCCAAGCTCACGGTCTAAAATATCGTTGCAAATGTCTACGCAGTCACTGCATATATACGCCCTGCCGTTTGGACCGGCAATCATTTTGGCAACCATATCCTCCGTTCTGCCGCAGAAGGAGCACGCAATAGTATGCTTATCGCTCATTTAATGAAACACCCCGAAGATAATTATTTTCTCTTTTCTATAACTTCATCAACCAGACCGTATTCCTTTGCCTGAATTGCCGTCATAAAGTTGTCACGCTCGGTGTCACGGCAAATCTGCTCATAGGGTTTTCCGGTTCTCTCACTGAGAATTTTATTCAAAGTTTCCTTGGTTTTGATGATGCGGTCGGCGTGGATTTTAATATCCGTTGCCTGTCCCTGCATACCGCCGAGAGGCTGATGTATCATAATCTCGCTGTTCGGCAGTGCAAATCTCTTGCCCGGAGCACCGGAAGCAAGCAAAAACGCACCCATAGAAGCCGCCATACCGATGCAAATTGTGGAAACATCACACTTGATGTACTGCATCGTATCGTAAATTGCCATACCGGCAGTAATTACGCCGCCGGGGCTGTTTATATACAAATTAATATCCTTGTCGGGGTCCTCGCCCTCCAAAAACAACATCTGTGCCACAACAAGGCTCGCAGTAACGTCATTTACTTCCTCGCTCAAAAATATTATTCTGTCTTTGAGCAATCTTGAATAAATGTCATACGAACGCTCTCCCCTGTTAGTCTGCTCGACAACCATAGGTACCAAACTCATATTATTCGTTCTCCTCCTTCTTCTTTGCGGCTCTCTTTACCTTTGCCGCACCGACTATCTTGTCAACGGCTTTCTTTATTTTAAGTTCCTCTTTGAGGCTGTCTTTTTCGCCGTCTTTGATATATTCTTTGAGTTTATCCACTTCCATACCGTACATTTCTGCCATACGCTTAAACTCGTTTTCCACGTCTTCGTCGGTTACTTCAACGTTTTCTTTCTTTGCAATCTCGCCGAGAACAAGGGCGGTCTTAACCTGCTCTGCCGCCTGGTCCTTAAACTGCTCTTTAAACGTATCGACAGTTGCACCGGTGTACTTCATATACTGGTCAAGGCTGAGGCCCTGCGACGAAAGTCTGTAACCGAAATCTCTTATCAAATCCTCAATCTTTGCATCTATCATACACTGCGGAATGTCAACCTTAGCGGCGTCGGTTACAACCTTTATTACGTTGCCCTCAAACTCTGCTGCGGTCTTATCTGCATTTGCCTTGTCAAGTTTTGCCTTAACGTCCTGCTTATACTCATCAAATGTGTCAAACTCGCTGACGTCCTTTGCAAAATCGTCGTTAAGCTCCGGCAGTTCCTTCTGCTGTATGCTCTTAACGGTTACCTTGAATACTGCCGGCTTTCCTTTGAGTTCCTCTGCGTGGTATTCCTCAGGGAATGTAACGTTGATTTCTTTTTCCTCACCGATTTTTGCACCGATAAGCTGGTCCTCAAAACCGGGGATAAACTGACCGCTGCCGATTTCAAGGCTGTGGTCGGTTGCTTTGCCGCCTTCAAACGGAACGCCGTCTACAAAGCCTTCAAAATCAATAACGGTAAAGTCGCCCTTTTTAACGGCTCTGTCGTCAATGTCTATCATACGGGCATTTTTGTCCTGAGCCGCCTTAATCTGTGCGTCAACGTCAGCAACCTTTGTTCTGTAATTCTTTTTCTCTGCGGAAACGCCCATATAATCGCCGAGTTCAACCTCCGGCTTTACGGTAACTTCTGCGGTGATGACAAGGTCTTTGCCCTCGCCTATTGTTTCAATGTCAATCTCCGGTCTGTCTACCGGCTCGATGTCTGCCTCTTTTACCGCAAACTCATATGCGTCGGGGCATACAAAGTTGACTGCATCTTCATAGAAAACACCCTCGCCGTAGTATCTTTCGATAATAGCCTTGGGAGCTTTGCCCTTTCTAAATCCAGGAATGGCAATTTTCTTAACGTTTTTCTTATACGCTTTCATAACAGCGTCAGCGAAAGCGTCTTTGTCAATTTCAATCGTAAGTTTTACACGATTTTTGTCAATAGTTTCATTTTTAAGTAATTTCATTTGTTTAGGTTCCCCCTGTTAATAAATTTCCATTAGCTATATATTATACCAAACTTTTCAAAAAATTACCATAGTTTTATGAAAAATTTGATTTATAAAAATAATTACAACCTGTACGGGCAAAAATCCATATAGTCCGCCGACACGAGTTTAAACGTAACAGTGCTAAGCGTTCCCTCACGGGCACACCTTGCCGCCCTGGCGTGGAGATGACCGTATATGCAGTCGGTAACCGCATACTTCTCCATTACGGACGCAAGCCCCTCGTCTGCCTCCCCTCTCCTGGTAAACGGCGGATAGTGGAGCAGGCACACTCTTTTTCTTACCTCTCTGCCGCTTTCTTTCAAGAGTCTTTCGCCGTCGGAAAACGAAAGTTCCAGCCTTTGCAGTTCCCTTTGGTAAATCTTGTTGTCGTCCTCCGAAAAGGAACCGTCACCCGGCAGAAGCCACCCTCTGCTGCCGCATACGAGCACGTCGTCTGCCAAAAACGCATTGTTCTGCAAAAAGCTCATTGTATGAAAGCCGTTTTCGTCAAGATATTTATTCATCTTTGAAACGCTCTCCCACCAATAGTCGTGATTGCCTTTGAGCAAGACCTTGGCGCCGTTTAGCGCATTGAGATATTCAAAATCCTTGTAACACTCCGAAAGCCGCATCGCCCAGGAGATGTCGCCGCCGATAAAAACAACGTCGCCTTCACCGACAACCTCATTCCAGTTAAGACGTATGCGCTCCATATAGTTATCCCACGCACTTCCGAAAACTTCCATAGGCTTGTCAACGCCGAGTGATAAATGTAAATCCGACATAGTAAATATTGCCATTATTTCACCCCGTTATACAATCAGTTTATTATTATATAACATTTATTTATTAAAATCAAGTTGTTATTTTAACAAAAATGTGTTATTATGTTATTATCAACACAATAAATAAAAAAACAATTAAATTTATGGCAATTTTATCAAAAAAAGAGAGACATTTTATGAACACAAAATTAAGAAAATACACACGGATATATCTATTTCTTACAATAATATTGCTTTTGCTTGCACGAATGCACTTCTTTAACGTCGGATTTGCCGCCGACCAAAAGAAAATTTCCGCACTCGGCGGCAAAGCGTGCACACTCACGCTGAAAGTTAAAAGCATACCCAAACGCACAAACGACGCCGTGTCCTTTAACGCCGAAGTACAAGACGGCATTGACATATCCTCAATGCTGCGTGTGAGGATTAAAAACGGAGAACGTTTAGAAATTACCTGCGGCGACACGGTAAAACTCATCTGTGAACCTCAGATTGCGGACGGAGCTATGAACAAAGGCTGTTTTGACTACAACAGTTACCTCAAATCACAGGGCGTATGCGCCGCAGCGTACAGCGGAATTGAGTACATAAAGGATATTAAAAACGGAAAAATGCACACCTTCTACGCAAAACGCTCTATGCTCACGGAGAAAATATTTAAGTACCTGCCCTACGACGAGGCAAGTCTTGTAAATGCGCTTGTGACGGGAAGCAAGGACGAAATGCCTGACGATATTAAAGAAATGTTCCGCCGTTCGGGCACATATCACGTTGTGGCGGTTTCGGGTCTGCACCTTAACATTCTGGTACTTCTCCTATCATATCTCTATTCCGGGCTGAACCTGCCGAGACGGGCAAAGGTTGCGCTTATGATTGGTATAAACCTATTTGCCGCCGCATTTGTCTTTATATTCACAGGCTTTGGAATGTCAATAGCGAGGGCGGCGCTTATGTCTGCGGTTTTGTGTCTGTCCGTCCTTGCGATGAGGGAATACAGTGCGCCGACGGCACTTTTCACGGTGCTGATTACGCTGCTTTTTATAAAGCCGTATGCTATTCTTGACACGTCAATGCAGCTTTCGTTTTCCGCAACCGCAGGAATATTGTTTGGAGTCAGGTTGGTGCAGAAGTACAAATTCGGCAGGCGAAAATTTGCCGCTTTGACAGAAAGCTGTGTAATAACGTTTTTTGCCTGGCTGTTTACGCTACCGATTACGGCGATAACGTTTCAGTCCGTTTCCCTCGTGACGCTCGCAAGCAATCTTGCCATACTCGCATTTATGCCTATGCTTATGTGCTTTTCGTATATTTTTGCATTGGTGTGTATGTTTGCACCGCCGTTTTTGTGCAATGCGGTGTCGTGCTTTGCGGCAGTGCCGGCATCGGCGGTACTCCTCATTGCAAAGGCATTTTCCTCAATTCCGTGGGCATCGGTTGACATATCCGTTAAAGATATGGCTGTCTTAACGCTCAATGCCGTTTTTGCGGTTTCGGCAGTAATTGCCGCAATCAGCGAAAAACGCAGAACCGCATTGGTAATTATTTTGGTAATGGCGGTTGCAAATTTTTCAAATCTGACTTATAATAATAAGGAATGTAATGTAAACTTTTTAAACGTCGGACAGGGCGACTGCTGTGTAATCGAGGCGCCGGACGGAGGCAATCTTATGATTGACTGCGGCTCGGAGTCTATGGAAAACGCCGCCGAATATGCGGTTGTTCCCTATCTTGTGAGAAAGGGAATATACAAAATTGATACGGCGGTTATCTCCCACTGGCACAGCGACCACACAAACGCAATTATACCGCTGATTGAAAGGGGTATGATACGTTCGCTTGCCGTACCGGACAGGCTCTGCTCCGATGATGAGCGTGACAATGTGCACGAAATACTGTCGGCCGCAATAGCTCACAAGGTTAAAATCAGCTTTGTTTCCAAAGGCGACAAAATCAAGTTTGGAAAATACATAACGCTTTCCGTGCTAAGCCCTCAAAAGCAGTGGCAGACCGATGCCAACGAGAATTCACTCGTAGTAATGGCAAAGGTGTACGGCAAAAGGCTTCTCTTTACGGGTGACATCGGTGCAAACACGCAGTACATTTTAAGCGACGGCAACATCAAAGCCGATATTTTGAAAATACCGCATCACGGCGGAAAAAGCCCTGTGTCGGAGCGCTTTGCCAATGCAGTAAATCCAAAGTATGCCGTGGTGTCCTGCGGTGTGGACAACAAGTATTCCCACCCGGCGCCCGAAACGCTCAAAGCGTACCGCAACGCAGAAATTATGAGAACCGACACGGACAAAACCATAGAATTTAAAATAAACAAAACCGGAGAATTTTATGCAAAGAATTAAAAATGACATCAAAACAGAAGTATTTGCAAATGCGTACCTGCTCTACGGGCCCGAATGTTACCTCACGGAATACTATTCACGGCAGATTATTGCAAAGACTGTCGAGCCGGGCAGTGAGGAGTTTAATTTGCTCAAACTCACAGCACCCCTGCCGGAGGAGGGCGAGATTGACTCATTTGTCAACTCCTACCCTTTTATGAGCGACAAAAAGGTTGTATTTGTGCGCAACAGCGGTATTTTAAAGCGGGCAACCGAGGCGCAAAAGAGCTTTTGGGGCGAGCTTTTTAAAAGCATACCGGACTATATGATTATAATTTTTGCAGAGGACGAGGTTGACAAGCGCAACGCTCTGTTCAAACAGCTTTCCAAGTGTGCGACTGCGTGCGAATTTGCATTTCAAAAGCCGACCGAGCTTGCTCCCTGGATTGCCAAAGTGCTCAAAAGCTGCGGAAAGGAAATCAGCCGTCAGGACGCCCTGAACATTGCCGAGATATGCGGTCCCGGAATGCAGAACCTCAAAAACGAGCTCGACAAACTCGCCGCATACACGGGTGAGCGTTCCGCAATTACGGGCGGCGACATAGAAAGCGTTATCACAAAGAATGTGGAAAACCGGGTATTTGCAATGGTTGACGACATTGCCGAAGGCAGGGGCGATGACGTCTTAAAAAAACTAAACGACCTTAAATCCCTGGGCGAAGAACCAATTAAGATAATAAGCATAATATTCAACAAATTCTCCACTTACAAAAAGCTTTCCATACTGAAAGACCGCCCAATGCGTGAGATATGCTCTGCGTGCGGACTCTATGAAAAATACGCACGGGTGTATATGTCCCAAATGAACCGACTTGGTATCAAACGCATAAATTCCGTTATGGAAAAATGTATGGAAACGGACTTTGCCGTTAAAAGCGGAAAAACAGACAAGTGGCTTGCGGTGGAGCTGATACTCTCGGAAGCGATGAAAAAATGAGGGATTACCCTCATAAAAAAGCGCACAGGCGGTTTGCCTGTACGCTTTTTGTGTTTTAATCGCAAAGTTTCATCTCTTCAAAAACGAGCTTAACGGATTTAATTCCCTCCGAAAGCGGCGCCATTTCCTTACCGTTGCCAAGAAGTATTTCATCAATAAAATACTCAAGTTCATCTGTGTAAGCGCTGCCTGCCTTTATGTTAATTCCCACATCTTTTGTAAGTTCTTCCTTTGCCTCGATTTTTTCCTTTTTATCATCGGTGCAGACAACAAGTCCGTCTTCAAGACCGTTAAAGAATACTGTTGCCTTTTCAAAAAATGCCGTGTAAGATGCACGGAACGGCTGACTTTCACGGCAATCCCACGAGCCCTCGGCGCTCAGCATTTTGTCCTCGTACTGATAAAGAACATTTATGTGGTTTATCATACCGTTTTTGTCCCTTGTGCAGGCGGCGCTCATTTTCTTTATATCATCTCCGCACAGATACCTGATGAAGTCGGCATCGTGAATGTGCAGGTCAAGGGCAACACTTCCGCACTTGTCCGCATCGGCAAACCAGTCCTCCCAGCCCCAGGTAGGCATAACGCTGAGCCTTGAAAAGTTTGCGGACAGAAGTTTGCCGTATTTTCCGCTGTCAACCGCATTTTTAAGCCAGGCGTACTCGGTCATAAACCTTACAACGTGTCCAACCTGAACCTTTCTGCCGGTTTCCTTTTGCACCTTTTCGAGCAGTTCCGCCTCGGCATCGCTGATGCATACGGGCTTTTCCACAAATACATCAAAGCCTTTCCTCATTGCCGCAACTGCGTGCTCGGCGTGGAGATATGTGGGCACGCAAATGTCAACATAGTCAACGTCCGCATTTTCAATCAGCTCCATACCCGTTTTGTAAACGTCACAGCCGAATGTATCTTTGAGGTCTGCGCATTTATCCTCTCTCACATCGGCAACGGCAACAACCTTTACCTTATCTTTTAAATCCTCATATCCCGCTGCGTGCGTATGACCCATACCGCCGCAGCCGATTAAACCGACTTTAAGCATATTTTCTCCCCCTATTCCATAAAACTTCTGAGATAATTTGCCGCAGCGGCAATGTCTGCCGACGGGTTATCTCCGCACTCACGTTCGATGGTTAAAAATCCCTTATATCCAATGTCATCGAGTGCCGTCAGATATTCCTTAAACGGTACGCTGCCCTTTCCGAGCGGAACTTCCTCAAAATAACCGCCCTGCGAATACTCCTCCGGAATTGGGTGAACAACCTGATAAATGTATTCGGGATTGGAGTCCTTTAACTTAATCCCGTCTTTTGCGTGGGTATGCACTATGTAGTCTTTGAGTGTATACACCGCCTTGACCGGGTCGTCACCCGTTACCATAACGAGATTTGCCGGGTCAAGGTTTACGGCAACGCCTTTTGAATTGAGCGAGTCGAGAAACGCTCTCAGCGTCTGCGCTCTCTCCGGACCTGTTTCTATTGCAAAGTGCGCATCGAGGCTGTCCGCAAACTCGGCAAGTTCTCTGCACGCCTCCTGCATAATCTTGTACCTGTCTGCGCTTGTGTCATCCGGAACAACGCCGATGTGTGTTGTAACAATATTGCACTCTAACTTTTTGGCAAGCTCCATAATTCGTTTCGACTTTTCTATGTTTACCTTGTTTTTCTCGCTGTCGCCGAAGCCCTGCCCCAAATCACCGCAAATTGCGGAGAAAATAAGTCCGTTCGACTTAACAATATCCATAACTTCGGCAATTTTTGCGTCCGTCATATTCTCCGGTGCGTGTTCGCCGTTAGTGCAGTACATCTGCAATCCCTGAACGCCGATTTCAACCGATTTTTCAATAGCGGATTTAAAATCCGTTGCAAACGACTCAACCATAGCTCCTATCGGAAACTTTAACACAAAAATCTCTCCTTTACTGTTGATTTTTTTATACCTTTATTGTATAATTGGCTATGGATAAAGTCAATCAAGTATATTGCGCATAATTGTCACAATATTGCCACAGGAGATGAACACAGTGAAAAATTCCAATCACTTTGAGGCACATTCACTAAGCGGAAAAACACTGCCGTTTATATTTCACTTGAACAACCGAACCCGCACGCAGGGAAGTATGCCCTATCTGCACTGGCACCCCAACACCGAGTTTTTGTATATCACGTCCGGTGAGGGAATTGTTTTGATAGGCAACAACGAATACGCCGTCTCCGAAGGCGACATAATTACGGTCAATTCAAACCTTATTCACAGTATGTATACAAATACGGTTATGGAGTATTTCTGCCTTATTCCGGACGTTGACTTCTGTACTTCCAATGATATTGACACAGAAAACCTTGTCTTTGATACGCTGATTAAGGACGAAAGCGCCCTTGCCCTGTATTCAAATGTAATCACAGCCTTCCTCACGGGCGGAAAATTCAGAAATGCGTCAATACGCTCCGCCGTTTTGAATTTGCTTTTGTACCTTGCGGAAAAACACAGCGAAGCGGCGGACGGGGCAAAAAAGGCGGACGTAAATGAGGATATAAAACTTGCTGTCGGGTATATGAAATCCCACTTTCACGAAAGGCTGACGCTCGATGAGCTGAGCTGTGAAGTGGGACTAAGTAAATACTATTTTGTAAGAAAATTTAAAAGCTGTATCGGCTGCACACCGATTGAATACATAAACCGTCTGCGGTGCGAGAGGGCAAAAAAGCTCCTCGCAAAAGACCGTGAAATCGGCGAAATAAGTGAATTGTGCGGCTTTGACAACTTCTCGTATTTTTCAAAGACATTTAAAACCATAACGGGAACAACACCGTCACAATACCGAAAGAGTTTATCGTGAGCCGGAAACGTGCACTTTCCTGACCATAATCAAAATTCCTATTGCTGTCACAATAATCTGCGACGCCGTCATTGCCACCCACACGCCGTCCGAACCGATGTAATGCGGCAAAACCGCAAGCAGCAGCGGCGTTGTAACAACCGGGTCAATGTATGTGAGCAAGTTTGACAAAACGAATTTTTCGGTTGCGTAGCAGTACGAGCACATTAATTTAACCGCCGCTTTGAACGGATATGACAAGGCATAAATCGCAAGACCGCTTTTCATCATTTTTTCGGCGGCGTCCGACACCTTGAACAGTTGCGGCAGACAATTCGCAAGCGGCTTTGTAATCAAAATAAAGCACAGCGAAAATGCCGCCAGAATTTCAACCGCCGTTTTCATCACACGGCGCTTTTGCTCCTCATCGTCCGCACCCGTGCAATAGCTCAAAACAGGCTGTATTCCGTCGCACACACCCTGATAAATATAATCGTACGTATAAACTGCATAGCTCATAACCGCATATGCGCTCACCGCCGCAGTTCCTCCACTTTTAAGTGCGGCATAATTGGTTGTCAAAAGCACAAGCGACGGAACAAAGTTGACGCCGAACGGCGCTGACGATGCACGCAGTATCTCCCCGGCATAAGCCATTTTGGCTTTGGCGGATTTTTTAATTTTAAGTGTAAACAGACACAGCACAAGCGTAACAAGCTGTGACAACGCCGTTGAAAGCGCCACGCCCGTAAGTTCCAGTTTTTTAACAAGCATAATATCTAAGACAATATGCACCGCAAGGCTTAAAATCGTATAAACCATCGAGTGATACATCTTGTTGTCATTGCGCAAAACGGCTGTCAAACCCGAACCTACAACCTGAATTGCGGCGGTTGCGCTGATTACAGCGGCGTAATCACACGCATATTGGTACACAGGACCCTGCGCACCCATAATCTTTAAAATCGGTCTGTATAACGCAAACAGCACTGCGCTTGCTGCAATACCTGAGAGAACCAACACCCAAAATGCGGACTTTTTCATATCCTCGGCATCGTCCTCCCTGCCGTCCCCACGAAGTGCGGTCATTAACACGGAACCGCCGACGCCTATTCCCATTCCCAGCGAGGTTATAAACGCTACAATGGGCCAGACAATGTTTATTGCCGCAAGTCCGTCATCGCCGGAAACATTCCCGATGAAAAAGCCGTCTATATTCGTATATGTTCCCACAAGAACCATTGACACAACCGACGGCACTATGTATTTTGATAATTTAAACTTCATAACTGCTCCATTACTTCAAAAATCTGCGAAACATCGTCCAAAACGACATCTGCATTTTCCGCCAATACACGTTTATTATTCTGTGACTTTGCCACGCCAACGCAGAAAATACCGCCGTTTTTGGCAAATGCCGTATCCGTAAGCGTATCGCCGACCATAATCACTTCTCCCCTGTCGAGGCAATATTCCGTGCAAAACTTTTCTATGCCATGCGGATTTGGCTTTGAGGGCAAAACACCGTCATCGGTATATATGCTATCGAAAAATTCATATATTCCAAGTCCTCTAAGGCATTTTTCCGTAAAATAAGGGTCATCGGTGGTAACAACTGCCAAACGAATACCCCGCCTTTTAAGTTTTTCAAGTGTTTGTACCAATCCGTCACAAGCCGGAGCAATAGTCCCGGCATATGAATTGTTATGGTAAGCCTTTACGGTTATTTCCCTAACGTCTTTAAAGCTCAGATGCTCCGTGCCGCTGTGCTTTTTCAGTTCGTCAAAAATGCACCTGCTCATAGACTCATATGTACCGCTGCAAAGATGACCCGTTATGTCAACATCGTCACCGCACACGCCAAGCGAGTGCAAAACCTGCGGTTTGAAACCTTTATCAACACCGCATTTTAATAAAATTTCGTCCACGGCACAATCCGTTATGCTGAGCCAAAACTTATTGAAATCAAGAAGTGTGCCGTCTTTGTCAAAAATTATTCCGCAAATTTTCATATACATCTCCAAAATATTGATATTTTGATTCTATCACAGTCAGCAATCCGTGTCAATGAAAAATAACATTGCAAATCGAAAATTTTTTGAATTTTTCCCAAAAAATTTGGCAAAATGTATTGATATAATACATGTGAACCAAAAAATAGAAAATCAAAATTCAGTGTGGTATAATGTTTTTTGCGACAAAACATTGCACAGAAAGGAATTTTGATTTTCTATGAACATTATAACACAAAAAGCCAAGAAACGTCAACGTATAATTGAATATTCTTTAAAACATGGAAAAAGTGAAGCTTCAAGGAAATATAAAGAACCATTAAGCAACATTAAACGGTGGAGCAAGCGTTACGACGGGACGTGGCAAAGTTTAAAAGACAAATCCAGACAACCGCATAGTCATCCAAAGCAGCACACACTGTATGAGGAATCATTAATTTTAGAGGTATAGAACGAGCACGGACGGCATTGACTTGAAATTGAGTAAAAAGGAAGTGAAATTTTAATTATGAAAATATGCGATTTTTGCACGGCAACCAATAGTTGCGAAATTTCCTACTTGAGGTTGCTTGAAAGAATATGAAAATGTGTTATAATATAGACATCGTAAACTGAAATTAACGGAGGTTTTTTATGCTTAAAACTGTGATTTATACATTGAGAGAAAAGGAAAATCTGTCACAAGAGAAATTGGCGGAGATACTT
>CAKSTI010000002.1 GCA_934500705.1 uncultured Clostridia bacterium | reverse complement strand
AATTACTGCGCCGTCCGAAAGTTCGGCAACCAGCCGAAGTCTCGGACTAAAACGGCACGCAAAACAAGGAAACTGAACAAACTGCGTGCCGTTTTGCGCAAATGAATTTCGATTTCGCAAATTCTGCTCTCTCGCCTTGCATAGGCGGAATAAAAATCAAGTTAGTTTAGTTACAATGCGCTCATTATCAGAATTACCGTAAGGGGGCGGTATTTGTACTGTATCAATAATTATTTGATTTCCTGTTCCAAGTTTTCAAATTCTTTTGTGTTGAAAAATTCAATCAAAGAAATATCCAACCCGTCGCAGAGCTTTTTTAGCGTAACGATACCGGGATTAACGCTTTTCCCGTACAATATGTTTTTTACGGTTGACGGCGCAACGCCCGACTTTGCCGACAGTTTGTTTATTGTTATTCCCTTTTCTCCGCAGAGAAATATCAGACGGTTTTTAACGGTTTCATAAGTGCTCATAATCAATTATTTGATTTCCTGTTCCAAATTACGGAACAAATCCGAATTGAAGAATTCGGCAATGGAAATGTCCAGTCCGTCACAAAGTTTTTTCAAAACGACAACGCCTATGTCCCTGCGCTGTTCGTCAAGCATACTGTATACCGTCGACGGGGTCACTCCCGAACTCGTCGCCAAAGTATTGAATTTAATTCCCTTTTGCTTGCACAACTCCTTAATTCGTTCCACAACAGCACATTTAATACCCATAAAATCACTCCTTTATGGGCATTATTCTACAATTTTATTCGTTTATGCGTATACGCACTTGCGTAATTTAAGAAATTTTGTTATAATATATACCGATGTGTTTATTGAACCGGTATGAAGCAAGCCGATTGCGGCTTGCCTTACGGTATTATAACTGAGGTGATAGTATGGAACAAAACAAAAATCGCTTACACTGCTGTTGTTTTACGGGTCACAGACCAAGCAAGTTAGCCTATTCCGAGAATGAAATTAAATTTCTTTTGGAAAAAGCTATTGATTATGCAATATCGAAAGGATATACGACATTTATAACCGGTATGGCACCGGGCACAGACATATGGGCGGCGGAAATTATCATAGAAAAGAAAAAATATAATGAAAATTTACATCTGATTTGTGCCGTACCCCACCCCGGTTTTGAAAATCGAAAAGGTTCCGAAAAGGCAAGATATGACAAAGTGATTAAAAACTCCGATTGCGTACAAACGATATGCGACCATTATTTCAGAGCCTGTTATCAACGGCGAAATGAATTTATGGTTGACAATTCCGGTCTTGTAATAGCGGTCTGGAACGGCACTGCGTCCGGCACAAAAAACACCATTGACTATGCAAAACGTCAAGGTGTGCGTGTAATTAATGTACTCTAAAAAGCAACAGGCAGTTGCTTGCAAATCCGATGTCGGTATGTTACAATGAACACGAGGTGATTAATTGTGAACACAAAAGAAATACTTCTCGAACTGCGGACAAAAAAGGGGTTATCGCAAGACGAGCTTGCAGAGAAACTCTACGTCACACGCCAGGCGGTGTCACGCTGGGAAAACGGGGAAACCATTCCGAACACGGAAACGCTGAAACTTTTGTCAAAATTTTTTGACGTGTCCATAAACACGCTCTTAGGCTCACCCCGAACGCTGATTTGCCAGTGCTGCGGAATGCCGCTTGACGATACCACAACAAGCAAAGAGCCTGACGGAGAGTTTAACGAGGAATACTGCAAATGGTGCTATACCGACGGAAAGTTTACCTATAACGACATCGATGTTTTAATAAACTTCTGCGCCGAACATATGGCAAGCGAGGAGAGGCCTGCCGAGCAGATACGCTCATATCTTTCGGATACGCTGCCAAAACTGAATTATTGGAAAGACAAGTAAAAAAACAAAAAAGCCGAAAACGCATTTTACAGCGCCTTCGGCTTTTGAGTTTCTCAGGTTATAAATCGTATTTTAACCATTGCTTTCCGGTATGCCTATAAGCACCGATTTAAGCATCGACACAAGACCCGCAAGTGTGCAGGCAGAGAGCAGGAGTTTCCAGTTGACATCGCCCAGGTACGCCGACGTGCCGATAATTCCTATCGCCGTTTGCGCAACGGTGTGCAGTGCTCTCCTTGCCGCATTTTGCATAAAATCCATATAAATTACCTCTTTTCTATGTAATTTGCAACCTTTATCAAAAGACTTTTAAAGTCATCATCGCTCCAAGTTCCGCCGTACCAGACATCGGGGCAGGAGATTATTCCCTTTTTTGCGAGCACGCTTATAGCGTCGGCAGGCGTTGTGACTTTGGCATTTTGCTCGGCGTAAAATCCGTCCACCGCCGCCTCTTTGCCGAAATTCTGCCAGCGTGCACGCCTTTGGCGGACGTCTACATGCACAAAGTTTTTGTATAATCCAATTCCGCCGCCCGACGGCATAAGGCACTCCGCAAACACTGCAATATCAAGCGGAGTTACCCCCTCTATCGCAATGTCCGCCGCAGTGCCGAGCGTGTGCTGTGAGTTGGAAACACCGCCGATTTTTCGGTTGTATGAAGGAGTGCGGTACGCACTGTTGATATTAAGCGGCTTTGCAAAGCGGTCACGTATCTTTTGGAGCACCGCCACAAGATTTGTGTCAACGAGCACCTTGTCCGAGCCGTCGTGACACGCAAATTCGCCTATGTTAAAACTGCGGCTCAATTTCTTTAAGCCGTCTTTTTTTAAACTGTATTTTTCGACCATAAAATCCTCCTTAATCAAAAAAGATATTGAAAAGGAAGTTAATTTGTAGTATAATGTAAAAACAGGTAAGATTGAAAACAGTGAAAGCTGGGCGGTTATGCCATCATCTCTGTATAGGGAGGTGATGCTATGGACACAAATTACATAATTTCATTTATGATAATTTTATTACTATTAGTAAATTCCATAAAAAGATAACGCCCACCGGACATATGGGGCGTTATCTTTTTAAATAACCAAACATATGGCACAACCGTCTTCGGTCTTGCCTTTTGTAATTTCATTATACAATCAAAACCTTACTTTGTCAACATCTTTTTTATTTTAAACATTTATCCCCAATGAGCATATTGCAACTTAAAATAACTTGTTTTGTCCGCCTATGCAAGGCGGCGCACACCACCCATACGATAATGTCACCGGTGAGCATACTGTAAGTCAAACTAACTTTTTAATCCGCATTTGAAATGAGCCGTACAGTCTGTTTTTTCGTATTTAAAAAATCGAGAGTAAAAACGGCGGAAATTAATTCATTTTCCTTATATTCCGCCGTTTTTAGCTCCGCAGTGAAACTGATTGTTTCGCCTCGGAGCGGCTAAGATTTTTTAAAGACGGAAATTACAGAGTGTAGGCGATATTTCAGAGTCGGCGGGCGGGGGTAGGGCAAAGAGAAGTTACCCCCGTGTTGGTTTTAACAGGGCAATTTTCCCCGATACGGCACAAAACTCCTTGTCAATACGTCAGTATTAACGGCGTCATTTTGCTTGTCTCGGAAAAAATTGCCGCTGTTAAAACTGCGAGCACCTGTCAGCGCATATTTGGCTGAGAATTTCGGTGCGTAAGGGTGCAGGCGGGCTGGCGCCCGTCAAATCCGACAAGCCGAAAGGCTCGTCAAATATGTGCTGACAGGCAATACGGGGGTAGCTTTTCTTTGCCTTGGGGGCGTTCTCGCCAACGCCCCTGACGTTTTCCGCTTTTTTAAAAACGCTCCCCCGTGCAGCGGGACGGTGCGGTTTTTACTTCGTTTTCGAAAACGATAAACTTTCATTATTTCCAATAAATAACTCCGCAAGCTCGCCCTTACTTGTGCGCCCGTTTATTAATATACTTGTCCAGCTTGTCCTTGGCTACGGTTACGGTGTGATTTGCACCGAGCTGCTGCAAGCCGTCAAGGCACGCCGAGAGCGCAAAAACTATGAGGGTGTTTTCCTCTTTGATTTTGTCAATGTCCTTGTCCTGCACATTCTGCTTTAAGTACCAGCGGTAAACCGCAAACAAAATTCCTATTGCCGAGCCTGCCGCAGCGGCCGCCGAGGCAATGCTTGTTACTGCGTGTGCGCTTATTTCAAATCCACCCATACTGCGCCTCTAAACAAACGTAAGCGTAACGCTCTGAACGCCAACCGTGCCGCCGAGGTACACATTTACAAGTCCGCCGGCAAGCGTAACCGTCATAATCTTTGGAAGCGACTTTTCGGTTAAGCGGAAACTTCTGCTTGTTTCATCGCCCGTGAAAGGCAAAACCACGTGCCACGGGTCGTCCGCATCGTTGCAAAGCGCAATTACATACTTAAATGCGTGCGGTACTTTGAATGTGTCTATGAGCTTTTCATCTCCGACGTAAGAAGTCTGTACGGTGTGCTCCGTGTATGTGTTTGCCGCATTTGCATTAATTTGTATCTTGCAGTAGGCAAACTGCCTTGTGTCGGTGATTGTGCCGTCTGCCGCAATGGTCGCAAGAGCAACGGTACCCTCGCCGCCCGGCTGAGATGAAACCTTCACCCCCACCGTGTTGTCAATGGTGTCGTGCTCTGCGTAAACATAGTTTACCTCACCGCTTGTGACCGTGATTGCCTCGCCGCCGGAGTCAACGGCAAAGTGCGAGCCGTCGCTTAAAAAACATACCCCCTCGCTGACCTTGTAAATGCCGTCTGTTTCCACAACCAGACAGCCTCCGGGCGTGTCCGTTCCCACACCCGCCGACGCAATCGCCGCCACGGCGTCCTGTGTTGACTGCGTAAGAGCGGTTTCGGTGTCAAAGTTCGTCACACCGCTTGAAATCAAATGCGAAAATGCGGCGTTCATATCGTCCGCACCGTAGGTTGTGTTATCTGTAAAGTATCTTGTTGTTGCCATTGTAATCCTCCTCAAATAGCGGCTGTTCCGATACGCCGCTTGAATTGCTCTCAATCTCCACGCCGATTATCCTTGTAGAGAGCGTGCATTTGAGCGCCCCTTTGTTCACTTGAAGGCGCACGGTGTCGCCGAGGTCGTAGTCCTTTTTGTACTTTAAGAGTTGGAGCTTAAACCCTGCCTCATCTCTGACACGGTAATTGGCAAGGTCCGATAACGCCTTGTCGTAATCGTCGCCGGAGAGCTTGGCTTCAAGCGCAATCGGCTTTTTACCGCCCGACGTTGAGGGTGAAAGATATGTCCGCACACTTGCCGAGCCGACTGCCTTGTCATAGTAACCGCAGTTTGCATAGTCTAAAATATCAAAGGAAATATAGCTGTCGTACGCACTGCGAATGGGCACGTTTACCTCTTTTCCCTTGCGTGCGCAGTAGATGAACTTTTTGCTTGCAACGTCAAAATCAACGCTGTGCCCGTACCCGACAGTGCCGAGGCAGCTTACGGCGGCGGTGAGTGCGTCGGTGTCTTTGGCGACGGAAACATATGCCGTTTTGTCGGCGTCGTTTAGCGTTTTTACCTGAATATAATTGCCGCCGAAAGCGTCATCAACAAAATAACGCACAAATCGCTCAATCGTCTGGTTCGCCCACGCTTTTTCCGGCACAAGACGCTTGGAGAGCAGCCAGTTGCACGTTCTGCCGAAAACGGTAAAGTCCTCACGGATTTCGTACCCCACCACAATAGCCGAAAAATCGCCCTTTTTGACAACGAGCATCTTGCCGTCCGAGGGTCTGATGTTCTCAAAAACCGTCGGAGCGGCCTTAGACTCCAACGGAAAATGCGCCTCAAACGTGCCGACTCCGTTGTATAAAATGCGCTCCCTCGTGCTTATACAGCGTGTTTCCGTGTGCACCTTGTTAAACCCAAAGTCGTAAAATTCCAGCCTCAAATCCACACACCCTCTCTGTATCTGTTCATATATCTGCATCTCACCGTGCACGCCGATGAGCTCGAATTGTTGGTAACGTTAATGCGGTTTTCGCCGGGGTACAGGTAAAAATCCTCCAAAAACGTGTCGTTTGATATATATTCGGAAAGGTCGTCGCCGTCCGAATTTTTAACCTCTCCGCTCTCTAAATCTATGGTGATAACCTCTCCGAGTGCGGCGTTATAGTTAAGCGTAATTTTCTCGCCGTGAGTTACGTTTTCAATCTTAACTCCGCTGCTGCCGGCAGAGAGGATTTCCACAATAAATACGGGAGCGGTTTTCACTCCGCCCTCGTAACCAATGTCCGCATTTGACGTACGGCTTGTAAACACCGCCGGCAAAACGGTTTGAGTCGTAATGAGGTCGGTGCGGTTGTGCACACCCTTGACCGTCGGCACAAGGTCGGTAAAGTACGGGAAGTCGCACACAAACTGCATAGTAAATTCACGGTAGCGCCCGTGCCTGCGCCCTATGGAAAAAGCCTCGCACCGAGCGTTTATTTTCCTTGCCGTTTTGCCGTGAATTTCCACTGTAAATTCGCCGTCCAATATGGCGGTAAGGTCTGCAAAATCTTTTTGAAAATCGTCACCGCACCGTGCGTCTGCGCTGACGGTAATCACCCTCGCTTCGTCGTGGACATTGGTAGTTTGCCGCCCCGGCTCGCCGTAGAGCGTTATTGCGGTAAATTTTTTGTCCGTAAGACCAAGCCCGTCAATCTCACGCACCGCAAACGGCGTGTCCGCAGTCATTGAGCCGGACAGCGTGACTGTTTTGCTGTTGTTGTATAGTTTTATTTTCATATATAATTCCTCATTTTTAATTAACAAATTATCTCTATGTCAATATTACCACCCCTGCGGTAATCTCACAAATGAGCGCATTGTAACTAAACTAACTTGCTTTTGTTCCGCCTATGCAAGGCGGTAGGGGGCGTGCCTGCTGACGCCCCTGACAGGTTACCCTCACATTCCCGCCAGCCTCTTAAACGTATCATACCGCTTTATCTTGGAGTAAAGCTGCTCGGTGCCCTCGCCGTTTATGCTGTATGTGTTGTTGTATATATTTTTAACGCTGTTGTCGTATGATACACCGCCCGCCGTCTGCCCCGTGACGGCAAGAGAGGCGTTGAACGACTCAATGCGCTCCTTGATTTTTTCAAGCTCTGCGTCAAGCCGAGTCGAAAATCCCTCGCCGAAGTTCTGAGCCGAGAGCGTGCCGGAGTTGAAAAACTCCTCCGGTATCTCAAATCCTGCCTCGGTCAGCCGCTGTTTCATATACTCTGCGGTATCGCCGAGAGCCTCGTCCATATCGTCCGACGTAAATTCCTTGGAATACGCATCGGCAAGGTTCAGGTTCTGCTCGTACGCACGAAAATAATCGAACAGCTTTCCCTCGTCTGCGTGCTCCAAAGCATAAAACGTCTTGTCGCCGTCGGTCGCACTGCGTGATATTATGTTGTCAAAAAAGCTCGCCGCCGCAGCCTCTCCGATGCCGCTTTTTGCGAGCTTGTCTTTGAGCCAGCGCAAACGCTCGGCGTACTTTGTCATATCCGCCGTCTGCTTTTCGATGTCCGCAAGACCGCTGTAAAACTTAATCGTTTCGCCCCCGGCACGTATTGTACCGTTGTTAAAAAGCGGCCCGAACGAGCTGAAATTTTCAGACAGGCTCTGCTGCTTTTTTATAACTGCGCCGATTTTTTTGTCCGCAAAATCGACTATATCGTTATATGCACTCTCGGCGGCTTTGCGCTGATTTTCAAGCTCTTTTTGCTGCTTTTCGCTAAGCTCCCGGTTGTGTTTGTAAATCTCTGCGGTGTATTTGTGCCACCCCTCCGTGCCCACGGCAAAGTAGCTGTCACGCAGCGAGGCAAGGTTTTTGTAGTATTCCTCCTCGCTTATGAGGTTAAGGTTTCTCTCGGAGTCGAGCCGCTTTTTCATAGAATTAAACGCCTTGACCGTGTACTTGTCGTTTGGAATAAGCCCTCCGCCGTACGAGTCAAAAAAGCTCTTGGCACGTGCAACGTCCGCATTTGCACCGCTTGCCTTTATAAGGGCGGAATTGCCTTTTTTGCTCATATCGCACAGCTTTTCGAGCGCTTTTAATATTTTTTCCGAATTATCGTCTGCCAATCATCTCACCCCCAAAGCATATTTGCAATGTCGTTTTCCATTTGCTCCGCCGTGCGGCGGTCGGGCAGAGCGTAAAGCTGTTTTAATCTGCGCCACTTTTCACGCAGTTTTTTGTCGCTCACCAAGTTTAAGTCCATCGAGCGAACCGATACCGCCTCGCAGAACTTTGTGTCCTTTGCAAGCGAGGTAAAAAGCGCACGGAACTTGTGCCAGTGCATATCGCACGCCGTGAGGTCAATTCCGTACTGCTGCATAAATGCCGCATATATAAGCTGTTCGTCCTCACCGAAGTCGAATACCCTCTCGCCCCGTTTTTCACTCCCGTCCGCCGCCTTGCCTGCGGAGTAAAAATCCGCAAGCGCACGAAGTGTTTCGCCTATGTTCTCCGGCAGATGCGGAGGTATTAAGCACATCTCTATCACCTCCGACGCCCTCTCGGACGGAGTTAAACTTTCATCGGAAATTATGAGGGCGTAGCGTATCCATATGCGAAAATCGGTGCGGACGGGGTATTTTTTGCCGTTTACCGTTATAAAGTCCGGCGCTTTTCCGAAAATGATGTTATCACCCGTCATATTTTTCGCACGCCTTTGCAAATTTTTCGTCATAGCGGCTCACCTCGCCGATTACAAACCGCACCGCACTTATGCAGTCGTATAAACTGTTTGACGATTTAAAAATTTTCTCCGCCGCACCTTTGCCGAAGGCGGCGTCAAACCTTGACTTTATATACCTCACCGCAAGCGAAAGAGTAAAAGACGTCGCCCTTCCCACAAGAATTTTTGCCGAAACGGCAAGTATTTTCCTCTGCGCACGCCTCATCTGTGCGCTGACCCTTGCGGCGTCGCCCCTAAGGGAAACGCCGTTAATCTCGGTCTTAATTATGCTGTCCGCCCTCTTAAATTCCATTGTCTTACTCCTTTGCCGTGAATGTGCACGTGAGCCAGTTGTCCGTGCTTGTTGCCGTGCCCTCTGCGCTTTCGCTCTTTGCTTTGAGCGTTGCTGTGTAGTCGTAGCGGTCGAGGTTAGAGCCCTCGCCGTCGGGGATAACCGCATACGAACGCTTGCGTGCGGCGTATGTGTTTGCCGGGCTGTCCGCCGCCTGTGTAAAGTCAACCACGATTATCTCTCTTACCGCATCTTCGCCGCTTTTCTCCGAGTCAAAGATGTCTGCAATGTCCGTGTGCACGTCGTTTCCCGTGTGCTGGTCAAAGCCTATGGATATTGACGGTGCATATCCCACCACATCGCTCTCCTCAAAGGGCATATCCACATACTGCCTTGTGTACTCCACAGCGTTTTTGCTCTTGGATATTTCGGTAAATCCCTTCATTCTCTTGTACGTAGTCGTACCTGCGGATTTTACGCCGTAGAATGAAACCTTGTCACTTCTTTTAACAATTCCCATTTTAATTCCTCCTAATTTTTTTCGTAAATGAGCCGTAACTTAATCTGATATTTAGCCGTCTTTCCGCTTGCGTCAAAGAGGTATCCCGATGACATCGGCTCCAAGCAGATGCACTCGTACTCGCTCCCGATGTCGGGGAAATCGCCGTATGAATTTTGCATTTCCAGCCATTGCTCGAAGTCCTCGTAGAATTTTGCCACTTTGAGGTTTTCCCTCACCGATGCGTCGAACGCCTCTCTTGTCGAAAATGCAAATACGTATTGCCTGAGGCTCCCCCCGTCGGGATATTTGGCAATGACCGTCTTTTCCGACCCCGGCACTATCACGCACGAGTGCAGCTTTTCGTCCAGACAGCTTACGTTAAGACGCTTGCCGGAAACAAGCGGACAGGAGCTTTCAAAGTATTTTTTAAGTTCGTTTATCAAATGTTTAACACCCCCTCCCGTCGTCGGCGCAAACTGCGCCAATTCCGATTTTTGCAAACAAAAAGGACGTTGTTTCATATTGAAACACGTCCGCAATTAACTATTGAAATTTGTCATATTTTGTAGTATACTTTATATAAAGGCAAGTCCGAAACAGTTAAAGCTGATGGTTATGCCACCCCATACCCTATTTTAAAGTCGGGATTG
The DNA here is from genome assembly GCA_934500705.1 of uncultured Clostridia bacterium. Lineage (GTDB taxonomy): Bacteria > Bacillota > Clostridia > UMGS1810 > UMGS1810 > CAKSIN01. The sequence goes on along the minus strand of CAKSTI010000002.1, from coordinate 218,683 downwards.
GAGGTGATACTTTTGGAGTATGTATACATAATGATGTACTTGGTTACACTCATTGTATTAATCATAATTTCAAAAAAATAACGTCAGCCTCTGCCATTAGCTGACGTTATTTTCAAAATAACAAAAAACTCTGGCATAACCGTTACGGTCTTGCCTTTTCTAATACCATTATACCATATTTATACACTTTGTCAATAGCAAAATACACACTTTGTCAATAGCAAAATTTTTCCTTGCATTTTCCGACGGAGTATGATATACTTATACTGCCGAATAAATCTAAATACAATTATAATTTACAGGTGCATTTTTCCTTTGGTAAAAATGCGTGCTCTCTTTTACGTTAAAGCATCTGTAAGTTATACGTATTGGATTTGTTCGGCGACAAAATGAGCTTCGCATTTTTCTGCGTTGGCTCTTTTGCCGGCGCATTTTTTATGCGCAAAATGTTGCTACACAACGGAAAACCCTCGGTCTGCGCCGAGGGTTTCGCCGTTTATCGGCAATCCTTGCCAATGAGCATATTTCATTAACACGAGCGACGCTGCACACCACTCCTATGGCAGTCTCACCAATGAACATATTGTAACTAAACTAACTTGTTTTTTCCGCATTTGAAATGAGCCGTACAGTCTGTTTTTTCGGATTTGAAAAATCGAGAGTAAAAACGGCGGAAATTAATTCATTTTCCTTATATTCCGCCGTTTTTAGCTCCGCAGTAAAGCTGGTTGCTTTGCCTCGGAGCGACTAAGATTTTTTAAAGACGGAAATTACAGAGTGTAGGCGATATTTCAGAGTCGGCGGGCGGGGGGTGTCGGGGGCGTGCCTGCTGACGCCCCTGACGTTTTCCGCTTTTTAAAAAACGCTTTCCGGTGCAGCGGGACGGTGCGGTTTTCCCTTCGTTTTCTCAAACGATGTACCTTTGTGTTTTGCCAAAACACTCCCCTTTTACCCGACGGAGTACGCCGGTGTCAGACGCCCCTCACGTTTTTACTCTCCGCACTCAATTCTCCAATGCCCCAGAGCCGCTCCACGGCGGTTGTCGGCAAACGACGTCACCTTAAAACATCTCGCCTTGTCGGGCACGGCACCGCCGACTCCTACAAAAATATAATCATCTGTGCTTATGCCGAGCGCCCGGTCGGTTTCAATCCTCACCGTGCACGCAGAGGCATCCACAAAGCCGTCGCCACGGTCGGAAAACTGCGTTTTTGTGCGTGCGTGCACACTCACTCCACGGAAAATTTTCCGTGTAAAACTATCCGTTTCCTCATTGTACCGATACAGCGTCACAGTCGCATTCGCCGTTATCATCGCACCGCCCCCCGATAGAGAAGCCCCGTGCCGGCAAGATAATATCTCGCAATGGCAAGCGCCTTTTTTTCGGCACGCTCAAATCCGCCGCCGTCCGCAAAGGAAATGCTGTAACCGTCATTTGTTTCCGACGATATTCCCTCACGCTTATCGTACGCATAAAAGCACTGCGCAATCTCACAGCAAGCGTTTTTGATGCGATTGTCGTACGGCTCTTTCGGCTCGCCGTTTAAAAAAAGCGAACGCAAAAATGCGCTCGCCTTTTCAAGATACATATCCCTCTCGTCCTCGGCAATGGGAGCCGGTACGTCGCAAAAGGTGTTTGAATAGTAGTCAAAATCCGCATACATAGCCGTCACCTCACGGATTATTTTTTAATTTTTGCAAGCACAACCTTGCTCTCATTCGACAGCGCAACGGCGTAGTGCTTGTCGGCGGAAATGTCGCTTTTTCGGGCGAGCGTATCTCTCTCAACCTCAACGCTTGTGTCCTTTTTGAGGTAAATGGTGAGTGCGCTTGCCTCGTCCTCGGTTTCTGCGTCGCCGTTTAATTTGATTATCGGGCACTGATAGTATGTGCCTGCCGCAACATATCCGTCCTGACCACTTGTGCCTATTGCCGGATTTAAGGTAACCTTCTTGGAGGGCACAATTCTGCAATTTGCAATCATTCCGATTTCGCCCGTCATAATCACGTTTCCGGGGTACTTGTCGGCGGAGATGAAGTTTGAGTCTTTTCTGAGCTGTGTAACCTGCTTGGGGTTTATAAACATAACCTTGGGCGTGTTTATCTCCTCGTCGAACAGGTCAATGGCGTTGACCACCGACTCATAGCTTATCTGTGCAGATGAGCCGTCATAGGTAAGTGTCGCCTTTAAAAGTGCGTCCATAGCGTCGCTGTCCACCTTAGATGCAATGGACTTTGCAAGCTGGTTGTTAGCCTCGCCCACGGGGTTGCCGTAACCGGAGAGAATTGCCTCGTCGGTTATTTCAACGGCTTTCATTGCCTTTTTAACGGTTACCGTTTCGCTTTTTGCGGTGAGTTTTACAGTGCCGCAAGCCACGCCCTCGGCAATGTCCTCCGCATCGCCGATGTAGCCGTATTTCGGCACGGTTATTGTGTTTCCGGGAACGCCGGAAAGTGTGGTGTCAACAGCCGCAAAAGGCGCCACCACGATTTTCTTTGCGATTTTTCCGCTTATCATATCTGCCATAACCTGCGGATTGATTAAGTCTGAAAGTTTTGTTGTCTGATTAGCCATAAATTTGTCTCCTTTTAAAATTAATTTTCGCTGAGCTGTTTGTAAAGCTCCGGGTTTTCGTTAAAAATGCTCAGCCTCTCACGATAACCCAGTTTTTTAAAGCTCTCCTTGGTGTGAGATACCCCCTTGGGACTCGCCGTAAACTGCGGAAGTTTTTCTCCCGGATTGCCGCCGAACAGATACGGATTTTCACTCTTTATTGTTTCAATCTGCTCTGCAAGTCCCTTAACTTCGCCGTTTTCAAACGCCGCCCCTTCGAGGTTCAAAAGCGCCCTCGATGCCTTGATATTCTTAGCTCCGGCACCTCTGAGCGCATCGTCAACCGCCGTGGATAGCTTGTATTTTTCAAATTCCTCCCTTACCGCACCGGCTCCCAGCTCGTATTGCTCTGCGCCTATGCGCTCGCTCTCTGTATTTATGAGCGCATCGGCAGACGCTATCTGTTCGTCCGTTGCGTCGGGAAAAATTTCTCTTAACTTTTCGTTTATGGTAAACACCCCCTTTCGTCGAAAAAGCTGTGCCAATTCCGATTTTTGCAAACAAAAAGGACGCCTTTTCATATCGAAATACGTCCTGATTTTTACACTTTATCAACAGTAAAATCTTGCATTTTCCAAATAAACGTGCTATGATTGCATTGTCAAACTAACTTGTTTTTGTCCGCCTATGCAAGGCGAGAGAGCAGAATTTGCGAAATCGAAATTCATTTGCGTAAAACGGCACGCAGTTTATTTAGTTTCTTTATTTTGCGTGCCGTTTTAGTCCGAGACTTCGGCTGATTGCCGAACTTTCGGACGGCGCAGTAATTAATTTTGATGAGCAACTATTCTGCCCGAACCTTGCATCAGCGGCGGGCGGGGGTGTCGGGGGCGTGCCTGCTGACGCCCCTGACGGTTTTCCATTCATTTCGGAAATGAAAATCCCTCCGTCAGTCGCCGTGCGACTGCCACCTCCCTTTAAGGCAAGGGAGGCTCAAACACCCCTTTGCCCTCGGCGGTGTCGGACGCCCCCCGACGGTTTTTATCCGAAATACCACCCTCTAAACTCCTCCCTGTCCATAATTCCCGCCTGAACAAGACTGAGTTTTTCGTCAAACTCCCTCTTTCTGTCCGCAACAATGCTGTCGTCAAACTCTGCCGCAAGCTCCCACGAACCTTTCGGCGCAAGCCGATAAAGGTCGCAAAGCGTGTCCATCGCCGTGCAAAGCGACGTGAGCGAGCCTTTGAGCGATTCCTGAATGTCTGCAATGTGCGAGTAACTGCGCTGCTTTGACGAGCGCACCTCCTCCGCCGTCTTGTCGCTGTACTGCACATCGGAGAGCGTGCCGTAGGCAAGAGAGCAGTTGAACTCAATCCTGCGCAAAATCTCGTTAAGCCCGTGTATAAACCCGTCCTCACGCAGAGTCGGCGACCATTCCTTGAAAAGCTCCTCTTGGTTAAGTGCCACGTACAGCCTGTCGTCCGGAAGCTCTCTTTCGCCGTTTTCGGACAGGCGGAACGCCGTTTCGTCCGCCATTACAACACGTTTTCCGCTCTCGAATTCCCACAGCAGACGCTCGTATTGCTCATTTGCGTCGGCAATCAGCTTTTCCGCCTTTGCAAATACGGATATTCCGAGCGGCGACGCCTCATCAAGCGTGTTTGCCATCGGCATTTTAAAGTACGCAAAAAGCGGCGAGGCGAGCGACTCCATATGCACACTCGGCTCAATGTCCGCCCAGCTTTCCACAGCCGAAAGCGGAATTCTGCGCCCAAGTACGATGTCGCTGTCGCTTACAAAAGCGTCGTTTTTAACGGTGTAACCGCCGCCCTCGTGCGTGTGCTGTTCCACCCTGGTGAACACCTTGCCGCCGATGTAGCGCCTGTCTAAAAACACCGCCCCGGTAAGATTTCCCGATGTGTCAAACTCCGTCGGCACAAAGTTTTCCGGCCGTACAAAGTCAATCTCAATTCCGCCGTTTGACACATACGGCTTTAATACCACGCCGCCGAGAGCACAGGCGCACTCAACCGAATTCCTCAAAAACGGCTTTGCCCCCGTCAGCTGTTCGTTTAAAAAGTACGCACGCTCCGAACCGGAAAGCGAGCACTTCATTTCAAGCGTAACCAGCCTTGCCGTTTCGCTCGCCACCGCCGACGCAAGATTTAGCGCCGAGCCGGATTTATACATAGTGTTCCACCTGTCAAGTGCCGCATTCATCACCTGCGACGATGCGCTCTTAATCCCCAGACCCGACAAATTTTCGTTAATCCAAAACATATTCATCACCCTTGCAATTAGTTTTTTAATGTTCAAAATATCACCGCATTCTCTCTAAAATTGTGTAGCAAAAATACCTCATATCGTCCATTGCGTGGTCGTTTTCCTTTATAACCCTGTCGCACGGCGCATTTTCGTCAAAGCGGTACGTCTTAAATTCACGCAGAATGTCACCGCATTTTCGGTTAATTATGACCCTGCCGTCGGATATGAGCGTTGCCGTTGCGTTTATTCCCGGTATCACGTCGTTTTTTGCCTTTCTCACCGCAAAACGCCCGTGCCGCCTCACCGTCGCAATGAAGCTCGCCGCCGACGGGTCGATAACCAGGCACTGAATGTTTCTGTCCCCGGCTAATTTTTCAAGCTCGCCGTAGTAGTCCTCATCGGTTTTCTGCACGCCCTTTTTGCGCCCGTCGTAGTAGTATTCGTCCACCCTGTGCGCAATGCCGTCTTTTACGCACCACAGCCCCATCGAGCACGGGTTGAGCGTGCCGTAGTCCATAGATATGTACCACATACCGTCGGAGGGCGATACCTCCTCAATGTTTTTGCCCTCGTCAAACACCTTGTAAACAAGTCCCTGCGCCACCACCCAAAGGCCGTTTACGTATCTGTCGTAGAACACGCCGGTGAATTTGCTCTTTGCCTTTTTGATTTTCTCCTCCGTCATAATGGGGTTGTCCTCCATAAGGAAGTGCAGCCGCTTTGCCCCCGGCGGAATTTCGGCAATGTACCCCTCGTAAAACCAGTGCGACGGGCTGTCGGGGTTGCAGTTAAACCACAGCTTTGAATTGTCAAACGTCAGCGTTCTCGATATTGCCTGCTCCACAAATGAGCGTGGCATCAGCGCCACCTCGTCAAAGAAAACCCCGGCGAGCGTTATTCCCTGAATGAGCATATAGCTGCTCTCGTCCTTTCCGCCGTAAACGTAAAAGTTGTTTTTAATTCCGCCGCAGTTTACGGCGAGCATACTATCCGAGCGCCGGTAGGAAAATGTGTACGGCAGTCCCTCGATTTCAAACAATGGACCAAGTACGTTTTTTTCGACGTTTCCCACCGTTTTTCCGCAGATTGCAAAGTTTGTGTTTTCAAAGTGCGTCATCGCCCATATGACAAAAGCCATAATCATAACCACCGTCTTGCCGGAGCGCACCGCCCCGTCGCAAATCAGCGTGTCGTCCGGCTCGGATATGAATTTGATTATCTCTGCCTGTTTTTCGGACAGTTTTTCAAATTTCACCCTCTCACCGCCTTTTCGATAACTTCAATAAGTTCGCTCTGACTCTGCTTTGCGTCCGAATTGCCGTCATCGTTTACCAGCTCCTTTAAGTCCTTTATGCTCTGAATGATGTGGCGCATTTTCTGTGTGTCCACAAGCCCCGTTTCAAAGCTCTCCCCCTTAATCCAGTCAAGTTCCAACTGGTCAATCGCCTCTCCCACCTTGTCGGTGAGCTGTTCGGTGAGGCGTTCGAGCTTGACGCTCAGCGGAACGGCAGAGACGTGCGGCCGCCTTTGCTTTTTCTCGTCCCACCACCCCTCCGAAAGCGCACGCTTTTCGATGGCGTTGTGCGATATGCCGTATTTTTTGGCAAGCGCCTTTTGACCGATTTGCGTGTTTAAATATTCCTCTTTTATGACTTCCCAGTCAATCATAAAATCCCTCCTTGAAAGAAACCGACCCGTTGCCGTAACGGGTACCCCGGAACCTTGTTGTGTTTGCAATAAAAAAAGACGCCCTTCCGCTCTGCGGAACACGTCTGTTGTTTTGGTTATGAATTTCCCTTGCATTTTGCCCCCGGATATGATATAATCGTAAATGCCAAACAAGTCGCAAAGCTAACGGAAACCCTCGGTCTGTGCCGAGGGTTTCGCCGTTTTAATAAACAAAATAACATTGCTCCTACAAATACTCTTACCAATGAGCATATTGTAATTCAAACTAACCTGTTTTCTCCGCATTTGAAATGAGCCGTACAGTCTGTTTTTTCGGATTTAAAAAATCGAGAGTAAAAACGGCGGAAATTAATTCATTTTCCTTATATTCCGCCGTTTTTAGCTCCGCAGTAAAGCTGATTGCTTTGCCTCGGAGCGGCTAAGATTTTTTAAAGACGGAAATTACAGAGTGTAGGCGATATTTCAGAGCGGCGAGGGGAGGTGTCGGGGGCGTTCTCGCCAACGCCCCTGACGGTTTTCCGCTTTTTTAAAAACGCTCCCACAGTGCAGCAGGAAAATTCATCGCTCCCCTATCCTCTTTTACATCATACACTATACCACACTTCTATGGTGGCTTTCAATGGCTTCAAGCGCACGGTTGTGCATTCGGTGCACCCAACGCAGATTGTAGTGCAGGTCGTCGGCAATCTGCTCCCAGTTTTTGCAGTTTATGTAACGTGCCACAAGAATTGCCTTGTATACGCTGTCCTCCTGGGCGTTTATAATCTCCGCAATTTTTTCTTTGTATCTCAAAAGCCGTCCGATTGCCTCTTCGAGCCGCATAGTGTAGTCGAGGTAAATTGCCATATTTTTTTCGTATGAGTTTTCTTTTGTTGTCTGCACCTTGTCGCCGCCCGAGAGCGACGAGCCGAGCGTTAAAATTTCGTACGCACGGCGCCTTGCCTCCGACAGCTCGTGCACTTCGCCGTCCAGCTTTCTGCCTCCTGAAAGATATTCTTTAATGTCGTCCATTTTCTGTCTCCTTTTCCATTCGGCGCCTGATTATCTGAGCGTCAAAATCGCTTATCTCGTCATCGTAATCCTGAAAACTGTTCTTTTTTTGCCTTGGATTTTGTATTGTTCGCTCCCTCGCCTTGCTGTACGACAGCGCATCGTCCGCCGATTTTACGTTTGCCGTTTTCCAATTTTTGAGTATTCCCTCTATGTAGCGCAGGTTTTTTACGTTTGAACGAACTGCCTCATCGATAGCCAAACACATTTTATCCGTTCCGTGCTCGCCTTCCAGCTTTGACAGCATTTCAATCTCCGTGTCCGTAGGCTCGCCTATTCCGCTTATGTATTTGTCAAGAAGTTTTTCCGACACGCCGATGTCACAACAACAATTATTTAATTCCCTTATTCCCTTATTTCTTTTATTTAAGTGTTGCCCTTTGAGTGCCCTTTGAATGCCCTTTGGTTGCCCTTTTTCAAAATCCGAAACCTGATAAAGCGAGTAATTAAGCACCTTTATGACAGTATAATTGTGTGCCCCTTTTACACTTATTGCTCCGGATTTTTCAAGTTTTGCAAGAGCTATTCGTATCTGCTTAGGCGTCATTTCCAACTCCCTTGCAAGACCTTGAATACTCACCACGTCCTCACCCACGCCGATGTCCTCGCCGTGCCATTTCCTTGCCTTCCAGTTTGCCGAAAGCAGCAGGTGAATAAACAAGCGCAAAACATTTGCGTCGGTGTACCACTCCCAGTCCATAATTTTTCTGTGCAAGGCTATGTAGCCGTTTTCCATTTGTTTTTTCATCTCCTATCATTCGTTTAGGCAGTGGGGACCCGAACCCACATTGGTTTCACATAGCAATTTTCCCCGTAACGGCAGTAAATCCCTTGAAAATACGACAGTATTCCCTGCGTAATTTACTTTGTTACAGAAAAAATTGCTTATGTGAAACTGCGAGCACCTGTTCGGCCGAATTTTTGCAAAGAATTTCGGTGCGTAAGGGTGCAGGCGGGCTGACGCCCGTCAAGACCGACAAGGCGGAAGACTTTGTGAAAATTCAGCCGACAGGCAATGCGGGTTCGAGTCCCCGCTGCCTATCTCTGTTATTCGTTTTCCTCAATCGAGTAGTACGCAAGCGCACATTCAAGCGAACAGAACAGATTTCCCTCACTGTCACGGTGGCTTTCGTAGTCCGCCTCAATTTCGCAGCGGCAATTTGCACATTCGCCCAAAATCTCGGAATATCTGTTCGGACATCTTGTGTGGCAAGATGTGTACCCGCAAATTTCGCACATAGTCATTCCTCCTTTTCTTTTGTATCTTGTCAAGATACTTTCGTGTTAAAAAATTATTTTTATCCAAATTTCATTTTTGTTCCCCTCTCGTTTGTATCTCGTTAAGATACACGTTAACATAAAATCACAATTTTGTCAACACTTTTTGTATCTTTTTTTTCGACTTTTTGCAAAAAGGGTTGACAAAATTCTAAAAATAAGATACAATATCGACAAGAGGTGATAAAAATGACCGTCGGACAAAATATAAAAAATCTGAGAATAGAACGTGGTTTAACCCAGGAAGAACTCGGAAACATAGTCGGTGTAAAGCGTGCCGCCGTACAGAAATGGGAAAGCGGCAGAGTGTGCAATTTAAAAAGGAGCACAATTCAAAAGCTGTCGGAATATTTTTCCGTCGTGCCTTCATTTTTTATAGACGCCTCGGCGAAGAGAGAATATCCGACTCCGAACGTTACAAATGATTACACCGCTTTTCCCGTACTCGGCGAAATTGCCGCAGGCTATGACAATATTGCGGTTGAGGACTGGGACGGAGAGGTTATCGAGATACCCAAATCGTACCTTAGGGGACATAAAAAAGACGAGTTTTTTGTGCTGTGCGTCAAAGGCGACAGTATGTACCCGGAATATCACGAGGGTGACAAAGTGCTGATTTTGCGCCAGAATGCGCTTGATTTCAGCGGACAAATCGGAGCGGTTATCTACGGCGACGAGTTTGCCACGCTTAAAAAGGTTGAATTCAGTCCGGGCGAGGATTGGCTGAACCTCGTCCCCATAAACCCGATGCACCCGCCAAAAAAAATAGAAAAGGACGGCTTGGAGCACTGCCACATCATCGGCGTGCCCAAAATGCTGATAAGGGAGTTTTAAAAACACACCGGAGACACTGCAAAATAAATCCCATAGGCAGTGGGGACTCGAACCCGCACTGCCTAGGCAGGAGAGAGCTGAACTTACATTGGTTTCACATAGCAATTTTCCTTGTAACGGCAGTAAATCCCTTGAAAATACGACAGTATTCCCTGCGTAATTTACTTTGTTACAGAAAAAATTGCTTATGTGAAACTGCGAGCACCTGTTCGGCTGAATTTTTGCAAAGAATTTCGGTGCGTAAGGGTGCAGGCGGGCTGACGCCCGTCAAGACCGACAAGGCGGAAGGCTTTGTGAAAATTCAGTCGACAGGCAATGCAAGTTCAGCTCTCTCCTGCCTACTCCTCATCTTTCTTTTCGTTCTGCATACTCTCAATTTGTTTTTCCAATTTTGACTGTCTTTTTAAAATCGCCGTAACCTTGTCAAAAATATCCTCTATCATAATTTCTGTTTTAAGGTTGACTTTGTAGTCATTTTCTGCACGGCGGCGGTCTTTTTCCTCCTGCCTGTTCTGGCTCATCATAATGAGCGGCGCCTGGATTGCCGCCACGCACGACAAAACCAGATTAAGCAGAATAAACGGATACGGGTCAAACGCCTTTGCCGCAAGCACGGCATTTACCACCATCCACAGCACAAGTCCCCCCGTAAACGAGAATATAAACGCCCAGCTGCCGGCAAACTTGGCAATTTTGTCGGCGGCACGCTGTCCGAGGGTGTATCTCTCCCTCTCATTTTTTGGGCTTACCGATATTTTGCTGTCGGCAAGTAAGTTTAAAACCTCCTCGTCCGTCATATCGTGTCTTATGTCTTTGAGCACTTCTTTCATTAATTTTCTGTTTTCTTTCATAACAAATCATTCCTTTCGGTTATTTATATCCGCAAAAAAGGCGGCGCCCCTGCTTTCAAACAGCAGCAGAGCCGTACCGAGCAGCAGTTCCGTGTGCATAGCGGTATCGTCTATCGGAATTAAAAAGTCCTCCCGTATTCTGCGTATGCGGTAAAGAACCGTGTTTCGGTGCGTAAAGAGTGCGTCGCACGTCTTTTTAAGCGAGCGGTTGCATATGAGGTAATAATACAGCGTTTCCAGATACATCGTGTCCTTTGCCCTGTCGTGCTCAGCAAGGCTCATAAGCTTTGGCGGAACAAGGTCTTTGCGGTGCGCCAGATTTTTTAGCATAAGCGGCGTTCGGAGGCTTGCAACCGACGATACGTCCGTATTGATTTCGAGCAGAATTTCAAGCGCTTCGTGTGCACTGCGGTACAGCTCCGGGAGTTCAAACAAGCTGTTTATCGGGTCGGATATGATTACCTTTAATCCGAATTCCCGTGCAAGCTCTGCAAAAATGTTTACATCGTGCTCACTGTGCAAAAAGAGGAACATATCGCCTTTATACAAAAACTCGTGCGCATTTTCAAACTGCCGCCGTATCTCCTCTTTAAGGTGCCGTCCTCCGGCATATTCGCTGTTGTAAACCGTAAGGTCAATGAGCGCAAACGCCGTCGGCTTAAAATCCGCCAGATATGTGTTTGCCGTTTGCAGCTTAAAGTACGGCTCCGACGTAAAGCCGCCGCCGAGCAGATGCATAAGTATCTCGTCCGCCGTTTCAAACGGTTTGTCCTGCCTGGCGGTTTCTATGAATAACTGTTTGGAAAGTATAACCTCAATCTGCCGCCATATTTCCGCCGAAATTTTTTGCAAATGTCCGTCCGTATCTATGCAAACCAAATATCCGAGCCTTACGCCCGTGCACGCAAGCGGTGCAAAACGTCTTTTGTATTCGCTCTCATCTAATTTAATGTAGTCGGCTTTTCCGTTGCGCAGCGCCTCGCTTTTGCTGATTATCACTCCGACCTCATACGTGATTATGCCGCAGCCGACCGCATCTTTAAAGAGTTTGTCGCAAAAGCCCGGCGGACTGAAATGTGCGGCAACGTGAAACGTTTCGTCAAGCACAAGCAACGGACAGTCAAGCAAAATTCCCGTAACCTCTGCGAGCCTTTGTATGTCGTCCTGTTCAAAAAACTCGTTTGCAAGTGTTTGAACACCGTAATTTTCGTTTTGTTCGCCCATACTCTCACCCTTTCGCAAATTTATTGTGCTGTCGGCACAACAAAGCATATATTTATTGTATCACGAACTTATTGTTTTTTCAACAAAAAATTGTATAATGTAATCAGAAGTTAGGAAAGAGAGTGAGACCGATGGGTAAGTAAAGATGCAAAGCAAACGGATAAAAAATCACAAATTTGTTTATAATATGTTTATATAAATTGGAGGAATGACTTATGTTACCGAGTATTTTTGGAGAAAATATGTTTGATGATTTCTTTGACGGAGGTTTCTTCGGAGCGCACAATCCGCTGTACGGAAAGCACGCAAGGAATTTGATGAAGACCGATATTCACGAAAAAGACGGTGCATATGAACTCGCCGTTGACCTGCCGGGCTTCAAGAAAGACGAAATTAACCTTGACGTTAAGGACGGCTACCTCACCATAAGTGCCGAAAAGGGTATGGATAAAGATGAGGAAGACAAGAAGGGCAAGATTTTAAGGCAGGAGCGCTATTCCGGCGTTCTGACAAGGAGCTTTTATGTCGGCGATGTCACCCCCGATGACGTGAAGGCAAAGTATAAATCGGGCGTTCTGACCGTTGTTCTCCCCAAAAAGGAGCAGAAAAAAATTGACACTTCCGGCAGAATTGCCATTGAGTAATTTTGGTTAAAGGAGCGGTTCGCTGTCGCACATAGCGGCGGCGAGCCGCTTTTTGCGTTCAAACCCCACATTCAGCCTCCCTTGCCTTAAAGGGAGGTGGCAGTCGCATAGCGACTGACGGAGGGATTCCCCCCCTTGCCTTAAAGGGGGGTGTCACGGTGAAACCGTGACGGGGGGATTTTACACCAATTCCACACCATTTTCCAAAAAACCATTTACACGCACTCCAAAATATGTTACAATGAATAGGCAGGAGAGAGTTGGACTTACATTGGTTTCACATAGCAATTTTCCCCGTAACGGCAGTAAATCCCTTGAAAATACGACAATTAATAAAACTGTAAAAATCAGAGAAGGGCGGCTTTATTATGACTAAAACAAAGCGAATATTGTCTGTGCTCACAGCACTTTGTATGCTCCTGACCCTTGCACCGTTTTCGGTTTTTGCGAGTGTCACAACCGGCAAATGCGGAACAGAGGCTTTCTACTCATATGATGATGTAACAAAGACGCTCACCATAACCGGTACGGGCGCAATAAGAGATTATAATACCCTTTCCTCCGTGGCACCGTGGTATGACTATTGTGAGCAAATCGAAAGCATAGTTATAGAAAGCGGCGTAACGGGCATCGGTTCTTACGCATTTTACTATTTTAAAGGCTTAACGAGCATAACAATCCCCGACACTGTAACATACATCGGCGAGGGCGCATTTTACGAATGCACAGCCTTAGAGAGCATTACAATTCCCGACAGCATAACGAGCATCGGCAAAGAGGCATTCCAGTTCAGCGGTCTGACAAGCGTAACCGTTCCCGGCAGTTTGACAAATATTGCTGACTATACATTTTGCGACTGTGACAATCTTGCAAGCGTTGAAATTAAGGACGGCGTAGAATACATTGGCGATTATGCTTTTAACGGTTGCGGCAATTTGTCGGATATAACGCTCCCCGACAGCGTGACGGGCATCGGCAGCGGTGTGTTTGACGGAACCGCTTATTGTAAGGACGAAAATAATTTTGATAACGGTGTGCTGTATATAGGCAATCATCTTGTAAAGGCGGACACAAGTATATCCGGCGTTTGCACCGTAAGGAGCGGAACAAAAATCATCTGCAATTATGCGTTTTATAGTTGCAAAGGCTTAACAGGCATAAATCTGCCCGACACTCTGACGGTCATCGGCAGCTATTCATTTCAAAGTTCCGGTCTGACGGATATAACAATTCCGCAGAGTGTGACCGTTATCGGTGACAGTGCGTTTGCGGTCTGCATCGATTTAACAAACATAACCGTTGCCGACGGCAATACAGCTTACCGGTCGCAGAACGGTATTTTATACAACAAAGCAAAAACCGAGATTATCTGTTACCCAAAGGCGGCAGTCGGTGACTCCTTTGCAATCCCGAACGGCGTAACAAAGATTGCCGACAGCGCTTTTGAAAGATGTTGGAATTTAAAGAATATCACCATTGCGCAGAGCGTAACGAGCATAGGAGCCGATGCGTTTAACAGCTGCTACGCCTTAACGGATATATCAATTCCCGACGGCGTTGAAAGCATAGGCGCCGGTGCGTTTTTTGAATGTTCTGCTCTTAAAAGCGTTACAATCCCCAACAGCGTAGCAAGCATCGGTGAGTCTGCGTTTAAAAAATGCGGCAAATTAAACAAGGTTAATTACGTCGGAAGCAAAGAGGATTGGACTGATATAGAAAAAGGCAGCGGCTATTCGATACCCGATGATATTATTGTTTACTTAAAAGGCATAAAGGCGGTGCGCTCCGCCGACGGCAAGATAGTTGTCACACCCTTGAACACAGACAACGGCAAAACCGTTATACTTGCCCTTTACAACGGCAATAAACTTGCAGAGGTGCACTCACAGGTTTATAACGGCACGCAAATTACCTTTACGCCGGGCAAAACCTACACAACCGCAAAGGCTATGATTTGGAGCGATTTTAACACACTTTCACCCGAATGCGGTATAAAAATTATAAAATAAATACATAATGACAGCAGAAAAAGGCAAGACCTCAAACGGTTATGCCTCAAACATACCATTAAATCAGGTAATCGCCTTGGGTCGAGGCGGTTATCTGATTTTTATGGCGAAAATTACCAAGAAAATGATAATTTTCAAAAGCGAAACTTTACTGCAAATTAAGCCTGTTTTTCATACAGTGGCTCGTAACCAAAAAGTACAGCGTGCTGTAAAACAGCTGCAGACAGATAAGTCCCAAAAGCGCAAGGTGCGGTGTGGTGTACGACGTAAAATCTAATGCATAAAGCGCTGTGAGAATTGAGCCGTTTATAAACTGCGAGAGGACATAAAATCCGATGAAAAATCCAATCGACTTTGCTGTTTTGCCGGAGTTAAATGCGTGACCGCAGCTGAGCGATGCGTAGAACATTGTATTTGTCTGGATAAGCGTAAGGAGCGTAAACACTATGCCTTCCGCCGTGTAGAGTGCAATGTTTGCACCGCCGAACTTTTGCAAAAGGAACGAAAACAGCTTTCCCAAATCCGCAAAATCAATATCTATTCCGCCGGCGGCAATCACCGTGAAAACAAATGCCGAAACCGCAATAACAAACATTGCTATAACCTGGTATACAACGGAGCACAGAACCTTTGCCGCAACGTTTTGCCACGGCTGAACGGGCAGGGTGTGGGTTACATAACCTTCGGAGTCGAGCATTCCCGTCTTAAAGCGCATAACGGACGCCGCAAAGCTCATCACTACCGTTGCGGCAACAAGCAGACCGAAAAGCACGGTAAGGCAGAGCGACAGTATTCTTACGGCGGTAAAAGAAGTCATATCGCCGTACATAAACCTCGACATAATCGAGGAGATAACGCTGAGAAGCACGGTTGCCCCGTATACGGGAACAAGTATGCGCCCCTCGGCACGGAATTCGTATTTAAAAAGTTTTCCTAACATTTGAACACCTCCCTGAAAAGTGCGTCCACACTCATATTCCTGTTCTCCCTGATGTTATCTGCGGAGTCGGTGAGGACGATTTTACCCTCGTTTATAAACACAACCTCGTCTAAAATGCTTTCCACGTCCGATATGAGGTGGGTTGATATTATCACGGAGGAATTTTCGCTGTAATTTGAAATTATGGTGTTTAATATATAATCCCTCGTTGCAGGGTCAACGCCGCCCATAGGCTCATCAAGGAGATAGAGGTCGGCGTCACGGCTCATAGTGAGCACAAGCTGAACCTTTTCCTTTGTTCCCTTTGACAGGGTTTTGAGCTTTTTGTCGGGGTCGAGGTTTAACGACTCCATCATTTGCTTTGCCTTTTGCGTGTTAAAATTCTCAAAAAAATCCGCATAGAATTCCACAAGCTCACCGACGCTCAGCCATTGAGGGAGAGAAAGACAATCGGAAAGATACGCCGTCCGCCTCTTTGTTTCAACCCCCGGCTTTTCGCCGCAGATGAGTATTTCCCCTCCCGTGGCGGTAAGGAGTCCGTTTGCTATTTTTATAAGCGTGGTCTTGCCGCTGCCGTTGGGGCCGAGCAGACCTACGATTTTGCCGCGCTCCACGTTAAAGCTCACATTGTCAAGAGCCGTGAGCGTGCCGTATTTCTTTGTAAGTTCGTTGCAGGCAAGTACAAAGTCACTCACTTAAATCATTCCTTTCACTTAATATTTTAATAATCTCGTCCTTTTTAATTCCTATGCTGTCCATCTGGCGGACAAATTCTTCGGTTTTTTCCCTTGCAAGGCTCTGCTTTTCGCTTGCAATGAGCGCATTGTCCGCAGTTACAAAGCGTCCGCTCGTTCTGCTGGAAAAGACAAGTCCGCTGCGTTCAAGCTCCAAAAGTGCCTTTTGCATTGTGTTGGGATTGACCCCTGCCTCGGCGGCAAGCTCACGAACCGAGGACAGCCGCTCGCCCGGCGGAATTTCGCCCGAAACGACGGCGGTTTTGACCGTTTCCGCTATTTGCAGATAAATGGGGCGGTCGTCTTTAAATTCCCACTTCATATTTATACTCCTTTCTGTACCACTGTACTAATTAACTAATACAATAATACTACAAAAAATTCCCCTTGTCAAGAGGAATTTTTAAAAATCTTTAATTTTGTGTGTCGCAGTATATGCACCGATATACTCTGTGCTCTCTGTCGGTCAGCTTGAAAATGTGCTGAATTTCCTGCTCAACAGAGGTTATGCAGCGTGGATTTTTGCATTTTAAAATATCGGTAAGGGTTTCGGGAAGGTCGATGTGCTTCTTTTCGGACACGACGCCGTCTTTTATGATGTCCACGGTGACATTGGGGCTGATGTAGCCTAAAACGTCAAAGTTTATATCCATTCGGCAGTCGATTTTGATTATATCCTTTCTGCCCATTTTACTGCTCGGCACGTTCTTTAATATTGCAACCGTGCAGTCGAGGTCGTCGAGCGAAAGCAGGCGGTAAATCTCCATTGCCTTGCCGCTCTCTATGTGGTCTATTACAATTCCGTTGTTTACTGCGTCTACTCTCATACGTGCACCTCCAAAAGTTTTAGTATAAGCGCCATTCTGATGTACTTGCCATAGCGTGCCTGTTTAAAATAGCACGCACGGGGGTCGCTGTCCACGGCAACGGAAATCTCGTTTACCCTGGGGAGCGGATGAAGGACGGAAAGGCTGTCCTTTGCAAGTGCCATTTTCTCCGGTGTGAGAATATAGCTGTCCTTTAAGCGCAGGTAGTCCTCCTCGTTGAAAAAGCGTTCCTTCTGCACTCTTGTCATATACAGTATGTCAAGACTGCCTATTACCTCGTCGAGCGAGGTTGTCTGTACGTATTCTATGCCTTTGGACTTGATGTGCGCCTCTTTTACATAGCGTGGGAGTTTAAGCTCCGGGGGCGATATGAGCACAAATTTTACGCCCTTGTAGCGTGACATTGCGGCAATGAGGGAGTGAACCGTTCTGCCGAATTTGAGGTCGCCGCACACGCCGACGGTTAAGTTTTCAAATCCGCCTTTCTCGCATCTTATGGTGAGCAAATCCGTAAGCGTCTGTGTGGGGTGGTTGTGTCCGCCGTCACCGGCATTTATAATGGGCACGGTACTCTTGGACGCCGCAACGATTGGTGCGCCCTCTTTGGGATGGCGCATTGCAATGATGTCGGCATAGCCGCTTACAACAGCAACGGTGTCGGACACGCTCTCGCCCTTTGATGCAGAGCTTGACGCCGCCTCGGAAAAGCCCAGAACACTTCCGCCGAGTTCCATCATTGCCGCCTCAAAGGACAGGCGTGTCCTTGTGGACGGCTCAAAAAACAGGGTGGCGAGCTTTTTGTAACGGCAGCTGTCACGGTATTTTTCGGGGTTTGCGATTATGTCGTTTGCGGTTTGTATAAGCTCGTCTATTTCAGACACCGAAAGTTCCAGAATATCCGTTAAATTTCTCAATTTGCGCTACCTCCAATCCAGCTTTCGTCCGAGGGGTTGTCACGGAAGGCGATAAGCCTTTTTACATCGGACGGAGCAATGTAGTTTTCCTCCGCCGCCGCTTTGGCAATTACGTCAAAGTTTGTAAGGCTCACGTTTTTAACATCTGCCTCTTTTAAGCGCTCTATGCCCTTTTTCATTCCGTAGGTAAATATGCTTACAATGCCGAGAACCTGCGCTCCTGCCTCACGCAGAGCGTCCACAACTTCTATGACGCTGCCGCCGGTGGAGATTAAATCCTCTATAACCACAACCTTCTGCCCTTTTTCCAGTCTGCCCTCGATGCGGTTTCCCCTGCCGTGGTCCTTTGCGCCGGAGCGGACGTAACCCATAGGCATACCGAGGATATGCGCCGCAATCGCTGCGTGGGCGATGCCTGCCGTCGAAGTGCCGAAAAGCGCCTCGGCATCGGGATAATTTTCTTTAACGGCATCGGCAATGGCATTTTCCACGTCACTGCGCACTTCGGGTGCGGAAAGGGTCAGGCGGTTGTCGCAGTAGACGGGACTTTTAATTCCGCTTGCCCAGGTGAACGGCTCGTTCGGGCGGAAGAACACCGCACGGATTGAGAGCAAATCTTTTGCAATTTTAACTTCTGTACTATTCATTTTCCATACCTCCCACAAATTCTTTTACACATCTTTTATATGCCTTAACAGGGTTGTCTGCCTGTGTTACGGGTCTGCCGACAACAATGTAATCCGAGCCGAGCTTTTTTGCTCCCTCGGGGGTGGTTACTCTCACCTGGTCGCCCTTATCCCCGTCGGCAAAGCGCACGCCGGGCGTTACGGTAATAAAGCCGTCACCGCAGACGGAATGTACCTTTTCCGCTTCAAGCGGTGAGCAGACAACGCCGTCAAGACCTGAGTCTTTGGCATTTTTCGCATAGTGCATAACCGTGTTTTCCATACTCTCCGAAATCAGCAAATCGCCGTGCAGTCTTTCCTCGCTTGTGCTCGTAAGCTGAGTTACGGCAATAATCAGCGGTCTTGTGCCGTCCGGGCGTGTCAGACCTTCGAGTGCGGCGCTCATCATAGCGCAGGTGCCGGATGCGTGCACGTTTACCATATCAACATCAAGGTTTGAGAGCACCGCCATTGCCTTCTTAACAGTATTGGGAATATCGTGCAGTTTTAAATCAAGAAATATCTTGTGTCCTCTTGCCTTAATATCCCTCACTATCTGCGGCCCTTCGGCATAGAAAAGCTCCATACCGATTTTTACAAACGGCTTTTCGTCCGTGAATTTGTCAAGAAATTCAAAAACTTCTTTTCTGCCCGGAAAATCGCAGGCAATTATTACGTCTTTACCCATTGTGTGCGCCTCCTGTTATATCTCTTAAATTTTTAATTCCGTATTTTTCCATTACGCACGGCAAATCCTCAACTATGCGCTTGCAGGCAAAGGGGTCTGCAAGGTTTGCCGCCCCCACCTGAACCGCAGACGCACCGGCGAGCATCATTTCCAAAACGTCCGATGCCGTGCTCACACCGCCCATACCGATTATGGGGATTTTTACCGCATCATACACCTGATACACCATTCTGAGCGCAACGGGGAAAATCGCACTGCCCGAAAATCCGCCCATCTTGTTTGCAAGGGTGCATTTTTTGCTCTTTAAATCTATCCTCATTCCGAGGAGCGTGTTTATCATACTTATGCCGTCCGCACCGGCGTCCTCGCACGCTTTGGCAATCTCCGCAATGTCGGTGACGTTGGGCGAGAGCTTTATGTAAACCGGCTTTTTGACCGCCGACTTAACCGCCTTGGTGACAGCGGCGGCGTTTTTGGCACTTGTGCCGAAGGCCATACCGCCGTCGTGGACGTTGGGACAGCTGATGTTTACCTCGATTATGCCTACTTCGTCTATGCTGTCGAATTTTTCGCTCACTCTCACGTACTCGTCAATACCAAAACCGCCGACGTTTGCTATTATGGGTTTGGAAAAGCATTTTTTAAGCCGTGGGAGCTCGTCGGCAATCACGCTGTCAACGCCCGGATTTTGCAGTCCCACGCTGTTCAGCATTCCCGACGGGCACTCTGCAATTCTCGGTGTGGGATTGCCGAAGCGTGCCTGCTCCGTTGTGCCTTTAAACGAAAAACTTCCGAGTATGTTTATATCGTAAAGCTCTGCAAACTCGTGCCCGTAGCCGAAGGTACCGCTTGCGGCAATCACGGGGTTGGAAAGGGTTATACCGCTCAGATTAACGCTTGTGTCTACCATACAATCTCCTCCTTTTTGAGAACGGGGCCGTCTTTGCAAATTCTCTTTGCGCCGTACTTGGTCTTGCACGTACAGCCCATACACGCTCCGAAACCGCAGCCCATTCTCTCCTCAAAGCTGAACTGTCCGCCCGTTGTTATGCCGTCATAAACCGCCTTTAACATAGGCTCCGGGCCGCAGACATAGGCATATGTAGCGTCCGTGCTCAAAGCGTCGGTGACAAAGCCTCTTACTCCGTAACTGCCGTCTGCCGTGGTGACGGTGACGGACGCTCCCAGGTGTTTGAATTCCTCCTCAAAAAACACTTCGCTTTCCGTGTTAAATCCCAGAACAACTTGCGGTGACTTGCCCTGACCCGCAAGCTCTTTGCACAGCAGATACAGCGGAGGAACGCCTGCTCCGCCGCCGATTAACTGCGGTCTTTCGCCCGACGGCGCCAAGTCGTAGCCGTTGCCGAGTCCCGTCAAAACGTCGAGTTCTCCGCCCGCTTTGAGCTGTGACATCGCCTCTGTGCCGCCGCCCACGATTTTATAAATAAGCGTGAGCGCATCGCCGCATCTGTCGCAGACGGAAATCGGACGTCTCAAATAAAATCCGTCAAGCTTAATGTTTACAAACTGCCCCGGCGCCGTAATTGCCGAGGTATCGCCGAGCAGTACCATTTTCATAACGCCGTCGGCAATTTTGGTATTGCTGATTATGTCAAAAATTCCCTGTTTCATTTTGCACCTCCGTAAACTTCCTTTCCATCGCACACGGTAAGATTGCATCTGCCGTATACCTCCCACCCGTCAAACGGGGTACTGCGCCCAAGGGTGGCAAATTGCGACGGGTCTATCCTGTATTTTTCCTCCAAATTCCACACGCAAAAGTCATTTGAAAGCGGCAGATTAAAACGCTTTCTCGGATTTATCGCCATAAGGCTGATAAGCTTTTCAAGCGTGATTATCCCCTTTTTTACAAGATGTGTGTATAAGACGGGAAACGCCGTTTCAAGTCCCACAATGCCCATAAGGCTGCCTTGCAGTCCGCCGCTTTTTTCCTCTGCGCTGTGGGGGGCGTGGTCTGTGGCAATCATATCTATCGTGCCGTCACAGATGCCGCCTATCAGAGCAAGTCTGTCCTCCTCACTGCGTATGGGCGGGTTCATTTTAAATCTGCCGCTGTCCTGCAAATCGCCGTCGCTCAGCACCAAATAATGCGGTGCGGTTTCGCACGTTACGTCAACGCCCTGAGCCTTGGCACGGCGCACAAGCTCCACGCTCTCCTTGGTTGAGATGTGGCAGATGTGGTAAGCACAGCCTGTTTTTGCCGCAAGTTTTAGGTCCCTTTCAATAGGCTTCCACTCGCTCTCGGAGCAGATGCCCCTGTGTCCGTGAGCTTTGGCGTATTCGCCGTCGTGGATATATCCGCCGTTTAAAAGCGAATTGTCCTCACAGTGGGCGGCTATAATCTTACCGAGCGATTTTGCGGTGAGCATTGCCTCCTCCATCATCTGCGCCGACTGAACGCCACGCCCGTCGTCGGAGAAGGCGACAACGTTATCTGCCATTTCCGCCATAGCGGAAAGTTTCTCGCCCAACTCTCCTGCCGTAATCGCACCGTAAGGATATACGTTGACTCTTGCACTGCGCCCTATTGCCGCAAGCTCTTTTTCGAGATTTTCCGCACAGTCGGGCACAGGGTCAAGGTTCGGCATAGCGCACACGGCGGTGTAGCCGCCCCTTGCCGCCGACAGCGTGCCGCTCTCTATTGTTTCCTTATACGAAAAACCCGGCTCACGCAGATGCACGTGAACATCTGCGAAACCGGGCATAACAACGCAATTATCAAGCGGAAAATCACCGCATATTTTTAAAAATGCGTCTTTGTATTTTTCTATATCAAACTTTTCATTCAAGAAATCCATAATTCCTCCGTAAAAAAGGCCTGCCGAAGCCGACAGGTCTGAACACGCAAAACCGCACGTGCACGCATAGGCACACGCATTTTACAGTCATCTTGCCGGCATCTCGTGCCGATTTAAAGATTTACTGTAACAATAATATCACAAAAAACTCACTTAGTCAAGAACTATTTTTTTAAACGGTCAAAATCGTATTTGTCAAAATATTTCTTTGTTTCTCTGCCCACAACGCCGCTCAAAAGTATGAGGGCAACAAGGTTCGGCAGTGCCATAAGACCGTTTAATGTGTCGGAGATGTCCCACATCAGCTTTCCGGAGCCGACCGAGCCGACAATGCACACAAGGATAAACACAACCTTGTATACAAACGCCACAACCTTGTTTCCGTTTGTAAGGTACGACCAGCAGGTAAGTCCGTAATAGCTCCAGCCGAGAATGGTGGAGAGCGCAAAGAACAGGAGGCTCACCTGAATTACCGTTCCGCCAACGGTTCCGGGCAGAATAACGTTGAATGCCTTAACCGCAGCCGCCCCCTTGGACGAGAATGCGTCAAGTCCGCCCTCCGTGCCGAGCACGCCGGAGAGGATTACCGCAAGAGCGGTGATGGTGCAGATGACAATGGTATCTACAAACACCTCGAATATTCCCCACAGAGCCTGCTCAACGGGTTGCTCCGCAGAGGACGCTGCGTGAGCCATAGGCGCAGAGCCGAGACCTGCCTCGTTTGAGAACACGCCCCTTGCAAAGCCCTGGCGCATTGCCTGCATTATAACATAGCCGAATATTCCGCCGCCAACCGACTTAAACGAAAACGCACCCTTAAAAATTTCTCCGAGAGCCGACGGTATTTCGCCAATTCTGAGAACTATTACGCCGATACCGGCAATAATATAGAACATTGCCATAAAAGGCACGAGGTAAGACGTAACCTGACCTATGCGCTTGATGCCGCCGATGACAACGACCGCAACCAAAGCGGCAAGGATTATTCCCGTGACAAGCGGCTTTATGCCAAAGAGTCCTTCCATTGCTCCCGCAATCTCCGTTGCCTGTGAGATGTTGCCTATGCCGAAGCTCGCTATTCCGCCGAGAATTGCAAAGAGAACCGCAAGCCACTTCCAGCTTTTGCCCAGTCCGTTTGTTATGTAATACATCGGGCCGCCGTGGTGCTGACCGCTCTTGTCCACCTCACGGTACTTAACCGCAAGGGCAATCTCCGCATACTTGGTACACATTCCGAAAAACGCCGACACCCACATCCAGAAAACCGCTCCCGGACCGCCTGCAAATATAGCTCCCGTTACGCCGGCTATGTTACCCGTGCCGACAGTTCCGGCAAGGGCGGTGGTTACCGCCTGGAACGGCGACAGGTTACTGCCGTGGTCTTTGTCGCTTTTCTTAAAGAGCGAGCCCACCGTGTTTTTGAGCATAAAGCCAAAGCGCCCAACCTGAATAAAGCCGGTACGGACACTTAAAAATACTCCCGTTCCGACGAGGAGTGCAAGCATTATCGGTCCCCACGCAAAGGCGTTGACCACATTGTTTATGTACTCGATTTTAGCAATGAAATTCTCCAATGTTTTTCCCCCTAACTTTTAAAAAACAAAAAACCGTTTTGATTTTATCACGAAAAGGCGTTCCGTGCAATTCAAAACGGTATTTTTTGGTAACTGTGACGATTATTTTTGTTTATATTTTACAAACTGAGTTTCTCGGCAATTTTCCTGTTTACGCTCTCACGCAAATTTACAAGATACTGCGCATCGAGGGGATATTCCGTCAAGGTAACATCGCCTATGAGATCCAAAACGGTCTGCCTGTCGGTCAAACTCTCCAGGAATTTGAGCGCACGCATATCTCTGAGTCCGTCCGCAAAAACTTCTGGACGAAGCGAAAGAAGCGGCCCGTCCTCACCGGGGTACACGCTGTACGAGTCGCCGGAGGGGAACGCCATATCGGCGTCGGTCACCATAAACGGATTTATCCTTCTGCGTGAAAGCTGACTGTTGTAGAAGTTGTAACCCCACTGCAAAAATCCGTCTATCTCATATTTGTAAAACTGCACTCCGGCTATTCTGTTTCTTGCCGACGGCATCGAGAAAAAGCGGTTTGTAACCTTGTTCATCTGTCCGCAGCAATAGTAAGTCCACATTTCGTCCGGGCGGTTTTTGAGGAAAGGCTCTATGCAGTCGATTGCCGGCACGGGAACTTGGGTAAGACCCTGCTCGTAGAAATCATAGTGCGAAAGTGCGTCCAGAACGGGGAAGTCACGGAGCAGGTCGCCGACAATCTCCTTTGCCGTCTTATAGCTTGCAAGCTGTTTGTCGTTAGGCTCGTCGGATATGTGGAAATACGTGTTTTTGTCCACGCCCAAATCCTTTAAAACCTTTGAAAGCTGAGGTATAAGCTGCTCCAAAAAGCGTTTGTACTCACCGTCCGCAAGGTTTGTTTCCCAGCCGAAAATTTTAACCTTTTCGCCGTTTACGTCGGCAACGATTTTCGGTGCGTGCTCTGCGCCCCACTGCGTAAACAGATGAGCCATTTCAAAGTATTGTATGCCGCATCTTTGGCAAATATCAATCCAACGGGCAAGTTTTTCAAAGCCGAACCCGTATTTTTCGCCGTTCTTTTTAACGTCTATGAGCTGAACCGTCGTTCTCTCGCCGCCGACAGCGGTGTCAAGCGGAGGAGTAAATATCGGCGTGAGGAGCATATTAATTCCGGTATACGCCGCCGTTTTAATAAACTTTTCGGTCATTGACCAAAACTCCTCGGAGAAAACTTCAAATCCGTAATAGTCGGCAATGCAGTCTGCGTGGAACCACTGGGTATACTTAAAGGGATATTTGGGCAAAACGCAGTCTAATATTTCAAGACGCAGTGTAACGCTTTTTTCGCTGCCGTCGCATTTTACGGTTACGGTGATACTGTGCTCTCCGCTCTCTGCGTCCTCCGGCACGTCAACTGTGAGCCAAAGCGCACGCTTAAAGCCGTCAACAATTTTTATGTAATTATCCCTCACAGGCTCCAAAAGGTCGGGGAAAAGTCCCGGCTCTTTGGTTATGTACCCCTCGCTGTCCGCAGACGAATAAACGGGAAGAGCCGACGGGAGATTTTCCACCTTGTATACGTTAATATACTCGCTTATGTCCGAGGAAATCTCAAAAGATGCGTCACTCGGCCAGCCGTTTGTATCGGTGCCGGCGTATGCGATTTGATAGGAGTATCTGTCGCCTTTTAAGACGGTTGCCTCAGTTACGGGCGTGAGCGGCGACTGCGGTTTTAAAAAAACTTTGTCAAGGCTCGAAACCTGTTCGAGTGAGAATTTGGTCATAATAATTTCCCTTTCCATTGCTAAATCACACTGCGCAAAACAACGCACTCCCCTACAATACCTTTGCCGATTACGCATATTGTAATTAAACCAACTTTCCTTGCTTCGAAAAGCAGTCGCTTGCACGGCGCTGTGCCGTTTGCGCTCTATTTTGCATACTTTTTCACAATTTCGTTCATTTTGTCAAACTTGCTCTCAATATCCGCAACAAGTTTAAACTGCGTTCTTGCTCTGTCAAGGTTGTGTCCTTCACGGTGAATTTTAAAATATGTATCGCCGTTTAGGTGGTCTGCGAGAAATCTTGTTCCGCACTCGTATGTCATAATGAGCACCGACATCGGCAAAAGCTCAATTTCCTTTTCGGTGCAGTCCGACATTTCCTCCAAAAATCCCTTTGCAAACTGCTCAAACTTTTCTAAGTCGAACCATATCTTATCAAGGTCAACCTCGTCCTCCGCACCGCTTGACGCTCCGAAGCGGAGCGCATCGCCGAAGTCATAGAGGAGCGAGCCGGGCATTACGGTGTCTAAATCTATAACGCATACGCCCTCGCCGCTGTCCTTGTCAAAAAGGACGTTATTGAGCTTGGTGTCGTTGTGCGTAACACGCAGGGGGACGGTGCCGTCTGCCATTGCCGAGGTGATTTTGTCCGCATACTTTGCGTAGTCCAGTGCAAAGTCAACCTCGTCCTTAACGCTTTCCAGTCTGCCGGCGGTGTTGTTTGCTATCGCCGTTTTAAGCTGATTTACTCTTTCGGGAGTGTTGTGGAAGTCCACTATGGTTTCGTGCAGTTTTTCCGCCGGGAAGTCATTTAACATCTTCTGGAATTTTCCGAAAGCCTTTGCCGCATAGTAAAGCTGAACGGGATTTTCCACAAAGTCATAGCTTACGGAGTCCTCCACAAACCTATACATACGGTAGCAGTCGTCGCCGTCACGGTAAAAGTTTTTGCCGTCTTTTGTGCGGATTACGGTCAGCGTTTCACGGTTTACGTCACCGCCGTTTGCCTTGATTTTAGCTTTTAAGTGCTCGGTGACGTTATAGATATTTTCCATAACCTCATCGGCGTTTTTAAATACATTTGTATTAATTCTCTGCAAAATAAATCTCGGTGTGCTGTCGCAGAGATATGTGTCGTTTATATGCCCGTTTCCGTAAGACTGGATTTTGGTGTTTATACTGAAATTCGAGCATATTTCATTCAGCTTAGATTCCGTCATAATACCCTCCGTCAATCAGCTTTTTCATTGCGTCAACCACAAGCTGTTTGTCGTCTTTGTATGTAACTCCGTACCACTTTTCCGAAGTCTTTAAAACCTTTACGGTTGCGCCGTTTTGGTGTATCATATTGTCAATTACATACGGAATGAAAAACTCGTCTTTGAGCGGATTTGTCATACCGTTTAAAAACGAAACAAAATCTGCATTGAGGTGCTCAAAAACCGACGGGTTAAGACCCCACATATTCATAGAAACGGTGGTGTCGAGCGGTATGCCGCTGTTTTTGTCTATTGCGGTGTGCTCGGTGATGCCCTTTAATATTCCGCCGTCAACATCGCACACGCCCCTTGCAACGGTTCCGTTTTCGGTGAGCGTGTTTCCGAGATGAAATCCTACCATACAAAGTCCGTCGTCGGTTGTGAGCTGGTCGTTTAAAATCTTAAACGAGCTTTGACCGTAATAGTCGTCGGCATTGATTAGGGCAAAAGGCTCGTTCACCTTTTCCTCGGCGCAGTATACGGCGTGACCCGTGCCCCACGGCTTTGTTCTGCCGTCCGGAACGGAGAAACCGTCCGGGAGTTTGTCCATATCCTGGAAAACGTACTCAACGTTCACGATTTTTTCAATCTTTCTTTTGGTTATCTCCCTGAAATCTTTTTCTATGTCTTTCCTTATGATGAATACAACTTTGTTAAATCCTGCCTTTACGGCGTCGTAAACCGAGAAATCAAGGATTACCTCACCGTCGGGGCCGATGGGCTCAATCTGTTTAAGTCCGCCGAAACGGCTCCCCATTCCTGCTGCCATTACAACAAGCGTTGTGTCTTTTTTCATAATAAGATGACTTCCTTTCCTTAAATATCAAGCCAATATATTATAGTACATATATTTTCGTTTGTATTTACACAAAAGTTGTTTTAGTTTATATTTTCGCACATTTTTACACAAGCATTGCCGCTCCGACAACTCCGGCGTCGCTTTTGAGCGATGAAATTTTAATGGGAATATCCGCTCCCACACGCTCGCAAATCGGCTTTAAGAGCGCATCTCCGGCATTTGTTATTCCTCCGGAGAGCACGAGCATATCCGGGTCAAAGATGTAGATTAAGCTGTTAATTCCTGCGGCAAGGTAGCCGAGGTATTCGTCAAAAACTCCCTTTGCAACCTCACAGCCGCCGTTTAACGCCTCAAAGAATATTCTGCCGCTCATTTTGCCGTACTCCGAATATTTTTTGGCAAGCAGACTGTCGGGATTTTCTGCGCACGCAGTCTTTGCGCTCCTTACAAGTGCGCTCACCGATGCGTACTGCTCCCAGCAGCCCTTGTGGCCGCAGCTGCAATCTCTGCCGCCGGCAACAATGCAGATATGGCCTATTTCGCCGGCACTGCCTTTGCCCTGATAAATTTTGTTATCGGAGATTATTCCTCCGCCGATGCCGGTGCCGAGAGTTACCGTAACAAGGTTTTTAACCTCTTTTCCGCTGCCGCAGAGCGCCTCGCCGAGGGCGGCGCAGTTTGCGTCGTTGCTGACGCTGACGGGCAGACGCAGCTCTTTGGAGAGCAGTTTTTCAAGGTTTGTGTTCTTAAAGGGCAGGTTTACGGCAGTTACCCTGTTGTCTCTTATAATTCCCGGTGTGCCCACGCCAACGCCGGTGATGTGGAATTTGTCCTTAATTTCATTGCACTTTGCCGCTATTGACGAGATAAGCGCACTCTCGCTCGAACAGTCGGTTTCTATGCTGTCTTTATACACAAGCTCGTTTTTGTCGTTTAAGACGCCGAACTTGACCTCAGTGCCGCCCAAATCTATGCCTATTCTCTCGCTTGAATATGCGTCACGGTCGCAGATGAGCACAACGTCGGGGTGGAGTTTGAGCATTGACGCCGGCACATCGGTATTGATGCCGCCGTTTAAAAGCTCCGTTACAACACGGTGCTTGTTTGCTCCGCTTGCGAGCAGAATAATCTTTTTAGCCTTTAAGATAGTCCCTATCCCCATTGTGAGCGCCTGACGGGGAACGTCGTCCTCGCTTGCAAAAAAGCGTGAGTTTGCATTTATCGTATTCTCCGTAAGGTCTGTAAGGTGCGTGCGTGAGTTAAGGCTTGCGCCCGGCTCGTTAAAGCCTATGTGTCCGTTCTGACCTATGCCGAGCACTTGAAGGTCTATGCCGCCGCTTGACTCTATCATCTTTTCGTAGTCCTCGCACTCCTTTTCGGGGTCGGGTGCGGTACCGCAGGGAACGTGGGTGTTCTCGATGTTTATGTTTACCTTGGAGAACAGGTTTTCGTTCATAAAATAACGGTAGCTCCGGTCGTTTGAGGCGTCGAGGGGGTAGTATTCGTCAAGGTTGTATGACTTAACCTCGGAAAAGTCAATATCGCCCCTTTGGTTCATCTCGGCTAAAATCTTATACATTCCGAGCGGTGTTGAGCCTGTGGCAAGACCGAGAACGCTTGCCGGCTTTAATATAAGCTGGCTCGCCATTATTTTTGCCGCCGCTTTTGAAACCTCGTCGTAATTTTCGCAAAGTATTAAACGCATATCAATCTCTCCTTTAAAACCATTATATAACCCCACGGGCCAAAAATATTTGCACAATAGTAATTTTATTTTGTACTATAATACAAAAAATATTGATTTTTGACTTTTGTTCTGATATAATTTACAGTGAAAAGGGGTGTGTGTTTATGGCGGACTACATTGGTTCAAAGCTCAAAAACGACATCGTTGTGAGCAAGCTGTATACGGTTCACTATTTTGAATTTTCAAAGACATACAAATTCACGGGCGAGCGCCACGACTTCTGGGAGATTGTCTATGCCGACAAGGGCGAGGCAACCGTTACCGCAGACGGCAGAGAGCTTACTCTGCACCAGGGAGAGATGGTTTTTCACAAGCCGAACGAATGGCACAACATTCGTTCAAACGGCGTTGTTGCACCGATTATTGCCATCGTGACGTTTGAGTGCAACTCAAAGGCTATGAGCTTTTTTGAAAACAGAATTCTAAAGGTGGGTCAGCTGCAAAAAGGTATTATATCAAAAATTGTGTCCGAGTATACAAACGCCTTTTCCACACCGCTCAACGACCCCCTTACCGACAGGCTCACACGCAAAGCCGACTGCCCCATAGGTGCGGAGCAGCTTTTGCGACAGTACATATGCGAGCTTTTAATATCGTACCTGAGAAACCCCGTTCAGGGCAGCCAAAGGACGCAGATTACGGTAAATCAGGAAAGCTCAATGCTGACAATGCTCGTAAACTATATGAAAGACAACATATCCAAAAACCTTTCCATAGCGGAGCTTGTAAAGTACAGCGGTTCAAACAAGACAACCATAACAAACATATTCAACGAAAACCTCGGTATGGGGGCGATTGAATACTTCATCAGCTTAAAGACCGAGGCGGCAAAGCAGTATTTGCGTGAAAACAACTACAACATAACGCAGATTTCCGAAATTCTGGGTTATTCCAACATTCACTATTTTTCACGCCAGTTTAAAAAAGTCACGGGTATGTCGCCGACACAATACTCGGCGTCAATTCAAGCGATATTGCCATTTAAGACGGAGGAAGCATTATGAGAAAAATTTATAAAAACGCACTGATAGACGGGACTGTCACCGACATAACAGTCGAGGACGGAAAATTTTTAAGTTTGGAAAAAACGCCGAATGACGGACTTGACCTTTGCGGCAAAAAGGTGTACCCCGGACTCATAGATGTCCACACCCACGGCTGTATGGGCGCAGACACAATGGACGGCGAGCTTGAAAATATGCCGTCATATTACGCAAAAGAGGGCGTTACGTCGTACCTGCCCACAACGATGACGGCAAGTATGGACGCACTTAAAAAGATAACCGACACCGACACTTCAAAATTAAAAGGCGCAAAAGTTCTGGGATTTCACCTGGAAGGCCCGTTTATAGCGGACAAATTCAAGGGTGCTCAAAACGGCAAATACATTCAGAACCCAAACCTTGAAGAATTTAACAAACTCAAAAACGTTAAAATGGTGACAATCGCCCCGGAGCTTGACGGCAGTATGGAATTTATTAAAAACTGCAACTGCTGTGTGTCGCTCGGCCATACGGGTGCTGACTACGAAACCGCCCTTGCCGCCATAGACGCAGGCGCCGCCTGCCTTACGCACACCTTTAACGCTATGCCGCCCCTCCACCACAGAAGTCCGTCGGTGATAGGCGCCGCATCGGACAGAAACATCTACGCACAGGTAATCTGCGACGGACTGCACATTCACCCGTCGGCAATAAGGATTTTATACAAGATTTTCGGCGCTGACAGAATGGTGCTTATCAGCGACTCAATGCGTGCGACAGGTCTTTCGGACGGCAAATACGACCTCGGCGGACAGGAAGTTACGGTTAAAAACAACAGCGCACGCCTATCCGACGGCACGCTTGCCGGGAGCATTTCCACACTTTTAAACTGCGTACGCTGTGCGGTTAAATTCGGCATTTGCGAAAAGGACGCCTTTAAAATGGCGAGCGAAACTCCGGCAAATCTTTTGGGCGAAAAAAATCTCGGAAAGATAGAAGTCGGCTGCGATGCGGACTTTATCGTGCTGGACGGTGAGCTTAACATATTAAAAACCGTTATAAACGGAGAAATTTTTGAATAATTCAATTCCGCCCCCCAAATTTTCAAGCCGCTTTACGTATCTTATGGTACAAGCGGCTTGAAATATTTTAACGGGAGATGTTTTATTATGAAAAAATTATTGGCATTGATTATGGCGGTATCGTTGACATTTGGCGTCAACACACTTGCCCTGGCACAGGAAGTGTCGGAGGCTTCGGAAACTGCACAAGAGCAGACGACCGAAGAAAAACAAGACGAGGAAACAAAAGATGCCGGCGAAATCACGGACAGTGCGGAAAACGAAACCGACGAAACTCTCAACAGTGAGGAAAGTGCCGACAACGATGCAAAACAAAGCAAAGAACCTACCGTCGGCAAAGAAACAGAGCGTGACGAACGCCTGGAAAACAAGGCGGAAAAACTCGAAAAAATCGCAAAACTCCGTGAGATGAAGGAGCTTGTCAAAGCGGCAAAAATAGAGTCGCTCACATATTTAAAGGAGATGCGTTCTCAGTTTAATGATATTTCCAAAGACGACAGAGCCGAAATTTTAGACGAAATTGCAGCAATCAAAAATGAACTTAAAGACTACTCGATTGACACATTTGTAAACGGCATAAGCATAGACTACGAAAAATACGGCAATGTTTTGCCCATCATAGAAAACGGCAGAACTCTTGCCCCCGTCCGTGCGGTTACCGAGGCGCTTGGAGCAGAGGTTGACTGGAACGACGAAACACAGGAAGTAGCCGTAATTAAAGACGGTATCGTTATAAAAATGAAAATAGGAAGTAATATTGCATATGTAAACGGCGAGGAAAAAATCCTCGACGCCGCACCGGAGATAAGAGATGACAGAACAGTTGTGCCTATGCGCTTTATAGCCGAAAGTTTCAATTTGAACGTAACTTGGGACGAAAACAGTCTGAGCATAATAATAGAATAAAAGTGACGGATTTTTCCGTAAGTTCTTGCTAAATAATCTTGATTGTGCTATCATTTACTTGGGAAGTGAAAGTATGGAAATGTCCGAAAAAATTGCAGAGGTCAGAGCCGACGGCGAAAAGAGGGAAAACTTCATTAAGGAAAACACACCTTTTATCGTCGGCTGTACCTCGTGCGCCCTGGGGCGCTTTGCGGACAAGTCCGACGACGCATATGCGGAGGCGCTCTGCGCTTTCAACGGTGCCATAGACAGTTTTAACACCGAAAGAGGAAACTTTTTCCCATTTGCCAAAACTTGTATGATAAACTCAGTGCGGGATTATATCAGAAAAACGGCACGGCACAAAAACGTAATTCCCTTTACTTCGCTTGAAAGAACCGACAGTGAGGGCGAAACGGAAGTTTTCGAGGTGTGCGATGAGGACACACCGCTTTCCGACACATCGGTGGAGATTTTTTCGCTTAAAGAGGAGCTTTCGTACTTTGATGTATCATTTTTTGACTTGCCGAAATCGTCGCCAAAGTCGGCAAAAACAAGAAAGTACTGCCGTCTTATTTGCTCGTATGCGGCAAAAGACGGGGAGTGCATTTCCTACCTTTATTCCAAAAAGTCCCTGCCCGTTTCCAAACTCAAATCCGAGCTTAAAATAAACAAAAAAGTTTTTGAAAGATACCGAAAGTACATAATAGCCGGCATACTCATACTAAACGGCGGCTACGAGATACTGAGCAAATATTTTAAAGGAGGCGATGCCGAGTGAAAGGCGTAATTTTAGAAACGCAAGGCGCAAAAGCCGTTTTGCTTTTAAACGACGGCAGAGTCTGCCAAATCGTAAACAGAAATTACAAGGTCGGTCAAACGGTTCAAAAGGCGTTTCCCAAAAAGAAAATTGCCCTCATTGCCGCTTGCTTTGCGCTGTGCTTTGCAACGTCAGTCTCCGGCTATGCAGCATACAACACACCGACCGGACACGTGTATGTGGACATTAACCCCAGTATTCGCCTTGACCTTAACTGCTTTGACCGTGTGATTAAAATAGTTCCGCTAAACAATGACGCAAAAACCTTGATTGAAACCGAAAAGATTAAAAGCAGACGTGTAACAAACTGCATAGACAAAATTGTTGCGTCGTGCAAAAAGCAAAACTACCTCGGTGACGACAACAACGTTATAGAAATAGACACCGATACAAAGAGCAGCAGTGTTTCCAAAAATATTAACGCACTGTCCGAAAAATACACGAGCGAAAACTATACCGTTGAGATTAAAAAGATAGAAAAGACAGAAGGCGAAAAAGCGATTGAATACAAAACATCGCCCAAACGCCTCAAAGCCATTGAAGCGTACACCGAAAAAAACGGCGGCACCGTTGCACAAAATGCAAAGGAACTTGCCGGGCAGTCGGTCAGGAGCATTTACGACGGGCTTGACAAAGAAAAAAGCGGCGCCGAAAGGACGGAAACGGAAAAAACCGAACCGAAAATCACCGAGCCTAAATTGCCCAAAAAGGAAACTGCCAAACCCAAAACTCCCGAACCGAAGACCCCCGGCGTGAAAAAAGCCGATACACCAAGACCAACTCAAAAAGATACGGCAGATGTCAGGGAAAAGAAAAAATCCGCACGGAGAAAACCGCTCGAAACCGGCGGGAGCGCAAGGGAAAAACGCCGAAAAACCGTAACATCGGGGGAGGAAGAGAACAATGCGCAAAATTAAAATTTTTATCATTTTCGCACTTCTTATAATATCATCTGTGCCGACAGCGTGGGCGAGTGGCTGCACATTTGAGCCACACACATTCTACGGCAAGGAGAAAATCGACTACTACCTTTTCACTCCGCAAAACGCAACGGAAAATATGCCGCTTATTGTATATCTGCACGGCGGCTCCGGCAAGGGTGACAACATAGAGAAACTCACCGAAAACGGCTTTTGTATGTGGGTAAAAGAAGGTAAATTCGACGGCACTCCGGCGTACATCCTTTTTCCGCAGCTTTCAAGCAAGTATAAGGGTTGGAGTGACGCAAAAAATTTGCTCAAAGAACTTATCAACAACGTGACAGATACGTATGCCATAAATCCAAACAGAATAAGCCTTACCGGGCACAGTATGGGCGGTAC
This sequence comes from uncultured Clostridia bacterium, assembly GCA_934500705.1. Taxonomy (GTDB): domain Bacteria; phylum Bacillota; class Clostridia; order UMGS1810; family UMGS1810; genus CAKSIN01. The sequence goes on along the minus strand of CAKSTI010000002.1, from coordinate 184,470 downwards.
GGGCACGTTTGCCGTTGCATCTGCATATCCGGGTATGTTTTCCTGCGTCGTTCCTATGAGCGGAAGTATACAGCTGACGGACGAAAACTTAGATGCTTTTTCCTCTCTCCCGGTGTGGGCGTTTGTCGGAAGTGCCGACACCATTGTTTCGCCCTCGTTTTCCGAGGAGTTTGTGGCCGCCCTGAAAGAAAACGGGTGCGATGCAAGGCTGACCGTCTTTGAAGGCGCAGACCACTTCTCTGTGCCGGAGCTTGCATATCTCAATGAGAATTTAGACGTTGTGGGCTATCTTACAAGCCACAGTAAAAGCAATAAAATAACCGACTGCACAGACGGCACGGTCAGTATAACCGCACAGCTGCCCGGCGAATACAGCCTTATAACCGCAAGGCGGACACAAGGCGGGACGGAGCAGATTAAACTAACACACGTAACCGTTGCCTACGGCAAAAATACTATCCCTATATCGGACTTTGATATACAAAACGGTGACGAAATTATGCTGTGGAAGGACTTAAAACCGATTGCAAAAAAATATACTGTCGGTCAAGCAACAGGGCGCAAAGGCGAATGATGCTTTGCGCCCGCAATTTTATCTGCTGTATTTATCCATTTTAAGTATTCCGCTCACGGGGCGCAGGGGCGATATTTTGTGCGAAAGCCTCTCAATAAGCGGCAGAAACGGCGAAAGGACTTTAACCGCCGCACCAAATCCCTTGCGGTATACGATGTTTAATCTGCAATATGCCCTTCTGAATTCAAATATTCTTATGAGGTAATCATTGAATTTTGTTTCGTGATTTACCGTTCTTGTTCCGTTTGATATGTAAAAATCTTTGGAGAGTTTATATGCGTACCTCTGCGTTATTGCATAGACCAATGCGGCGTTGGCGCAGTCCCTTTCGTACTCGGGCAAAACTTTGAGCGAGGTAAAATGGACGTATTCCCTATGCTCCTGCAAAATGGCGTAACCTATGAGATTTTCGGGGTTTTCAGCCTCAAACGCACCGAGATAAACTGCGTTTTTTCCGCTCTTTTTAAGCTCAACGGCGTTAAAGCCATAGCAATTTTCACGCACGTAATTTAAAATATAATTCATTCTGTCGGCGTAAATTTCAAAATCTATCTGTTTTACCGAAAAATTTTTAATCCCCCTGTTTATCTGATAGCGGTGCTTTGCTTTGATTGTGCTTATGTCAAACGGGTGGTCGAGTATGGTATACCACCACTGTGTTTCCTCTTTGCAGTCAAAATCCGTTGTGTAGCAGACAAGGAGCGGCCTTTTGCCGTCCAAATTCCAGATTGTATTATTCTTTATGGCGTCGGTGTCAGCATCTCTGTGCGGTGCATACTTGCACACCGCCGAGTGATTGTAGTATTCCCAGCAGTCTGATGACACAAATATTACCTCCGTTACTTTTGTTATACGTTATACAGGTATAATTATACCTTACATTACTAACGATGTCAAGTAAAACGTATATAATTGAGTTGTACGCAAAATTTAAGTATCGGTGATGAAAATGAAAAGAATAAGTGAATTGCGCAGACAAAAAAATCTAAATCAGACGGGGCTTGCAATGCAGTTAAACGTTTCGCAAAAAATGATAAGTGCATACGAGCACGGCATAAATCAGCCGAGCATTGATGCGCTCAAAAAAATGTCGGAAATTTTCAATGTGTCCGTGGACTATATCATCGAAAATTCCGACATAAAGGCAACCGCCGACAGCCTTGCTCCCGGCGGTCTGTCAGATGACGAAATTAAGCTTTTGAATATGTTTGGCGGACTCAGCAGAAAGAAACAGCAAATGGCTCTCGGCATTATGCTGACTCTTGCGGAGATAGACTGTTAGATCCCCGTTGCGTTGCCTGACATCGGAGAAACGAGGACGTTATTTGCCCCGAATTAAAAAATTACAAAAAATTTCAAAAAATTTTTAAAAAAGTGTTGACAAGCACCGCCGTTTGTGGTATCATATGCAAGTACTGTTTGAAACGGGAGTTTAGCTCAGCTGGGAGAGCATCTGCCTTACAAGCAGAGGGTCATAGGTTCGAGCCCTATAACTCCCACCATTTTCTTTCAGTATTTCAGCTTAATATTCGCTGGTGTAGCTCAATTGGCAGAGCAGCTGATTTGTAATCAGCAGGTTGATGGTTCAAGTCCGTTCACCAGCTCCAGGGGGGGTTCCCGAGTGGCCAAAGGGGGCAGACTGTAAATCTGTTAGCTATGCTTTCGATGGTTCGAATCCATCTCCCCCCACCAAAAATCGGCTAGTACGAAAGTACTTGCCGATTTTTAATTATTTAAGATAGCGGCGGCGTGTGCAGCGGGTTCGAGTTTCCACCGACTAAGGCTTTGTGAAAGTTCGGTCACATAGAGTGCTCCGCTGTCCGATAATTTTTTACATTGAAAGTGGTAATTATGAAAGCAAGGTCAAATTCATTTTTAGAGGGCATAATTGACGGTCTGCCGATATGCGTGGGGTATTTGTCGGTTGCGTTTGCATTCGGCATTTTTTCGGTTGAGAGCGGTCTTTCCATAGCGGAGGCACTGCTCATTTCGATGACCAACGTAACGTCTGCCGGTCAGCTTGCGGCAGTGCCGATTATAATGTCGGGCGGTACGCTTATTGAGCTTTGTTTATCACAATTTGTGATAAATCTGCGGTATGCGCTGATGTCGGTTTCGCTCTCGCAAAAGCTTGACAAAAACGTGAATACAATAGACAGGCTGATTGTGTCATTTGTCAACACCGACGAGGTTTTCGCCGTGGCGTCCGCCAAGGGGCACAACCTCAAAAAGGCGTATCTCTACGGACTGATACTCACGCCGTACATCGGTTGGAGCATCGGAACGGCGGTGGGCGCAGTTGCGGGCAATGTTCTGCCGCAGATAATAATATCGTCCCTTTCGCTTGCGATATATGCAATGTTTGTGGCAATAGTTCTGCCAGCGGCAAAAAAGAGCCGCCCGACGGCGGTTTGCGTTATAATATCAATCGTGCTCGGCTGTATGTTTAAGTACGTTCCGGCGCTCAGCTCGGTTGCCGACGGATTTGTAATTATAATCTGTGCGGCGGCGGCAAGCGCAGTTATGGCGTACTTTGCGCCGATTGACACAGAGGAGGGAGAATGATATGAAGTTTGCGGTGTATCTCTTTGCAATGGCACTGGTTACGTATTTAATCAGAATGTTGCCGCTTGTGCTTGTTAAAAAGAAAATTAAGAACAAATTTATTCTGTCTTTCCTCTACTACATACCGTATGCGGTTTTGAGCGTTATGACGATACCTGCGATATTCTACGCTACGTCGCACAAGGTTTCCGCCTTTGTCGGATTTGCGGCGGCGGTGGTGCTGTCGTATATGGAAAAGTCGCTTGTCACCGTTGCGGCGCTGTCCTGCACGGCGGTTATAATTGCGGAAGTTGTAATTAAATATGTAATGTAAACGGCGGTGCAAAAATGCGCCGCCCTGTTTATTTAGGCAGTGGGGACTCGAACCCACTGCCTAGGCAGGAGAGAGTTGAACTTGCATTGCCTGTCGACTGAATTTTCACAAAGCCTTCCGCCTTGTCGGCTTTGACGGGCGTCAGCCCGCCTGCACCCTTACGCACCGAAATTCTTTGCAAAAATTCAGCCGAGCAGGTGCTCGCAGTTTCACATAAGCAATTTTTTCTGTAACAAAGTAAATTACGCAGGGAATACTGTCGTATTTTCAAGGAATTTACTGCCGTTACGGGGAAAATTGTTATGTGAAACCAATGTAAGTTCAGCTCTCTCCTGCCTACCGTGCAACATTGAGCTTTGCACGTATATAATCTCCCACGCTGTCCTCACTGCACGACAGGGCGTAGGCAAATTCCTCTCTGATTAATTTTTCCGCAGTTTTTAATATGCTTTCGTCAGAGGCACAGAGGTGCTTTTTTGCCGACAGCTTTTCACTGCGCTTTAAGTACAGGCAACGCACAAGCAAAACCAATTTCTGGCGGTTTGCCTCGGCGATGATTTCGTTAAAATACTCCGTCCTCTCCGGCTTGGAGTCTATCCACTTGATGACTTTGCCCCTTGTGTTTAAAAGCAAGTCGTCAATCTCTGCCTTATTCATAAGGCGGTGCATTTTGGACACGAGCTTTTCGCTGTCGGTGGGCACGTAGACGGTAGAACCTTTGGAGTTTACCGGTTTTAAGATATAATACGGCTTGTCCGGCGAAAAGTCGAGCGGAGCGATGTCCTCCACGAGGCACACGCCGTCCTTTGCATACAAAACATATTCCCCTATTTTAAATTCGTCAATCATAATCTTTCCTTTCAACGCAGCCGATACCTATGTCAATTTCCATATATATATTTTACCACTTTTGACATATTTTTTCAAAGGGGAATATTGCACAAAAATAACCTATTTATCGCCGCCGAACAGCGATTTCAGCTTATTTTGCGAGTTTTTGAGCCGCCGTTCGGTTTCGGCTCTGTCAATTTCTATGGAAATCACGTCACCCTCGCACGCATCGGGCAGGACGGCACGTGGGATTACAAAGCTCTTTCCGTTATCGGCAACGGCGGTGACGAGCTCGCCGTCAACTTTGTCTATTGCCGCAAACATTTACGCTCACCTCCGCTATTTGCAATACTCTCTGTCAAACGAGATGACACAGCAGTAACTATCGCCGATTTCACGCCGAACATCTGACGAGATGCGCTCGCCGAGCTGTTTGTCGCTCACCTTCATACTGTACGGCACAACGAGGTCAAAGATAAGGTTTGTGTGCGTCTGACCGAAAACCACACGGAAATCGTGAAAAGACAGCCTCGGCTCAACCGCACTTATAATTGCGCACACCTTTTCCCTAAGGGCGGTCACGTTTTCGTCGTCAGTGACTATGGGGTCTAAGTGAATTACAAGGTGTATGCCCTGCTCCTGCAAAAAGTCACGCTCTATGTTGTCTATTATATCGTGGCTCACAAGCACGTCCTCTTTGGCGTCCACCTCGGCGTGAACCGACGCATAGGTGCGGTCGGGGCCGTAGTTGTGCACCATAAGGTCGTGTATGCCCAAGATGCCGTCATAGCTTAAAATCTTTTGCTCAATCAGCTTTACAAGCTCGTGGTCGGGCATTGTGCCGAGCAGCGGATTGAGCGTTTCCTTAATGAGCGAGACGCCCGAATACATTATAAAAAGCGAAACAAGCACACCCATATACCCGTCAAGGTTTACTCCGCTTATCTTTGAAACCACGGCGGAAACAAGAACGGCGGCGGTGCTGTAAACATCGTTTATGCTGTCCTGTGCGGTGGCTTTGAGCACGGTTGAGTTAATCTTGCCGGCAATAAAGAGGTACATTCTGTTCATAAAGAATTTAACCAGAACCGAAAAGCAGAGCACGGCAACCACAACTGCGCCGAAGCCCGTGTCCGACGGGTGAATGATTTTATCCACAGAAGTGCGCAAAAGCTCGTAACCTATAAACAAAATGATTATGGACACCAACATTCCCGCAACGTATTCAATTCTCCTGTGGCCGTACGGGTGCTCCTCATCGGCAGGCTTGTTGGACAGCTTAAAGCTGACCGTGGCAATGACGGACGACAGTGCGTCCGACAAATTGTTGACAGCGTCCGCAGTAACGGAGATACTGGAAAACACAAGTCCCGCAATCAGCTTTGTAAAAAACAAAAGCAAATTGCAAAGTATACCTATAATGCCGGCAAGCCGTCCGTGTGCTTCACGGACGGCGGCTGACTTTACGTTATCGCTGTCTTTTATAAAAATTCTGACTATACCGTCTAACATAAAATCCCTCACATATCACTGAGCAAATCCCAATTCTTTGCCATATACTCAATGCCCGAATATATGGTAAAGAGTGTGGCTATTGCCATAGAAACAAATCCGACTGCCGGATAGGAGCAGACTGTAAACGTCATATTCGATGCAACGGCAGTGAGAATAATTGCAATTATCTGAATGGTTGTCTTAATCTTGCCCGTCATAACCGCCGCCATAACAATGCCCTTTGACGCCGCAACGGTGCGCAGACCCGTAACCATAAACTCCCTTGCAATGATTATTACCGCCATATACGCCGGTATCAAGTCAAGCTGAACATAGCAGATAAGCGCAGTGGAAACGAGCAGTTTGTCTGCAAGCGGGTCTAAAAACTTGCCGAAGTCCGTAACCAGTCCACGGCTCCTTGCAATGTGGCCGTCTATGCCGTCGGTAAGCGATGCGAGCGCAAACACAAACGCTCCGGCATACGGCGCATACGCCCATCCGGCGTACTCTCCGCACATAAGGACAACCATAAAAACGGGTATTAAAAATATTCTTGCCAAGGTAATTTTATTCGGTAAATTCATCTTGCACCTCTCCTGTAACATCATATTCGTCTGTATCCAAAATCTTTACATCAACAATTTCTCCGGCGACAAGCTCACGGTCGCTGTAAATATACGCCGCACCGTCAACGTCGGGCGTATCGGCATAGGTTCTGCCGACGTAGCAGAGGTTTTCGTCATCGTAGCCCTCTGCTATGCAGGGGCAGACGGTACCGATTTTCCTCTCGTTATTTTCAAGCGACACTTTGCGCTGAACGCTCATAAGTTCGTCATAGCGGTTCTGTTTTACATCGTCTGCAATCTGCCCGTCAAACTCCGCCGCCGGTGTGCCCTCCTCCTGCGAGTAGGTAAACACTCCCACCCTGTCGAGGTGATATTGTGCGACAAAGTCTTTAAGCGTATTAAAATCCTCCTCACTCTCACCGGGAAAGCCGACTATAATCGACGTCCTTATGGCAACGTTTGGGATTTTGCGTCTGATTTTATCAATAAGGCTCTTTATTTCATCAAGGCGGCTGCGTCTGCCCATACGCTTTAATACGGCGTCGCTCACGTGTTGGAGCGGCATATCAAGGTATTTTACCACCTTTGGATTTTGTGCAATCTCATCTATAAGCTCATCGGTTATATTCTCCGGGTAGCAGTATTGAAGCCTTATCCACTGCACGCCGTCAATACCGGAAAGACTGCGTAAAAGTGCGGCAAGGCTCTCGCCCGTGTCTTTGCCGTAGCAGGCGGTATCCTGTGCAACGAGTATAATTTCCTTTGCGCCGCCTTTGGCAAGCGTGCGTGCCTCGGCAAGAATACTCTCGGCAGGGCGGCTGCGAAATTTACCCCGAAGCTTTGGTATTATGCAATAGGTGCAAAAGTTATCACACCCGTCGGCAATCTTTAAATACGCCGTATAATCGGGCGTTGTAACCACTCTCGGAAGGTCATAGTCAACGTTGGTATTGACGTCGCTGACGGAGGAATTTTTACTTCCGTCGGCGTAAAAATCCGCTATCACCTCGGCGATTTTGTCATAGTCGGACGTGCCGAGCACTATGTCAACCTCGCTAAGCTCCCTCTCGATGTCCTCACGGTATCGCTGTGCAAGACAGCCGGTGACTATGAGAAGTTCGCAGTTTTTCTCCTTATACTGCGCCATTTCCAAAATGGCGTTTATGGACTCCTCCTTTGCGCTGTCTATAAATGCGCAGGTATTCACCACAATGACATCCGCCTCGCCGGCGTCCGCAGTAATCTCAAATCCGTCACGGCTGAGTATGCCGAGCATAGTTTCCGTATCGGTGAGGTTTTTGGCACAGCCGAGCGACACAAAACCTATTTTTTTAGTCATTTAAGTTATCATTCCTTTGCTGTTGTATGCAGATTGCAAGCGCCGAGTTTACCGCAGACCAGTCAAATCCACGGGACACAAAGTAGCGCTGAACACGCTGTTTTGTGCGAATGTCGGCAAAGTCCGAGCCACGGTATTTTTCCGTCATTGCCTCCGCAAGGGTGTTGGTATCCGTTTGAGGCATTTGTGCTATTGCGTCCTCTATTATCTCTTTGGAAACGCCCTTTTGCGCAAGCTCATAGCGCACCTTTCTCTCGCCCCACATTTTTTGCTCTGCGTACTCCAAAAACAGGAGCGCATAGTTGCTGTCGTCTATGTATCCGAATTCTTCCAGCTCATCGCACGCACAGTCTGCGGCGTCGGCGTCAAAGCCCTTTGACAGGAGCATATCACGAACCATCTTTCTTGTTGCGGGTTTGCGTGCCACAAATGCAAGAGCCTTTTCCTTTGCCTTTGCCGCAGAGGAGAGAAAACGGCATTTTTCAAGCAGGTTTTCGTCAAGTTCCCTGCCCTTTTTGATGCCCATAACAAGTGCGTCAACCTCATCGAGCGAAAAGGCGTATTCGCCGTCCAGAAACACGCTGACACGGCTGTCGCTGTTTTTCTGCGGGCAAACATCGGTTATGGTCATAGCTTATTCCTCTGTGCTTTCGGTCGGGTGAAGACGTTCGTTAATCCTTGCGGCTCTCTCGGCGGCAAGGCGTTCCTTCTCCTGCTTTTCCTCTTTTACTTTATCCATAATTTTGTTGTATATTTCCTCGGTGATTTCGGGGTGTTCCTTTAAAAATTCCTTAACCCTGTCTCTGCCCTGGCCTATTCTGTCGCCGTTGTAGGAATACCACGAACCGCCCTTTTGCACGACGTCGTAGAGAACGCCGATGTCTATGACGTTGCCCTCTTTGGATATTCCCTCGCCGAACATTATGTCAAACTCCGCCTCTTTAAACGGGGGAGCAACCTTATTTTTAACAACCTTTGCCCTTGTTCTGTTACCGATTATTCCGCTTGCGTCCTTGATGGACTCTATTCTGCGGACGTCAATTCTGACGGTGGAGTAGAATTTGAGCGCTCTGCCGCCTGTGGTAACCTCGGGGTTGCCGAACATTACGCCCACCTTTTCACGCAGCTGGTTTATAAATATCGCCGCAGTGTTGGTCTTGTTGAGTATGCTTGTGAGCTTCCTCAGTGCCTGGCTCATAAGCCTTGCGTGCAATCCCACGTGCGAGTCGCCCATTGTGCCTGCGATTTCCGCCTTGGGAACGAGTGCGGCAACGGAGTCTACTATTATGACGTCAACGGCGCCGCTCCTTGCGAGTGCCTCGGCAATTTCGAGCGCCTGTTCGCCGTTGTCCGGCTGTGACACGATAAGTCTGTCAATATCCACGCCGAGAGCCTGTGCGTAATCGGGGTCGAGGGCGTGCTCTGCGTCTATGAATGCCGCCTCGCCGCCGTTCTTTTGCGCCTCTGCGATGATGTGCAGAGCGACGGTGGTTTTACCCGACGACTCCGGGCCGTATATCTCGGTTATTCTGCCTCTGGGCACGCCGCCCACGCCGAGGGCGATGTCAAGGCTGAGTGCGCCTGTGGATATTACCTCAATCTGCTTCATAGGCGCATTGCCGAGCCTCATAATCGAGCCTTCGCCGAATGTTTTTTCTATCTGAGCAAGAGCCGCATCAATGGCCTCGGACTTTCCGCCGGCATTGTTTGCGGTCTTTATCTCCATTTTCTCTTTTGCCATATTTACTCACCTTTCAATCTAAATATCTGTCCGCAATTTCAAGAGCGGTGTTGACGGTTTGTATGCGCACGGTGCGCCTGTCACCGGAAAACACGTTTTTGTATGCGGTTGTATTCTCTTTTGTTGCAAAGCCGATATACACAAGTCCGACCGGCTTTTCGTCCGTTCCGCCGTCCGGCCCGGCAATGCCCGTTACGGAGAGCGCAATGTCCGCATTTGCGGCTTTGAGTGCGCCCTGCGCCATCTCTGACGCCGTCTGTTCGCTCACTGCGCCGTATTTATCGAGCGTTGCGCTCCCTACGCCGAGGAGCTTTTCCTTAGCCTCGTTGGCATATGTCACAAAGCCGAAGCCGTAGCACTCGCTAACGCCTGCAATATCGGTAAGCGCAGAGGCGAGCATACCTCCGGTACAGCTTTCCGCCGTGGTGATTTTCATACCCTTTTTAAGGAGTTTTTCGTACACGCTTTTGGCGAGAATGTCGCACGTTTGTGCCGACTTTAAATCATAATCTGTCAATGTAATGCCTCCTATTCGGCAATGACGGTGCCCTCGACCGCCTCATTTATGAGCCGTTCGCAGTCCAGAAGGTTTTGCGACGCCACGACCTTATTTAATCTCGGTTTGGTGGACGGGTGCTTGGGTGTAAACACCGTACAGCAGTCCTCGTAGGGCAGAATTGATGTTTCAAAGGTATCTATCTTACGTGAAATCTCAACAATTTCCTCTTTATCCATACCGATAAGCGGTCTGAAAACGGGCATTGTAACAGCGTCATCGGTAACGGCAAGTGCGCTCATTGTCTGGCTTGCCACCTGACCTATGCTCTCGCCGGTGACAAGTGCGGTGCAGTGCCTTTTTTCCGCTATGCGCTGGGCAATCTGCATCATAAATCTCCTCATAACGAGGGTGAGGTGCTCCTCCGGGCATTTGTCCCTTATTTGGAGCTGAATTTCCGTAAACGGCACGATATGAACCTTGATACCGCCCATATATCCGCCGATGATTCTTGCAAGTTTCATCACCTTATCCTTGGCTCTGTCGCTTGTGTAGGGATAGCTGAAAAAGTGAATTGCTTCGAGCGACACGCCCCTTTTGCCTATCATATATCCGGCAACGGGACTGTCTATTCCGCCGGAGAGCAAAAGAAGTGCCTTGCCGTTTGTTCCGCTCGGCATACCGCCTGCGCCCTTTTGGCGTCCGATGTGGACGTAGCCGTAGCCCTCACGCATTTCGACGTGTAGGGTGATGTCCGGCTCCTTGACGTTTACGGTGAGGTTTGGAAAGGCGTCAAGGACTTTTTCGCCGACTTCGGCGCATATTTCCGGTGATTTGAGCGGGAATTTTTTATCCGCACGCTTTGCCTCAACCTTGAACGTCTTTGCCTCGGAAAGCTCCTTTGCAAAGCAGGTTTTAATCTCCTCTGCGGCGGCGTCAACGCTCTTTTCCGTCCTGTATGCAACGACGATGGAAACTATGCCGAAAACCTTTTTCAGCTTTTCGCAGATTGAATCCGTCTGCGAGTCGTCATCTAACGGTTCGATATAAATTGTAGCCTGCGCCTTGGTGATTTTAACGGCGCCGTCATCGGCTATTGCGGTCTTTATATTGCGGATAAGGGCGTCCTCAAACATTGGGCGGTTACAGCCTTTTAATATGATTTCGCCATACCTTACAAGTACCATTCTTTTCAAAACAAAGTCCCCTATCTCATAATTTTTCTAAGTATCGGCACTTCTCTTTTGAGAACGCCGACGGTGTAATCTATTTCTTCCTCGGTATTAAATTCGCTCAGGCTAAAGCGCACCGAGCCGTCCGTTATCTTGTCGGAAAGTCCCATTGCGCCGAGCACGTAGCTTAATTTTTTCTTGGAATTGCACGCCGAGCCTGTGGACACGTATATGCCGTTTGACTCCAAAACGTGAAGCAGCACCTCGGACTTTACTCCGGGGAATGAAATATTGAGTATTGCGCACAGCGAGTCCTCGGGCGAATTGAGGTGTGCGTCCTCTATGCCGCCGAGTATGCCGCTTTTCAAACGCTCTTTAAGGCGGGCGATTTTAAGCGCATTTTCCTCACGGTTTTCAAAGGCAATCTGCGCCGCCTTTGCAAAACCGCATATGCCTGCGAGGTTCTCCGTGCCGGAGCGCATACCCCTCTCCTGCTTGCCGCCGAGCATAAGCGGATTTATCTTTATGCCGTCCTTGACATAGAGTGCTCCCACGCCGTTCGGGCCGTGAATTTTATGCGAAGAAACGGTGAGCATATCCGCTCCGAAGTTTTTAACGTTTATATCGAGTTTGCCGTATGTCTGCACGGCGTCAACGTGGAGGGCACAGCCTCTGCGCTTTGCCAGTGCGGAAATTTTATCTATCGGCATAACCGCTCCCGTTTCGTTATTTGCGTGCATAATGCTTAAAAGTATTGTTTTATCGTCTATATATTTTTCGAGCTCGTCAGCGCTTATTCTGCCGTCTGCGCCTACGTCCGCACGGCAGACCTCAAATCCCTGTGTTTCCAAAAATTTAAACGCTTCGAGCACTGCCATATGCTCCGTTTTTTGTGTAACTATCCTATTGCCGGCTCTCCTGTTTGCCATAGCGTAGCCGATGATTGCAAGGTTATCGCCCTCGGTGCCGCCGCTTGTAAAAAAAAGCTCCTTTTCTCTGCACGAAAGCGTTTTTGCAACCGTTTCCCGTGCGCTGTTTAATGCGTCCTCGGCACTTTTGCCCAGTCTATGCAGTGACGAGGGATTGCCGTACAGGTTTGTCATAACGTCGGCAACCGTCTTTACAACCTCGTCATACGGCTTGGTTGTGGCGCTGTTGTCCAAATAAACTTCCATATATATTAACTCCAAAAAATTATCATTAGCTTTATTTTACTATAAAATATGTATTTTTTCAAGTGTCAAACGAATTTTATTTTAAAAGTTATTGTTTGGGGTAAAATTTTTGTTGACAACCACGGTTTTTGGTTGTATAATAACAATATAAACGGTTATGCCAAAGAAATCGGCGTCGCTTCCAAATGTGAAGCGTCGCCGGTTTCGTTATACGGTGCTTTTGATTGAAATATAACTGTGTTTCTGCTAAAATGTATTTGAGGTGAAAAAATGGGAGCGCTTATTTCGGTTATTATCTCCGTACTTTTAATGCTCACCGGTTGTGAGAGCACGCCCAAACAGGCGCAGAGCGGAGAGCTTTCGGTGCACTTTATTGATGTCGGTCAAGGCGACTGCACGCTTGTTATGATGCCGGACGGCAAAAATATGTTAATCGACGCCGGGAACAAAGAGAATTCCGACGATATTACGGACTATTTATCCGCAAACGGGGTCAAAAAGATTGATTATGCCGTCGCTACCCACCCCCACGCCGACCACATCGGCTCAATGGCGGACATAATATCGCAGTTTGACATCGGTAAAATCTATCTGCCCGATGCACCGCACACGTCCAAAATTTATGACGATATGCTAAATACCATATCGCAAAAAGGCATTGAGGCAATACAGGCAAAAAGCGGTGTTTGTGTGCAAAGCGGCGACGGCATAACCATAGACCTTCTTGCACCTGTATGCGATGAATATTCCGAGCTTAACAACTACTCCGCAGTCGTTAAGCTGACATACGGTAAGACGTCATTTTTGTTTATGGGCGATGCGGAAAAACTGTCGGAAAACGAGATACTGTCACTTGGCGAAAATGTGCGGGCGGACGTGTTAAAATGCGGTCACCACGGCGGCGCAACCTCGTCCGGAGAGGCGTTTTTGCGTGCAGCAGGCCCCAAATATGCCGTAATTTCGTGCGGAAAGGGCAATTCCTACGGTCACCCCCACGCAGAGGTGCTCTCGGCTTTAAAACAAGTCGGTGCTGACGTACTGAGAACAGATTTGCTCGGCAGCATTGTGATAACATCGGACGGGGACAAAGTAACCGTTCAAAACAAATACGAACCGCAAAACGCAAACGCTCCGCCGAAAGACACCGATACAGACTACGTATACATAACAAATTCGGGAAAGAAATATCACAGAGAAAACTGCGCCCGTCTTGCAAAATCCAAGATTAAAATAACACGGCAAGATGCGCAGAGCAAGGGACTTGCGCCTTGCAAGGTGTGTGAGCCGTAAATGTTAAAAACGAGGACTTTTGCTAATGCAATGTCCTCGTTTTTTAACTATTTTAATACATTTCTAAAAGGTTTTATTCATATAATTTAAACCAAACTCCGCCTTTGCCATCGTAATCAAGACCGTATGCGAGCTTAGGCTTGTCATCATCTTTTCTTACCTGTACGGTTACCCAGCCTTCGGTGTCACCGCCTTCATACAGATTACCGTTAAGTTGCGGTTCGATAGAAGCCCAGTAATTTACCGGACAAAGCACATTTTTTGAAGTATATGTATCAAAATCGTATGTGCTTATCGATACTGCCGCATCTGTTTCTGTTCTAAGTACGGAAAAGGCGATTTTTACATTCATATACTCGTAACCTTCCTCGGGTTCCGGATAAATTCCGGCTTTTGTCTTGCTTAAAGCATCGTATGCGTCCTTGCCTCTTTGAATTTCCAAAACTCTTATACTTACATCATAGTTATCGTCATCATCATACCAACTGGTATTTGAATACGTCTGCACTGTGTTAAGCGGTGCCGGATTTGTTCTCGAATACTCATTCTCCTTTGCAACGGGTGCCGAGTTTCCTACCTCTGCCTGTCTTAATTCCTCATTCCAAGTTACCGGGACACCGAGTGCGTCGCCTATGGCACGCAGCGGCAGGTACGTTCTGCCGTTTACTTCGAGTGCCGGGGGGTCTGAGGTAAATTCCTCTCCGTTTACCAAAACCTTAAAGTCAACCGGATTTGCCGCATACTGCACGGCAAACGCACCGATTGAGCCAAAGAGCATTGCTCCGGCTAAAAATCCGCCAATAAACCTTTTCATTACACATTTCTCCTTTAAAACTACATTTTTAAGCCGCTTGTAAAGTTTTAATAATTTAATTTCAAACGGCTATAATATACCGACAGGACATATATTTCTCTTGCTCCACACATATCATCTCGTAAATTTTTGACATTCACTAAATGTCATTTTTTACATTATACTATGATACCATATTTTTGTCAAGCACTAAATGTCAAAATGAGGGAATTTATGTTTAAAAACAAAACAAAATCAGGCAGAAATAACATTTGCGGCAAAAAAATATACACACTGCGAAAACAGCAAGTTCCGAAGATGTCACAACGAATACTTGCAGAAAAATTACAGCTCAAAGGAATTGATGTAGACAAAAACGCCGTTCAGCGCATTGAAAGCGGTGAACGGTTCGTTACGGACATAGAGCTTGCCGCTCTTGCCGATGTATTTAATATTTCAACAGATGACTTGCTGAAAAATGATGCCGACTGATTAATACGTGTCAATATACTCTCTTACTCTGAGTTCAATTCCCATATCATCGGAGAGTTTTTTGCAGCGTTCAATCTGCTCTTTGTCTATGACATCAACAACCGTGAAAATCACGTGTATGCCGGCACTTTTTGCGGTTTGCGCAAACTTCAAAACAGCGTCAAACGCCTTTCCGGGGTAAATTGTGTTGGTTACGGCGTCATAAGAGTCGGAGTCGGGAGCGTTCAGGCTCACGGAAACCGTATCGGCAAGACCTTTGAGCAAAAGAGCGGTGTCGGCACGGCTATTTATGAGGTCGGAAAGACCGTTTGTATTTATGCGCAGAGGCAGAGAGGTAAATCCCTTTAAAAAGCGCATAACCTCAACAACGGTGTCAAGTGCGCACAGCGGTTCGCCGTAACCGCAGAAAACTATTTCGTCATATTGGGACAAATCAGCCTTTTTAAACTCGTCTATAATCTGCTGTGCCGTCGGCTCTTTGCCGCTCTCAAACCACAGCGAGTCCGACTCTAAAATATGGTCGCTGTGCGAGCGTATGCAGAATGTGCAGCGGCACGGGCACTTGTTGGTAACGTTGACGTAAAGTCCGCTGCCGAGAGGATATAGAATTGTCATAGTAATACCACCTTTGCTACTTTTAGTGTTGACAAATATTAAAAAACGTTGTATACTTATATTAAAGAAGGCAAGACTGTAACGGTTATGCCGGAGTATATTATTGATTTAGAAAAATAACACACTTTTGGCGGGGCGTGTTATTTTTTTGTGGCTATTACTATAATCATCAATATCATCATAAATGATATTATGTAGTTACAATCCACTTCACCACCTCCTTTCCCGACTGATAGTCAGAAATTTAAGGGGTGGCATAACCGCCCAGTTTAAAACTGTCCAATCTTACCTACTCGTACATTATACACCTTTATCTTTATATTTTCAAGTATTTTTTACCTTTTTTCGACAAGGGCGAAAAGCCCGTCCTCGTCTATAATCTTAACATCAAGACTGCGTGCCTTGTCGAGCTTACTGCCGGCGTCCTCACCGCAGACGAGATAGTCCGTCTTTTTGGAAACACTGCCGGTTACTTTGCCGCCGTTTTTCTCGATAAGCTCCTTTGCCTCTTTCCTGCCGAGGGTGGGGAGAGTTCCTGTTATTACAAAGGTCAAGCCGTTCAAAATGTCGTCTTTTTCTTCCTCTGCAACACATTTTGTGTTTACGCCCGCCTCTTTGAGCCTGTCTACAAGCTCACGGACGTGGGACTGCGAGAAAAATTCCACAACGCTGTCCGCCATAATCTGCCCGACGTCGCCTATTTGCGTAAGCTCGTCCGCCGTTACGTCAAACAGGCGCTCAATGTCGCCGGCGTATGACGCAATCAGCTTTGCGGCGCCAAGACCTATGTGGCGTATGCCAAAGGCAAAGAGAAGTCTGGAAAGGTCGTTCTCCTTTGATTTTTCTATTGCTTTAACCAGATTTTGCGCACTTTTTTTGCCCATTTTTTCGAGCTGTGCAATGTCGTCCTCGGTGAGAAAATATATGTCGGCGGCGGACTTTATGTGTCCTGCGGACACGAGCTTTTCCACAACCGACGGGCCCATACCCTCAATGTCCATTGCATCACGGGAGGCAAAATGCTCCAAACTTCTGAGAAGCTGTGCCGGGCAGAGGGCATTTGTGCATCGGTATGCCGCCTCGCCGTCCTCACGGTGAACTTTTTCGCCGCAGACGGGGCAGACTTTCGGCATTTCAAACACCTTTTCATCTCCGGTGCGCTCGTCCTTTACAACACTGACAACCTCCGGGATTACGTCGCCTGCCTTTTGCACGATGATTTTGTCGCCTATGCGAATGTCCTTTTTCCTTATATAATCAATATTGTGGAGCGTCGCACGTGCAATGGAACTGCCGGCAACGGTCACGGGGTCAAACTCGGCATTGGGAGTGAGTACGCCCGTTCTGCCGACTTGAACGACAATATCCCTGACGGTGGTTTTTTTCTGCTCCGCCGGGTACTTGTAGGCAATCGCCCATTTTGGGGTTTTTGCCGTAGTGCCCAAAAGCTCACGGTCGGTTAAGTCATTGACCTTGATAACGGCGCCGTCTATGTCGTAATAAAGCGATGAACGTATCTCGCCGATGTGCTCAACCTCGGCAAATGCGTCCTCTATGTTTTCAAAGAGCGTGTCGTTTGAAATAACCTTAAACCCTGCCTCACGCAGAAAGCGCAGACCGTCCAGATGAGTTTTGATTTCCCTGCCACGTATTCTCTGAATATTAAACACAAATATGTCAAGCCCACGTTTGCCGGCTATTGCGCTGTTAAGCTGGCGGAGCGAACCTGCCGCCGCATTGCGTGGATTGGCAAAGGTCATCTCACCGGCAAGCTCCCTCTCGGCGTTGATGCGCTCAAAGGTTTTTTTGGATATAAACACCTCGCCACGGACTTCCAGATACTCAACGTCAACGTTAAGGCGCAAAGGTATGCTCATAACCGTTTTTAAATTCTCGGTCACGTCCTCGCCGACGTTTCCGTCGCCACGGGTCGAACCACGGACAAACACGGAATTTTCGTATTCGAGCGAAACGGAAAGACCGTCTATTTTGTGCTCGACGGCATATGCGGTTTTGCGCCCCAGGGCGTCTGTCACACGGCGGTCGAACTCCAAGATTTCCTCCTTGGAAAATGCGTCTTGAAGGCTCTGCATCTGCACCTCGTGGGTAACGCTCCGGAAGGAGTCAAGAATAACTCCGCCGATTTTCTGCGACGGGGAGTCGGGCGTTACCTCGTCCGGGTGCTCTCTCTCGTAATCGAGCAGACGGCGCATAAGTGCGTCGTACTCGGCGTCGGTAATCTCCGGGTCGTCGAGAACGTAATATCTCTGTGAGTGGTATGCAATTTCCTTTTTTAATGCCTCATAGTCAACATTCATTTTAAAACACCCTTGTCATATCGTCAAAATAAATTTCCTTGCGTTCAATCCTCAGGTTGCTTGCTGTGCAGCCGAAGTACTTTTCCATAGAGTGCACGACAAGCTCCGGTTTAAGGTTGGAAAAATTACCTGCGTTAATGTGGAGCATAAGCGAGTGGCTTTTGCCGTCCGAACTTTTAATTTTAATCGAACGGATAAAGTCTTTTATATTTACTTCCTTTATTTTGCGCTTTGATTTCTTTTCTATTATAATTTCCTTCTCGTCTATATACCTCTGAACGTCTATCTCTTTGTCCGTTACAAAGTCCGCCTCGTAGAGTGCGCTGTCTATCTGATAGAGCGGTTTAAGTCCGTCACAGCTCTTTATGTCGTTTATCACAATTCCCACGGGGGCGCAGGCATTGAGCGTGTCTTTGAGCTTTTGCAAATCCACGTCCTCGGTAAGCTCGGCGTCCAGGCAGTCGCAGACGGACGTTGTGCCGACAGACAGGGGAAGTCCTATGGTCATTACCATATGCGGATTAAAACCCTCGGAGTACTTAATCGGCATACCGGCACGGCGGAAAGTGCGTGTAATGGTGCGCAAAAAGTCAAGGTGCGAGATAAAGCGCACGCTCTCGCCCTGAGAATAGCAAATCCTTATTTTACTCATAGCAAACACCGCCTTTAAAGCAATTTGCACCGCAGCCCGAACACTGTTTGCGGCAGTTGGGCGTGACAATGGCTTTTTCCGCCTTTTTTGCCTCGGAGATTAAAAACGACTTTTTAACGCCGATGTCTATCATATCCCACGGCAGAACCTCGTCAAAGTCCCTCGCACGGGTGTAAAATTCCATAGTAAGTCCGCACTCGTCAAATGCCTCCTGCCACTTTTCCATACTGAAAAACTCGCTCCAACCGTCAAAGCGTATGCCCTTTTCGTGCGCCTTTAAGAGCACGTCGGCAAGCCTCCTGTCGCCACGGGCAAACACGCCCTCCAAGACGCTGACGGGCGCCTCGTGGTAGTTGTATTTAATTCTTTTGGACTTTATGTTCTGCCCTAACGCCTCCTGCTTTACACGCAGTTCCTCCTGCGTGTCCTGCCGTGCCCACTGAAACGGCGTAAACGCCTTTGGCACAAAGGACGAAACGGAAAGCGTTATGCGCAGTCCGGGCGCTCTCACCTCTTTGGGAACGGTAAAGTAGTTGTCGTCAACCTTTTTGGCAAGGTCGCCTATTCCGCACACGTCCTCTATTGTTTCAAACGGCAGACCTATCATAAAATACAGCTTTATGCTGTTGTAGCCGCCCTCAAATGCCATTTTGGTACTGCTCATCAAATCTTCCTCGGTTATGCCCTTATTGATGACGTCACGCATTCTCTGCGTGCCTGCCTCGGGAGCAAAGGTGAGCGAGCTTTTGCGCACTTTGGAAACCTTGTCCATAAGCTCAATGGAGAAAGAGTCCAGCCGCAGTGACGGGAGCGACAGGCTCACACGCTTGTCCTCGGTGAGTTTTAAGAGTCCGTCGGTAAGCTCCTTTAATTCCCTGTAATCCGACGTGCTGAGCGAGGAAAGCGTTATTTCCTCATATCCTGTGGAGTCTATTAATTTTTTGGCACATTCAAGCAGAGTTTTGGCGGATTTTTCCCTCACGGGGCGGTAAATCTGCCCTGCCTGGCAAAAGCGGCAGCCCCTTATACAGCCACGGAAAACTTCGAGCATTATGCGGTCGTGCACAATCTCCGTAAACGGCACAACCACTTTGTCGGGAAAATACACCTTGTCCAAATCCTCTATAACACGCTTTTTTACGGTTTTGGGCACGTCGTCATTTATTGGCGTTATTGCACGCACGGTACCGTCATCGTTATACGTAACGTCATAAAACGAGGGAACGTACACGCCCGGAATTTTGGCAACCGCCTTTAAGTACTCCTCACGTGGAAGTCCCGCCTTTTTCCACTCGATGTATGCGTCCATACACTCGTTCATTATCTCTTCGCCCTCGCCGAGCTGAAAGAAGTCGGCAAACGGAGCAATGCACTCGGCGCTGTATGCGCACGGGCCGCCCATAATGATGAACGGGTCGCCCTCGCCCCTGTCCTTTTGCAAGAGCGGAATACCGGCAAGGTCAAGCATATTGAGAATATTGGAATAGCTCATTTCGTATTGCAGAGTAAAACCCAAAAAGTCAAAATGCCGAACGCTCTCCATACTTTCCAGTCCGAAAAGCGGAATATTGTTTTTCCGCATTTTGTCCTCCATATCCACCCACGGGGCAAAGACTCTCTCGCACCAGGTGTCTTTGCGGTCGTTGAGCAGATGGTAGAGAATTTTCATACCAAGGTGGCTCATACCGATTTCGTAAACATCGGCAAAGCAAAAGGCAAAGCGTATGTCCACCTTGTTTTTATCTTTTATCACGCTGTTGAGCTCGCCCCCGGCGTAGCGTGCCGGTTTTTCCACGAGCGGAAGTATGTTTTCTATTTTTTGTTTAAGCATTTAAACTACCTGTCCTTTTTATCTTATGTATATATAATACTATATAATTTAAAATTTTTCAATACATTCTCCCACAGTAATTAAACTGTTTTCAAAAAGTTTTTTGATAAGTTCCTCCTGTGTGACCTCTCCCAGAAATCTGTCGGACGAATTTACAAGGAAAATGAGTGTGTACGAGCACGAGATGAGGCTTGCAAGGCAGATTGCGTTGCAGTTTTCGTCCACGGTTATGTATCTTATCTTTTGCGCAGATTTTACCTCGCCTGTAAACACCCGTTTTTTTATGCACATTAAAAGCTGTCTTTCGTGTTTTAAGTTAGAAAGTATAAAAATGCCTGCCGCCATATACGAAAAGTTGTATCCGCTCTCCAAAAACGCCCCCACGCCGAAAAGGAAAATCAAAACCCCTATTGCGGCGGAAATATTGATTGCCGTTTTAAATCCGCCTGCAAGCCCGTGGCCTATGCAAAGCCGTGATTTTAAGATGATGCCCCCGTCGAGCGGCAGAGCCGGCAGGAGATTTAAAAATCCGTCGGCAAAGTTTGCGAGCATAAAGAGTTCAAAGTCCGCAGAATTTATCCCAAACACGCTCCTTACCGCACAGCACAGCGCAAGAACCGCAAAGTTGCAAATCGGCCCGGCGGCGGATATTGCCAGCTGCATACGTGGTGAGTCGATTAGCGGAGTGTGAATACTCATTCCCCACGGCAGCGGTGTAAACGCAAGGATTTTAACGCCCAAATGCAGGCACATTGCAAAGTGCGCCGCCTCGTGGAGCAGTACCGCCGCCGCAATTATTGCAATGCTTTTTACAGAAAACAAAAGCGCCCACACAAAAAGTGCAAGCGCAAAGCGTACACAAGGTTTTAACGTATTATGTTCACCCTTTCGCCGGAACAGGCTCCGCCGTTTCCGATTTTTGCCGGTTGGCGTCTTTGCAGACATTCTGCGGCGCACCGCACCCGCTACTTGGTGCGATGCGAAATATTAACATAATTTTCGGGGTTTACGCTTTTTTGATTGATTTTTATTTCAAAGTGAAGGTGCGGACCTGTGGAAATTCCGCTCGAACCGACTTCGCCGATTTTTATGCTGCTGTCAACCGCCTCACCCTCCGCCACGCACACCTTGGAGAGGTGAGCGTACACAGTGGTGCAGTTTGCGCTGTGGCGTACAATGATGTATTTGCCGTTTGCGCTGTCCTCGCCCGTTTTTTCCACCGTACCGCCTGCGGCGGCAGCAACGCACGCACCGCCGTCGGCGGCAATGTCAATGCCCGTGTGTTCCAGAGTTTCGCCGCTTATGGGGTGGACACGGGTGCCGAAGGCAGAGGAAATCTCGCCGTATGTCGGCACGGCAAACACGGGTATGCCGTCGGAGTTCGGCGCCTCGTACTTCTCGGAATTTGCGTCGGTTACGCCGTTTTGTGTATTTTCTGTTTTTTCGGATTTTTTGGATTTTTCGGATTTTTCGGATTTTTCGGTCTTTTTATCTTTTTCCGCAGTTCTTTTATTATCTTTTTTACTGTCTGCCTTAGCCGGCTGTGATGTTTGCGGTTTTGTTATGCCGAGCCTTTTTTCGCACGTTTTAACCGCTCCGTCCCACGTTTTAGCGGCGCTGAGCGCACTTGTCTTAATTTTGTCCGCCGCCGGTTTTAACTGCTTTTTCCACTCGCTTGCCGAGTTTGTGTTGTAGAGGGTATATTTTACCGCCGAACGAATGTCTTTGCCCGTGCCGAGAAACGACGCCGCAATCCCTGCGGTCAGTAATACTGCGCAGACTGCGCTCTGGCGTGCAAGAATTTTTTCGAGCGGAGTTTTCTTTTTTTCGATTTTCGTACGGTACTTTGTACTTGCTCTGCCGTAGCGTCTGTTTTCCATATGCAACACCTGCCCTGTAACTATTAGTATGTTTACGGGCAAAATATTATGAATTTTAATTTTATGCTTGCAATGCGGAAAAATATGTGTTACAATGTGTATGCCAAACAAAATTAAATAGATATATCGGCTATCGTTGGTTCGTGTGTTTGAAAATATATGGGAGCCTTTTGGTTTAGGCAAAAACGCATTTGTCCCGCTTAAAACAAGGCTTGTAATATATTATTCAAACTTTTGCGAGTTGTAAGCTCAATAAACACGATTATTAGTTGTGTGTGATAACCATATTATATTTTGCTGTTTTAATTTTGTTTGGCGACAGAAAGGGTCACTTGCGTTTTTCGTGCGCAGGCTCTGTCTGCGCATTTTTTATGCAAGTGACCAAAAATCCGACGGTCAGCCGTACCGTCGGTAAAAACAGGTAGTCGCCGGACTAATGCGGGACTGCAAGGAGCACGTTTGTTCCTTGCAGTCCCGTCACATTTACTGCCGTTTTTATATTATTTTAAAAATTTTTAGGGGGTGCAGAAATCATCTGCGCCGTTTGCCGTATTTATCCTATTAACTTTTTAAGTCTTTCATCTACTGCGTGTAAAAATCCCTCGGTATCAACCTTTTGCTTGTTTTCCAGTTTGGAAAGCAGATACAGGTCACCGGTCATAACGCCGTCCTCAATGGTTTGGATTGTAGCCTTTTCGAGGCAATCGGCAAAGTTTGCGAGCTCTTTCAGACCGTCAAGCTCGCCCCTCTTGCGCAGTGCGCCCGTCCAGGCAAAAATTGTGGCAACGCTGTTTGTAGATGTGCTCTCGCCCTTTAAGTACTTGTAATAGTGGCGCTGAACAGTACCGTGAGCCGCCTCGTACTCATAAATTCCGCTGGGGGAAACAAGAACGCTCGTCATCATTGCAAGACTGCCGTATGCGGTGGCAACCATATCACTCATTACATCGCCGTCATAGTTTTTGCACGCCCAGATGTAGCCGCCGTCGGAGCGGACAACCCTTGCAACGGCATCGTCAATTAAAGTATAGAAATACTCTATGCCTGCGTCTGCAAACTTCTGCTTGTATTCATTCTCGTAAATCTCGGCAAAGATGTCCTTAAAGCGGTGGTCATACTTCTTGGAAATTGTGTCCTTTGTGGCAAACCACAAATCCTGCTTGGTGTCGAGGGCAAAGTTAAAACAGCTCCTTGCATAACCGGCAATGGAATTGTCCTTGTTGTGCAGACCCTGGATTATGCCGTCGGAGTCGGAGAAGTCATAGATAAGCTCTTTGGTTTCCTTGCCGTTTTCGTCTACGGCGGTAAGGTAGCACTTTGTGCCCTGCTTTACCTGCATTTCCGTATTCTTATACACATCGCCGTATGCGTGGCGGGCAATGGTTATGGGCTTTGTCCAGGTGGGGATAAAGGGAGTGATGCCCTTTACTATTATCGGGGTCCTGAAAACCGTACCGTCAAGGATTGCCCTTATGGTGCCGTTGGGGGACTTCCACATTTCCTTTAAGTTATACTCCGTCATTCTTGCCGCATTGGGAGTAATGGTGGCGCACTTTACGGCAACGCCGTACTTTTTGGTTGCCTCGGCACTGTCAAAGGTGACTTTGTCATCGGTTTCGTTTCTGTATTCAAGTCCGAGGTCGTAGTACTCGGTTTTGAGGTCGATATACGGGGTCAGGAGAATATCCTTTATCATTTTCCAGATGACTCTGGTCATCTCGTCGCCGTCCATCTCGACTAAGGGAGTTTTCATTTGAATTTTTGCCATATCAGTCGTTTCCTTTCTGTTTGGTGTAGTTTAAGAGTCCTCCGGAAAGAACAATTTCCTTTGCCCTGTCGCTAAGCTCACAAGTGCAGGGGATATAGTCGCCGGTAGTCTTGTTTCTGACGATAAAGTCGCCGCCTTTGCGCACGGTTTCACGCACGTTCTCGCAGATTAACTCGTCGCCCTCGCTTATCTTGCCGTAGTCGCTCTCGTTTACAAAATTGAGAGGCAGTATGCCGGCATTGATGAGGTTGGAGCGGTGTATTCTTGCAAACGACTTTGTAATTACAATCTTAATGCCCAGGTGGAGCGGAGCAAGTGCGGCGTGCTCTCTGGACGAGCCCTGGCCGTAGTTTGAACCGCCGACAATTATGCTGGAACCGAGCGACTCTGCCCTTTCGGGGAACTTTTCGTCACAGACGGTAAAGCAGAATTTGGATATTGCCGGAATGTTGGAGCGCAGAGGAAGTATCTTTGCGCCGGCAGGCATAATGTGGTCTGTGGTGATGTTGTCGCCGACTTTGAGCGAGCATTTGCAGTCTATTACTTCGTCGAGCGGCGAAGTCTTGGGGAACGGCTTAATGTTGGGGCCTCTGAGCACCTCAACGCTGTCCATATCCTTTTCGTCGCACGGGGGAACAATCATATTGTCATTGATTGTAAATTCCTCAGGCAGTTTAAAGTCGGGCATTTCGCCTATGTCACGGGGGTCGGTCAAAAAGCCGTTAATTGCCGATATTGCCGCAGTTTCGGGGGAAACGAGGTAAATTTCGGCGTCCTTTGTTCCGCTCCTGCCGAGGAAGTTTCTGTTAAATGTTCTTAGCGACACGCCCTTGGAGTTAGGCGACTGCCCCATACCTATGCACGGGCCGCAGGCGCTTTCGAGTATTCTTGCGCCTGCCTCTATCATAACGGAAAGTGCGCCGTTGTCGGCGAGCATTTTGAGCACCTGTTTGGAACCGGGGGCAATGGAGAGCGACACATCGGGGTGCACTGTTTTGCCCTTTAAGATATGGGCAACTTTGAGCATATCGAGAAGTGAGCTGTTTGTGCACGAGCCTATGCACACCTGGTCTATCTTCATTTTGCCGAGCTGTGAGATGCTCTTTATATTATCGGGAGAGTGGGGGCACGCTGCCGCCGGTTCGAGTTTGGAGAGGTCTATGTTTATCTCCTCGTCATACACTGCGTCGTCGTCAGCTTTAAGCTCCGTCCACACGTCCTCACGCTTTTGCGCTCTTAAAAATTCCTTTGTAATCTCGTCCGAGGGGAATATTGACGTTGTTGCTCCGAGTTCTGCGCCCATATTTGTAATTGTGGCACGCTCCGGAACAGAGAGGGTCTTTACGCCGTCGCCGCAGTATTCGATTACTTTGCCGACGCCGCCTTTTACCGTCATAATTCTGAGTATTTCCAAAATTACGTCCTTTGCGGCAACCCAGGGAGAGAGCTTGCCTGTGAGGTTCACCTTTACTATCTTGGGGTAGGTGATGTAGTAAGCGCCGCCGCCCATTGCAACCGCAACGTCAAGACCGCCTGCGCCTATGGCAATCATACCGATACCGCCGCCGGTGGGGGTATGGCTGTCCGAGCCGATTAGAGTTTTGCCCGGCACGCCGAACCTTTCGAGATGCACCTGATGGCAGATGCCGTTGCCGGGACGGGAGAAGTATATGCCGTGCTTTTTGGCAACCGAGCCTATAAATCTGTGGTCGTCGGCGTTTTCAAAGCCGGACTGCAAGGTGTTGTGGTCGATGTAAGCAACGGAGCATTCGGTCTTTACTCTGTCCACGCCCATTGCCTCAAATTCGAGGTATGCCATTGTTCCCGTGGCGTCCTGGGTCAGGGTCTGGTCGATTTTAATGCCTATCTCCCCGCCCTTTTTAAATTCGCCGTCTGCGAGATGTGCTTTAAGAATTTTCTCTGTAAGTGTGAGTCCCATAAAAACAATCCTTTCTATTAAAAAAACAAAGGGATTTAAGAACCCCTTTGTTCTCCGTAATCATATACAAGGAGCCTCATTGCTCCGCATTGAGCATAAATATGGTCTATTGTACCACATTTTTACCTATTTGTCAAACGTCATATTTGCATAAATTTTCTCCATTCGGCTGTCGGGAAAGCGCTCGTCTATAAAACGCTGTGCGGCGTTTTTCGCCGTCATTCCGGAACGCCTCTTTGACCATCTGTCAACCGCCGTATACGACACTGCGCTGTTAATTACCAAAAAAGCTACCGCCGCCACGGTGAAAGCCTTGCCGATGTGGTTGGGGATTTTTAAGATTATCCACGCAATCCGTGGGTAGATGTTCTTTATCCACATTACGCCGAGCACACCCCAAAAAACGGAGTACATAAGGCAGATGCGCCCGTTCACGTTAAACGGCATCTGGCTGTAATCCCACGACGCCGAGCCGAAAACAAGCTCCTGACCGAACGAACACAAATATTCAAGCGCACTGCCCACAATCATTCCCCCGGCAAAAGACCACAGGCTGCTGCGGTTGCGGAACCGATAGAGCGTGAGCGTCAAAAACAGCGCCCCTGCCCCGTAGAGCAAGTTAAACGGACCGTACACAAGACCGGAGCGGCTCTCAAAGTGGCCGTTCCTTATGTAACACCAGATAAGCTCCACAATTACGCCGGCAAAACTGCCGATAAAGACAATGAGCGCAATTTTGTAGGCGTTGAGCTTTTGGGCAAAGTGGTCGGTTTCCTCCTCTTTGTAATCTATGAGGGCGTTGGAGGGTGCGTTTAATATTCTGCGTTTTTCGCTCTTTCTGAGTTCCTTCATTCTCGATGACAGCTCGTCGGAGGCGGAGAGTGCGGACAGGTACGCCTGCTTTATGTAGCCGGACGCCTCCTGCATCTCGCTGTACTGCGAGTCCGCCGCATCAAAAACGTTCTTTTTTTCGTCCGTGCCGCTCTCCTCCGACTGTGCAAGGAGCGGGTAAACTTCGGTTTCAAGATAGGTTTTGCGGTTATTAATCTCCTCCATCAGTGCTTTTGCGCTGTCGGAAATATTGGTCTGTGGCATAATTTTTTCTCCCGTAAAATCAATATTTTTCAAAAATCAATTTATTGTTGACTGCGCTTATGAGTCCCTTTACCGATGCGTTGATAATATCGTTATCGGTGCCGACTCCCCAAAAGCTCTTTTGCGTTTCGTCGCTTGTGATGCAGATGTACGCCGCCGCCTGAGAGTCCGATTTTTTGGTGAGCGAGTGCTCCTCGTAAACGGACACCTGGTACGAACCGAGGTATTTATCCCTGAGGGCATTTGCCACGGAGTCAAGACGTCCGTTACCCTCGGCGGTGTATTCCGTTTTCCGTCCGTCTTTGACGTCGGTTACGGCAACGGTTGCCGTTATGCCGTTCTCCTGGCGGTAGTGCACGCCGTGCAGGCAGACGGGCGAGGCAATGTTAAGATACGTGCGCTCAAATATTGCAAGCATCTCGTCGGGTTTAAGCTCGGTGTGCTTTTTATCCGATATACTCTTGATTTCGTTTCTGAAATGTATGCACATCTGCTTTGGCAGTGTGTAGCCAAAGCGGCTCTGCATAATATAACCTATGCCGCCGCTGCCGGACTGGCTGTTTATGCGGATAACATCGTCGGCGTAATTTCTGCCTATGTCCGTGGGGTCTATGGGCAGATACGGAACCGCCCACGGCTCGTCCGGGTGCTTTTTGCGGTGGCGCATACCCTTGGCAATGGCATCCTGATGCGAGCCGGAAAATGCGGTAAACACAAGCCTTCCGCTGTACGGACGGCGTGCGTCAACGGCCATTCCCGTGAGGTGCTCGCAGATTTCCGTTATCTCCGGCAAGTTCTCAAAGTTGAGTTTGGGGTCAACGCCGTGGGAATACATATTCATTGCAAGCGTAACGAGGTCGGCGTTACCCGTTCTCTCCCCGTTGCCGAAGAGCGTTCCCTCCACTCTCTTTGCTCCGGCAAGGAGTCCCAGCTCCGTGTCCGCCACGCCGCAGCCACGGTCGTTGTGCGAATGGACGGAAACCGTGGTAAAGTCTTTGTATTTAATATTTTCGCAGATGTACTCCACCTGATTTGCATATATGTGCGGAAGTGACAGCTCCACCGTCACGGGCAGATTTATTATCGCCCGTCTGCCCTCCGACGGCTCCCAGGCGTCAAGGACGGCGTTGCACACTCTCAGAGCGTACTCCGGCTCCGTGGCGGTAAAGCTTTCGGGCGTGTATTCAAGCGTAATTTCGCTGTCCGCCCTGTCGGCAAACTTCCTCACGGCTTTTGCACCGTCTGTGGCGAGTTTTTCCACTTCGTCCTCATTCTTTTTGAAAACCTGCTCCCTCTGCGCCGCCGAGGTGGGGTTCATAAGGTGAATTATCGCCTTTTTTGCGCCCTCAACCGAGGCAAAGGTCTTTTTGATTATATGCTCCCGTGCCTGCGTCATAACCTGAATGGTAACGTCGTCCGGAATTAAGCCGCCGTCAATCAGCGAACGCACAAAGGCGTATTCCGTGTCGGACGCCGCAGGAAAGCCGACTTCAATCTCTTTAAAGCCGATGGACACAAGCATCTTAAAAAATTCCGTTTTCTGCTCAATGTCCATCGGACGCTCCAACGCCTGATTGCCGTCACGCAGGTCAACGCTGCACCACACGGGCGCTTGGTCTATGTATTCTTTTTCAATCCATTTTGGTCTTTCAATCGGTGCGGTAAAGTAGCTCCGACGGTATTTGCCGTAATTTTTCATTGGACAGTCCTTTCTGCAATTTTTCTGTATACAAGCACGTAGCACACGCTCATTGCAATGAGTGTGGCAAACCAGCTGAGCGGATAAGAAACAAACAGGCACTCAAACGTGTGCACCCTCTTAAACACGGTGAATATCCACAAAAGGCGCAGTCCGCAAATGCCGAGCAGGCAGATTGCTGCGCTGTGCATCGACTTGCCCAGTCCGTTTATTGCACCGGTTAAAGTGTCCGAAAATCCAAAGATAAAGTAAGTGTAAACAATAATTCTAATTCTGCGCACGGCAAAGTTCATCGCCTTGGGCGTGCTCGGAATAAACAGACCGATTAACTGATGTTTAAACGTCATCGTAACCGCCGAGAGAACCGCCCACGTGCAGAAAGAAAAGCCTAAGCATATGAGAGTGGACTTTAAAACTCTGTCCTTTTTGCCCGCTCCCAGATTTTGCCCTGCAAAGACGAGCGCCGCCTGGCTGAACGAGTTCATACCCAGATACACAAAGTTTTCTATGTCAGACGACGCACCGCTCCCGGCAATGGCAAGCGAGCCGAAGGAGTTTACCGAGCTCTGTATAATAATATTTGAAACGGAGAACATAACGCCCTGAACGCTTGCCGGCAGTCCGATGTATAAGAGCCTTGCAAGCTTTTTGGGGTATATGCGGATATTTCTCGGCACAACTTTGCAAAATCCGTCACTGCGGACGAGCGCAGACATAACCAGCGCCGCCGAAACATACTGCGAAACAACCGTCGCAATGGCAACGCCTGCCGTGTCGAGCTTAAAGCAGATAACGAGCACAAGGTTTAAAATTATGTTTATAACCCCGGCAACGCTCAAAAAGTATAGCGGCCGCTTTGTGTCGCCCGTGGTTCTGATAACAGCACTGCCGAAGTTGTATAAAAGGTTAGCCGGCGAGCCGAGAAAATATATTTTAAGGTAAATCTCCGCCAACGGCAAAACGTCGCTTGGCGTACCCATAGCCGACAGCACGGGTCTTACAAACCAAAAGCCGGAAATCATAAGCAAAACGCCGAAAATCAGCGACATTGCAACCGACGTGTGCACCGTTTCAAATGCGTCCTCTCTGCTGTCGGAACCTATGTACTGCGAGAGCACTGCGTTTGTGCCCACCGCAAGACCGGAAAAGAAGTTTACAAAGAGTGCCACAAACGCCGCCGTTGCCGACACCGCCGCCAGCGCACGGTGACCGGAAAACTGACCCACAACCACCATATCCGCCGCATTGTAGAGCATTTGGAGCATACCGGTTAAGACCAGAGGAAAGGCAAATTTTATGATTTTGCCGCCGAGTCTGCCGTTTACCATATCTATTTCGCCTCTTGCACGCACTCAAACTCCCCCTATTATATACTGTGTCCTATGATACTACCTTATCTCAAATATGTCAACCGAAAACGTCAATTATTGTGCAAGTTTTTTCCTTGAAATTTGTCGGGTTTTGTGTTATTATATTTAAAATAGGTTATTTTTAGCATTTGCAAATCCGTATAAATAATTTCATTAACTTCATAATATCTAACAGACTTAAATTTTTGAGGTGTTTGGTTAATGGAATATGCGGCAGTTTTTTTAACCGGTGCGGCAGGGTACTCGCTTTTGGAAGTAATCTGGCGTGGGTATACGCACTGGACAATGAGCGTAACCGGCGGAATTTGCCTTTTGCTTATATACTTTATGAACAGGTCGCTCGACGCCGGCATATGGTCAAAGTGTCTGCTCGGTGCGGCGCTCATAACGTCGGCGGAGCTTATTGTGGGAGTTACGGTAAACATCATACTCGGCTGGAACGTGTGGGATTATTCCGACATTCCGCTCAATTTTATGGGGCAGATTTGCCTGCCGTATTCCGTACTGTGGTACTTTTTGTGTCTGCCCGTGGTATGGGGCTGTTCACTTCTTGCAAAGATATTTTAAATTTTACATCTCGGAGGTACTTTTATGAACAAAAGAAGTTTAAAGTCGGCGCTCTTGCTTATGCTCACGGCGCTTATATGGGGAACGGCGTTCATCGCACAAAAAAGCGGTGTAAGCCACATAAGCCCGAACGCCTACAACGGCACAAGGACGCTTCTCGGCTGTATGGTGCTGCTGCCCGTGATAGCCTTTCGTGACGGGAGCGCAAAGAAAAAGGGTACATACAAGCCGCAGGATATGCGCACGCTTATTCTCGGCGGAATTGTGTGCGGAACACTGCTTTGCATTGCAAGCACAACACAGTCTTACGGACTCATTACCGCAGACGCCGGCAAGGCAGGGTTTATAACTGCGCTTTACATAGTTCTCGTTCCGCTTTTCGGAATTTTTGCACACAAAAAAATCACACCCGTAATGTGGGGAGCGGTTATGCTTGCACTTGTGGGACTGTACTTTTTGTGCGTCAGGAAGTCGAGCGGGTTTTCGTTCGGCGGAGGGGAAAAGATGCTCCTTTTCTGCGCAGTGATGTTTTCTCTGCACATTCTTGCGGTTGACTATTTCTCGCCCAAAACGGACGGTGTAAAGTTATCCTGTATTCAGTTTTTCGTATCCGCCACGCTTAACCTCGTGCTTATGTTTGCAATGGGAGAGGTACCCTCATTTGCAGACATCAGCTCCTGTGCGTTTGCCGTTTTCTACGGCGGTGTAATGAGCTGCGGAGTTGCGTACACGCTCCAAATTGTGGCACAAAAGGGCATCGACCCCACGGTTGCGTCGCTCATTATGAGCTTGGAGTCGCTCTTTGCTCTGCTTGCGGGCATCGCCTTTGGCGAACAGCCGTCGGCAAGGGAGCTTTTCGGTTGTCTGTTTATGATGATTGCAATTATCATAGTTCAGGTGCCGGACGGATTTTTCAAAAGAGCCGGGGAGAATAAAATATGAAAAAAATCCTCGTTTCCGCCTGCCTTTACGGCGAATGTACACGCTACGACGGCAAAAACAACATATTAAAGCACCCCTTGTTTTTAAAGTGGAAAAACACAGGCGTTCTCGTGCCTGTCTGTCCCGAAGTCCTCGGAGGACTTCCCACCCCCAGACCGTGCAGCGAAATCAAAGACGGCAAGGTTGTAAACGCCGAAAACGCAGACGTTACGCCGCAGTTTGAACTCGGAGCGCAAAGAGCGCTCGAAATTGCAAAGAAAAACGGCGCAATACTTGCAATATTAAAGCAAAACAGTCCCTCCTGCGGAAGTAAAAGCATATACGACGGCACCTTTTCCGGCAGGAAAATCCCCGGCGGCGGCATATGCGCAAAGCTCCTGTTGGAGAGCGGCATACCCGTGTTTGACGAGGAGGACATAGAACTTGCAAATATGCTCTGGGAGCACGCAAACGCTTGCCACGGGCACAAAAATTAAACGGAGGGTTACATTATGAATGAGGAGAAAAATTCAAAGGTTGAGAGCTTTAACCTCGACCACACAAAGGTCAAAGCGCCTTTTGTGAGAAAGTGCACCGTCTACACCGGCAAACTCGGCGACAAAGTGACAAAGTTTGACCTTCGCTTTACCCAACCGAACGAGGACGAGATGAAGTCTGACGGCATACACACTCTCGAACATCTGCTTGCAACGTATTTAAGAGAGTACACCGACAGCATAATAGACCTCTCGCCGATGGGTTGCCGGACAGGCTTTTACCTTACCGTATGGGGCGAGCCCTCTGCGGCGGAAATTGCACAGGTTGCCGAGCGTGCCCTCGGAGATGTCCTCGGCTGTACCCACATTCCGGCGCAGAACCCCGTTCAGTGCGGAAACTACAAACTGCATAATTTGGAGCGTGCCAAAAAGTACGCACGCCACGTCCTCGAAGAGGGCTTTGATATAATTTAAAAATTTGTGCTTGACATAATGACAAACCTGTGTTATCATATTAAATTGCAGTTGTATCACTTGTTGAAAATTCAGATTTGTGCAATTTAACGCCAAAGACGGCATAATTGCGGTTTTTTTTGGTAATAATAGAAATATATTGGAATTTTGCAATGTGTTCATTTTACACAGGATTTGTGTGTTGCGATTTACCGGCGGCTGCATAGTTGCAATAAAAAATATGAGGTGATTAATTTGATGGAACGTCCACATCTTGTCAAACTTGGCAGAAATGAGCGTATGAGCTATTCAAAAGTTGAAGAAGTTCTCGAAATGCCAAATTTAATTGAGGTGCAGAAGAAGTCGTACGATACATTCATCGAGAAAGGTTTGCGAGAGGTATTGCACGACGTATCTCCTATTTGCGATTTTTCGGGAAATCTTGTTTTGGAATTTGAGGACTACTATCTTGACGAGAAACCCAAGTATACTATCGAGGAATGTAAGGCACGTGATGCTACATATTCCAAACCTCTTAAAATGAAGGTGCGCCTTTTAAATAAGGAAACCGGTGAGGTTAAAGAGCAGGAAATATTTATGGGCGAATTTCCGCTTATGACGGACTCCGGAACGTTTATCATAAACGGTGCGGAGCGAGTTATCGTAAGCCAGGTTGTCCGCTCACCGGGCATCTACTTTGATATGCAGCACGACAAAATCGGTAAAGAGCTTTTCAACGCCACCGTAATCCCCAACAGGGGCGCTTGGCTTGAATACGAAACCGACTCCAATGACGTAATCTCCGTGAGAATTGACAGAACGAGAAAACTGCCCGTAACAACTCTCGTGCGTGCACTCGGAGTGGAAACAAACGCCGCCATAGCAGAGCTTTTCGGCTATGACGAAGCAATCGACATCACCCTCGAAAAGGACGCCACCACAAATACCGAGGAGGCGCTCATTGAGATATATAAAAAGCTCCGTCCGGGCGAACCGCCCACGGTTGAGAGCGCAACAACACTTATAAACTCGCTTTTCTACGACCCCAAGAGATACGACATCTCCAAAGTCGGCAGATTTAAGTTTAATAAGAAACTTGCCATTGCCGCAAGAATTAAGAACCACGTCCTTGCAGAGAACGTGGCAGACCCGTCCACGGGCGAAATTATGGCGACGGCGGGCGAGAGCGTAACGGCAGAACTTGCCGAAAAAATCGGCAGAGCCGGCGTCAACGTTGTCTACCTCGACGTAGAGGGCAAAAAGGTTAAAGTTTTCTCAAACGGAATGGTAAACATTCACGACTTTGTGGACTTTAACATCGACGAGCTTGAAATAGACGAGCTTGTGCGCTTTGATATTTTGAATGAAATCCTGGACGAATTCGAGTCCGAGGACGACATTAAAAAGGCAATAGACGAGCGCCGTGACGAGCTTATCCCCAAACATATAATAAACGACGATATTCTGGCGTCAATCAACTATCATCTGGGACTTGCCCACGGACTCGGCACAACGGACGACATCGACCACCTGGGCAACAGAAGACTGCGTGCGGTCGGCGAGCTTTTACAGAACCAGTTCAGAATAGGTCTTTCAAGACTCGAAAGAGTTGTAAGAGAGAGAATGACAATTCAGGACTTAGACTCCGTAACTCCTCAGGGTCTTATAAATTCAAGACCTGTTGTAAGCGCAATTAAGGAATTTTTCGGTTCGTCACAGCTTTCACAGTTTATGGATCAGACAAACCCGCTTGCAGAGCTTACGCACAAAAGACGTCTTTCCGCCCTCGGCCCCGGCGGACTCAGCCGTGAGAGAGCCGGATTTGAAGTGCGTGACGTTCACCACTCCCATTACGGCAGAATGTGCCCGATAGAAACGCCGGAAGGCCCTAACATCGGACTTATCAACTCCCTTGCGTCCTACGCAAAGATTAACGAATACGGCTTTATCGAGGCACCGTACAGAAAGTTTGACAAAGACAGCTTAAAGGTTACCGACGAGGTTGAGTATATGACCGCCGACATCGAGGACAACTACAAGGTTGCCCCGGCGAGTGAAAAGCTGAACCCCGACGGAACGTTTGTAAGCGACACTGTTATCGTAAGATACCGTGACGAATTTATAGAAGTTGACCCCTCGCAGGTTGACTACGTTGACGTATCCCCCAGGCAGATTGTGTCCGTCGCAACGGCTATGATACCGTTCCTCGAAAACGACGACGCCGTCCGTGCCCTGATGGGTTCCAATATGCAGCGTCAGGCAGTGCCGCTCTTAAAGACCGAGGCGCCGATTGTCGGCACCGGTATGGAGTACAAAGCGGCAAAAGACTCCGGCGTATGCGTGCTCGCCAAAGAGAGCGGCAGAGTAATAAGCGTCGGCGCAGACGAAATTCAGATTAAGGAAAACGACGGAAACGTAAGGACATATCACCTCACCAAGTTCCTGCGTTCCAACCAGAGCACCTGCATCAACCAAAGACCGATTGTCAACTACAACGACCAGGTTGAAAAGGGCGATATAATCGCCGACGGCCCCTCCACCTCTAACGGAGAAATTGCCCTCGGCAAGAACATTCTCATCGGCTTTATGACGTGGGAAGGTTACAACTACGAGGACGCTATCCTCATTAACGAAAGACTTGTTAAAGAGGACGTGTTCACCTCAATTCACATAGAGGAATACGAGTGCGAGGCAAGAGATACCAAACTCGGCGCAGAGGAAATCACAAGAGATATTTCCAACGTCGGCGAGGACGCACTCAAAGATATTGACGAGCGAGGCATCGTAAGAATAGGCGCCGAGGTAAGAGCCGGAGATATTCTTGTCGGCAAGGTAACGCCTAAGGGCGAGACAGAGCTTAGCGCAGAGGAAAGACTTCTGCGTGCAATATTCGGCGAGAAGGCAAGAGATGTAAGAGATACATCGCTGCGTGTTCCGCACGGCGAGGCAGGTATCGTTGTGGACGTCAAGATTTTCACCCGTGAAAACGGCGACGAGATGGCGCCCGGCGTAAATCAGCTCGTAAGATGCTATATAGCGCAAAAGAGAAAGATTTCCGTCGGAGATAAAATGGCGGGACGCCACGGTAACAAGGGCGTTATTTCCAGAATACTCCCCGAGGAGGATATGCCTTTCCTCCCGGACGGCACTCCGCTTCAAATTGTGCTCAACCCCTTGGGCGTACCTTCCCGAATGAACATCGGTCAGGTGCTCGAAGTCCACTTGGGTTACGCCGCAAAGGCGCTCGGCTGGAAGATTGCAACGCCGGTATTTGACGGAGCAACCGAGGCAGACATCTGCGAGGCGCTCAAAATGGCAGGCAAAAACGTGGACGGCAAGACCGTTCTCTACGACGGCAGAACCGGCGACCCGTTCGACGGCCCGGTTACAGTCGGATATATGTATTACCTTAAACTGCATCACCTTGTTGATGACAAAATCCACGCAAGGAGCACCGGCCCCTACTCGCTTGTAACTCAGCAGCCTCTCGGCGGTAAAGCTCAGTTCGGCGGTCAGCGTTTCGGTGAGATGGAAGTTTGGGCGCTCGAAGCATACGGCGCCGCATACACGCTTCAAGAAATACTCACGGTTAAGTCGGACGACATCGTGGGACGTGTCAAGACCTACGAGAGCATCGTCAAGGGAACAAATATTCCCAAGCCGGGCGTTCCGGAGTCTTTCAAAGTGCTCATAAAAGAGTTGCAGTCACTCGGTCTTGACGTAAAAGTCCTTGACGAAAACGACGAGGAAATAATCCTCAAAGAGTCGCTCGATGACGACGGCTTCAAGTTTAACTTTGAGGACGGCGACGACTATTACCTTATGGACGAACCTGAGGACGACAACAAGGATAAGCAGGACAGCGACGACCCCGACGACCTCTTTGCAAACTTTATGAATGATGATGACGACAGCGAGAGCGAGCCGGTACTCGAATTTGACTTTGACTCCGACGATGGGCCGAGTCCGCTGGATTTGGACGACATCGCCATAGACTTTGACGATGACAACATAGACAGCATAGACAGCATAGACAGCAGCATAGATGATTTTGGCAGTGACCAGTAGAAAGGAGAACGCTTATGTCAGATATAATGAATGATGAAAAGAGTTTCAGCGCCATTAAAATAGGTTTGGCCTCTCCCGAAAAAATCAGAGAATGGTCACACGGCGAAGTTAAAAAACCGGAAACAATAAATTACAGAACCTTAAAGCCGGAGCGTGACGGACTTTTCTGCGAAAGGATTTTCGGACCTACCAAGGACTGGGAGTGCTTCTGCGGAAAGTACAAGAGAATACGCTACAAAGGCATCGTCTGCGACAAGTGCGGTGTTGAGGTAACACGCTCCAAAGTAAGGCGTGAGCGTATGGGTCACATTGAGCTTGCGGCTCCCGTATCTCACATCTGGTATTTTAAGGGTATTCCGAGCCGTATGGGTCTTATGCTTGACATCAGCCCCAGGATTTTGGAAAAAGTGCTCTACTTTGCGTCGTATATAGTAATCGACCCCGGCAGAACACAGCTCACCCCTATGCAGATACTCTCCGAAAAAGAGTACAGAGATGCTATCGAAAAGTACGGCAAAGAAGGTTTCAGAGCGTCCATCGGCGCAGAGGCAGTAAAGGAACTGCTTGCGGCAATAGATTTGGAGGCGCTGTCCAAAGAACTTAAAGAAGAGCTTGACGAGTCGCAGGGTCAAAAGAAACTGCGTATCGCAAAAAGGCTCGAAGTTGTAGAGGCTTTCCGCCTTTCCGGCAACCGCCCCGAGTGGATGATACTGGACGCCGTTCCGGTAATTCCTCCGGAAATAAGACCTATGGTTCAGCTCGACGGCGGCAGATTTGCAACAAGCGATTTAAACGATTTATACAGACGTGTTATAAACAGAAACAACCGTCTCAAAAGACTTTTGGAGCTTGAAGCGCCCGACATCATCGTGCGCAACGAAAAGAGAATGCTCCAAGAGGCTGTTGACGCACTCATAGACAACGGCAGACGTGGCAGACCAGTAACCGGCCCCGGAAACAGACCGCTAAAATCTCTTTCCGATATGCTCAAAGGTAAGCAGGGACGTTTCCGTCAGAACCTTCTCGGTAAGCGTGTTGACTATTCGGGACGTTCGGTTATCGTTGTAGGCCCCGAACTTAAAATTTACCAGTGCGGTCTGCCTAAGGAAATGGCTCTTGAACTTTTCAAGCCGTTTGTAATGAAACGCCTTGTTTCCGAAGGCTACTGCCACAACATAAAGAGCGCAAAGCGTATGGTAGAGCGTGTTAAACCCGAAGTTTGGGACATTCTCGAAGGCGTAATCAAAGAGCACCCCGTTCTTTTGAACCGTGCCCCCACGCTTCACCGTCTGGGCATTCAGGCGTTTGAGCCGATTTTGGTAGAGGGCAGAGCATTAAAGCTGCACCCGCTCGTATGTACGGCGTTCAATGCCGACTTCGACGGCGACCAGATGGCAGTTCACGTTCCGCTTTCACCCGAGGCGCAGGCAGAGGCAAGATTTTTGATGCTTTCTGCAAACAACCTCTTAAAGCCTCAGGACGGAAAACCCGTAACCGTTCCTACACAGGATATGGTACTCGGTAGTTACTACCTCACGCTTAACAAACCGCAGGAAGTTAAGATTACCGACCCCGGCGACACGGGATTTAACGTTGGCGATATTGTCTGCTACCTCAGCAACCAGGAGTTTAACAAAAACAACGTAAAGGCTATCACCGAGGGCAAATCCCTGCGTGATATGAACCGTGAGCTTGAAGAACAGGGCAAAAAGCCGGCTCAGTTTACGCAGGAAGGCTGCTTTGAGGGCGAACCCGGCGAGGCTAAGTACTTTACCAACTTTGACGAAGTGCTTATGGCATACAATGAGGGCGCACTCGGACTGCACGCACCTATTAAGGTTATAAACAAACGTACCGTAAACGGCGTTGAGTACGAGGGCATTATCGACGCAACCGCCGGTAAGATAATATTTAACGAGAACATTCCGCAGGACATCGGCATAACCGACAGGAGCAAAGTAGGCTATCTCCCGCTCGAAATCGGTATGGACTTTATCGCCGACAAAAAAGGTCTCGGAAAGATTTTTGACAAGTGCATCAGAGCGCACGGCACAACCGATACCGTAACCGTTCTTGACGCAAT
The DNA here is from genome assembly GCA_934500705.1 of uncultured Clostridia bacterium. Classification (GTDB taxonomy): domain Bacteria; phylum Bacillota; class Clostridia; order UMGS1810; family UMGS1810; genus CAKSIN01. The sequence continues at coordinate 145,873 of CAKSTI010000002.1, read as the reverse complement.
AAAGTCACTCGGATATAAATACTCCACCAAGGGCGCACTCACCATCAGCGTATTTGATATGAAAATACCTGAGTCCAAGTATACAAAGCTCGATGAGGCGCAAAAGAGGGTTGACAAGGTAACCGCTCAGTACAAGCGTGGTCTTATAACCGACGAGGAGAGATACACAAAGGTTATTTCCATCTGGAACGAAACCGTTGACACCATCTCCGACGACCTTATGGAAAACCTTGACCAGTACAACCCGATTTATATGATGGCAACCTCCGGTGCCCGTGGCAGCAAGGACCAGATTAAACAGCTTTGCGGTATGCGTGGACTTATGGCAGATACCGCCGGCCGTGCGATAGAAATTCCGATTAAGGCTAACTTCCGTGAAGGCCTCAACGTTTTGGAATATTACATTTCCACCCACGGTGCACGTAAAGGTCTTACCGATACGGCTCTTAGAACTGCCGACTCCGGTTACCTTACCAGACGTCTTGTCGACGTATCTCAGGACGTTATTATCCGTGAGGACGACTGCGGCGATACAGAGGGTATCACAGTTAAGGCAATCAAGATTGGCAATGAGGTCATAGAGAGCTTCCGTGACAGACTCATAGGCAGAGTTGCCATTGAAGACATCAAAAACCCCGAAACGGGCGAAGTTATAGTAATGGCCGGTCAGCTTATGAACGAGGCTATTGCAAACAAGGTAGACGCCGCAGGCGTAACCGAGGCAAAGATAAGAAGCATATTGACCTGTAAGGCAAGAATAGGTATCTGCGCTAAGTGCTACGGCTCCAACCTCTCATCGGGAGAGATGGTAGACGCCGGAGAGGCAGTCGGCATCATAGCCGCACAGTCCATCGGTGAGCCGGGTACACAGCTTACAATGAGAACGTTCCACGCCGGCGGACTTGCCGGAGACGACATCACCCAGGGTCTGCCCAGAGTCGAGGAACTCTTTGAGGCAAGACGACCCAAGGGCGTTGCGATTATCGCAGAGGAGGCAGGAACGGTTAAGATTGAGGAAGGCAAAAAGAGAGAGGCAATCATCACAACAGAAGACGGCATAACTCACACTTACCTCATTCCCTACGGTTCAAGGCTCAAAGTTATGGACGGCGACACCGTTGCCCTTGCCCAGGAGCTTACCGAAGGTTCAATCTATCCGCAGGACCTTGTACGTGTTATGGGAGCAGAAGGTATCAAGGCAGTTACCGATTACCTCATTCGTGAGGTTCAGAGGGTTTACCGCCTGCAAGGTATCGACATCAACGATAAGCATATTGAAGTTATCGTTCGCCAGATGATAAGAAAGGTTAAGATTGAGGACCCCGGCGATACAAACCTCCTCATAGGCTCACTCATTGACAGAGCAGAGTTTGAGGAAGTTAAGAGAAACACCGTCGCAGACGGACTCACTCCTCCGGAGTGCTCACCGGTTCTCCTCGGTATCACCAAGACGGCGCTTGCCACAGACTCATTCCTCTCGGCGGCATCGTTCCAGGAAACAACGAGAGTTCTCACAGACGCCGCTATCAAGGGCAAGAAGGATCCGCTTATCGGTCTTAAAGAGAATGTTATCATCGGTAAACTTATTCCGGCAGGAACAGGACTTCAAGTGTACCAGGACGTTGAAGTTGTAACGCCGATAATACAGACATCTGTACCGACTGAAATTTAACGTAGATATGATGAGCACCCGACCCGATAACGCAATCAAAGATTGCAGTTGGGTGCCTTGAAACCTTGTTATATTTACAAAGATAAAGACAGGAGCGCTTTTGCGTTCCTGTCTTTGCGTTTTTAGTCTTTTAACTCCGCTTTCTCAAAATACTGCCCGTCATCTCCGAGATAGACTCCAACCGTCCACCAGCTGCCGTTTTTAACGGCGCAGTCATCAGCATTGACAAATGGATTTGAGCCATCGGAGCGCACCGCAAGTGCCGTGTGACCGCCGTCCGCCGTACCGAAAAGATAGAACCCGTCACGGTCAAAGCAAGTTATAACCTGTGTTACGTACAAAAGATGCCGATATGCCGAGAGGGGAACGGGCGGACGAATATCGTATGATGTATACCACTCATACCCCGTTACAGGCGCATTTTTGTACCTTTCCATACCGTTTACCGCCGCCGATACCTTTTCCCTCCATTTTTGCGCAGTTTCGGGAGAACGGCATTTTGTCAGTTCTTTTATGGATTTTAAAATCTCCTTGCCCTTTTCCGTCGGGCTATGGGATATTGCCGTCAAATCCGCCTTAAAAGCGCCCTCTGCGTCCCAAACAATTCCGCCGAAGCATCGTGTCGCCACATCGCCCCACGAGCCGTCGGCACACTTTTTAATCAAAACAAATGTATCAATATCGTCTGCGGTGTAACCGTGCCGTACAAGCGTTGCGTGCGAGATTTCCCTTTGCGATGCGGCGCACAAGTTTTCAACCACCGCCGTATCTGCCACAATCGGTACTGCAAAAGGCTTTTTGGAACTGAGGGCAGTCAGTTTAAATATATCCGTTATATTCTCTTTAAATTCTATACTGTATTTTATGTAAAGTCCGCCGTGCCTTTCGCCGTATTCGGCAAATCCTCTGCGGCAAAGCGCTGTTTCTTCAAACAAAAGCGTGTTCATCTCAATCCCCCTATAAGGCAGCGGAACTTAAACCGCCTTACTAATTATATGTGATACAAGGTTAAAATATCAATACCACTGCCATTTCCGCAAAATATAAAATCACACTTACGAGTTGATTATTTTAAGAACATATGTTACAATATACTTGTTATAATGCCCGTAATATAAATCGAGCGGGCAAATTGTTTAAAAAAGGAAAAGCTATGAGGAACCCCAAAAAAGATATTAGTGCAGAAAAAGAAAACGGCAGATTTTATACACCCGATTTTATAGTGGACAGTGTACTTGATATGTCCGGTTATTGCGGTGAAACGATACTGAAAAAGCACGTTATTGATAACAGCTGCGGTGACGGTGCATTTTTGATTAGAATTGCACAACGGTACTATCTGGAAGCAAAGAGAGCCAATTATTCTTATTCGGAAATTAAAAGTGACTTAGAAACATATATCCACGGAATTGAAATTGAAAATTCCGAAAGGGTCAAATGCGTAAACAGACTGGACGATTTTTTTGACAAAGAGCAAATGACCGATATTCATTGGGACATAATTTGTGATGATACCCTTACTGTAACAAGATACAACGGAAAAATGGACTATGTGTTGGGAAATCCTCCGTATATAAGAGTACACAATTTAGGCAATTACTTTGACAGTATTAAATCTTTCTCCTTTGCGCAGGGCGGTATGACCGATATGTATATTGTCTTTTACGAAATAGGAATAAAAATGTTGTCAAAAAACGGAACTTTGGGCTATATTACGCCAAGCTCTTTCTTTAACAGTGTGGCGGGCTCATATATGAGAAAGGTTTTTGTATCAAACAATTATTTGGACAAAATATGCGACTTAAAGCATTATCAGGCATTTAAGTCAATGACTTATACTGCTATTACTGTTTTAAAAAACAATAAATCCGACGGCAGCGTAAAGTATTACCAATTCGACGAAGAAAGCAAATCGCCTTACTATGCGGAAACACTTACGCCAAAAGAATTTTATATTGCCGGCAATTATTTTTTTGCGGCAAAAGAGCAATTAAAATTGCTGTCGGATGTGCTTTTAAATTCCGGTGTTTCCGATATAAAAGTTAAAAACGGGTATGCGACCTTGTGCGATAACGTTTTTATAAGGGATTTTGATTTTACTTCAAGATTTATTATCCCGGTAGTTAAGGCATCAAAGGGGATTGTTAAAAAGGCTTTTTTCCCCTATACAAACTCAGGGGAATTAATTGACGAAAAAGAAATAAAATCTGACTCAAAAATGTATTCCTACCTAAAAGCCAATGAGGAAAAACTTTTGAACAGAAGCAATGAAAACAGTGACAGAAATCATTGGTATGCTTACGGAAGGAGTCAGGCTATCGGCGACACCTTTAAGGACAAGCTTTCTATAAATTCTTTAATAAGAAGTGAAGATGATATTAAATTTGCTGACGCCCCTGCCGGAACAGGCGTCTACGGAGGATTGTATCTCACAAGCGACACTGTTCCTATGTCGGAAATTAAAAAGGCTTTAAAAAGCAAAGAATTTACAGATTATGTTTTGCTGCTCGGAAAGTACAAAAGCGGCGGCTATTATACATTTTCATCAAAAGATGTAAAAACATTCTTGGATTATAAATTTGCATACGACGGAGGGTTTTTATGCGTACAAACGAACAATTTTTAGAGGCGGTAACAAAATCATTTAAAACGTACTTAAACAGGAACTCTTCACGTTCCACCGCAAAGCTGAAATCCTTACACGGACATATAGCCCGGGATTTAGCCGATATGTTTGGCGGAGAATATACAATTAAATCCCAGGGATACGGTGATGATAAGGAAGGTACAATTACAGGGAGATATTATCCTAAAAATGTGGATATTACTGTCAGCAAAAACGGTAAACCCGTTGCAGGTTATGCGGTAAAATTTGTTATGAGGAACTATTCGCAAAACAGCAACAACTATTTTGAAAATATGCTTGGAGAGACTGCCAATATTCGCTCAAATTCAATTCCTTATTTTCAGATTTTTATTATATTTGAAAAAGTGCCTTATTACAAAAACGGAGGCGAATTTTTAAAATACGATGTAATTTCCGAGCACAACCTTGAAAAATACATTGCCCTTTCAAAAGACAATCCCGACACATTTTACCACACACCGGACAAAACGTTGATAGTACTGTTGAATTTGAAGGAAAAAAGCGTAGACTATAAGTTTGAAAATTCAAAAGAATATGCCGAATATTATAAAAGCGTTATCGATAACGAGGGTCTGATTACATATTCCAATAAAATAGAAGACACATTTGATGACAATGTTATATTGAATAATTATTCTGATTTCATCAAAAGAACATATTGCATTGTGGAAGGCAAAACAAAATAATTGATTGTTAGCGCTGTCCCAAAATGTTAATACTTGGAATATGTTGTATTTTGCAGTATAATATGGTCAAGGCAAGATTTCTTAACGGTGTTTTCACCGGCGGTTGTGCCCACTTTTATATTCACAGGCAGAAATGTCGAGTCTATGAAAGGGGGAATGCTTATGAAAAGTAAGCATTATACATATGGTAAAAAAATTGTTATTTACAATTTTAGAAATTATCCTCTTTTTGATAATTCTCGCCATAAAAGTAAAGTAACCGCCTCTGCAAAGACGGTTACTTAATAAGAGTAAATCGTTTTTGGCGCAACCGTTTGAGGTCTTGCCTTTTTCTATTATCATTATATATTTATTTTTTTAATTTGTCAACTGTTTTTTGAGTGTAATTTGTAAAGTCGATGATAAATCCCCCCGTCACAGTTTCACCGTGACACCCCCCTTTGGCAAGGGAGGCTTTGAGGTGAAAGGGAAATGTTAAGGAAATCCCTCCACCGCCAAAGGAGGTCCCAATCTCACCTGTCGGCTCGGTCAGCGGTAAACGTGTGCCACCGGCACACACCGCCCCTTTGGCAAGGGGCTTTGGGGGAGTGTTGCAAAATTTCTGCCGAAACAAAAGGCTCCCTTGCCAAAGGGAGCTGACGGCGCAGCCGTCTGAGGGATTTGTAGTATGAAAAAAGAGTCACAGCTTAGCTGTGACCCTTTTCCTTTATTAAGTCAAAGACTGAGAATTATTAGTCGATTTCAACTGTTTCTGCGTCTTTTTCTGTAACAACTGCGTCCTCTGCGGGAGCTGCAACTTCTTCCTTAACAACCGGAGTTACGTTAAACTCAGTAACATTAGCGTCTTTACCTTTAACGTACTTTGTCTTAACGCCTTTAACGGTCTTGTCGGAATTGATAGTTACTCTCTCATTGAAGGAGTAGATGTCTACAACATCATCCTCAACAACTCTGATGAGTACCATTGTTGCTGTTCTAACACCGTCCTTATCAACGTCGAAGTAATCAGTGTTATTTGTGCCGAGGAAGTCGCCCTCTACGATTTCGATGTTTCTGCTATTAGCATCGTCATAGGTGTACTTGTTAGCAGAAGAACCAACCGTCAAGTCTTTTGCAGTGTTACCACCAGCAATAATCTGGAGGTTCTCACCCTTAGACTTCTTATCAGCTTTTTCATTAGCAATGTAACCATAGTAGAACTCGTTCTTGCTGCTGAATGCTTTAAGAGTTTCGTCATAGAGATTCATCAGGTGATTTTCAATCTGACCAAGTACTGCATACTTGTTAACAGTGCCGTTAGAGCTTGCTGTGAACATAATTACATCACCAACGCCGAGCTTTTCAGGAGCAACACTCTTTGTTCCAGCGATAACATCAGAGTCGTCATTGAATACTACTGTGCCATCCTCGCCATCCTGAACGTAATCAACTGTAACGATGTCTTCACCGTCGTTCTTACCAATTCTAACGTTTGTTATAACTGCAAAACCAGTGTCATCAGAAAGTGAACCCGGGTCGCTCGTGATAATCATAGCAACGTTGTCACCGTCTTTATCTTTGAACACATAACCAGTGTATGCACCTTCATCAACGAGTGCGCTGATGTCTGTTGTGTAAACGCTGTCTACGTTTGCATCGAGGTTGTAGATTACAACATCGTCTTCAAGTGTCTTGCTGTCAATTTTCTGAGTAGCTACTTTGTACTCTTTATCTGTGAACTTACTGCTCATTGTACCGTCTGCTGCTTCGATAGACTTAATCTTGCTGGCAGAATTTGTCTTGAATGTTACAAATCTTGCTGCTGCGTCTGTCGCATCTTTGCTGAACGGAACTTTCGTATCTTTGCCAGTACCTGTCTTAGAAGTAAGTTTGTTGAGGTAACCATCAGCAGCTTCAAAATCTTTGCTGCAATCGTCTGTCATAGTGTATGTTACAACACCGTCAGCAGCTGTCAAGAGTTTGAGTTCCCAAGCGCTTGAGAATGTTGAAGTGGACTTACCAGCTTCAAGGATATAAGCGTAATCCTTGCTTGCAGAGCTGCCCTCGAAGTCTACGATCTTACCGGTCATACCGATGTAGAAAGTACCTTCGTCTTCGTTCTTAACATCGCCAACCATATTAGATGCGAGGTCATATTCTGTCTTGTTAATCCAAACAGTCTTACCGTCTGTTGAGATTTCGTCAACTGTACCTGTTATAGCAGCAGTTGTGAGCTTGATAACTTTGATGTAATCAAAGCCCTTTAAGCTATCGTTGTCTGAATAGTAAGCAACAACGTCATCTTTCTTGAAGTCTTCGAGTGTAAGAGCATTGCCCTTCTCGTCAACCAAGATGTTCTGAACATTCTCATCATCAAAGTCGAACTTAATTGTTCCGCTCTGAACTTCGAGTCTGTCTCTGTCTGCTTCAACAGACTTAACACGCTCAGAAGTATAGTTGACAGCTACGATTTTATCATATTCGCTGTCACCGGTGTTCTCGATAAATGTGAGCTCAATGTCAGCATCATCATAGAAGAAACCGTCTTTTACAGTAACAACATCATTGACATCTTTCTTATCGCCGTCCTGAATGAAACCAAGCAATCTACCAAGTTCGTCAAGAGTCTTAACTTTTCCGGTCTTTGCGCCTTCGTTCATTTCAACGTCAACACCAGCAGTATCAAGTTTGATTGTCTTTGTGTTCTTGGAATCTACAAAATATTCAATCTTATTCTTGGAGCTGTTCTTAACGTCAATATCATCAGAGTTGATTGTAATGCTGTCACCCATTGTTGAAGGAACAACGGCGAGTACATAGTAATCCTTGCTGTCTTTGAGAACGTAAGCGTCTACATACTGGTTCTTGTAGTCCTGAATGTTGGACTCATTGATGTAGAGCTGGAGGTCAAATGTTGTGGAGTCATAAATTTTATTATAACCATCCTTCCTTTCAACTTCGCCCTTTACACCAAACTCATAGTCATCAGAAGATTCTCTTACGCTAAACTCAACCTTGTCTTCACCCTGAACTTTTGCACCAACAACACCTGTTGCGATGTAAACGTCCATATCGGTGAGGAGAGTCTTGTACTCACGGTCGTTTTTGCCGTCGAGAACTTCCCAAGCTGCATCAGTACCGTAAGAGGTCTGGTCCATCATAGGAGTTGTGAGAGCGTTGTAAACGAGCTGAGCAACTGTCTTTCTCGGAGCCTCAACAGAAGACTTAACGCCTGCTGTGATTTTGTACTGGTTAGCAACTACGAGGTAACCTGTGGGGTAACCGCCTTTGTTAGCAGCCATCGGCTCGAAACCTAAAGCGCAAACGAGCATCTTTACAGCCTGCTCATATGTTACCTTATCTTCGGGACCGAAGTTGCCGTCGCCGTAACCGTTGATGATGCCGTTCTGAGTTGCGAGGTTAATGTAACCCGAAGCCCAGTGGTCAGCAGCAACATCTTTAAAAGAAGTTGCGCCCTTAGCACCTTCTGCTGCGTTTTCAAGTCCTTTTGCACGGCATACAATAGCAGCAAATTCTGCTCTTGTAATGGTGTTGTCAGGATTGAAATTGCCTAAGTCGTCGCCTTTGATAATATCCAAAGCCGACAAGAGTTCTACCGCACCTGCGTAGTCAGCATCTGCATCGACGTCATTGTAGCTTGCGAAAGCAACTACTGAAAGCATCATTGAGAATGCGAGCACGAGTGCGAGCACCTTTTTGAGATTTTTCATAATTCTCAAATCCTCCTTAATAAATTTTTTGAAAGAGATTGACTTGTTTTTACGTGCAAGCCGTATCTCTTTCATATACTGCTTAGCACATTGTCAGGGTGTCCCCTAACCTTGGCTTGATTATAGCATTTAAAAACGCAAATAGTCAATGCCGCATTTATTGTTGTAACAAAACTGTAAAAATAGAGTAATCTATGTTACAATTCTGCTATAACCGGGTAATAATTGAGGGGCGAATCCCCCCTGTCCGCTTTGCGGACATCCCCCCTTTGACAAGGGAGGCTTTGGGTGAGGGAATAGTTATTGGAATCCCTCCGCCGCCGAAGGCGGTCCCCCTCCCTTTGACAAGGGAGGCTTTGGGGCGTGTTGCTTTTTAGGCTCCCTTGCTTAAAGGGAGCTGTCACCGCAGGTGACTGAGGGATTCTTTTACCTCATTATCTATAAGAAAACAAACACTTTCAAAATTTTTATTCACTTCGTTATTAGGTATTCGCAAAACGTGGAGATTCCTTGCTTCCAAGCACTTTGTACGAACCGTGTCTTTTAACACTCCCTGCTCCTCATAATGCTGAGAGCCATCCAATTCGATAACCAGTCCGGCTCGGCGGCAATAAAAATCCACAATATAATTGTCTATGACCTTCTGCCTTAAAAATCGCACGGGATAGTCTTTCAAGAAATCATACCAAAGGTGTTTTTCCTCTTTTGTCATATTCTTGCGCAATGCTTTTGCATTGGAAGTGAGGTTTTTGTTATGTTTTCTCTGCAAGAGTATTCCTCCTGTTGAGTGGTTTTTGAAATCCCCCTTGTCCGCTTTGCGGACATTCCGGTCTCGCCTGTCGGCTCAGGCAGCGGTAACCGTGTGCCACCGGCACACACCGCCCCTTTAACAAGGGAGGCTTTTGGTGAGGGAAGTCGTTATGGGAATCCCTCCACCGCCGAAGGCGGTCCCCCTCCCTTTGACAAGGGAGGCTACTGGGGGTGTTATATTATTTACTGGTTGCCGCCCTTATAAATTCACGGAAAAGCGGGTGAGCACGGTTGGGTCTGGACTTAAATTCCGGGTGGAACTGAACGCCCACGAACCACTTGTGATCCGAAATCTCCACCATTTCCACAAGTCTGCCGTCCGGCGAAGCACCGGCAACGGTAAGACCCGCCTTTTCAAGTTCCTCTTTGAAGTCGTTGTTAAATTCAAAGCGGTGTCTGTGTCTTTCGTGAATTAACTTTTCCTTATATATATCAATGCAACGGGTATTTTCTTTAAGCTCGCAAGGATACTGACCCAAGCGCATTGTGCCGCCCATATCCTCAATATTCTTCTGGTCGGGCATAATGTGAATTACGGGGTGTTCGGTATCCGGGTCAAGCTCGGTGCTGTTGGCATCGTCATAGCCTAAGACATCTCTTGCGTATTCGATAACGGAAATCTGCATTCCCAAACAGATACCGAAATACGGCACGTTATTCTCTCTGGCATACTTAGCGGCAAGTATCATACCCTCTATGCCACGGTCGCCAAATCCGCCGGGAACGATGATACCGTCGCAATCGGCAAAAATCTCTGCCGAATTTTCCCCGGTTACGGTTTCGGAGTCAACCCACTTAATATCAACTTCGGCATCATTTTCTATGCCGCCGTGTTTGAGCGACTCGACAACGCTTATATATGCGTCGTGCAGGGAAACGTACTTTCCGACAAGGGCAATGCGCACCTTTTTGGAAAGATTGAGCGAGCGTTTAACCATTGCCGTCCACTCGGTGAGGTCAGGCTCGGTATCGGGAAGCGAAAGCCTTTTGCAAACTGCCTTTGCAAGACCGGCATCTTCGAGCATAAGGGGCACCTCATATAACACTGCGGCGTCCATATTCTCAATTACGCAACCGGGTTCTATGTTACAGAAAAGCGCTGTTTTCTTTTTAAAATCACCTTCGAGCGGTTTCTCGGTGCGGCAAACGACCACATCGGGCTGAATACCAAATCCGAGAAGTTCCTTGACGCTGTGCTGAGTGGGCTTGCTCTTTTGCTCTCCGCTCATTGACAGATACGGCACGAGGGTGACGTGAATATACATACAATTCTCTCTGCCGACGTCGGACGAAACCTGGCGGATTGCCTCAATATACGGCAAGCTCTCAATATCGCCGACGGTACCGCCGATTTCGGTAATTACAACATCGGTATCGGTATGTTTTGCGACGGAATAAATCTTTTCTTTAATTTCATTGGTGATGTGCGGAATAACCTGGACGGTGCCGCCGAGATAATCTCCCCGTCTTTCCTTTGAAATTACCGACCAATAGACTCTGCCGGTTGTGACGTTGCTGTCCTGGCTCAGGCTTTCGTCTATAAATCTCTCATAGTGACCCAAGTCAAGGTCTGTTTCCGCCCCGTCGTCGGTAACGAAAACCTCTCCGTGCTGGCAGGGGTTCATTGTTCCGGGGTCTACGTTGATGTATGGGTCAAATTTTTGAATGGTGACACGCATTCCTCTGCATTTGAGCAATCTGCCGAGAGATGCGGCGGTAATACCCTTACCCAATCCGGACACAACGCCGCCCGTAACAAAGATGTATTTAACTGCCACACTACCACCTCTTTCTTATGTATTTTCCTCTTTTAATCATACAGTATTTATTTTATAATTTTATGGCGATTATGTCAAGAGATTTTTCGACTTTTTTTGTTAAATTGGAAAATATTTTTTTATGTTGATTAATGTTGCTTATTTTTCAAAAATATGCTACCATTATATTGGTGATTAAAATGAAAATTAATGCAAATGCTAAAATAAACCTCACGCTCGATGTTGTGAGGCGGCGCAGTGACGGCTACCACGATGTTGAAATGATTATGCAAACGCTTGCACTGTGTGACGAAATTGAAATTAACAAAACCGAAAAAGGGATTTTGCTGTCCGGCAGCGGTGCAGGTCTTGCATATGACGAAAGCAATCTGGCGTACAGGGCGGCGCAGTTATTTTTTGACAAAAGCAGAATTTGCGGCGGGGCACAGATACATATAGAAAAGAAAATTCCGATTTGTGCCGGTCTTGCCGGCGGCAGCAGTGATGCGGCGGCGGTTCTGACGGGACTCAACGAGCTTTTTGGTACGCCGCTTACCCAAGGCGAGCTTATGGAAACAGGCGCAAAGCTCGGTGCGGACGTGCCGTTCTGCATTATGAAGGGAACGGCTCTGGCACAGGGAATAGGCGAGATACTCTCCCCCATTGCGCCGATTGCCGATGTAAATGTTGTACTTGTTAAACCCGACATAGGAGTATCTACACCGTGGGCGTACAAAAACTTAGAACTTGAAAAAATCGGACACCCGGACACTAAAAAGGCGGTAAGGTGCATAGAAAGCGGCGACACGGGCACGCTTTGGAAAACGTGCGCAAATGTTTTTGAGAGCGTGGTATTTACGCATTATCCGATTGTAAAAGAGATTAAGGAAAGTATGGCAAGCTGCGGTGCGGACTTATCTTTGATGAGCGGCAGCGGGCCGACGGTTTTCGGAATTTTTGAAAATGAAAACAATGCAAAAGCGGCATACAAATTCTTTAAAGAGAAATTTAAAGAAACTTTTCTTACAAAAAACTATAATGTATAATTCTGATATATACAGGCAATACTTAGACAACAGAGAGATATCTTTGTTGTCTTTTTTTCGTAAAAAAAGCGAAAACAAGTTAGTTTAATCTGCAATATGCTTATTGGTGAGATTTTTACAAAAATACAGAGGTGGTATACAATGAAGAAAATAGTTTTAACGGTTTGCACAGCCTTTTTCGTTTCGGTATCGCTTATGTGCAATATGCAAAGAACCGAGGCGGCGCTGACGGGCGGAGTTATACGTCTGCACGTGCGTGCAAACAGTGACAGTGCGGACGACCAGGCGCTGAAACTCAGAGTCCGGGACAGAATAATTGCAGATACGGGAGAAATTTTTGCAAACGAAACAAGCATTGCCGACGCAAGAGATGCAGTGGGTAAAAATCTTGAAAAAATCAAAAAATCCGCTGAGGACGAAATACGCAAAAACGGATATAATTACCCGGTGAGAGTATCCTTCGGCAAAAGCGACTTTCCGCAGAAAATATACAACGACATAACAATGCCGGCAGGAACATACGAGGCGCTGATTGTGGAAATCGGCAGCGGAGAGGGGCAAAACTGGTGGTGCGTTCTGTTTCCGCCGTTATGCTTTACGGGAGAAACGTGCAGTGCGGTGAGCGACAAATCCAAAGACATTCTCATAAGCAATCTCGGTGAGGACACGTACAAAATGATTAAAAGCGGAAAAGAGCCTGACGTAAAAATCAAATTCAAGATATACGAAGTGTTTGAAAACGGTAAAAACAAGGTGCGGACAATTATGGCTAAAAAGAGGTAATAACGGGCGGATAATTTCCGTCCCTGCGAAAAAAGCCATTTAGTTTGTTTTGCAATATGCTCATTGGTGAGATTACCGCCGACCGAACCAACAAACCGTCAGGGGCAGACAAAAGAAATTTAATTTGACAAACGGCGGTCGAAAATGACCGCCGTTACATTTTAAAACATTCCCGGAATATTAAGTCCGCCGGTTATCGAACTCATTTTGCTTGCGCTTGCGTTATCTACCTGCTTTATAACGTCGTTGACAGCGGTGAGAATAAGGTCTTCGAGCATCTCGACATCATCGGGGTCAACCGCTTCGGGTTTAATCTTAACCTCGGAAAGCTCCTTTTTGCCCGACATTTTAACGCAGACAGCACCGCCGCCGGCAGTTGCCTCAAACTCGGACTGCTCGATTTCTTCCTGCATTTTGAGCATATTCTGCTGCATTTTCTGCGCCTGCTTTATCATATTGTTCATATTGCCGCCCATTCCCATTGGTATTCTTGATTTTGCCATTTTAATATCCTCCAAAATTAATTTAAATATGTGCCGTCTTGGGCATCATAATAATAAACATTTCCTTTGCTGTCCGTTATGCGGTAATACGGCAGTGCGGTAGCGGTGAGATGCCCCGTTTTGCCGTATATCGAGCCGGACATATAGCCTTGCTCAACGGACTTTACGGCAAGCGGGGCAAGGCTTTTAACCTTTTCGTTTGCACTGAAATCTATGAGCACGCTCGTTACATACACATTTTTGCGTGATGTGGACTTTGACATCACGGACGTGCTCTGCGGCTCGTACCACACGCCGTCGAGAGTGAAAGCGCCGTTTGTGACGCACACGTCAATCACGCTGTCAAAAACCTTGAACCCCTTGACGGAGCAGGTTATGGAAAATGTCTTTTTGCCGTTTTTGGTTTTAACGGGCGAGAAGTTCATAAATCCCGTGTCAAAGCCGCAGTCGGCAAGAAAAGACTTGACTTCCTTTACGATTTTTTTGTCGCCGTCCTTGTAAATGCCGGACTTCACCTTGCAGGTAAAGCGGTCGCCGTCAATCTTAAACAGCTTGGACACGTTGGCGTTTTTTAAATTTTCTTTATAGACAGTATTTACTGTTTCTATGTTTTTTATGTTTTTACAGTTTTTGGGGATTGCCGCCTTGTCTATGCTTATATTTGCGCTGTTTAAAATCGCAATGGTGTTTTCTACGGTTTTATCGTCTATGACAAATTCGGAGGAGAGCGCCGTTGAAAGCAAGAGATACACATTAATTCCGAGAAAAAGCACAATAAGAAATGTCTTTACCCGTCCTAAATTCATTCAAGCTCCCTCCTACTTGTTCTTAATTATTTTAACCTCGTTTCTGTCCGTCTTGGCAACCCAGTACGGAACGCACACGTCACCGTTCGACGGCGCATAAGCAAGATAGAGGTCGGTGATGGTATCCGACTTTATGCCGCCGCCTGCCATAAGCGTATCGAGAGCCTCTATAATTCCCGTGCACTCAATGCTGTCACCGTTTGAAACATAGCCGTTTACAAGTTGGCGGTAAGACACGATTTTTGAGTTTTTGACGGTGATTTCGATAGCGTGGCTGATTTTTTCGTGAGCGGTACTGCCGTCTGCCTTGCTGACCGCAATCATACCGTCGGCGTAATAGTCTATGGCGAGTTTAAAGCCGTTTTCCTCCTTGGTGAGCGATGCGAGGTTAATATTCATACTGCAATCGCCGCAGGCGGTGTCCCAAACCTTGTTGACAAACTCGATACAGCCGATGAACGAGTCATAAAACGACGGGTTTGCCGACGAGGTGAGGCTTATGCCCTTGCTGTCATCAAGGGCGCTGTATTCAAGCAGTCCGTCCGGGTACATTGTGATACTGCCGTAATTTTCGGCAAAGACTATGGAATTGTCCACGTTTACATACTTTCTGATATTTGTGGTATTAAATCCGAACGCCCTCAAAAACTTTGAGTAAAGCGGGCGGTTATTCGCAATGCCGTCAAAATAATTAATCTTGGTGACGGACGCCTTTGTCACAGGACTTATGGAAAGTATTACCTGAGGTTCTATGACGATTTTCTGCTCTACGGTATCGCTCTTTGTGTCAAAGTTAAGCTCAAAGGAATAGGCGTACTCCCCTACCGACGATTTGGCGTACCGGGCAATAAGCTCATCGGTCTGTGCCGCAAAGTCAAGCGTGGCGCAGATATACTTATCGGCGGAGGCATCTTTTATATAAAGAAAATTTTTACCCGTTATGGGGTCTGCCGGCGTTATGATAAACTCCTTCATAGCCGATATGCCGAACTGTGCAATCTGTGTGTCCATAACCGCCGCAAAGACTGCCGTATCGTACGCAACGGGATAGGTTACATAAAGCGACACGCCCTTTAATGCGCCCTTCCACTTTTCGGCGTCGCTCAATACAAACTCCTTGGAGGAAAGTGCGATTTTAAGCGTGTCCTTAACGGTGCCGACCATAGAGTTATAATCCTCGGAGGTGTGGGTATAAACGCCCCTCAAATCGCCGTTGGTAACGACAATTTCCGACGGATTGGATATATTTTCCTTGGAGAGGTAGTAACTCTTTTTTACGGTTTTTTCGCCAAAGGAAAAATAGTTTGTAAGATTAGAAAAAAAATTATAGCCGTCGGGCCATAATTTTTCACTAAACCATTTGTTTACGGTCAATATTATACTGCAAGCCACCAATAAAACCAAGGCAGCGGTTTTAAGGCGTTCCCTTTTCATACAATCACCCTAATTAATAGCTGAGAAGGCTCTGCCAAAGCGACTTTACGTTATTTGAAACACTGCTTTTAAGCAAGGTAATTTCGAGCTTAACCGTTTCAAATGCTTCGCCGTTTGCAGACGCAACGACCATTATGCTGTTAAGTCCGTTTTTAAGTTCTATGCTCTGAGCATACATATTGCTCTGACCGACAGTTGCTTCAAGCGCCTTGCCGTCTATGTACATCTTCTCGTATTTATTGGTTGCGGTATTGAGCTGATAGAGAGTAATTGTAGTACCGCACACGGCGCTTGCCGAGATAACGCAGGTTTTGCTCGCAGTGGACGATATAACCGACTCGGGGTTCTTGATGTCCACAAGGTAATTAACCGTGCCGTTATAATCCTTGGGAAGGTTCTCCGCCGCAGCCATTGACACAAGCGGACAAGCAATGAGCGCAAGCGCAAGCAGGAGAGAAAGTATTTTCTTGTTTATCATAAAAATCACACCTTTAAAATTCTAATGTCACTGTGTATAGTATAACACCTTAATGTTACAGAGATATTACACAGACTTTAAAATAGGGTAACATAAGAGTAAATTTTAGGGAAAAAGGAGGACGTCTGCGTTGACGCCCCCCATTTTTGTTTTTAACAGTCGGTTTCTACTCCCACCACTTATAATATTGTGTTTCGTCATCGCTGTGGCGGCAGCGTGGGTTTTTTCTTGCAAGAGTTGCGGAATAGGAAGTGCCGACTATACCGTAATCGCCGAATGTGTAGTGAACGGACGGGCTGTATGTGTCAAAACCGAGCAAATCCTTTGCGGACTTTACGTCTATATAGACAACATCTTCATACTCCGTAACGGGTGCGGCGGCAGAATATGCCTCGCCGTCTTTGTAAATGACATTACTGCCCACGGTGAAAACAAGAGTTTTAAAGCTTTCCGCTCCGCTTAAATCGCTTAGCGTAACAACGCCGTTGTCATATGTAAGCGAGGGCACGCCGCCGTCCGCCATAAGAACGGCAAGCTCACGGATTGATACATAACCCGTGCCGTTGTACGGGACGTTGCAGTAAAATCTGTCAGCCTGGTAATGCTCGCAATATTCCTCGTCGTAATCATCGGTAAAGACGGCATCTATCTGCTCTTGTGTGTGGTGGCACATAGGACTTTGGCGTTCGGAAAAAATCGTAATTGTGCCGTCCTCCAAGCTGCGGTTGGCATTGTCTACCGTCACCCCGAAAACCCCTCGGACTGCATCACGGGAGATATATGTCTCGCCGTCCGACTCTACGGGTGCAAGCTCAGAGTTAAACACTTTTCCGTCAACGCTGTACTCCGATGAGCCGAGAGTGAAAACCGCCTTTGAAAATCTTTCGTTCCCGCTTTTATCGGTGACGGTAACGGTGTTTCCGTCCTTTGTGATGCTGTAATCGTGACCGTATCTGCGGTATGCAGATGTAACGCCGTTTAACGAAACGTAAAATCCGACGTCCGCCGGCACAAAATCACAACTTATGTCGCCGTATTCGTAATGCCAGCAGTTATCGGTGTCCCACCCGTAGTCTGCCGGAGCAAAACCGCCGTCGAGTATTTCGTCAAGTGCAATGCTGTTTTCGCCGTTCAATACGGGGAATTCCACATTGACGTTGCCGTTGATGTTTTTATACTTAGTTTCTGCACCGAGCGAAACATCTATTCTGCCGTCGGTCTGCGCACCGAACAAGCCGGAGGCGTCAAGCGACAGGTTGACGTTCATATTCTGAGCGGTGAGCATACCGTTTTTGGACTTTGCAAGCTCAATGGTTAGGGCGTTGTCTGCAAAAATCCTGTTTTTCTCAAAGAATTTGCGAACCGCCTTTTCCGTCGGGAAAAAGTCGGCAAGTGCGCCGTTGTCGCCGTCGGTGAGCATATCAAAGTCCTTGTTGTCAAGAACCAGGTCACGCACAAGCTCTGCGGTTTTGGCGGTGATTTCTTCCATTTGTGCGCAGTCCGCCGTGATTTTAACTACCGATGCGCTCGCCTTGATATTTGAGTTTTGGCGCAGAATATCTATAAACTTTGCGTTTTGTTCCTTTATGTTCTCTTTGCTCATAAGCGACTTGAAGTTTGAGACAACGTCCGATGTATTAATGCCGTTATCCCTTGCCATATCCGTAATGTTTGCCGATATGTACTTATTGCAGAAGGGCATTGAGTAAATCACGTTAAACTGCGGATTGAGTTCGTCGGTGATGTCCCAGTCAAGCCACATTCCGAAGGCAAGCTCGCTTGTCACCTTGAAATTGCGGTTGAGCCTGAGGGGCACGGCGGAGTTTAACTCATACGAGATTTTCGCCTTGGTATAGTCGGCGTTGGAATTGAGCTTTACCCTGCCGACAAACGTTGAGTTTGAAAGTTCACCGACAAGCGCCTTTACGTCAACGATGTTTTTTAACTCCGTCGGCAATGCGTCGGCAATGAGGTCGGCTCCTCCGAATTTGAGCGTAAAGCTCACATCTGCCTCGTAGCCTGTGTACTGAACGCCGAGAAGGTCGTAGTCGTCCGCATAGGCGGTAAGCGACGTGAGCATCAGCACGCAGATTAAAATGCTTAAAAATCTTTTCATTTTCATTCTCCTTTTTGTTCCGGACTTCACCATCAAAGCCATTGTATCACGTACACGGCAGTTTGTCAAATACATTCGTTCAGTCTGTCGGCGTATACTGTTTTCGGTAGCGGGACGGGGTTATGTTCTCTTTTTGCCTGAACATTTTTGAAAAGTAAAATTCGTTTTCAAATCCGCACTGTTCCGCAATCTCATACATAGAACATTCTGTGGAAATCAAAAGGCGCTTTGCGTGTTCGATGCGGATTGATGTAAGTTTTTCGGTTACGGTCATACCCGTTTGAGCCAAAAACTTTCTCGAAAGCGTCCGAACCGAGGTATTTAAGGCGTTGGCAACCTCGGCAACCCTGATTTTTTTCATATGATATTCCGTGAGATATAATATGACCTGTGCGGCAAAAGTATTTTCCGGCGCAGGGGGCAAGGCAGTCCGCCGGCTCTTTAAATCATAAAGGTGCATAAGCCAGGCGGCAAAAGACGCCTGCGTATAGCGGACTCCGCCTGACACGTTCAGCTTTTCCACATCGGAAACAAAGGGGTACGGGTGGGGTGCGCCAAGCACTCTCATTACATCGCCTTCATCATCGCCGCCGAGGCTGAAACGAATACAAATTCCGTCGTCGCCCGTCTTATTATGGCGGTGGGAATGTATTACGCCGGGCGAAATCAAATACGACTCGCCGGCACGGATTAAAAATTCCTTTTGGTTTACGGTGGTGTAAACGGAACCCTTTGCAACGTAATTAAACTCATACCAGGGGTGGTAGTGAGCTTCTATGTTCCACGAGGGTGAGTGCTTTGCCCGTTTGCAGTAATTTACGCAAATGCTCAGTCCGCAGAAGTCGTACGGACGTGCCAATATTTTGCCGAGTTCATCGGTAAACAGTCTTATCTTTTTTAGTGTCAAATTTTTCACGCCTTTTTGTTATATTGTCATTTTACATTATATCACAGATAAAAAATCCTGTAAATGGCACAATAGTATAAATTATTTTTAAAAAATGTCCGATAAATATATTCTTATTTCCGCCAAACTGCTTTATAATGAAAGATACAGAAACGATCGGGGAGGGCGAGCGAAAAATGAATTTTACGGGAATTGACATAGGCGGTACAAAGTGCGCCGTTGTAACGGGAAACGAAGCGGGGATATGCGAAAAAATTAAATTTGAAACGACAACATATGACCAGACGATAGACCGCATCTGCGACGCCGTTTCCGCACTCGGCGCAGGTGAGACAATAGGCATCTCGTGCGGAGGGCCGCTTGACTCACGGCACGGGCTGATATTGTCGCCGCCGAACTTGCCGGGGTGGGATAATGTGCCCGTCACGGCAATGTTGGAGGAAAAATTCGGCGTGCCGGCAGGATTGCAAAACGATGCCAATGCGTGTGCGCTGGCGGAATGGAAATACGGAGCAGGGCGAAACTGCGACAATATGATTTTCCTCACGTTCGGCACGGGTATGGGCGCAGGTCTTATTTTAAACGGCAGGCTGTACAGCGGCACAAGCGACGCCGCCGGAGAAATAGGGCATATGCGTATGGAGCGGTTCGGGCCTTCCGGCTACGGAAAAGCCGGCTCGTTTGAGGGATTTTGTTCGGGCGGCGGCATTGCCAAACTAGGCAGAATGTATGCCGAGGCTATGTTTCAAAGAGGGAGTGCGCCGTCTTACTGCAAGTGCCCGGAAGAGCTTGAAAAAATCACGGCAAAAAACATTGCGGAGGCGGCAATCGACGGCGATGCCGATGCGGCATACGTCTACGACACTTCGGCCGAGATGCTCGGCTCCGCTCTTGCAATTCTTACGGATTTGCTAAACCCTCAGCGCATAGTTATAGGGAGCATATATGCCCGATGCCGTAAACTCTTTCAAGAAAAAATGATTAAGGTATTAAAGGCGGAGGCACTGCCGCAGTCTTTGGCGGTGTGCGAAGTTGTGCCCGCAGAACTTGGCGAGGAAATCGGAGATTATGCGGCAATCTGCGTTGCACAGGATACATATGAAAGGAGAAAAAAGCTGTGACTTCTTTATACGAACGTTACCCGTCGCTCAAAGTCTGCCAAAGCGACATTGAGGCGGCGCTTTGCCAATGGATAGAAACATACCGCCGTGGAGGCAAGCTGATTTTATGCGGAAACGGCGGCAGTGCCGCAGACTGCGCACACATTACGGGGGAGCTGATGAAAGGCTTTTTAAGCAAAAGAACCGTAACGGACACACGGATTAAACCCGAATTGCGCAAAAATCTGCAAGGCTCGCTGCCTGTCATCTCTTTGCCTGACCAGGGCGCAGTTCTGACGGCTTTTGCAAACGACGCAGAGCCTGCAATGGTATATGCACAGCTCGTTTACGGCTACGCCGAACCGCAGGATACGGTCGTCGGAATATCGACATCGGGCAACTCCGAAAACATTGTGCACGCAATCGAAGTTGCAAAGGCGCTTAACGTAAAAACGGTGTGTCTGACGGGGCACAGCGAGAGCAAACTGTCCTCGTTGGCGGATATTTGTATCCGTGTTCCGGAAACGCAGACCTACCGCATACAGGAGCTGCATCTGCCGGTATATCACTATTTGTGCGCCAAAACGGAGGAAGCATTTTTTGGATTGGAGGCAAACGTATGAGAGAGAAAATTTTATTGGACGGAGAGTGGAAACTTTTTTATTATGACCACGATACATTACAGGACTTCTCGCCGAGCACGCCGACGGGTGCGAACAGCGTTCCGGCAAACGTCCCCGGCAATGTTGAGATTGCCCTTGCCGATGCCGGAGTTATTCCAAAGGAACTGTACTGCGGTATGGCAACGGTGCGCAACGAAGTGTTTGAAACATATGACTGGTGGTATCAAAAGAGCTTTTCTTACAGCAAAAAGGAAGGCGTGCGTGTAAAACTGTGCTTTGATGCGGTTGACTGCTATGCGGAGTACTATTTAAACGGTGTAAAAATCGGAACTTCCGACAACGCATTTACTCCCGTGTCATTTGATGTGACGGAACTGCTGACAGTGCAAAACACGCTTTTTGTGCACATATTACCCACGGTTTTAAGGGCATTTGAAAAACCGTTCTGCTCATATCTTGCATCAACAAGACCGGGCTTTCAAAGCTATGTCCGCAAACCTGCGTACTCATTCGGCTGGGATATTTTCCCACGTGCGGTCAGTGCCGGCATTGTGAGAAGTGTGTACCTGACCGAAACGGACGGGTACGGAATAACGGAGTTCGGAGCATTTACCGAGGAAGTGTCGGAAGGCAAGGCAACGGTGCGCTTTTTTGCAATTACGGATATTCCTTACAGGGAATACCGAAAAGATGTGCAAATCCGCATAACCGGCGCTTGCGGAGAAAGTCGGTTTGAGTGCGTTCTCAATCTTTTGCACTTTAAAGCGGGAAGCACCGCCGTCGATATTGCCAATCCGCTCATTTGGTGGCCGTACGGGTACGGTGACGCAAATGTGTATGACATTTGTTACGAATTGGTTGTTGACGGCGAAGTAAAGGACTTTGGCAAAACCGCTATGGGAATACGCACCGTCAAACTGGAACGGACAAAATCTATGACGGCGGAAAATCACTGTTTCCGATTTTTGATTAACGGTGTGCCGATTATGTGCCGTGGCAGCAACTGGGTACCGACAGACGCTTACCAAAGCCGTGCAGGCGCACGCAACGCGGAGGTTTTGCGTATGTTTTCCGAGGCGCACTGCAACATTGTGCGCATATGGGGCGGCGGTGTTTACGAAACCGACGATTTTTACGATTACTGCGACAGGAATGGAATTATGGTTTGGCAGGACTTTTGTATGGCGTGCTTTCCCGTTTCTATGGATAGCGACACCGTGCAAAGCATTAAGCAGGAGGCGGAGTCTGCGGTAAAAAGACTGCGCAGCCACCCGTCCTTGATTTTATGGTCGGGAGATAACGAGATAGACGAAACCAACGCCAACTGCGGTGTGCGTCCCGGAATAAACATAATTACACGTGAAATTCTGCCCCAAGTTGTTGCAATGAACGATTGGGGGCGTCCGTATCTTGAAAGCTCGCCTTACATTGCAGATGAAATTTTTGCGGAATACAAAAAGCAGTCCGATATTTTCCCTGAACGGCACCTGTGGGGCGTACGTGACTACTACAAGTCCGCATTTTATGCGCAGTCGCACGCACACTTTGTCAGCGAAACAGGGTACCACGGCTGTCCGTGCCTAAAAACGCTCGAAAAAACGGTAGACGCCGAATACCTGTGGCCGCCCGACAACGAGCAATGGGCGCTTCATTCATCGGACCAAAACGGTTCGCTTGCACGCATAAAGCTGATGCAGGACCAGGTGGAGCAGTTATTCGGCGCCGTTCCGGATGAGCTTGACGACTTTATTGCGGCTTCGCAGATTTCTCAGGCAGAGGCAAAAAAATTTTTCATCGAACGCATACGCATCAAAAAACCGTATACAAGCGGTGTGATTTGGTGGAATATGCAAGACGGGTGGCCGCAGATGTCCGACGCCGTGATAGATTACTTTTTTGAAAAAAAACTTGCATTTTACTACATTAAAAAGTCGCAGGAGCCGTTTGCGCTGATGATAGATGAGATGAAAGACCACAACTACACGCTGGTTGCGTCCAATGACACTCAAACAAAAAAGAGGGGCACATTCCGTGTGTTCGACATAGAAACCGACGAAACCTTGTGCGAGGGTGATTTTTCCGTTGCGGAAAACCAAAACAAGGAGCTGGCAAAACTGCCGATGACATATGCGCAAAAACGCTTTTTGGTGTTGGTATGGAATACGGAACAAAAGACGTTTTTTAACCATTACCTGTGCGGTATGCCGAGTTATGACCTTAAAAGATACAGAAAATGCCTTGAAAAATACGCATCTCTCTCAGAGCTTTTTGAGTAAAAAGGGAGTGCAGTCCCGACTATGGGGCTGCACTCCTTTATGCTTAAACTTCTCTGCGCATTTTGTCAAGAACGCTCTTGACTTTAACCGCATCAACGCTCCCGTCTTGTGCCGCAAGAGCCGCCGCAACGCCTGCCGCCTCTCCGGTCATAAGGCAGGTACCCTGAACTCTTGATGATGAGTGCGCAATATGGTCGGCGCTTATGCACCGTCCGGCGGCAAAAAGATTAGAATATTTTGCACTGCACAGCGCCCTTAACGGTATGTCGTAACTGCTCCCCTTAATTTTGCCCCCTATTGCACCCGACGAACTTCCGTTCGGATTGTGAATATCTATAATATAACTGCCGTATGCAACCGCATCGTCAAACCTGCGGCACTCAATTACATCAGCGCCGGTCAGCATATATTTGCCAACCATACGTGCGCTCTCTCTTACGCCGAGTGTATTTGCGCTTTCGAGCAGATAGGCGTTTTCAAATCCGGGTATGTAATTTTGCAAAAAATCAATGAGATTGATTACCTGCTCCTGTGCCAGACATTCACCGCTGTTGAGGCTGTCGGCGTCTGTTGCGTCAATGTTTACCACACGGCTCATATTTACCGATGCGGTGCCGCATACGGTGCCGGCAGACACAAGCACTCTGCCCTGCGGCATAGGTATGCGGTCGCCGTCCGGCTCAAAACCGCATTTGCCGAAATACGGAGCTTTTTCGAGCTCAGTGCGGTCTATTCCCGTATTTTCATACGTCAACACCTTGTTATTGTATTTTGACACTTTTTCAACATCTACGCCCCCAATTCTGAAAAATGAGGACACCGGCTGAACCTGACCGGACGATATATTAACATTGCAACCGTCTTGCGATTCATTAAGCAGCGTTTCCACGTGGCTCTTTGCAAATCCTTCGTCTTTAAGCATATCGTACGCTCCGCTTTCGCAGCCTACGTGATACGGTGCGCCGCTCATTCTCACCAAATCGGCATCGCCGCTTGCGTCCACAAACTCCTTGGCACGCACGGATATGCTGCCCGACTTTACGGCGGCGGTTACCGAGGTTATTTTTCCGTCCGAACAGCAGACATCGGTGACATATGAGTGGAACATAACGAAAGCGCCGCTGTCTAAAACTTTTTTAAGCAACACATATTTTAATATATGCGGATTAATCTCTGTCACAGACGGGTCGGAGTTTTTCGGTGCGCCGTACTTTAAGGTCATTTTTTTGGCGTCGGTATATATTTCTCTGCAAATTCCGCCGAAAAATTTCTCGTCCTCCGTGTCGGTTTTGTTTGTTGTAACTGCCCCCATCGGTGTTACTATGCCGAGCGTTGCCTGACCGCCGAGCACGCCGCTCTGCTCAATGAGCACGGTTTTGCTCCCAAGCCGTGCGCTCGAAATTGCCGCAGCACAGCCTGCCAGTCCTCCGCCTACTATTGCCGTTTCATACTCTCTGATAATCATACATATCTCCCCCCGTCTGCATTTTTATATATTTTATCTCCACGCATTGAAAAAAGATAGTACATATGTTATAATAATTTGTAAATTTGAAACATACGGAGATATAATAATGGATATTTCACTGATTTTTGAAAAAATAAAACTGCTTTCGGCGCACAGCTTTGCCTCGTGCGAGCAGACACGCAACGGCGAACATTACAAAAACCAATATTCATACAAGATAATAGTATACACCTCCGGGAGCGCATATGTGGAAATCGGAAACAAATCACAGATTTGCCGTGCCGGTGACGCAGTATTCCTTTTGCCGGGTAATTCGTACCGTATTTTAAACAAATTCGGCGACTTTTCCGTAATCAATATTTATTTCGGTTTCAGTAAACCGTTGACGGAACAGCAGTACATAGAGCAGAAATACTTTAATGCCGCAAAGTGCGAAAAAAGGCTGTTTTTCCCGAACGCCGAAATTCTTAACACATCATTTTTTGCACGCTGTCCCTCATCTGTTGATGCGGCGAAAAAGTTATTGCGTTCGGACGACTCCGATTTTGCGGCTGTACCTTTTATTCAAAAATCGCTTTTGTGCTTTATAATCGGCGAGCTGCTGTCAATTTCTGCCGGAATGAATGACAGAAAAAGCGCAATAGCGAGGTGCATTGACGATAATCTCGCACAGGTAAACGCAAAAACGGCGGCGGATATGCTCAAAATCCACCCCGTTCAGCTTAACAGACTTATTAAAAAATATATGAATTGTACGACAAGCGAATATATAATGGGCAAAAAGATTGAACGGGCAAAGCTCTACTTGGCGGAAAGCGGAATGAACATAACGGAAATTGCGTATTCGCTCGGTTTTTTTGACAGCGCACATTTCTCCGGTGCATTTAAAAGGCACGTGGGGGTGTCGCCGACGGAGTACAAAACGGGAATGGCAATCAAAAGCATAAAATCCTGAGCAAAAAGAAAAACGGGTTTGCAAAACTTTTGCAAACCCGCAATATCTACTTTAAATATCCGCAAACCACCCTGTCTATGCCTGCAAGGTCGGGTATGATTTCCGTTTTTTCAAAATTTTCTTCCATTAATACACGCACCTTTTCCGCAAGTCCGCAGCCGACTTCAAATGCCGCAAAGCCGCCTTCTTTAAGACACGAGGTCGCATTTTTTATTATTTTTTCATAAAAGCTCATTCCGTCCGCACCGCCGTCAAGGGCAAGATGCGGTTCAAAGTCTTTGACGTCGCTGTCCAAATCCGCAATATCCGCCGTGGGAATATACGGGGGATTGGCGGTGAGGACGTCAAAGGTACCGCAATACGGCTCTCTCACGTCAAAAATCTCAAAAGCGCATCTGTCGGCAACGCCGTTTGAACTTGCGTTTTTTTCTGCGGTTTTAACCGCATCGGCACTGATGTCAAGTCCCGTCACACGGGATAAGGGCATATACTTTGCAAGCGACACGGCAACGGCGCCGGAGCCTGTGCACATATCAAGCACGCTTGCAGTCCTGTCCGAAAACAGGGCGAGCACCTTTTCAACCAGAATTTCGGTATCGGGTCTTGGAATAAGCACGTTTTTATCCACATAAAATTCAAGCGACATAAACTCACGGCAATTTGTAAGATAGCTAACCGGTTCGTGCTTTGCACGCCTTTGTATAAGGGCGGAAAAGCGCCGTTCGGCGTCGCTTGGCAATTCCTCGTCACGGTGAACGGTGAGGTACAGCTTGCCGCAGTCCAAAACAGAGCACATAATAACCCGTGCGTCCTCTGCGCAAGATGTTATGCCGTTTAACCGCAGGGTGTGTGCGGCACTTATAAGCGCCTGAGATATTACCATTTGTCGTCCTCTCTGTTATCGGTAAGCACGGCTTTAAGCGACGCAATGGCAACTTCAAGCTGGCTGTCGTCCGGCTCTCTTGTGGTAATTCTTTGCAGCCACAGTCCCGGTTTGGTAAGCAGTGCAACAAATCTGTTTTTACTTCTTCCGGCAATCTTTATCATCTCATACGAAATACCTGCAACCACGGGCAAAAGGAGCAGACGGTACAGCATATTCTGCCACATATGTCCCCACTTTAAGCAGGAGAAAACTATGATACTGACCACCATTACGATGAGCAGAAAGCTCGTGCCGCACCTGGGGTGAAAGCGTGAGTGAGTGCGTGCATTCTCCACGGTCAGCTCGTCGCCGCTCTCGTATGTGGCAATGGTTTTGTGCTCTGCGCCGTGATATTCAAAGACACGCTGAATATCCTTCATTCTCGAAACAAGCGTCAAATAACCTAAGAATATCGCCATTCTTATAACGCCCTCTGCGAGATTGAGCACAACGTGGTTTTCGGTAAAGTGCTTGATAACCGTTGCCAGAGCATTAGGTAAAAGCATAAACAGGCAAACGCTGAACACAAGGGCAACCGCCACGGAAAAATAAATGGCGATGTCTTTAACCCTGTCGCCGAATTTATCGTCAAGCCATTTTTCAAACTTAGACGGCTTGTAGTCCTCCTCGTCCTCAATGTCCATCTGGTCTGCCGAAAACATAAGGCACTTCATACCCGTGACAAGCGACTCCACAAACGACACCACGCCACGGATAATGGGAATTTTGTTGAGTTTGTATTTAAGCACCGCGGAGCTTACGGGGCTTTTGTCTATGACAATGCTCCCGTCCGATTTTCTGACGGCGGTTGCAATCTCCTTGGGTCCACGCATCATAACGCCCTCGATGACTGCCTGACCGCCGATGCTTGTTATGTGCTTGGGGGATTTATCGTATTTTTCTTTCATTACATATGTCCTTTCATTACTTGTAAATTATCTGTTTTTGCCGATATGCAATATTTAAAGCCAAACTAACTTGTTTTTGTCCGCATTTGAAATGAGCCGTACAGTCTGTTTTTTCGGATTTAAAAAATCGAGAGTAAAAACGGCGGAAATCAATTCATTTTCCTTATATTCCGCCGTTTTTAGCTCCGCAGTGAAACTGACTGTTTCGCCTCGGAGCGGCTAAGATTTTTTAGAGACGGAAATTACAGAGTGTAGGCGATATTTCAGAGTCGGTGGGCGGAGGTGTCGGAGGTGCGCTCACGTAGCACCTCTGACCCGGTGCAGCGGGACGGTGCGTTTTTTGCTGTTTTGAAAAAACGAACACCCGCACGGCACCCTGCCGATAACGAAATTTCACTATATCCTTATTATATAACACCTAATCCGTTCCGTCAACAAAAAACGAAAAAATAAATTGACCTTATCCGCAAAAAATGTTATAATGTTTATAACCGAAAGGAAAATTGCTATGAAAAAATTAATTGCCTTAATTTTAATACTTCTGCTTCCCCTTGCCGCCCTTGCCGACAAGGCTGTTTCGCCGTACGTTCAAGACGATGCAAACATCATAGATGAGGCGGCGCAAAGATACATAAACACACAAAATGCCATTCTTGAAAAGGCGTGCGGAGCAAGAATTATCATAGTGACCACAACAGAGATGGATCGTCTTACGCTGGCAAAATATGCGGATTTTCTTGCCGTATCCTACAAGATAAACAGCGGAAAGCACCAAAACAGCGTGATTGTGATCTTAAATCCCAAAACTCACGACTATACCGCCGTGGTTTCCGACGCAATATCACGTGCTCTTACGGGGGTGTTTATCGAGGAGTGCCTCATAAACTATATGGAACCCGACTTTGCCAAAAAAAAATACGAAACGGCGGCGGTAAAAACCTTTAACGCCATTGCCGGCTGGTACGGCGAAAACTACAAGTCGGTTGAGCTGAATTTGACTGAGGATATGTCCGAATACAAGGCGCTAATCAGCACCGAAAAAGCGGAGAGCCGCAGAAAGAAAACAAACCGTGCCTTAACCGTTACATTCTCTGTGATTTTTGTGCTGGCGGCAGTGCTCTATGTCCGCCGCAGACTGCGTATTCTGCGTATTCAAAAAAAGCGCAGAGAAAGGCGCACACGCTATTTGAGGTTAGGCCGTTGAAGGGGCAGCTGAACCGCTGCACACTCTGCCCGCGCAGATGCGGAGCGGACAGGGCGCACGGGCAAACGGGAGTATGCGGACAGACGGACAAGATAAAGGCGGCGAGAGCGTCGCTGCATATGTGGGAGGAGCCGTGCATATCCGGCACAAAAGGGTCGGGAACGGTATTTTTTTCCGGCTGCGGACTGCGCTGTGTGTACTGCCAGAACGCAAGCATAGTAAACGGCGACGGCGGCATTGTTTCAAAAGACGAGCTCGGCGAAATATTTTTAAAACTGCAAGGCGCCGGCGCACACAACATCAATCTTGTAACGCCGCTGCACTTTGCGCCGCAGATCGCAGATGCGGTTTTGAGCGTACGGGACAGACTGCTTATACCCGTTGCGGTAAATTGCGGCGGATATGAGCTTGCGGACACGCTTAAAATTTTTGACGGCATTGCCGACATCTATCTGCCCGACTTTAAGTACGCATTTTCCGAAACGGCGGAAAAATATTCAAACGCACCCGACTATCCGGAGGTTGCCAAAGCGGCGGTTGCCGAGATGGTGCGCCAAATACCCGAAACCGTATTTGACAAAAACGGAATTATGCAAAGGGGCGTAATAGTGAGAAATCTGCTCTTGCCCGGCAGTCTTAAAAACTCAAAGGCTGTGGTAAAATACCTTAGCGAAACCTACGGCGGCAGCATAATTTTAAGCCTTATGTGCCAGTACACGCCGATGAAAACGCCGTTTGCGGAGCTTGACTTCAAAACGCCCGCAAGAGAGTACGAAAAACTGATAGATTACGCCGAAAAACTGGGCGTTAAAAGAGCATATATTCAGGACAGCGAAAGCTCGTCGGCCGAATTTATACCCAAATTCGGCAAAAACAGTATAATTCTTGACTTTTAGTACACCGATGTGGTATTATGAAAATAAGTATTTATTGAAGGAGTGAAATCAGTGGATAATCTTATCTTAATTGTTGATGACGAAAAACCCATAGCTGATATACTCAAAGTTAATCTTACAAAAAACGGTTACCGTGTTACCGAGGCATACGACGGCGACGAGGCAATTAAAAAGGCGTTAAACGACGACCCCGACCTTGTTCTGCTTGACGTTATGCTCCCCGGTCAGGACGGATTTACCGTGCTTAAAAAAATACGTGAAAAATCGTCCGTCCCGGTAATTATGCTTACCGCAAGAGATGAGGAAGTGGACAAGATTTTAGGTCTTGAACTCGGCGCAGACGACTATATTACAAAGCCGTTTTCCCTGCGTGAGCTTATGGCGAGGGTAAAGGCAAATCTGCGCAGAACAAAGCTCTCCTCCGGCGATGAGGGCGAAAAGGCAAAAATCACCTTCGGCGATATTACGATAGATTTGGAAAAGTACGAGGTGATAAAGCGCGGCAATCCCGTGGAGCTTACCTACCGTGAGTTTGAACTGCTAAAATTCCTTGCATCGAGAAAGGGCAAGATTTTCTCACGTGAAACACTCCTTAACAAAGTGTGGGACTATGAGTTTTACGGCGACGTGCGCACCGTTGACGTAACCATTCGCCGTCTGAGGGAAAAAATCGAGGACAACCCCAGTATGCCGACATACATTATGACTAAGCGTGGCGTGGGATATTTTTTCGGAGCGTAGAAAATGTTTAAGAGTCTGAGTTTAAAAATAGCTATGATGTTTGTTCTGCTTACCGTGTCCGTAATTATCTTAATCGGCACGTTTATGACCGGCAGCATAGACTCGTTTTACGACAATGAATTTAAAAACCTTATGTCGCTAGTTTTCAGCGACAAATATATAGAGCAGCTCAGCGACAGCGCAAAGGCGGGCGTCGGTGCAAAGGAGATTTTCGACAATATAAGCGTGTATAACGGACAGATAGGCGTTGACTCTTACAGGAACGTCTATCTTCTTGACGGCAAAACCGCAAAAGTTGTAGATAAATTTGCCACAAATACCTCCCTTGCCAAAAACCTGGAAATATCTCCAAACATCACTTCGGCTCTCACCGGCAAAACCGGAAACACAGTATCCTCCGGCTCCGGCTATATGGATTACGCAGTTCCGGTGTCGGACAAAGACGGTATCAAATATATTGTGTATATAAAAGACACCAAAGAGGAGACCGATAATGTTCTCAGGAGCATATTTATAATAATGCTCCAAGCGCTTTTAATCGGTCTTATTATCTCGGTGCTGTTTTCCATTCTGCTTTCAAAGACGATAATTCTGCCCATCGAGTCGCTCACCGCAAAGGCGGTGCGCATATCCGAGGGAGATTTCGGGCAGAAAATAGAGGTTCGCTCCGACGACGAGATAGGAAAGCTAACCAATACGTTTAACGTAATGGCGCAGGAGCTTAAAAACTCTCTTAACAAAATTCAGAGCGAAAAAGACAAATCGGAAACCATACTCCTCTATATGACGGACGGCGTCCTCGCCTTTAACACCACGGGTGAGCTTATCCACATAAACCACGCCGCCAAGGAATTTTTGGGGCTTGAAAGCTCGGACGGCATAACATTTGACTCCCTTTTCGGCGACGCCGACATTTCAATAGAGCAGATACTGTTTCTTCCGCACTTTAAGAGTGCCGAAAGGATTATAACAACAGGCGGCTGTGAGCTTAACGTTCACTTTGCCCCGTTTAAAATCAATGACCGTTCAAGCGGCTTGATTGCAGTTCTCCAAGACATCACCGAACAGCAGCGCCTCGACAGGTCAAGGCGTGAGTTCATCGCCAATGTTTCCCACGAGCTGCGCACGCCGCTCACCACGGTAAAAAGCTATACCGAAACCCTTACCGACAGTGCAAAGGACGGCAACATCGACCGTGATATGTTCCTTTCGTTTTTGAGGGTTATAAACGGCGAAACCGACCGTATGACACGCCTTGTCAAAGATTTGCTCCTGCTTTCCAGACTCGATTACAGTCTTAAAGAAATGCCCAAGGAAAGCTTTGACGTCGGCGATATGATACGCAGTCTTGTGTCACGCCTTAATATTACGGCGGCGGAGAAAAAGCAAACGCTTGTCTATGAGCCGACAAACGCACTTCCGCTCTACTGCGGAAATCCTGACAGAATTGAACAGGTGCTCATAAATATAATTACCAACGCCATTAAGTACACTCCGCAAGGCGGAAATATTTTAATCACCACAATGCATATGTATAATTCTCTGTGCATCAAAGTAAAAGACAACGGCATCGGCATACCCGAAAAGGACTTGGATCACATCTTTGAGCGCTTTTACCGAGTGGACAAGGCACGCTCCCGTGAGATGGGCGGCACAGGTTTGGGTCTTGCCATTGCAAAGGAAATTGTAGAGGCGCACGACGGAACTATTGAAATAAAGAGTAAAATCGGCGTGGGTACAGAGGTGCTCATTACACTCCCGATAAAAGAAAGTGACTGCTGATGATTAGTACAAATACCGTATACAAAAAAATCGAAATAACCGACGTTACCTCAAACGGCGACGGCATCGCAAAGATAGAAGGCTATCCCCTCTTTGTGCGTGGCGCCGTCACCGGCGACATTGCGGACATCGAGGTTACCAAAACCAATAAAAATTACGGCTTTGCCCGTCTTTTGACCCTGCGCACCCCGTCGGTGCACAGGGTTTCTCCCGTGTGCCCGTCGTTTTTAAAGTGCGGCGGCTGTGACCTTATGCACATAGACTACGGGTATCAAAAAGAGTTAAAAGCAAAATTTGTAACGGAGAATATGCGCAAAATCGGCGGTTTTTCGCTCTCCGACTACACCTTTGACGGCATAATCGGAGCGGACGGCTGTCTTGCCTACCGCAACAAGGCGCAGTTCCCGGCGGCAAAGATTAACGGCAAAGTCACCTGCGGTTTTTATTCCAAAAAGAGCCACAACATTGTTCCCTGCAATACCTGTAACATACAGCACCCCGATATAAATGCGGCGGTGCGCCTTATCTTAGACTATGCCAACGAGGCGAATTTGAGCGTCTATGACGAAAAAAGCCACTCCGGCACTCTGCGTCACATCTACGTCCGCCGTGGGAACGGCACCGGTCATCTTATGGCGGTTCTTGTGACGAACAGCAAAAAGAAGCTCCCCCACGAGGAGATACTCATAAAAAAACTCACTTCATTAAAATGCGTAAAAAGTATAATTCAAAACATAAATACCGATAAAACGAATTTAATTCTCGGCGACTCCTGCCGTATCGTATGGGGCGAAGATGCGATTATCTCCTGCATCGGCGACCTTAAATTCAAAATATCCCCCCACAGCTTTTTCCAGGTCAACGGCGCACAGACGGAAAAGCTGTATAGCAAGGCGCTCGAATACGCCGATGTAAAAAAAGGCGATACCGTATTTGACCTTTACTGCGGAACCGGGACAATAACGCTTTTTCTTGCACGCTCGGCAAAAAATGCGGTAGGCGTGGAAATTGTGAAAGCCGCCGTGGAAAATGCAAAAGAAAATGCAGAACTTAACGGCATTACAAACGCCGAATTCTATGACGGCGACAGTGCGGAAATTGTGGAAAAACTCTTAAAAGACGGCAAAAGGGCAGATGTCGTAACGGTTGACCCGCCCCGAAAGGGCTGCACAGCCGGGCTCCTTGAACTGATACGCACAATGCGGCCAAACCGCCTTGTGTATGTGTCGTGCAACAGTGCAACGCTTGCCCGTGACGCCAAAATCCTGAAAAGTTACGGATTTAAGCTAAAAAGGCTTTGCGCCGCCGATATGTTTCCGCAGACGAGCCATGTCGAATGTGTGGCGCTTTTCCAATATAGCAAAGCATAATTCCGTTAAAATTTCTTAATCACCAAAAAGTTTGAACGTCATTTTTCATATTATTTTTCCCAAATCACAAATTTGTCTTTTTCGTCAAGTTCGAGGTCATCTATTGCCCTTTCAAAAATCATTCTTGCAATTTCAAGCTGTTCCGGGTGATGTGCATCACTGCCGAAGTAAAATTTGCACCCCGACTCCTTTGCAATTCTGTACGGTGCAAGGACAGTTTCCCTCTCGCTGAGGCGGTAGTCCATATCGTCGGAATTAAGCTCTATCCCGACTCCGCAACGGGCGGCTTTTTTAAATACGCCGCTGAGCCTGTCACGGTCGAGCAGACTTAATATTTCCAAATATTTGTCCCTTGACGGGTCCATAAGTCCGCAAGTGAGATGTGCAATTCCGATTTTGCCAAACGGCAAATCCATATCGAGCAGAGCGTTTAGTTTTTTAAACCAAAAATCCGCCTTTTGAGCCGGCGATGCCGCATCGTCCGCAATGGTAAAACCTTTCATATGAAAGTGCGTCGTGGGAATTACCACAAAGTCGAATTTATCGAACGTCTTTTTGGAAATTCCCAATGTCATATCTTTAAGCATCTCGGTTTCGCACCCGAACAGGAATTTAATTCCGTCCGCCTGCGGCAGCGGCTTTGACGCAGATATGTGTTCAAAGTTTTGCTCCCTGTACCAGTTTACGACGTACTCAATGTCAGGGTTGTTTCTTATATCATCACCGAATTTTACACTCTCGTCCCAGAAGTGGTCTGTGATACAAACGGTTTTCAGCCCGTTGTCCTTTGCATATTGCAGTATTCTTTCACTCGTCTGCCTTTCGTCACCGGAGCAAAGAGAAAGTCTGCTGTGAATGTGCAAGTCACTGTCAAACTTAAATCGCATAATAACCCCCTATGAACAATTATATCAATCGTCCAAAAAATCCTCCCAATAAACATCAAGAATTTTATATTTGCCATTTTTTATTCCTACCAGGTAATACCTTGTTACTTCGCCTTCGCCGACCTGCGGTGCCGAATTTCTCATTTTTTCGTTAAACTTTATTTCCGTTTCAATTTCAACTATGCCAAACTTGTCCGTATCCGAGTTTTTCAGCATTTCGGCGATTGTCTGTTTTTCTTTGTCGGAAATATCCTCCAAATCATCTTTATCCAAAAGTTCAAGTTCGTCAATATAAATTTGGCTGTAATAAACGCCGTCGGCAAAATTCTTTTCCTCGTTTTCAATCGCCGTAAGCAAAGAATTGTCGCTTATAACATCTTTCATCTTTTCAAAAGAGCCGGAGGTCATATTGTGATAAAATTCGTAAAGCATAAGCTCCAATTCATTTTCAACCGTGTCGTCCATAATGAGCTCTCTGTCATCAGACGTAAACGTACGTTCTATATTTATGTCAAGCACGGGCAGATTTGACACATAATGCTTTTTAAGATATTTTTCGGCATTATCGTCATTTCCGCCGGTTACATATATATCGGTCGGACCGTCCGCACCGCCGATTATTCCAATGCTTGCACTGTTGCAGGCGGTAAGTGCAAGACAGCACAGTACAGCCGTAAAACATATTATCCGTTTCACAAATTTAACCTCCTGTATGATTTTTAATAAAACGTTGCAACCTCCTGTTCGGGTTTTTCGCTCTTTTCGATTTCCTTAACTTTAAGCACAGGTCCCTTGGCACGGTAGAGTTTGTTGTACTCCACGACAAAATCTGCGGTGATAACAACCCAGTCACGGTTATTAAGGCTCACGCCGTCGGGAATTACGGTGACAAGCCCCTTGTAGGAAATATCCTCCACACAGCAGGTCATAACGTGGCGGCCGCAGACAACCGTGTTTTTGGGAAGTTTGCCGTTTACCGCAACTATGCCTTTAAACTTCACGGTTTTGCCGTTGTACTTGTCCGGCTCCTCCGCCATATCCCTGTACCAGAGGGCGTAATCACGGTCGGCAATCTCAATTACGGGGGCGTTTACGTCAAAGGGCAGGGGATCCTCTTTTTCGTCGTAGTCCATAGTGCCGTCGGCATTTTCGTAGGCAATGGCACAGCGTCTTGATATTCCCCTTATGATTTTGTGGAACTCGTCTTTGTCCGTTTTTTCATTCGAGCGGTTAAAAATAATCATTTCCGCATTGGTGAGTTTGTCCACTACAAGACTGCGCATATTTGCATTGTAGCTTACAAAGGTGGCGGCGTCCGCAAAGAGTATCTCCTGATAAATAAACCACTTTTCGGGCAGATTGGAATACAGGTCGTTTAAAAGCCACATACCGTTGTACTCGACTATAACCCTCTCGATTTTATACTTTTTTTCCAGACTGTAAAGGTAGTCCGCCGTAATCTGTGATGCGTCCTCAATATTTTCCACAAAAACGTTTTTGCCGGGGAAACGGTCGGGATTTATCTCCTCAATGCCTTCCTCGCACATCAAAAGGAGCGTGCGCTCGCCGCTGTTAAAGCGGTCGTCTTCAAGCGTTTCCTGAATTGCCTTGGTTTTGCCCGCCTCAAAAAAGCCGGTAAAAAGATATACGGGTATTTGAGATTTCATAAATTCTCCCTCTTTCAAACGTTAAAAAGTTCGCCCAGCGCCGCCTCGTTAATCTTAGAGCCGATGACGCAGAGTCTGCCGATTACCGCCGCACTTCCGCTGCGGACGTCCGGCTCGCCGGGAACGTAATCAAAGTGTATAAAGCTGCCGTCCGCACCCTCTACGATGCCCTTTGCACGAAGTATCGTGCCGTATTTTTCGGTATCGGCAAGAGCGGAAAGGCAATCCTCGATTTCCGCCTTTGTAAACTTTTTGGCAGTTTCTCTGCCCCAGCTTGTAAACACTTCGTCGGCGTGGTGATGATGGTGATGCTCGTGGTCGTGGTCGTGACCGCAGCAGCCGTGCTCATCGTGGTCGTGATCGTGCTCGTGTTCACCGTGATGATGGTGTTCGTGTTCATCGTCGTGATGGTGTTCGTGCTCGTCGTGGTCGTGATGATGACCGCAAACGGGGCAAACCTCCTCGTCTTTCAGCTTTTCAAGAGCGGCGTCGAGAGTGTCCTTTCTCTCCATTGCCTCGGCAAGCTGTGCGCCGGTGAGCTTATCCCACGGAGTAGTTACAATTACCGCATCGGCGTTGTGCTCACGAAGGAGCGATACGCACTGCGAAATTTTTTCGTCCGCAGCACTCTGCGTGTGGCTCAGTATTATTGCACCGGCGTGCTCAATCTGGTCATTGAAAAATTCGCCGAAATTCTTCATATATAATCTGCACTTATTTACATCTGCGACGGTGGTAAAACTCGAAAGCACGGCGTCCTTTGCGTCGATTTTTTCAACCGCACGGATTACGTCGCTGAGCTTTCCCACGCCGGAGGGTTCTATTAAAATTCTGTCCGGCTTAAACTTTTCCAGCACTTCTTTGAGCGCCTTGCCGAAGTCACCGACAAGCGAGCAGCAAATACAGCCGGAGTTCATCTCCGTAACCTCTATGCCGGCGTCCTGCATAAAGCCGCCGTCTATACCTATCTCGCCGAATTCGTTTTCGATGAGAACGATTTTCTCACCGCTGTACGCCTCTTTAATGAGCTTTTTTATAAGCGTGGTTTTGCCTGCGCCGAGAAAACCCGAAAAAATATCAATTTTTGTCATACAAATCACCCTTTGTAATTATATATTTTACTAACAGTATACCACTATTTTTCAATAATTTCAAGTTTTTACATTATGATGTGCTATTTTTACTTGACAATTCCTTAGAATAATTATATAATGAGTATACTAAGCTGAATTATGGGGTATAGTCTTTTTAATTCAAGAGGGAGTTTTTGCGGTGAGGGTTATTTCCGGAACACTCAGAGGTTTAAAACTTAAAAGCCCGGAAGGTCTGGGTACAAGACCCACACTCGACAGAGTTAAGGAAGCTCTTTTCAGTATGCTTTTTTCAAGGACGGCAGACGCTTGCGTTCTCGACCTTTTTGCCGGCAGCGGCGCACTGGGGATTGAGGCGCTCAGCCGTGGGGCGGCGCACTGCACCTTTGTGGACAAAAACAAAGACGCTTTGGACATTGTAAGGCAAAATGTTGAAAAGGGGCGGCTTTCGGACAGGTCAAGCATAATTTTATCGGACAGCATAGAGTATCTGAATACCGCCGGGAGCGGATTTGACATTATTTTCCTTGACCCCCCGTATGAGGCAGGCTTGTATGGCGAATTGCTTTGCACTATAAGACGCAAAAATCTTTTAAACGGCGGCGGTGTTGCCGTTTTGGAGTGCGGCCGTGACTTTGTCCCGGACTGCACGGGATTTTCTGTCTTAAAGAACAAAACATATGGCAAGGCACAGCTGTTTGTATTGGAGGCAGACGGGACACAATGAACACTATTGCAGTTTATCCGGGCAGCTTTGACCCCGTAACCAACGGTCACATAGACATTATCCGCCGTTCGAGCAGAACATTTGACAAGGTGTACGTTGCGGTTTTGGTAAACAGCTCAAAGACGCCGATGTTTTCCACAGAGCAGAGAATGGAATGGATAAAGAGGGTCACCTCGAATTTGGACAATGTTGAAGTCGATACGTTCTCAGGTCTTCTGGTGGACTATATGAAAAAGAAAAATGCGAGCATAATTATCAAGGGACTTCGTGCGATGTCGGACTTTGAATATGAGTTCCAAATGGCTCTTATGAACCACAAACTTTCAAAGGACATTGAAACGCTGTTTATGATGACAAGCGCAAGGTATCAGTATTTAAGTTCAAGCATTGTTAAAGAGGTTGCCCGGCACGGCGGCTGCCTTGACGGACTTGTACCGGACGATATGAAAAAAGAAATTACAGCCGTTGCTATGAACAAAAAGTTATAGGAGGATACGAAAGATGGACGTTATAGAATTGTTGAGCGAGCTTGAAGAGGTTATTGAAAAGGGGTTTGAAATCCCGATTATCAAAAAAACCTTCATAGATAAGGAACAGGTTATGGAGCTTATAAACGACATAAGCCTCCAACTCCCCGATGAACTCAGAGTTGCCAAGTCCATAGCTGAGGACTCCAAAAAGATTATTAGCGACGCTCAGAAACAGGCAGAGGCTAAGATTAAAGAGGCGGAGCACAAAATTATGGGTCTTGTGGACGAACACGAGATTACAAAGCAGGCAAACGCCACCGCAAATGACATTATATCCAAGGCGCAAAAAGACGGCAGAGAGATTAAACTTGCGGCAATTAAATATGCGGACGACCTCCTCGAAAGAGTGGAAACCGATGTCAAGAGCGTAAATGAGAAAATTAAACAGTGCAGAGAGGGACTGCGCCAGTAAGTCCCTTTGCATATGATTTTAAAAAAGGGTTGTCGGTGGTTGCCGTGTGCCAAGGTGCAGGGCTTGTCTTCGGCAACCCTGTTTGCATACGTGACGGAAACTCTCTCGGGCGGGCGGCGCCCCTGACGGTTTTACATCGTTTCCCAAAACGGTAAATAAATTCATTAAACAGGAGTATCATATGAGCAGTCTTGCAAATGCAAAAAGAGTGGTTTTTAAAGTGGGCACGTCCACACTTACATATGCGGGCGGCGGAATAAATATCCGCCGTGTGGAAAAGCTGGTTAAGGCGCTATCTGACCTTAAAAACAGCGGAAAGGAAGTAATTCTCGTAACAAGCGGTGCAATAAGCGTGGGAATGGGCGTTCTCGGCATCAAGGACAGACCGGGAGAAACGAGGAAAAAGCAGGCGCTTGCCGCAATAGGACAGCTTGAACTTATGGACTTTTACTCACGGCTTTTCTCTGACTATAACCATACGGTTGCACAGCTTTTGCTCACAAAAGACGTGGTTGACAACAGCGTCTTAAAGGAAAACGCCGTAAACACCTTTGAAACAATACTTGCCTTCGGCGCAGTGCCGATTGTAAACGAGAACGACTCAATCAGCGCAGAACAGATTGAATTCGGCGACAACGACACGCTCTCCGCAATAGTTGCAAAGCTGGTGGGGGCAGACCTGCTCATCATTTTGAGCGACATCGACGGACTGTATGACAAAGACCCGTCAACGCCGGAAGCAAAGCTGATATCCCGTGTTGAGGGAGTCACCGACGAGGTGAGGGCGCTTGCAGGAGGTGCCGGGTCAAACCGTGGCACGGGCGGTATGATAACAAAGCTCGCTGCGGCGGAGATTGCAAACGGCGCCGGGATTGATATGTTTATATTAAACGGCAGCGACCCGTTTATCATCTATGATTTGTTAGACGGTAAAAAGGTAGGCACATTATTTAATTCCGCAAGGAGGGACTGACGTGACAGAACTTGAAAAAATCGGCGAAAAATCAAAAAAGGCGGCAATCTTTTTAAACGGTGCAGACACCGGGTTTAAAAACAAAATGCTCATAAGCATTGCCGACGGACTTGTTAAAAACTGCGACAGAATAGTAAACGAAAACAAAAAAGA
The DNA here is from genome assembly GCA_934500705.1 of uncultured Clostridia bacterium. GTDB lineage: Bacteria > Bacillota > Clostridia > UMGS1810 > UMGS1810 > CAKSIN01. The sequence goes on along the minus strand of CAKSTI010000002.1, from coordinate 105,830 downwards.
TATACAAAACGCCAAGGGAAACGGAATGTCGGACGCAATGCTCGACAGGCTTTTAATTACAAAAGAGAGAATAGACAAAATTGCAGACGGTGTGAGGGACGTTGCATCGCTCGGCGACCCGGTGGGCGAAGTTTTGAGCGAAACGGTGCGCCCCAACGGGCTTAAAATTAAAAAGGTGCGTGTTCCGCTCGGCGTTGTGGGCGTAATATACGAGGCACGTCCCAACGTTACGGTGGATACGGCGGCTCTGTGCCTTAAATCGTCCAACGCCGTAATGCTCCGTGGCGGAAAAGAGGCAATAAACACCAACACCGCACTGGCGGAAGTTATGCGCTCTGCGCTTAAAGACGTGGGCGCAGACGAGAACATAATCGGCTTTGTGACGGACACAAGCAGAAACAGCGCAAATGAAATGATGCGCCTTAACGGTTATCTTGACGTGCTCATTCCCCGTGGCGGTGCAGGTCTTATAAACGCCGTTGTGCAAAACGCCACCGTGCCTGTCATAGAAACAGGCGTCGGCAACTGCCACATCTACGTTGACAAATCGGCTGACATACAAAAGGCGGTTAAAATCATCGTCAACGCAAAGGCAAGCCGTCCGTCGGTGTGCAATGCGTGCGAAAGCCTTATCGTTCACCGTGACGTGGACAAGGAATTTTTCGCACTCTTAAACGACGCATTCAAATCCGCACACATAAAGGCATACGGCTGTGCGCAGACAATGAAAATGCTGAGCTGTGAGCGTGAGGCTGACGAAAAAGACTACGCCACCGAATTTCTCGACAGAATTATAAGCATAAAAATTGTAAATAATATTGACGAGGCGATAGAGCATATCTCCAAATACTCCACCAAGCACTCGGAGTGCATTGTTACAAACGACCCCGATGCGGCGGAAAAATTCGCAAAGAGCATAGACGCCGCCGCAGTTTACGTAAACGCATCGACGAGGTTTACCGACGGATTTGAATTCGGCTTTGGTGCGGAAATCGGCATAAGCACGCAAAAACTGCACGCAAGAGGCCCTATGGGACTTTGCGAGCTTACAAGCTATAAATACATTGTAACCGGCGACGGGCAAATCAGAGAATAGGGAGGACAATATGGAAATGGTTTTGGCTGTTATCATTCTTGTTTTAATTGTGATACTTTTCAGAAACATAAAGGTTATACCGCAGGCGCACGCCGCAATAATCGAACGCCTGGGAGCGTACCAAAAGACGTGGGGCGTGGGACTTCACATAAAAATTCCGATTATCGACAGAATTGTAAAAACCGTTACACTCAAAGAGCAGGTTGTGGACTTTGAACCCCAGCCGGTAATTACCAAAGACAACGTAACAATGCAGATTGACACGGTAATATTTTACCAGATAATGGACCCCAAACTGTATGTTTACGGCGTAGACAACCCGATGTTTGCAATCGAAAAACTGACGAGCACAACTCTCAGAAACATCATCGGCGACTTGGAGCTTGACGAAACCCTCACCAGCCGTGACACGGTAAATACCAAAATGCGTGCCATACTGGACGAGGCAACCGACCCGTGGGGAATTAGGGTAAACAGAGTGGAACTTAAAAACATCATTCCGCCAAAGGAAATTCAAGACGCAATGGAACGCCAGATGAAGGCGGAGCGTGAACGCCGTGAACTTATCTTAAAGGCGGAGGGCGAAAAGCGCTCGGCAATTCTCGTGGCAGAGGGCGAAAAAGAGGCGGCAATTCTGCGTGCCGACGCCCACAAGGAGAGCCGCATAAGAGAGGCACAGGGCGAGGCGGAGGCAATACTGAGCGTTCAGACCGCCGCCGCAGAGAGCATAAAGAAGTTAAACGAGGCGGCGCCGAGTGAGGCAGTCGTTGCACTCAAAGGCATAGACGCCTTTGTAAAGGCAGCCGACGGCAAGGCAACAAAGATAATAATTCCGAGTCAAATCCAGGGACTTGCAGGCCTCGCAACATCGCTCAGCGAGCTTGTAGACAAGAACAACAAAGAATAATACGGAGGGAAAACGAATGAAAAGAAAAATCAAATTTTTAATTGCAATTTCTGCCGCAGTAATGCTTATGTGTGCACTTGCGGTCACTGCGTCGGCACAGTCGAGCGGTCAGACGGGCGAAGTTTATTTTAACGTCAGCGGCGGTGTTCTTAACATAGTTACCAAAGGCACGAATAAGGGCGCTACCGCCGACTACACAAGCTACGCATCAACACCGTGGAGCGACCAGAACTTTACTTCGGTTAAAATAGGTGAAAACGTAACGGGCATAGGTAACTACTGTTTTCACAACAAGACGGCGATTACGAGCGTAGAACTGCCGTCAACGCTTAGGAGAATCGGTCATTACGCCTTTGCAGGTACTTCAATATCATCGGTAACACTGCCGGAAAAGCTCACCGATATTGGTTACGGCGCATTTAACAACTGCAAAAATCTGTCGTTTGTTTTCTATAACGCAAAAAACTGCAAAACCGCAAACGGCTCAAACTCAGTCGTTATCTTTGGTTCGCCGCTTAAAAACGTTATATTGGGAAACACCGTTCAGAGCATCGGCGACTATATGTTTGCGGCGACGTCGCTTACAAGCGTAACCCTGCCGGACAGCGTGGGCAAAATCGGCGACGGCGCATTTGCACAGTGTGCGTCGCTCACAACCGTCGGCATAAACAGCACTTCAAAGCTTTACAGCGTAGGCGACAGGGCGTTCAGCAAGTGCACAAAACTTGCAAATATCAGCCTGCCCAAAATGATGACCGAAATCGGCGACGAGGCATTTGCAAGCACTGCAATAACAAGCCTTGACCTTACATACCACGTTACCAAAATCGGCGCAGACGCATTTGAGGGCACAAACGTTACCGTAAACACCACAACGGACGCATACGCCTGCGAATACTGCAAGCTGTACGGCGTCAAGTACGTTGCAAACTCCGCAAGCTACGGCGACATCGGAACGGTTACTCCCTCTGTGGAACAGTATAAATTTGAAAATGCAACCGTCAGCAGATACAACGGAAAAATTACCATATTTGTTAAGTTCGACAGTCCTCTGTCCAAAGAGTGCGTGCACGTTGCATACTACAACTCAAACGACAGAGTGGTAGACTACATTATTCTGCCGGCGGCGGAAGGTATGAATCTTGACCATATGTACGTTTACGGAAACGACGTAAGCAATGCGGCATATGCAAAGATTTTTGTCTGGGACAGCCTGGAAACTCTAAGACCCGTAAGTCAGATTAAACGTGTGGAAATTACAAGTAAATAACAGTTGAAAGGGAAATTAAATGGCTATAAAATTATCCGACCACTTCACATACAAAAGGCTTTTGCGATTTGTTGTGCCGTCGATAGCGATGATGGTTTTCACCTCGATTTACGGAGTGGTGGACGGACTTTTCGTTTCTAACTTTGTAGGCAAGACGGCGTTTGCGTCGCTTAATCTCGTTATGCCGTTTATAATGATACTCGGCGGAATGGGATTTATGATAGGAACGGGCGGAAGTGCGCTCGTTGTAAAGGAGCTTGGCGCCGGGAACGAGGAAAAGGCAGAAAAATACTTTTCGCTGATGATAGCGTTTACGATTGCACTCGGAGCAATTCTCACGGCAATAGGGGTGGTGTTTATCCGCCCCGTTGCCCGTTTTTTGGGTGCGACCGAGCAGATGATGGACGACTGCGTGCTATACGGCAGAATTGTAACGGCATTTACGGTGTCGTTTATGCTGCAAAACGTGTTTCAGAGCTTTTTGACGTCTGCCGAAAGACCGAAACTCGGACTTGCGGTAACCGTTGCCGCCGGTCTTACAAATGCGGCTTTGGACGCAGTGTTTATCCTTGTCTTTAAGTGGGGGCTTGCCGGTGCGGCGCTTGCCACGGGCATAGGGCAGTGCGTGGGCGGAATTATACCGCTTGTGTATTTTTTGCGTCCGAACACAAGCCTTCTGCGCCTTTGCGTGCCGAAAATAGAAATCCGCCCGATAATAAGCGCCTGTACCAACGGCTCGTCGGAGCTGATGTCCAATATTTCGTCATCGGTTGTGAGTATGCTCTACAACTTCCAACTTATGCGCCTTGTCGGCGAGGACGGCGTTTCGGCATACGGAGTGCTTATGTACGTGCAGTTTATTTTTATTGCGATAGCAATAGGCTACATTGTCGGCTGTGCGCCGATTATCAGCTACAACTACGGCGCCGGCAACCGTGAGGAACTTAAAAACCTGCTGTTTAAAAGTACGGTTCTTATGGCAATTAACGGCGTTGTTTTAACTGCTCTTGCCCTTATACTTGCAAGACCGCTTGCACATATATTTGTAGGTTACAATGCAAAGCTCTTTGAGCTGACCTGCCACGCATTCAAGCTGTTTGCGTTCTCGTTTGTGCTCGCCGGGTTTAATATCTTTGCGTCGGGATTTTTTACGGCGCTGAACAACGGCGGAATTTCTGCGGCAATTTCGTTCCTCAGAACGCTTATTTTCCAGAGCACGGCAATAATAGTCCTGCCGGAGATACTCGGCATCGACGGCATATGGCTTGCGGTCGGTGCGGCGGAGCTTTTCGCCTTTGTAATATCGGTAATGTTTATTTTTTCAAAACGAAAAAAGTACGGATATTTTTAGACGGTATAAAAAACGCAACCCAATACTGCACGATTCTGCAATATCGGGTTGCGTTTTCCGTTATTCAAATTTTAATATCAACCGTCCTGTTTAAGTCTGTTAATATGGTTTAAAATCATAATCAAATCGCTGTCATTTAGTGTTTTAAGTCCTTCAACCGCTTTGCGTATGAGTTCAGGATATTGCACCGCATCGTCAAAAAATTCGGCGGGCGTAATGCCGAAATAGTCGCAGATTGCAAAAAATTCCGAAAGCGGCGGAAGTGATTTTCCCGATGATATGTTGTAAACATATCCTCTGCTGTGCCCTAAGTCATAACTCATTTGATATTCAGATATACCTTTTCTTATGCGAAGTTGTGTTATTCTGTCCCTTACAAATTTTTCGTACATACATATCACCCAAGATAATTATACTTGACGGCAAACGCAAAATATTCCACAAATATATGTTGTTTTTCTTGAATTATCAATTAATATATGTTATAATCGTCGTATAATTGTTATTAAATACATCATTGACATATATTTTGCTCAAAAAACAATGGATATATGTTATTGAATGGTTACAAAGAGGTTGATTATTATGAACAAAAAATACTTTTTTATTATCATATGTGTTTTTATAGCTACTATGCTTTGCTCGTGCGATAGCAGTAAAAACCTTTCACAAACAAACAGCAAAGTTCTTTCTGACAGCAAATCCGAAAATGAAAGTATTGATGAACCAACATATGCACAAGTAACCGAAACTTACAAATATGTTGGCAATAAAAATTCAATGAAGTTTCATCTTCCCGATTGCAGATTTGTTTCACTGATGAACGAAAACAATAAGGTATTTTTTGAGTGTTCCCGTGAGCAAGTTGTATCCGAAGGATTTTCTCCCTGTGAGAAATGTTGTCCGTAAAATATGGGGGAAAAATTATTTTCACTTTTCTAAAAAAGTACTTGATTTTATTTTTATAATGTGATAAAATTATTTTTAAGAAATTTGGAGAGTTTTGTAACTTTCCGCACCAAATGCGATGACCGGGAAGAAGTAACCGTATCCGGAACCTTTGAGAGAGTTGCCGGGTGCTGCAAGGCAATGGAAAAGATACGGCGAATACATCTTGGTAGCAGTGCACCGAAAGGGAGCGAGTAGGCTGCAACGGGAGTTCCCGTAACAGAACTAAGGTATCTTGCGTACCTGATAAGGCCGATGCCGTGAGACGTCGGTGAACTGAGGTGGTACCACGGGAGTTTTCCCGTCCTCTGATATTATTTTAGAGGACGGGTTTTTTTGTACCCGTCCGGGAAAGGATTTGGGTTTTATGGTACTCAAAATTGTTTTACTGCTGGTTTTCTTTGCGGTGATGATTGCTGTGGGCATCTACTGCCGCAAACACACATCGGACGTCAACGGCTTCGTGCTCGGCGGAAGGTCTGTCGGCCCGTGGCTCACGGCTTTTGCTTACGGCACGTCGTACTTTTCCGCCGTTATCTTTGTGGGATATGCGGGGCAGTTCGGCTGGAAGTTCGGGGTTGCGTCAACGTGGATTGGCATAGGCAATGCGCTTTTAGGCTCGCTGCTTGCGTGGGTTGTGCTCGGCCGCAGAACAAGGCTTATGAGCCAGCATCTGTCAAGCGCAACAATGCCGCAGTTCTTTGGTGCAAGATACCAGAGCAGCGCACTCAAAATTGCGGCGTCGGCGATTGTCTTTGTATTTTTAATCCCGTATACGGCGTCGCTCTATAACGGACTTTCACGCCTTTTTGCTATGGCGTTTCCGGGAGTGGATTACAGCGTGTGCGTTGTGATTATGGCGGCTCTCACGGGAGTGTACGTCATTGCCGGGGGATATATGGCAACGGCGATTAACGACTTTATCCAGGGTATGGTTATGCTGTTTGGAATTTGTGCAGTTATAGGCGCAGTTTTGAGTCAGCACGGCGGATTTATGGCATCGCTCGGTGCGCTTGCCGAGGTTTCCGACCCGTCCGCCTCCGATATGCCGGGTGCGTTTACATCGTTTTTCGGCCCCGACCCGTTCGGACTTTTGTGCGTAGTAATACTCACATCGCTCGGCACGTGGGGACTTCCGCAGATGGTGCAGAAGTTTTACGCCATCAAGAGCGAAAAGTCGATAAACAAAGGAACGGTCATCTCCACATTTTTTGCAATAGTGGTTGCAGGCGGCTGCTACTTCCTCGGCGGATTTGGCAGACTGTTTAACGTGGACGTTGCAAAAGAGGGATTTGACGCAGTTGTGCCGGAGATGATGAGCACTCTGCCCGATATTCTTATTGCAATAGTTATTATACTGGTGCTTTCGGCATCTATGTCAACGCTTTCGTCGCTGGTGCTTGCGTCAAGCTCCACGCTTACGCTCGACTTCATCAAGGGCGGTATATGCAAGAAAATGAGCGACAGGGCACAGCTTTTGGCAATGCGCCTTTTGATTGTGGTATTCATTGCGGTTTCCGCCGTTATAGCCATTGTGCAGTACAAGCACAATGTGGTGTTCATAGCTCAGCTTATGGGAGTTTCGTGGGGTGCGCTCGCCGGTGCGTTTCTGGCACCGTTCCTCTACGGACTGTACTTTAAAAAGGCAAGCAAGGCGTCGGCGTGGGTTTGCTTTGTGTTCGGCGCAGGCATAATGACGCTTAATATGGTCGCAAGGCAGGCGTTTCCGCCGGTTTTGCAGTCGCCGATTAACTGCGGAGTGTTTGCAATGCTCGCAGGACTTGTGATTGTGCCGATTATTTCGCTTGTGACACCGCAGATAAACGCAAAAGATGTTGACGATATGTTCTCGTGCTACGACAAGGAAGTTGTCGTTCGTACAAAAGAGTCACTCGGTGAGTGAAAGGAGAGGGAAAAATGCCGATTACCGATATATTAAATAAAAATGCCGACTTTTACCCGTCGGACGTGAGTTTGGTGGAGATTAACCCCAAGCTCGATACACAGGAGAGAATGACGTGGAGGGAGTATTCGCTCATCGTCACAAATCCCAATGAGTCTTACAGAAAAGAGATTACTTGGAGCGAGTTTAACAAAAAGGCAAACCGCCTTGCAAACTTCTTGCTCACAAGGGGAATTAAAAAGGGTGACAAGGTTGCAATTCTGCTTATGAACTGCATCGAGTGGCTGCCCATATACTTTGGAATATTAAAGACCGGCGCACTTGCCGTTCCGCTAAACTACCGCTACACTGCGGACGAAATCAAGTACTGCCTTGACCTTGCCGACGCCGACGTACTCATCTTCGGTCCGGAATTTACGGGCAGAGTGGAGCAGATATGCTCCGATTCAAAAAAAGTTAAAATGTGGCTGTACGCAGGCGAGGCGTGCCCGTCATTTGCCGAGAGTTACGACAAACTGGTGACATACTGCTCCGGCAAGACGCCGCAGATAACGATTACCGATGACGACGAGGCGGCAATCTACTTTTCGTCCGGCACAACGGGTTTTCCCAAGGCGATAGTCCATAAGCACAGGAGCCTTATGCACGCCGCAATGACCGAGCAGAACCACCACTCGCAGACAAAGGACGATGTGTTCCTCTGCATACCGCCGCTATACCACACGGGCGCAAAGATGCACTGGTTCGGCAGTTTCTTAGTCGGCGGCAGGGCAGTGCTCTTAAAAGGAATTAAACCCGAATGGATATTAAAGGCAATTTCCGACGAAAAGTGCACCATCGTATGGCTGCTCGTTCCGTGGGCACAGGATATTTTGGACGCAATAGAGCGTGGCGACATAAACCTTGACGACTACGATTTGAGTCAGTGGCGGCTTATGCACATAGGCGCACAGCCCGTGCCGCCGAGCCTTATTAAAAGGTGGAAAAAATACTTCCCCAACCACAGCTACGACACCAACTACGGACTCTCCGAGTCCATAGGCCCCGGCTGTGTTCATCTGGGAGTGGAAAACGAGCACAAAGTCGGCGCAATAGGCAAGGCGGGATTTGGCTGGCAGACACGCATAGTGGACGAGAACAGAAACGACGTGAAGCGTGGCGAAGTCGGCGAGCTTGCCGTCAAAGGCCCCGGCGTTATGACCGCATACTACAAAGACGAAAAGGCTACAAACGAGGTTCTCTCGGACGGCTGGCTCTTTACGGGCGATATGGCGGAGGAGGACGAGGACGGATTTATCTACCTCGTTGACAGAAAGAAAGACGTTATCATCTCCGGCGGAGAAAACATTTACCCCGTTCAGATAGAGGACTATTTGAGAAAGAACGACAAGATAAGCGACGTTGCCGTAATCGGTCTGCCCGACCAAAGGCTCGGCGAAATTGCCGCCGCAATTATTCAGGTTAAAGAGGGTATGACGATGACGGAGGAGGACGTGGACAACTTCTGTATGGGACTGCCGAGGTACAAAAGACCGCATAAGGTTATTTTTGCCGACGTACCCAGAAATCCCACCGGCAAGATTGAAAAACCGAAGCTCCGCAAAATGTACTGCGGCGAGAGCGTCGTGGCACAGCAAAACGAGATTAAATAGAGAGGATTGAAAAAAGATGGCAAAAAAGCTGTTACTTGGAAATGCCGCCGTTGCAAGAGGCGCATATGAGGCTGGCGTAAACGTTGTTGCGTCTTACCCCGGCACTCCCAGCACAGAGATAACGGAGGAAATCGTCAAATTTGACGAGGTGTACGCAGAGTGGTCGCCCAACGAAAAGGTTGCCGCCGAAGTGGCAATAGGCGCATCAATCGGCGGAGCAAGGGCAATGAGCTGTATGAAGCACGTCGGACTTAACGTTATGGCAGACCCCGTTTTTACCGTGAGCTACTCCGGCGTAAACGGCGGACTGGTATTCTGCGTGGCGGACGACCCCGGAATGCACTCGTCGCAGAACGAGCAGGACTCACGCCACTATGCCAAGGCGTCCAAAATTATGATGCTCGAACCCTCCGACTCATCGGAGTGCAAGGAGTACACAAAGAGAGCGTTTGAGCTTTCCGAAAAGTACGACACACCCGTGTTTATAAGGCTCTCCACAAGAGTTTCCCACTCGCAGAGCTTGGTTGAGCTTTGCGACAGAGAGCAAATCGCCTTAAAGCCGTACGAAAAGAACATCGGCAAAAACGTAATGATGCCGGCAAACGCCATAAAGCGTCACGTTGTGGTTGAAGACAGAATTAAAACGCTCACGGAATTTGCCGAAACGACCGACCTTAACAGAATTGAGAAAAACGGTTCAAAAATCGGCATTATAACCGACGGCATAGCATATATGTACGCAAAAGAGGCGCTCGGCGACAGAGCGGACTACTTAAAGCTCGGTATGGTTTACCCCCTGCCGAAAAAGAAAATTAAAGACTTTGCCGCAAACTACGACAAGGTTTACGTTATAGAGGAACTCGACCCCGTAATCGAGGAGCACTGCAAGGCGCTCGGCGTTGACGTAATCGGCAAAGAGGTGTTTACGCTTCTCGGCGAGTACACGCCGAATATGATTAAAAAAGTCGTCCTCGGCGAGGACGAACCCAAGCACGCCGCTCCGGAACAGATACCTGTACGTCCTCCGGTTATGTGCGCCGGCTGTCCGCACAGGGGAACGTTTTACGTTCTTAAAAAGCTGGGACTCGTGGTTTCCGGCGACATAGGCTGTTACACCCTCGGCGCCGCAATGCCGCTGCAATCGGTGGACACGACAATCTGTATGGGAGCCTCCGTCAGTGCCGCACTCGGTATGGCAAAGGCAAGGGGCAAAGAGTTTAACAAAAAGCTCGTTTCCGTAATCGGCGACTCCACCTTTATGCACTCCGGAATTACGGGACTTGTGGACATTGTGTATAACAAGGGCGCTAACACCGTGATAATTCTTGACAACTCCATAACCGGTATGACCGGTCACCAGGATAACCCCACCACAGGCTACACAATAAGGGGCGAGGAAACAAAGCAGGTCAACCTTATCAGCCTTTGCAAAGCCATAGGCGTGGAGCACGTGCAGGTGTGCGACCCGTTTGACGTAAAGTCGTTTGAAACGGTTGTAAAGCAGGAAGTGGCAAGAGAGGAGCCGTCGGTAATTATAGCGCAAAGACCGTGCGCACTTCTCAAAAAAGTTAAATACACCGGTCACTGCACCGTTACCGACAAATGCAAAAAGTGCAAAATGTGTATGAAGCTCGGCTGCCCGGCAATAAGCGTAAAAGACGGCAGCATCAGCATAGACACAACTCAGTGCAACGGCTGCGGACTGTGCGTAAACGTTTGTCCCTTTGAGGCAATAGTAAAGGAGGAAAACTGATATGGCTAAAAATATTATGATAGTCGGCGTAGGCGGTCAGGGAACGCTCCTTGCAAGCCGCATTTTGGGAAACACCGTTATAAACGAAGGATTTGACGTTAAAGTTTCCGAGGTTCACGGTATGAGTCAGCGTGGCGGCAGCGTTGTAACGTATGTAAAGTACGGCGACAAGGTTTTCTCTCCGATTATAGACAAGGGCGAGGCGGACATTATTCTTGCCTTTGAGCTTTTGGAGGCATTGCGTGCGCTCCCGTGGCTTAAAGAGGGCGGCAAGATAATCGTAAACAGTCAGAAAATCGACCCGATGCCCGTTATAACCGGCGCTTGCGAATACCCCGAAAACATTGAGCAAAAACTCGCATCTGCGGCGGACACAACGATTATAGACGCACTTTCTCTTGCGAAAGAGGCAGGCAATCAGAAGGCGGTAAACGTTGTTTTAATCGGCGTAATGGCAAAAAAGACCGACATCGCCTACGACAAGTGGGTTGAAACGCTTAAAACAACAGTGCCCGAAAAATTTCTCGCTGTCAACTTAAAGGCGTTTGACTTGGGTTACAATATGCAATGAGGTGATATAAATGGCAATGTGGCAACCGGAAATTGAAACTATGCCGAGAGACGAGATTAAAAAGCTCCAAGGCGAACGCCTTAAACGGCAGGTTGAAAGAATGTATAACAGCGTTGAACTGTTTAAAAAGAGAATGGACGAAAAAGGTCTTAAACCGAGCGACATAAACGGAGTTGACGACCTTAAAAAGCTCCCGTTTTCCTACAAGCAGGATTTGAGGGACTACTACCCCTACGGACTCTTTGCCGTGCCGATGTCAGAGATTAGGCGTGTGCACGCCTCCTCCGGCACAACGGGCAAGCAGATTGTAGTCGGCTACACGGAAAACGACCTCAAAATGTGGGCGGACTGCTTTGCAAGAATACTCACATCCTGCGGAGCGGACGAGAACGACTTTGTTCAGGTTTCCTACGGACTCGGACTTTTTACCGGCGGTTTCGGAGCGCACGACGGCGCTGTGAGAATTGGTGCAACGGCAATCCCGATTTCGTCCGGAAATACAAAAAGGCAAATTCAGACGATGATAGACTTTGGCGCAACGGTGCTCTGCTGCACGCCGTCTTACGCTATGTATCTTGCCGAAACAATAGCCGAGATGGGCGTTAAAGACCAACTCAGCTTAAAGGCAGGCATCTTCGGCGCAGAACCGTGGACGGAGGAGATGAGAACTCAGATTGAGGAAGGACTCGGCATCAAGGCATACGACATATACGGACTTTCCGAGATAATGGGACCCGGCGTTTCCTACGAATGTGAATATCAGTGCGGAATGCACGTGTGCGAGGACAACTTTATCCCGGAGATAATCGACCCCGACACCGGCGAAGTTTTACCCGACGGCGAAACCGGCGAGCTTGTGTTTACCACGATTACCAAAGAGGGATTTCCCGTTATCCGCTACCGCACCAGGGACATCTGCTCCCTTAACTACGAAAAGTGCAAGTGCGGCAGAACGCACGTGCGTATGAACAAACCGCACGGCAGAACGGACGATATGCTGATTATAAGGGGTGTAAACGTGTTCCCGTCACAGATTGAGGAAGTTCTGCTCAAAGTCGGCGAGGGAGTAACGCCCAACTATCAGATTTTGGTTGACCGTGTCAACAACACCGACACCTTTGAGGTTAAGGTTGAAATGAGCGAGGGCATATTCTCGGACGGCGTAAAGGGCATAGAACGCTTGGAGCGCACAATTACCGACAATCTGCGCAGTACTCTCGGCATAGGGGCTAAGGTTAAGCTGGTCAACCCCAAATCAATCGAGCGCAGCGAGGGCAAGGCAAAACGTGTAATAGACCTTAGAAAATAGACGGAACGGAGGATTTATATGTTTTTAAAACAGCTTTCCATTTTTGTTGAAAACAAACCCGGCAGACTTGAAGCGATAATCGACACCTTGGGGAAAAACAATATCAACATTCGTGCGCTCTCCATTGCCGACACCACCGACTTTGGCATACTGCGCCTGATTGTGGACGATGTGGACAGGGCAAAGAGCGTGCTTAAAGAAACGGGCGTAATATCAAAGCGCACAGACGTTGTTGCGGTATTTCTCGACGACCGCTCCGGCGGACTTGCCAAGGTGCTGAGCGTTCTTACGGCAGGCGGACTTAACATTGAGTATATGTACGCATTTTTAACCAAGACCGAGGGCAAAGCACTGATGGTCTTAAAGGCAGACGACGAGCAAAAAGCTCTTGACGTTTTGGAAGCAAACAATATACCTACGGCATCGCCGGAGGATATGTAAAATCACAAATCCGTTGCAAATGCAACGGATTTGCTTGTAAAAGTATGGTAAACTGTATACGTAAAAGGAGGTAACATTATGAACATAACAAAAGACGTAAAATACATCGGCGTAAACGACAGAAAAATTGATTTGTTTGAAGGGCAGTACATTGTGCCTAACGGTATGGCATACAATTCGTACGTGATTTTGGACGAAAAGACGGCGGTAATGGACACCGTGGACGCAAATTTTAAGGACGAATGGCTCGGTAATTTGAAAAACGCACTAAACGGCAAAACGCCCGACTATCTCATAGTACAGCATATGGAACCCGACCACTCGGCAAACATTGCGCAGTTTATGCAGGCGTACAAAAATGCGGTTGTCGTTGCAACGGCAAAGGCTTTTGTGATGATGAAGCAGTTTTTCGGCACAGAGTTTGAGGACAGGCGCATTGTGGTTAAAGAGGGCGACACGCTGACCCTCGGCGCACACACCCTCACCTTTGTAACCGCTCCGATGGTTCACTGGCCGGAGGTTATGGTGACGTACGACAGCACGGACAAAATCCTGTTTTCGGCAGACGGCTTCGGCAAGTTCGGCGCACTCGATGCCGACGAGGACTGGGCGTGTGAGGCTCGGCGCTACTACGTCGGCATTGTCGGCAAATACGGTGCGCAGGTACAGGCTCTGCTTAAAAAGGCGGCAAATCTTGACATAGAGAAAATCTGCCCCCTCCACGGTCCGATTTTGACGGAAAACCTCGGATATTACATTGACCTTTACAACACCTGGTCATCGTACGGAGTGGAAACGGACGGCGTTGTGATTGCGTACACATCGGTTTACGGAAACACCAAAAAGGCGGCGGAAATCCTTGCGGAAAAGCTGAAAGAAAAGGGCTGTCCCAAGGTTGCGGTAAACGACCTCGCCCGCTGTGATATGGCAGAGGCGGTAGAGGACGCATTCCGCTACGGAAAGCTTGTTCTTGCGACCACCACATACAATGCGGATATCTTTCCGTTTATGCGTGAGTTTATAGAGCACCTCACGGAAAGAAATTATCAGAACCGCACCGTTGCGCTTATCGAAAACGGCTCGTGGGCGCCCACCGCCGCAAAAACAATGATGAAAATTCTGGAAAACAGCAAAAACATCACATTTGCGCAAAACACGGTGCAGATTAAATCGGCGGTAAGCGATGAAAATGTTATGCAGCTTGATGCGCTTGCAGATGAATTGATGTAAGGGGAAACGTCAGGGGCGTTGGAAATAAAGCCCCTGTGACCCCATTGAGGTGTTTGGGTGTTTCGGCAAAACACAAAGGTACATCGTTTGAGGAAACGAAGGAAAAACCGCACCGTCCCGCTGCACCGGGGAGCGTTTTTAAAAAAGCAGAAAACGTCAGGGGCGTCAGCAAGCACGCCCCCAACACCCCCGCCCGCCGCTGATGCAAGGTTCGGGCAGAATAGTTGCTCATCAAAATTAATTACTGCGCCGTCCGAAAGTTCGGCAATCAGCCGAAGTCTCGGACTAAAACGGCACGCAAAATAAGGAAACTGAACAAACTGCGTGCCGTTTTGCGCAAATGAATTTCGATTTCGCAAATTCTGCTCTCTCGCCTTGCATAGGCGGAATAAAGAAAAGTTAGTTTGCTTGTGAATATGCCACCAGTGAGCATATTGCAACTAAACTAACTTGTTTTTGTCCGCATTTGAAATGAGCCGTACAGTCTGTTTTTTCGGATTTAAAAAATTGAGAGTAAAAACGGCGGAAATTGTTCATTTTCCTTATATTCCGCCGTTTTTAGCTCCGCAGTGAAACTGGTTGTTTCGCCTCGGAGCGGCTAAGATTTTTTAAAGACGGAAATTACAGAGTGTAGGCGATATTTCAGAGTCGGCGGGCGGGGGTGTCGGGGGCGTGCCTGCTGACGCCCCTGACGGTTTTCCGCTTTTTTAAAAACGCTCTCCGGTGCAGCGGGACGGTGCGGTTTTACTTCGTTTTCTCAAACGATATACTTTTGTTGTTTCGGACGAAACACCACTTTTCACCCGGTGTGGTGCCGGACATTCCGCCTACGCCCCTGACATTTCCTGATATTTTTAAATATCAACTTAAATATTTTAAATTCCCCAGTATTTCTAAAAATCACCCAAAACACAGCGCTCGGCACAGCAAGCGACACCGCCGCCGAAACAAAAAAGCCGAAAACTCCCCCGATGTGCAAATCCGACAGGACAAAGCGCACAAGATAGGCGATGGCAAGAGTCAGAGCAAAATTCAAAAAATATACCAAATAATACTTCGGTACGCTTTCGCCCAGTGCGTGCCCAATCACTACACACGGCTCAAACACAAGGCACACGCAAACCGTGCTTACCGCCGTTCCCGTCAAAATTCCGAAAACACCGTACATCTTGCCCAAAACAACCGACACGACAAGATTTACAACCGCCTCAAACACCGCCTTAAATCTGTCGCAGTAAAAAAGACCGAGCGCACTTCTGAAAACAAGCAGACCGGTGCGCATAGACGTGAGATAAAAATTAAGGCAGATTACAAATGTGAGCGCACCGCTCAAAAGATAGTCGCCACCAAGCCACAGCGAGATGAACCTTGAAAAAAGATTAAAAAGGCACACAAAGCACAGGGCGGAAACATAGGACACGGCAAGATTTACCGCACGGAAATTTTCAAAAATCTTATCTTTCCCCTGTGTTGCGCCCAAATTCCCCACGCTCGAAACAAGCGAGGTAAACAGAGTGTCCGTGAGGGTGCGCAGAGTGCGCACCACAAGATAATAATTTGAATACAATCCCACTGCGGCAACGCCGACGAGCTTGGATATTAAAATATTATCCGTGCAGTCAACCGCAACGCCGCCGACCTTGTGCATAAGCATTGCACGCACGTTGCGCACAATCACACTGCGCTCGTCGGACGGCAGGGGAGGGGGATTTTTCTTTTTTAAAAAAGGATATAACCTGTCCGCCACGGCACACAGGGCAAGGTTCTGCAAAACGGTAAAGACAATCATCACCGCAAGATACAAAATATAGCTGTGCGCAGCATACAGTACGGCAATCTGAACGGCGTTCATCACCAAAGATAAAAACTGCCGTAAAGATGCGGTTATGTACTGATTTTGGTCTGCGTTTATGAGAGCCGCCTTATATGAGGCAAAGTAAACGGCGGCGTTGTTCACCGCAAAGAGAACATATATCAGCCGAAAATGGGGGATATTCGGAACTTCCTTTACAAAAAAATCGATAAACGGCGCAAGAGAGCACCCGGCAATAAGCACAAATGCGCCAATCGCCGTATACGCACGCTTGTAGAGCGCCATAAGCGCACGGATACGCCCCTCGTCACGCTCGGCAAGCGGTTTATACAGGCTGAAAACTATTGCCGATCCCACACCCATCTCCGCAAGCGCAAGCACGGACAAAATGTTGGAAAAAAGTCCGCTCACGCCGAGGTACTCTCTGCCGAGGATTTTTACAAAAAACGTCCTGCCGACAAAGGCTATGAGTGTCGATACGCACTGCATTGCAAGCGACACGGTAATATTGCGTATGGAATTTTGCGTTCTGGTTCTGCCGTTCACTTATTTTTCTCCGTTTAATATATTTTCAAAAACTTTAATGTCTTTTTCCGCTCCGAAATCCGTTTTCCTCAAATTCTCGCACAGGCTCTGCCTCAGATGCGGCAGAGTCATCAGGCGGCGCACTCCGTCCGCCACGCCTTCGGCGCTTTGCGGTACGATTAAACCCGTTTTGCCGTTTTCAATCTGTTCGGCGGCGGTGTTGTAATTTGTGCAGACGATGGGCTTTGAAAGGATTTTTGCCTCGTCAAGCGCAAGCGACTTGCCCTCGTAGAGCGAGCACTGCACCACGGCGTCACAGCTATTGATGTAAGGGTAGGGGTTCTCAGCCGTGCCGAGCAGATGAAAGCAATCGGAGAGGTTTTGCGCATTAATCTGCGCTGCAAGCTCGTCTTTAAGCTCACCGTCACCGATTATGTACCAATGGAAATTCCGATTTTCGCTCTTTAAAATTTTTGCCGCCGACACCGCAACATCAAAAGCCTTTTGACGGCAAAGTCTGCCGATGCTCAGGATTTTAAACCCGTCCGTGTTGTACGGCGATGTGCCGACACGGCTCTTTACATACTGCGGCGAGCATATGTTATGAGAAACGCATACGTTTTTAAGCATAGGAAAGAACCTTTTTACCTCATGGGCGCAGCTTTCGGAAACCGCAGCAACGGCATCCGCCTTTTTAAAATACCAAATCGACGCCTTGCACACGGGCAGACGGCTGTAATCGTTGTGCACCCAGAGGATTTTCCTGTCGGCGTCGGCTTTGTCAATCACAAAGTAATGAGTCATACCGTCGAGGTAGCCCACGGCAACATCGTAATGGGCGGTGGGGGATATGTATTTTCGCAAAAACTTCCACTGGAAAAATCTGTCGGACGCAGTGTTTTTGTGCGGATAAAAAACCTCAGCCGCCGCATAAAATACTCTCCTTGACAAGGAGACAAACCGTCCGTGAGCTGCAAGGTACTTTGCAAGCGGAGCAAAACGCCCATAGAACCTGTTGCCGTCCGTAATTACGCCGATGTAATTGACATACGGCGGAACATATGCAAGGTTAAACCCCTCGCCGTTAAACAGGAGAAGGTCAATCTCATATTTTTGTGGATCCAAGCTCCAAAGGGCGTTTACAAGCGCCTTTGCCGCTCCGCCAAGACCCATATGACCCATTACAAAAAGAACTTTTTTCATACTCTGCTCCATCGCAATTTTATTTTAACCGACGACAACACCGCCACGTAAATGCAGTACCTTGCAAGGGTCACCGCAAGCATCGTTTCCGCTCTGGCAAGGAATATGCAGTACGAGAGCAGGTACACAACCGCCATTGCCAAAAACGGCTTTCGGCGCATAAGCACGGCGGCACGCCGTTCAAGCTTTACCCAAAAATACCCGAACGGGAGCATTGACAAATAACCATACTCGCCGAAGTTTGCGTACATTTCCGCAAATACGGAACAACCCCACGACGCCTCTCTGCCTCCTCCGGCAGAGGTGACCCAGCGTGACAGAGAGCCGGGCGGCTCTACACCGAGAAATTCAAGCACGTTTACGGGGAGAAAGGTTTTTAATATGCTGTACGTCACTGTCGTGCTGTGAGCGCAGTCCGTCCTGTCGAACTGCTTAACGGTTTCCGCAAGGCAGTCGGCACTGCTGCCCATTTCTGCCAAGATATTTTTAAGGTTCTCGGCGGCACCCTCGGACACGGAACTTGCCACAATGTCCGCCGAAAGCTCATCAAAGCTGTATAACCGTACAATCTTTACGACTCTTAAAATCATAAACAGTGCACTCAGGCACAACACCGCAAGCGGAAGTTTTTGAAACCGCATTTTGACGCACATTACGCCCCGTATGAACAGCGGCCCGGAAATCAGCGGAATTATCAGCGAACGTGTGCCGACAAGGAGCATCATAACACCGAGCACAAATCCCGAAACGGCAATAAACGCATAAAAGCGGTCTTGCCTGTGGTGAAAACAGGAGAGATACATCGTCGCATAAAACACCAGCCGAATCCTGACGTCCGCACCCGTACCGCCGCTCTTTTTGCAGTAAAAGAACTCGCCGTAGCTCATTTTGGTTCGGCAAATCAGCTTGCAGGCATATGTCGAAATCATAATTGCAAGGAACAGAATATAGATAAAGTCAAACCCTCTGAGTCGGGAACTGCCGATGTTTTTTAAAATACGCTTCAATGTATATGGTTTGTACGAAAGTATTGCACCGCAAGTTAAATATATAACGCATTGAGCCTGAAATATCAACGCCTTTCTCAATGTGCCGGGGTAATAATCCACATAGATGTTTACAAAGTTATCAAAATCTATCCCGAACGTGTATAAAATCACCTGCCCGGCATTACAGAGCATACAGTAGGTGAAAAACATCAAAAAAAGCGACAGCGGATTGTGCGTAACCGCAAGCCACATAACGGCGCAGGCGGAATACACGCAAAGCAAAAATACTCCTGCCGCGCGCAGATTGAGCGTCAAAAGTCCGGGCAGTGCCGCAAAACTTAAAAGTATTATTGTGCAAATAAACTTTTTACTGCCAACTGTCAATCTTGCCATAATGTGTTACTTCCTCGTAGTAAATTTCAAGTTTTTTCACGGTTTCTCTGATGTCGGGAGCGTCCGATGCGCTCCCCTTGCAGCCGCAAACCGCTCTCGCCCACACAGCGGAGTCCTCGTCTGTTGAGATACCGCAAATTCCGCCCTTTGGCGCATTTTCAAAAACGGAGTCGGAGACAACGCACCCAAGTCCTGCCGCCCTTGCCTCAGCCAGCGCAAGCGGTGCGCCCTCGCTGAGCGACGGCATACAGAAAACGTCCATTGCATCGAGAAGTGAGGGAACATCGCTGCGCTCACCGGTAAAAATCACCCTATCCGCAATTCCTCTGCGCTCGGCAAGGCTCTTTATGCCGTTTAAAAGCTCTCCGCCGCCGACAAGCAAGAGGTATGAGTCAGGCTTTATCTTTAAAACCTGCGAAAATATTTCTATCAAAAAGGCGTGGTTTTTAACGGGAACAAATCTCCCCACGTGACCCACGACAAAGGCGTCGGCGTCTATACCCAAAGCACGGCGCACACTGCGCCTGTCCGTTGCAAAAGCTGTTTTGTCCGCAGAATTTTCAAACACGGGATAATCGCCGCCGTAGCGTGCTTTAAGCTCGGACGCCATCTTTTTGTGCAGTGCGGTTAGGTGAATTTTACCTGAGCGCACCAATTTATCCACGCACTTTCCGTTTTTACCCTCGAAAAATCTGCCGACATCGCTGTGAATTGTATATACAACCGGGCACGGCAAATCAAATTTTAAAAATCTTACCGCACCGAGATGGCAATGAATTATATCGGGTTTTTCCCGTTTGATTATTGCTCCGACCAGTCTGCGCCTGAGCATTTTTACAAGCGGTTTCGGCAATAGAGAGCCTGTGTAATATGTTCTGACGCCGCTTTCTTTAAGTACCTTTTCGTTATGAGAACCCGTACTTGCCGACGTAGTTACCACGGTGACATCAAACTTGCTTTTATCAAGAAAGCGTGCCCAGTCCCTCACAACGGTCTGCGCTCCTCCGCAGTCCATAGAGGTTATAAGCTCGATTACCTTTGTCTTGTTTAGGCATTTGGGGCTCAAACCCGCATTGCCTAAATATTCAAGCCATTTTCTTCCGACGGTTTCGGGGTTCAATTTATCCTTTATCTTTGCCGCATTTTTGCCGAGCCGTTTGGCGCAGTCTGCGTCCTCTATAACTTTAAGCATTGCATTTGCGGCTGCGTCTGCATCGCCGACGGGCACAAGTATACCGTTTTTGCCGTTTTCTATAAGCTGCGCCGCACCGCCGCAAGGGCAATCGGTGGATATGCACGCAAGCCCCATAGACATTGCCTCGGCAAGGGCGTTTGGCATACCTTCAAAGTCCGACGTCATTACAAATGCGGTGCTGTCCTTGATTTTACTGTGAACATCTCTGACGTTGCCGCAAAGGCGAACACGTCCGACAAGGTGTTTACTTGCAATCAGCCTTTCGAGTTCGCTCCGCAAAGATCCGTCACCGTAAATATCAAGAATAAAATCACCGTGCTTTTCCAATACCTTTTCAAAGGCCGATATAAGCATTTTATGATTTTTCTGCGCAACCAGTCTGCCGACGCTGACTATCCTGTGCGCCCTTTTGCCTGCGGTTTCGTCTGCAAAAACGGGGTTTGCGATTACCTCGCCCCTGCCGCTGAGAATTTTGGCGTAATAGTCTTTGGCGCTTTGCGTCTGAAAGACAAAGGCGTCCGCAAAGCGCATCAAAGAGCGTGAAAGCACACGCACAATCGGTCTTGCGGCGCAGTGTGAGGGGTCGTTTCTCTCCGACACCGCAACACGGACATTAAGACCCATACACGCAGGAATTACATACAGGCAGTTGGGAACGCCCATAACGAGGACGGTGTCCGCACCGCTCCCGGCAATTACCTTGCGCAGACTGAATATATTAAGATGTTTAAGGCAAATTCTGCCGACTCCGCACGGCAGTTCGTACTCGTCAGAGGACTTGTGCGATGTGACAATGTCGCACGGTATGCCGTGAGATACCATATACTCCGCCAGGCGAACGGTGACACGCTCTGCGCCGCCACGCCTGAGCCAGGCGGAATAAATCAGAAGTTTATTCATAAAGAGAATTAATCAACTCCGGAATGTTACTGTATTTTTCATAAACACGGCGGCCGCTCAAATCCGCTGTCGCCGTCATTATGCCGACTTGCTGTCTGTCACTGAATTCTCGGCAGTACACCGCCCAGGGGTAGGGATACACCTTTGACGTATACATAATCTTTTTATACGGAAGTTTGTCAAAGCGTTTGAGGCACTTGTCTTTTCCCATACCGTCACGGTCACTTGACATTATAAGAATTTTATTAAAGTTTATTCTTTCCTTACGTCTTTCCCACACCTGCTTTGCGGTTTCAAAGCTGTTGTAATGAATAAATCGAATTTCGACATCGCCGCCAAGCCTCCCCACGGGGTAGTCCACAATGTCTGTGCGGTACGGTTTAAGATCAAGGGAAAGAAAGTATTCCAGATTTTCGCAGAACGTGCAAAAATCATCGCCGTCAATCGCCAGATTGACTGTCGGTGTGAGGAAGGGAATACCCATATCGTGATAAATTGTGCCGCCGGCGCAATGTGATGAAATAATGGTAAAGTCTGTTACTTTGATTTCACTCTGATACTTTTTGTTGAGTTCCTCTCTGGCGTTTGCAGAGAGATACTGTAAAATTTTTCCTTTCGCTCTTTGTGCATACGTCGGTCTGTCGTTCCGATTAATACTCAAATCCGTGAGCATCTGAATCACCTGATTTTAAACATATCTTTTGAAAATATTCACAGCGTTTTCTGTCAAGAATTTTTTGTGAATACTTTTTGGAAATTTCAAAATTATTTTTTGACAATTCTATTTTATACTCCGTCGGCGCTCTGCAAAGTCTTGCAATGCTTTCAGCAGCCGAACGGCTGTTTTTCCTTTTAAACAGGTTATCCGCCGTTACAAGTTCGGGGATACCTGCCGTGTCCGTGCCGAGGACGGGTGCGCCACGGCTCATCGCCTCGATGACCGCCCGCGGCAGTCCCTCTTGCAGGCTCGGCTGAATGTAAATGTCGGTATCGTCTATCACCTTAAAAACCTCGTCTTTGTTAAGCGTTCCCAAAAACTCCACACGGTCGGACACTCCGCAAAATTTTGCAACCGACTTTAAATAGCCGTTTTTGCCCTCGCCCACAACTTTATACTTTGCACGTATTCCCATACGCTCCAAAACAGGCAGAGCCTTTATTACATACTGCTGACCCTTGTGCCTGACATCTGCCGCACCGACTGTCACAAGCGTAATATCGCTAAAATCTGTCCGCTTTATTTTTTCTATCCGCCTTTTAAGTGCACCGCTGTCCGGCTCGGAGAGCAAAACGTTTGAGGCACTCACGCTCTCATTGGGGCACGGGTAACGCCCCTGCAAAAAAGCACTCGTGACATAGAGCGCATAGTCGGCATTTCTCAAAACACTGCGCATTTTTAAAAACATATACGGCGCAATTATCTTGCCGAGCGCACCGTGGTTTACGTATGCGTCCCACGCACAGCCCATAACCTCCGCAAACACGGGTATTCCCCTGCTCCTTGCGCAGTCCGCCGCCCTGTATGCGGCAATAGACGGACACCGTGCAATGACGAGTCCGCACTCGGCAAGCGCTCCCGAAACCGCAGCGTTGTACCGTCCGAGGAATATGCTTTCAAGATTTGCGGCGGAAATTAAGTATTTTATCATATGGGTTATTTCAACGTAATTCTTTTCTGTTCCGTCATAATCTTGTGTTCTTGAAAAAACAATTAACTGTCCGAACGCCTTAAAATATCTCTCAAGAATTGTTGCGTGTTTAACCTTTGCAAAAATTCTGCCGCATCGCACCGCAAGGCGCACATCGGTTGCAACGAGCACACTTAGATTTTGCATACTGAGTTACCGTCCGTTCTGCGTGAGATTATCAGGTTATCGCCATACTCGCCCTGAAATACGCACCCTGCGCCGATTACGATTTCGGCATTTCTGCGCACACGGATTTTTGCCCCGTCACGCATTTTAAAGTTTTTGCCGGCTTTAAATCTTGCGCCCTTATCGGCGGTAATTTCCGAAAACGGCGACACCATAAAAGGCAATGCCATACGAAAGGCATCAAAATGAAATAGCTTTGTCCGCAAAACTTTGACCGCTCCTGTCGGCAGCACCGCCGCCGCTCTTGCAAATCTGTTCACTGTCCTTTACCTCGTCTAAATATTTGTTAATCACAATCCGTCTGTCAAACAGCTTTTCGACCTTTTCTCTGCCGTTGCGCCCCATCTCGTCCCTTTGGGCATCTGTGAGCAAAATAACTTTTTCAACCGCTTCTGCCAGGCTGTCCGCATTTCCGACTTCAAAGAGAAATCCGTTCTCACCGCCAACAACGGCATCTCTTGCTCCGCTTATATCGGACGAAACACAAATTCTGCCCATTGCAGCCGCTTCCAAAAGCACGTTCGGCACTCCCTCGCCGCCGTGCGAGGGCAATACCGCACAGTGACACCGCCCCATAAGCTCCCTTATGTCTTCTGTAAATCCGCAGTACTTAACAATTCCACGTCTTTGATAATCCTCAACGATGCCTTTGTACTTTTTCTCCTCAAACCAACCGGCTATATAAAAGTTTATATCGGGGTGCTTTTTCTTAATCCGCTCCGCACATTGCAGATATTCCTCAATACCTTTGTTTTTCATAATTCTGCCGGCAAAGATAAAATTAACATTTCTGCCGTTCGGCATATGGGAGAGGGCGAACCGCTCAACGTTGCACCCCGAACCCGGAATTACCTCGCCGTTGTCTGTAATCATACGGTTTTTGGCAAAAAATTCAAAGTCATCTTTGTTCTGAAAAAAGACCTTTTTGCAGTTTCTTACGGAATGTCTGTAAAGCACCGTACACAGCGCACTCAAAAAACTCTTTTTTAAAAACAAGCCGCCCGTGCCCGTTATATTGCATATCTGAGTAATATTAAGAGAATTACTTACGATTGAGCCGTATATATTAGGCTTGATTGTATAAGAGAGAATAACATCGGGTTTAATACTTAAAAATAATTTCCTGTAAAAAAGAATAAGTTTGACATCACCGACGGGGTTAATACTTCGCCTTGCAATTTTGGTGGGAATGACCTTGCAGCCAAGTTTTTCAAAATAAATATTTTTGCTTGACCGTGGTAGTGAAATATACACTTCATAACCGATTTTTATTAGTTTTTGAATTATTTCTCTGCGGAACGCATACAGGGTAATAAAATGGTTTGCGAGAATGAGAACCCTTTTCAACTGCCGCAACTCCTTTGATTTTATATAATCTGAACACCTTGCGGCATAAAAAACGTATTCAGGGTAATAAAAAACCCTTTCTTCGAGTAAAATAATACCCAAAAAAGAGCCCATCGTCTGCGCAAGCACCATTTAATCAATGCTTATGTATTTTTATAAGCATATCTTTTGTGAGAATACAATCTATTCCCGTCAGCGACAAAGTGCTAAGGTTCCTTTTTTTCCTACTGATACACGCCGTGTATCTGATGTTGCCTAAAAATGTACAAAGGTAACATTACACCGCAAATTAGTTGTCAAATTTTGATGTCGAAATCGATAATACCACTATTTATTATCTTTGTCAAGAGGGAATTAATTAAAAATTCGTAATTTATTCACATTTTGCGCATTTTCTCGCAAAAAATTATGTTTGAAGACATTTCCTGTCACATTTGCACAAAAATCATACGAATTTATTGAGTTTTTCGTCATAAACGTAGTCAATCATTTTTAATTTTTGGCATATCTTATCCTTATCCTCGCCCAAATCCTCGCACAGGGCGTCGAGTGTGGGGTAGAAATCACGGAGTTTTGTGTTTACAACGCCAAGAAGTATTACGGGGTCGCTCGGCAACATCTTTTACCCCTCCAATCCCAAAAGTTTTTCGGCATTTTTATAATATATCTTGTCACGGTCGCCCTCCGACAGGTCGAGCGAATTTATGAGCAATCTCTCCCACGACGGGCGGTGCCAGGGCATATCCGAGCCGAACATCAGGCGGTCGGGGGTGTGCTTTTCCACAATTTTTTCGGCAAAGCTCTTTGGCATCGTGCCGTAGCCGAATGAGAGGTCAAACCAAAGGTCAAGACCGCACAGCTTTTTGATAACCTCGCTTCCGCAGCCAACTCCGCCCCAGTGAGCCGCAATGACGGGGGAGTCAAACCAGCGCAGAGCCTTTGCCATATTGTCCGGCATACAGCCGAACGGCTCGGAAAACCCGTAGTCGTAGCCTGCGTGGAAGACGGTGATGAGCCCGAGCGACGAGATTTTTTTGTATATCGGTTTCATCTTTTCGTCATCGGCAAAAAAGCCCTGGTAATCCGGGTGAAATTTAACGCCTTTAAGGCCGAGCGACTTAATTCTGTCAAGCTCGTCGAGCGCATTTTCGGCATCGGGATGAACGGAGCCGAAGGCAAAAATGCCCTCGTTTCCGTTTATCTCTGCGGCAAAGTTGTTTACGTTTGTCTGCTGTTTTGCGTTTGTGGCTATCGAGAGGACGACGGATATGTCCACACCGTCTTTTGCCATCTCCGCTTTAAGCGACGGGAGAGTTCCGTCGGTCTGCGGGTCAAGTCCGCCCGATGCGTGCGACAGCTTGCTTATGGCACAGGTCGCTATTGCCTGCGGAAATGCGTGTGTGTGAAAATCTATTAACATATCCATTGCCCCTTTGATGTTTAAACTATTTTATTGTTATTGTTTCGCCGGACTTAATCTCATATGGTACGCCGTCGGCGTCTATGTAGATTGTATACAGCGTCGGATTATAGACCATATGCCCGTCGGCGCTGTATACAAGGCTCTTGTACGCCTTTACATAGTCATAAATTTCAATATTTGTCGCATACCAGATTTCGTCATTGTCCGCAAATTTTTCGCAAATCTGCTCTGCAAGACACCAGTTGTCGTCGTTGCTGAACTCATAGCTGTGCCCCCAAATGTAGAAAAGACGGGGAACACGGCGTGCGTGGTAAGTTTTTGTGGAAGTATCAATATTTAAAAATTCATTGATGTATTCCATAATCTTCGGATTTTTGTGATGTGCGGTCGGCACCCAGGCGTGGAAATCTTCCGGCAGTAAAAAGCTGTTGTTGTCACCGCCGAGAGTCCTTGCATACGCAATGTCAAGTTCGGTTAAATACTGCTTTATCTGACTGTAACCGTCGGCGTTGCCCATAAGGGTTATGCCGGTGTCGGGGTACGCCATACCACGGATAATGCGTCCGCACTTTGCTTCGAGCTCCAAACGGCAGTTGAGCACGTCACGTATTCCCTCAATGGGGCGCATATTGCCGTTTGCCCTGTGGTTTTCACCGTGAACGGCAATTTCGTGACCCTTTGAGAGAAAAATCTCTTTTATCTCCTCTGCGGTATAATTATGGCTCACACCTTTTCCGCAGAAGTTAAATGTTGCCTTCATACCGTATTTGTCAAAAATTCCGGCAAGCCGCCTGTCGTGCATATTACCGTCGTCGTAGCTGAAAGTAAGCGCCTTCGGCTTGCCGCCGGGGTATCTCATAAAAACAGATCTCATTGTAAAACCACCTTTTTTCATCAGTGAAACTATCCTATCACAAAAAATGTCAAATGTCAATATTCAGATTAAAAAATGCCTTGCTCCCCGGATAGTCCGCCGCATCGGACAGTTCCTCGGCAATGCGCAAAAGCTGATTGTACTTTGCCGTTCTGTCACTGCGTGAGGGTGCGCCCGTCTTTATCTGCCCGGCATTTACCGCAACCGCAATGTCGGCAATGGTTGCGTCCTCGGTTTCGCCGCTGCGGTGCGATATTACGGCGGTGTAGCCGCTGCGGTTTGCTTTTTGGATTGCCTGCATAGTTTCCGACAGAGTGCCTATCTGATTAACCTTTATGAGTATTGAGTTTGCGCTGTGGCGTGCAATACCCGTTTCGAGCCTCTGCGCATTGGTTACAAAGAGGTCGTCGCCGACGAGCTGGACTCTGTCACCGAGCTCCTTTGTAAGTCTTTCCCACGCAGACCAGTCGTTCTCGCCCACGCCGTCCTCAATGGAAATTACAGGGTATTTGTCACAGATGTTTTTCCAGTAATTAATAAGCTCGTCTGCGCTCATTTTTATGCCGGATTTCGGCAGGAGATAGCCGTCGTCCGTCGCCCACTCCGATGCGGCGGCGTCTATGGCAATTTTAAAATCAAAGTCCGTGTCGTAGCCCGCCGCCCGTATCGCTTCGCAGATTACCTCCAAGGCGTCCTCATCCTTGTCAAGCGACGGCGCAAATCCGCCCTCGTCGCCCACTGCGGTTGCCAGACCTCTTTGTTTAAGAATTTTTTTGAGGCAATGAAAAACCTCGGTACAGCGCATAAGCGCCTCTTTAAAATCGGGTGCGCCTATGGGCATAATCATAAATTCCTGAATGTCGATGTTGTTCCCGGCGTGCGCTCCGCCGTTTAATATATTCATCATCGGGACGGGCAGCGTATGCGCAAACGAGCCGCCGATATACTGGTAAAGTCCCACTCCGAGAGCCTTTGCCGCCGCCTTTGCGCACGCAAGCGATACGCCGAGTATTGCGTTTGCGCCGAGTTTTGACTTGTTCGGCGTGCCGTCGAGAGTGCAAAGAACGCTGTCTATTAAAATCTGATCGAGAACGTTCATTCCCACAATTTTATCGGCAATTATATTATTTACGTTGTCAACCGCCTTTTGCACTCCGAGTCCGCCGAAGTGTTCGCCGCCGTCACGCAGTTCCACCGCCTCATACATCCCCGTTGACGCACCGGACGGAACTGCCGCTCTGCCCACATATCCGCCCTCGGCGATGACTTCCGCCTCAACTGTCGGGTTGCCGCGGGAGTCTATTATCTCCCTTGCAAAAACGTCCACAATCTCAATGAATTGTTTCATTAACTATCCCTCCAAAAAGAAAATACACCGCCTTTTCGGCGATGTATGTATTTTATCCCTTTGAAAGAATAATATTCTATTTAATAATATCGTCAGAGTCCAGCATAATCGTAACCGGGCCGTCGTTTAACAGCTCCACCTTCATATCTGCGCCAAACTCGCCCGTCTTTGGGGAAACGCCCGTTTCGTCCGCAACGGCATTTACAAATTCAATGTAAAACTCATTCGCCCTGTCGGGGCTCAGTGCGCCCGTAAATGACGGCCGTCTGCCCTTTCTGCAATCGGCGTACAGCGTAAATTGGCTCACTGCCAGAATTTCGCCCCCGACGTCCGAAACCGACAGGTTCATCTTGCCGTCCGTATCCTCAAAAATGCGCAGTCCCGCCATCTTTTTGACCATAGGAGCAATAAACTCCTCCCTGTCGCCCTCGCAAAAGCCGACAAGCGCCAAAATTCCGTGACCGATACTGCTCTTAACCTCGCCGTCAATGGTGACCGAGGCATACTTTACACGCTGAATAAGAACTCTCATTATCTTTTAGCCCTGCTTGCCAGAACTCCGTGGCATACCACGCTTGCAACAAAGAACACGCCTGTGAGAACCGTAAGAACTTGCAGTGACAGGTTTGCCCAGTTTGTTATGTGGAATTTAACGTAAAAAACCGCGGGCATATTAAACATAAATACGAATCCAAATCCCATTATAATGAGGTAGATAATGTATTCAAGAAAATATTTCTTTCCCTTTTTGACCGCCTTATACGCCATAACCGCCGCCGCAACCCAGGCGGCAACTGCGCTCACCCGTGAGCACACCGTGGTAAATTCGGGAATGGCGGCATTTCTCATACCCATAAATATAAGCATAATAGCCACAAAGCACAGCATTGCAATCGTGGTAGTGACAAGCATCAGATTTGAATGCAGCTCTTTTGACATAGTATTGTTATTTTTCATTTTCTCTCCTCCAACGGACTGTCCAAGCAGTCTCCCAATTCGTACATTATGGCGGCAACTGCCGCAATCGGTGCCGTTTCGCACCTCAGTATTCTCGGCCCCAGTGTGACCGTCTGTATGTTCTGTGCCAGAGCGTCGGCAATTTCTTCGTCCGAAAATCCGCCCTCCGGCCCTATTATAAGGTTGATGTTTTTTGCATCGCAGTTTTTGCGCAGTACCTCTTTAAGCGTGGTTGACTTCTCGTTTTCGTAAGGCAGGATATTCAGCGCATCGCCGTCTTTAATCTTATCGAGCACAGACTCAAAATCCGTTGCGTCGCAAACGTCGGGCACTGCACTGCGCTTGCTCTGCTTTGCCGCCTCCAAAGCGATTTTTCGGTAGCGTGCGGTTTTTTTGGACGTATCTTTCGGCCGTGAAACCGACCTTTGCATCACCACGGGCACAAACTTTTTAACTCCAAGCTCCGTGCACTTTTGTATGATAAGCTCCATTTTGTCGCCCTTGGGAAGTCCCTGGTAGAGCGTAACTGAAACACGGCTCTCGGAAATGCTCGGCAGCTTCTCGTCAACACGGGCAAAAACCCGCTCTTTGCCGACTTCGCTCACGGTGCATACATAGTCAAAACCGTTTTGGTCGCAAACGCTTATCTTGTCACCGCACCGAAGGCGCAGGACTTTTGAAATGTGAGCCACGTCATCGCCCGTGATTTCAACTCCGCAGGAGCTTATATCGGACGGATTTACAAAAAATCTGTGCACTGCCGTTCCTCCACTGCTTAGGCAGCGGGGACTCGAACCCGCATTGCCTGTCGACTGAATTTTTACAAATCCTTCCGGATTGTCGGTTTTGACGGGCGCCAGCCCGCCTGCACCCTTACGCACCGAAATTCTTTGCAGAAATTCAGCCGAACAGGTGCTCGCAGTTTCACATAAGCAATTTTTTCTGTAACAAAGTAAATTACGCAGGGAATACTGTCGTATTTTCAAGGGATTTACTGCCGTTACGGGGAAAATTGCTATGTGAAACCAATGTGGGTTCGGGTCCCCACTGCCTAATTACCTACATCATTGAGGTATTGAGGTTATTATACCATATATAACCATACTTATGCAAGTGGTTTTTAAAATTTACACACGAAAAACATTCAAAAATCGGCACGGTGCAGAACAAATCGGGCGCAAAATCAACTTTTTTGCCAATCTTTTGAGTGATTTTTAAAATTTTAGTTGACAAATAAATTGTGATAGTATATAATTATAATGATTTTCAGTCGGTAAGTGCCGGCATATATAAGCTGTTTTGGTGCGGCGCCGTTTTTGTGTGCCACCTTACTATAAACAGGTATCACTGTAAGGAGGTGTAGAGTTTATGAAAAGAACATATCAGCCGAACGTGAGACACAGAAGCAAAGTTCACGGTTTCAGAGCAAGAATGAGCGACAGAAACGGCAGAAAGGTTTTGGCTCGCAGAAGATTAAAGGGTAGAAAAGTTTTGTCGGCGTAAGGCTCGGCATTTATAATTTAAACCGAACGGTTTGAATGGCTTTTCCTTAGTGCGGTTAAGTTAGCTTGTACGCACAAGCTAACTTGCCATACAAAATATTTGCTTTGTAATTTTGCGGGAACGGTCTTTGCCGTTCCGTTTTTGCTATACGGGAAACACAAGGAGGACAGGCAATGAAGGGTACGGTAAAACTCAACCGGGAGTTTGTGTATGCGTACAAGAGGGGAAAGAAGGTTGTCTCCGACTGCATTGTCTTTCACTATTACAGAAACAGAACAAAAGAAACACATCTCGGAATAACGGTTTCCAAAACCGTCGGCAAGGCACACATCAGAAACAGGGCAAAGCGGCTCATTCGTGCGGCATACGCCGAGTGTATGCCAAAGACCGAGCGTGGCTACAACATAATAATTGCCGCAAGAACAAAGATGGCAAGAGCGGATTTTAAGAGTGTGCTTTCCGCTATGAAATATTGTATAGAAAAGTCCGATATTAAATGAAAAGAATTTTAATTTGCATAATTAAACTTTACAGAAAGTTTGTATCGCCTCTCAAAAAACCGTGCTGTCGGTTTTATCCGACCTGCTCGTCGTATGCGCTTCAAGCTGTGGAAAAATACGGCGCAGTAAAGGGGAGCTGTCTTGCTTTCAGACGGATTTTGAAGTGCCACCCGTTCAATCCGGGCGGCTATGACCCGCTTAAATAGGAGGAAATTAATGAACATTTTCAGAACTCTGATTACAACGCCGCTGGGTTACATACTCGGCTGGATTTACGAATTTGTGCAGAACTACGGCGTTGCGGTAATTCTGTTTACCGTTTTGATTAAACTGATTTTACTGCCGCTGGGCTTAAAACAGCAAAAGTCTATGACTAAAATGCAGAAAATTCAGCCAAAACTCAAAGAAATACAGGACAAGTACCAGTACGACCAGCAAAAGGCAAGCCAGGAAATGATGAAGCTCTACAAAGAGTACGGCGTAAACCCGACGGGCGGCTGCCTTCCGCTTTTAATTCAGTTTCCGATAATAATAGGTCTGTACCAGGTTATATACAGACCGCTGACATATATGCTGCACTACGGTGCGGACAAGGTTGCAACGCTCCAAAAGGCGCACAATCTCACAGGGGCTGCGGCGGCAAGGTCTGCCGAAATCCTCATTGCCAAGGGCGAAAAGCTCTTAAACTTCGACTTTTTCGGTCTTGACCTCTCGGTTGTTCCGAACGACGTTTTAAAACAGCTTTTTGCAGGCAAAACGGGCATAATTGCGCTTACCGTGCTCATTATCCCGATACTTGCAACCCTTACAACCGTTCTTACAAGCAAGATTACCACATATATCAACAAGCCCAGTGACGACGAAAAGAAAAAGGACGAACCGCCCAAGCGTGTTCTCTCTCCCGACCAGAAAACCGAAGGAAGCGGACAGTCGGCAGAGGCTATGACAAAATCGATGACCTACGTAATGCCGATAATGACTCTGTGGTTTACACTCACACTGCCGTCAACACTGGGACTTTACTGGACTATATCGAACGTTGTTTCCCTTGCGCAGACCGTACTCTTAAACGGTTATTACAACAAAAAATTAACAGACGAGATTGCAAAGGAAGACATCGTGCGTGAGCAGAAATTGCTTGAAAAGCAGAAAAAATACAATATCCAAAAGAAAAAGAAAAGAGGTTAGACACTATGGCTACTGTTGAAAAATCCGCAAAGACAAAGGACGAGGCTGTTGAACTTGCATTAAAGGAGCTTGGCGCCTCTTATGATGAAGTTGTGATTGAAGTTATTGAGGAAGGTTCAAAGGGACTTTTCGGCATCGGGAGCAAAGACGCAACCGTGAGAGTTACCGCAAATCCCAGTCCCGAAAGACGTGCCAAGAACTTCCTCGGCAAACTGTTTGAACTTTCCGGCGAGGACGTTACGATTGACACATCAATTTCCGACGGAACGATGAACATTGAGCTTTCCGGCCCCAATATGGGTGCGGTTATCGGCAAGAGGGGAGAAACCCTCGACGCTCTGCAACACCTTACGAGCCTTGTTGTAAACAGGGGCGACCTTGACTTTGTAAAGGTTTCGCTCGACACGGAAAACTACCGTGAAAAGAGAAATCAGGCGCTCGAAGCCCTGGCACACAAAATGGCAAACAAGGTTATAAGAACCGGCAGAAGCACATCGCTCGAACCTATGAATGCTTATGAGAGAAGAATTATCCACTCGGCGCTCCAATCAAGTGACGAAGTTACGACATACAGCGTCGGTCAGGGCATCAACAGAAAAGTTGTTATTGCGCTGAAAAAGGACTGAAATAACCAATAATCAAAACGGGTGCACGGGTAAATACCCGTACACCCGTTTTTTCAGGAGGAAAATATGCACCTTTCCGACACCATTGCGGCAATATCCACTCCGCCGGGAACGGGCGGAATATCAATAATCCGTCTGAGCGGAGAACGGGCGGTTGAGATTGCCGACAGAATTTTTGAAAATCCGCTCGGCAAAAAACTTAAAAACGCAAAAACCCACACCATAACCCACGGCTTTGTTAAAAAGGACGGCAAAGTTCTGGACGAAGTGCTTATCTCCGTTATGCTTGCGCCCAACACCTATACCCGTGAGGACGTTGTGGAGATAAACTGCCACGGCGGAACTGTCAGCACACGTGAGATTTTGTCCGCAGTGTTGGAGAGCGGCGCAAGGCTTGCGGACGCCGGCGAGTTTACAAAGAGGGCATTTGTAAACGGCAGAATTGACCTTTGCGAGGCGGAGTCGGTAATCGACATAATAAACGCAAAGACATCGGCGGCGCACAGCCTTTCGGTAAATCAGCTCTGCGGTTCGCTGTCAAAGGAGATTAACGCAATCCGTGAAAAACTGCTTGCGCTCACCTCGCACCTTCAAGTGCTTATCGACTTTGCGGACGAGGATTTGGAGCCGCTCACGGACGGTGAATTTTTAAACGGGATTGCAGATGCGAAAGCCGACGTAGAAAAGCTGCTCAGCACCTCGCTTAAAGGCAAGATTATGCGTGACGGCATAAGGACAGCCATTGTGGGCAAACCCAATGTGGGCAAGTCCTCGCTTTTAAACCTGCTTTGCGGCTCGGAAAGGGCGATTGTAACCGAGATTGAGGGCACAACAAGGGACTCGGTGGAGGAGAGCGTATCGCTCGGAAACGTTGTGTTAAACCTTGCCGACACCGCCGGCATAAGAGATACCGACGACAGGGTGGAGAGCATCGGAGTGGAAAAGTCCAAGGAGATTTTGTCCGATGCCGACCTCGTTATATATATGACGGACGCCGCAAAGCCTTTGGACGAAAACGACGCCTTTATAATTGACTCCCTTGCGGGCAAAAAGGCGGTTGCGCTTTTGAATAAGTGCGAAAACGGCAAGGCGGCGAACATCACGCCGTTTGCCGACAGGTTTGACGCTGTGATTGATTTTTCGGTCAAAGAAAAGATAGGCATTGAACGCCTTGCCTCGGCGGTTGAAAAAATGTTTGACGCCGGCGAAATTGCGCAAAGCGACGACGCCGTGATTACCGATGTGCGCCACAGGGACGCACTGCAAAAGGCAAAGAAGTCCCTTGAAAGCGCAGTGGAGGCAATAGGCGCCGGAATACCTGCGAATATGACGTTTATAGACATAGAAAACGCCATAACCGCACTGGGTGAGATAACGGGTCAGACCGTCGGAGAGGAAATTGTAGACAGAATATTCCACAGATTTTGCGTGGGAAAATAAAGGAATTGATAATATGAAAGAATACAAAGCCGGAGAATATGACGTTGCCGTAATCGGCGGCGGCCACGCAGGCTGCGAGGCGGCGCTTGCGGCGGCAAGGCTCGGTTCAAAGGTCATTATGTTTGTAATAAATATGGACACCGTCGCAAATATGCCGTGCAACCCGTGCATAGGCGGCACGGCAAAGGGTCACCTCGTGCGTGAGATTGACGCTTTGGGGGGCGAGATGGGCAAGTGCGCCGACAAGACGTTTATCCAGTCACGCATTTTAAACAAAGGCAAAGGCCCGGCGGTATACAGCCTGCGTGTGCAGTCCGACAGAAAACGCTACTCGGAGGAAATGAAGCGCACGCTCGAAAATCAGCCGAACCTCGATATGAAACAGGCGGAGATTATCGAGGTGGAGTTTGGCGAAAACAACGAAGTTAAGAGCGTTCTTACCAAAATCGGGGCGAGATATTCCGTAAAAGCGGCGGTAATTGCAACCGGAACATACTTAAAGGGCAAGGTGATTGTGGGCGACGTGAGCTATGCGAGCGGCCCGGACGGAGTTTTCCCGTCCAACGAGCTTTCGGCGTGCCTTAAAAATGCCGGAATTGAAATACAAAGGTTCAAAACCGGCACACCGGCAAGGGTCAACCGCAACACGGTGGACTTTTCCAAAATGGAAGTGCAGTACGGCGACGAGGAGATTGTTCCGTTTTCGTTTGAAACCAAAGACCCCGGCGAAAATAAAGCCGTGTGCTATCTGACGTACACAACCGAGGAAACGCACCGAATAATAAACGAAAATCTCGACCGCTCGCCGATTTACAGCGGTATGATTGAGGGAATAGGCCCACGCTACTGCCCGTCGATTGAGGACAAGGTGGTGCGGTTTAAGGACAAAAAGCGCCATCAGCTTTTTGTTGAGCCGATGGGATTAAACACCGAGGAGATGTATATTCAGGGTTTTTCGTCATCAATGCCGGAGGAGGTTCAGCTAAAAATGCTCCACTCCGTACCCGGACTTGAAAACGCCCATATGATGCGCACCGCATACGCCATTGAGTACGACTGCACGGACTCCACACAGCTTAGCGCTGCGCTTGAATTTAAAAACTATCCCGGTCTTTTCGGTGCGGGGCAGTTCAACGGCAGTTCCGGCTATGAGGAGGCGGCATCGCAGGGGCTGATTGCCGGCATAAACGCCGCTCTCAAAGTGCAAAACCGTGAGCCGTTTACTCTCGACCGCTCCGAGGCATACATAGGAACTCTGATTGACGACCTGACAATAAAGGGCACAAAAGAGCCTTACAGAATGATGACGAGCCGCTCGGAGTACCGTCTGCTTTTAAGGCAGGACAATGCCGACCTTCGTCTTACGGAAAAGGGGCATAAGCTGGGACTTATCTCGGACGAAAGATATGCGGAATTTTTAAAGAAAAAAGACGCTGTCGAAAAGGAAATATATCGTGTCAAGCATAAAAACATTGCTCCGAATGCTGAGGTAAATGCCATTCTGGCAGAGCACAACAGCACGCCCATAACAACGGGCGTAAAGCTGGCGGAGCTTGTGCGCCGTCCAGAGCTTTGCTACGAGGTTCTCGCACCCGTTGACAATGACAGACCGACTCTTGACAAATACGTTGCCGAGCAGGTGAACATTCAGATTAAGTACGAGGGCTATATTAAGAAACAGATTGAACAGGTAGAGCAGTTCAAAAAACTTGAACGGCGCAAAATCCCCGATAATATCAATTACGACGACATATACGGTCTTAGGATTGAGGCAAGGCAGAAACTTTCTAAAATCCGTCCGCTCTCCGTGGGTCAGGCGTCGAGAATTTCCGGCGTTTCCCCGGCGGATATGAACGTGCTGATGATATATTTGCAGACGGTGAAAGGAGAAAACAGTGTCGATTAAACAAATTCTCTCAAACAGCGGATATGACGGTGCGGTGTGTGATAAGTTTTATGATTATTACAGACTTCTCATTGAGTGGAACGAAAAAATAAACTTAACCGCAATAACAGACGAGGACGAGGTTGCAGTCAAGCACTTCCTCGACTGCCTCAGCATAAAGGCTCTGCTCCCGGACGGTGCGAGCGTGGCGGACGTGGGAACGGGGGCAGGATTTCCGGGCATTCCGCTGAAAATTGCAAACCCGACGGTAAACTTAACCCTTGTGGACTCGCTTAACAAGCGCACAAAGTTCCTCGCCGAGGCGGTGCAGAAGTTAAACCTTGAAAACACCGAAATCGTGTGGGGCAGGGCAGAGGACGTCGGCAAGGACGAAAACCACCGTGAAAAGTACGACATCTGCGTTTCAAGAGCAGTGGCAAATTTAACCACACTGTGCGAGCTGTGCCTGCCGTTTGTAAAGGTCGGCGGAAAGCTAATCTGCCTTAAAGGGCCTAAGGCATCGGACGAAGCAGCCGAGGCAAAAAGGGCAATCAAAATCCTTGGCGGAGAGCTCGAAAGCATAAGCGAATACGAAATCCCCGATGCGGATTTAAAGCACAACGCCGTAATTATTAAAAAAACATCGCAAACACCGACAAAATATCCCCGAAAGGCTCCGAAACCGGCAAAAGAACCGCTGTATTAAGGCGGTTCTTTTAATTTTGTGCCGATTTATGGGGAACGGTTTTTGTATACTTTTTAAAGTTAAGGTGATATACTGTATGTAATGAAATTTTGAGCGGACTCAAACACGTCCGCAGGCGGCAATAAGTTGTGCCGCCGCATACTAAGGAGGAAAAAATATGGAGCTGGTTAATATGCTGAAATCGCAGTTGCTTACGGGGAGCGTTTCAACTCCGCCGAGAGCCGGAACAAATACCGTCGTTCAGCTTCCGCTGCACATAATACGTCCAAATCCCAATCAGCCGAGGCACTTTTTTGACCACGACAGTCTTAAAGAACTGAGTGAGTCAATAAGGCAGTACGGAGTTATCCAACCGATAACCGTGCGCAAAATGAGAGACGGTACATATGAGCTTGTGGCAGGGGAAAGACGTCTTAAAGCGTGCGGACTTGCCGGAATGTTAAAAATCCCGGCACTGATTATTGAGATGGAGGACGAGGACAGCGCAATAGTCGCTTTGGCGGAGAATATCCAGAGGCAAAACCTCTCGTTTATGGAGGAGGCAACGGCGTACTGCGAGTTAATCAGAAAGTGCGGCATTACACAGGAGGAACTGGCAAAGAAACTCGGAAAAACACAGTCGGCAATAGCCAACAAAATCCGTCTTTTAAAGCTGCCGAGCGTTGTCCGTGAACTGATTGCCGACAACAAGCTCACCGAACGCCACGCAAGGGCGCTGCTGCGGCTCGACACCGAGGATAAACAGCTCTATGTCTTAAAACGTGCAATAGATTATTCGTTTAACGTAAAACAGACCGAGGCGCTTGTGGACAAGGTTCTGCGCTTTGGCATACCGACGGAAAAGGAAGAAAAGAAACCGCTGAATCCGATGAAAGATATACGGGTGTTTTTTAAGACCGTAAGCCGTGCGGTATCTATGATGAATGAAAACGGAATTGACGCAACGGCGGTCAAGGATGAAACGGACTTGTATTATGAATATGTGATAAGAATACCTAAGCAGGCGTAGAGTTTGAGGAAAACCTCACCGCCCCACTGCATCGAGTCAAAGGTACATTGTTTGAGAAAACAAAGAAAAAACGTCGGAGGGTGCTAGGCGAGCGCACCCCCGACACCCCCGCCCGCCGACTCTGAAATATCGCCTACACTCTGTAATTTCCGTCTTTAAAAAATCTTAGCCGCTCCGAGGCGAAACAGTCAGTTTCACTGCGGAGCTAAAAACGGCGGAATATAAAGAAAATGAACAACTTCCGCCGTTTTTACTCTCTATTTTCTAAATCCGAAAAAACAGACTGTACGGCTCATTTCAAATGCGGACAAAAACAAGTTAGTTTATTTTGAGCACGCCTTTCGGTATGTTTTTACACGAGCTATATGTGTTAAAAGTTACAGGTTGCCGTTGCCAAAGGCGTTAATCACTTTTGCTTTACCGCATTTTGCTCAATCACATTACCCCCCGAAAACGTTGAGCAAAATTCAATGCACCAAGTTAATGTTCCACGTGGAACAATTACTTGGTGCATTATTTTATGTTCCACGTGGAACAATTTTTAAAAAAATCAAAAAAATTTGCAAAAAGGTATTTAATTTATCTTAACTTTGTGATATACTGTATAGGCAGGGAGCTTAAATCTCTCTAAACTACGAAAAGAGGTGTATCAATGGGTAAATGTATAGCCGTTGCAAACCAGAAAGGCGGTGTGGGCAAAACCACAACAAGCGTGAACCTGAGTTCCTGTCTGGCGGCATACGGCAAAAAGGTACTTCTTATAGATACCGACCCGCAGGGAAATGCTTCAAGCGGCGTCGGCGTGATGAGAGAGCAGATTGAAAAAAGCGTTTACGACGTTATCATAAATTCTGCACCTATTGGCGAAACTATTTTAAAAACCGATGTGCACAACTTGTTTTTGTGCCCGTCAAACATAGACCTTGCCGGTGCGGAGATTGAACTTGTGTCGGAGGAGCACAGAGAGTATCTCCTCAAAAACGCAGTGGGAGAGGTAAAGGACGAGTACGACTTTATTATCATAGACTGTCCGCCGTCTCTCGGGCTTTTGACCCTCAATTCATTTGTATGCGCAGACAGCATAATTATTCCTATCCAGTGTGAATATTATGCGCTCGAAGGACTCAGCCAGCTTACAAACACCATTCGCTCCATTAAAAGAGCGTTTAATCCGTCACTGGAAATCGAGGGCGTTCTGCTCACAATGTACGACACGAGGACAAACCTTTCGATGCAGGTTGCCGGGGAAGTCAAAAAATATTACGGCGAAAAGCTGTATAAATCAATTATCCCCAGAAACGTACGGCTCAGCGAGGCTCCGAGTTTCGGTCAGCCGATAAACGTCTACGACAAACACTCAAAGGGCAGTGCGTGCTATATGAATTTGGCATCGGAAGTAATTCAGAGCAATTCGAAAAGAGGTGGCAGATAGTGGCAAAAAAAGGTTTGGGCAGAGGTTTGGGCGCACTTTTGGGCGATGACAAACCGCAGATAATCAGTCCTGTGCAAAACGCCTCCACGGACGAAAACAGCGTTTGCGAATTAAAACTTGTGGACATTGAGCCTAACCGTGACCAGCCGAGAAAGGAATTTGACGAGGAAAAGCTGTCAGAGCTTGCGGAGTCCATAAGGCAGCACGGAGTGATATCTCCGATAATCGTCAAAAGATCCGCAAACGGCTTTTACGGCATAATAGCCGGCGAAAGGCGCTGGCGTGCGGCAAAAAAGGCGGGACTTAAAACAATTCCGGCGATAATTAAGGAACTTTCGGAAATTGAGGTCAGTGAGATTGCACTCATCGAAAATCTGCAAAGGCAGGACCTTAACCCCGTTGAAGAGGCGCTCGGCTACAAACGCCTTATGGACGAGTACTCGCTGACGCAGGAGCAGATTGCCGAGAAAATGAGCAAAAGCAGAAGTTCGGTGGCAAACGCACTAAGGCTTTTAAACCTTGCGGACGATGTGCTGGAAATGATCAAAAACGGAAAGATATCATTCGGTCACGCAAAGCTGATACTTTCGCTCAGCGACAAAAACAAGCAGAGCGAACTTGCAAAAATAATTGCGGACGAGGATTTGAGCGTCCGTGCAACGGAACAGCTTTTAAAACAAAAGCCGACGGCTAAAAAAACACCGCCGAAAACGGACTTAAACTTAAAACTCGCTTTTGACGAAATAGCAAAATCGGTTTCCACCTCCCTCGGAGCAAAAGTCAGGATTGCCGGCAAGGGGGATAAGGGCACAATTCAGATTGAATACTATTCAAAAGAGGAACTTGAAAGAATTGTTAAAATATTGAACAAATAGAAAAAATTATCGAAAAACCGTTCACTTGTAATGAGTTTTTACATATGGGGCAATATAGATTTGCATTTGAGAGCAAAAACGTCTTAAAACCGCAATTTTTGCCCCGTAACAGAAAATGGCATTTTGACAGTATTTTTGAAACAAGGAGTGACACTATTGAAACAGAACAGAAAATTTTTGCTGATGTATATTGCAATACTTTTTTCATTTGCGCTTATTTTGATTGTTTTTGCAGGGCTTACTCAAAATAACTACCGCAAAGAAATCGAACAGCAGGCGTCAGAGAGCGCAGGCGTCAAAAAAAGTCTTATCACGCTTACGGAAGAAAACCAAAAGCTAAATGACAGCAACAAAAAGCTCACACAGGAGCTTGACACCGTCGGCAAAGAAAAGGCAACGCTCGAAAGGGACAAAGAGGTTTTGTCCAAGGCAATCGGCGGCGACGAAAGCGTAACGCAGATTTTACTCAATGCCTACTCGCTTTTTGCGGACGGCGACACGCAGAGCGCAAAAGACGCAATATCACAGTTAGACCGCAACTCGCTTACAACGGCGCAAACATATATTTATAATACTATAATTGGAGAGTGAACAAGATGTTAGACATTAAACTTATAAGAACAGAACCCGAAAAGGTTAAAAAGGCGCTTGCAAGAAGAAAAGAAAACGTGGACATAGACGCACTTTTGGCGCTTGACACCAAAAAGAGAGAAACCCTCTTTGAAGTGGAGCAGTTAAAGAGCAAGCAAAACGACGTGAGTAAAAAAATCCCGGCTATGAAAAAGGCAGGGGAGGACACGACGGCTGTTTTTGCGGAGATGAAGGAACTTTCCGACGATATTAAAGCGCTCGACGACAAGGTGAGAGAGCTTGACGAGGAAATCTACAAAACGATGCTCACAATCCCCAACATTCCGTGCGACGACGTTCCCGACGGTATGACCGACGAGGACAACGTTGAAATAAGAAAGTTTATGGAGCCTACAAAGTTTGACTTTGAGCCAAAGGCTCACTGGGACATCGGCGCAGACCTCAACATTCTGGACGCTCCTACTGCCGGAAAGGTTACGGGAACGAGATTTACATTTTACAGAGGCCTGGGCGCAAGGCTCGAACGTGCAATAATCAACTTCTACTTAGACACCCACACGGGCGAGAGCGGCTATACTGAGATTTTCCCTCCGTATATGGTGCACAGGAGAAGTATGGTCGGCACAGGTCAGCTCCCCAAATTTGAGGAGGACGCATTTAAGGTTGCCGGAACGGATTACTTCCTCATTCCGACGGCGGAAGTACCTGTTACCAATATGTACAGGGACGAGATTTTAGACGGAACAAAGCTGCCTATTAAGCACGTGGCATACTCGGCGTGCTTCCGTGCAGAGGCAGGAAGTGCCGGCAAGGACACGAGGGGTCTTATAAGACAGCACCAGTTTAACAAGGTTGAACTTGTCAAATTTTCAAGACCGGAGGAGTCTTACAACGAGCTTGAAAAGCTCACAAGAGATGCCGAAAAGGTTTTACAGCTTTTAAAGCTCCCGTACAGAGTCGTTGCAATCTGCGTGGGCGACCTCGGATTTACCGCCGCAAAGAAATACGACATAGAAGTGTGGATGCCGAGCTACGGCAGATACGTCGAAATCTCCTCCTGCTCCAACTTTGAGGACTTCCAGGCAAGGAGAGCAAACATCAAGTTTAAAGACTCGCCCAAGGACAAGGCGCAGTTTGTGCACACATTAAACGGCAGCGGCGTGGCAATAGGCAGAACCGTTGCGGCAATACTGGAAAATTATCAGAACGAGGACGGAACGGTTACAGTTCCGGACGTACTGGTTAAATATATGGGAACAGACAAAATAGATTAAGGAATGTAAAATGAGCAAGGTTGAAAGAAAAATTGTACCCGCCGAGGAAGTGGAGCGGCAAAAGGAGATAATGCACACGGTTCGCCGTCTTACAGGCGGCGGCAAGACGTGCTTTGTGGAAACATACGGCTGTCAGCAGAACGTGAGCGACTCGGAAATACTCTTGGGAATGTTATCGGAAATGGGATTTGAGAAAACCGATAACAAAGAAAACGCCGACCTGATACTGTATAACACCTGCGCCGTGAGAGAAAATGCGGAGCTTAAAGTGTACGGCAACCTCGGTGCGCTTAAAAATTTAAAGCGGAAAAACGAAAATCTCATTATCGGCGTCTGCGGCTGTATGATGCAGCAGGAGGAAGTAAAGGAGCAGGTGAGAAAGAAGTACCGCCACGTGGATATGGTATTCGGCACGCACTCGCTCTACCGCTTTCCCGAAATTCTGCTCGAAGTTTTGACGGACAGGCACCGTGTCTTTGACGTGGTAAACACCGACGGCGCAATAGCCGAGGCTCTGCCCGTTGTACGCCAAAAGGGGCCGTGCGCCTGGGTTTCCGTAATGTACGGGTGCAATAACTTTTGCTCGTACTGCATAGTTCCCTATGTGCGTGGCAGAGAGAGAAGCAGAAAGCCGAACGATGTGCTCGCAGAGGTTAAGAGCCTTGCGGAGGACGGAGTAAAAGAGGTAACGCTTTTGGGTCAGAACGTAAACTCCTACGGCAAGGACTTGGAGGACGGGACGGACTTTGCAGACCTTCTCTCGGCAGTTTGCGAGGCGGACGGCATCGAGAGGGTGCGCTTTATGACGAGCCACCCCAAGGACATCAGCGACAAACTGATAGACACAATGGCAACGCACCGAAAAATCTGCAAACAGCTCCACCTGCCCGTTCAGGCAGGCAACAACAGAGTGCTGTCCGCAATGAACAGGCGGTATACCAAAGAAAATTATCTGGAAAAAATCCGTAAAATTAAAGAAAAAATGCCCGACATCACCCTCACCACCGACATAATTGTCGGCTTTCCGGGGGAAACTACACAGGAGTTTGAGGACACACTCGACGTCTTGAAACAGGTGCGTTATGACACGATTTTTTCCTTTATATACTCCCGACGTCCCGGAACGCCGGCGGCAAAAATGCCCGACGTTATAGACGATGCGGAGAAAAAGGCGAACTTTAACCGTATGCTTGCCATTCAGGACGAAATATCCAAAGAGAAAAACCTTGCCCTTGAAGGCAAAGTTATGAAGGTCCTTGTAGAGGGCAAGAGCAAAAACAATGACGAATTTCTCGCCGGCAAAACCGAGGGCGGAAAGACGGTGAACTTTAAAGCGCCGGACTCCCTCATAGGTCAGTTTGCCGATGTGGAAATCACCGAGGCGAAAACGTGGTCGCTTACGGGAAAACTTAAATCTCAGTGAGGTAGATTTTATGAACGAAATTATAGAAAAGGCAAGAGAGCTGGGACAGATGCTCTCCGAATGTGACGAATACAAAGCGTTAAAGGGCGCAGAGGACTTGCAGCTTGCAGACCCCGACGCCCAGCAGCTTATGATGGAATACGCAACCGTGCGTGAAAGACTGGGTCAGCGTGCGTCAAAAGAGGGCGCAACCAAAGAGGAACTCGAAAGCGTGCAGAAAGAGGCACAGGAGGCATTTGAAAAGCTGATGACAAACGCCAACATCAAGCGCTACGTTGAGGCGAGCCAAACATTTAAAACGCTCATAGACCAGGTGAACGCAATAATTGCATATTTTGTAAAGGGCGAGGAGCAAAGCGGAGGCTGCTCCGGCAACTGTTCAAGCTGCGGCGGCTGCCACTAACGGAGGAAAACAATGAACGAACCGGTTACACCAATGATGAAACAGTATTTTGAAATAAAGTCGCAGTATGAGGACTGTATTCTCTTTTACCGTCTGGGTGATTTTTACGAGATGTTCTACGACGACGCCATCAAAGCGTCCAAGATTTTGGAAATCAGCCTTACGGGGAGAAACTGCGGTCAGGAGGAGCGTGCGCCTATGTGCGGCGTTCCGTACCACAGTGCGGAAAACTACATTGCAAAGCTCATTAAAAACGGCTTAAAGGTTGCCGTATGCGAACAGGTGGAGGACCCCAAGAGCGCAAAGGGCATAGTAAAGCGTGACATTATCCGTGTTATAACGCCCGGAACGGCAAACCTCGACGCCGTGCTCACATCGGGCGAGAACAACTTTTTGGCCTGCGTGTATATGAACGGTGACAGCTATGCGGTGTCGCTGTGCGACGTTTCCACGGGCGAACTTGTGGTCAACGAG
Organism: uncultured Clostridia bacterium; assembly: GCA_934500705.1. Lineage (GTDB taxonomy): Bacteria > Bacillota > Clostridia > UMGS1810 > UMGS1810 > CAKSIN01. The sequence goes on along the minus strand of CAKSTI010000002.1, from coordinate 61,229 downwards.
GGAGAGAACACGGTTGCCGAAAATCAGCTTTTAAACGTGCTTGCGTGCTTTGAGCCTTCCGAGCTGATTGTCAACGACGGCGCACACGCAAAGGCAAAGATGTTTACGGCGTTTAAAAAACGGTTCGACTTTTATTCGAGCTTCATCGAGGAGGAATACTTTGACCTCGGCGAGGCAAAAAAGGCTGTCTACGCAAAATTTGAAAGTCTTAAAGACAACGACATTTTAAAGGACAGGGAAAACAGCGTCCGTTCGCTCGGCGCACTGCTTAAATACCTTAAAGAAACCCAAAAAACCGACCTGTCGCACGTAAGAGAGATAAAAGTATACAGAACGTGCGACTATATGGAGATAGATTTGGCGTCCAGGAGAAATTTGGAGCTTACGGAAACTATGCGTGACAAGTCCAAAAAAGGCTCGCTCTACTCCATACTGGACAAAACCAAAACCGCTATGGGCGCACGCCGTTTAAAGAGCTGGATTGACCGTCCGCTTGTTTCGGTGAGCGCAATAAATATGCGCCTCGAAGCCGTGGACGAGCTTATCCGAAACGCTCCCGTGCGTGAGGAAATAACCGAGGTATTAAAGAGAATAAACGATATTGAAAGAATAGTCGGCAAGGTTGTGTACGGCACGTGCAACGCAAGGGACTTTTTGTCCCTCAGAAAGAGCCTTGAAGTTCTGCCGGAGCTTAAAAAGGTTCTCGCCGAATGCAAGTGTTCGCTCTTGGAGCACCTGAGCGCAGGCCTTGACGAAATGCGTGACATATGCACTCTGCTTAAAAATTCCATAAAAGATGATGACCTTCCCTTTTCGGTTCGTGAGGGCGGTATGATTAAAGAAGGCTTTGACAAAGAGCTTGACCGCCTGACCGACATTGTAAACAACGGCGCAGACATCATAGCACGTATGGAGGCGGACGAAAAGGAAAAGACGGGCATAAAGACCCTGAAAATATCCTACAACAAAGTATTCGGCTACTACATAGAAGTCAGCAAAATGCAGACAAACCTCGTGCCCGACAGCTATGTGAGAAAGCAGACGCTCGCCAACTGCGAAAGATACATAACACAGGAGCTTAAAGAGCTTGAAAACACCATTCTCGGCGCAAGAGAGAGGATAAACAACCTGCAATACGAGGACTTTATGTATATCCGCTCCGAGATAAACAAAAGCTCCGAAAGACTGCAAACATCGGCGGAGGCGGTGAGCAACACCGACGTGCTGTGCTCATTTGCCACGGTTGCATCGTCCAACGGCTACACACGCCCCGAAGTCAATGACGGAGACGAGATTGTAATTCACGGCGGAAGGCACCCCATTGTGGAAACTGCGCTTTCCGACACGCTCTTTGTGCCGAATGACACTTACTTAAACACGACGGACAGCCGTTTTTCCATAATAACGGGACCGAATATGGCGGGAAAATCCACATATATGCGCCAGACTGCGCTGATTGTGCTTATGGCGCAGATTGGCTCGTTTGTGCCGGCGCAGAGCAGCAAAATCGGCATCACGGACAGAATTTTTACCCGTATCGGCGCATCGGACGACCTGGCGTCGGGTCAGAGCACCTTTATGGTGGAGATGAACGAGGTTGCAAACATTCTTAAAAACGCAACCGGCAAAAGCCTTTTAATATTAGACGAAATAGGCAGGGGAACAAGCACGTTCGACGGCCTTTCCATCGCCTGGGCGGTGGTTGAATACATTTGCAAAAACATCGGCGCACGGTCACTCTTTGCCACTCACTACCACGAACTGACAGTGCTCGAAGGCAAGGTTGACGGAGTTAAAAACTTTTCCGTTGCGGTAAAGCGCCACGGCGACAGCATCACGTTTTTGCGCAAGATTGTAAAGGGCGGCACCGACGACAGCTACGGCATTGAGGTTGCAAAGCTCGCCGGCGTGCCCGACGAGGTTATCTCCCGTGCAAAGGAAGTCCTCGCATCGGTTGAGGGCGGCAAGTCACCCATTGACGGCGGAGAAAAAATTCAGGCAAATATAGAAACAAACCGTGCCGAGGCGGAAAGCGAGAGGAAAATCAAAGACTTTATACTGTCTTTGGACGTAACAACCCTCACTCCGCTCGAAGCGTTAAACGAGCTGTATAAGCTCCAACAGAAGGTGAACAGCGATGACCAAAATTAATGTCTTACCGTCCGAAATATCCAATATGATTGCCGCCGGCGAAGTGGTCGAAAGACCTGCCTCGGTGGTTAAAGAGCTTGCGGAAAACTGCATAGATGCAGGCGCAACGGGCATCACCGTGGAGATTAAAAAGGGCGGCATTACATACATAAGAGTCAGCGACAACGGCTGCGGAATTGCCGCAGACGAGATAGAAACGGCGTTTTTGCGCCACGCAACAAGCAAGATTAAGACCGCCGCCGACCTTGACGGCATAAACACCCTCGGCTTTCGTGGCGAGGCGCTGGCAAGCATTGCCGCCGTTGCGAGGGTTGAGATTTTTACCAAGCCCAAGGAGCAGACCTACGGCAGATGCGTAACGGTAGAGGGCGGCGAGGTACTGGAAAACGACGAGGCAGGCTGTGCGGACGGCACAACAATGATTGTGAGAAATCTGTTTTACAACACGCCTGCAAGAATGAAGTTTTTAAAAAATGACGCAACCGAAACCGGCTACATAACCGACGTTGTTACAAAGCTGATTTTGTCGCACCCCGAAGTTGCGGTAAACTACATAAACAACGGCAAAACCGTTCTCTCGTCAAGCGGCGACGGAAAACTGCTCTCCGCAATATACACCGTATTCGGCAGAGATTATATGAAAAATATGCAGGAAGTTTCCTACTCCGACGACTCTATGAGCGTGACCGGCTACATAGGCAATCAGCGCCTTGCGAGAAAGGACAGACGCCACCAGATTTTCTTTGTAAATTCACGCAACATCTCCTGCCGTCTTATGAATATGGCAGTGGGCGAGGCGTTTACAAATACGGTTATGACGGGGCGATTTCCCGTGTGCGTTTTAAAGATTGAGGTAAACCCACGCCTTGTTGACGTAAACGTGCACCCGACAAAGATGGAAGTGCGCTTTTCCGAGGAAAAAAAGGTGTATTCGCTTGTGTACTGGGCGGTTAAAAATGCGCTCACACAAGATAAATACATACCCGAAATGGACATTGCCAAAAAAATGCCGTCCACCAGACCGGCAACGGGCGATGTTATAAAAAAGGCACCGAGTTACGACAGCGCAAAGCAAATGGAGCTTAATTTGTTAAAGGACGCATTTGTTGCCGACGCACCGCAGACCGCAAACGCTCCGACGCCGCCAAAGGCATCGGCGGACGAAAAGGTGAGCACAAAAACACCGTTTTCGGCAGATGCGCCGAGTGAGGACACATCGAGGTTTTATGCGTACAAAGCAGCGGGCGTCTTAAAAGAGGGCACGGAAAAACTGCCTTTGACGGCGGAAAAACCGCCCGTAACAACCAACGAACCGACGGAGAAACCGCCCGTAACACCCGAAAAGCCGATTGCAACGTCGACGGAAACTGCGGAAAAAACACCTGTAACAACCGCCGAAACGGCAAGCGAAATCGCACCGCAAACCGTAGTTCCGACACCGAGAGAGGGCGTGGACTTTGTGTTTGTGGGTCAGGTTTTCGGCACGTTTATGATAATTCAAAAAGACAACGAGATGATGTTTATAGACCAGCACGCCGCCCACGAGAGGATATACTTTGAGCGACTGGTAAAGGAGTTTGGCGAAAAGAGCATAAATTCACAGTTCCTGCTCCTGCCCGTCACTATGACGCTCACGGCAACGGAGCTGGACTGCGCCGAGAGGGAAAAAGAGTTTTTCGACCGCCTCGGCTTTGAGATTGACCGCTTCGGTGACAAAAGCATCATCATACGCACCGCTCCCGACACATTGGAGGAGCAGGAAATACGTGACTGCATAAGCGAGATAATCTCACTTATTGAGGGAAATGCCAAAAACATAGAAAAGCAGTTAAGCGAGGACGCACTCCACATCGTTGCGTGCAAGGCGGCGCTTAAAGGAAACCACGTTTTAAACACGGCGGAGATGAAGGCGCTATGCGAGAGCGTTCTTGCCCTCGGCGACGGCATCAACACCTGCCCCCACGGCAGACCGATTATGATTAAAATGAACAAATACAGTCTTGAAAAACAGTTTAAAAGGATAGTGTGAAATATGCAAAACCGCACCGCAGTATTCATCGTAGGTCCGACGGGCGTGGGCAAAACGGCAGGCTCGATTGAGATTGCAAAACTTCTCGGCACCGAGATTATCTCGGCGGACTCTATGCAAATTTACAAATATATGGACATCGGCACGGCTAAGGTCACCCCCGATGAGGCGGACGGCGTAATTCACCATATGACGGACATTGTAAGTCCGCTCGAAAATTACAGCGTGTGCGACTACGTAAAGGCGGCACGCTCCGCAGCGGAGGATATTCAAGACCGTGGACTTGTTCCGCTAATTGTCGGCGGTACGGGACTCTACGTTGACGCCCTAACCGGCAGACTGAGCTTTGATGACGACGCCTCATCCGACCTGCAATACCGCAGTGAGCTTAATGCTCTGTGTGAGGAGAGGGGGGCAGAGTTTGTCCACAATGTGCTCAAAAATGTGGATAAAGCGAGCGCCGACGCCATTCACCCCAACAATATAAAGAGGGTAATCCGTGCGCTGGAATATTACCACGTTACGGGGCAGACAATATCCGCCCACAACGAGGAAACAAAAAACAGAGAACCGCTGTATCTGACATCTAAAATAGGCTTTACACGCAGCCGTGAAAACCTGTATGCACGCATAGACAGGCGTGTTGATATAATGCTCAAACAGGGTCTTTTGGACGAAACACAGCGCCTTTTGGATATGGGTTGCACCGACAGCAACACCTCGATGCAGGCTCTGGGATACCGTGAGGCGGCGCAGTACTTAAAGGGCGGTATGAGCTATGACGAGATGGCGGAGCTTATAAAGCGGAACTCACGCCGTTACGCCAAACGCCAGCTCACCTGGTTTAAGAGAGATGAGGAAATCCACTGGCTAAACCTTGACGAAACGGACGGAGAAAAACTCGCACAAATTTGCATTGATATAATAAACAAAGATTTAAAAAGGAGCACAAGATGAAAAAGCTCATACGGCTGATGCCGACAATATTGATTTTGCTTTTTGTAATTATAAATATTGTAAGATACCTCACTCCGGATATGAAAACGGAGATGGTTCAGCACGGCGAGATGGAGCTTTCCTACTCATTCGATGCGCTCGTCATACGGGGAGAAACCACAATAAGCGCAGACTACAAGGGTGTTTTGGAGTCAATGGTCACCGAGGGCGAAATGGTGCCCAAGGGCAAGCACGTTGCCAGCATTTACGAAAACGCCGTGGACGAAGGCGTTAAGAAAAAGCTAATCAGCATAAACGAGCGCATTGCCGAAGTCACCGCCGCCCGTGCAAATCAGGCAAGCTACACCGACAGCTACCGCACCGAGTCGGACATAAACCGCAAACTCTCCGATATGCGCACCGCCGCCGAGGAAAAGGACGTAAAGAAAATCACCGTGGCAAAAACCGAACTCGGACTTTTGAGCGACCGCCGCACCGCCACCGAGAACGACGGCGGAACGGGTCAGCAGCTCCTTGCCGCCTTGCAGGCGGAAAAGGCAAGTTATGAGAAAAACCTCGGCAAGTCGCACCAGGATTTGTACTCCCCGGCATCGGGCGATTACAGCACAAAGATAGACGGGTACGAAAAGGTCATAACCCCGGAGAGCACCAAGGAGCTTACCCCGGACGATTTTAAGACCCTTACCGAAATAAAGGTTACCAAAGAGGACGTGGAAAAGAGCGGAATTGTCTGCAAAATCATAGACAGCTTAAACTGGTCCGTTGCCGTCACGGCGACGGAAAAAGAGCTTGCCGACATAAAGTCGGGCGACACGGTGTACCTCAGAAATCACAGTTCCAACACCGACGTACCGGCGACCATAAGCTACATTTCCGCCCCCAAAAACGGCAGATATGTGGTATGCGCCACATCGGACGTAAGCTGTGACTGGGCGGAAACGGAGCGATTTTTGGACATCGACTTTGTAAAGAAAAAGTATTCGGGACTTAAAATTCCCTCGTCGGCACTGCGTGTCGTGGACGGCGAAACGGGCGTTTACACAGTGTCCGACGGAATAGTTAAATTCAAAAAGGTGAACATAAGCTATAAAAGCGGAAAATATGCAATAGCGGAGGAGGACAATTCATCGAGCGGAGGACTTCTGCTGTATGATGAAGTAATTGTGTCCGGCTCTAAAAAAATCAAACCGGGAATGAGGGTGTAGGTTTATGAAAATTGACGAAAATCTTCCGATAATAAAAGCAAATATCAATTCTGCGTGCCAAAAGTGCGGCAGAAACCCAAAGGACGTAATGATTTTGGCAGTTACCAAAACCGTTGACGTAGATACCATCAACCACGCCGTTGAGCTGGGACTTACAAACCTCGGTGAAAACCGTGTGCAGGAGCTTTTGCAAAAGTATGACAGCGTGGACAGGCGTGCCGTGTGGCACCTTATAGGCCACCTGCAAAAAAACAAGGTAAAATACATTGCCGACAAGGTGTCAATGATACATTCTGTGGACTCTGTCGAACTTGCAAAGGAGATAGACAGGCAGTGCGCCAAAATCGGCAAGGTTATGGACGTGCTCATTGAGGTAAACGTATCCGGCGAGGAGAGCAAGAGCGGCATTGAGCCGAAGGACGCACTCAAAACCGCCGAGGAAATGAGCAAATTCCCACATTTGAGGGTAAAAGGTCTTATGACAATGGCGCCTTTGGGGGCGGAAAATGATGAATTACACGAAATTTTTTCAAATTTGTATAAAATTTCTGTTGACATATCGTCAAAAAAATTAGATAATGTTACTATGGATTGTCTATCTATGGGAATGAGCAACGATTATGTTATTGCAGTTGAGGAAAATTCTACAATCGTCCGTATCGGACGGGGACTGTTCAGATAAATCAATTTACATAGGAGGAAAAAACTATGAGCGACCTTCTTAACAAGGTTATGAATTTTATGGGCATCGGTGACGCATCTGAGGACGACGAGGAACTTGCGGAGGAAAAACAGGACGATTTTTACACCCCTGCTCCCAAGGCAAAAACGGGTGATATCTATGCGCCCCACCACAATACAAAAAAGAGCAAGGTTGTAAACATTCACGCAACCACACAGCTTAAAGTGGTTGTGCTTCAACCCACCACTTACAGCGACGCAACCGAGATTGCCGGACACTTAAAGTCCAAAAAGCCGGTTGTTGTAAACCTGGAAAAGTTAGACAAGGAAACGGCAAGGAAAATCGTAGACTTTTTAAGCGGTGCGGTCTTTGCTCTCGACGGCAGTATGCAGAAGGTTTCAAACGGCATACTCCTTCTCGTGCCGTACACTATGGGCATTATGGGCGACTTCTCGGACGAGCTTAAAACTCAGGGTCTGTTTGACTTCTTTTAAAATATGGCAGACAGAAAACAAATCCTTTTCGGCATAACCGACCCGGACGACAAGCTTTTTTTGTCCAAGATGTGCGACATTGCCGAAAGGAGCGAGAACGCTTACAAAGTTATGTTTTCCAAATTCCTCGACCCACGTCAGGTTCTTATGACGCAGAGCCGCCTGTCGGCGCACTTTCCCGTTGAATTTTTCGGGGGTTACGACGGGGCGGAACGGCGCATTGCGGCATTTGGAGAAACATTTGGCGGCGAAATCGACTATCCGATTGCCGCACTCAAAATCTCTCCGAAAAGCGGCAGGACGCTCTCTCACCGTGACTATCTCGGCTCAATCCTTGCTCTCGGAATAAAGCGTGAGCTTTTGGGCGACATTGCGGTGACGGACGGCGGTGCGGCGGTCTTTGTAACCGCCGAGATTGCGGACTTTGTGGAGATGAACCTTAAAAAGGTTGCATCGGACACGGTGCGCATTACAAGAATGACGGCGGACGAAGATGTTAAAATTGAGAGAAATTTTAAGGAAAGCGACCTCACCGTTTCGTCACTGCGGCTCGACTGCGTGCTCTCCGCCGCAACGGGTATGTCACGCTCCAAGAGCGCAGAAGCCGTGGAGGAGGGACTCTGCACCGTCAACTACAACACCGCAAAGGATATAAGGCTAAATATTTCGGACGGGGACATTCTCTCCGTGCGTGGCTTTGGCAAAATGATAATACAAACAGACAAAAGCCTTACCAAAAAAGGCAGAATTCACATAAAGGTGAAAAAATACATTTAGGGGGTAATATGTATGATAACACCGCTTGATATTCAGACAAAGACATTTAAAAAGGCGATTAACGGTTACGACAAAAACGACGTGGACAGCTATCTTGAACTCATCTTGGCAGATTACGAAAAGCTCTACACCTCGTCCATTGAGTCCACCGACAAAATCAACACGCTCTCAAAGCTGGTAGACAGCTACAAGGCAATGGAGGACAATATGAAAAACTCCATTATGGTAGCTCAGCAGGCGGCAGAGGACGTGACAAAAAATGCCCGTGAAAAGGCGGAAATCACCGTCAGTGAGGCAAATCTTAAAGCGCAGGCAATAATTGCCGAGGCTGAGGGGAAAATTAAAGATTTGAGCGGCGAGCTCGCACAGCTGCGGACTGCAATGGAACTTTACAAGAGCCAGGCAGTCGGTATGCTTAACGCTCAGATTGAAGTTGTAAATAAATTTAAAACAGAGTAGGAGTTGCACACAGTGGAAGAATTAGATTACAGAGATACCCTTAACCTTCCGAAAACCGACTTTTCTATGAGGGCAAATCTGCCCCAGAAAGAGCCGGAGCTTGTGAGGAAGTGGGACGACGAAAGGCTTTACTATAAACTTATGGAGAAAAATTCCGGCAAGCCGAAGTTTGTTCTCCACGACGGCCCGCCGTTTGCAAACGGTGACATTCACTTGGGTCACAGCCTTAACAAGATTTTAAAGGACATCATCGTCAGATACAAGAATATGAGCGGCTTTCAAGCGCCCTATGTTCCCGGCTGGGACACGCACGGTCTGCCGATTGAAGTTAAGGCTATTAAAAAGCTCAAAGTCAACCGTGACGAAATGGACGTTCCGGAGTTTAGAAAAATCTGCCGTGACTTTGCACTCGGCTATATTGAGGACCAGAAAAAGCAGTTTAAACAGCTTGGCGTTCTGGGTGATTTTGACGACCCGTACATCACGTTAAAGCCGGAGTTTGAGGCAAAGCAGATTAAGGTTTTCGGCGCAATGGCAAAGAAAAACTTTATCTACAAGGGTATGAAGCCGGTTTACTGGTGCACCGACTGCGAAACGGCTCTTGCCGAGGCGGAAATCGAGTACGCCGAGGACGAAACAAAGTCCATTTACGTAAAATTTCAGGTTAAGGACGACAGAGGCGTTTTCTCAGGCTTTGATACGTCCAAAATATTCTTTGTAATCTGGACAACAACCACCTGGACACTTCCGGGCAACGTGGCAATTTCTTTAAACCCCACGTTCGACTACGCTCTCGTTTCCGCAAACGGCGAGTATTACGTTGTTGCAAGCGAGCTTGCGGAGAACTTTGCAAAAATCGCAGAACTGGAAAGCTATGAGATAGTCAAAGAATTTAAGGGCACAGACCTTGAATACATCACCTGCCGTCACCCGTTTTTGGACAGGGAGTCACTTATCATCGTGGGCGACCACGTAACGCTTGACGCCGGCACAGGCTGCGTTCACACCGCCCCCGGCTTTGGTGCGGACGACTTTATCGCCTGCAAAGGCTATGATTTGCCGATTGTCGTGTCCGTTGACTCAAAGGGTTATCAGACCGCCGAGGCAGGCAAGTTTGCCGGTATGTACTACGAAAAGTCAAACGCCGCAATTTTAGAGGAACTCGAAAAGACAAACTCTCTTATCAAAATCGAGCCAATCGTCCACCAGTACCCCCATTGCTGGCGCTGCGGCAACCCGATTGTTTTCAGAGCGACCGAGCAGTGGTTTGCGTCGGTTGACGGATTTAAAAAAGACGCCATCAAGGCAATAGAGGGCGTTACCTGGTACCCGAAGTGGGGCGAGGACAGAATTAAAAAGATGGTTGAGGACAGAAACGACTGGTGCATCTCCCGTCAGAGAAAGTGGGGCGTTCCGCTGCCGATTTTCTACTGCAAGGACTGCGGCCACGAGCTTATCAATGACGAAACCATTAATAAAATTTCGGACATTTTTGCCAAACACGGTTCCGACGCCTGGTACACAACAGACGCCTCCGAGCTTGTTCCGGACGGCGCAAAGTGCGAAAAGTGCGGCTGTACCGAGTTTACCAAAGAAGAGGACATTATGGACGTGTGGTTCGACTCCGGTTCCTCTCACTATGCCGTTTGTGAAGGAAACGACAGGCTTCACTGGCCGGCAGACCTTTATCTCGAAGGAAACGACCAGTACAGAGGTTGGTTCCAGTCGTCGCTCCTCACATCGGTTGCAATGGGACTGGGCGCACCGTACAAGGCGGTTGTCACTCACGGATTTATCATAGACGAGGAAAAGAGGAAAATGTCCAAATCCCTCGGCAACGGCATCGACCCGCAGGAAGTCGGCAAAAAATACGGTATGGATATTTTGAGGCTTTGGGTTGTGTCCGCAGACTATCAGTCCGACATCAAAATCAGCGACGATATGTTAAAGCAGCTTTCCGAAAGCTACCGCAAAATCAGAAACACCGCCCGTTATATGCTCGGCAACCTCAGCGACTTCAACCCCGAAACCGACAAGGTTAAATACGAGGATATGGCAGAGATAGACCGCTTTGCGCTCTACAAACTCAACACTCTTGTTAAAAAGGTTATAAACTGGTACGACACCTACGATTTCCACCTTATGCAGGTTGCAATCCACCAGTTCTGCGTGCTGGATATGAGTAATTTCTACCTTGACATCATCAAAGACAGACTCTACACCCAGGCGCCCGACAGCGTGGAGAGAAGGAGTGCGCAGACTGCAATGCACATCATTCTCGACGCCCTTGTAAGGCTGCTCTCGCCCGTTCTGTGCTTCACCGCAGAGGAAATCTGGCAGGCAATGCCTCACAATGCAGGTGACGACACATACAGCGTACTGTTTAACGATATGCCGAAAAACGTAGAGGAATACAACGACGAAAAACTCGGCGAAAAGTACGAGCTTATAAGAAGAATCAGAACAGATGTCAGCAAGGCGCTCGAAATCGCAAGAGCGGACAAGGTAATCGGTCATTCCTTGAATGCCAAGGTTGAGCTCTTTGCCGAGGATAAGCTCTATGACTTCTTAAAGAAAAACGAAAAAGACCTCGTTACCCTGTTTATCATCTCCGATGCAAAGGTATCAAACGGCAGTGCCGACGGCGCATACAAAGGTGAGGAAGTAGAGGGTCTTTCGGTCAAAGTGTCCCAGGCGGACGGCGACAAGTGCGAACGCTGCTGGATGTTCTCCACAACGGTGGGAGAGGACTCCGACCACCCGAAGCTGTGCAGACGCTGTGCGGAAGTTGTAAAGAAAATTAAATTCTGATAGCAAGAAAACGGAAACTTGTTGTGTTTGCAAAAACCCCGTCTGTATCACAAAACGATACAGACGGGGTTTTATAAATGTGTTAAGCCATTATCTTTTCATAGAAAGCGCAATTCTCTTTTTATCCCTGTCCACGCTTATTACCTTAACCTTAACCACGTCGCCGACTTTGAGCACCTCGGAGGGGTGCTTTATATACCTGTCGGCAATCTCGGACACGTGCACAAGTCCGTCCTGATGCACGCCGATGTCAACAAAAGCGCCGAAGTCAATCACGTTTCTTACCGTTCCGGTTAAAACATCGCCTTCCTTTAAGTCGTCAAGGGTGAGGACTTCGGTTTTTAAAACAGGTTTTGCCATATCGTCACGAATATCACGGTCGGGCTTTAAAAGTGAGTCGGCTATGTCCGACAGGGTAGGTCTGCCGATGTTATGACGCTCTAAAAATGCGTCAACGTCCATCTTTTTCATTCTCAGCTTTAAATCGTCAATACGCTTTTCCCTCACATCGTCCGGTGTGTACCCGACTTCGTTTAACAGGTCGAGAGCCGCCGTGTACGACTCCGGGTGAACACTTGTGGAATCGAGAAAATCTGCGGCATCGGAAATTTTTAAAAATCCTGCGCACTGCTCAAAAGCCTTCGGTCCTAATTTTTCTACCTTTAAAAGCTGTTTGCGTGACGAAAATTTGCCGTTTTCATCTCTGTACTTTACAATGTTTTTTGCCACGTTTTTGCCAATCCCCGCAACATACGAAAGCAGCGGCCACGACGCCGTGTTAAGGTCAACTCCGACGCTGTTTACACAGCTCTCCACCACACCCGACAGACTTTCGGAGAGGTTTTTGCGGTTCATATCGTGCTGATACTGCCCCACGCCGATTGACATAGGCTCAATCTTGACAAGCTCGGAGAGAGGGTCCTGCACCCTGCGTGCAATGGACGCCGCACTTCTCTGCTCCACCGTAAAATCCGGAAATTCCTCACGTCCCAGCTCCGACGCCGAATAGACCGACGCCCCCGCCTCGTTTGCTATAATATAGCTCACATCACGGTCAATTCCGTTAATTACCTCTGACACAAACTTCTCTGTTTCGCCTGACGCCGTGCCGTTTCCTATTGAAATCAAGTCCACGTTGTATTTGGATATTAAGTCCTTTACAATTTTTTTGCTCTTTTCCTTGTCGTGGTGCTCCAATGTGCAGAATATCACCCCTGTTTCGAGGACTTTGCCCGTGTCGTCAACCACCGCCATCTTGCACCCCGTTCGGTATCCGGGGTCAAGACCGAGCACGGTTTTTCCCTTAATCGGCGGCTGCATAAGGAGCTGCTTTAAGTTCTGCGCAAACAGCTTTATTGCGCCCTCCTCCGCTCTTTGAGAAAGCTCCGAGCGTATCTCCCTTTCAACAGACGGTGCAATAAGGCGTGCGTATGCGTCGCAAATTGCGTTTTCGAGCAATTCTTCATAAATCGACTTTTTCACTATCTGACTTTTAAGCCAATCGGTTACTGCGTTTTCATCAAGTTTTATTTCCGCCTTTAAAAATCCCTCTTTTTCGCCCCTGTCAACGGCAAGTATACGATGGTTTGCAATCCGCTTAACACTCTCCGAAAAATCGTAGTACATACGGTAAACGCTGTCCTCGTCCTTTGCCGCCGTAACGCTTAAAACGCCGTTTGACACCGTCATCGAACGTATTTTTTTGCGGTAGTCGGCGTTGTCCGATATTTCCTCCGCTATTATGTCGCAGGCGCCGCTTATTGCCTCATCGGGCGTATTTACGCCTTTTTCGGGGTTTACATACTCCGATGCAATTTCGGTTACACTGCCGTGTTTTTCCGCTTGGAGGTAAATTTTCTGTGCCAGAGGTGCAAGCCCTTTCTCCTTTGCAACGGACGCCCTCGTCTTGCGCTTGGGTCGGTAGGGACGGTAGATGTCCTCAATCTCACGCAGTATCTCGGCACCGTCAATTTTGGCGGCAAGCTCGTCGGTGAGCGCCCCCTGCTTTTCTATAAGCTCCTTTATCTCCGCCTTTCTGTCTTGGAGAGCCTTTAAGTATTTAAGTCTTTCGTCAAAATCTCTCAAAACGGCATCGTCAAGCGAACCGGTGACTTCCTTTCTGTATCTTGCGATAAACGGTATCGTGTTTCCTGCCTCTATCAGCTCCACCGTGCCTTTTACCTGTGCCGGTTTTATGTTAAATTCCTCACTCAGCGTCTTTATTATATCCATTATTTTTCCTCCTTTAATGCCGAAAGCTCGTCCTCTGTCAGCTCTCTCACCGCCCCAAGCGGCAAATTGTCATCTAAGCGCAAACCGCCCATTTTTACTCTTTTTAAGTAAATCACCGTGTTCCCCACAGCCTTAAACATTCGCTTTACCTGGTGAAACTTGCCCTCACGGATTGTGAGCAGGCACTCGTTTTTATCTTTTAAAAATTCAATGGCGGCGCTCATAGTCTTGTAGCCGTCATCGAGGGTGACGCCGTCTTTAAACGCCGTTTCGCAAGATGGGTCAATGGCGTGTTCGCACCGCACAAAATACTGCTTGTCCACGTGGCTTTTGGGTGAGAGCAGTCTGTGTGCAAGAGCGCCGTCGTTGGTTAAAACAAGCAGTCCCTCGGTATCCATATCGAGCCTTCCCACGGGGAAAACATCGAAGTGAGCGTACCTTTCGTCCACAAGGTCGCACACAACGGGCAGACGCTTGTCAAACACTGCGCTCACATATCCCGACGGCTTGTTAAGCATAAGGTAGACATATTTTTTATACATTATATATTCGCCGTTTACGCACACGCCGCTGCTGTCCTCGTCCACCTTAAATGACGGGTCTTTTATGATTTTACCGCCGACGCTCACGGCATTATTCTTAATTAACGCTTTAATCTCCTTGCGGCTGCCTGCGCCGCTGTTGGAAAGAAACTTATCTATTCTCAATTTTCCGTATCCTCCGAATTATTTCTTTCATTATACAATCAAGAGGTGCATTTTGTCAAACACCATTCCAAAGCAAAATCAAAAAATGGTGCTTTATTTTGTGCAGAAACAACAAATTTTTGTCGATTAAAAACGGCGCAAATCCAGTCACTGTCTAATTTGGCATACATTTGAACAAAAAATTTTAAGGCGTTTGTGCAATAACTCCAATTAGATTTTGGACTTTCCCCGTTTCCCCGTTTTTAAAAAATTATTTTATGCAAAGTGTCTAATTTATCAGTTTTATTTTGTCACTTTGCCCATTGGCACAATTTTTTAAATGTGTTATAGTATATGGTATAAAGAACGATTGTGTACGCACACAAACAGGAGGTAAAATAATGGCAAGCTTGAGCTTACAACACATTTATAAAAAATACCCGGGCGGCGTAACTGCTGTTTCCGACTTCTGCCTGGACATCGAGGATAAGGAATTTATCGTTTTGGTCGGCCCCTCCGGCTGCGGTAAGTCCACCACACTCAGAATGATTGCCGGACTTGAAGAAATTTCGGAAGGCGAACTCTACATCGGTGACGCTTTGGTAAACGACGTTGCCCCCAAGGACAGAGATATTGCAATGGTTTTCCAGAACTATGCTCTTTATCCTCATATGACAGTATTTGACAATATGGCATTCGGTCTTAAACTCAGAAAAATCCCGAAAGACGAGATTACAAAGAGAGTTAACGAGGCTGCTAAAATTCTTGACATTGACCACCTTCTCGACAGAAAGCCGAAGGCACTCTCCGGCGGTCAGAGACAGCGTGTTGCTCTCGGCAGAGCAATAGTCAGAGAGCCTAAGGTATTCCTTATGGACGAACCTCTCTCCAACCTCGATGCTAAGCTGCGTGTTCAGATGAGAACAGAAATCGGCAAACTGCATCAGAGACTGCAAACAACATTTATCTATGTAACCCACGACCAGACAGAGGCTATGACGATGGGTACAAGAATTATCGTTATGAAAGATGGCTTTGTTCAGCAGATTGACTCGCCGGCAACGCTTTACAATTCACCTGTAAATATGTTCGTTGCAGGATTTATCGGAAGTCCGCAGATGAACTTTACGGACTGCAAGATTGCAGAGGAAAACGGAGCGATTTCTCTTTCGTTTGACGGCGCAAAGATTATCCTTCCCGAAGGCATCGGCGCTAAGGTTAAGGAAACCGGCTATGTGGGCAAAGAAGTTGTGCTCGGTATCAGACCGGAGGACCTTCACGATGAAGAAGCGTTCCTCAATTCAAGTCCGGAGAGCATCGTAAACGCTCACGTTGAGATTACCGAGATGATGGGTGCCGAGACATACCTGTACTTAAAGATTGGCGAAACTCAGTACACAGCAAGAGTTAATCCGAGAAGTACCGCTCAACCGCATGACGACATAAAGATTGCGCTTGACCTCAACAAAATCCACCTCTTTGACAAAGAGACGGAAATAGCTATATTAAATCAGTAAGATTTTAGGCGGTGTGAGAAATTGCACCGCCTTGTTTTTTTACAATTACATTACATAAAACCGCATAGATTGACTTTGTTTTTTTATATGCTATAATTTACCAAGCATCATAATTTTGCAGAGGTGATTTTTATGGCAGACATAAAATACAACAAAGCAATTCCCGATTATGAGGAACTTTTCTCCGGCGGAGAAAAGCAGGGCAGAAATTCCGTTTCTGTTCTCAAACAACTTTTGCGATCAAACAAAAAGAGCCTGATTTTGTCATTGTTTTTGTATGTGGTCAAGTATCTCCCGGTTTGGGTTATTCCAATCATTACGGCAAACATCATAAACATTGCCTCGGAGGGCGGCGATGCGGCAATTAACAAGATGCTCTTAAATCTCGGTGTTCTTGTGCTTGTGGTCGTGCAAAACATTCCCACTCACGTTCTCTACTCCCGTGTGACGGACAGAATGCTTAGAACCGTCGGAGCAGGTATGAGGAACACTCTCATCAAAAAGTTACAGCATCTTTCCATTACATATCATAAAGAGATTGAAACCGGACGTGTTCAGTCCAAATTTATGCGTGATATAGAGTCGATTGAGTTTTTTAACACTCAGCTTGTAAAGACGCTTATTCCGTGCATAATAAATGTACTCGGTGCAGTTGCGGTATCAATGTGCAAGAGCGGACTTGTGACTGTTTTCTACATTGTGGTAATTCCCATAAACGCACTTTTGGTTAAAGGCTTTCAGCGTAAGATGAAAACCAACAACCGCCTTTTCAGAAAAGAGAACGAGAACATCTCCGCAAAGGTTGCCAATATGCTCGAAATGATACCCGTTACCAAAGCTCACGGATTAGAGGAACACGAAATCCACGGCATAGAAAATCAAATTAAGGAACTGCGCATAAAAGGGCTTATGGTAGACCGCACAAATTCATATTTTGGCTCGTACACCTTTGTTATAAGCAATATTTTAAGCGGTCTGTGCCTGCTCTTTACCGGCATACTTGCAATAAAGGGCAAAATTAACATCGGCGACATCGTTATCTACCAGACGTATTTTAACTCTATTTCCGGAAACGTGCAAAACTTAATTAACATCTACCCCGAACTTTCAAAGGGCATTGAGTCCGTTCAGAGCGTGTCGGAGATAATGAAGTCAAACGACGTTGAGGATAACAGTGGCAAGATAGAGCCGAGGCTTTTCCACGGAACGGTTTACTTTGACCACGTTTTCTACCGCTATCCCGGTGAGAGCGAGGACACAATCAAAGACTTTACTCTCCACGTGCAAAAAGGGGAGTGCATTGCCTTTGTCGGTTCGTCCGGTTCGGGAAAGTCCACGATTATAAATATGATAATCGGATTTTTAAAGGCAACAAAAGGCTGTGTAAGCATTGACGGCAAGCCCATTGAGGAGCTTAACTTAAACGAATACCGCCACAACATATCCGTTGTTCCGCAAAACAGCATACTTTTTATGGGGACAATAAGGGATAACATAACCTACGGACTTGACAATGTGGACGAAAAAAAGCTTGATGAAGTGATTAAGGCAGCAAACATTGATGAATTTACATCTAAACTGCCAAACGGCTTAAATACACAGGTCGGCGAGCACGGCGGAAAGCTGTCCGGCGGACAAAAACAGAGAATTTCCATTGCCAGGGCGCTTATCCGTGACCCTAAAATTCTCATTCTCGACGAGGCAACTTCGGCTCTCGACAATGTTAGCGAATATCACGTTCAGCAGGCAATGAGCCGCCTTATTAAGGGCCGCACAACTTTTATCGTTGCACACAGGCTATCTACAATAAGAGATGCCGACAGGATTGTGGTAATGGAAAACGGCAGAGCGGTTGAAATCGGCACTTATGATGAGCTTATGGCTAAAAAGGGTAAGTTTTACGAGCTTAAAAGCCTGAGCGAACTAAAATAAAGGACTAAACTTATGAAAAAGATAAAATTTATTGTATTTGCTCTGATAATTTTAATAATTTTTCCGTACGCCGCACAGCTTGCCGATTTTTCCTTCGGCACGCACGGTGAAAGCATTGCGGTTACAGTGCCGCAGGGCAGCTCCACAAGCGAAATCGGAAAGATATTAAAGAAAAACGGTCTTGTAAAAAGCAGTGCGATTTTTGTTTTTAAAGTAAAGACAAGCAAATACAAAAATTCGCTTAACTACGGCACGTTCAGCTTTAAAAAGGGTATGACCAACTCCGAGATTATAAAAATTATCGGCGAAAATGCCTATGTGGAAAGCACCGTAAAGGTCACATTTCCCGAAGGCTCGTCCGTTGAGCAAATGGCGCAGATTGTGCAAAGCGCATCTCTTGTGTCGGAAACTGATTTTTTAAATGCGTTAAACGAAAGCTACGACTACGAATTTTTAAAGTACATTCCGACCGCAAACTACAAGTACAAACTTCAAGGCTGTCTGTTTCCGAGCACATATGAATTTTTTAAATCCGCATCTGCACACGAAATTGTGGATAAAATGCTCGCCGAACAGCAAACACAGCT
This sequence comes from uncultured Clostridia bacterium, assembly GCA_934500705.1. GTDB lineage: Bacteria > Bacillota > Clostridia > UMGS1810 > UMGS1810 > CAKSIN01. Next base: position 42,710 of record CAKSTI010000002.1, on the reverse strand, counting down.
TAATAAATTGAATGTAAAAAACGAAAATGTCTTTGACACCATCATAAAAGCGTCAATAATAGAAAAAGAGGCAAAACTCGACTCCGAGAGAGCCACAGTCGCCGGAGTGATTGAAAACAGGCTCGCCGTGGGTATGCCTTTGCAGATCGACGCCTGCGTTGTGTATGCCGTGACGGACGGACTGTATAATATTTCCGCACTCTACGAAAATCAGCTTAAAACAAATTCTCCGTACAATACTTATAAAAATAAGGGTCTGCCGCCCGGCCCCATATGCTGTCCCGGTGCAAATTCAATAAAGGCGGCGCAAAACCCCGAAAAGCACAATTATTATTACTACCACACCGACGAAAAGAAAAAGGACGGAAGTCATATTTTTACGGAAACATTTGATGAGCATACAAGTACGATGAAGTAAGAAAATGTATGGGGCGTTATGGTAACGCCACCAAATCCTGCCGAGGGTAGGGGAGTGTTTCGTATGAAACGCATTTATAGCCTCCCTTGCCTTAAAGGGAGGGGGACCGTCGCAGACGGTGGAGGGATATGTCATTTTCAGAAATGAATGAAAATCGTCGGAGGGTGCTAAGCGAGCGCACCCCCGACACCTCCCGCCCGCCGCTGATGCAAGGTTCGGGCGGAATAGTTGCTCATCAAAATTAATTACTGCGCCGTCCGAAAGTTCGGCAGTCAGCCGAAGTCTCGGACTAAAACGGCACGCAAAATAAGGAAACTGAACAAACTGCGTGCCGTTTTACGCAAATGAATTTCGATTTCGCAAATTCCGCTCTCTCGCCTTGCATAGGCGGAATAAAGAAAAGTTAGTTTGCTTGTGAATATGTCACCAATGGGTATATTTCAAGCCAAACTAACTTTTTATTTGAATACATAACAATCACATTCCAAACGCTCGACAGCCGTAAATTGCAATGCTCACAATACCCTTACCAATGAGCATATTGTAACTAAACTAACTTTTTACTCCGCATTTGAAATGAGCCGTACAGTCTGTTTTTTCGGATTTAAAAAATCGAGAGTAAAAACGGCGGAAATTAGTTCATTTTCCTTATATTCCGCCGTTTTTAGCTCCGCAGTGAAACTGGTTGTTTCGCCTCGGAGCGGCTAAGATTTTTTAAAGACGGAAATTACAGAGTGTAGGCGATATTTCAGAGTCGGCGGGCGGGGGTAGGGCAAAGAGAAGTTACCCCCGTGTTGGTTTTAACAGGGCAATTTTCCCCGATACGGCACAAAACTCCTTGTCAATACGTCAGTATTAACGGCGTCATTTTGCTTGTCTCGGAAAAAATTGCCGCTGTTAAAACTGCGAGCACCTGTCAGCGCATATTTGGCTGAGAATTTCGGTGCGTAAGGGTGCAGGCGGGCTGGCGCCCGTCAAATCCGACAAGCCGAAAGGCTCGTCAAATATGTGCTGACAGGCAATACGGGGGTAGCTTTTCTTTGCCTTGGGGGCGTGCCTGCTGACGCCCCTGACGGTTTTCATTCATTTCTGAAAATGATAAACTTTTGTTGTTTCAGCCGAAACACTCCCCTCATACCCGTTGAGGGGTATGGCGGTGTCGAGCACCCCTTACCATTTTCCACTTTTTTAAAAACATCTCCCTATGCAAGAAATGGTACGTTTTTACTTAATTTTCAGAAACATTTTCAGTTTCTTCTTCCTGTTCTTCCTCATCTTCCCTCTTTGCTCTCGCAATGGAAACAACCTTTACATTTTCCGCAAGTTTCATAACCCTTACGCCCTGGGTAACTCTGCCGAACATACTTATCTCATCCGCACCGGTTCTTATAACAACACCGTCGGAGGTAATCATCATTATGTCCTCATCGTTCTCAATGGTGGTAAATCCTGCTATAAGACCTGTCTTTTCCGTTATCTTGTAACTGCCTACGCCTTTGCCTCCTCTTAACTGACACTTAAACTCATTAATGTCCGTCTTTTTGCCGTAGCCGTTCTCGGTTACGGTGAGCAGCATACTGCTGTCATTGCATACGTTTCCGCCGATAACGTAATCGTCGCCTTTGAGCTTAATTCCGGTTACGCCGCTTGCGCCTCTGCCCATCGGGCGGACGTCGCTCTCGGAAAACTTAATACACATACCGTTCTTTGTTCCGAGTATTATATTATCGTTTTCCTCTGTGATGGCAACCTCTATAAGCTCATCGTCATCACGCAGACCGATGGCAATTATTCCGCCTTTTCGGTTGGAGTCGTATTCGTCAAGAGCGGTTTTCTTTACAAAACCACGCTTTGTTATCATAGTTAGATATTTGCCGTCGCTGAAATCCTTAATCGGAATTGTGGCGGTTATCTTTTCGCCGTTTTCGAGCGGGAGGATATTTACAATAGCCGTTCCCTTCGCCTGCCTGCCGGACTCGGCAATTCTGTACGCCTTTATCTTATACATTCTGCCCATATTGGTAAAGAACAAAATGTAGTCATGAGAGGACGCTGTGAAAATGTTTTCCACAAAATCCTCCTCCCTCGTACTGAGTCCGGATATTCCTCTGCCTCCTCTGTGCTGACTCTTGTATGTTGCGGACGGCAAACGCTTGATATAGCCGAAGTGGGTCATTGTAATTACGCAGTCCTCAACTTCTATCAAATCCTCATCATCTATGAGGTCGATTGCCGGCTCAATGTTGGTAAGCCTTTCGTCGCCGTATTTATCCCTTATTTCGATAAGTTCCTTCTTTATCTGCTCCAAGAGATGCCCTTTGTCGGAAAGCAGGAGATTGTATTCTTTTACACGCTCGCCAAGCTCTCTGTACTCATCCTCAATCTTTTCTCCGTTGAGCTTTTGCAGCTGACCGAGTTTCATATCGAGAACGCTCTGCGCCTGAATATCGGTAAACGAAAATCTCTGCATAAGTCTTTCCTTTGCGTCATCGTACGAATTTCTGATTATATCTATTATCTCGTCGATGTTTGCAATGGCTATGCGCAGTCCTTCCAGTATGTGCATTCTTGCCTCAGCCTTTTTGAGGTCGTAGCGTGTGCGCCTGGTGACTATTTCCTCCTGAAAAATTATAAACTGTTTAAGTATTTCGCAAAGTCCCATAGTTTTCGGCTTGCCGTCTTTAATGGCAAGCATATTTATGGAAAAACTGTCTTGCAGTCTTGTAAACTTGAATAACTGATTTAAAACAACCTGCGGGTTTGCGTCACGTTTTAAGAATATTTCTATCCTTATTCCCACTCTGTCGGACGAGTGGTCGTCTATGTCGGAAAGACCCTCTATCTTTTTGTCCTTTGCAAGGTCTGCTATGGACTCTACGAGCATTTTTTTGTTAACCTGATAGGGAAGTTCGGTAACTATGATTGACGACGTGCCGTCCTTTCTTTCCTCAATCTCGGTTTTTGCACGCACAATTACCTTTCCTTTTCCGGTTGCATATGCGCTCCTTATGCCGCTTTTTCCCATAATTGACGCCCTTGTCGGAAAGTCGGGTCCCTTTATATATTCCATAAGCTCCTCAACCGTGATGTCGGGGTTGTCTATCATAGCAACTGCACCGTCCAACACTTCGGTTAAGTTATGGGGCGGAATATTGGTTGCCATACCTACGGCAATACCGGAACTTCCGTTTACCAGAAGGGTAGGTATTCTTGTGGGCAGAACTGTCGGCTCACGCCTTTTTTCATCAAAGTTGGGGGCAAAGTCAACGGTGTCTTTGTCTATATTTTCGAGCAGAATATTGGAAATTTTGCTCATTCTTGCCTCGGTATAACGGTAAGCAGCCGGTGGATCGCCGTCCACAGAACCGAAGTTTCCGTGGCCGTCAATTAACGGATAGCGCATAGAAAAATCCTGCGCAAGTCTAACCATAGCGTCATATACCGATGCATCACCGTGGGGGTGATATCTACCGATAACATTACCGACGGTCGTAGCCGACTTAAAAAACGGCTTGTCCGACGTTAAATGTTCCTCATACATAGCGTAGAGTATTCTCCTGTGAACCGGCTTTAAACCGTCCCTTACGTCCGGGAGAGCACGGCTCACTATAACGCTCATAGCATAATCTATAAACGCATCTTTCATTCTCTGCTCTATGTCTATGTTTACAATTTTTTGTGTTTCGAGGTATTCCTCAAAATGTGAGTCCTCGTAATTTCTCTTTTTATTCTTAGCCATAATATGCCTCCTTCATTGATTAAACGTCAAGATTTGTTACATACTGTGCGTTTTCTTCAATGAAAATTCTCCTGGGTTCTACCTCGTCGCCCATAAGTACGCTGAAAATATTGTCCGCCCTTTCGGCGTCCTCCAACGTCACCTTTAAAAGTATCCTGTTTTTGGGGTCCATAGTGGTTTCCCACAGCTCCTCCGGGTTCATCTCACCAAGACCTTTGTAACGGCTGATGTCAACTTTGGCGTTGGGGTCGCCGTCTTTAAACTGCTCGCTTATTGAGTCCCTCTCCTCATCGCTGAAAGCTACCTGTGAGCGCTTGCCCCTTGACAGCTTGTAGAGCGGCGGCTTTGCAAGATATACGTGCCCCGCCTCAACGAGGGGAGTCATAAATCTGAAAAAGAAGGTAAGCAAAAGCGTCTGAATGTGAGCGCCGTCAACATCGGCATCGGCCATTATTATTATTTTGTCGTACCTTAACTTTTCCATGTTAAATTCCGTGCCTATTCCGGTGCCGAGCGCCTGAATTACGGGTGTGAGCTTGTCGTTGCCGTAAACCTTGTCGGCACGTGCCTTTTCGACGTTAAGCATCTTTCCCCAGAGGGGCAGTATTGCCTGATATTTGCTGTCACGTCCGTTTTTGGCGGAGCCGCCGGCGGAGTCACCCTCGACTATATATATTTCGGTCTTTGAGGGGTCTTTAACTATGCAATCGGTGAGCTTGCCGGGGAGCGAGTTTGTGCCGAGGGGAGTTTTTCTTGTTGCCTCTCTTGCCTTTCTTGCGGCAATTCTCGCTCTCGACGCCATAAGCGCCTTTTCTATTATGGACTTTCCTACGAGCGGATTTTCTTCCAGAAAATCGGCAAGTTTTTCTTTTACCATATTTTCGACAAGACCTCTTATCTCGGAGTTTCCGAGTTTTGTTTTGGTCTGTCCTTCAAACTGGGGTTCCTCCAACTTTACAGATATTACCGCAATAAGACCTTCTCTTGCGTCGTCGCCGGTGAGTTCCTCGTCGTCCTTCATCAGCTTATATTTTCTGGCGTAGTCCACAAGCACCTTTGTGAGCGCAGACTTAAAGCCTGTTTCGTGAGTTCCGCCCTCTGTGGTGGATATATTATTTGCAAACGACTCTATGACTTCATCATAGCCGTTGTTCCACTGCATTGCAACCTCTGCCACACTGCCGTTTTTCTCGCCGCTTACATAGATTACGTTTTCGTGGATAAGGTCAAGTGACGGCTTTTTCTCTTTCTTTACGTCAAAGATATACGAAGTAAAGTTTTTAATTCCGCCGTCGTAGTGCAGAACCTCTCTCTTTACTTCCTCTCCTCTTAAATCTGAGAATATAATTCTTATTCCGCCGTTTAAGAACGCCTGCTCTCTGAGCCTTTTTAAGAGAACGTCATAGTCGTAAACCGTTTCCTCAAAGATTTCACCGTCCGCCCAAAAGGTTATCTCCGTTCCTGTTTTGTCCGTTTCACCGATTGAGTGAACTTCGCCGTCCGGAACGCCTCTTTTATAACTCTGATACCAAACTTTCTCGCCGTCGTTTACCCTGACTTCGAGTTTGGTCGAAAGAGCGTTTACAACGGACGCACCTACGCCGTGAAGTCCGCCGGACACCTTGTATCCTCCTCCGCCGAACTTTCCGCCTGCGTGCAGAACGGTAAATACCACGTCAATGGTGGATATTCCCATTTTTGGGTGTATTCCGTGGGGAATACCTCTGCCGTTATCCTTTACGGTGATTGAGTTGTCCTTGTTTATGGTGACTTCAATCTCCGTGCAGTAACCGGCAAGAGCCTCGTCTATACTGTTATCCACAATTTCGTAAACAAGGTGGTGCAGTCCTCTTATCGACGTGGAACCTATATACATACCCGGTCTTTTTCTTACGGCTTCAAGTCCTTCCAGGACCTGAATTTGATTTTCGTCATACTCTGTATTTATCATAATTTTTCCTTCCCGCTTATTTTACTTAAACTGCTCTGTGGAAAAATAAGCTCCGATATTGTTTGCTCTCTTTAATAGCGTCTGCGAGGAAATGGGGGAGATAAAAACCGTTGTCTTTTCTCCTTCCGAAGTTATTACATACGACTTCGGCAAGTCCTCGTTAATGCTCACGACGCAGTCGGTCTGCTGTGCAATCCTTAAAAATTCCTTTGTTATCTTAGAAACGGAAGTTGTTTCCAAATCCATTATTGCAACAATGTTTTTTACACTCACGGAGATGTCTCCGCCCAAGTGAAGATACATTTTCTCACTCCTTTTTTACGGTTCCGCCGTCAACCAGATAAAACTCTCCATCTTTTTCTCCGGCAAGCGACTTGTCCGTACAGGTTATTATAACCTGTCTGTCTTTTATGTTAGAAGTAAAAAATTCACGTCTTTTTATATCAAGCTCACTCAAAACATCGTCGAGCAAAAGGAGCGGCTCCTCTCCCGTAACTGCCTTTATTATCTCACATTCGGCAAGTTTCATTTTTAAAACGCAGGTTCTCGTTTGCCCCTGCGAGCCGTATTTTTTAACGCTTTTGCCGTTTATTAAAACGTCAAAGTCGTCACGGTGAGGGCCTGTCATTGTTATTCCTTTTTCCAAATCCCTCATAAGTCCGCCTTTAAGCTGTCTTGCAAAGTTTTCCTTGTCGGTAAAATCGTCTTTTACGGAGCTTAAATAGGTAAGAGATGCGTCTTCGTTTTCGAGTCCGTAATTTTTAACAAACTCATCTATCATCTTAACTGCTCTATCTCTGTACTTTGCAATGATCACCCCGTACTGTGCGAGCCTGTCGTCCCAGACGTCTATGGTGTCTAACATCTTTTTGTTTTTTGACTTTAAGATATTGTTTCTCTGCTTTAAAATCTTGTAGTACGCCAGCAGATTTTTAAAGTAAAGCGGTTTTGTCTGACTTATTAAAACATCTAAAAATCCACGCCTTACCCCCGGCCCCTCTCTTATCAGATTAAGATGCTCCGGTGTGAATATCACCATATTTGCAAGACCTATAAGCTCGCTTTGGCGTTCCAAATTTATGCCGTTTACCTTAACCGATTTTTTGTCGGTAACGTAAATTTCCGCCATATTATCTCTCTTGTTTGCCTCAAATTCTATCTTTGTGTGAGAAAAGTCCTTGCCGAAGCTCACAATATCACGGTCGTGAACACTTCTGAAAGATTTGCAGGTGCAAAAGTAATACAGAGCCTCTATTATGTTGGTTTTTCCCTGACCGTTAAATCCGTAAAAAACATTTACACGGGGCGAAAAATCTATTACTTCGCTTTTGTAATTTCTGAAATTTTCAAGATAAAGCCTGTCCGCCCTCATATTTAACCACAAACCTTAATGTCAAAACATTCGCCCTCGTAATTAATCTCTACAAAGTCGCCGGGGACTATCTTTTTGCCCCGTCTTTTTTCCTCGTCGCCGTTTACTTTAACATATCCGTTTACAACAAGGTACTTTGCGTCGGCTCCGTTCTCGGTAATTCCGGCAAATTTTAAGAGCTGGTCAAGTTTTATATACGGTGTTTCTATTTTAATATTTTCCATTTTTATTAGTCCTTAATTTTTTAATCTTATCGGAAGCACAAGGTAAATAAACCCGTCTCCCTCAACCGGCTTTATAAGGCACGGACTCTGGGGGGTATTAAATTCAAGCATAACTTCCTCGGTTTCTATGCTCTTTAATGTGTCTGTCAAGAGCTTTGACGCAATACCTATTTTGAGGTCGTCGCCGTGCTGGTCTATCTCCATACTCTCATCAAAGTTACCACGCTTTGAAATACAGCCCACGTTAAGATAGGAGTCGCTGATATTTAAAATTATAGGTATCTTCGGATCGTCATAGTTAATTATAATCGACGCTCTCTCCACCATATCGGTAAAGCTCTTCACGTTTGCCTTTACCTTAATCGCAGACGTTGAAGGGATAAACTTGCTGTAATCCATAAATTCACCCTCCAACAGCCTCGAAATTATAACAAACGAGTCAAACGCAAACATAACGCTGTTTTCTCTCACCGTTACGGTAACGATTGTGGAGTCGTCCTTTAATATTTTTAAAAGTTCGTTAAGCGCCCTTCCCGGCACAACAAAGGAGAGTCCGTCATACGGCGTTTCCGGTATTATCTGATCTCTGAGCGCCAGTCTGTAACCGTCTATCGACACAACCCTCAGCGTGCTTTTGTTTATCTCAAACTTAGAGCCGGTGAGTATAGGTCTGCTCTCGTTGTTGGAAATTGCAAATATGGTGCTCTTAATGATATTTTTAAGGTCTGACGAGTAGATTTTAAAAGAGTCGCCGTCGTCTATTTTCTTAATCTCCGGGTAACCGTCGCTCGACAGATAGAGAATATTAAACTTTGTGCTTGCACAGCTTATTTTAATCTCGTTCTGCTCATCGGTTTCTATTGTAATATCGCCGTCCGGCAGCTTTCTTACAATATCCGAAAAAATTCTTGCGTCAACTATTATACTTCCGCTCTCCTCAACGTGCGCATCAATAATGCTCTCAACTGAGAGGTCAAGGTCGCTGCCAGTCATTTTTAACCTGTCGTCGGCGTCAATCTTAATTCCTTTTAATATATCTATTGCACAGGAGTTGTTTACGGCTTTTGACACAACAGATATAGCCTCGTTAAGTTTTGATTTGTCACATACAAATTTCATTTTTCAAAACTCCTTTCGTTTTAAACATATAATAAATTTAAATATTAATTTTAGTAGCAGCAGTAGGGGAGTGGATAGTTTGGAAAAGTGTGTTTGTCCCCGTCAGCGTCTGCCTTTTGCGCTGTTTATAAATAAGATTTTTTGAGGTGTCAAAAATTTGAGTTTTGTTGATGGATTTTTCATAAACAAATTTGATTTAATCAATCAACAAAAATTGTTTATAACCTCTGAATATCAGTTTTTTTGCGCCTTTCGGCAATTAATTTTTTATGTCGTTTATAATGTTATCCACAAGCGATTTTGTAGAGAGGTTGTCCTCTATGTCTTTTCTTATTTTTTTTATTCCGTGCAAAATCGTAGAGTGATCCCTTCCGCCGAAAAATTCGCCTATCTGCACAAGCGATGCGTCCGTAAGTTCCTTCATAAGGTACATTGCAATCTGCCTCGGATATGCTATTCTCTTTGACTTGTCCGTCGATTTTAAATCGTTTTCGTTTAAATTGCAGTATCTCTCCACTCTTTCGGCAATCATAGGAAGCGTGATGTTTTTCTTGTTTACTGTGTTATAATCCTTTAACGCTTCCTCTGCGAGAGCGAGATTTATCTCTTTGTTCATCAGCTTGTGATAGCTCATAATCATTTTAATAGAACCTTCCAAATCCCTTATATTGGAAGTGATTTTTTCTGCTATGTAGCTGTATATCTCGTCCGGAATTTCTATTCCTATTCTGTCGGCTTTCTTCTTTAATATAGCAATCCTCGTTTCAAAGTCCGGCGGCTTGATGTCGAATATTCCTCCGCACTCAAAGCGTGTCTTTAACCTGTCGCTTATGGTATAGAGTTCCTTTGGCGGACGGTCGCTTGTAATTACTATGTGCTTGTTGTTCTGATAAAGGTCGTTGAACGTGTGGAAAAATTCCTCCTGCGTTGTTTCCTTACCTCCCAAAAACTGAATATCGTCAATCAGCAGAAGGTCAACCTTTCTGTACTTTTCACGGAATTCTCTGTTTTTATCGTCCTTGATTGCGTTTATAAGTTCGTTTGTAAACTGCTCGCTCGTGGTAAAAACTATCTTTGTTTCGGGTCTTGTCTTTAAAACCTGGTGGCATATTGCCTGCATAAGGTGGGTTTTTCCCAGTCCCACGCCTCCGTGGAGAAACAGAGGGTTGTAGTCGCAGACTTTACTTTCCTGTATTGACTGTGCAAGGTTCTTGGCAACGGCATAGGCAATCTGGTTTGAATTTCCTATTACAAAAGTTTCAAACGTATATGCGGGGTTTAACGTCATTCCCGTGTCCGGCTTTTTAGGTACGGGTGCGGTATATGATGCGCCGCCCGACTGTTTTGTGCGGATTTCGAGAGAATAGTCACGGCCGGTAATTATTCTCAGTGCGTCCTTTAAAAGTGACGAATATCTTGAAATAATTATCTCCCTTGCGTAATCGTAAGGAACTTCCAAAACAATATTATCCTCAGTCATTTCCACAGGTATAATAAATTCTATCCACGTTGTAAAGGCTACCGGTTGCACTTTCGGTCTGATGATTTCAAGCAGCTTTTGCCATATATCCACAATGTTCTCCATTTTAAAAATCTACTCCTAAATAAAAGTTATCCACAAACGTATAATAAATGTTGATAAAAAATTCAACACGCAAAATACTCATATACTACCTTATTATAACAGATTTTAAAAGTAAATTCAATATTTTTTTGAAAATTAAGGCTCTAAAAGATAAAAATATTTTTAAAAAGGGGAATGCCGTTTATTTTAAAATAAACGGCATATGGCTGATTTTTTGAAAATACGGATAAAATACTTAAATAAACAAAAGTGCCGTGTGCACAAAAAACGAAACAACCCACGCTATGACGCACTGAGTTATGCACACCGAAACCGCCCACTTTGCACCCAGTTCGTTTTTGACTGCGGCAATGGCGGCGACGCACGGCGTATAAAGGAGAGAAAATACCAAAAACACAACGGCTGTGGACTTGGTAAAGAGCGTAGGCAGTAGAGATGTGTCTCCGCCGAGAAGAACAGTGAGCGTGCTGACAACGCTCTCCTTTGCCGCAAAGCCCGTAATAAGCGATGTGGATATTCTCCAATCGGCAAATCCGAGCGGTTTGAATATCGGTGCGACGGCACTTCCCAATATGGCAAGCAGGCTGTTCTCCGACTTTGCACACACGTTTAAACGTGTGTCAAAGGTCTGCAAAAACCAGATTATGACCGACGCTAAAAAGATTATGGTAAATGCCTTTGTAATAAAGTCTTTTGCCTTTTCGCCTATCAATTTTAATACGTTTACCGCCCCCGGCATACGGTAGTTCGGAAGTTCCATTACAAACGGCACCGGGTCGCCTTTAAAGGCAGTGTCCTTTAAGCAGAGAGCAAATATTACGGCAACGATTATGCCCGTAAAATAGAGTCCGACCATAACAACAGATGTATTTTGCGGAAAAAACGCCGCCGTGAACATTGCATATATCGGCAGCTTTGCCGAACAGCTCATAAAAGGCGTTAAAAGTATTGTCATTCGCCTGTCACGGTTTGACGGTATGGTGCGTGTTGACATTATAGCCGGAACCGAACAGCCGAAGCCTATGAGCATCGGCACAAAGGAACGGCCGGAAAGTCCGATTTTTCTTAAAAATTTGTCCATTACAAACGCAACTCTTGCCATATATCCGCTGTCCTCCAATACGGACAGAAAGAAAAACAGCACCACAATAATCGGCAAAAAGGAGAGAACGCTCCCCACTCCTGCGAAAATTCCGTTTATAATAAGCGAGTGGATAACCGGATTTATACCGTAAGATGTAAGGGCACTGTCGCAAAGTGCGGTGATTTTGTCTATTCCTATATCCATAACAGCGCTTAAAAATTTGCCGAAAACCGAGAATGTGAGGTAGAAAATCGCCGCCATTATAAGTACAAATGACGGAATTGCCGTGTATTTTCCCGTTAAAACACGGTCGATTTTTACGCTCCTTATGTGCTCTTTGCTCTCGTGGGGTTTGACAACGGTGAGCGAACAGACTTTTTCTATAAAAGAAAATCTCATATCCGCAAGCGCCGCCATAGCCTCTTTGCCGCACTCCGCCTCCATTTCGGCAATTATATGGCGGATTGTTTCCAGTTCGTTTTCTGAGAGTTTGAGGGCGTCTGTTATCATTTTGTCACCCTCGGCTATTTTTGCGGCGGCAAAGCGCACGGGAATTTTATATTTTTCCGAATGGTCTTTAATAAGATGCGCTATTGCGTGTATACAGCGGTGGACTGCGCCGTTTTTGCCGTCGTTTTCGTCGCAGAAGTCAATTCTGCCCGGACGTTCTCTGAATTTTGCCACGTGGACTGCGTGTTCGATAAGCTCGGAGATACCCTCTTTTTTGGACGCCGATATTGGAATAACCGGCACTCCGAGCATCTCCTCCAATTTGTTTACCATAATTGCTCCGCCGTTTTGGCGAACCTCGTCCATCATATTGAGCGCAATAACCATAGGAATTTCCAGCTCCATAAGCTGCATTGTGAGATAGAGATTTCTCTCCATATTGGTTGCGTCCAGAATATTGATTATGCCTTTTGGTCTGTTTTTGAGCAAAAATTTGCGTGTGACGTCCTCCTCGCTCGAATACGGCGAGAGGCTGTATATTCCCGGAAGGTCGGTAATCAGAGAATTTGGAATACCCTTTATAACTCCGTCTTTTCTGTCCACGGTCACACCGGGGAAGTTGCCCACGTGCTGATTGGAACCTGTCAGAACGTTAAAGAGAGTCGTTTTTCCGCAGTTTTGATTACCTGCAAGCGCAAAGGTGATGACCTCGTCGTCCGATAGTTTTTCGCCCTTTACTCTTGTGTGATACTTGCCCATTTCGCCGTGCTGCGGGTGGGCAACGTCCTTTAATTTTTTAAAGTTTTTCTCGCTCGGCACCGACTGAATTTCTTCAATTACAATCTGCGCCGCTTCCTCTTTTCTTACGGTCAGTTCATATCCCCGTATTCTTATTTCCATAGGGTCGCCCATAGGCGCTGTTTTGATTAATTTTATTACAGTTCCCGGAGTAAGCCCCATATCGAGCATATGCTGCTTTAACTCGGGTGATTTGCAGTCTACCGATTTTACAGATGCCGATTTTCCTACGGCAAGTTTGTCCAAAGTCACAGTAATTCCCCCCTTAGTATATACTATCATAAAATGTATATGTTTACAAGAAAAATAAATTAAAAAAATATGTTGAAAAATTATTGTCTTTGAGTTATAATGATAATGCTACGAATCACAATTAAATATTTACACACAATATAGGCGGCGCTTTGCAAAAAAGCGTGTTTGCTTATGTTATGCTTGTGTTGTGTGTAATAAACAAGATTGTGGATTCGTAGCAGTTTCCAAGACAGAGTGAATACGTTTTTTATACGCAGTTCTCTGTTTCGGGACTGCGTATTTTTTATGTCAAAATGAGAGGAAGTAATTGTAATGGAAGAAAAGGAAACAGTAACCGAGGAACTTTACAGAACGTCATTTTATGAGCATATGGCAAGACTTTTAAGAGAGCACCCACTCGATACGGGAGCGGAAATAAACAAAAGAGCACTCTCGATGCTCCAAGAGATAAAAGAAATAGTTATGAATGAGGACATCAAGGATTTTGATTTAGCGGAAAATATTGTAAACGTATTTACAAAATATGATGTTGACTTCGGCGCAAGACACGATTTCGGCTGATTGTGAAATTGCCGTCCTCGCCTGTCGGCTCGGTCGGCGGTAAACGTGTGTCACGGGCGGATAATATCCGCCCCTACGGTAATCTCTCTAATGAGCATACTGCAATTCAAACTAACTTGTTTTCTCCGCATTTGAAATGAGCCGTACAGTCTGTTTTTTCGGATTTAAAAAATCGAGAGTAAAAACGGCGGAACATTTTTCATTTTCTTTGGCGTTCCGCCGTTTTTAGCTCCGCAGTGAAACTGACTGTTTCGCCTCGGAGCGGCTAAGATTTTTTAAAGACGGAAATTACAGAGTGTAGGCGATATTTCAGAGTCGGCGGGCGGGGGTGTCGGGGGCGTGCCTGCTGACGCCCCTGACGTTTTCCGCTTTTTTAAAAACACTCCCCCGTGCAGCGTGACGGTGCGATTTTTATTTGTTTCACCCGAAACACTTATGCACCCCTTTGCCCCCGGCAAATTTAAAGAACCCTTACTTCTTAAAACCTGCACGTAACTTCCGCCCAGCCGTCAGCCTCATTTATATCGTACACCTCTATATGCTCCCTTTTCATCGCTTCCGTAACGTCGGAGAGCCTTTCCCTTATTATTCCGGAACAGATAAAAATTCCGCCGTCTTTGATTAACTTCTTAACCGTGGGCAAAAGAGATATAATCACGTCCGCCACAATGTTTGCAACAATTACATCATACTTTTTCTTTGATATTTCGTCAAAAACAGCACCGCTTTGCGTGATGTCACCGGAGAAAACGTGGTAATTTTTGCTTTCAACACCGTTCATATCCGCATTTTCGTATGCAACGTGTACGCAGTTTTCGTCTATGTCAACGGCGGTTGCGTCCTTTGCACCGAGCATAAGAGAAATTATGGAGAGTATTCCGCTGCCGCAGCCGGCGTCCAAAAGAACGGTATCGTCAGTTACGTACTTTTCCAGCTCGCAGATGCAAAGACGTGTGCTTGCGTGCGTTCCCGTGCCGAACGTCATTCCGGGATTTACGGTAAATACCACTCTGTCGGTTTCTTTGTCAGTGGGGCACCATTTAGGCTGAATTAAAATTCTTTCGCCAACTTCGATAGGCTTAAAATATTTTTTCCAGTTGTTTGCCCAGTCCTCTTCGTTAAGACCGTCGGTTTCCGTTTCGAGCGTGCCGAAGTTTTTGCCTTTAAGCCCTTCAAGGAGCGACTTTACCGAGGCGAGAATGTCGGGCGCATCGGCATTGTTCTCTATGTAAAATTTGACCTTTGTGTCGCCCTGCTTTTCGTTATACAGCTCGTCGTCCACATAGTCCCAGTATTTTGTGTTGTTTTCCAGAAATTCGTTAAACTCGGCGGCGTCCTCAATCTCAAATCCGCTTATGCCAAGCTCCGAAAGATATTCGCACAAAAGCTCGATACCCTCGGCAGAAGTGTGAATTGTTACTCTTATCCATTCCATTTTGCATACCTCGCACATTATTTTACACTATTTTACATCATTTTGATTACAAATACAAGACAAGGTGTTTACTTTTTTTGAAATTTGTTATAAAATAATACCGTTGGAGTGATTATATGAAAAAATTAACATCACCGCTCGTGCTTAAACAGCTCTTGCACGAAAATTCTTTCAGGTTTTCAAAGTCGCTGGGTCAGAACTTTTTAATCGACGACAGCGTCCTGGACTCCATTATTGAGGGCGCCGAAATTGATGAAAATTCGTGCGTTTTAGAGGTCGGCCCCGGATTTGGAACGCTTACCCAAAGGCTGTGTATGAGCGCAAAAAAGGTTGTGTGCGTCGAGATTGATAAAGATGTGCTGCCGATATTAAACGAAAGCATAAGCGAATTTGATAACGTGACCGTGATAAATGCGGATATTATGAAAACCGACATCGCCGCTCTTATTAAAAAAGAGTTCGGAGCGGAAAGGGTTAAGGTGTGCGCCAACTTGCCGTACTACATAACCTCGCCGGTCATAACCGCACTTTTAGACCCGTCGCTTCCCATAGACGGCATCACGGTTATGATACAAAAAGAAGTTGCCGAACGCATCGCCGCAAAACCCGGTACAAAGAGTTACGGTGCGTTGACTGCGGCAGTGACGTATTATGCAAACCCGCAGATTTTAAAAGATGTTCCGCCATCTGCGTTTATGCCGCAGCCAAAGGTTTGGTCGTCGGTTATACGGCTTAAAATGCGGGAAAAACCGGCGGCGGAAGTCAAGTCTGAGGAGATGTTTTTCAAAGTTGTGCGTGCGTCATTTGCACTCAGGCGCAAAACGCTTTTGAACGCACTTACAAAGAGTGCGGAATTTTCGTTTTCAAAAGATGAGACGGCGCATATTTTGGAAAGTGCGGGTATTGACCCTCAAAGACGGGGAGAAACTCTCTCCCTTGACGAATTTGCAAAAATTGCCGACAGCATCGGAGGTGTGCACAAATGAAAGGTCTTGTGGTAGAAGGAGGCGCCAGCAGAACGTATTTTGCGGTGGGCGCTATGGACGTTATGATGTCAAACGGCATAAGCTTTGACTACATCGGCGGAGCGTCCGCAGGAATATCGAACGCAGTGAATTATGCGTCAAACCAGATAGGCAGAGGTCGTGAAATTGCTATGCATTATGTTAATTCCAAAAAATACTGCGGTATGAGGAACTTTTTAAACCCCAAAAACCGCAGTCTGTTCGGAATTGACTTTGTGTTTAAAGAAATTCCGAGAAATCTCGTGCCCTTTGACTTTGACGCTCTTAAAAATTTTAAAGGAACGGTTGAGGCAACCGTCACAAATGTGAAAACCGGAAAGAGCGAGTACCTGCCCGTAACCGCCGAGGACAGAGGTTTTGATGTGCTCATTGCCTCGTGTTCACTGCCCATAATGTTTCCCATAAAGGAAATCGGCGGCAAAAAGTATCTGGACGGCGGCATCTCGGACTCCATACCCTTTGAGCGTGCGCTTAAAATGGGGTGCGACAAACTCGTTGTTATACTTTCCCGTGAACGCAGTTACAAAAAAGTTGACAGCTCGGAGGGCAGAGCGTCACTGCTTTTTAAAAGAAAGTATCCGAGGTTTGCCGAGGCGCTTAAAAACCGCTACAAAATGTATAACGAACAGAGGCAAAAGCTGTTTGAACTGGAAGCACAGGGCAAGGTTTTCGTAATAGAGCCGGAGGACACAAACGGCTGGACGAGAACGGAGAGTGACCCTCAAATGCTCATAAATTTTTACAAAAAGGGATTTATGGCGGCAGCGGATAGAATGGACGAAATCAAAAAGTACTTGGAGGAGAATGAAAAATGATTAAAACAGACATCGTAATAGTAGGTTCGGGCCCGGCGGGAATTTTTACCGCATTGGAGCTTGTGAGAAACGGCAGTGACAAAAACATTATAATAGTAGAAAAGGGTATGCCCGTCGAAAAACGCCGCTGTCCCAAAGCTAAAACCAAAAAATGTATGAACTGCAAACCCTATTGCCACATCACAACAGGATTTTCGGGTGCAGGCGCATTTTCCGACGGAAAGCTGTCGCTCAGCAGTGAAGTCGGCGGAGATTTGCCGACGCTGGTAGGAGACGACGAGGTTTCCGAAACAATTAATTACGCCGACAAAATTTACCTTGAATTCGGCGCCGATACCAAGATAGAGGGCATCGGCAACGAGCTTGAAGTTAAGGAGATAAGAAAGCGTGCCATAAAGGCAGGTCTTAAACTGGTTGACTGCCCCATTCGCCACCTCGGAACGGAAAAGGCGCAAAAGCTCTATTATGACATAGAAAAGTATTTGGAGGAAAAAGGCGTCGGTCTGATGTTCGGCTACGAGTGCACAAACATCATACTGGACGGCGATACCTGCCGAGGAGTATATATAGAAAACGGCACATCGCAGGAGGAAATCCGTGCCGAGCGTACCATCATTGCCACCGGCAGACGTGGAGCGGACTGGTTGGAGAAAATCTGCGCCGCTCACAACATTGCCCACCAGCCCGGCACCGTTGACATAGGCGTCAGAGTTGAGGTGAGAAACGAGATTATGGAGCAGGTCAACCGTGTTCTCTATGAGTCCAAGCTCATAGGCTACCCCAAGCCGTTTAAAAACAAGGTGCGCACCTTCTGCCAGAACCCCGGCGGATTTGTAAGCCAGGAGAATTACGACAACGACCTTGCCGTTGTAAACGGCCACTCATACAAGGAGTTAAAGTCCGACAACACCAACCTTGCAATTCTCTGCTCGCACAATTTCAGCGAACCGTTCAACGAGCCTATTGCCTATGCGCAGAAAATCGGCGAACTTACAAATATGCTTGCAAGCGGAAATCTCCTTGTTCAGCGTTTCGGCGATATTTTAGACGGCAAGCGCACCTGGGCAAAGGAGCTTAGCCGCTCCAACTTAAAGCCGACCCTGCCCGATGCCGTGGCAGGCGACATAACGGCGGCGATGCCGTACCGTTCAATGACAAATATAATAAACTTTATCCACGCTATGGACATAGTTGTTCCGGGCTTTGCGTCGTACGAAACCCTGCTCTATTCACCTGAGCTTAAATTTTACAGCAACAGGATAAAAATGGATAAGCAGTTTAACACAAACGTAAAAGGACTCCATTGTCTCGGCGATTCCAGCGGCTGGACAAGAGGACTTATGATGGCGTCCGTAATGGGAATTATGATGGGACGGGAGATATTAAAGGCTGAAAACTAAAAGGAGGTCAAAATGAAAGTTCTTGCAAGGCTCATTGTGTTTGTAATGCTGTTTTCATCACTGATGTGCGCCGATGTCCGATGTGCGTCGGCAGACGGTTTAAAGTACAGAGTATCGGACGGCAAAGTGACCGTTACGGGGTATACTTCGAGTCCGAAAGGAGAACTTGTAATTCCCTCCGAGATAGACGGTATGCCCGTTACTGCAATAGGCGAGGGTGCATTTGAGGATTGCACCGATTTAACTTCCGTCGTTGTTTCCAAGGGCATTATGCAGATTTCAGGCAGCGCATTCCGAGGTTGCAGAAAATTGGCGGTTTCCATTCCGAATACCGTTACCAAAATCGGGGCGTCCGCATTTGACTATGATACACAATTTACTGTAAAAGACGGCATATGCTACCTCGGTAATGACGAAAACCCGTATTATGCTCTTGTGTATTATCCTTATAATGCCACTGTGGAAAATGTTTCCGTGGACGAAAATACGGTTCTTATTGCCGACAATATGTTCAATAACAGTAAAACGGTAAAAGTTACCGTTCCGGCAAGCGTAAAATACATAGGAGAACGGGCATTTGGTTCAAGTGTTTTGGAAGAGGTCATAGTTGACAGCGGAAACGAGTATTTTTGTTCGGATAGCGATGCGCTCTACAATAAGGACAAAACCGAGCTGATACAAGTCTATCCGCCCAAGGTGAAAGACAAGGACTTTACTGTTCCGCCGACCGTCCGCAGGATAGATGACGGTGCGTTTGATTCTGTTTCGAGCACAAGCGTTTTTATACCGAGTTCAGCTGTGGACTTCAACTGCAATGCCTTTGAATACAGTTCTATCAGCAGTTTTGTAATAGATGATGATAATCCGTGCTTTACATCGGTTGACGGCAACATTTACAATAAAGAAAAAACCGAGCTTGTGAAGTATACCAAAAAAAGTGAAAACACTGATTTTATTGATTTGAGCGGCATAGAAAAGATAGACGCATACGCTTTCAGAGGCTGTGACAATATAGCGAACGTGTCGCTGGGTAACACCGTCAAAATTGTTGGAAAGAGAGCATTTTCGGGTTCGTCTTTATCGTCACTGACAGGCACGGGCGCTCTTGAACAAATAGGTGATTACGCATTCCGTAACGGTAATTTGAGGGGAACGGTTGAAATTCCGGATTGCATTACTTCGGTTGGCACTGATGCTCTTAGTTGGAGGAGTATCAGTCACACCATAGTTGACGGAGTTATCTATATCGGCAACAGTCAAAACCCGTATGCCTTGGCTGTTTCGATAGATGAGAAAAACAAAAGCGGCGCCGTAAACTTGCAGGACGGAACACGCTGTGTAATGGACGGCGCATTTGACGGGGAAAAGGTAACCTCGGTAAAAATTGCGGACAGCGTTAAATACATCGGCAAATACGCATTTGCCAATAATAGTATTGACGAGTTTAAAATCCCGGACGGCGTTAAGAGCATCGGCGAAGGAGCGTTTTACAAATCCATAAAAACGGACACTCTGGAAATTCCGCAGAGTGTAGAATTTATAGGCGACGAGGCGTTTTACAGCTGTAATACAATCAGCAACTTTATTCTGCCCCCGACGGTTAAAATCGGGGCGGAGGCGTTTACTCCACGGAGCGGTTCGCAGGTGACATTTTGCGGAACAAAGGAGCAGTGGGACGGACTCGATGTTGATGAGGATAACGAAAGACTTATGTCAAAATGCGATGTAAGGTACGTAACAAAGATAGAGTACACCGGCGATTATACCGATGTGCGCTATGTTGATGTCGGCACAAAAGACGTTTTGCCGACTGTCGAAAACGGGTATTATTACAAGTTTTCATCGGGCGGCTTTGCCTGGGACGGCACAAGTGCCGGCGGTTACGCCAAGGTAAATGCCGAAAAACTGCGTCTTACCGAAAGAGTGGATTGCCGTATAAACGGCGTTTCAAAAAATTCTGACGGCGTGTGCACCGTAAACGCTGTTTTGACATCTCCCGGCGGTGCCGTGGAGTGCACGGCGGTGATTGCCGTCTATTGCGCCGACGGCAAAATGCACAGCGCAAAATTCGTCAAAGCTTCGTCGGACAGCAGAACCGCAAACATTACGCAAACCGTTGACATAGACGAAACGTGTACTTACGTAAAAGTAATTCCGATTTTAAACTCTCTGATTTTAAAACCTGTCGGAGATTTTGCAAAAGCTGAAATTTAGAATAAAAAACAAGACAGCCCCCACCTACCAAGTTCGGGCTGTCTTGCTGTATAACCGTCTGCTGTTTTGTCAATACATTTCCGCACATCAAAGCGACTGCAAAAATTCAATAATGCAGTCCGCAAGGAGCTTGTGCCCCTCATCGTTAAAGTGCAGACCGTCTGCGGTGTACTTTTCCTTATCCTCTGCGTTGTTGGGGTCAACCGAGAACGTGCGGTAAAGGTCAAGTACGGGGATGCCGTGCCTTTTGCCGACGGTTTTAATCTCGTCAACATAATCAACGAGCGGCTTTGCGTCGCTCGCCTTTTCCGGACGTGGGGACGGGAGGGTGTCAACAATGTCTTCATATGAGCAGTGAGCAGGGGCAATGAACACAATTTTGCTGTTCGGATATTCGGTCTTTAAGAGGTTCATAAGAAACTCAACCGCACCACAGAACGTCGCCGGTGTGCTGTCGCCGTCCTTTCCGAACGGTGCGTCGCCGTGCATATAGTCGTTTATTCCGCCGTAAACCGATATTATGTCGGCGTCGGGGTTCAAGTCGTACGCCCTGCCGCAAAAGCACAGGTCGTGCCTCGGTTTATAGCTCGGCTCAATTTGGTGAGCAATTCTTGTGCCGCCTATTCCGTAGTTATATGCGGCTTTAAGGGAGCACTTTTTCTTAATCACATTGTCATAGCGGTTATTCTCGCAGTCGGTAACGCCGTGACCCTCGGTTATGCTGTCGCCGAGAAAATCTATTATCTTTCCTTTAAGTTCCATTTTTTACCACCTCAAATATCAATATAGCCTATTATAGGCGCAATTCGGGGCGATGTCAAGGGGTTTAAAAAAATATTTGCAGTATGAGCAGCATTATTACCGCCGGCAGACCCAAAATGCCCACAATTACAGATGTTATGGCGTTTATCCCTATATGTATTCCCCATATTTTGCCCACGGTGTTAAGTACCAGCAGCGCCGCACCGCCGATTACACTGTTGAGAACGATTTTAATAATAAATTTAAGCGGCTTTAAGCAGATTTTTGCAATTACAAACACCACCATAATGCCCAAAAGATAGCCTACGGCGGTTGAAAATGTCAGTTCCACGTCAGTTTCCCTCTTTCGATTCATATTTTCAATTAATTATACTTGGAAACGCCCCCGTTTATGACCAAATAATCCAATATACGGATATATATTTATTGTTAATTTGTATATGTTTTTCGCTTATATAATTTTATATTTGTGAAAAATGAATATTTTAAATTAATTTTTTTCGCATTTTATTGCAAATTGCCTTAAAAAAGTTTAAAATGTAAGTAATTATAAGTTAAGATGAGGTGGATTATATGAATGTTAGGCTTTTCCAGCAAATGGCTTACCAAATGAGGGACGTTATGAACCGTGACCTCGGCATTATTACCGACAGCGGATTTGTGGTGTCGTCAAACGATGCCTGCATAAGCAATAACGACTTGGACTGCGTTCTGAGCTTTACTGCGGATAATACAGATACCTTTACCTACAACGGCTTTACATACAAACCCATCGTGTCTATGGGGAAGGTCGACTACATTATTTTTGTAAAAGGCGACGACACACTTGCACGCAACTATGCAGATATTCTTCAAGTCAGCTTCTCGTCCGTTAAATCACTCTATGACGATAAGCACGACAAGCTCAATTTTATAAAGAATTTTCTCCTTGACAACATTCTGCCCGGCGACATTCTCGCAAAGGCGGCAGAGCTCCACATTCCGATAGATACAAAGCGTGTTGTATTTTTAATTCAGACGGACAAGGTTTCCGATTTTTCCGTTCTGGAACTCATTGAGGGAATGTTCCCCAACAAGCAGAACGACTTTACCGTCAGCATCGACGAAAACAACGTTGCTCTCGTTAAGGAGCTTGAAGGCAATGCGACTCTTGCAGACCTTCAAAACATTGCAAAGGGCATCTGCGACAACATCAACACAGAGGTTATGACAAAGGCAAATGTCGGCATAGGTACGGTAGTGGGCAATGTTAAAGAGATTGCACGCTCGTATAAAGAGGCACGGGTTGCGCTCGAAGTCGGCAAGGTGTTTGAGGATGAAAAAAACATTTTAAGCTACGAGGACCTCGGCATCGGCAGACTTATCTATCAGCTCCCCACGACGCTTTGTGAGCTGTTCCTTACGGAAGTGTTCAAGAAAGGCTCAATAGACGAGCTTGACCAGGAAATAATATTTACAATTCAAAAATTCTTTGAAAATAACTTAAACGTTTCCGAAACCTCACGCCAGCTCTATGTTCACAGAAACACGCTGGTTTACAGACTTGACAAAATCCAGAAAATTACGGGTCTTGACCTCAGAGTCTTTGACCACGCAATAATTTTCAAAGTTGCAATGATGGTAAACAAGTACCTGCGTTCCAACACTATGAAACTTTGAGGAGTTGTGCGTATTGATTGAATTTGATAACGTTTCAAAGACATACGAAAACGGTTTTCCGGCGCTTAAAAACGTGTCTTTCAGTATAGATAAAGGCGAGTTTGTGTTCCTTGTGGGCAGCAGCGCCGCAGGAAAATCGACAATAATAAAATTAATTATGCGTGAAACCGAGGCAAGCGAAGGCAGTATATTCATAAACGGCATAGACGTCTGCGATTTAAGACGCAGGGAAATCCCGTATTTCCGCCGCACGATAGGCGTTGTGTTCCAGGATTTCAGACTTCTTCCCAACAAGACGGTTCAGGAGAACGTGGCATATGCTATGGAGATTGTCGGAGCGCCCAACCGTGAGATACGCCGCAACGTGCCCAATGTTTTGAGCCTTGTGGGTCTTTCGCATAAGGCAAAGATGTACCCCAACCAGCTCTCCGGCGGAGAACAGCAGAGGGTTGCCATTGCAAGGGCAATAGTCAATAACCCCGTTGTGCTGATTGCGGACGAGCCTACGGGAAACCTCGACCCCGACACCGCTATGGAGATTATGGGAATACTCGAAGACATCAACCGCCGTGGCACAACCGTTGTTATGGCAACCCACGCAGAAAACATTGTAAACAAAATGCAAAAGAGGGTAATTATGGTGGAAAAAGGTCAGATTACCCGTGACGAGGAGAAGGGTGGTTATACAAATGTGGATTAGAAATTTCCGCAGATTTATTGCAGAGGCCCTCTCAGGTATGGTTAAAAACGGGCTTATGACCATTGCGTCAATCATAGTGGTTACGTCGTGCCTGTTCATTTTCGGTGTGTTTATGGCAGTTACATTAAACGTCAACCACATCAGTGAAAAGATTGCAAATTCGTGCCAGATACAGGTCTTTGTGACCAATGAGGCAAAATACGGCGGACAAATCCAGGAAATATCGAATACCATTAAGAAAATTCCCCACGTTAAAAAGGTTTCCTTTGAAACGGGAGAGCAGACTTTCAAGGATTTTAAAAAGGGACTTTCCGAGGAGGAGCGCAAGTCGTTTTCCGGACTTCCGGACGACACCATCTCCGACTCATTCAAAATAAATTTGGACGACATCTCTTACACCAAGCAGGTTGCCGAAAAACTTGCAAAGATTGACGGCGTTGAGAGTGTGGAGAACAAACAGGACGTTGTAAACGTAGTCAACGACCTTACAAAGGCAATAAGGCGTGCGTCGTTCTGGCTTGTGGTTGTGTTTATGCTAATCAGTATTTTCATTATCTCAAACACTGTCAAGCTCACCGTCCACAACAGGCGCAAAGAGATTAATATTATGAAGTACGTCGGAGCAACGGACTCGTACATCAGATGGCCGTTTATATTCGAGGGCATATTTGCCGGGGTTATCTCGGCGGCGATAGCCTTTGCCGCAACCAATTCAAGCTATATGGCTGTGAGCAATTTTCTGGACGGCGCACTTACGTCCGTTTCTATGATGGTAGATATACTTAAATTCGGCTCTATATGGAAGGTTATTGCCTGCTCGTACCTCATTTTGGGTGCTGCAATAGGCGCACTGGGCAGTGCATTCTCAATCAGGAAATACCTTAAAGTATGACGGGAGGAATTATGAGAAATAAAACGTTTATACGCACAATGGCGATAATTGCACTCGTGGCGTTTGTCACTCTTTCGCTCATCACTGTTTTGCCGGCGTTTACCGCAAGCGCAAAAACAGCGCAGGAAAAGCTCAGCGACTCCGTGAAAAAGCAAAACGAGTTGAAAGGAAAAATCAATGACGCCAAAAATCAAAAGACCTCTACTATGGCGCAGAAACAGGCGCTCGATACGGAGATTTCCGGCTTGCAGTCCAAGATAGACAAGCTCGCCTCTCAGATAAGCGACTCCAATGCCAAAATAGCAAACAAGCAGACGGAGCTTACCAAGGCGCAGGAGGAGAGCGCAAAGCAGTACAGCGCATACTGCGACAGAGCAAAAATGCTCATAGAAAGAGGCTCGGTAACGTACCTTGAAATACTGCTTAAAGCGGAGTCTTTCAGCGACCTTTTGTCCAGAATAAACATAGTAAAGCAGATTGCACGTTACGACAGCAACCGACTCGACCAGCTCAAAAAAATTGAGGAGCAGATAGCGGCGGTAAAAAAAGAACTTGAAAATGAAAAAGGCGTCCTCGTCGCACTCAAAAGCGAGAACGATACCCAAATGTCGGCTTTAAAGACAAAACAGGCGCAGAGCCAGCAGCTCATAAACAGTCTGACATCGGACATTTCGAGTTATGAGGCGGCTCTTGCCGCACAGGAAAAGGCAGAGGCTGCGGCACGTGACGAGATTAAAAGACTCACGCAGACCCAAAGCTCGCAGAGCAGAGTTTTTGTCGGCGGAGTGTTTGCCTGGCCGAGCGTTTCCACAGTGATTACCTCGCCCTACGGCACACGTACTCACCCGGTTACCGGCAGAGTCAAAGGTCACGCCGGCATTGATATAGGCGCCGGCTACGGTACAAATATCTATGCCGCAAACTCCGGCACGGTTCTCGTTGCCGGGTGGAACAGCGGCGGTTACGGCAACTATGTTGTAATAGACCACGGCGGCGGAATTACCACGCTTTACGGCCATTGCAGTTCGCTTTGTGTTTCCAAGGGGCAGACGGTTACCAAAGGTCAGGTAATAGCCAAGGTTGGTTCAACGGGAATGTCAACCGGGCCTCACCTGCATTTTGAGGTTCTCAAAAACGGCTCTACAACAAACCCGATGTCATATTTTAACTGATGTCGGTATAGAATTTGATATGTTATAAAATACGGGGAGGCTGTAAAAAACGCACTGTTTGTCTGTGTGCTTTTTTACAGCCCCCTTGATAACGGGAGAAACGGTATGTATAGTAAAAGGAAAGTCGCACTCATAGTATTTTTTACATTTTTGGCAACAACCGTGCTCTGCACAGCGTCATACACCCTCGTTCCGGCAGTGGGCAGTGCCCTCGGCGATGTGCGCAGTGTGCTCACAGGCTCGTCAAACCGTGAGCTAAGCAGCAAAATGAGCGAGATAAACGGCTATATAGACAATTATTATATCAACAAATACGACAAATCCGCTATGGCGGACACTGCCGCCGCCGGCTATGTCAGCGCTCTGGGCGACCCGTACAGCGAGTATATAGACGCAGAGGGTTACAAGGAGATGTTAGAGGACTTAACCGGAGATTACACCGGCATCGGCGTTGAAATATACCTGGGCAGCGACGGTCTTATGACGGTGCTCAGCGCCTTTGACAACGGCCCCGCATCAAAGGCGGGCATAAAGCCGGGCGACAAAATCGTTGCCGTCGGCGACCTTAAAATCACGGCGGAAAACTACAACGACGCCGTTGATAAAATGCGCGGCAAGAGCGACAAGGACACCGGCGAAATCACCGTCACAATAAGGCGTGACGGCAAGGATTTTCAGGTTAAGCTAAAACGTGCAAAGGTAGAAAACCAAACGGTAAAGACCAAAATGTTAGACGATAATATCGGTTACGTCAGAATATCGCAGTTCGACCAGTCCACCGGTGAGGAGTTTAAGCGCCTTACCAATCTGCTCCTGTCAGACGGCGCAAAGTCGCTGATAATTGACCTTCGCAATAACCCCGGCGGCGTTCTCGACGGCGTAATCTCCGTTGCCGACACAATCCTCGGCAAGTGCAAGATAATGACCGTCAAGGATAAATCGGGCAGCGAAACCGTGTATAAATCCGACAAAGAGGAGCTTAAAATGCCGATTTGCGTCCTCATAAACGGAGCCAGTGCAAGTGCCTCCGAGGTTCTCGCCGGTGCGCTGAGGGATAACAAAAAGGCAACCCTTATCGGAGAAAAGAGCTACGGCAAAGGCGTTGTCCAGACGGTTTACAATCTCTCCGACGGCAGTGCTCTTAAAATCACCACCGCAAAGTATTACACACCGAGCGGTGAGTGCATAGACAAAAAGGGCATAAAGCCGGACATCGAGGTTAAGATGAATGCGGATAAACCCTTTGCTGCAATGGATTTGTCCGAGGATATACAGCTTCAAAAGGCGATAGAAAAATTAAAATAAGAGCGGTACAAACAATCGGGCGGCGATATGCTGCCCGATATTTTTTAAATAAGTAATAATTCCCACTGTGCAAAAATAGATAATAATATGGACAAATTTTGCATAAAGGAATGATGAATATGATGTTATTAAAACCCGGTGACAACGGGGTTTTTGTTGAGTACCTCACGCTTGCGTTGGAGCGAAGCGGATTTTCTGCCGGGGGCATAGGCGACGACTTTAACAGCAAGGTTTACAATGCCCTTGTCGCCTTTCAGAACGCAGCAGGTCTTGCCGCAGACGGCGTTGCCGGAGAGCAGACGTGGAACAAACTTCTGCCGTATCTTACGGGGTACACGCAGATTACCACACTGCCCGGCGACACGCTCGCATCGGTTGCCTCGGCATACTCTACCACGCAGGAGGCGATAGAAACCGCAAATCCCTTTATCTCCGATTTTAACCTCACGCCCAACACGACCCTTACCGTTCCGTACGGGTTTGACGTTGTGCCGGAAAACGTTAAGTACTCGTATTTTCTTACCGTGCTGATAGTTGACGGACTTCGTGCACGCTATCCGTTTATGAGCGTTTCCTCCGCAGGTGAGAGCGTTATGGGGCGTGACCTTTTGTATATGACGATAGGCGAGGGCAGTACCGAGGTTTTTGCCAACGCATCGCACCACGCAAACGAGTGGATTACCACTCCCATACTTTTAAAATACGCCGAGGACTGTTTAAAGGCTGTGTCCGTCGGCGGATACATAGACTGCGAGCAGGCGTCAAGGCTCTTTGAGGGAAAAAAGTTATTTGTTATGCCCCTTGTAAATCCTGACGGTGTAGACCTTGTCACGGGGGCGCTCTCTGCTCAGAGCGAGTTTTACCTTGCGGCAAGGAGCATCGCCGCCGAGTACCGCTCAATCCCGTTCCCCGACGGCTGGAAGGCAAACATCGAGGGCACGGACTTAAACCTCAATTACCCCGCCGGCTGGCAGTATGCAAAGGAGATTAAGGCTCAGCAAGGCTTTACCTCGCCTGCGCCGAGGGACTATGTGGGAACGGCGCCGCTGTCCGCATTGGAGAGCCGTGCCGTATACAATTTTACAATCAGCCACAACTTTGCCCTCACGCTTTCTTATCACACACAGGGAGAGGTAATCTATTGGAAGTACCTGGACTACAACCCCAAAGGCGCAGAGGAAATCGGCAACGCTCTTGCCCTTGCAAGCGGCTACTCCTTGGAAAATACGCCGTATTCCTCAGGATTTGCCGGTTACAAGGATTGGTTTATATCGTTCTACAACCGTCCCGGTTACACCGTTGAGGCAGGAATGGGCGAAAATCCGCTGCCTATGTCGGACTTTCCGTCAATCTATCCACCGAACCGCCGTCTGATTACAACGGCGCTTGCATCTGTGTAAAAATGATATTAAAAAGGGGCGGCATATTGCCGCCCGTATACAAAAATGTATGTTCTGATTTTCAAAAAATACGGGCGATCCTGTTCGGGCGCCCGCATTGTCCGTCACTGCTTTTAATATCAGTTTGTTTCATATTCAACATAGCAAATTTCGTTCATATTGCTGTCGCACAGCGTTGCTTTAACCTTGCCGCTCGGAGTAAAGCTCCTTGGGTGAACCGCATATTTGCCGGGACCTGCTGTTACTCCCCAGTACTTAACGTTATCTTCCCACTCATATTTAACTTTATATGAGGCGTATTCGGGAACGGAGATATAAACGTAACCATCTTTACTGTTATAAGTGATACCGAATTCAAAGTCTTTTTTGGGCAGTATAATTTTCACAATGCCGTACTCAGATGTGTATAACTCCCAGCCGTCTACTCCCGGTTCTGCCGGTTTTGTATATTTTCTTGTCCAAACCGAGGTGTCCGTCAAATTCGGGATTGTTATTTCCTCGGTTACGCTTGGGTACCCTTCAAGCTCACGGACGGCTTTTCCGCTTTCGGTCAGCGTCGGGTCTTGGGATATTTTCCACTCTCTCCACCAGTACGCATAAAGCGTTATGTTGTCGCCCGGAATTTCCTCAAAGTTTTCAACCTTTGTTCCGCCGACCTTTTGGGTGTACCAGCCGCCAAAGGCAAGCTCGCCTCTTTGCGGCTCGTCAAACGAACCGACGCCGTTTTTCCAGTAACTGTTTAAATATTCGCAGCTTGTTGTTTTTGCTCCGCTGTAATTCGGGTCAAAGGTGACAGTGCGTTTTTGGCTGCTCGGCGGGAGAGGAAGGGTGGCTTTGACGCTTGCGAGCTGCATATCGTTCTGGTAATAATCCCTTATAACCTCAACGTTGTTTCCCTTTTGCCTTACCCGGCAGAAAACTACATCTTTAATACCCTCCACGGTATAGGTATAGTATTCCCCTGTTTCAAAGCTATACAGATACACTGCGGAATGGCTGGTTTCCCCGTACAGGGGTCTGAAAAAGCAAACGTATTTGCCGTCATTTGTAAAGAAGTAACTGGTCGAGTTCGGCCCTATATCATCTGACGAGCGTGTAATTTTTTCGGTAAAATCAGAGGTGGTTTTCACTTTGTCCATATCAATATAGTAGAATTTTTGAATATCATCGTCCCAGATAAATTGCATACTAAAACCGGTAAATATATCATAATTTTCATAAGTCTTATCCGTGCAATGCGTGGAATAGTCTGCGTGTCCGTATTTATTCAATTTAGTGTCGCTAACCAAAAAGCACGAGCGGCTCACTGTTTCGGGTCTGTCGGGAACAGGGTCGTCTGACGTAACGTCAACGTGATATTTTTTGCCGTTGATTGTAACACAGCTCCAAGCGTGGGGTTGGGGCGTATCACCTATATTAATCGGTTTCATTCCCAACACAAGTGTTGCCTTCACTCCGACTCTGCCGAGCAAATCATTATACGCTTTTGCGTAGCCGTCGCAGACCGCAAAACCCTCTACAATCGCACCGTATTCTTTGTGCGCATACTTCCTCCTCGTTGTTTCATCGTACCGGCAATTTATCACAAGCCAGTCGTGGAGTGCCACCGCCTTTTGGAGTTCTGTCATATCTTTGCCCTTATTTTTGCCGAGTGCCTCGCAAAGCGCACTTTGAACCGCCTTCTCATATGCCGACTGTTCATTGGCGTCGGACGTACTGTCCGTTACCGTCACAGCCTTTGCAAGCGGCTTTGTCATTCCGTCGCCGCCCCAATACATAACCTTGTCACCGGTTTTAACATCAAGTTTTGCAACGCAGCCTTCCTTTACGGGCTGTTTTACAACCTTTGTGAGCTTTCCGTCTGCACCGTACGACGCAACAATCGCAATGCCCGGCGTGCCGTTTCCCACAACAGCTCTGCCGCTTGATACAACAATAGCCGGGTCTGCCGCCGTAGCACCCACGGGCAGACACAGTGAACCTGCGACTGTAAAAAGTGCAGTCATTGCCGCTATTGCTTTCTTAAAGATTTTCATATTATACCCGCTCCTAAAAATTGTTGATAAAATTTCCGAAACCGGATTTCCGACAGCCAACCCATCTTTGCATTGAAATTTGTCGTGCGGATTATAAAAGCGGCAAAAACGGGAATCCTGATTTTCATAAAAATATGCAGTGGGTTTTTTTAAATCCACCACATATAATATACCACTGTTTTGGTAAAACGTCAATGGGATTAAAGAGTATCCGCCATTTCGAGCAGCAGTTTTTCCGTCTTTTCCCAGCCGAGGCACGGGTCGGTTATGGATTTGCCGTAAATCTTCTCCTCCGCCTTGCAGGCGCCGTCCTCAATGTAGCTCTCTATCATAAGACCCTTTACGAGCTTTTTAACGTCCGGGGACATTCTGCAGCTGTGGAGGACTTCTTTTGCAATTCTTATCTGCTCCAAATATTTTTTGCCGGAGTTTGCGTGGTTCGTGTCAACGATGACTGCCGGGTTTGCAAACTTCTCCTCATTATACACTTCGCACAGGTGAATTAAATCCTCATAGTGGTAGTTGGGGAGCGACTGCCCGTGCTTGTTCATATATCCACGCAGTATGGCGTGGGTGTAGGGATTGCCCTCGCTCTCAACTTCCCAGCCACGGTATATAAACGTGTGGGCGTGCTGACCGGCGGTTATGGAATTGAGCATTACGGATATATCGCCGCCGGTGGGGTTTTTCATACCGACGGGAATGTCGAGTCCGCTTGCGGTGAGGCGGTGCTGTTGGTCTTCAACCGAGCGTGCGCCTACCGCAACGTAGGAGAGCAGATCGGAAAGATAGCGGTGATTTTCGCTGTAGAGCATCTCGTCGGCACAGGTGTAGCCTATGTCACGGATTGCCTTCATATGCAGATCACGTATTGTGATTATGCCTTTTAACATATCCGAGTCTTTGTTCGGATTCGGCTGGTGGAGCATACCCTTGTAACCGTCACCCGTAGTTCGGGGCTTATTGGTATATATTCGGGGTACAATCATAAGTTTTTCGCAAACCTTTTCGTCCAGCTTTTTAAGTCTTGAAAGGTAGTCGAGAACGCTGTCCTCGCTGTCTGCCGAGCAGGGGCCGATGATAACGAGAAGACGGTCGTCTTTTCCGCTCAAAATGTCTTTGATTTCCTTATCCCGTTTTTCCTTGATTTTTGCCATTTCCTCGGTGAGGGGGTACTGCGCTTTGATTTCCTTTGGAATGGGAAGTTTTCTTTTGAAGTTCATATTCATTGTTATCTCTCCTTATCAAAAATTTTTCTTCTTGCGGTTGATGCCTGCATAATTTTTCTCATCTGTTCCGTGTCCTCGTTTTCGAGCGTGCTTTTAAGCCGTTCAAACTGCGATAAAAACTGGTTCATCTGTCTTAGCAGTGCGCCTTTGTTTGCCAGAAAAAGCTCCGACCACATTACGTCGTTTATCTTTGCTATCCTTGTGAGGTCACGGAAGGAGTCGCCGGTAAAGTTTTCTATGCCGTCGTTGTCACAGCAGGTCATAAGGCTGACGGCTATGCAGTGGGTAAGCTGGGAAACGTAGCCAATCATATTGTCGTGTTCGTCGGGGGTGAGTCTGGAAATCCGTTTAAATCCCAAAATTTTGCCAAGCTGCATACATTCCTCAATCGCCGCCTCCGAATTTTTCGCCGTGGGGGTGACAATGTAGTTTGCGTCCTTGAAAATGGCGTCCGTGCTGTTTTCCACTCCGCTGACCTCACGCCCTGCCATAGGGTGCGCCGGAACAAATTCCAGGTCATCTCTGAGTATCGACTGTATCTTGTCCACAATGCAGCCCTTAACTCCCGTTACGTCCGTAATTCTTGCATTTTTCTTTATATACTTTTGGTTTTCGGCAATCCACTCGGTAAAGGTGTGCGGATAAAGTCCGAAAATTATCATATCCGCCTTTCCTATCATCTCTTTGTCAATCTCCGTCGTGCCCTCGTCGATTATGCCGTGGCTCAGCGCAAAGTCCACCGACGACTGTTCCTTTGTTATTGCGCTCACGTGAAAGCCGACACGCTTTAACTTCATAGCGTAACTTCCGCCGATAAGACCGAGGCCGACTATTAAAAACCGTTTGTCTGTATTTATTAACATAGTTATTCTCCTAAATATTTTTTTCGCTGAATGTTCCCGCAACTTTCAAAAATTCACAGCAACCTTTAAGTTCCGTCAGCATTATTGCTCCGATTTCCGTTTCCACATTTTTGTCAAGCTCGACGTAGAAGTAATATTTCCACGGGTGCTCTTTAATCGGGCGGCTTCTGAGGCTTATCATATTGTAGTTGTACTTGCCGATAACGTTAATTGCCTTTGCAAGCGCTCCTGCGCTGTCCGATACGGCAAAGAGAAGCACGGTGTTTTTGTTCTCCTCCGTGGATTTTACCTTGGAGAGCACCGCAAACCTTGTGGTGTTGACGTTACTGCCGTTTATGCGGCGGTCTATGATTTCAAGACCGTACAGCTTGGCGGTTTCCGCACTTGCTATTGCCGCCTGTGTTACGTCGTTTGCGTCGGCAACGGTTTTTGCCGCTATTGCGGTGTTGGTTGCCTCCTGAATTTTAAAGCCCTTTTCTCTGATGTAGTCTATGGACTGGTTTATTGCCTGTCTGTGGCTGATTACGGTTTTAATGTCCTCCCGCTTTGCGCCGTGGACGGCAAGCAGATTTTGGTTGATTTCGAGGTTGTATATGCCGTTTATATAGAGCGTTCCGCCAAAAATCATATCAACAACCGTGCCGACTTCGCCTGCGCTGCTGTTTTCTATGGGGAGCACGGCAAGGTCACATTCGCCGTTTTCCACCGAGGAGTATGCCGACGAAAAGTCGGGGTAGGAAATGAGGTTTCCGTCGGGGTACAGCTTGGCTGCGGCAATGTGCGCAAATGCGCCTTTTATGCCGGAATAGGCAATCTTGACGCCTTTTTGCAGTCTGGACTGGTATCGTTTGGATATGTCCATAACACTTTTTAAAAAGTCAATGTAATATCCTCTGAGCACCTCGTCGTCAATATACGCCGAGTTCTTTGCGATGACTTCCTGCTCTCTGCCGCCGTCGTAAATGGGCAGTCCGTGCTCTCTCTTGTAGTCAAACACCGCCTCGACGGCACGCATACGCTTTTCAAACAGTTTTGCAATCTCTTTGTCTGCGCCGTTGATAGTTTCTCTTGCCTTTTCGATTTCCGTCATAATCCTACCTCCAAAAAAATAACCGTGCGGATTTGTGAGTCCGCACGGTTTAATAAATCTATATATGCCTTATTTACTTTAAGCACACACCGTATTTTTAACATCACAAATCGCTCTTACCTTAGAAAACATAAAGTAAAAGTAAAAATAAAAACGATATGCGTATGTAAAAATGCCGTTGTGTTTCATTTTCGTAAATCCTTTCGCCAATTTATGCGCATTATAGCACTTTATGACGGCGGTGTCAAGTGGTTTTTTAAAATTTTATTTATTTTTTGCCGCCTCAATGATTTTTTCCGAAATATTCGGAGGCGTTTCTTCATATCCCGTGCGCACAAACTCAAAGCTGCCACGTCCGTTGGACAGTGCACGCAGGTCGGTTGCGTATTTAAGCATTTCCGCCGCCGGAACAATAGCCTCAACCTCAGTGTTTTTCTCATCTTTGGGGTTCATACCGAGTATGCGCCCTCTGCGTCGGTTAAGGTCGCCGACAACGTCGCCGGTGCACGAGTTCGGCACGGTCGCTTTAACCGTACCCACAGGCTCCAAAATTACGGGTTTTGCCTTTGGCAGTCCCTCTTTAAAAGCAATGGACGCCGCCGTTTTAAACGCCATTTCCGACGAGTCTACCGGGTGGTAGGAGCCGTCTAAGAGAGTAGCCTTTAAGTTTACAACGGGGTAGCCGGCAAGCACGCCGTGCTGCATACTGTCTTTAATTCCCTTTTCAACAGCCGGGAAAAAGTTTTTGGGCACGCTGCCGCCGAAAACCTTTTCCTCAAACACAAGCTCGTCGCTGTCTGTCGGTTCAAATTCCATTATAACGTGACCGTACTGTCCGTGTCCGCCGGACTGCTTCTTGTGTTTGCCCTCGGCTTTCACCTTGGTACGGATTGACTCACGGTAGGCAACTTTGGGGTCGGTGAGTTTAACTCCCACACCGAATTTGCCCTCCAGCTTTGAGCAGATAACGGCAAGGTGCTGTTCGCCCGTGCCGGAAATTATGGTCTGGTGCGTTTCGTGGTCACGCACAACGGTAAACGTCTTGTCCTCGCTCATCAGCTTTGCAAGACCCTGGCTTATCTTTTCGTCGTCGCCCTTTGTCTTTGGCTCTATCGCCATAGACAAAACGGGCTTGGGGAAGTCTATCGGCTCCGCCTCAACGCAAAAATCCGCCGCACACAGCGTGTCGCAAGTTTCGGCATATGCCAGCTTTGCCGTTGCGCCTATGTCGCCGGCGCAAATCTCCTTTATCTCGGTTTGCTTTTTTCCTCTTACGGAGTATATTTTTCCAACCTTTTCCTCTTTTCCCTTTTGGGGATTTACCAAAACGGTGTCGGGTCTGAGCGTTCCGGAAAGAACCTTGAAGTACGACATCTTGCCCACATAGCTGTCAACCACAGTCTTAAATATGCGCAAAACAACCGGTGCGTCTTTGTCGCACTTTATAACTTCAATGTCACCCGTCTTTTTGTTTATTCCCTCAGGCGGCTGTGCCTCGGCGGGGGAGGGCATATAGTCCGCAATGGTGTTTAAAAGGTGCGTTATGCCGATTTTGGATATTACACTGCCGCAGATTACGGGCACAACGGTGCCGTCTTTAATGCCGATTTTGAGAGCGCCTTTAATCTCGTCCTCGGTGAACGGCTCGCCGTCAAAGTACTTTTGCATAAGCTCCTCGCTCACCTCGGCAACCGCCTCTAAGAGAATTTCACGGCTGCGCTCGGCAATTTCCTTTGCCGCATCGGGAATTTCCTCATATGTAGAGTTGTCGCCGGAGAACATCTTTGCACGCATCTTTATAACGTCCACAAATCCCGTCAGCCTGTCGCCCTCTTTAACGGGGAAGGTAAACGGTGCAATGCACTTGCCGAAAACCGTGTTTAACTGTTCTATGACCTTTGCATAGTCTGCCTTGATGTCGTCGAGCTTGTTTACAAATACAATCTTGGCACGTGTGCCGGCTGTTTTCCACGCACGTTCCGTGCCGGCACTCACGCCGGACTTTCCGCTCACGGCAATGAGAGCGCTTTCGCACACGGACGCAGCTTCGAGCTGTTCGCCCACAAAGTCCGCCGTGCCGGGAGCGTCTATGAGATTGATTTTAACGCCTTGCCACTCTATGGGCACAACAGATGCGTTTATGGAAATTTTTCTTTTAATCTCCTCGGGGTCAAAGTCGGAAACCGTGTTTCCGTCCTCGGTTCTGCCAATTCTCTCGATAAGCCCCGCCTTGGAAAGCATAGCCTCACAAAGCGAAGTTTTTCCTGCATTTGAATGAGAAAGCATACATACGTTCCTCAAATTTTCGTAAGTCATATAAATCAATCCTCCTCGTCTCATAAAATGTGCCTTTAATATAGAATTCGCCACACGTTTTTCCATATCCTTTTTCATTAATTACAAAATTCGCAAGGTTTTTGTGTTAAAAGTGCACAAAGAGCGTCCTTTTGCTTGTCCTTGTTTGCGGAAAATCCACAAAATTAACGGTTTTTTTGGAAAATCCTCAAATCAGGTCTTGAAATTTTCCTAAATTTTTTCTACTATATAATACGTGCGTATAATTTTAAAGCAATTACGGAGATGATATTTGTGGATAAAAATATCCTTTGGCTGTGGCTTAACGAAACTGTTAAACTGCACCGCTTAAAACAGTTTGAGCTCTTGAAGGAGCTTGGCAGCATAGAGAAAATATACGGCGCAGCCGAGAGCGAGCTTGCAAAGTTCGGATTTTTGCACCCGAGCGAGCGCAAGGCACTCTCCGACAAAAACACCGCTCACGCCTCTGAGCGTTACGAAAAGTTAAAGAAACTCGGCGCAAGGCTGATAACCATAGACGACGACCGCTATCCTACAGTGTTAAAGGAGATTACCGACCCTCCGTGCGTTCTCTACGCAAGGGGAAAAGACATCGACCTTAACAAAAGACTCTGCATCGCCATCGTCGGAGCAAGAAAGGCGGACGATTACGGCAACGAATGTGCGTTTAACCTGGCAAAGTCGCTTGCATCGCAAGGCGTAATAATCGTAAGCGGAATGGCTATGGGCGTGGACGCAAGCTCTCACGAGGGCGCACTTGCCGCAAGGGGGCTTACCGTTGCCGTTTTCGGCTGCGGAGTGGAGACGGCATACCCGCCGATGAATTCCGGACTTATGGCAAGAATTATCCAAAACGGACTTGTTATCTCCGAGTACCCGATGGGTTCCGGTCCGGAGCGCTTTCACTTTCCTGAGAGAAACCGCATAATATCCGGCGTTTCTCAGGGCATTATAGTTACCGAGGCAGGCACGGTAAGCGGTTCGCTCATCACAGCAAGGACGGCATACGAGCAGGGCAGAGATGTATTTGCCGTTCCGGGCGATGTAAACAGGATTTTGTCAAAGGGTACAAACGGACTTTTAAAAGACGGCGCAAGAGTCGCCTCCTGTGCGGAGGACGTGCTCTCGTACTACCGACTCGACTACGGCGACAGGCTGGACTATGAAGAAGAGCCGCAGGAGCAGGAAACCGAGGAGGAAGTACCCTGCAACGACATAGAAAAGAAAATTTTAAGAATACTGAGTGACACACCGGTGCACTTTGACGACATATGTGCACGCACAGGTCTTGACACGGGCAGCGCAAACGCCGCTTTGCTCCTTATGGAGGTCAGCAGAAAGGTGAGAAAAGCGCCCGGCAGATTTTATACCAAAAAATAACGGGAGGAAAAAATGGCTAAAAAACTTGTAATAGTTGAGTCCCCGTCCAAAGCGACGACAATTAAAAAATACCTCGGCAAGGGTTACAGCGTTGTCGCAAGTATGGGGCACGTTATAGATTTGCCCAAAAGTCAGCTCGGCATAGACGTCGAGCACAATTTTGAGCCGAAGTATATTACCATAAGGGGAAAGGGCGACCTCGTTAAGACGCTTAAACGAGAGGCAAAAAGCTCGGATAAAATATACCTCGCAACCGACCCCGACCGTGAGGGCGAGGCAATAAGCTGGCATCTTGCAAATCTTCTCGGAATAGACAAAAACTCAAAGTGCCGTGTAACTTTTAACGAAATAACAAAAAAGGCGGTTTCCGCAGGAATAAAGGAACCCCGCAGCATAGACGAAAACCTTGTTGACGCACAGCAGGCAAGACGTGTGCTCGACAGAATTGTGGGCTATCAGATAAGCCCTCTTTTGTGGAAAAAGGTTAAAAAAGGCCTCAGCGCCGGCAGAGTTCAGTCGGTTGCCACCAAGATTATCTGCGACCGAGAGAACGAAATAAACAAGTTTAACCCCGAGGAATACTGGACGGTTGACGCACGCCTTGCGTCGGGCAAAAAGAAGTTTACCGCATCGTTTTACGGCAAGAGCGGCAAAAAGATGAAACTCGCCTGCGAGAGCGACGCACAGAAAATTCTGGACGCCGTCGAAAACGACGAGTTTACCGTAGTAAATATTAAAAAAGCGCAAAAGAAAAAGACGAGCGCACCTCCGTTTATCACCTCAACCCTCCAACAGGAGGCAGGCAGAAAGCTGTCGTTTACCTCAAAGCGGACAATGCAGGCGGCTCAGCAGCTCTATGAGGGAATAAACATAAAGGGCAAAGGGCAAATCGGTCTTATCACCTATATGAGAACAGACTCCCTGCGTGTGTCGGACGACGCCGTTTCGGAGGCGAGGGATTATATCCTCTCCACCTACGGTGAGCAGTATCTGCCCAAGTCCGCCAAAGTTTACAAGACCAAAAAGAGCGCACAGGACGCCCACGAGGCAATCCGCCCCACATCTGCGGCAATTACTCCGGAGAGCATTAAGGCGTCCCTTACGCCCGACCAGTTTAAGATATACAAAATCATCTGGGACAGATTTATTGCCAGTCAGATGACCGACGCCGTGTTGGATACCGTAACTGCGGATATCGAGGCGGGCGGCTATACGTTCAGGGCAACGGGCACTACCGTGAACTTTGCCGGTTTTTCGCTCCTCTATACCGAGAGCAAAGACACCGACGAGAAAAAAGAGGCAAAGCTTCCGCCCTTAGAAGTCGGCGACAAACCAAAAAAAGAGTCCGTAACCAAGGAACAGCACTTTACCCAGCCGCCGGCAAGGTACACCGAGGCGTCACTGATTAAGACGCTCGAAGAACTCGGCATCGGCAGACCGAGTACCTATTCGCCCACAATAACTACCATAATAAACCGTGGCTACGTGGTAAGACGGCAGAAAACGCTTTTCCCCACAGAGCTCGGAATGATTGTAAATACGCTTATGTGCGACAACTTTAAGGATATTGTGGACGTCACCTTTACCGCAAATATGGAGGAAAACCTCGATAAAGTCGAGGAAGGCAGCGTAAACTGGCAAAAGCTGATAAGCGATTTTTACGGCCCGTTTGAAGTTACCTTAAAAGCGGCGGAGGAGAAAATCGGCGATATAGAAATCAAGGACGAGGAGTCCGATGTCGTCTGCGAAAAATGCGGCAGAAAAATGGTCTACAAGCACGGCAGATTCGGCAAATTCCTTGCCTGCCCCGGCTTCCCGGAGTGCAGGAACACCAAGGCGATTGTAAAGTCAATCGGTGTAAACTGCCCCAAATGCGGCAAAGAGATAATAGAGAAAAAGTCCAAAAGGGGTAAGATTTTCTACGGCTGCTCCGGCTACCCGGACTGCGACTTTAACTCCTGGGATTTGCCCACAAACGACAAATGCGAAAAGTGCGGCTCAATGCTCTTTGTAAAGCCGGGCAAAACACAAAAGAAGTATTGCCCCGTCTGCGACGCTAAGGAGAAAACGAAATGACAGTTAAAGTAATCGGAGCCGGTCTTGCCGGCTGTGAGGCGGCGTGGCAGCTTTCAAAAAGGGGCATAAATGTCCGCCTCTATGATATGAAACCCAAAAAGTTTTCACCTGCACACAATCTCGACACCTTCTGCGAGCTTGTGTGCAGCAATTCTCTGCGCTCCGACAGGTTGGAGAACGCCGTCGGACTTTTAAAAGAGGAAATGCGCTCCCTCGGCTCGCTCATTATGCAGTGCGCCGACGAAACCAGAGTCCCGGCGGGCGGTGCTCTTGCCGTGGACAGAAACGGCTTTTCCTCGCTTGTTACCGCAAGGCTCAAAGAGCAGGCAAACATAGAGATTGTCTGCGATGAGGTGGAAAGCATAGACCCCGACGAATATACAATAGTTGCAAGCGGACCCTTGACGTCCGACAAATTGTACGATAATATCCGCTCGTTTTTAGGCGGTGAGTATCTGCACTTTTTCGATGCCGCCGCTCCGATTGTGACTCTTGAAAGTCTTGATATGTCCAAGGCTTACCGTGCTTCACGATACGGCAAAGGCGACGATGACTACATCAACTGCCCTATGACCGAGGACGAATACAACATTTTTTACGAGAATTTAATAAATGCGGAAACCGCCGAACTCCACGGTGCGGACAACAAGACGGTTTTCGAGGGCTGTATGCCCGTGGAAACTATGGCAAAGCGTGGCAAAGACACGCTGCTTTTCGGCCCTTTAAAACCCGTCGGACTCGAAAACCCCAAAGACGGCAAACTGCCCCACGCCGTTGTTCAGCTCAGACAGGATAACCGTGACGGCACGCTTTTTAATATTGTGGGCTTTCAGACGCATCTTAAATTCGGCGAGCAAAAAAGGGTGTTCTCCCTTATTCCGGGACTCGAAAATGCGGAATTTGTGCGCTACGGCGTTATGCACCGCAACACGTTTATAAATTCTCCTCAGCTTCTCGACAGGTTCTACCGTGTGATAAAGTCGCCCAAGACTTTCTTTGCCGGTCAGATAACAGGCGTCGAGGGTTACGTGGAGTCGGCGTCAAGCGGAATGTCGGCAGGCATAAATGCGGCAAGGATACTTAGCGGCAAAGAGCCTGTGGACTTTACTTCCCTTACCGCCATCGGTGCGCTGTCGCACTATGTGAGCGAAGGCTCGGTCGGCACATTCCAGCCTATGAACGTAACGTTTGGAATAATCGACCCCCTCGGCGTTAAAATCCGCAAAAAAGCGGAGAAAAACGCCGCCATATCCAAAAGGGCGCTCGAAAAGATTGAGGAAATTAAAGATATTCTGTAATTTCGGAGGCAAAGTATGGATTTTCTTAAAAAACTTCTCCCCTCGGCAAATTTTTATTCAAGCCTTGCCGTGGTTGCAATCACCGTCTTTGCGCTTGTGTCGCTCAAAAGGTATACCAAAGGACACCTCAAACGCAAAATGTCCGACGGCAAAGCTCTCATTCACACCCAGTTTGCCGCAAATATTTTAAAGTATGTCATCATCGGCTTTTGCATAATAACCGTGCTTCAAATAAACGGCGTCAACGTTTCGTCGCTTGTCGCAGGCCTCGGCGTTGCCGGCATTATAGTCGGCTTTGCCCTGCAAGATATTTTAAAGGATTTGATAATGGGCACAAACCTCGTCTGGGATAATTTCTTTGACGTCGGCGACGTTGTCCGCTATAAAAATATTGAGGGAAAGGTTATTTACTTTAATATAAAAGTGACCAAAATCCACGATATTTACACCGGCAATATCCTGACCGTCTGCAACAGGAATATATCGGAGATAGAAAAGGTTTCCGACGAGCTTTACGTCACCTTGCCCGCACCCTACGGGGCAGATGTAAATACCGTGAGGACGGCGCTTGGCGAAATCTGCCAAAGCGCCCTCGGCATCGAAAACGTAAAAACCTGCGACTTTCTCGGCATCGACGGATTTGCCGACAACTGTATTAACTATAAGATAAAAGCCACCTGTCCGCCGGAATTTAAGCTGAAAGCAAGACGGCAGATACTCTCGCTTACGCAGAGCGTGTTTGATAAATACGGCATCTGCATACCTTATCCGCAGATTGATGTGCATATGAATTAGAAACATTCTTTGTTTACAAATTGTTCACAAATTTTCTGCAACCTTTTGCCCTCCCCAAAAGTATTAAGGGTGAAAGCACCTAATACAGAAAGGAAGATTAAAATGAACAAAAAGTTATTTATCTCATTGCTCACAGTAACTATGACATTCAGTGGTGCGGCTTTTGCGGCAGACGAACCGGACATTCCGGCTGTAATAGCACAAAGACCGGAGTATACCGACTCGCTCAAAGCTAACGTTA
The DNA here is from genome assembly GCA_934500705.1 of uncultured Clostridia bacterium. GTDB lineage: Bacteria > Bacillota > Clostridia > UMGS1810 > UMGS1810 > CAKSIN01. The sequence continues at coordinate 1,051 of CAKSTI010000002.1, read as the reverse complement.
CCGTTTCCGAAATCGGTGAGAATTACATAGTTGCAAAAACCGAGGACGGTATGGACGTTCGGTTCAATACCTACGACAAAACCGTGTTTATCGACAGCGAAACCGCAGCTCCTTTTGCTCTCGGTGACATAAAAGAGGGCGACAAACTCTACATTCAGTATTCGTCCGCTATGACAAAGAGCCTTCCCCCTCAGACGAGCGCCGAATTTGTAGCTAAAAATTGCGAAAAAGGCGGCGGAGTTAATCTCATCAAGGCAGACAGCGTTGAAAAGAAAGATGACGGCAGCCTTGTTGTAACGAGCGACGGCGACGACCTCATTCTCACAATTTCCAAAGACGCACGCATTATGCCCTATAAGACCAAAAATATCGTAAAGGCTGACGATATCACACCGGGTTCAACCATTGTTGCCTGGTATGACATCGTAACACTGAGCCTCCCGGCTCAGGCGCATACCGATAAGGTTGTGCTTGCAGAGGCAGGCGCACAGGAGGAAACCGACGGCGCATATAAGCTCGTTGTCGGCGCCGACAAAAAGGAAGTTGACATCTCCGACCTTCCCTCCGAGCCTTACTACGAGGGCGAAAACCTTATGGTACCGCTCCGCAAAATCAGCGAGGCACTCGGCTACACCGTAGGCTGGAACGGCGAAACGGGAGAAATCTCCGTTGACGATAACTACATTCAGTCCGCTGTTTTAAAAGAGGACAGCACCAAAGTTACTTTCAGCGGCAGACTCCGTGTGATAGATACCTCCCGTGAGATAGAAAACGCAGCCAAAACCGTTGTAAAGGACGGCTGCACCTATGTTCCGCTCGACTTTTTCAAAGAGTTTTTGAATGATGTCAGCGTAAACGGCAAAACCGTTTCCGTATCCCCCTCAACAGCGGAAATTCAGGACTAAGATAAGTACGAACCGTGCCTCTGATACGGGGTGCGGTTCTTTTTTAAAAATTTTTTGGGAAATTTCAAGAAAAGTGTTGACAAAGCCGCTCCGTTGTGGTATCATAATCAAGTCGCTTGTGAAAAGCGCACATTTGGTCTTTGAAA
>CAKSTI010000001.1 GCA_934500705.1 uncultured Clostridia bacterium | reverse complement strand
GTCGCAAAAAACATTATATCACATTGAATTTTGATTTTCTATTTTTTTTGGTTCACATGTATTATATCAATACAAATAAAAAAATATTTACAATTTGTTAAGGAAACAATTAACTGTATTTTATTTTGCCAAACGCAAAAAATAAAACTGTTCCGAGTGAACGTAAAATCAAAATACGGAGATGATAAGCAATGCTCGATAACACCGCTCTCGTAATAGTAATAATCGGTGCTATTAACTGGCTTCTTATCGGTCTGTTCGGCTTTGACCTTGTCGCAGCAATTTTCGGCGGTCAGGGCGCCTTAATCTCTCGTATCATTTACACCATTGTCGGAATTGCCGGTCTTTGGACAGTAACTCTGCTTTTCAGGGACAAGGAAGCAATTACCGGCTCCGAAAATTAAGGCTGTACCGTACAGCGATTTAAAGCCGTTAAAAGAGTCTCATAAGAGGCTCTTTTAACTTTACCGTAATAAATGTATGTAAACTGAATTGTAAATATTTTCCACGCCGTCAAATTTTTTGTTGTCAAATCGTTCATTTTGTGTTAAAATATTAAGCAAAGTTACTGCAAGGGAGAGAAACAGATGTCACAGCGTCAGGAACACATTCGTAATTTTTGCATAATTGCACATATAGACCACGGCAAATCGACGCTTGCCGACAGAATGCTCGAAAAGACGGGTGTTCTTTCCAAAAGAGAGATGCAAGACCAAATACTCGATAATATGGAGCTTGAACGTGAAAAGGGAATAACGATAAAAGCCCGTGCCGTAAAGCTGATATATAACGCAAATGACGGAGAGGAATATACTTTTAACTTAATAGATACACCGGGTCACGTCGATTTTAACTACGAGGTTTCCAGGAGTCTTGCCGCCTGCGAAGGTGCGGTGCTGGTTGTGGACGCATCACAGGGAATAGAGGCTCAGACTCTTGCCAATACGTACCTTGCGGTTGACAATAACCTCGAAATAGTTCCGGTTATTAATAAAATTGACCTTCCGAGCGCACGTCCCGATGCCGTCAAAGCGGAGATTGAGGACGTAATCGGCATTGACGCAGAGGACGCTCCGCTGATTTCCGCAAAGCAGGGAATAGGAATAGATGCCGTACTCGAACAGATTGTAAATCTCGTTCCGCCTCCGAGCGGCAATGAGGACGCACCGTTCAAAGCGCTCATATTCGACTCGTATTACGACGCTTACAAGGGCGTAATAGTTTACGTCAGAGTTGTTGACGGAGAAATCGGCGTCGGGGACAGAATTAGATTTATGTCTAACGGAAAAGAGTTTGACGTTGTGGAAACAGGTTATCTTTCGGCGCTCGGTTCCATTATGTCCAAGAGCCTTAAAGCCGGAGATGTAGGCTACATTGCGGCAAGCATAAAGACGGTTTCCGATGCGAGAGTGGGCGATACCGTGACGTGTGCGGACAGACCGACCGACGAGCCGCTTCCGGGATATAAAAATGTAAATCCGATGGTCTTTTGCGGTATATATCCGGCTGACGGCGCAAAGTACGGCGATTTGAGAGATGCACTGGAAAAACTCCAACTGAATGATGCGGCACTCTCTTATGAGCCCGAAACGTCCGTTGCACTGGGATTTGGGTTCAGATGCGGTTTTCTCGGACTTTTGCATATGGAGATAATACAGGAGCGCATCGAGAGAGAGTACAATCTTGATATTGTCACCACCGCACCGAGCGTTGTCTACAAGGTATACAAGACAAACGGCGAGGTTATAAGCATTTCCAACCCGACCAACCTTCCTCCGATGTCCGAAATTGAGCATATGGAGGAGCCGATGGTAAATGCCGACATAATGCTCCCCACACAGTTTGTGGGAAACATAATGGAGCTGTGCCAGGAGAGGCGTGGTGTGTATAAGAATATGCAGTATATGGACGACACTCGTGTAATTCTGCATTATGACCTGCCGCTCAACGAAATTATATATGACTTCTTTGATGCGCTTAAATCACGCACCAAGGGTTACGCATCGTTTGATTATGAGCTTAAAGAGTATGTCAAGTCAGACTTGGTAAAACTCGATATGCTCTTAAACGGCGAAGTTGTGGATGCTCTGTCGTTTATCGTCCACGAGTCAAAGGCGTATGCGAGGGGCAGAAGGATTGCCGAAAAACTCAAAGATACAATCCCCAGACAGTTGTTTGAAATACCGATACAGGCGGCAATCGGCAACAAGATTATTGCGAGAGAAACCGTCAAAGCAATGCGCAAGGACGTTTTGGCAAAGTGCTACGGCGGCGATATAACACGTAAAAAGAAACTGCTCGAAAAGCAGAAAGAGGGAAAAAAGCGTATGCGCCAGGTTGGTACTGTGGAAGTTCCGCAGGAGGCGTTTATGTCGGTCTTAAAATTGGACGAATAATACAGCAAAAATGCCGTTTGGTGAAAATCTCACCCAAACGGCATTTTTTACATACTTTTTTCTTTTTTATGCTGGCAGTGATAGGTTATGGAGGAGAGCAGGTTATCCGGTACAAGTTTTGAAAGCATAACGGCGGCTTTCATTTTAAATCCCGGAATAATTACCGTCTTTCCTTTGAACAGCTTCTTTACTGCGTATTTTGCCACATATTCGCTGTTCAGACCTCTTAGCGAAAAGCGTACATTTGCTACGGAGTCAAACTCGGTGTTTACAGGTCCGGGGCACAGCACGCTTATTTTAACCCTTGAACCTTCCTTTTCAAGTTCACGGCTGATTGCCTGACTCAGACGGAGCACATAGGCTTTGCTTGCATAGTAGGTTGCAAGGAGAGGCCCCATCATAAAGCCGGCAGATGACGCAACGTTTAATATATAACCTTTGTTTTTCTCCTTAAAATCTCCTAGAAACAGCTTTGTGAGTATGTGCAGAGCCGTTATGTTTGTATTTATCATTTGAATTTCGGTTTCGAGGGGGATTTGCGAAAACCGCCCGAACGCTCCGAAGCCTGCGTTGTTTACGAGAATATCTATGTTTTCGCCCTTTAAACTTTCGTACAGTTTTATACATTCATCATAATTGCTTACGTCTGCGGTTATGGGGTGCACGGGAGTTTTTAATTCCGCTTTTAATTCGTTTAATCTTTCCTCACGCCTGGCAACGGCATATATTTCGTATCCGAGCGAGCTTAAATATCTTGCAATGTCACGCCCTATGCCGGAGCTTGCGCCCGTAATCAGTGCTTTCATTCAATCATCTCCGTAAATTATATCGCACAGCATAGTATACCCCAAAAGGGATAAATTGTCAACTGATCGGCTTTTGTTCGACAGTATTCTCCTGCGTATCTCCCGGAGGTGTTATTTCTTTTTGAATGGGTATCTGCTTACCGGCGGTGTCCATATAATAGTTGTCCTTATATATAAGGTCATTGATTTTTATGATTTTGTACCCGTCGGACTGCAATTTTTCGAGTATTCTCGGCAGTGCTTCCGGCGTGTGCTTTGCGGCGTTGTGAAACAGAACAATCGAGCCGTTTTTAACGTTATTTGTAACCCGTTTGTATATTTCGTCCGCCGATAAATCCTTCCAGTCCAGTGAGTCCACGCAGGCATCGGCTGGAAACCGTCAGCCTGACTTGGTTTTCCTGTATTTGAGCGGTGAAATGCCGTATACCTTTTTGAATATCTTGCTGTAATAAGATGCGCTGGAAAATCCGGTGCGCTCGGCAATCTCGTCTATGCTGTAATCCGAGTAAAGGAGCATAGATGCCGAACGGCTTGCCCTCTGGCGGTTGATATATTCACCGGGGGTGCAGTTAAACTGCTGTTTGAAATTTTTATACAACGAACTTTTTGAAATACCTGTGTTGTGCGTAATGTCCTGAATGGAAAGGTTTTCCGTCAGGTTTTCGTCAATATACGAAATTGTGGCGGCTATTATGTTATTTGACTCCAACTTGAATATGTTTTCCATAAGTATGTATTTTGAAAATATCGTAGACAGGGTTATTATGTCGTTTATCTTGTTGTAATCAAACAGAGGCAGTTCGTCATAGTACTTTTTCATTTTATCCATATCGAGGTCAAACGGCGCAAGACGTTCGGCAACGTCATTAAAATCGGCGTTTATTTTAACCTGTCCCAGTACTATGTAACCTATGTGTTCTCCGCTCCACATTATCGGTATTGCAATGTCAATCAGCCCGGCAGGGCACGTTTGCATCTCAAATTTTCCGCTTTTTCTGCATTTTTCAAAAAGGCATTTGTCGGAGTGTATGCAGAGTCCCTGGCATTTCGGTGATTTCTGAATTTCGCTGCAATAAGCGTTGTGCTCATAGTGACTTCGGTCAAAGTATTTAATGTTGCTGTCAACTACATTTATGTTCATATGGCATACGTTTACAAATGCTTTAAGTATGCTTGAAAGTTTTGTTAAATCCCACTTGATTTCCATATTATCACCCCGAATTAAATATATCAAATTGCGGCGCATTTGTCAATAATTTTCAAAATAAGAATATATTACAAAAACTGTGGAATATTACATCTTTCAATTATGCACCAATTTGCTATAATAGTATTGTAACGATAAGCAGGGGGAGTTAAGTGTATGTATAAAATATCGGTTCCCATAGCCCTTGAGAGCATAAGCGACGGCGATATGCGGGGAAGTCTTGAAAAATATCTTGACTATTTTAAAAAAGGAAATATTGAAAGAGTTTTTGTGTGCTGTCTTTCGCCCGTTTATTCCGATAAATGCGAGGCATTGGCGGAGAAAGATAAGTTTGAAAACACCATTCGCTTTTTCAAGGAGAACGGTATGGAGGTAGGCGTATGGGTCGGCGGCTTCGGTCACGGCGTCAGACTGACGCACGAGTGCGACAGTGCCTTGAAACGCAATTACCGTCCGTTGACCGGCGTTACCGGCGAACAGTACGGATATGCATACTGTCCGCTTGACAAAAACTTTACAGATGATTATATGTCTGTAATAAAGCAGATTGCATATGCAAATCCGGATATTATTATGGTTGATGACGATTTTCGTTTAAACGGCAGATGCCACCACTATATGGGCTGCTTTTGCGAGGAGCATTTACGGGAATTTTACAGGCTTACGGGTGAGGAAATTCCAAGATGCGAGATTGAGGAAAAGGTGTTTTCCGGCGGGGGAAACAAGTACCGTGACGCATATATGAATATGTGCGCCAAAACTCTCCTTGACTTTGCCGGGCGGTTCAGAGCGACAGTTGACGAGGTAAACCCCAACATAAGGGCCGGAGCGTGCACAACGCCGTCAAACTGGGATTTGTCGGGCACCGACGCACTCGAAATTGCCCGTGCGTTTGCCGGCAGGACAAGACCCTTTATGCGTCCGTTCGGAGCGCCGTATCACGATAAGTATACGCTGATTGACGTAATTGAGGAGCAGCGTATGCAAATGAGCTGGAAAAACGGTGCGGCAAGTGACATTGAGGCGTTTTCGGAGGGCGACGTGTACCCACGGCCACGATATAATGTTCCGTCAAAGTCCCTGGAACTGTTTGACATAGCGTTGATGTGCGACGGCGGTGCCGACGGAATTTTAAAATATATGTTTGACTATGATATGAAGGTCGGGTACGAGGAAGGATACATAGAAAGTCACATTAAAAATCTTGAAATTAAAAATCATTTGTCGCAGATTTTCGGCGGTAAAAAGTGCATCGGGATAACCGTTTTTTCCGCCGTTCACAAAATCCGCACACAGGTTTTCCCCAAAAAGGCGGAAAGCGGAATTGTGCGGAAACTCGAAAATGCGGTAAACAGCTATGCGGCGGATATACTGTCTAAAAACAGTATACCCACCTGTTACGAAAAGTCGGATTACCCTGTTGCGGTGTTCGGCGAGAATGCAAGACACATACCTCTTACTATGCTGGATAACGGAGCAGTGCTCGACAGCGCTGCGGCCGTAATATTAAAAGAGCGTGGCGTTGATACCGGTATAACAGGTGTAAAAAAGATGACCGATGCCGACGGCGAGTATTACATAAAAAACGACGGCACGGTTAGAAACCTTAATGTTGAAATAAACGGGATTTCGTGTTCGGACAGAGCTGAAGTTTTGTCGCTCATTACACCGAGCCAAACACCCGGCGCATATAAATACCAAAATGCCGACGGGCAGAAGTTTGCGGTCTTTGCCGCAGATTTTCAAAACTCACCGTCTTGCGCCAACTACTTTAACAATTATTACAGGCAGGCACAGGTTACGGAATGTGCTAAGTGGCTGTGCGGCAGGAAGCTGCCGGCTGTTTGTACTGGTAACCCCAATTTGTATATTATGACCGCAAAGGACGAAAAATCCGTGAGCGTACTGCTTGTCAATATATTTATGGACGAAATTGACAAACCCGAAATTACACTTGACCGAAAGTACAGTAGAATTAAGTTTGTCGGCTGTAACGGAGAATTGAACGGCGATACAGTGAACCTCACAAAACTTGCTCCGTACGGTTTTGCAGCGTTTGAAGCTGAAATTTGATTAAGGAGAAGCAAATTAAATGGTTTATTTGTTGTTAACCGCAGCGGTTCTGTGCGTTACGGTCCAGAACTTGATTGCAAAGCAGTACAACGCATCGGTAAAAAATCCGAATACATATATGTTCTCGTCTTTGGTTGCGGCGTCGGCAATGGTTTTCTTTTTGATTATAAACGGAGGCAAGTTTGAATTTGTTTCCGAAACCGTAGGATATTCACTCTCGTTTGCGGCTATGTATTCAATGGCTATGATAGGCAATGTAATGGCAATAAATTGCGGGCCGCTGGCGATTTCGACTTTAATCAATCAGTGCTCGCTTATAATACCTACGCTATACGGAATAGTTGCTTTGAGGGAAAAACTGAGCGCAGTCGGGTACCTGGGAATTGTACTGGTGTTTGTGTGCCTGTTTCTGGTGAAACCGCAGACAAAGGAAGGCGATGCAAAGGTAAGCCCCAAGTGGTTTGCCTGGGTTGCGACGGGATTTGTCGGAAACGGTATGTGCTCTACAATTCAAAAAATGCAGCAGTTAAAGTTCGCCGGCGCTTACAAAAGCGAATTTATGACAGTTGCGCTGGCGGTTGGCGCATTGGTTATGTTTGCATCTGCGTGTTTAAGCAGCAAAAGCATAACGGCGGACATTGCGTCGGCAATAAAATATGCACCCTTTGAGGGAGCTGCAAACGGCGGACTTAATATGCTTGTAATGCTTCTTACGTCGCTTGTTCCGACGGCAATACTCTTTCCGGTGGTAATGTCCGGCGGAGTGGTAATTACGTTTATAGCCTCCGTAACTCTGTTTAAGGAAAAACTCGCCGCAAAACAGCTTGTGGGATACGTACTCGGAGCGCTCTCGATAGTGCTCATTAATCTGTGAGAGGTGCTGTCCGTAATTGCGAAAACGCAGCGTATTTCGTCCAAAATCAGAGTGTCGGCGGCTTACACAAAATATGGTGATATTCCTCACTTTTTGGTACATATATTATCTTTTATTTCTAATTGATGTTGTGATAAAATGTATTCAGCGGTAATCGGTAAACATAATTTAAAGGAGCGGAAAATAATGCTTAAAAGAATGTTGGCAGTTTTAAGGAGAAAAGGGCAGATTGCCGTTGCCCTGACGGTATTGTTAAATTCAATTATGCCGTTTTCGGCAATGGCGGACGACGTCATCTCGGATTATGCCGGGGCGAGCTTCGGAGCAGTGACCAAATACGTCAATATGCACGAGGATTATGCAAACTATATGAGTCCGGTATACGTTGACGGGAAAGAGGGGTTAAAGTCTGCCGGTGTCGCCGGTTCCAGTATGTGGATCGGAATAAACGACAAGTTTATGTACGATTTGCCGAATGACACGCCGGTTGACATCACGGTTGAATACTTTGACGAGGGTTACGGTCACTTTTCAATTCACTATGACTCCTACAACCCTGCCACAGAATGGCCCGGCGTTCCGGACAACGATGTGTATAAAGAAACAGAAGTTGTATTCTGCGAAAATACAAATGTGTGGAAGAGCCACACGTTCCACATTGAGGATTTAAGAGCGGCAAACCGAATATATAACGGTGATATCCGTCTTACAATATTCAGTCCGTTCCAAGGGCAGAGTACGGAGGACGTTACGTTCGGCTCGCTTAAAATAACATACGGCGAATATGCCAATCCGCTTAAATATGCTATTTCCACAGGTGTTGTGGGAAATCTTTTAAATGAAAATGACGAAACGGCCTTGAATATCACTGCCTACAACAAGGACAGCGAACAGCCCATTTCTTTTAAGATAAACGGTACGGTTTATGACGAATACGGTAATAAAGTGAGCCGTATTGACGAGCTTTCTTATGAGCTTGCACCGCACGGGTCGTCGGAATGTAAAGTACCGTTTAAAAATCCCCAAAAATACGGCTTGTATAGATTAAAAGGTAATTTTGAGGTTGAGTATAAATCAGAGAACAAAACAGTTACAGAAGATTTCGAGGTAAAATTTTCTGTTTCTCATACATACGAACCCGGTACGGGTGACGGTGAATTCGGCGGCTGCCATCAGGTAATGTCTTACAGTATGGGAATGCCTGAGGACGTTGCCGAGGTTTACAACAAGGCGGGTCTTGCATATATACGTGATGACATAAACAAAAACGTGTGTGAATTTGACGGCAGCAAGTGGGTTCTAAAGCAGAGTGCCGTTGATGGCTGGAAACTCCTTAAAGATAAGGGAATAGAGACAATAGGTATTCTTTTCGGTGTAAAAGCCGATACCGAGGGTATCCCCGTAACGGAGACGCAGCTTGCCGAGTGGGAGGAATGGGTCAGAGATACGGTAACGAGGCTAAACGGTATTATAGACGTTTACGAGGTGTGGAACGAGCCGAACATCTACGCTTTTAACAAAAACAACGCAACCCCCGAACAGTACGGCGAGCTTGTAAAAAGAACGTATAAAGTCATAAAGGACATAAATCCCAATCTTATGGTTACAGGCCTCAGTACGGCAAGCGTTGTCTATGACTGGACAAAGAGAGTGTTTGAAACGGGTGCGGGAAAATATCTTGACGCCGTTACAATTCACCCGTATGATTGGTCTAGTTCTTTCAGGGATAAACTCTGGATTGATGATGCAAATTCAATCCACGAACTTATGGAAGAATATGGCATTGGCGACAAGGAATTATGGGCAACCGAATTCGGTTTTTCGACATACATCGGCGAAAACGGCGTTACAAGACAGGAACAGTATCAAAACCACGTTCTCGGACGTGCCATTGCAAAGGCATATAAAATATATGACAAATACGTGTTCTATTGTCTTGCCGACCGTGCAAGACGTGACGAATTTGAGGAAAACTGGGGTATAGTTGACTGGTACCTTGCCGAAAATAATCCCTATGCCGCAAAAGAGAGTTTCATCGCAATGACGGCGTTCAGCTATTTTATAAATCAAAATTCGGAAATAAAGCAGTTAGACGGCGAGGAGAGTATATATTCATTTCTGTTTGATAACAAGGAGCTTGGCAAAAATGTTTTGCTCCTCCAATCAAACAATCACGACGTAAACTCCGCCGGCGGTATAAAGCGCACGTACAATCTCGGCTGTCCGTCCGTCGATGTGTATGACGCATACGGCAATCTCATAAATACCGTATATTCCAAAAACGGTGAATACAGCTTTGTGCTTACCGCCGAGCCGATATACGTTACAGGCGGTTTTTCGGGATTTGAAATCACCGAATACAATGCACCCATTGAGGCGAATTATACCTCAATATCCGGTGCGGGCGGAGATACTGTGGAGCTTAAATTTACAAAGAAAACAGACGCTAACTTTAAAATTAATGTGGAAAATACCGTGGAAGTATTGGAAAATGACGGTTTTCACGGAGATACGGCAACGGTTAAGATAAAAGTTCCGAACACCCTCGACAGTTCGTATAAATTCAATGTGTCCGTCACAGATGCGGACGGCAAAACATATTATGCGGCTCAGCACTTGCTCAGCGTAACTTCGCCGCTTGAAATAAGCGCAGCGTCCGAGCCGGCATCTGCGCTCAACAATAACCAATGGCGCATAAGAACGACGCTTAAGAATCTGTGCGTCAGTCAGGCGATTAAAGGTGTATACAAAGTTGATGCACCCGCCGATATTTCATCATTTAACGGTCAGCGTGCGTTTGAGCTTGCACCCGGTGAGGAAGTGGTGTATTACATAAATATGCCCGAAAAAGTAAACAAGAATGTGATTAACTTTAAATCCACAGCAACCCTTGAAAACGGCTATTGTGAGGAAAATGAAACAACGCTGAACTTTACGGCGGCGATTTACGCAGACAAAAAACCTGTTATAGACGGCGTTATAGAAAAAGGCGAGTGGTCGGGCAGTTGGATCGGAGCAGACGATGCCGACAGCGTTAAAGAAATTGCTGATTGGGGCGGCCCCTCCGATATCTCTTTCAGCGGTACGCTGATGTGGGACGAGGATAACCTGTATTTCCTCGGCATAGCAAATGATGACGTGCATTATACCTCATACGGCGACGACCCGTTTAATATGTGGAGTACCGACAGCTTCCAGATAGCCATTGACGACAGAGCCGACATCAACCCCGTCGGCGCAGGTTTAATCAATGAATTCGGCATTGCACAGGGTTCCGACGGGAAAGCGAGCGTTTACAGATACAGCTCTTACTACAACACCGACAACGCAGGTCCGGTTGAAAACTGCGATGTTGCGGTAAAAAGGTATGACACCTACACTGTGTATGAAGTAAGGCTTCCCTGGGACGAAATTTTCTATAAGGATTATGAAGTGGATTGGCAGGAAAAGAGCCATAAATACCGTTTTTCAGCGCTGCTCAACGACAACGACGGCAGCGGCAGAGGCTGGATAGAATATATGAGCGGTATCGGAACCATAAAAAAGGTTACTCTTTTCGGCGACTTGAAACTTAAAAAATAACTATTAATTACAGGAGGTATTAAGATGAGAATTAAGGGAAAAATTGCGGCGCTTGCATTGGCTGTAATTATGGCAGTGCCGGCATTCTCGGCAGTTGTTTCGGCAGATGGGGAGGAAAAAATACTCTTTCACGAAACATTTGACGGCAACGGGTTTACCGTTCCGTCGGTGTGGTCGGGTCACATTCAGACGTTTAGTAACGGCGAAATGCTTTTGCCTTTTCAGTCGTGGCCTACACTCAATCTGCCTGTGGGACAGATGAATGCGGCAAAATCGTATGAGTTGTCATATAGGATTATGTTTGAAAAGGTTCCGTCCGTAAACAATTCATCGTTCAGATGTTATGACTACATAAATAACGTTTCCTTCGGCTGTGCCATACCGGAAAAAGGCTGGTCCTGGAAAAACTGCGCAACGGAATACGGCATAGCGCAAAATCCGGAGGACGCAGAAAAATCTCCAGCGGAAATTAACACCTGGTACACCGTTAAAACGGAGTTCTGCACAGACAGCGCTAATCGCTATATTCGCCACACCTTACTCGATGAGGGCGGCAATGTGTTGTTTACCAAGAGAGAAAATACCATATATTCAGGTCTTAATGACGTTACGGAGATTGACGCATCAACGCCTGTTACGTTCACAAGCCTGTATTTCTGGAACAACGAAATGGACAGCAACGTTCACATAGACGATGTTATCTTAAAGGAAGTTGATAAAACCGAACCCGATGACCCGGAGATAAACAATACCGTCTTTGAGGAAAATTTCGACAGCCAGAGCTTTGATGCGCTCCACGCCAAAGGCTGGTCGAGAGAAAGCGGCGGAATAGGATTTGAAAACGGGGCGCTGTCTGTTGCACCCGACGCTTATGTGTATGTAAGAATTAATAACAAAAGCGATATTTATGCCTACCGTTTTACCTATGATATTATGGCAAAGAATGCCGGCGTCAGAAGCGGTGGATTGAATTTCTATGCGGAAGCGGAAACCTCGTGGTCGCTGGGATTTTTCAACTCCGTTTCCGGTTTTAACTGCGGCAAGGTGGACTTTGGCGACGATGCAAGAGTCATAAAAGGCACCGAGGCGGGAAAGTGGTATACCGTTCAGGTTGAATTTTACGAAAATGCAGAGGGCGGTTACATTATATACACTCTCTTTGATAAAGAAACCGGCGAGAGTATGGGCACATACTCACCCTCTTACTTTGAGGGGCAGGAAACAAGCGGAGCTGTTTCCGGCAACTCAACGTATTTCTGCCTGTGGAACAGACTCGGCTCGACGGAAACATATCTGATAGATAATATGAAACTTGAAAATCTCGGAGCAAAACCGTCACTAAAAACCGATGAGATAATAATTCGTGATATGGTCGGAAACGAAATAACTGATTTAAAGTCAGCCATTAGCCCCGGCATAGCGGATATTGTCCTTGACTTTACCGCAGAGCTTGACGCAGACAGTGCCGAGCAGGGGGTTGTTTTGGCAGAGCGCAGTGAGGACGGCGATGTCCCCGTCGAAGTAACAAGGAAAATCAACGGGCAGTTCTACACAATCTCGCCGACCGAGATGTTAAAGGCAAATACGCAATACGTCATAAAAGCGGCCAAGACCGTAACCAATACAAGCGGTGCAGCACTTCCGCAGAGTTATGCCGTGACATTTAAAACCGGTTCGCCGTTGCTTGCGGTTGAGGCGGACGGCATTTATGCGGGAGATACAAAGATCGGCTCTTTCAGCTCGCTTAAAGCAAATACGCAGGCAGTGATAAAGGCAAAAGCTATGAACCCCACCTTTGATGACGTCGATGTGCTCGTTTGCGTTTCATATTACAACGGCGGCAAGCTGGAAAGAACAGAGGCATTTATTACCACGCTTTCGGCAAGGTCGGGCAGAGTTATCGAAAACGCCGTTACAGTGCCGTCGGATATTGCAAACTGCGACAGCGTGCAGGCGGTGTTCTGGAACACAGCGTTCGATATGCAGCCGTACTGCCGTGCAATTACACTGACAGACGGAAAATGATCGGGGTGATGTTTATGAGAAAACGCAAAAGACTGATGAGGACAATAAGTGCGCTTTTCATATCGACAGCGATCATTGCCGGCGCCTCGGTTAATGTGTCGGCATCGGCGGCAGTTACCGATAATATGGTGTTTTTGCGCAGCAGTGCCGTTGCAAACGTATTTTACGACGGCGAAAGCCCACGCTTTAAGCTGAAAATTGAAAATCCGTATTCCGTCAACGCCTATTTTGTCGTATCTGCCAAGGTTCTTGACAGAAATGACAATACTTTGTGGGAGAACAGCGGTGCAATAAAGGTTTCCGCCGGCGGTTTCCGTGACATCGGCATTACCGTCAGCGAAAAACTGCCATACGGCTGGTACAGGCTCTATGTTGATATCGTATGCAACAATACCAAAGTCACCAGGATTTCCGAGTTTGTAACCTCGGTTTCAAATACCGAGGCGAATATGCGCACGACCGTTAATTATCATTTGGGCGACCTGCCGGGTTATCCCGATTGGGAGGACGTTGGCAAAAACGTGTTTCTCGGACAAAAGGCGGGGTTTTCCGCCAACCGTGACGATATACGCTGGGGCTATGCCGAGGTTAAAACTGGTGAGCCTAAACTCGAAAAATGGCAGAAGGATATAATCGAAAAGGAGCTTGAAGCCGGGCAGAAGTCGCCTATATATATCTTAAATATATATCACCCGGCATACACCGGAAATCTCTTTCCGCACGAGTATAGCGAGAACGTGTGCAAAAATCACCCGGCTTGCCTCGGCAGAACATACACTCTTGACCAACAGATTGAGGCATACGCAAACTTTTGTGCGGCAATGGCGGGAGAGTTAAAGGGAACAAATCCAACCTTTGAGCTTGGCAACGAACCCGACCTTGACTACGCACGCTACGGCACTCAGCCTCAAAGAGATGTTCCGTATGACGGCACGGATTATGCAAAGCTTGTAAAGGCAGGCTACACCGCAATAAAGGCGGTTGACCCCGACGCAACCGTTATTTCCGCCGGAATGTGCCAGTTGGAAAATAAACCCACTGTGGATTTCACAAAACAGTTTCTCGGTGTTGACGGCATAACAAACTATATGGACGGATTTGCATTCCACCCGTACACGTACGGATTTGGCGATTATTCCGACGAAGTCGAAAAGGCAGACGGCGCTTTCTTTACGGCACTTGACACGGCTAAAAATCTGCTTAATTCCGCAATGCAGCGTGACGGCACGGACGGCGTGAAAATATACTTAACCGAATACGGCTCGGCAAATGCTGACGATATGAAACAGGCATCGGGCGATGTGCGCACCGTGGTTATGTCAATGTCAGATTTGAGCGTCGAGCGTATAAACATATATAATTTTATTGCAAAAGGCACTGACCTTGATGACACAGAGAACCGTTTCGGAATAGTAAGGAAAAATTATACTACCGCCAAAGCGGGTTATGCGGCGCTTTCGTATATGAACAAATCACTTGCAAACACAGAGTTTAAAGATTGCCTGAATGAGCGGATTTACAGCGGCAAAAGGAAGTTTAGCGCATACGGCTTTAAACGGAAAGGCGGCACCGCTTCGAGATATACCTACGTTCTCTGGGAGCACAGCGGCAAAGATGCACGGCTCACAGTCAATAAGAACGGCGCTGAAAACAGCGAAGCTGCCATAGCAGAAACGTTTTTTGGTCAACCGATAGTTACGGTTCCGGCAAACTCCGTTGTAACGGTTACGGATATGTTCGGCAACGTACTTAACGAAGATTCAACGTATCAGCTAAGCGATGAGCCGCTCTATGTTACGGCGGAGATTGCAGGAGAAGACAATGTGAAGTTCGAAAAAGAAGGCAGTGAAATCCGCATAAGCGGCAAGGCTTCAAAACCGGGTGCCGATGTAACCCTTCTTGTTAAAAAGGAAAATTCTCTTGTCGGCGAATATGCCGCCATTGACCAGGGAAAGGCAGACGGTCTCTCGGAGTATTCCTTTGCTTTTGAACTGCCGGCTGACGGTCTTAGGTATTCGGTGTACGTTTTCGACGGCAGCACCAAAAGACTTGCCGCAAGAGATGCCGATTATTACGGAATTACTTTGAGGTATTTTGCGGACGGCAGCGAGATAAAGGACTTAAATTCCGTTTCGGCAGGCGATAAACTTTCCGTGCGGCTTTCCGTAAGCAGAGCCGACGGAGTTTTGGATAACCTCAGCTTTTACGCATCTTTAAAATCCGATTCGACTTCAATTTCACAGGTAAAGGCAGACGATGTCAAATGGAACGGAGCAAACGGGACGGCGGAGTTGGAGTTAAACATTGACAATCCGTCTGACGCATTTGGTTTTTATTTGTGGACAAACGATATGACGCCGATTACACCTTCGGCAGAAATTAAACGATAAAAGAGGGAGATTATGATGAAAAAACACAGTGCAAAAAATTTCATTATCAAAGCAACATCTGCGCTTGCAGTGTCGGCATTTTTGTGCATGTCCGTATCTGCGGAGATTTCGCACACGGTTGACTACGACTATGTTAATAATACGGTTACTGTAAGCGGAAAATGCGAAGAAAACGCAAAATACATAGGTCTGCAAATTCTCTCCGAGGGCAAAGACTTTGACGAAGTAAAGGAAAAACCGACCGACAGCAGTCTGATTTTGTACCGCTATCAGAAGGACGCTGAAAACGGAGCGTTTTCGTTCACGGTTAAATACGGCGACGTAAAGGCGGACGAATACAACGCAAGGATTGCCGGGGATAATGCGGACAGTGCGGCAGATTTTAAACTTAGGCTTGTAACGGGCACAGAGTATTCGTCTGCGGTCGAGAATTTAAAAAAGCTCGCCGACAGCGGCGACTATGCGGCATTTAATGAATTTATAGGGCAAAACGGACGCTCTCTCGGCTTTGACCTCGGCTTGTACGGCAAACTTTCCTCATCGGACGCTTTAAAGCCGTATATGGCGTATGTTGCCTCGTCGGAACTAAGTTCGGACAACAGCTCCCGGATTACGGGTGATTTTAACGCCTTTGTGCTCATGGCGGCGCTTGGAGAAAGCAAGGTTGACAATATTAAACCTTATATCGGCGATACCTCAATATCGCAGTGCGATGCGGTAAATGACTTTATGACCCTTGCCGAGGACGAGGTACAGCAGAAGTGCGTAACCGCCAAAATGAGCGGAAAACAGTTAAAGAGCAAAACGGATTTGGAAAATGCCCTTAAAGAGGCGCTTATGCTAAATGAGGTAAGATATGCCGAGGGCTTTGACGGGGTAAAGAAAATTTTTGCAAAATACGGCTCGCTCATCGGCGTTGACGCAAACGCCTCCTCATCGGTTTACAAACAGCTTTGCGGCATAGACTTTGCCGACGGCGGCAAACTTGCCGAGAAGTATAAGGCGCTTAAAAACTCCTCCGACAGTGACGGCGGCAGCAGCGGCGGTGGTGGAGGCGGAGGCAGTTCCTCAACCAAGGTATCGCCGGTAACGGTTGGCAGCACGGTAGGCGGCAGCACTTACAAACCCACGGGATTTCAAATAGAGTTTACCGACATCGACGGCGTGGAGTGGGCAAGCGAGGCAATACTTGCACTTGCCGACAAAGGCATAATAAACGGCAAGAGCGAAAAGCTCTTTAAACCGAATGATGCGGTTACAAGAGAGGAAATTGCAAAAATCCTCGTTTGCGCATTGGGCTTTGACAATACGACGGCAAGCGGAAATGTGTTTTCCGACGTGTCAGAGAGCGACTGGTTCTGCCGATATGTAAACACAGCATACGAAAAAGGCATTTTGCAGGGCATTGGAAACGGCAATTTCGGCTCCGGCGCAGCAGTTACCAGACAGGATTTGATGGTGATGCTTACAAACGCTTTTAAGCTTAAAGGTATTCAGATAAAATCGGGAGAACTTACGTTTGCAGACAGCGCTGTGATTGCCGATTATGCAAAGGACGCTGTGAGCGCACTTTGCGCAATGGGGATTGTAAACGGCGTGAGCGACACACAGTTTGACCCTCTCGGCACAGCAACGAGGGCACAGGCGGCAAAGGTTGTATACGGCTTTTTGCAGTATGCTGAATAATCACGGAGGTAAGAAATGAAAATGACAAAACGTATTCTTTGTATTGTATTGACGCTTGTCGTTTGCCTCACAACTGCGGTATATGCGGCAGAACAGAGGGCAGATGCCAACGAAGAACTCTATACGCAAATGGAAATTTTGCGCAAGCTTGGCTTCCTCGGCGATTATTACGATTACAACACTGCATTTGATGAGAGTGTTTCACGTGCGGATTTTGTAAGATGTGTTGCCGGGCTTATAGATGCGGCAGAGAGCGATGACGGCACAGCGTACTACTATGATGTGCCAAAGAGCCACTGGGCGTATTCAAGTATAAACGCCCTCACAAGAATGGGAGTCATAAACGGTACGGGTAACAAGAAGTTTGAACCCGAAAGTCCGATAGACGCAGGGGCGGCATACAAAATTATGCTTTCTCTTATGGGTTATGCCCAAAGAGCAGAGAGCGACGGCGGCTACCCGGCAGGATATATCAAAACGGCAAAAGCGCTTAAAATCTACAACGGTGAGTCGTTTAACGCACCGCTTTCAAGAGGCGCTATGATTAGCCTTATATATAACTCTATGAAAACCAAAGTATATAACGTGGCGAGCATTAAAGACGGCTCCGTAAAGTACGAGGTTTCCAAAGAAGACACGCTGCTTTCCCTCTATCACGACATTTATTATGACGAGGATATTGTGTACGGAGCGGATATGACCGCAACAGACGGCACATCTCTTAACGAAAATGAAGTGAAAATCGGAACGGAAATATATACCTCAGACATAGCCCTGTTCGATAAAATAGGCGAAGAAATAGAATTTTTCTACTACAAGGAAAACGACAAAGACAAAGGCAATGTTATCTGGGCAAAATCCACCGACAGCTCAAATGTGCTTATAATTGACGAAAATGCCAATGCAAAACTCAACAGAAACAGCTTTGAGCTTTCGTATCACGACGGCTCAAAGACCAAAAAGGTAACTCTCAGCCGAAGCATAACCGTTATCTATAACGGCGCCGAGGCAGGCGAAAACACAGGCTCACTGTTTGAAATACCGCAAGTAAAAATCAAACTTGTAAAAACAAACGGCGCATACTCCGTTGCAGTGCTCGAAAAAGCGGAAAACATAGTTGCCGATAACATAAGTACGCTCGACAAGGTTGTGTACGACAAGGTTTACCCTGTGCGCAAAGTGGATTTTAATACCGGTAAATATGACTATATTTCCGTAAGAGATGCAAGCGGAAATGCATTGAGCTTTGAAAACATCACCGCCGATATGGTTCTGAGTACGTACCTGTCGCTCGACGGCAAGTATCTCAGGGTAATTGTTTCAAGCGAAAAGGTGAGCGGTGCGGTGGAGAGCGTGGAAAACTGCTACGACGGCACAAAAATTGCGATAGGCGGCAAAAGCTATACGCTCCGCAGTACCTCCGGTATTGCGGTTCCGAACGCCGGCGATAACGTAACGCTCTTTATTGATTGTGACGGCTATGTTGCATACGTCAAGACAAACACAGGAGATTATTTTGCGGCGTATGTGTATAAGTTCCTTGCGGACAACGGCGGTGTCGGCAATAAACTTAAATTCAAAATGCTTTCGCACGACGGCAAAATTCTTGAGCTTGAATGTGCAGATAAGGTAATGTGTGACGGCGAACGCAGAACATCAAACGACAGTATTCTCTCCGTGTTAAACAAAAGCTGGGGTGACAAAACATCACCGTTTAAACCTCAGATAGCGCTCATAACCCAAAACAGCACAGGAAAAATAACGGGGATAGACACCGCATATGTCAACGCTCCCTATGAGAGCGAGGAGGACACACTTTCGCCGAATATGGCAAAAGGCACCTACACATACAAGTGGACAGGATTTTTCGGCGGTCACGGCATAATTGATGCAAATACTGTAATATTCAGCGTTCCCAATGCCGCCGACATCGAAAGTGCAAGGGATAAAGCGTTTAGCGTTAAGAGTACGTCAGACCTCACCGACGGCACTGCATATACCGTCTCCGGCTTTAAAACAAAGAGCCGTGTTGGAGCAGAGCAGTATGTTGTTCTCGACGGCGGCACATCATCGGAATGGAACCTTGACACCCTGCCGTTCCTTGTGTCCGACAAGGTCAAAACGACAGATGACGAGGGCAGAACCGTTGAGGCGCTCAAAGGATATAACAATCAGGTGGAAATAACCGCAAAGGGCACCGACACAATTTCCTTTGCAGACGTAAAGCCGGGAATGTTACTGCGGCTTAAATATGACAGTTCCAATCAGGTTGACGAATACAAGGTACTGTTTGACCCGTATACCGAGCTTGACGATAGCGGAAAAATCAAGGCGGAATACCAAACGGATTACAGATTTGACGATAGCTACGGCATTGTCAAAGGATATGTAAACGATGTGGTTGACGGAATAATAAAAATCGGTCATTCAACGGGGGCAAATGCCGACCAGATTGCCAATAAGCAGTCAGCGCCGATACTTGTATACGACAGGGAAAACGACAGAGAACCGATAACTCCCGGCAGATTTGCCGATGCAGACACATATTACAACTGCGGCGATAATTGCTCCATAGTTGTTATGCAGAGTTACCATGGCACACCCAAATTTTTCGTAATATACAAATAATTTTGCGAAAAATTTGATGCAATATAAAATTAATTTAAGGAGGAAAAGGTATGAAAGTGTATGTAAGACGAATCGTCGCAGTGTTGACAGCTGCTGTGCTTTCGGTGGGAATATTTGCCGGATGCGGCAGAAAGACCGGCGACAAAACCAAAGACGGCAGAACGCTCATTACAGTAGGCAACTGGCCTGCACAAAAAGGTAAGGAGCTTGACCGTGCAAACGAGCAGAAAGCGGAGTTTGAAAAGGCAAACCCCGACGTTTCTGTAAAAGGCGACAACTGGGTATTTGACATCCAGACCTTCTATGCCAAAGCGGCAGGAGGAAAAGTTCCGGGCGTGTATTCAACCGCATATACGGAAATCCCGGAGATTATAAACAACGGATATTCGGCAGATATTTCAAAAGCACTTAAAAAGTATAAGATTGCCGATAAGTTTAATCCTCAGATACTCAGCCTTGTATCTAAGGGCGACGCCGTGTACTCATATCCGACAGACGCATATGTCCTCGGCTTGTCATACAATACCGAGCTTTTTGCAAAGGCAGGACTGTTAGAGTCCGACGGCACACCGAAGCAGCCCAAAAACTGGGACGAGGTTGCGGAATTTGCCGTAAAGATTAAGAAAGCAACCGGAAAAGCGGGAATAGTATTTCCGACAATGGCAAATAACGGCGGTTGGATTTTTACCCCTCTTGCGTGGTCGTTCGGCGTCAACTTTATGGAAAAGGACAAGAACGGCAAGTGGAAGGCAACCTTCGATACCCCGGAGGCAGTTGCGGCATTGAGCTACATCAAGGATCTCAAATGGAAGTATGATGTTCTCCCGTCAAACACATTGATTGACGGTAACGAAATGTATAAGGTGTTCGGTGTCGGCGATGCAGGTATGATTTGCGCCGCAGGGCTTATCTCAGACTACGTGGCAACCTATGGAATGAAGCCGGAGCAGTTTGGCATTATGGCATATCCGGCAGGACCCAAGCGTCACGTTACACTTCTCGGCGGTGCGCTTATGAGCGTAAACTCAACGTATACAGACGACCAGATAGACGCCGCAGTGCGCTGGATTATGACTAAGAACAACTGCACTCTTACCGATGAATACAAAAAAACTCAGGAAGACCAGCTCAAAAATTCCATTGAGGCAGGGCATTTGGTCGGCGTTAAGAATATGACCACCTGGAAATCCGACACGGAAACAATACGTTACCGCAATGAGCTGATTGACAAATATTCAAATGTTAATCCTAACCAAGTAAGACTTTATAATGAGTTTGTAGAGAATTGCCCGGCAGAAATACAAGCTGAAGAGCCTGTGTGTGCGCAGGAACTTTACAGCATTTTGGACACTTGTATTCAAAATGTTCTGACGGACAAAAATGCAGATTGCAAAGCCCTGATTAAATCTGCAAACAAAGATTTCCAAAAGAATTACCTTGACAATTTAACGTATTAAAAACAAGGAGGAAGAAAAATGAAATTCAAAAAGTTTTTAAGTTTGGTTTTAGCCGTTTCTATGATTGCAACCTGCGTCTTTGCAGGTACAGTTTCGGCAGCAGGGGAAACGGTACTGTTTCACGAAAAGTTTGATGCCGACCTTAACGGTGCATATTGGTCCGTTAACGGCGCCGCTGTAAGCGACGGCGCAATGAAAGTTGCAAACGGTAATTGGCCGGTTTTGTGGCTGACTTATCTCGGAATTACGTATGACCCGCTTAAATCCTATGAATTTTCGTACAGGGTAAAATTCACATCTGTTACAGGTTCGAACGGCTGTTCGTGGAAGTGCTACGATTACAACAATAAGGGCACTATCTACGGCGGCGCCGCAGTTGGCAAGGGTTTCGGATTTGAAACAGCAGACCCGAATTACAGCGTACGGGAAGGCTTTGAGGCAAATGCCGGGAAATGGTACACCGTCAAGACCGAGATGAGGACAGACGCTGCCACAAGATACATAAAGCGCACACTCCTCGGCGAGGACGGCAGTGAAATAGCGTCGTACAGCGATACCAATATATATAAATCTCCTGATGACGTTCAAGAAAAAGTCGCTCAGGGTGACAACGAGCAAATTATAAATCAGATTTGTTTTTGGAACTGCGGACTTACGGACGATGTATTCGTGGATGATATTATTATCAAAGAGGTTGAGCCGTCTGTCGTTCCGGTTGAGAACAACCTGATTTTTGAGGAAACATTTGCAAACGACACATTTGATAATGCATCATCTTGGACACAGCACACTGCTGTTGTTGACAACGGAACACTAAAAGTTCCGGGAAACAGTTGGCCTGTTATGACAATGCCTACACCAAGCAAAAAAGATGCGGCATATAAGTTTTCGTACAGAATAAAAACAGATAGCGATACGAGCGGAACTCTGGTCGGCGACTTGTTCAGAGTGCTTTCTACCGACAACAAAAGGGCTTTTGGCAGCTATAAACCGGGAAGCGGTGCAATATTCAGAAGTTCGCTGTGGAGTACAGAGGTTGCCAGCGCACCGTGGGAATTGTTTAAAAAAGATGAGTGGTATACATTTGAAACCACATTCTGTGAGAAGTTGGGTTCACAGTACACCAAATGGAGTATAAAAAATGCCGACGGCGATGAAATATATGCAGACAGTGTAAATTATCTCCCTGACGCTTTAACTCCGGGAACTGCCGATGACAGCGGAAGTGTATTCGGAAAGGGAATGTACTTTTGGAATGCAGATACCACCGGAAACGTAACATTTTGGATTGATGACATAAAGCTCGAAAAGGTTCAGATTGAGGAGAGTGAGGAGGAAATTTCGTTTGTTGACGAAAAGTTCGATGTTGCCGACCTTTCGGGACTGAACGGTTGGAGCGGCGCAGTGGGCGGCGTATCTATTGATAACGGCACATTAAAGATGCCCCAAAGCAGCTATATTTATTTAAATATATCCGGCAAAAACGGCAATGACACATACAAGATAACTTATGATGTTAAGGTTGAAGGCGAAACCGACTCTGCGGCGAACTCAATAGCGCTTATAAGCGACTATTTCCTCGGAAACTTCAATCCTCTTACAGGTCTTGGCAATACATTCGGATTTAAAGAGCCTAACGAGATTATACCCGTAACAAACGGTAACGGCAAGTGGTACACTGTGTCGGTGGAGTTTTGCGAAAGCAAGGATAACGGCTTTATGCGCTATTCGCTTACCGACCGTGAAACGGGCACGCTTATCGGCACATACCTTTGCCCGTACCTCAAATCGTCGCAAGGCGCCGCAGATGTATCGGGTACAAACGCAACTTCGTACTACTTCTGGAACAGAGGAGCCGCCGGAACGGTTGCATACATTGATAACCTTAAATTTATCAGAACAAGCAACGCAATGTATTTGGACAAAATCACAGCAACCGATTATGCCGGTAATGTTTTAAGCCTTGACGACGGAATTTCTCCGGCGGTTGAAAACATAAAAGTCGGCTTTACGGCAAAAGTTACCGACGCTTCGGCAAAGGGCGGGATTTCCTTAAAGGAAAAAGCAAGCAACACAGACGTTGACTTTGCATTCTCGTCAGAGGGCAAGAATGCGGTTCTCACATTTGCCGCTCCTCTCAAAGGCAATACCGAATATCAGCTTATCGTTTCCAAAGACGTTAAATCGGCAAGCGGCACAGCCCTTGCAGGTGAAAGCACTGTTGATTTTGTAACGGGTGCAGCGGATACGCTGGGCAGAATAAAGCCTCTCGGTGTTTCCGATATTGCGTCGCTTACGCCCGGCGGAATTTTAAACGTTGAGGCAAGCATTGCAAACGCTGAGAGCGAAAGCAGAGATGCTGTGATAATTGCAGCATTCTATTCAAACGGCGTTCTGTGCAGTGTGCAAAACGGCAGTGCCGAAAAGGTAAACGCCGCTTCTGTTAAGGACATTGCATTTACCGTCAACGTTCCCAAAGATATGAAAGATGTCACTTGCGTAAAGATATTCCTTTGGAGCGGATTTGACGGAATGAAACCCTATTGTGCATTAGCAGAGCTTAACGCTCCTACCGAACAATAGACAAATAATGTGTTTTCATCGGTGGGCAGATTGCATCTCTGCCCACCGCCCGAACATTTGAGGAGTACAAATTATGAAAAAGAAAACAATTCAAAATTCGACCTTTCGGAATAATCTGGATGCGTGGATACTTATGCTGCCTATGGTAATAATCCTGTATTTGTTCGTGTGGCGTCCGACGGTACTCGGAGCAGTATGGTCTTTTTTCAGAATGAGGGCATACACTGTGCTCGACTTCTGCGGCATTGAAAACTATGTGAAGGTGCTGACGCACACGCAGTTTGTGCCGATGCTTATAAATACGGTTAAATATGTATTCTGGTCGTTTGTAATCGGATTTTTGCCGCCTTTGTTTATTGCAATAATGATAAATGAGATGGTGCATTTTAAAAATGCTTTCAGAGTGATTATTTATATACCGGCAGTAATACCGGGCATTGCGGCAATGCTTATGTGGTATTTTATATACTACCCCGACAAGACGGGTCTTTTGAATATGGTGCTTGCCAAATTCGGTATGCAGCCGCACCGCTGGCTCAATGACCCCAACTTTACAATTATCGGCATAATAATTTATACCACCTGGAAAGGTTTTGCCGGAACAATGCTTCTTTACTATGCGGCACTTCAAGGAGTGTCAACCGAACTTTACGAGGCGGCATTAATTGACGGTGCAGGCCCGTTTAAGAGGCTGTGGAACGTAACAAGACCTGCCATAGAGGGATTGCTGCTGCTAAATGTGGTAAGGCAGATAATAGGCGTGTTCCAGATAATGCAAGAGCCGCTTGCAATGACCGGCGGAGGCCCCGACGGGGCGTCTACGTCGCTTTCGTATCAACTGTACCAGTACGGTTTTAACAGCGGCGGCAAAGGCACGGGTCAGGCAATGGCGCTCGGTATGATAATATTTTTAATCCTTATAGTGTTTACGGTATTCTACTTCTGGCTTAACCGCAAGGTAGAGGACAGGTATTAAAAAGGGGGACATAACATATGAAAAGATTTAACAGCAAGACAACCGGAGTGCTGAGTCCCTCGGATTTAAAGGGTTTTAAGGGAAGGGTCATATACTGGACGTTTTTTGTTCTCCTGGTTATGGTGTCACTTATATCTCTTGTGCCGGCAATATGGACGGTTTTAACGTCCTTTAAGGAAACAAAGGAAATATATTCGGCTTTCAGCTTTCTGCCCGAAAATATGAGTATAGGCCACCTGGCAAAAAGGGTTAGCGAGTCGTGGAATGCACTGCAACTCGGCAGTTCCTTTGTAAACACAATAGTAATGTCGCTCGGAACGCTGTTTGTGCACATTACCGTATGCGGTTTCGGCGGCTATGTGCTCTCAAAGTTAAAGCCAAAGGGAACAAAAATAGTGTTTACCCTCGTTGTGTGGACAATGATGATGCCGAGCCAGGTGCGTATGGTGCCAAACTACATATCGTGGCTGCACTTTCCGTTTGCGACCGACAACGGTTTTGGAGTAAATCTGTTAGACACGTTCTGGCCGATGTGGCTCGGAGCAGGGGCGGATACATTTGCCGTACTGCTGTTTAAGAATGCCTTTGACGGACTGTCCAATTCATATGTTGAGGCGGCAAAACTCGACGGCTGTTCCAATTACGGCGTGTTTTTCAGA
The DNA here is from genome assembly GCA_934500705.1 of uncultured Clostridia bacterium. Lineage (GTDB taxonomy): Bacteria > Bacillota > Clostridia > UMGS1810 > UMGS1810 > CAKSIN01. Next base: position 227,400 of record CAKSTI010000001.1, on the reverse strand, counting down.
ATAATGCTGCCGCTTGCAACACCGGTTATAATTTTTCAGTCGATAAACATACTTTCCGGTGCGTGGTCAGACTTCTTTACACCGTTGCTCGTTCTTGACCAGCTGACCGTTGTACCGCTGAAAATTTACAGACTCAAAGGCGCAACAAACATACAGATGAATACCTATTTTATGGCGCTTGTGTTTGCAAGCATACCGCCGTTTGTCATATTTGTACTCTTTCAAAGGCAAATTCTTGGCGGAATTAATGTCGGCGGAGTAAAAGGCTGATTTTATTCGGCGCACTGCAAAGGTTTTATACTTTTGCGGTGCGTTTTTGCATACAACCCCGCATCGTCGGCATATTATGACCGTGAGGGGGTTGTTTTACTATGAAAATCATTAACACTTTTTGCGGTAAAAGCATTGAGGAAAGGCTTGCAAGGCAGTCCGAACTCCACCGCCGCTGTATAATTCTTATTCGCACTTTGCGTCAAAGAAAGTCCGCCAAATGAATGTAATTTATGCAAGACAGTCTGTTGACAAAAAGGACAGCCTTTCAATAGAAGGGCAGGTTGAGCAGTGCCGCAGATATGCCGGGGACAGTGCGACTGTTTTTAAGGACAAAGGCTACTCCGGCAAAAATACAAAGCGCCCGGCATTTGCGGAGCTGATAAAGGCAGTCAAAGACGGCAAGGTTGAAAAGATATTTGTATACAGACTCGACCGTTTCAGCCGTTCCATAGCCGATTTCAGCAGGCTTTGGGAACTTCTCGAAAGAAACGGGGTGGAATTTTACTCTGCAACCGAAAACTTTGACACTTCGACGCCAATCGGCAGAGCAATGCTCAATATTGTGCTGGTTTTTGCACAGCTTGAACGTGAAACCATAGCCGAGCGTGTAAAGGATAATTATGCCCACCGCTTCCGCCTCGGAGCGTGGGGCGGCGGCCCGGCGCCTTACGGTTACAGTCTTGCAAAGATTACCGATGACGGCAGGAAGGTTTCGTCGCTTGTGAAAAACGAAAATGCCGGCACCGTGAAGGAGATTTTTCGCAAATATGCAGACACCGCCGTATCGCTCAGAGCTCTTGCGTCGGAGCTGACCGCCCGTGGCATACCGGGCCCCAAACGGGAGATATGGGACAGCGTTACGCTTTCACGCATTTTGCACAGTCCCGTGTACGTTATGGCAAATGCAGATGTTTACTGGTACTTTGCGGCAAAGGGAATGAGAATGTGCCAAAGCCCCGATGCCTTTGACGGTTTGCACGCCTGCAACATTATGCGCCGCCGTGACCGCAGCAAAGGCAAGTACAGCGCAGCCGAAAATCAGATGCTCACCGTAACAAATTATGAGGGGATAGTAAATTCCGAACTCTGGCTTGCCGTTCAGGAAAAATTAAGCGGCAATAATCAGCTTCCACGCATCAACGCCGGGAAGTATTCGTGGCTCACCGGTCTTATGAAGTGCGGAAGGTGCGGCTATGCCGTAAAGGTGAATTACAATAAAAAGGAAAAAAACCCCAAACTTGTATGTTCCGGAAGGTCGAACCTGTCCGTCTGCGATGCCGTTATTGACGTTGATTTGCGTGAAATTGAGGATTGCACAGCAGATGAAATCGAAAAGATGCTGTGCGGGGCACCGCCTGTCGGCGTACCACCCGATGCGAGCAGACGGGCGTCGGAGATTTTGTCCGTTGACAAAAAAATCGAACGCCTTGTGAGTGCGCTTGCACAGTGCAGTGATGTGTCGGTATCGTATATTTCCGGCGAAATCGAAAGACTGCATAAACTACGTGAGGAGCTCTCGGCACAGCACGGCAAAAAGAGCGCCGAACTTGCAAGCCTCGACTTTAAATCTCTTGATTTTGACGAAAAAAAGATTATTGCCTCGGAGTTTATAAACAAAATACTGATAAACGAAAACGAAGTAAATATTGAATGGAAAATGTAGTCCGGCGTTACGGCAAATGTCGGACTGCATTTTTGTTTTTGCAAAATTATTTTATTAAAAATAAAAGAAAAATGTCTAAAAATTTTAGTTACAATACACAGTAAATCCTGTATCATATTTGTATGAAAATAATGTATACGGGGGGAAAGTTATGAAAAAAATGTGCGTAATTGCCCTTACTGCAACAATGCTGGCAAATTGCACCGCCGTCTCGGCGGCACAGAACGCAATAGCCAATGGCGATTTTGAAAACGGTACGGACGGTTTCGGCATCTGTTACAGCAGCCGCAATGACACGGTTATGCCGTCTGTGTTTGAGAGTATGAGTATTTCTCAGGACGGTGCGGCTCTGAGGTTTGTTCCGGGGGAAACCTTAGGCGAAAAGGAGAGCACAAGCCCTGCGAGCGCAGGATTTGCATATCAGGGGATATACAGTAAAACTTTGCTCAATGTCAATGCGGACGCAGAGTATACGGTATCGGCAGATGTGTTTGCCGAGGGCGACGGCGTTAAAATGCGCTTTGTTATTGTCAAGGACAACAGAGCCGTTGCCGTTTCTCCGGAATTTGAAACAGAGGGCGGTAAATGGTGCAGTTCCACTTTCAGATGGACTCCCGAAAGCGATATGTCAGACGCCCGTGTGCGCATTGCATTTTACGGCATTAAAAGCTCGGAGAGCATATATGTTGATAACTTTGCTTTTAATGAGGAAATAATTTCCAACAAGTCCTGGAAAGGTATAAATAACGATGTGCAAAACGATAATGAAAAAATTGTGTTCTCTGTGGAGAAAAGCAACGAAAACGGCATTGTCTGCACAGTGCCGGGCGGCAAGTTTGAAAGCGGAAAACGCTATGCGTTGAGTTTTGAAGTGCAGACCGATGCCGAAAAGGCATACGTTTCGGCTTATTGTGATAATGCACATAAAGACTTTATAATCTATGCAAATGAAAATGTCAAAGTACTGCTTCCTTTTGATGCAGACGGTGACAAAACCTTTAAAATAACAGGTTTCGGCAAAAACGGCACAGAGATAACGGTTAAAAATGCAAAAATCGTCGATGAATATATGATAATAAACGCCAAGGCGGAAAACGGAAAAATCTCTGTCAGCGGAAAACTCAGAAAAGGCAACGAAAACAAGGTAATAAACATCAAAGTCGGCGAACTTTTGCAAAGAACGGTTATTACGGACGAAAACGGCGGATATGCTTTGACGGCGTCTTTGCCCGATGTGCAAAAGCCGAGGATAAACGCCAAAATTGTTGTAAGCGGCATCAACGGTTACTCCGATGTCAACGGCGAATTGACCGCCGATTGCACGGTTTCGGACGCATCTTATGCGGACGGCATTGCCGCTGAGGTGAGCGGAAAGACAAAAGAGGATATTTCCGCTGTGCTTACCGAAGAAGTTTTGGACAACCTCGGCGTTTCCGCCTTGCCGATATTCAGAACAGCGGATAAAAACGACGTGTTTGACTCGCTTGCTCAAAGGAACTTTTCCGACGGCTCAGAGCTTACGGACGCAATTATCTGCGCATCGGCATACAGTTCGTTAAACGCAAAGCGTCAGAGCCTTTGCGGTGTGACCGACGAATACGGCGCACTCTTAAACTCGGACAAGAGCACGGCATACAAAGACATTTACTCAAAAATCGTTGGCAAAAGCGAGGTTGACAAACTGTTCTCGGATTGCGGACACAAAATTGACAGCGAGGAGTCGTATCTGTTTGCGCTTGCCGAAACACTCGTACGGTGCGAAATGAAGTCGCTTTCCAATTATTCACGTCAAATGGCGCTCTTGCAAAAATATGCGGACGAATTTGGACTGAACTTTGAAAAATATCTTGCGCTTTCGTCCGAAAAGCAGTACAGCGTCGCATCAAAGTGGCTTGAAAACATTAATAACGTTACAGATTACAGTACTCTTCAAAACAGCCTTGACAGCCTTGTGGCAAACGCATCTTCCTCCGATGGAAGTACTGGCGGCACAGGGGGCGGCGGAGGTTCAAAAACCGCCGGCGGAGGTATGAGCCTCAGCGTAGACACAGCCGTTACAGGCACGTCCGAATACCGCTTTGACGATTTGGACAGTTTTGCTTGGGCACGGGAGGCTGTATATAAACTCGTCGAAAAAGGCGTAATAAGCAAACCTGCCGACAAAAAATTCAACCCCGGCGCAAATGTTACAAGAGCAGAAATGGCAAAAATGACAGCAGTGCTTGCAAATATTGCGCAGTACAGCGGAAATGATGAAAAGTTTGCAGACGTCAAAACACAGGACTGGTATTACAAATACGTAATGGCTCTGTTCGACGGCGGAATTGTAAACGGGATTTCATCAGATGTTTTCGGCAGTGACAGTCCTATTACAAGACAGGATATATGCGTAATTCTCTCACGTATTTTGCAGAACGGCGAAGCCGTCGGTACACCGTCGTTTACGGACTTTGACAGCGTGAGCGATTATGCAAAAGATGCCGTAAATATTATGAAACAAAGAGGTATAGTAAACGGCTTTGAGGACGGAAGTTTCAGGCCTTATGAGTATGCAACCAGGGCAGAAGTTGCAAAGATGCTCTGCAATATGTTTTCGGAGTAGGGGGATTTGCTGATGAAAATATTTAAACGGTTATTATTAACATTGTTGATTTTGGCTCTTTGCATTCCGGCATATGCCGATGCTTTGCCGCAAAGAGAATTTGCGGATATGAACAGCGAGAGCGCAGTTGTACTCCGTGCACTCGGTATGATAAAGGAAAGTCAAAAATATACGGACGACACAGTTACACGTTCAGAATTTGCCAATTCGGTCATAATGTCGGTTTTCGACAGCTTGCCCAAGGGTGAGCAGGTGTATGACCTCACCGTGCGTGACGGCGGACTGTATCAGCTTTTGTCCGCAGGCGTCATAAGCGGTGACGGCGACGGCAAAATCAGACCGAATGACGAAATCACGGTTTGCGAGGCGGTTAAAATATCGCTTTCAATGCTCGGCTATGACGAGCGTGCAAAGACGGACGGCGGTTATCCGTCAGGGTATCTTAAACTTGCGTCAAGGCTCAAACTTTTAAACGGAGTTGCGCAAGGCGGCAGCGAAAAGCTGACATACATCAGCTTTATAAATTTGCTGCAAAATGTTATTGACTGCGAGGTTATGGAACTTGTTTCCTACTCTCCGCTCGGTCAGAGCAGTTATAAAAAGGTATCGGGCAAAACACTTATATCAGCATACCGAAATATTTACAGCGGCGAAGGAGTGATTACGGCAACCGAGGCAAGCGGTCTTTACAGTGCGGCTGACAAAACTGACGCTGACGAATTAAAGATAGACGGCACGGTGTATAATGCCGCAAACGTGTATCTGACAAATGCCGACCTGCTTGGTGCAAACGTCAAGTATTACTACCGTGACAGCGATGCACCCCGGCGTGACGTTTTGCTTTGTGCGGTTGCCGCTGACAATAAAATTCTCGAAATAAACAGCGACGATATAATTTCATACGACGGCGGAAGGTATACATATGAAAAGGACGGAAAGAAAAAGGAAGTTTTGCTTCCGTCATCTGTGATAACAATATATAACGGTGTATACGACGCCGATAACGAAGTCTTTTCTCCTCAGTGCGGAAAGGTGGTTCTGACGGACAATAACTCCGACGGAAAGTACGATGTTTTGAACATTCACGATGTTACCTACACCGTTATACAGAGAGTTCTTGTGTCAGACGGAAATCTGATGATTTTTGACAAATACACCTCGGAGTGCAACATCGTAATAAAAGATTATGAGAATACACCGTTTAAAATCTATGACGCCAAAGGTGAAAAACGTGAGTACGAGAGCATTGCAAACGGAAACGTCATAGCGGCGGAAATATCCGGCGGAGCACAGCCGTATTGCAAGATGACGGTTTGCACCGACACCGCCGTCGGCAGCATATCTGCGGTAAATTCCGACGGGGCAATAATCATTGACGGTGAGGAGTATAAAGCAAGCAAACGCTTTAAAGAACTGATTGAAAGCGGAGATATTGAAATCCTGTATAACATGCCCTGCACACTATATCTCGGCAAAAACGCCGAAGTTGTATACGCAGATTATCCTGAGTATGACCAGCAGCCTTTGTCATACAGGATTGGATATCTGCACAAATTCGCAGAGGACGGAAACGGGCTCAGCAGCGGCAAAAAGGTGAGAGTCCTTGACCAGGGCGGCAGTTGGCGTACATATACCCTTGCCAAAAAGATAAACGTGAACGGCGAAACGCAAAGGTCCGAAAATGTTGACTTTTCCGACAAGCTCGGCGGATTAATAAAATATATGCTTAACATAAGCGGAGAGCTTACCGATGTGTATTTCCCGGCGGCATTGCCCGACGGAATGCCGCAGTATGAAATGAATAAGGATTTTCAGCTCATACTCAGCGGAAACGGAATACGCAGATATTACCCCGGCGGCTGGGTAATTGCAGTAGGGGATAACTTCACCTCCGTATCCGACAAAATGACCGTGTTTATAAAGGCATATTCCGAGGGCGAGCTTGACGAGGAACAGATAACCGTTACCGGCTCGACAATAATGGTGGACACCAATAAGTCCTATAATATCAAGGTTTACAATTACACAAACCGTCCCGGTGTTGCCGATACGGCGCTCATAACGTCAAGCGAGGAACGTCCGGCAGTAGACCGTCGTGAAAACAGACCCATTGCCATTAATGAGATTAGAAAAGCCGTTTCCGATGACGGGGAGGACATCTACGTTGTGGTAGGTTTGCAGGACGGTATCGAGGCAAGCGTTGAGGTTAGGGACTTGCGGAAAGTCAACGGCAAATTGCCGTTTAAACCGGGTGATATTGTGTACCTGATACCCGACATAGGCGGACGGGTCACGCTCAGAGACGATGCCGTAACCGCAAACGGCAGTGTGGGTTACAGCTACGGCGTTCTGTGCGGATTTGACGAAAACGGAAAGCCGGTTTGCCATAACACTACAAGCGGAGAATTGCAAAGCGGTCAGTGGGGAATTTACTTCGGCTCAAATTCTGTTGCAAACGGCAACAGGGGAGCAGTCGGAAAGGTGTACGACGTTACCGACTCTTATATGTATGTAAATTGCAGTTCGGATATAGGCGACTGGACTAAAATAGAACCGATAAAAACATCGTCCGCAAAGACGGTCTACGTGTACGACAAAAATACGGAAAAATTCCGTGTTGGAACAGTTTACGATGCCGTCGGATATAAAAATGATTACTCTGGTGCGTCCGACGTGTATATACTCTCGGACAATAAGTACATTGTAACCGTTATATACCCGTGATTTTTAAGGAGCCGAATTATGCTTGAAGTTAAATCGCTGTCAAAGACATACGGAAAAATCAAAGCCGCCGATAATGTTTCCTTTTCTATGGAAAAAGGCGAAGTCGTCGGTTTTATCGGTGCAAACGGTGCCGGCAAATCCACTGTAATGAATATGCTCACCGGCTGTCTTGCACCGGATACGGGCGACGTGTCGGCGGACGGCTGCCTGCTGAGTCAAAACCCGGAGGAGTATAAGCGAAGCATCGGCTATCTGCCGGAGCGTCCGCCGCTGTATAATGAATTTACGGTTGCCGAGTACCTCAATATTATTTTTAAAATGAAAAAACCGCCGCTAAGCCGCAGAGAACACGTTGCGGAGATTACGGAAAAATTCGGACTTGCGGAGGTTAAAGACAGGGTTATAGGCAATCTGTCAAAGGGTTATCGCCAGAGGATAGGTCTTGCTCAGGCGTTTTTGGGAAGTCCCCGTTACGTTGTGCTCGACGAGCCGACAGTCGGACTTGACCCTCACCAAAAAAGGCAAACGCTGGAACTTGTTAAAAAGTTCGGCAAGAACTGTGCGGTGCTTTTAAGCTCGCATATACTTTCCGAAATTTCCTACGCCTGCGGCAGAGTGATAATAATAGACAGCGGCAGAATTGTAAAACAGTTAGACAACACTTCGCAAAAAAGACAAACCTATGCGTATAAAATATCGGGCGGCGAAAAAAAGATAATAAGCACGCTCCTGTCCTGCAAAGGCGTAATAACGGCAGAGCGCAGAGGGAGCGTATACCTGGTGGAAACTGAGGATAATCCGCTTGAAGCAATATTTTTTGCCCTTGCGTCGGAACGTCTGCCAATCGTCGGCATTGAGCCGTACGGTACAGACGTGGAGGGTGAGTTTATCAGATTAACAGGCAAAAGGTGAGGGGGCGAGAGTTTGAGAGCGATAATCGAAAAAGAGCTTAAATCGTATTTTTGCACCGTCAGAGGATACATATTTATCGGCGTATTTTTGCTTGTAACGGGATACTTCTTTGTAAACTACAATGTTTTCGGCAAAAATTCCGATGTGGGAACAATTCTTGAAAACACGGTAATATTTTTCGTTCTCCTGACGCCCGTGCTCACGATGGGGCTTTTTGCCGGGGAGCGGCACAGCGGAACAGATGTTACTTATCTGTGTTCGCCGCTTAAAAAATACAAAGTCGTTTTGGGAAAATACATTGCGGCGCTTTTGGTTTTCTTTTGTGCGGTTGCGCTTAACTCCCTTACCGCCTTTGTAATGGTGGCGCTGAGGGGACAGACGTTTGGAGAAGTCTTTGCAACCTATGTCGGCTTTGCGCTCGTCGGAGCAGTGTTCATTTCTGTGGGAATGTTTGTTTCGGCACTTACGGAAAACCAAATTGTGGCGGCTGTCATATCGTTTTGCGTGTGCTTTACGCTTTATATTTCGGATTGGATATTAAATTTGCAAAGCGGAGTCTGGGCAAAAGTCATTGCCTTTCCGAGCCACTATGACAGATTCCTTGCAGGAATATTCGATGTTCAGGCGATTTTGTACTTTTTGAGTATGGCGGCGATGTTTACGCTACTCACCGTTTTGCGTATTCGGCGCATCGAAACCGACGGGGTAAAAAAGCGGGAGAGAGCGACTGTCTGCATATGTGTTGTGCTGTCGTTTTTCCTCTTTAACTTCTGTACGGAAAAGCTGTCCGCAAAGATCCCGATGACTTTCGATATGTCCAAAAACGCCGTGTTCACCCTCTCTGACGAAACCGTTAATTATCTTAAAAAGATGGACGGAAACGTCACAATGTATTATCTCGCCGAAACCGGCAAAGAAAATACCTATGTAACAGAGGTGCTGGAACGCTACGCAAGACAGACCGATAAAGTAACGCTCAAAACAGTTGATTTAATAAAAAATCCGTCCTTTGCCGCACGCTATTGCACCGACGGCGGCAGCATAGCCAAGGGAACCGTTGTTGTGGAGAGCGGCAAACGCTTTACCACCGTTGAACCGGAGTCGTCGTTTCATATAAAAAAGAACAACGGCAACGTTTCACGGGAGCTGGGTTTCAGCTTGGAGAGCAAACTTACACAGGCGGTTGACTATGTTCTCGGCGACAAGAGCACAAATGTCGTGTGGCTGACCGCCCACGGGGAAAACGGGTACGAAAAGGCAGCCGAGGTTCTGCAAAGCGAAAATATGCAAAATCTGTATGAGAAGGACGTCGGACTTGCGGCAGAAAAAGCGGATTTGATAATCGCATTTTCACCCTCAAAAGATATATCCGATGCTGAATGTACCGACTTAAAAGACTATCTCGAAAACGGCGGAAAAATGCTCATAGCTTTAAATCCGGGGTACGACGCAAAGAACTTTAAATCATTGACCGCCTCCTACGGTATGCGTGTGCAGGACGATGTCCTTACCACGGACAGTGTTTCCGACGTTATAAGAGGTAACAGAACATATCTTGTCGCATACCCCACGGCGCATAAGATAACCGAGGGTATTGCCGGAGTCAGAAATCTGCTGTTTCCCGTGACATCATCTGTAACGGTGTCAGATGACACCGACTGCGAGGTAACACGTCTTGCCGTGTCGGACGTCAAGACCGCCGCACGTGAAATACGGCAGGATACGCTGAGCGAAAAGCTCTCAACCGGAGTGTTTACGCTTGCCGCAATATCCGAAAAGCAAAACGGGTCAAAATTGCTCCTGTGCGGTTCGTCGCAGTTTGCCGCACCAAAGGACAGTGCATTGGGCGATGTCCTGTCGGCAGACAATTATTCCAACAGAGAATTTTTGGTGAGCAGTGTAAAATATCTTACGGGAAGCAAAGACACGGTTTCCGTTTCGCCCAAAAGCATAATGAGCCGCAGTCTTAACTTGAATTTAGGCACACAGATTGCCTTTACCGCTTTGTTCGGCGTGCAGTTGCCGCTTTCGGTCTTTGTGCTTGCATTTATTGTCTTTAAAAGGAGACGGAACAGATGACGAAAAAGAGTATTGTTTTTGTTATTGCCGCTCTCTTGCTTGCGGCGGTGTGCGCACTGCTTTCACTCCCCAAAAGGGAGAGCGGCGACGGGCGCAAAACGCTTGCAGATTACAAAGACGGTAATCTCAGTGAGGTTGACTTTATTTGCAAAAACGGTAATTGGGGCATTGAATATGACGGAAAATGGAAGGTCAAAAACAGTAATGACACAGACGACACCGCCATAGAAAATCTGGTTAGCTCAATCTTGCGCTTTAAGGGAAACCTTGTGTGTCCGCTCGGAGAAAATGCCGTGGATTACGGCATCGGCGAAAATTCGCTTAAAATAGTGTATACCGAAAAGGACGGCAGACAAAAAACGTTTGTTCTCGGTGATAAAACCCCACCCGGTACAGAATATTATCTCTCGGACGGCAAGAATATTTACACCGTATATTCGGAAACCGGCGACGCCTTTAAAAGCGAAAAGTACAGTGCCGAAAGCAGTTTTGTATATGGTATAGACTACGGCAGTATAAGCAAAATCACGGTCAGCGGAAGCCCTGCGCTCGAATTTGTAAACCGTCAGAGCAAATGGATTGTCAAAAGCGGCGGTTACAGCGAGGAAGTGTCAATAGATAAAATCCGTTCCGGCATAACAAGGCACTTTGGCGGAATGTATTCTAAAATGACGCTGGATGGAAATTTGCAAAACGATGAGAAGTGCGGATTTGCAGACGGTTCTGTTGTCACAACCGTAACAATCGAGTCCTTCGGCGGCAATACAGACACGCTTTACCTTGGCAAAGAAACCGATGACGGGATTTATATAAAGGTAAATGACAATGACAAAATTTATAAAGTTATAAAACAGTATTTTGAATTTATTAAATTATACAGAGAGGGAGTGTATTAATGAAACGAGCAGTTTGTATTATTCTGGTTTTGGCAATGCTTTTTTCCGTATCGGCAGCCGCTGCCGAAGTTGATGCAGATGTTCCGTTTGAGGTGTATAACCTGACATTTGATGACGAGAGCACGGGCGGTTTAAACTTTGGCGCATCGGCACAGTATGCGGACGGCGGTGTGAGCGGAAAGGCTCTTTATGTGACGGCGAACGGTGGCAAACCTTTTGAGGTTGAGCTTAAAAACCTGAACCCAAGCAGTCTGTCCGAGATTTGCACATACATAAAGACCGAAGGCGAGGCGCTGGCAAAAATGACAGTACGCCTTACTTCCGGCAGTAAAAAGAGCGAATACGTGATAGACACCAAAACGCTTAAACCGTCCTCGTGGACGAAACTTTCCGGCCGCTGTCAGACATCGTTTATGACGCTCAGTTCAAGCATAGAGCTTATAATAAGCGTCAGCTCAGGCGGTGAGGAAAAGGACTTTATGCTCGATAACTTTAAGGTAATGTCAGACACGGTTTCCAAATCAGCCGAGGCAAAGCCCGTTGAGGACATCAAGAGCAAATATACCGGCAATCTTTTGGAAAGAGCGTCTTTTGAAAAGCCGACTTTGGAGATGTTTTCTCTCTACGGCACAGGCTATGAGATAACCGATGAGGCGGGCGCCCACAGCGGTAACTATGCACTTAAAGTTAAAAACAGAACCGCATCGTGGCACGCCGTAAGGTGTATGTATAACGATATGGACAAAAAGGCAAAGTACACGGTTTCTCTGTGGGTCAAAAAGTCACCCAAACTGGATAAATGCACGTTTTCAATCCAGGGCGAAATTGTGCTTTTGAGCGGCAATAAAACATACCCGTTCCTTTCAAGCGTCACCGTCACCGACGATAAGTGGCATCGCCTTGAAGGCGTTGTGGACGGTACCAAGTACGAAGTCGGAACTTCGATAGGTTTTCAGATTTCCATAGGCGACAGCAACCTCTCGGACTATTACGTAGACGATGTTATTGTCAGCGCCGACAAGCCGGGACGGCTTTATGACGACCTTGACTACCGTGAGGGCGTTGTCCCGGAGGGCATCTCGCATACACCGACGAGTCAGTCGCCGATTGAAAAACCGATTCAGACAGATATTCCGTCATTAAAGGACGTGTATAAAGATTATTTTAAAATCGGCGCCTGCACAACCGCAACCGAACAGCTTGTTGACGATGTCGATACGCCGGCTGAACAGCTCATTATAAAGCATTTTAATTCAATCGTTCACGATGGCGCAATGAAAATGCAGGAAATACTGCCCAAAAAGGACAGAATAAACTATGACTTTACCAAGGGCGATTACCTTATGGAATTTGCTCAAAAGAACGGTATAGACGATATAACGGGGCACTGCCTCATATGGGAGATTGCGTCAATAGCTCCCTATGCGCAGGACTCAAACGGTCAGTGGCTGAGCCGTGATGACGCACTTGCCTTTATGAAGGAGTACATAACAAAGGTAATGAAGCATTATGAGGGCGACGGCAGCCCGTCCGAATACAAAGCCGGCATTAATTACTCCGATTGGCACATAGACGTGTGGGACGTTGTAAACGAGGCACTGCTGCCCGGAAACGAACTCTATGCCAACAGAAATGCCTTTATAAACTGCGTCGGCAATGATTATATAGAATATGCTTTCAGATACGCCGACGAAACCGGCTATGACGATGTAAAGCTACGCTATAATGACTACGGCGAACAAAGCCCGTCAAAAAGACAGGCAATGTACGACCTGATTAAAAAACTGCAAAACAAGGGCGTTCGTGTTGACTCTCTCGGTATGCAGTCGCATTACAGAATTAATGTGCTGCCGTCGCAGATACGTGACGCATTGGAGCTTTTCTCCTCTCTCGGCGTAAGCATTGATGTAACAGAGGCGGATATATCGGCATACACGGACTCACAGGTTGCCAAAAAGCAGTCGCTCTACGAAAACGGCATAACAACTGCGGCAGAAATTGCACAGGCAAATCTATACTACAACAACTTTGAAATATACAAGGAATACGCCGACATCATAGACCGTGTGGTTTTCTGGTCATACGAGGACCTCGGTTCTTATCAGAACCGCTCCGACGGCTTTACCCGTACGGACTATGCGGGACTGTTCGACAGGCATTTTCAGGCAAAGCCGCTCTATTGGGCAATCGCAGACCCGGAGTATTATTTCTCGAAAATTTTGAATGAGGATACAAGCAAAGTGCGCATCAGCCTTGACGGCGTTGAACTGGACGTAAAGCAGGAGGATTTGTACGAAAAGGACGGCGTAACATATCTGAGGGGGTCATACCTTCTCGATGTCCTCGGCAAGGAGTGTATTTTTGCCGATAACAGATATTCGTTTATTGCAAACGGGCTGTACTTCTCCCTCGGCGCAGACAGTCAGATTGTGGACTTTGCCGAGCACAAAATGAACAGAGCGCCCGTTATGGCGGACGGCGACATTTTCCTGCCGGTTATAGAAACCTGCACTCTTATGGGATATACGGCAGAGTACAACAGCATCAGAAACATAGTCGGAATTTCGAGCAATCAGAGCAGTAACAATTTGTAAAACGGAGGGATTTTATGCGAAAAAAGATATTGTCGGCATTAACCGCAGCTATTATGTTTTCATCATCGGCGGCACTTGCAATGACGGGCGCTCCGTATGAGGCGGAAACAGGCGTGGAAGTTTTAAAGACCGTGAGCACAAACAGCTCCGTCGGTTGGAACGCAAACGGGAGTTCACGCATCGAAACGGCAGACGGGAGCCTGCACGTGAGCGCAGACGGCGTGGCAAGCGCAAGCATAACGGCAGGAGCGGATTTATACAGCGAAACGGCGCCAAGCGGTGCAATGTTTTGGGATTTTGAGTCGCAAGACGATGTATTTACACAAGTCTACGGTCAGGCAAACATCACAGACCCCTCGGATATTCCGGAGGGCAAAATGTCAAACTTTTATGCCACAACGGCATACTGGACGTCGCCTGCGATAGTGCCGTTCAGCGACGACATGTATGCCAATGCGACACTCGGAACCGTCTACAACGGCGAAAAAACACCGCCATCACCCGGAAGCGGCAGTGTTGCAAAGGTAACAACGGGAAAAAACGACTGGAACAGAGCAACACTCGGCATAAGGGTTAAACTGTCCGAGCAGAACTTTGTTCCCGGCAAGACATATGTTCTCTCGTACTACACGCTGGATAACTCCAAAGACAGGGAGCTTTACTGCAACGTGACAAAGCCGTCACAGATTGAGCCTACATCATCGGGTGCGGTAAACTGGCTTTCATCGTCTGCCGAACCTGTCGGCAGAGTCAGACAGTACTGGACAAACGGCAGTACCGAGGTCACTCCGCAGGCAGATGACTTTGAGGACGGGTACGCCGTGCTGTGGCTCGGAATTAAGGCGGCGCCCTGCTTGCGCTCGGAGGCTGTTTATTTTGACAGCGTAAGCCTTGTTCCAAAAGATGAACTCTCGGACGGCGGCATAACTTTCAGAGCCAAGGTAAAGAGCAAGTCGGCAGTAGATGTGTCGGGCACACTCCAAGACAGCACGGTTATGAGCGCCGCGGCGGCGGAGTGCGATGATTGGAGCGATATTTCGGCAAAGCTGAGTATAGACAAAACGTCAGCCTTTTTCATAGGCGAGAACAGAGGAAGGGCAGACGGGTTTAAAATTAATTTCAGCTCCGCAGACGACTTTTATGTAAAAGACGTAAGTATTTATAAGGCGACAGAAAACGGCAGATTTCAGGATTTAAGCTCTTTGGCGGGAAGTACGGTCGGAATTTCCGTAAAGGTTTTTGCAGATGTCAGCGGTGAAGCGGTCGCAGTACTCGAAGTTGACGGAGCAGACGGAAGTGAGAATATAATTGCAAAAAAGGACGTTACTCTTGCCGAGGGCGCAAACACCGTTTCGGTTTCCGCCGCTCTGCCGGACGGAGTATACTCCGACTCACGGCTGATGTTTTACCTGACGGACGAAGACGGAAAAATAATCTCGGAGAGAAAGCAAAATATTTCTATGCTCTATGCAAACGGCGCAAACATCTGCACATCATCGCTGAATGTGTGCAAGGGCATACAGATTTTCGGCGGAGGAGATTACCTTGTCGAGTTTGACACAAACAATTTGACCGCTGAATTTGCACTTGTAAAAATAGGACAAAATACATTCTCTGCCGCAGTAAACAACGGCGTTGGACTGTGTGAGGTTACACTTTCCCTCTCCGACATCACAGACGGCACAACGGTTGAGGTGGACGGCATAGATGCCTATAACATCACGGTTAAAAAGGTTGCCGATTAAGGGGGTAATGACTTGCAAAGGCAGAACAAAAACAGAGTTATTGCACTTGTTTGTACGGCATTTGTTGCATTTTCCGCTCTGCCGTCAGGGATTGCTGCGGCAAAGACGGCACAGGGCGGTGCGATAGGCTGGAATTTTGAAGATGCTTGCGACATTGCGTTTTCAAGTGTCGGCGACGGCATAGATGCAGGACCGCTTTGCGGTTCGTGGGCAAGCGGAGAGGGCTGTGTTCTGAGCCGTGTTCCGTCGTCGGAAATATCGGCGGACGTCAGCGGCTTTGGCGGTTATTCGGCAAAGTGCACGCCCGATGGCAGTGCGCAAAGCGTAGGTATGCGCATAGCACTGTCGGATTTGCAGCTCGTTCCAAATCGGGAATACAGGATAAATGCAGATGTTGTATACTGCGGCAATGACGGCGAAATCAGCGTAAATACAGCGCTTTCCAAACCGTCGGACACGGCGGACGGAATAACAGGCACTAAGATGAGCACTGCGGAGGGTAAAACAAGTTTTACGGGCAACTTGCAGACAAATGTGAGCGCCGTTTTTACCGCACCGGCAGATTTGTACGAAAACGGGCAGATAATTCTGCACCTGTTTTTATCGGGCGGAGAAGCTCTGACGGGCGGTGTCTGCTTTGACAACATAACCGTCACACCGACAGAAGTTTTAACCGACAGATTATACAGCGCAAATGTAAAAGTCGGCAAATTCTGGGACTTTGAGGAAGGCGAGGGCAAGACGGCATACACCGCAATACCGGGAAATCCCGACGGCGGTCAGGACGCAGCCTATGACGCAACCTTTGCCAAGGGCACGTGGTCGCTCATTAATAACCGCCCTAATTCAAGCGGAAAATATACCGATTCATATTTCAGAGGGCCGAGGATTTTGCCGACATCGGAGGTTAAACCGTATATACATACGTACAAAAGCGGTGACGTTTCCAGAAATCAGGACGACCCAATATATTACGGTGCTCCTGCACCGCAGAGTAAAAGCTGCATACGTATGACGATGCACTCCAATTCGGCGGTTGCCTGGGACGAGGGAATAGTCGGTACGAGAGTGCGCATTACCAAAGGGAAGTTTGGTACAGGTACTTTCGACATAGGCGCATATTCGGCATTCAGTGCACGGTATACAAACGGCAGAATAGATAATTATGTTTTGAATGCGGCGGTGTTCAGCGGCGAAAAGCAGCTGTGCGACAACGGCATCGGCGGTGATTTTTCAAACGTCACAGCCGATATTATGACCGCAAAGACTTCCGCATCTCTCGGGAGCGTGAGCCGTTGGTGGACCAAAAACTCCGCCGTACTCAATATCACCGACGACTGCTACGATGATAACGGCGTGGCAACGCTTGTGCTCTATGTCTGCCCGTCAAACGGCGTAAGGGCAATGGAGCCGGGACTTACTCTGTATCTTGACGACATAAGTTTGTATTCGAGAAGCGAGAGTGCGGTAATGCCCGGTGCAGCGGTGAGTTGCTGTATAACCGCAGTTTCCGACACGGAGATTGCAGATGCAAAGATTATCTGCGCCGTTTATGACGGCAATGCTTTAAAGTCGTGCACGGTTAAGAACGAAGCCCTCGGCGAGCTAAGCCGAAAAAACGTAACGGTAAAAATTGCGGACGGCATACAAAGACCGATTTTGAGGTTCTTTATATGGAACGGCGACCTAAAACCGCTTGCCGTTGACTTTAAAATCAATAAATACGAGGAAACCGAAAGTCTTGATTGCAAATGGGACGGCGTGTGGACAGATGTGCTCGGCACCTGCGGCGATGAGGCGGAAAACCCCACACCACAGCCGGACGGCAAAAAGAGCGTAAGGCTTACCGCAAATGACGATAACTTTTCGCTCAAAGCCTCGGTTTACAGATCGGACGGTTCGCTTTTAAGCGAGTCGGGCTATTCCAGCAGCGTGGATATTGAGGTTCCCGACAGCGGCGATTACAGCGTTGCCGTGAGCGCAACAGACCATAAAAATATGCGGTTGGGGATTGTCGGAGTTTATGACAAAGCGCAGTTTGAAAAACTTGTAAGTTACTCCATACCGGATTTTGCCGACGACGGGAAACTTAAATACCGTTCAACGTTTGAATATGACTATTTAAGTTTGATTTCCGTTTCCGACGGCGCAAACAGCCGCTTTTCGGACGAGAGCGCAAACAGCGGAAAAAGAAGCCTGTATGTTTATGACAGGAATACAAGCAATGATACGGTAACGCTCAAACTCGCACAACTTTTAAATGCCGACAAAGTGAGCGTCCGAGCCTATGTTAATTGCGCAGAGGACGGACAAAATTATCGGCTGTCGGCAGAAATTCCTCTTGCCGGCAGTAAGACGGCATCAGCAGACGGTACAGCGGTAACAACGGACGGAAACGGCGTATGGAAAAAGCTGACGCTTGACTTTAATATCTCCGATTACGATGCGGCATCGGACGGCACTGTAAAAATAAGTGTAAAGACATCGGGCACACAGCCGTTTTACCTTGATGATTTCACCGTCATTGCGGACTGCAACGGCTACCATACCGACGATATGCAGTATGAACAGTATCCGCTCGAAATGTTTTCGCAAACTGCGAGTGTTACCTCTGCCAAAGCAGAACCGCAGACGGAGCTTAAAAACCTGAAAGACGTTTTTGCCGACTATTTTAAGATAGGTGCGTGCACGGTTACATCGGCATTTTCAAACAACGATACCAAATACGACACGCTCATTAAAAAGCATTTTAACTCCATTGTCGCCGACGGTGCTTTCAAGCGCGGTTGGATACAGCGTGAGGCGTATTGCAAAGGCGATATTACAAAGTATGACTTCGGCGCTCTTGACAGCACTATGCAGGCGGCAAAGCGGCTTGGAATAGACGAAGTTGTCGGTCACACTCTCGTGTGGGATTTGCCCTCCACTGCGTGGACAAATCAAGATGCAGACGGCAACTGGCTGGACAGGGACAGCGCTCTTGCACGAATGAAGGAGTACATAACAAAGGTTGTCAACCACTGCAACGGCAAGGGTGACCCGTCGGAGTATAAATCCGGCGTAGATTACTCAAACTGGCGTGTCCCCGTGTGGGACGTTGTAAACGAGGCGGCTGCGCACACCAACGAAAACGTGACCGACGGTTACTACTGGAAGCGTGGCGGCGGACATATGCGCATTATCGGCAAGGACTATGTGTACTACGCATTTAAGTATGCCAAGGATGCCGACCCCGACGCAGAGCTGAGATATAACGATTATGAGGACTTCATAGGCAAGAGTGACCGAATAGTTGGCATAGTGAATACGGTCAACACGCCCGATAAATATGTAAACGGTAAACCGCTTATTGATACCATAGGTTACCAGTGCCACTTTGTCCAGAATATGAGCGTGGAGCACTCGGAAAATACGGTTAAAAAATTTATTGCCACCGGGCTTAACCTCGATATAACGGAGATTGATGTTTCCGCATTTCCGTTTTCTGCAACAAATCCCAAGATGTACGAAAACGGAATTACAAAAATGCGTGAGTTTGAGCAGGCAATGCTGCTGCGCAACTTCTTTAAAGTGCTCAAAGAAAATGCGGCAAACATAAACCGTGTCACATTCTGGACTGTTACCGACAAATATTCGAGAACCACCTCGGACAACCGCTTTGATTACCTCGGAATATTTGACCGCAACTATAAGGCAAAACCGCAGTTTTACGCAATGACGTGCACAGATGACGAGTTTTATGCTCTGTATCCGGAGGCAAAGGCACTGTTTGAGAAAACAAGCTGGAACTTTGACCGTGATACCGACATAACGTGGAACGTTGATTTGGGCTCGTGGGCGAGGGTTTCGCCAATAGATTACACCCAACAGCCAAAGTTTGCCGACGGCGGCTGTCTGACAGTTCCTTCCTCTTACACCAAGTCGCAGAACAGGGGTATAAGGATTAAACTGTCCGGGTCACAGCTTGCACCGGGCAAAACGTATACGCTCACATTCAAAGGCAAGGTGGACGGCACGGCATATGCCGGCAAGAATTATTATGCCGCACTGCAAAAGCCGAGTTATGTTGTGGATATTTACGATGAGCCGGCAGAGTTTTTGACCGCATCGCCGTCAGCGGGTACAACCACGGCAAGTTGGAAGGATTACAGCACAGTCATAACACCTGCGGACGATATGTACGAGGACGGCTATACTATGCTCTATATTACCACATCGGGCAGTTTGCAGTCCGGCACGGCGTTGTACTTTGACGATATAAGCATAACGCAAAACGATTAACACCGTTCATTGTAAAAGCACGGCGGTGTTAACCCCTAAATGACGCTGTGCTTTAATAAATGATAAATAATTAAAAATCAGGAGGAAATTTTAATGAAAAAGATAACATTTGTATGCCTCACGGCAATGATGATGACTGTTCTTTCAACATTTTCTTTGCCCGTTGCGGTTCAGGCAAGGACAATGAGCGAAGGAACTCTTAAATGGGATTTTGAAAGTTCTGATGATATAGGATATTTTAATCACGATAAAAGGTATGTTGATGCAAATTCCGGCGCCTGGGTAAAGGAATATATGCCTACTACCGAGGATAATTCATGGAAATTCAGAGTTTTGCAGGCCGATCATTCTGCCATTACCACCGCAATCAAGCTTGAAAACGGCGGTGACAAATGCCTTATGGTCGACGGCGGTGCGGATGACCAGTATAA
Organism: uncultured Clostridia bacterium; assembly: GCA_934500705.1. Lineage (GTDB taxonomy): Bacteria > Bacillota > Clostridia > UMGS1810 > UMGS1810 > CAKSIN01. The sequence goes on along the minus strand of CAKSTI010000001.1, from coordinate 207,200 downwards.
GTATTTATCAGTAGGCACATCGGTTTTGCTTTCCGACGCCGAGCTTATTCCCGGTATGGAATACAGCATCTCTTTCGATATTCTCGGCACAAGCTCAAGCTATGATAAAGCGTACATAGCTTTCAGCAAGCCGTCGGCATACATTACAGATGATACAACTTCTTCCATCAACGACAGAATACCGTGGAACAAGGAAAACATGGGCACAAGTATTGATTTGGCCGTAGGCAAGGCTGATATAACAAACAGTAAGTGGACGAAAAAAACAGCTACTTTTACAGCGCCGGGACAGTATTACGAAAATGGATTTGTAAGGCTTCACATTGCCGTGGCAAACATGAACAAGGGACAAAAGGGCGGTGATATATACATCGACAACATTGAAATATCGCCTGTTGAAACCGTTTCCGACAAGGTAGTGTATTCAAAGGTTCAATTCGGAAAAACTTGGGATTTTGAGGAAGGTGCCAACCACATAGGAAACGGCGAACTCAGAAACGTGAAAAACTATATTGGAACATATGCAGACGGTGCTTGGGCAGGACTGGATGACAGACTTGTTCCCGGAACAAACGGTTCATATATCCCCAAATATATACCAACGAATAAAACCGTACTTCACAGACCAACCGGTACCACAACCGATTTCGGCCATCACGGTGCAGTTGCTCCGGGAAGCGATGAGTGCATCGCAATTCCGTCTCCCGAAAATTGGAGTGAGGGCTTTGTTTTGGGAACCAAAATCAAACTGTCAAAGGCGGACTTTCCGGCAGGAACATACGTCCTTAATTTGTATGCCGTGTCACAGGTTAATTATCCGGCAAACAATCTAACATGGAGAAACTTAAACACATCTGTGTTCAAAGGTGCAAATTTTGATGTAAAAACCATGAAACTTTCAAACGTTGCACCGACGGCAACCGAAGTTAAAAATGCTTTTGCGGTAGCAAAGCACACTGTCGATATGGGCAAGCTTGGTAACGGCTGGGGAAGGTATAATGCCGAAATTATGTTAACCGACGATGACTATGACGAAAACGGATATTTCACACTGGTTATTCATGCCAATTCTGCTGATTTCAATACAAATGTATACACAGGCGAGGCAATCTATCTCGATGACATAAGCCTTACAAGAACCGACGGCACATTCCCCGATGGCAATGTCAATCTTTCGGTTACGAGCGTCAGCCACTCAAAGCTCGAAAACGCAATGACGGTTGCCGCAGTGTATGCAGATGCCAACCTTTCGGCTCTTACGGGCAGTGACTGTGAAATCGGCTACATAAACGGAGTAAAACACACACAACTGAAAGTAAATGTGCCAAGCGGTTCAACATTCAAACTGTTCCAGTTTAATGCAAACACGCTTGCACCTTATCTTGAAACTCCCTTTGTAAAATAGTATAATAATTATGCGATATAGGGCAAGGGTGAAAGCCGAGGGGAGCTATGCACCTCAACTTGCCGCCGCAAGCAATGCGCAGAGAGGTTGATTGAAAAATGAAAAAAGCTGTCAGTGTATTACTGATATTTATGTTCGTGTTCGGCTGTACGGTTTTGTGCTTTGCAGACGATACACCGGCAGAAGTTAAAGAGTCGGATACAATGATGCCGACGGAGAGAATACCGTCCGTTTACTACGGCACCGCAATAATTGACGGTGTAAAGGACGATGTATATACCGATGAGCCTCAGCTTGTTGCCGACAAACGCCTTGCAAGCAGCCTGGCGGAGGACGGTACATCTGCAAAGGTGTGGCTTGCCTGGGATTACAGCGGACTTTATGTTTACGCAGAGATGGACGAGAAAACACCGTCGTGGTCCGGTAAGGACGAATACTTGAAGGACAGCCTTGAAGTATTTGTTGACGCCGACCTTTCAAGGAATACAACCGCCGATACAAACGACGCCCAGTACCGTGTAACCATTACCGGCTCCACGTCGTACGGAATGAGTGCTCCCAAGGACTTTAAGGGCATCGCAAAGTATGAGGAAAATTCCGGCATATACAGCGTTGAACTGCTGTGCCCGTGGGCAGATATTCTGCCGGCAGACGGCACGCTTGTGGGGTTTGACATTCAGGTAAACGACGCAAATGCCGAGGGAAAAAGGCAGTATATTGCAACCTGGTATTCCGACTATGCCTATAACTATAAGCAGACAAACAATTACGGCGCCATACGCTTAAAACTCGGCGACCGCTATAAAAAATGGGACGGAAACGAACCTTTGAAGTTATCGGTCAACGGTTATCTCTTAAATACAGCCGATGTGCCGCCCATTGTCAAAGGCGGCAGAACGCTTGTTCCTATGAGGCTGATTTTTGAGGCGCTCGGAGCAGGGGTTGCGTGGAATGATGCCGAGCAGGCGGCATATGCAATAGGCAACAAAAAGCTGATTATTATGCCCGTCGGCAGTCACGACATCAAGGTGAACGGCGAAATTGTTTATTCCGATGCCGCCGTTGAAATTATTAACGACCGCACCGTTGTTCCGCTGAGATTTGTTTCCGAGCTTCTCGGCGCAGACGTTGCATACGATGACGTTCAGGGAGCGGTATTCATTACAAAACAACAAATACGTCAGGAGGGCGAAAATTAATGAAAAAAAGATTTTTTTCCGTGATTGCGCTTATGTGTGCACTGTGCCTTATCTTTACATCGTGCGCAAAGACGGAAACCGAAAAAACAAGCAGCGGTGTCGTTGCCGACGACAACGTTACAGCTCCCGGTGAACTGCCCATTGTTAAGGATAAAATCAGCCTTACCGTGGGAATTATAAGCAGTTCCAAGGTAGAAAACTTTGACACAAACGCATTTACAAAGTATCTTGAAGAAAAAACAAACATCGACCTTAAATTTTACCTTTTCCCCGCAAGCGGCGGTTACGACAAGGTTAAGGTTATGCTCGCATCCGGTGCCAAAATGCCCGATATTCTCTGCGGCGTCGGTCTTGATAAAAGTACCCTCTTGCAGTACGGCAGTGAGGGCACTCTCATAGACCTTACCGACTATATGGACGAGTACGGCTACTGGCTTAAAGATGTATATAAGAAAACAAAGGTTAAAAACCTTGACAGCTGGCTTAGCTGTGCGGACGGCAAAAAGTATTTTATGCCCCACATAATAGAGCAGGTCGGCAATTTGAACGGCGGAAAAGCCTTTATTAACAAAAAGTGGCTTGACAAGCTCGGTCTTGATATGCCGGAGACGATAGACGACTTTGTAAAGGTAATGAAGGCGTTTGAAACACAAGACCCCAACGGAAACGGAAAAGCCGACGAAATAGGCTTTACGGGTTCAAAGGACGGCTGGAACGAAAAGCCGGTTGACTTCCTTATGAATTCATACGTATACGATGACTATGGTGACGGATTTGTGGTGGACGACCATAAAAAGGTTTCGCTCAACTATATGACCGATGAGTACAAAGCCGGATTAAAGAAAGTGTCCGGTATGGTAAAGCAAGGACTCATTGACGTTCAGTGCTACACCCAAAGCAGCGAGATACTCAGGAGTATTGCCTGCGGTGATGACAATGTCATAGGCGCATTTGCATCGGGTTCGCCGGACAGCCTGTTCGGCTCTGGTTCGGAAAGGCTCGGAGAGTACGTTGCCCTGCCGCCGCTCAAAGGTCCCAAAGGCGTTGCATATGCCTACACAAATGTTTACCGTGCAGGCGTGTCCGGCATAATTACCAAGTATTGCAAAAATCCGCTTGCGGCATTCAGACTTATGGACTTTATGCTAAGCGAAGAGGCGTCAACCTTCTGCCGTTACGGTGTTGAGGGCAAGGACTGGAAAAAGGCGGAGCCGGGTTCAAAGGCAATTTTCTCCGACCTCGGCTTTGAGGCGAAGATTATGGCAATCCTTCCTTACGGAGCAGTGCAGAACTCGCATTGGTTCCAGAACAATCCGGCATACCGTTCGTCGGACATCAGTGACACTCTTGCCTGGAACGGCGACCCGCTCGACGGAGAGTATTTCAAGGCAAAGGCGCTCACCGCATATTACGGCAAAGGGCCTAAAAACATCTGCACAAGAGAAATGCTTCTTTTAGACCTCGACGATATGGAGGAATTTAACGGACTTCAAGCGGACATCTCGTCATATGTCAAGGAAAACGTTGCGCTTTTTGTAACGGGAGAAAAAAATGTTGACAAGGAATGGGACAGCTTCCAATCCGACCTTGAAAACTTAAACGTTAAACGGTACCTTGAATTAATACAAAAAGGATACGATAACTTTACAAAGAAGCAGGATAAATAGTATAATGGTATTATACCGCCGGGGAGATAGTTCCCCGACGGTGTAAACCGGAGAGGTTTGATATAATGAAAAAATTTTCAACAGTCGGCGATACAGCAAAATCCAAATCTCTGAAAAAGGATATATTAAGAAACTGGGATTTGTATTTGTTAATGGTTATTCCGCTTGCCCTGCTTTTGATATTTAACTATTATCCTATGCTCGGTTTGCAGATAGCGTTTAAAAAGTTTACACCGAGCGGCGGTATATGGGCAAGTCCTTTCGTGGGTATGGCAAATTTTGTTAAGCTGTTTAATACTCCCAAGATATGGACGCTTATTAAAAATACATTTTCCATCTCCCTTTACCAGTTATTGGTTGAGCCGATTTTTACAATGGCATTTGCATTGCTCCTTAACGCAATCTTTTCAAAGGGATATAAGAAAACCGTTCAGATGATTACGTATATGCCGCACTTTATCTCCACGGTTGTAATGATTGGCGTGCTCACACAGATATTAAATCCGAGCATAGGACTTTACGGCAAATTCTGCGACTTAATCGGCATTAAGGCGATAGATATTCTGGCAAAACCCGCCGCATTCAACCACCTCTATGTGTGGTCGCTTATATGGCAGAACGTAGGGTGGAACACCATCATATACATTGCCGCACTGTCGAGCGTTGACCTTGACCTTTACGAGGCGGCAGCTCTTGACGGCGCAAACCGCTTTAAACAGCTTATTCACATAGACCTTGCCGTGGTTCTGCCGACTTTTATAATCCTGCTTATATTAAAGGTGGGCGCAATGATGTCGGTAGGATACGAGAGAGTTTTGCTTATGCAAAATCCGCTCAATCTGCGTGCAAGCGAAATTATAACAACGTATTCGTATAAGGTGGCGCTTGTTACGTCATCGGACTATTCGTACGGAACGGCGATAGGTCTTTTCAATTCGGTGGTAAACCTTGTTCTTATCACAGCGGTCAACAAGGCGTCGAAGAAAATAACCAATTCAAGCCTGTGGTAGGAGGGATTTTACAATGAAAAAGAGATTTGCAGAGTACAGAAAGCTGTGCGTCAGCGATAAAATATTTTACGGCGTGGTAGACATAATTATGCTGATTATGCTTGTAGCCGTACTTATACCGCTTTTGTATGTAATATCGTCCTCAATATCGCAGCCCTCCGAGGTTTTGCGTGGAAAGGTGTTCATTCTCCCCAAGGGATTGAGCCTTGACGGTTACAAGGCGGTTTTCAAGGACAGCCGTATTATCACGGGATATTTAAACACGATACTGTATACAGGTTCTATAACGCTGTTTGCGGTTATTGTAAACATTATGTTTGCCTATCCGCTCTCACGCCCCGATTTGGTTGGCGGCAAGTTCTTTATGATGCTCATAACGTTTTCTATGCTGTTTTCCGGAGGTATAGTGCCTACGTATATACTGATGAAAGATTTGCACCTTATAGACACACGCTGGTCGATAATCCTTCCGAGCCTTATAAGCGCATACAACCTTATTATTGCAAGGACGTTTTTCCAGACATCTGTTCCCAAGGAGCTTTTGGAGGCGGCACAGCTTGACGGTTGTAACAATCTGCGGTTTATATGGTCAATAGTGCTTCCGCTCTCAAAGGCGATTATTGCGGTTTTGGCGCTGTACTACGGAGTTGCGGCGTGGAACAACTGGTTTTCGGCTTACATATATCTGGGAGATATAAACAAGTATCCTCTGCAACTTGTGTTAAAGGAAATACTTTTCGGCAACAGCACAAGTTCTGCGGCTGCAACGGGCAGCGTGGGCGGTGACAGCTCCGAGCTTGACGCATTATCGGAGAGCATAAAATATGCCTGCATAATGATTTCCTGTCTGCCGGTGTGGTGCCTGTTCCCGTTTGTGCAAAAATACTTTGTTCAGGGAGTTATGATAGGTTCGGTTAAAGGTTAGGCAGTGCGGGTTCGAGTCCTCACTGCATAAGAGAGGTATTGCCGTGAAAAACATTTTAAAGCGATTTTCTTTTAACAACATTATGTTCAGAAAAAAGATGCTCATAGTGTATTTTGTGAGTATTTTCTTTCCTATGCTCATTATCGGCGGTTTATACTGCCGCAGTGTTACGAACAGTGCAAAAAACAGAAATTTAAAGGAAATTGGCTTTGATGTTGACGTGGCAGCCGAAAAGATTGAAAGAGTAACAGACAACGCCAGAATGATTTGTGATGAACTGTACTGCAACACTACGCTTAACAAAAATCTGCTTATGAAAAACGGCAGTTTGCAGGACTTTATTAACAATTCCAATGAGATATACGACCTTAACCGATACTGCATTGCATATGACTTTATAGAGTCAATAGAGATTTACACGTTTAACGAAAACCTATATCGCAATGCGATCTTGTTAAGGGTGTCCGACATACCCAAAAATTCAAAGTGGTACGACAAGTTTTTGGAGATAGGCAGCGACTACTCCGTCATATCTTATTACGACAAAGACACGGGACGGAGCAGACTCTGCATTGTAAGAAGGCTCAGCAACTACGGACGGTGCAACGATATTTTAAAAATCAACATATCGTATAAGTCCATTGAAAATGAGATTATTTACAACGAGGAAAAGGGCAGAATGTATCTGTTTAACAACGAGAATAAGTGCATTGCCGTTTCCCCGGACGATGAGCTTAAAACGGATTTTCTCGGTACGGATTACTCCGCATTAAAGGGCAAAAAGACCGTTGAAAAGGAACTTCGCTTTCCCGTGGGTTACACCCTGTGCTGCCTGTATACGGAAAATTACACAGGAGATACTATGCGTGAAATGGTGGGCTTTATCGTTTCTATGCTTGTCGCTCTATTTGTTTCGGCACTGCTTGTTTGTTTTATTACCTACACAATGACCGAAAAAATGGCGGAACTTACCGCCGCAACCAAAAAGATGCAGAACAGTGAATTTGTAAAAATCAGCGAGGACGGCATCGGCACCGACGAAATAGGAATGCTTGCAAAGGGTTTTAACGGTGCCGTTACCAAAATAAACACGCTGATTAACGAAATATATCTCGAAAAGTTAAAAAGCGCCGAGATAGAGCGTGAAAAAAACAAAGCGGAGTTTATAGCACTGCAAAGGCAGATTAATCCGCATTTTCTGTTTAATATTATGGAAATTCTCAGAATGAAATGTGTAAAAAACAAAAACACCGAAACGGCGGATATGATAAAAAACATATCCGTAATGCTCCGCCGTCAGATAAGCTGGAAAAAGGACGTCATAACCTTTGATGAGGAACTGGTCTTTATACGGGCGTTTGCCTCGCTTTACGAGTGCAATCTCGACAATGACGTGTCGATTGAATTTCTCATTGACGAGGATACCAAAAGGTATGTTGTCCCCAAAATGGCGGTTCAGGTGTTTGTGGAAAACGCCTTCCGCCACGGGCTGGACAATTTGGAGAAAAACCGAGTGTTTTCCCTGTCGGCAAAAGCGGAGGGCGGCAGGCTTATAATAAAAGTTTCCGACAACGGCAAAGGTATGGATACAGGCATAGCAGACGCCATTAATAACGGCGACATTGAGTGCATAAGGGAAATGTCGGGCAACGGTATTGCAAATGTGCTTTCGAGAATGAAACTGTATTTTAACGATGACTTTAAGGTTAGTGTGTGCAGTGTGCCGTACGAAAAAACGGAGATAACAATAAATCTCCCGGCAGTTTTGGATATTGATAGGAGAGGGTGAAAGGTCTATGTTTCGGGTAATGCTCGTTGATGACAAAAAGATAATTGTTGACGGACTGGAAATTCTGATAGATTGGAACGAACTGGGGTTTGAGGTATTTGCTAAGACCACGAGTGCCAAAGAGGCAATAGAAATTTCTAAAAATCAAAAAATTGATTTGGTTATTACCGACATAAGAATGCCGGAAATGCTTGGTATGGATATGATAAGCGAAATATCGTCCTTTTCGCCCAAAACAAAATTTGTGCTCCTGTCGGCGTACAGCGAGTTTGAATACGCAAAGTGGGCGATTGACTTTCAGATAAGCGGTTACCTGCTTAAACCGATTGATGAGGACGAGCTTAGAGTACTTCTTGTAAAAATAAGGGGCGACTTGGAAAAGGAGAGTGAGTACACTCACCGCAGCGCCGTAAACTATTTTACAAAGGTTCTTGCAGGCGACATCGGCAGTGCGGACAAAATTCCGGATGCCTACCGCAATATGGAAACACGTTATGTAAAAATAAAGGAATTTAAAAAAGATATAATAGACACAACCGTTCAAAACGGAACAGGCCCCGTTACGGAAAAAGTTTACTCCTCAATAAGCAAATACAGAGCAGGCGGCGATACGGCGGAATGTTTTGTAATAAAGAACGGTTTTAAAGATTTTGAAATGGTCATAGACGAAACGTCTGACAAAAACGCATCTGTAAAGTATGCAAACAGAATAAAACAGTCGCTCACGTGCAGCGGAATTTTGGATTTTGTAATTTTTATCGGCAAAAGAGTCGAGAAACCGCAGGAGGTCTACCGTTCCAAGGACTCGGTAAAAATTCTTGAAGACGCCTTGTTTTTTAAATCCGAACAGTTATTTTTATATGAGGATTACAAGGACGTTCACTACTGTGACTATCTGTCCGATGTGAGCATTGTTCAGAGCGTGATTGACGCTATAAATACAACCGAAAGGGATATGATAGAGAAAAGCGTAAACCGTTTTTCGGAGGAAATAGTCAAAGAAAAGGTGCGGCCGGAGATTGTGTGCGGCTACATCAACAAGATTATATTTGATATGATAGACTCCCTCGGAGAAAACAGCTCCGAGGCAATGACAATAGTATATAAATGGTCGCTTCTGCGCAAAACCAACTGTATTACGCACGATATGGTAAACAAATTTCTGCTGGAAATTACAGAGGAATTTGCAGAAACTCTCATTAAGATACGCAACAGGCGCAAAAGCGGCGTTATAGGCGATATAATAGAATACGTTAAGCGTGACTATGCAAACAAAGAGCTTAACATCAACTGGATTTCAAAGAGGTACTTTGTTACACCTGCGTATCTCGGAAAGATTTTTAAGGAAAAAACGGGTGTCAGCTTTAACAATTACCTTATGCAGATACGAATGAAAAGAGCAAAGGAACTTCTTACAAATACCGAATATAAAATCTACGAAATTGCACAAATGGTCGGATTTACCGACTCCAACTATTTTCACGTTAAATTTCAGGGTTTTGAGAATATGAGTCCCGCAAGTTACAGAAAGAAAACACAGCAAGGAGGGGACGGAAATGCTAAGTGACGCCAAATGGATAAGTCCGCCCGTTCCGTCAGATGAACGCTGTTTTGTATTTGGCAAAAAATTCAATGTGACCGGGCGTGTTAAAAAAGCGGTGCTCTCCGTGACCGCTATGGGAATGTATATGGCATATGTCAACTCCGAGAGGGCAGACAAAGGCATTTTTAATCCGGGTTTTACCTCATACAACAAGCGTGTGCAGTATCAGGAAATTGAAATTGCAAACCTGACAGAGGGCGAAAACGAGTTAAACATTGTTGCGGCAGAGGGCTGGGCGGTCGGATATTTAAGGCTCGGCGAAAATTTCAGAAATCATTATGCGGACAACATTGCGGTTTTGTTCTCGCTTGACATTACATATTCGGACGGAAAAACTGAGAAAATTGTGTCAGATGAGGAAGCATCGGTCAGAACATCTCACATAATAAGGTCATCGCTCTACCACGGTGAAACCATTGATATGACTGCAAAAACCGAGTGCATCGGCAGCGCCGCAGTCAACACATCGTTTGAAACACTGCCCATTCCGATGCAGGGTGAGTACGTAACCGAGCACGAGAAAATAGCGGCGGCGGAACTGATTGTCACCCCAAAGGGAGAAAAGGTTATTGACTTCGGTCAGAATTTTTCGGGCTATGTGCAGATTTCGGCAAAGGGCAGGCGTGGCAGCAGAATAAAAATCAGCCACGCCGAGGTGCTCGACTCAGACGGCAATTTTTATACCGAAAATCTTCGCACGGCAAGACAGCAGAACGAATACGTCCTCAGCGGCTGCGGCACGGAAGTTTTTAAGCCGTGTTTCAGCTATCAGGGGTTCAGATACATACGGATTGACGAATTTGAAGCAAATGACTTCAACCTGTCGGACTTTACGGGTATCGCCGTTTATTCAGATATAAAAAGAACGGGGCATTTTATTTGCGGAAACGACAAGGTAAACAGATTGTACGAAAATGTGCTTTGGGGTCAGAAGAGTAACTTTACAGACATTCCCACCGACTGTCCGCAGAGGGACGAGCGTCTCGGCTGGTGCGGAGATGCACAGGTATTTGCAAAGACGGCGGCAATTAACTTTGACGTGGAAAGATTTTTTGAAAAATGGCTTGCCGACCTTGCGCTCGAACAGCGCCACGACGGCGCAGTGCCGTCCATTGTGCCATCCGGCGGGGCAAAGACAAGAATTTCCGCCGCTTGGGGCGATGCCGCAGTAATCTGCCCGTGGCAGATTTATATGGCATACGGCAATGAGCGGATACTCAAAAACCAGTTTGAGAGTATGAAAAAATGGGTTGACTATATGCACGGTTTCGGCGATGAGGAATTTCTCTTTATCGGCGGAGACGGGTACGGCGATTGGCTCGGTTTAGATGCACCGGACGGCTCGCTCAGGGGTGCAACGTCATATGATTTGATTGCCTCCGCATTTTTTGCATACAGTACATCGCTTTTAATAAAGGCGGGCAAGGTGCTTGGCAGGGATATGAGCGGATACGAAAGACTGTATGACGGCATTGTAAGCGCCTTTCGCTCAAAATTTTTAAACACCGATGCAGATGAGTATAACACCCAGACGGCGTATTCGCTCGCACTCTGCTTTGACCTTGCCGACGACAGGAAAGAGATGGCACGCCGTCTTGCAGAACTTATAAGAAAAAACGGCGGAAAGATAGCAACCGGATTTGTCGGAACCCCGTACGTTCTCTATGCACTGTCCGAAAACGGATATGCCGACGTTGCCTTCGACCTGCTTTTGAGCGAGGAATACCCGTCGTGGTTATACTGCGTAAACCACGGCGCAACAACAATTTGGGAGCACTGGGACGGCATAAGGGACGACGGCGGTTTTTGGGACAGCGAGATGAACTCGTTTAACCACTATGCCTACGGCAGTGTGTTCGATTGGATTTTCACCGTGGCGGCAGGTATTACGCCAAAAGAGGGCGGATACAGGCGCATTGCGGTTAAACCCGTGACGGACAGGCGGCTAGGCTTTGTTAATGCCGGTATAGATACACGGTACGGAAGGGTTTCGGTTTCCTGGCATTACGCCAAAGACGGCGTAAGGTTTGAGATAGCCGTGCCGCAAAATACGATTGCGGATATTGAACTGCCCGACGGCACACGGAAAACAGTCGGTTCGGGTGTATATTTGATGCTGTGCAAGGAGAGAAAAGATGATTAAAAACATAGATAATTCAGAGCTTGAAAAGCGCATAAGCCTGAATGCCCAAAGGCTTTCAAACGGCGATTACTACAAAATCGACGAGGTGTTTTCGCCGTCCGATTACGACTGGTACGGCGATAAGGAGGGCAGGGCGCTTTTGGCATTTGTAAGCCATTATGAGATAAACGGCACCAATATACCGTGTATGGAGCAAATGATGACAAAACTTCCGTCAATGCTCAACAGCGAAGGATATTTCGGCCCTGTGTTCGGCGGTCAAATTCACGAGCAGCAGCTTTCCGGCCACTCCTGGCTTTTGAGGGGGCTTTGCGAATATTACGAGCAGTTCGGCGGTGATGAATGTTTAAATATTATCACAAAAATAGCGGAAAGACTGTATATTACCAAAAAGGGCATTTTTTCGTCTTATCCCGTCAATCGTCATACAGGCGAGGACGGCAGTGTGAGCGGCAGTGTTATCGGTACGGTTTCAAACTGGATTTTGTCCAGTGACATTGGCTGTGCTTTTATGAGTATAGACGGCTTGTCGCACGCTTATAAAATCACAAATGATACAAGGATAAAAGAACTGATTGACGAGATGTGCAAGGTATATCTTTCAATAGACAAAGTAAAGTTAAAGGCACAGACCCACTGCACTTTGACGGCGGCACGGGGAATGGTCAGAATGTATTCACTCACAAAGGATAACTTTTATCTCTGCGGTGCAAAGGAGATATTCCGTTTGTACGAAAAAGGCGGTATGACACGCACATATCAGAATTTAAACTGGTGGGGGCGCCCTGATACCTGGACAGAGCCGTGCGCAGTAATAGACTCGCTTATGCTTGCCTTGGAACTTTATAAAAACACGCAGATAGAGCATTACCGTGAAGTTGCCGCAAGAATATATCACAACGGATTTTCCACCCTGCAAAGACCGAACGGCGGTGCCGGCACGGATACGGTTGTGCTCGACGGCGTGGAGGATATACTGCACGCAAAGTCATATGAGGCGTATTTTTGCTGTACTATGCGACTTGCAGAGGGTTTGCGCTACATAAAGGAAAATGCCGGTATGCTCTATGCAACAACATACGGCAGTGTTACAAAAAAAGACGGCGTTTACTGCGACGGAGATATATTGTACGCAGAGGTAAGCGGCGGCGCAGAAAAATATGCGCAAAAGACCGTGACCGTTGACGGACATAAGCTCTGCCCGATAGTCAAATATTATGCTGTTGATGACGAGTCGGCAGTAAACAGCAGACAAAAGATTTTATTTTAGCATCGGAGGAATTATTATGAGAGAAAAAATATTGTTTGACGATAACTGGCTGTTCCATAAGGGTGACATAAATATTGAATATCCAAAGGATAAAGGCCCGGTGTATCTCCAATCCAAAACCGAGAGAAAGATATGGGGACCTGCCGCAATACACTATGTTGCCGTGCCTGACGATTTTGACACCAAAAAAATCGTATGCACTGAAAAGTGGGAGAGAGTAAATCTGCCCCACGACTATGTTATACGCCAAACTCCGTGCGAAACGGAGAACAACGCCTTGGGATATTTAAAGTACGATAATGCGTGGTACAGAAAAAAGTTTAAACTCCCCGACAGCGACAAAGGCAAACGCATAACCCTGCTTTTTGACGGCGTTGCAACGCATACAACGGTGTATATTAACGGTTGCCTTGCAAAGCATAACTTTTGCGGTTACAATTCATTTGAGGTCAACATAAGCGATTTGGTTAAGTTCGGCGATGATGAAAACGTCCTTGCCGTTTATGTTCAGGCGGACGAACACGAAGGCTGGTGGTACGAGGGCGGCGGAATATACCGCCACGTATGGCTTAACAAAACCGACGATGTTGCGGTTGACCTGTGGGGAGTCTACGTCGCTCCCAAAAAGGTGAGTGATGCGCTCTGGAATGTAAAAATCGAAACGGAAATAATTAATGACCGTTATGAGGACGTGCAGGCAGAGGCAGAAACGGTTTTTTATGACAAAGACGGAAATGCAGTTTTAAAGTCAAATGCCGTAATTGACATACCCCTGCGTGAAAAGAAAACCGCTGTTTACTGCGCCGATATAGAAAACCCGAATTTGTGGGACACGGAAAGTCCGTACCTTTATACCGTGGAAACCGTAATCAAGGCAAACGGCAAAGTTTGTGACAAGTATGTAACAAGGACGGGGTTCAGGACGTTTGAAATCAGTCCCGACAAGGGCTTGTTCCTAAACGGCAGACACGTAAAAATCAAGGGCGTGTGTGCGCATCAGGACTTTGGCATCACCGGAAAAGCCGTTCCCGACAACATTCACAGGTACAAGGTACAGCTTATCAAAGAGATGGGTGCAAACGGTTACAGAACCAGTCATTATCCGCACCCGGAAGCGGTTATGGACGCACTCGACGAGCTTGGATTTATAGTTATGGACGAAACAAGGTGGTTCGAGTCAACCGACGAAGGAAAGGCACAGCTCGAAATGCTTGTAAAGCGTGACAGAAACAGACCGTCCGTGCTCTTTTGGTCTGTCGGAAATGAGGAACCGCACCACCTCACGGAGGAGGGCAGGAGAATTTGCAAAAACTTAATTTCCTTTGTAAGAAAGCTGGATAACACACGCTATGTTATGAGCGCCGTTTCAAATGACCCGGACATCGCAACAGTATATGACGAGCTCGATGTTATAGGAGTAAACTATAACCTCAATAAGTATGAATACATTCACGAAAAATATCCCGACAAGGGAATATTCTCGTCTGAGTGCTGTGCGACCGGGACGACAAGAGGCTGGTATAATGCCGACTGCCCCGAAAAGGCGTATATGAGCGCATACGATAAAGACACAAATCATTGGTTCCTCGGCAGAGAAAACACCTGGAAGTTTATAGCAGAAAGAGAATGGATTTTAGGTTCATATCAGTGGATAGCATTTGAACACAGGGGCGAAACGCTCTGGCCCAGGCTTTGCTCTCAGTCCGGTGCAATAGATATGTTTTTGCAGAAAAAAGATGCTTTCTACCAGAATCAAACGCACTGGATAGATGACAAACCGCTTGTTCACCTTTTGCCTCATTGGAACTTCGAGGGTATGGAGGGAGAGCATATATCCGTGTGGGCGTACACCAACTGCGAGGAGTTGGAGCTGTTTTTAAACGGCAAGAGCCTTGGCAGAAAAAAGATTGAGAGGTACGGTCACGGTGAATGGGACGTAGAATATTACCCCGGCACAATAAGGGTTGACGGTATAAACGGCGGAAAAGTCGTTTGCAGTGACACACGGGAAACCACGGGAAAAGCCGTTAAACTAAACTTAAAACAAGAAAACACCGTAGAAAATGCAAACGGTACAGACATAGCCGTTATAAGCTGTTACTGTACCGACAGCGAGGGAAGGGAAGTGCCCACGGCATCTGCATATGTTTCGTTCAGCACAAACGGATTGGGTAGGATTGCCGGCACGGGTTCGGACATTGCAGACCACAATCCGCCCCACCTCACAAGCCGCCGTATGCGAGCCGGCAGAATTACCGTTGCGGTGCAGGTTGGCACTGCTGCGGGAGAACTCAAAGTATATGCCGAGGCGGACGGACTTAAAAACGGCGTTGTGACAATATCACTGAAAAACTAATACGTACATTTTAACGGCCGCAATGCGTTTTGCACTGCGGTCGTTTTGGGTGCATATCCTCCGTCCGTTTCAATATAAATAATAGTATCTAATGAAATTAAGTGGAGGAAGTATTATGAAACTGTATGTTGTCACGGCAAAGAAATTGCTCGGAAACCTATTGGTTGCGGCGGCACTCATCACCGTGGTAGGTCTTAACTACACACAGACAAAAAGCGTGTTTAAAAACGAGGCTTCGAGGAAACTGCCGATTTACAATGTGGAACGTGAGGATAAGGTCTGCGCCATCAGCTTTGACGCTGCCTGGGGCAATGAAGATACACACGACTTGATAAGCATATTGGAAAAATACAAAGTAAAAGCAACCTTCTTTGTGGTCGGTGATTGGGTTGAACGCTATCCGGAGTCCGTAAAGGAACTTCACGATGCCGGGCACGATGTAATGAACCACTCAAACACTCACCCGCATATGACGCAGATTTCTAAGGAAAAAATGATTTCCGAGGTAACCGAGTGCGACAACAAAATCGAAAAGATAACCGGTGTGAAACCAAATCTTTTCAGACCGCCGTACGGAGATTACAACGACAACGTAGTTACCAACCTAAAAGAAATAGGCCATTATACAATTCAGTGGGACGTGGATACGTTGGCAGCGGTTGGAAAGCCAACCCAAATCGTCACTTTTTAAATTCCGACGGCGTGTGACCCGTGTTTTTCTTTATTACTTTGCTCAAATATTTTTGGTTGTCAAATCCGCACTTTTCCGCAACCTCGGTGACGGAGTAGTAGCCGGAGCGCAAAAGTTCCACAGCTCTGGCAATGCGCAGTGAGTTAATGTATTTGAGCGGCGTCTGCGAATAAGACGAAACAAACAAATTGCGAAAATATGTACCGCACATACCTGCCGCCTTTGCAAGCGACTCAACGCTTAAATCCTTGTCGGTAAAATGCTCGTGAATATATTCAATCGTTTCGTTCATTTTGTCACTTCGGCTGTCCGCCTTTTGCTCGAATTTTTGGCGGAATAATCTGTATAAAATCTTGTAAAACTCGCACTTGCACTCATATTGGTAACCGCTTTGCTTTTTTGTCCATATGTTATAGAGGTTTTGAAATTTATTCTCAAAGTACTTAAAATTTTCGGGACGGATAACGTCCATCTGCGAACTTTCATAATTTTTAAGGTTAAAATGTATTACATACAAATGCTCGCTCCCGGCATCTATCTTGTAGTCAAAACCGGCGGGGACATATGCAATCTCTCCGCAGTTTATCACACGTTTTTTTCCGCCGTGCGTAAAGAGCGCACCGCCGCTTGTTCTCAGCGACAGAGCGTGAAAGCTCCGTGGTGCGGCGTAGGCGTGGCTCTCCTTCCAGCTAAGTTCAAGAACCGACAAAATCTCCGCATCGAGATTTGACTCGTCAAAGAACAATATTATCACCTCCGAAAAATATGTTTTTATTTTAGCATCTTTGCTGTATCTTGTCAAATGCTTTGTTGCGAAATTTATACCTTTTGTGATGAAATGTGAGTTGTTAATGCCGTATACATATGATAAAATCAAGAAAAACGGACTTGTGAAAGGAAGATGAAAAATGGCAATAAAGCACACTGCCGTAAGTTACTACGGACTAAACTACACAGAGCACGCGAAAGCTGATTTTCTTGAAATGAAGGAGCACGGCTGCGACACCGTAATTCTGGCAATTACCGAGTTTGATATGGACTTTTGGTTTCCCAATATCAATAACATAGTTAAAACCGCACACGAGCTGGGACTGCGTGTTATTGCAGACCCGTGGGGAATAGGCAAATACTTCGGCGGTGAACAGGTTAGCCTGTTTTTGCAGAACAACATTCATCACAGGCAGGTTTCCGCATATACCGGCGAGGTGCTGAATGCGGCTTGCTTTAACACAAATTCGTTCCGTGACTACTTTAAAAACATATGCATAAAGCTGGCTCAAAACACCGAAGTTGACGGATTTTTCTGGGACGAACCGCACTACGCATACCCCAAGTCATATGCCTCCATTACAGGCGGTGCAGGTGACGACTGGGCTTGCCGCTGCCCCGAATGTATGAAAAAGTTTGCCGACTACTACGGCTACGAAATGCCCAAGTTTATGAACGACGACGTTAAGCAGTTCAGATGGCGTGAGGCGCTCTTTACTCTATCGGACGTTTCAAAGACTTTAAAAGAAATAAATCCCAAACTCGAAATCACCTGCTGTGTTCACGCAACAATGAATACATATTATGTAACCGAACTGCGTGGTTACGACAACTGGGAAATGGTTGCCTCTTGCCCGTATTTTGACGTATTTTCCACAACGATAATTAACTGGACACTGCCGGAGAGCTTCTTTGTAGATATAACCGAGAGAACCGTGGCAATGGCTAAAAAGTACGGCAAAGAGTCCGAACGCTGGCTTATGGGCTACAACAAGCGTCCCGACGACTTTAAGCAGATTGACCACGTGGTAGACCTGTACGAGAGCCTCGGCGTTGACCGACTGGCTACGTGGACGTACCGTGGGGGTTACGGCACAAGCGTTGCGGCAAAAGACCCAATCGAGCTTTGGGACAATATCGGCAGAAATTACAAACGGGTACTTAAAAAATGATTACCGATAGATACTTTAATGACGTTGTCACTGTCCTTGAAAAAATCAAAAATACGCAGTCGGACAAAATAAACACAGTTGCCGATACGGTTGCAGAGGTTATTAAAAATAACGGAATTATATATGTTTTCGGCTGCGGACATTCGCATCTTGCGGCACTTGACTGCTTTTACCGCTCCGGCGGACTTGCAAACGTCAGCGCAGTGCTCGACACGGATTTAATGCTCCATAACGGTGCGGCAAAAAGCAGTAAAATGGAGAAAATGAGCGGAATTGCCGAGAGCATTTTTGAGAGATATTGCATTACGGAAAACGATATGCTTTTTGTAATATCCACGTCCGGCAAAAACGCCGTTCCCGTGGAGATGGCGCAGACGGCATCGGCGCACGGCGTAAAGACGGTAGGCGTTCTCTCGTCCGAATACTTCGGCGACAAAGCGGATAAGCCGATGCTCTGTGAAGTGTGCGATATGTTCATTGATAACTGCGTTCCGCACGGCGACGCCGCTATTGAACTTTCGGGAACGGACGTTAAAATGGGCAGTGTATCAACTGCGGCGAGCACGTTTATAATGCAGGCGGTTTTGGCACAGGGAGCGCAAATCGCCCTTGACGGCGGTGCGGACGTTCCGATTTATATGAGCGGAAATGTCCGTGGTGGCAGTGAGTTTAACAAAGAAATCATAAAGCAGTATTTGCCAAAAATAAAACATTTGTAAGGGCGTGGTTTTGTGGTAAAAATTTCGGTGATAGGAATTTGCGGAGTTTCGCTTTTTATGGGAGTTGACCACTTTCACGAAAACGGCGAAACGCTCGTTGCCGACGGCGTTTTTGAGGAAGTCGGCGGCAAGGGAATAAACCAGGCGGTCGCTTCTGCAAGAATGGGTGCAAAGGTGTCGTTTTTAACGGCAATCGGCGACGACGCTAACGGCGAAAAGTGCCGCCGTGCCGCCTCCGACAACGGTATTGATGCCGATTTTAGAGTAAAAGAGGGCAAAAGCACACCGTTTGCGGTAATACTTACGGATAAGCACGGTGAAAACCGTGTTACGGAGTTCGGCACGGCAGAGCTTGACGAGAGTGATGTGTCGGCATTTGAGGGCGAAATCGCATCGAGCGACGTTCTTCTCATTCAGCACGAAGTTCCGCAGTGCGTAAACGATGCGGCGGTGCGGACAGCAGAGCGCTACAAAGTCAAGGTTATATTGAATCCGGCGCCGATACGCCGCATTTCCGACGAAACGGCAAAGGCAGTCTATGCGGTAACGCCGAATGAGCACGAGGCACAGGCAATAGATATAGAACGCTTTAAAAACAGCGTTGTAACTCTCGGCGGCGACGGATGTATGATAAACGGCAAGACCAAACTTCCCCCGCTCAGAGTAAAGCCGATTGACACGACGGGCGCAGGCGACACATTTAACGGCGTGCTTGCCGTCTGCATAGGCGAGGGTATGGATATGGCTGAGGCGTGCAGATACGCAACTGCGGCGTCGGGAATAAGCGTTACAAGAAAATATGTATTAAATGCGATACCGTATCGCAATGAAATTGAAAGGGTGATGATAAATGAATGATTTCGGTTATTTTGAAAATCTGACGGAAAACTTTAAAAAGGTAAATGATACTCAGGGCGAAAATATCCAAAAGGCGGCAAAACTAATGTGTGACGCCATTGCGGACGACAGGCTTATAAGCGTTTACGGCGGTGGCGGACACACCACGCTTTGTATGGGCGAGATGTTTTTCCGTGCCGGCGGACTTTCCAACATAAACCCGATAATGGAAACGGGTCTGTCGGTGTTTAATCAGGCACTTAAATATCTTGAACTTGAAAGAACGGTAAATTACGGCAGTGCCATTATGAAGTATTATGATTTAAAGAAGGACGACGTTCTCATAATTTTCCACAATATCGGCATAAATCCGGCTACAATAGACGCCGCAATGGAGGCAAAGAAAAACGGAGTTAAGATCATTGCCGTTTCAAGCTCAGCCTGGCAAAACGAGATGCCCCAAGACCACTTTATACGCCACCCCAATAAGACAAATCTCTTTGACTATGCCGATGTCTGCATAGATGACTTTAACCCTGTGGGCGACGCCGTGGTAAACGTTCCGGGACTTGACACTCCCATTGCCCCGGTTTCCAACATAATTGACTTTTACATAGCGCATCTTATGGAGATTGAAACAGTGCGTCAGTGCGTTGAACGTGGCATAACTCCGCCGGTGTGGTCAAGTGCGAATACGCCGGGCGGCGACGAAAAGAACGCCGCATATCTTGAAAAATACAAACCGAGAATTAAAATGCTTTAAGGAGGATATAAAATGCAGGAATTACAAACCAAACTTAATTTTCTGTTGCAAAAATACGCATCGGAAAAGAATGTCGTTTTAAAAGACCGCAGTACGGCAGTAATAAACGGCAGAGAATTGCCGCTCTTTTCACATCGATGCGAGCGGAGAATTATTGAACTTGAAAAACTCGTGTGCGGAGGAACGCTTTTCGGTATAAGCGTAATGCGTACGGCAAGGATAGTGGAAAAGGGGAGCGACATTTTCGCCGAACTGTACCGTGAGCTTGATATTTGCCGGTATGTTCTGCAAAGAAAGATTAAGACAATAACCGCAATGCAAAACGACAACGTGTTAAACGTCATTGCAGTGACCGATGACAAAATCGTCTGCACAATAGAAATATCCGCAACGCTTGCAAAAGGCGAACCGCCCAAGGACAAGCACGAGATAATCTCACAAAGAGGAATTGCCTGCGACATCGTGGTTGACGCTCAGTTAAAGCAGGACTCGATATATGTTTTCGGTGATGAAAACAAGAAGTATACAGACGTTGACTTTGAGATTTTCGGTCTGTCAACAGAGGACACGGCAGTTGTACGTGCCGCTTTTGCACTGGCACAGACTGAGGATTATTCCGTTGCAGAAAAAGATGCCGAAAATCTTAAAAAGCTCGTAGAGCTTGCAAAGACGTCGGCACAGACTAACGAAAGGCAGGTGCTTTGATTATGAAACCCTTAAAAATTGCAATGATGAGTATGACGCACGGTCATACGAGAAAATATTATCAGACATTAAAGGAAAATCCAAAACTTGACTGGGTTGCAGTGTCTACCGCAAACGACGAGGTCAAAAAGGTGTTTTTGGACAGCGTGGACGGCATACCCTGCTATGACAGCGAAGTCGAAATGCTTGACGCCCACCCCGAAATAGAGGCGGTTGTCCTTGCGAGCGAAAACAGCGAGCATCTGCGCCAGATGAAACTCTGCGCAAAGCGTGGAATACACATTCTCTCTATGAAAATCCCCACGTTCGATATGGACGAATACGGCGAGATGATTAAACTTGTTGAGGAAAAGGACGTAATCTGCCAGATTGAGCTTGAAATGCACTATAACCCCGTTATTGTCCGCCTCAAAGAACTTGTTAAAAACGGCGAAATCGGCAAAATCAAGTCCTTTAACGCCACAAACATAACCCTCTCGCCGGTTTGGGCGTTCCCGTGGCAGGGCGTTCCCGAAAAGAGCTACGGCAAGCGTGTTCCGATTAAGGAAGGCGACAGCCGTTTCCGTGGCGGTGCACTCTGCGACCACCCGCATATTTTTGATATGATACGCCATATGACAGGCAGTGACTTTGACAGCATCTATGCCGAGGTTGCCCCCAATATCCGCCCCGACATCGAGGAGGAAGATATGCTCTCGGTTATAGGAAAAATGAAGGACGGCACTATTTTCTCGCTTGACCCGTCCTGGTCAAAAATGGAGGAAAGGCTTAAAGTCCCCGGCCCCGGCTGGGAAGTGTTCCCAAAGCGTATGGAAGTTAACATAACTTTAAACGGCGAAAACGGAACAATAATGTCCGATTGCTTCGGTCCGAACGTTTATCACAACGGACTGCCCAATGACAGATACACCGTGCAGTACACTTATTTTGACGAGTGGATTGGACTTGTGGACGAGTTCTACGATAACATAAGAAATCACAAAACACCGCTCATTAACCTCAAATGGCACAAAAAGACAATCGAGGCAATGAACGCAGTATATGAAAGTATTTCAACCGGTAAAACCGTAAAGCTGTAAGAATCGCACCGGGGTGCAAAGGACGATAGTTTTCCTGCACCCCGTGTTTATTTAATTAAACGGCGGCGTGCAAATCCTGTGCGCCGCCTTACCTATATATAAAGTCAGTATTTTTGTATTCTTTTACAAGATAGTTTTTAAGGTCGATGTCGCTTATCACGCAGTCAAGCTCGGACACATCGCACAGCCTGTATGCGGAGTAGTGGTTTATTTTACTGCTGTCGCAGAGAAAAACTTTCTTTTCCGAGTTTTCGAGCATAAGACGTCTTGTCATTATCTCGTTTGCAAAGCAGTCGTACAGACTTCCGTCGCTTGTGAGGGACTGCACGGAGAAAAAATAAATATCTGCGTGCACACTGCGTATAAATTCCTCTGTCTGCGCACCCACACAGCAGGAGCGGTTTTCCGGGTTTAAGTGTCCGCCGGCAAAAAACGAATTTACCCCGTATTCCGCAAGCGCCGTCATACTTGCAAGACTGTTTGTTATAACGGTTATTCCCTTAATGCTTTTTATGTGTTCAATCATAAAATATGTACTCGTTGAACTGTCAAGAAACACCACATCTCCGCTTTTTACAAGCGATGACGCAATTTGCGCAACAAAGTTTTTCTCCTTGGTGTTTTTGTGACTTCGCAAAAAGTACGGTATCTGCCTGTTAATTGACTTTTTGATTTCCGCTCCGCCGTAACTTCTGGTAATAAGGCCTTCCATTTCCAACTTTTTAAGGTCCCTGCGTATGCTCGACGGACTTATGTGTATCTTTTCCGCCAGGTATTCAACCGTTGCGTATCTGTTTTGGGCGAGCAGATCCATAATTTCTCTTTCCCGTTCGTTTCCGTACATAATGACACCTCTTTTTGCGCATTACTGCGCACTTTTTCAATATAAAATGTAAAATCTTTCTTATTTTTCGCCATTGTTGATTTTTGTTGCTCAATAATTATATAATATTCTTGTCGATTTGTAAAGAAAAAATTTTGTAAACAAACAGGGGAGATGACCGACTTGTATGATGTTGCAGTAATCGGCGCCGGAGTTGTTGGCGCAATGATTGCAAGAGAACTTACCAAGTATGATTTAAAAGTCTGTATTCTTGAAAGGGAAAACGATGTTGCGTGCGGAGCCACAAAGGCAAATTCTGCCATAGTCCACGCAGGATTTGACGCAAAGGAAGGCTCGCTCAAAGCCCGCCTTAACGTCAGAGGTTCAAAGATGATGGCGGAAACCGCAAAACAGCTCGGCGTCCGCTACAAAAATAACGGCTCGCTTGTAATAGCCTTGAACGATGACGATATGACAGAAGTGGAAAATCTCTATAATCGTGGCGTAAAAAACGGCGTTGACGGACTTAAAATAATAGATGCCAAAGAGCTTAAATTATTGGAACCGAATATCACCGATAATGCCGTTGGCGCACTCTATGCTCCGACAGGCGCAATAATTTGCCCCTACGGACTTTGCATAGCCGCCGTGGGTAACGCAATGGATAACGGCGCCGAACTTAAACTCAATTTTGAGGTTAGCTCAATATCGCATACGGACGGCGCGTATAGACTTGCGTCGGAAAAAGACAGTATTTGTGCAAAGTACGTGGTAAATGCTGCCGGAGTGTATGCCGACAGGGTTGCAAACATAGCAGGCGACTTTTCGTTTAAAATCCACCCAAGACGTGGTGAATATATTCTCCTCGACAGCGAGTGCGGTACGCTTACCGAGCGGACAATATTCAGAACTCCGTCCGAAAAAGGCAAGGGAATTTTGCTTTCCCCCACAGTGGACGGCAATTACCTGACAGGACCCACCGCCGTTGATATGGAGGATAAAGAGGACAAGAGCACCACACCTGAGGGGTTTGCCAAAATTATCTCCGAGGCGATGGAGAACGTACCTTCCGTTTCGTTTGCAAAAACGATTACGTCCTTTTGCGGTCTGCGTGCCGTAGGCGACACCGGAGATTTTATAATAAACGTTAAAGACGGCGGATTTGTAAATGTTGCCGCCATAGAGTCCCCCGGACTTTCGGCATCGCCGGCAATAGCGGAATACGTTGCAGAGCTTTTGAGAAACAGCGGTTTGAAACTTGAAATCAATGAGAACTTCAACCCCGTAAGAGAGCCGATGCACCGCTTCCGTGACGCCGATATTGACGAGAAAAACCGAATTATAAAGCAAGACCCACGCTTTGGCAGAGTAATCTGCCGATGCGAAACCGTAACCGAAGGCGAGATTGTCGAGGCAATTTACAAAAACCCCGGTGCACGTGACATAGACGGCGTAAAACGCCGCACACGCTCCGGTATGGGGCGTTGCCAGGGCGGCTTTTGCCTGCCTTACGTTGCCGAAATTCTGTCACGTGAACTTGGCAAAAAATATGATGACATTACCAAAAGCGGCGGTAATTCCCACATTACCGTCGGAAAGACAAAGGGGGCTGTGTGATGACGGATTTGGTTATAATAGGCGGAGGCCCTGCCGGAATGAGTGCGGCAGTGTCTGCATACGAGAGCGGCATTAAGGATATTTTAATCTTGGAGCGTGACTCACACCTCGGCGGAATTTTGCAGCAGTGCATACATAACGGATTTGGTTTGCATAAGTTCGGCGAGGAACTCACAGGACCGGAATACGCAGCACGGTACGAACAAAAGGTTAAGCAGTACGGCATTCAATATAAACTCAATACTATGGTTTTAGACATTGATGCGGATAAAAACGTGACCGCCGTCAATAAAACCGACGGAATATTCACCGTAAGCACAAAGGCGGTAATCCTCGCCATGGGCTGCCGTGAAAGACCCAAGGGTGCGCTCAATATTGCCGGCACACGCCCGGCAGGTATTTACAGCGCCGGCACTGCACAAAAACTTGTTAATATGAAGGGTTATATGCCCGGCAAAGACGTTGTTATATTAGGTTCGGGCGACATCGGACTTATTATGGCACGCAGAATGACATTGGAGGGTGCAAAAGTGCACGCCGTATGTGAGCTGATGCCGTACTCCGGCGGTCTTGCCAGAAACATCGAACAATGCCTTAATGACTTTGACATACCGCTTATGCTGAGCCATACGGTTACGCAAATTCACGGCAAAGACAGAGTAGTCGGCGTGACGGTTGCCAAAGTGGGAGAGGACAGAAAGCCTGTTTGCGGAACAGAGCAGTATATCCCGTGTGATACACTTCTCCTCTCTGTTGGACTAATCCCCGAAAACGAACTTACCAAAAAGGCAAACGTCACCCTTGACCGCATTACAAACGGCGCAGTGGTTGACCAGAACCGGCAGACTGATATCGACGGCATATTTGCCTGCGGCAATGTGCTTCACGTTCACGACCTCGTTGACTTTGTTTCCGATGAGGCGGAAACCGCCGGAAAATCTGCGGCGGAATACATTAAAAGCGGTCTTGAAAGTACCGTGTCCGTACCGATAGAAACCGACGGCAGAATACGCTACACCGTTCCGCAGAAAATCACACAGACAAAGGACACGGCTGTATTTTTCAGAGTCAGCGACGTGTTCAGAAATGCGTCGGTTGTTGTAAAAAGCGGTACGGAAACCGTGTTTTCCAAAAAACTCGTTAAAGCCGCCCCCGGAGAAATGAACAGAATTGTTTTAAAGTCCGACGCTTTTAAAAACGCCGAAAAACTGCGCTTTGAATTGGAGGGAGAAAAATGAAAAGACAACTCACCTGCATAGTGTGCCCCATAGGGTGCCGTATAGAAGTTACGTTAGATAACGGCAGTGTCACAGATGTGACCGGCAATACCTGTCCCCGTGGCGCAAAATACGCCAAAGACGAGTGCACCAATCCTACAAGAGTGGTTACCTCAACAGTAATGAGCACTTGCGGTACTCCCGTTTCGGTAAAAACCGCACAGCCGATACCCAAAGGCAAAATATTTGAATGTATGTCCGTCATAAATTCCGTCCGTATTCCTCTGCCGATTAAAATCGGCGATGTTGCAGTAAAAGATGTTGCCGGTACGGGTGTCGATGTTGTTGTAACACAAAATACAGATGCTTCGGAGAATTAAAATTATGGATATAAAGGATATTAAACTTTTTCTGTTGGATATGGACGGTACCATATATCTTGACAACGACCTTTTTGACGGCACTCTTGATTTTTTGGATTATGTTAAGAGGAGCGGCGGCAGATATATTTTTCTTACGAACAATTCGTCAAAGAGCGTAAACAAATACGTGGAAAAACTTGCCGCACTCGGCATCAAGGCGTCAAAAGACGATTTTTTGACCTCAACCGATGCAACCGCCCTCTATCTTAAAAATAAAAATTACAGCAAGATATACGCCCTCGGAACAGAGTCGTTTGTATCTCAGCTTGCGGACTTCGGACTCCCCGTAACCGCCAAATTGCAGGACGGCACAGACTGCCTCTGTATGGGCTTTGACACCGAACTTTCGTTTAAAAAGTTGGAAGATGCGTGCATATTGCTAAACAGGGACGTTGACTACATTGCCACAAATCCCGACCTTGTCTGCCCCACGTGGTACGGCTTTGTGCCGGATTGCGGCTCGGTCAGCGAAATGCTCTTTAACGCAACAAAGCGCCGTCCACGCTTTATAGGCAAACCCTGCCCCGAAATGGCGTATCTTGCAATGAAAAAATGCGGCTGTACCAAAGGTCAAACCGCCGTCGTGGGCGACAGACTCTACACCGATATTGCCTGCGGTGTAAATGCAGGCATATGCTCAATTTTTGTTTTGAGCGGCGAGGGCACACTCGATGATTTGGAAAAAAGCGAGGTAAAACCGACCTTTGTGTATGAAAACATAAGGGAAATATATGAAAAACTTGCAAAAAATTGACAAAACCACTCACAAAGTTTGATTTGTGGCTTGATAATAAGTAAAAATTGTGGTACAATGCAATTAATAAATATCAAAACTCACACAAAGTGTCCGCCATGCGCCCAAGGGCCTTGACGGGTGAAAAGGGAACCGAGTGCGAACCTCGGACGATACCAGTCGCTGTATGTACCCGAATGTCACATTCTCCGTTGACGAAAGTCAGTCATTGGGAAACTGAGAAGGCAGGAAATGTGACGCTTTTATAGGGCACGAGTCAGAAGACCTGCTTTGATGTTGCTCCGCTGAGTGTATGGGCAATGTTTACGGCTTTGTATGCCGTATTGTGACGCTTGCAGAAAAACTGCTGCGGCAACCTATTAGGTTGCCGCTTTTGTTTTATGTGGGCGTGTTTGCGTGCGCATTCGTGGATTGACATAGATATTTTTGGAAAGGACGAAAGAAAAATGAACAAAACAATTTCAAAAGTGACAGCGTTACTTGCGGCACTGGTCGTTGCCGTGTGCGCTATGCCGGCGGCAGTGTCGGCGGACTCGACTACCTTAAAGGGTTCAGGAACTCAAACAGACCCCTATGTTATTACAACGGCGGGACAACTCAAAGAGCTTAATACAAAAGATGAGGTATGGTACGTGCAGCTTGGCGCTGATATTGATATGAATGGCGTTGTGCTTGATAATAAAACGTATGTTATAAAGAAACTTACGGGCGAGTTTGACGGTAAGGGACATACTATTTCAAATTTAACGCTTGCAGGTGGAACGGGTACTTCTACTTGGCAAGGTACAACGTATGTAAATACCGGATTGATTGGCGAACTGGCAGGAACCGTTAAAAACATTAGAGTTGAAATCAAAGACATAACCGACATTAATAAGGTTAATACCGTAGGTGTTTTAGCCGGACAAATATCTGAGGGTAGTATGGCAACGATTGATAATTGTATTGTGTCTGGAAGTATTGCATATAAAACCGGGAAAGATTATACATTTGTTGGCGGAATTGTTGGTATGATTACCGGTAGTAAAGATAAGTGTACGACTATTACGGTGGACAACTGCATAAGCAATGTTGCAATATCCGGTGCAAGCAGTACATATTACGGAGGTATTATTGGCTCGGCACAGTATTATAGTAATGTCAATATATCTAACAGCTCTATACTTGGAAATATTTCGGGAAGTGGAAATGCCGGAGGTGTTGTAGGATATATAAATAGTGGTAGTGTGTCATTGGAGCTATCAAATACACTTCTTTGCGCAAAGGTTGGTGCAAGTAAAAATTTTGGTATTTCATACAATACAAGTTCTATTACTAATAAAAAGATAACAGCATTTTATTATGACAGCACTTTGAACCCAAGTCCGTCTTCGTGGAGCTCTTTTGCGATGCTTAAAAACGGTAACTACGGTTTAAACGGTTACACTGCTAAAACAACTACCGAAATGAAATCCCTCAATTTAGAAGGCTTTAAAGTAGTTGAAGGCAAATATGACGGCTACCCCGTTCCGGTATGGAAAACATCCGGCGGTGACGAGCCGATTACATACTCAATAACACTTGATGATAGTAAAATAAAAGCGGTTGTTTCCGCAGCAAAGACAGGCACATATTGCGTAGTATTTGCATCGTACAACGGTGACACACTTACAAGCGTTGGTATGGTAAAAAGAAAATTTGATGCAGGTGCAAATCAAAGCGTAGATGCACCAAAAGATTTCAACGCAACCGGTGCAAAAACTGTAAAAGCAATGCTTTTGCGTTCCTTGGAGGACATATATCCTCTCTGTGAGGCGGCGCAGAAGTAATAATATATATTACTTTACAGCGAAAGGAATTAAATTATTATGAAAAAATCTGTTTTTTCAAAGCTCGGCGCTCTTGCCCTCGTGCTTATGCTTGCCGTAAGCACGGCGGCAATGCCTGCGTTGGCTGACAGCTTAACAGGCGGCGGCACTGCCGGTGACCCGTACATCGTAACTGATGCACAGTCGCTTGCAGAGCTTGCGCAAATGGTGAACGACGGCAAAAACGCTGACGCCGACGTGCGGCTTGATGCCGACATTGTTGTGGACGGCTCCTGGGAACCGCTCGGCAAAAACTCCGTTTTTCCGTTCAAGGGTACATTTGACGGCAACGGCCACAGCATAACCGTAACCGTGGACAATCCCGGTCTGAGCTATTTTGGCTTTTTTGGCTGTCTGGAAAATGCCGAAGTTAAGAACCTTACACTAAACGGTGAGGTTTATTGCTCCGAACCGTATGCGTATGTAGGCGGTCTTGCCGCAAGGGCAAGGGGTAATGTAACGCTCGAAAACTGCGTTGTTAATATGGGTTTATCCTCTCTTGCAAGGGGCAACGCCGGAACGGGCGGCTTTGTCGGCGGATATGACAAAGGCGTTGAATATCAGACGCCGAGCGTCCGCCTTGCGCTCACAAATTGCATAAACAACGGATTTATAATGATGACCGGCGAGGATAAAGATGTGTGTGTAGGCGGTATCGTTGGCACAACCAAAAACTGCGTTCAGCTTGAAAACTGCGAAAACAACGCCGTAATATACGCCCCCGGTGTGTGCGTCGGCGGTCTTATGGGTCAGCCCGGCTCAACCACCGGAGACTGCCGTCCACTGATTTCTACCTGCAAGTCAGATGCAACGCTTGTCGGCACAAGCGGAAAGGTATACAGACTTTATGTTCCTGCCAACGGCAGCGGAATTGCCAAAGACAGGGTCATCGACAGCGGCGACAATGAATATACCGGCACATCGGAACTTGACATCACCGTTCTGCTCGAAACGCAAAAATATCCGAGCGTAATTGCCGTGTCCTCTTCCTTAGTGGCAGGGGAGTCAATCACCATCATAAAAGACGGCGAAACTGCCGACGAAAACATAACAGTGTCCTGCACACAGGGCGAAAAGGACATAACAAAAGGCTACATCGAGTGTGACGGCTTCGGCGCAAAGCTTACCAAACTCAACGAGAGCGGAAAGAGCGTGCAGGAAACCGCAACACTGGAATTTACCGATAACAACGGAATTACTGTAAGAAAACCTGTCACCTTTAACATTCAGCCGAGTGAGGACGCCAAGCACAAATTGATGGACTCCATCGCCGCAAGCTACAACGGTAAATCGGGCGAGTGGGTTGTGTTTGATATGGCGGTTTACGAGTATCTCGGATTTGGCGAGAACACCACAGATAAGGAGAATTACCTCAACCTTGCCGTCAATAATCTTGCCGGCAACGTACCGCTTGCAACAGACAGGGCAAAGGCGGAGATTATCTTTGCCTCTCTGGGCAAAGACTCTGCAAGACTCACTCCCTACGGAAGTGAAACACAGTACAGCAATGCCGAAAAACTCGCACAGATGGATTTTGGCAGCAGTCACTACACTGCACCGTGGATTTTGCTCGCTGAGGAGGCAGGCAGACTGGAACTTACGGACAAGCAAAGAAACGATATGATTTCCCTTCTGCTTGACGCACAGGGCGAAAACGGCTTGTGCTATTATACGTGGGGCGGAGAAAGCTATGATGATGTAGATACAACCGGCACGGCGCTTGCGGCTCTTGCACGTTTTTATGAAAGTGACAGCAGTGTTAAGAACTTTGTCGATACGGCAATCGAGGGTCTTAGCAGTGTTCAGGGCGAAAACGGCTCATACGGCAACGTCAACTCCGATGCAATGGTGATTACCGGTCTTGCGGCAATGGGCATAAACCCGTCGTCGGACGAGCGCTTTGTCAAGGCCGGCGGCAGTCTTGCCGACGCACTTATGCTCTATGCAAACGACAGCGGTAACGGATTTACTACGGCATATGCGTCCGGTGCGGCAGGGGAGAAGGCCCGTGCTCTTGCAACGGAGCAAGGTTTCCGTGCTCTTATAATCCTTGAAAAGCTCAAAACCTGCACGGTGTTTAATGTTTACACTCAAAAGACAAAAGGTGCCGAAAACGACGACGTTATAAGGACATTCGACTCCTACGAGGCGAGCGGCGAAGGCAAAAAAGACGATGGCGGCAGTAATGAAACAGGCGGTGACAGTGGAAATCCGTCGGAAACCAAGAACACCGCAAAACTTACCGTTACCGCAATAAATGAGAACTGGCTCAGCAAAGAGATTGAGATTAAGGACGGCATAACCGTTGCGGAATTTATAAAGCTCGCCTTTGAGGGCACGGAGCTTTCCGCAGACGGTCTTGACGACGGCTACATTAAGTCCGTTACCAACGGAAAAACAACCCTTGCCCAACTTGACAAGGGCGACAACAGCGGTTGGCTCTATACCGTAAACGGCAATTCGCCGACTGTCGGTATGGCGGATTACAAGCTGAAAAACGGCGATGATGTTAAACTGTATTATACTGTTGACTATACCAAAGACGAAGGCTCAAAGAAATGGAGCGGCAGCGGCGGCGGTTCGTCCAAAAAGGACGACACAGTTTCTACGAAGGATGAAACGCCAAAGGTTGAAGAAACGGTTGTAGTTATGCCGTTTGCCGATGTATCCAATGCCGAATGGTATTATGAATACGTAAAGTATGCCTATGCAAATAAGCTGATGCAGGGTACGTCCGATACGGAGTTTTCTCCTGAGGAGATACTCACACGTTCAATGTTTGTAACCATACTATACAGGCTCGAAAATCAGCCGAGCGTGACAAAAAATGCCGTATTTACGGATGTATCTGACGGCGAGTGGTACACATCTGCCGTAAACTGGGCGGTGGCAAACGGCATAGTTTTCGGCCTGTCCGACACGGAGTTTGGCACAGATGAGCCTCTGCTGCGTGAACAGTTGGCGGCAATGATTATGAGATATGCCAAGTACAAAGGCTATGACGTATCTGCCGGTGACAATACAAATATATTGTCCTATGACGATTATGCCGATATTTCCGAGTATGCGGTTCCGGCAATCCGGTTTGCAGTCGGAAGTAAGATTTTGTCGGGCAAGACCGACAAAACGGTTAACCCGTCCGATACGGCTACAAGAGCCGAAATTGCGGCGGTTATGACAAGATTTGCGCAATCGTTAAAGAAATGAATTGAATAATTAAAATTCCCTGCTGTGTCAGGCAGTGCGCTTGCGTTCCTCTGCCTGTGCTGCCCTCTCAAAAGTCGGTTTTTTAAGTTCCGATTTTTGAGAGGCGGTTCACACGGCAGGAATTCTTACATAAACTTTAAAATTTATTCCAAAAATATGGGTAAAAGTTAAAAAAAGGCTTGACTTAATCGCAAAAAATTGATATAATATTCGAGTCGGTTCGTTAGAACCGTTACGGAGATGTATCGAAGTGGTCATAACGAGCACGATTGGAAATCGTGTTGCCGTGATGAGCGGCACGTGGGTTCAAATCCCACCATCTCCGCCAGAAATCGGCAAGCACAAAATGTGCTTGCCGATTTTGTTGTATATATTTCTGTTATTTTCCGTTATTATTTTTCCAGCTTGTGGGGGTTGCACCGGTATATTTTTTGAATATGCGCATAAAGCTTGCCTGTGTGTCGTAACCGACTGCTTCGGCAACGGCGGCTACCTTCATATTTGTTGTGGAGAGAAGCTCTTTTGCCTTTTCCATTCGCTTGAATATGAGGTAGTCGATAAATCTTTTGGAAGTTACTTCTTTAAAAATTCTGCTGAGATGCGGAGCGCTCATATTGAATTTGTTTGCTATTTGTGCAAGCGATATACTGCTGTCGGCATAATTTGCGTCTATGTAGGAAATTACCTTTGCGATTACGGCAGAATACTTTTGCGACTCCTTATTTGCCTCGGTTATGCTGTATTTCATTTCGGTGAGGATTTGACAGACAAGTGTGTTTATCTGTTTGACTGTTTCGCACTTTTCTATGAGGTCGTGAGTGTTTATAAATGATTGGTTATTATTTTCGGCTTTACTGAGTATTGTGTAATGCGATGTTACAAGCATTATAAAGTGCAGTGCAAGTTGTTTGAACGTGTCTGTCGTAACGATGTTGCTGGATATGTCGTTAATAATCTTTGTAACACTGTCGCATATTGCATCGTCGGAGAGTTCTTGGAGCGAGGAAACAACGGTTTCCATTTTCTTGAACACAGCAGAGAATGAAATATTGTTTTCTGCGTCAAAGTCGTCTATGAACAAAATTCCGCCGCTGCCGTTAATGAGTTTATACTTCATTGCATAAACAGCGTCGGCATACGAACGCTTTATGTCTTTTTTATCCTTGTAGATATTTCCTATGCCAATCCAGGCGTTACAGTTAAAATGTTTTTTGGCAAAGGACAGAATGTTTTCGGCAATCGAAAGTGCAATAATTGTGTTTTTGTTCTCATCGGCGCTGTCAAAACTGAGAAGTGAAATCATTGTACCGCCGACGTTATTGACAATACAGCCCTTTGTGTCACAGTTCATAAGCCTTTCCGCCTCCGCTTTTACGGCGTTGCAGATTATGCTCATTTCTTTTGTTTTGCCGTCGTTTTTGTATTCGTTCTTGTTGCATATTTCAAATATCATCACAACAAAATTTTCGGGAAAAAGCGACGTGTGGGTGAGTTCCAGCGACATAAAAGACTTTTCGTAATCATCGGTAAATCCCAAAACCAAATCCATAACTATGCGCCATTTTATCGCCTCATAGCTGCTTTGAAGTTTAATCTCAGTTTCCTTTTGCTGATAAATCATATTTTCAAACAGTGTTTCCAGTTGGTCAAAATCACCAAAGCTCTCGTCGGTGGATTTTCCGCCGGAATTTTCACGGACGGTATTCGCAACGGCGTGAACAAAGCTGTCTATCGGCATAGTGGACATTTTAATAAGTATGTATGCTATCAGTATTGAGAGTACATACAGAAGCGACGATATTATTACAATGGAAAGTATTGTCCGTGCGAGCGGTTTCATTATATTTTTAGACGGTATTACGTTTATGTAATACCACCCGTTGTAGTTTGAGCGGTTGTAGCTTACTATGCTCTTTAAATTTTCATACTTTCCCTCAAATGAGCCGGTTGGTCTTTTTTCTCCCAAGATGTTTTTCATATAAACTTTTTTAAGTTCGCTCTTTGCAAGTAATGTTTTGTCGGTATGGGAGAGCACTGTTCCGGTGTTGTCGGATATAAAAAATATGCCGTTTTCGGTTTCCCTGTATTTGCTTATTGCGTCAAATAGCAATGTTTCGTTAATGTCAAGTATTATAACGGCTTTTGAACCGGGGAGCATACGTGCATAACGCAGAGTGGCATTCTGATAGTTTCCGGAACGGCTGTTAAGCTGTATTCCAAGCCATTTTTTATATTCAAGTTCTTTTAGCTGCTGTTTGAAATCATCATCAAACAATGTTGATGAGTTTACAATTCCCGTTGACGAAATTACACGTTCGTTTGCAAATGTATATAGGAAGATATTGTTTATTTTACTGTTTGTAGACACAATTTTTGCAATTCTCGACTTATTTTCGATAATGAGCATATTATCAGGCGACTGCGTTGATATGTAATCCAAGGCGTACTGACTCCGTGAATAGTCATCTATGTACTGTTCCACCGTCATAAGTTGGAGGTCGATGTTTTGCTTTGTCTGTTCAAGAATAGTATTGTTTGCCTTTATAATTTCGGTTGCCATATTCTTGTATATCCTGCTCGATGTAAACAGAACGGAAAACAAAATTATAATGAAAAACAGCACGGAATTAATCTTAATAATCTTTTTAAAAGTACCATCTACATTTGAAGATTTAAGTCTCAAAACATCACGTCCCCGTTAAAATTATATTTACATTTTATCATACATTATCCATAAATGTAAACTGCCATATTTTGATATTTTATACTTTTTATGCTTTTCATTAAAATAATTGTATAGCTTAAAAGGGTGATTGCACGCCGTTTTGTGCAATTTATATCAAAAGAAGTCAAAACTATCAAAAATTACAACTTTACAAATGTATGTCTGTTGTATTATCATAAATTTGCACAAACAACAGCGAAGGGGGAGATGAATTTGAGTGTGAACGCAAAAAAGAAATTTCAGACTCACGATTACAAAAAACTCGGAAGAAATATTTACAGAGACAGATGGCTTTATGCAATGTTTTTGCCGGTGCTTGTTTATTTTATAATATTCAAGTACGTGCCTATGCTCGGAACGGTGATAGCATTTAAAGACTATAAGATAGGTAAGGGAATAATCGGCAGCGAGTGGGTAGGGCTTTATCATTTCAAGAGATTGTTTTCGTCGCCGAACTTTTATACTATTTTAAGAAATACGCTGATGCTGAATCTGTTAAACCTTGTGTTCGGCTTTCCGGCACCCATAATATTAAGCGTTTTAATAAACGAAGTCCTGCACAAGACGTACAAAAGAACCGTGCAGACAGTTCTATATGTACCTCACTTTATTTCTTGGGTTATTCTCGGAGGAATGATAATTCAGATTTTTGCGCTTGACGGCCCGGTTAACAACATACTTGCGACCATAATTCCCAATTATAAGAATATTTCGTTTATGGGAACAAACAAACACTGGATTGCCGTATATGTTCTTTCCGGAATATGGCAAAGCGCAGGTTGGGGAACGGTTATATACCTTGCGGCAATTACAAACGTTGACCAGCAGCTCTATGAGGCGGCAAGGATAGATGGCGCAAACAAGTTTCAGCAGATTTTCAACGTAACTCTCCCGTGCATCGCCGGTACGATTGCGGTTATGCTGATAATGCGAGTGGGAAGTATACTCACTGTCGGATTTGAACAGATATATATGCTCCAAAACAAAGGCGTGCTTGAAGTTTCCGACGTTATCAGTACATATGAGTACCGTGTGGGATTGCAGGACAGACAGTACAGTTACACAACAGCGCTTGGACTTTTTAAAGGAATTATAGGACTTATCCTTGTTATGGGTACCAACAAAATAACAACAATGCTCGGCGAGGAAGGCATTTGGTAGAAAGGAAATAAAGATATGTTTAAGAGAATGACAAACGGTGAAAAGATATTTCACACAATAAATTATTTGTTTCTTGCTGTTTGTATGTTTGTAACGGTATTTCCGCTTATCAGCATTGTTGCCAAATCATTCAGCAGTGTAAGAGCCATTGAGTCGGGTGAAGTGTTTCTCCTCCCTGTGGAGGCAAATGTTAAGGCGTATAAGTCGCTAATCGGCGGCGGACAGCTTTTAAGGTCTATGAAAAATACTGTGTTTATAACTCTTATAGGGACAGCTCTTAATATGGTTATGACAACTATGGGGGCATATGTGCTCTCCAAAAAAAGGCTTATAGGCTCAACGTTCTTTTTGAGAATGGTTGTGTTTACTATGATGTTTACCGGCGGAACCATTCCCAACTTTATACTTGTAAAATCGCTGAACCTCATAAACACATATTTTGCGCTGTGGCTGCCGGGATTAATTCAGGTTTACAACCTTATAGTAATGCGAACCTTTTTTATGGGTCTGCCGGACAGTCTGGAAGAAGCGGCAAAGATTGACGGAGCAGGGGATATTTCCATATTCATAAAGATAATACTCCCTCTGTCGCTTGCATCACTTGCTACCATAGCTTTGTTCTATGCGGTGTCCTGGTGGAACGAATATTTTAACGGTATGATATACATAAGCAAATCAACCCTTATGCCTCTGCAAGTAAAGCTGAAACAGATGATAGAAAGTGTGGACAGTTCTCTGCTCGGCGAGGGAATGAATGAGGATATGAATGAACGGCTCTCGGACGATGCAATTCAGGCGGCGGCAATGGTGATTTCCACAGTGCCGATGCTTTGCGTATATCCGTTCTTACAGAAGTATTTTGTTAAAGGTGTTATGATTGGCGCCGTAAAGGGCTGATTATATAAAAATAATATAAGGAGAAATGAAAATGAGAAAATTGGCAGTAAAATCCATAGCCGTGCTTCTTGCACTGACAACCTCTGCGGCGTGTCTTGCAGGTTGCGGCAAGAAAAAGTCGGCCTTTGTTGAGGACGACAAAGAAATATCCATTGCAATTATCGACCCGAATGTTCCCGCAAGCGAGGGAACAGCGGAAAGCAACCGATATACAAAGTATATCGAAAAGGAAACGGGATATAAAATCAAGTGGTACATATTCCCCTCATCAGATTACAATACAAAGCTCAACGCTATGCTTGCGGCAGGCGAGGCTCCGGATATGTTCTATAATTTCAGTATGAAGTATGTATCCGGTTTGGTTAATGACGGACTGGTTATGCCGCTTGACGACCTCATTGATGAATATTCAACGGATTACAAAAATTACATCAAAAAGCACAAAAACCTTGAAAACTGGACACGTTTTTCCGACGGAAAGACATATGCTTTCACCTCGGCACGTTCGGTTGCTGAACAGGCAAACACAGGTGTGTGGATTAGAAAGGACTGGCTCGACAAACTTGGTCTCGAAATGCCCAAAACAGCCGAGGATTTGTATAATGTTGCAAAAGCGTTCAAGACGCTCGGCAGCGATATTCTGCCTATTGCATATTCACATTGGATATGGCCGCAGATTTATCAGGCATACACACAGTATTACGTTAAAGACGACGGGTCGGGCATAGAATTCGGCCCCACGAGCGACCGCTATGCAGATGCTCTCGATATGATGAAACGTTGTTATAAAGAGGGACTTCTTGACCCGGAATTTTTCGTAGACAACAACGCATCACGCCAGATAGAAATGTGGAACAACGGCAAGGTTGGCATATTGTTTAAGCAGTGGTACGAAACGGACGTTTCCACACTTCTTAAAAACGACCCGGACGCCAATCCCGTTCCGCTTGAATGTTTCTCTACTCAGTACGGCAACGGCGGTTACTTCCAGGAGTGCCCTCCGTTCAGGTTTATAATGCTCAATGCTGATGCCAAAAACCCCGTCGGCTGTATGAAGCTGCTTGACTGGATGATTGGCGGCGGTTGGGAAAGATTTAAATTCGGTGAGGAAGGCGTTCACTACAAACTTGACGGAGAGATACCCGTTACCATTGTAGACTCGGATACTGTCCAGGAGCAGGTTACATATGCAAAACAGTACCTTATGCTTCAAGATTACAAATTTGAGCCAAGCTGGATAATGAAAATGGCGTCAAGCGACGACTTCTCGCAAAGACTCGCATCGCTCAGAAAAGACTCACTCACGGCAATTATGAAACACCCATACAGGCGTGACCTGCCGTATGACCCGCCGCTTTCGTCAATTCAGCGTGCTATTACGGAGTACGAAACCGAACGTGACAAGATTATGTTAAAGGTTACCACCGGTGCCGATAAGTATGACGGCAAGTGGGGACTTGCAGAGTCCAGAGCCGAATGGGAGCGTGTCGGCGGCAAAGATGCCGACAAAGAGGCTAACGAGTGGTATAAGAAAAATAAAGATAAACTCCCCAAGGAAGGACTTTCAATAAGTGCAAAATAATTTTAAGGAGATGTATTTAATGAAAAGATTTATAGGTTTATTTCTTTGCGCCGCAATGCTTTTGACATTTGTGCCGCAGGCGATGGCGGATACGGCAGATGTGACATACACGACTGCTTTTTCCTCCGGCTCCGCTAAATTGACAAGTGCGGTCAAAGAAACCCCTGCAAAGTTTCTTTTTACTGTTAACAATGATACCGCCAACAGAGAATATATACTTGTTGATGAGTACAACAATACCGAAACCGGGAAAAAAGAGTATTTCATTGTTAAAAATACCGGATATGCCGCAAAACCGGTCAGTTCCACGGGTAAATATGCCTGGGAGCCTGAAAACACAAAAACGGCTGCCGGTTTTATAAATGCTGACGAAAATATAGGTAACTACGTTCCGTCCGATATGCAAACGTACGTTTCGCAACACAGCTATGTACTTGAAAAAGGCGGAAATGTGACGGCGGGAACTGCGGTATCTTCAAAGTATTCATTGCTTTCATATAACGAATATATAGCATATCAGGATAGGATAGGTTATTATTGCTCACGTGATGACAGCACAGCTTATACACAATGGCTTTTGCGTACCCCGCACCC
The DNA here is from genome assembly GCA_934500705.1 of uncultured Clostridia bacterium. Taxonomy (GTDB): domain Bacteria; phylum Bacillota; class Clostridia; order UMGS1810; family UMGS1810; genus CAKSIN01. The sequence continues at coordinate 168,253 of CAKSTI010000001.1, read as the reverse complement.
AACACGTGACGACTACGAAACTTTGGTGGGATATAACACAACTACCGGTACCAATCCGCAGTTTAAATCGGTTGGAGTATCGACTCTCTTTTTGCTCCGTCCCTGTTTCTATATTACGGAGGATTTCTTTAAAAACATAAAAGTTAAAAACGCCGGAAGCGAAGTTATAAAGGCAATCGTGGCTGCCGGCAATGGCAACGGAGTATATACAGACGACGAGTGGAACAGTTTTGTGAGCAAGGATATTTCGTCGGCAATCAGCGGTAAAATTAAGATTACCTCAAACGGCAAGGTTAAATCCGGCTATACGCTTACCGCAGCTGATGTAACAGCGAGTGACAATATTGTTGAAAGTGCCGCAAAGGTTGAATACCTTGTATCCGGTGACGGAGAAACCTGGGCATCTTTGGACGAGGGAAAAACATACACCATAACGAATGCCTGCGCCGGAAAATACATTTGTGCGGTTGCTGAGATGGCTGACGGCACACTGTATGTTTCAAACAGTGTTCAGGTTGGCGCCAATCTTACGCACCCGATTGGTTGGGGAAAAGCACCGGACGGCATAAAAGCGTATGCCGACGCCGGCGATAGATTTTACTTTGACGAGGACGGCTATAACAGCTACGCATATACACTCCTCGAAAGCGAAAATGGCAAAACACTCCTTTTCAGCGACAGACTTGACACCGAACCCATTTATAACAGCAGCGATGTAAAGCAGATTTACGATGTTACCGACCCGAACAGCATTGCATACGTTATAAATCAGGCTGAATTTTTGACGGCAAACATCTTGCCCGAAAAGTATCATAACTACATAGAAAACAATATGTGGGAAACAGAATACGGCTACACCGACTCTATGGCAAACGACACCGTAACCGAGGCAAAACTTGCACTTCCGAGTATGACAGAACTGTGCAAATATGCAAACAAAATCGGATATAATGAGGGCGGTAACGGCATAAAACTGCGCACACCGTACACGAATTACAATGCAAGCGGTAACTTTGAGATACTCTTGGTAAGCAAAGCAGGTACTCCGTCAGCCGCAATCGTAAATTCGACTTCAACTTTCTACCACAACAGAGTAGAATTTTACATTAACAACAATGCGTTTAAAACTTTAAAGATAGATGCCAAAAAGAGCGGAGTAAAAGCCCTAAGGGCAATCAATCTCCCCGGCATTTTGACGGAATCCGAGGCAAAGGCGCTCGGCTACACCGATAATGAGCTTGTAAGGCTCGGTTACGGTGACGGCGTTGACGCAACGTTATCTAACCTGCACACAGACGGCGCAAAAATATATGCCGAATTAAACACCGTGAGTAACAGTACGGCAAATGCTTTTGCAGTAGTTGCAATATATGACGGCGACACATTAAAATCTGCCGCACCTGCAACAATAGCACTTGCAAACGGCGAAACAAACGAAATACTTTCCGCTGCGGTTCCGTCAGGCATTAAGGACACCGACAAGGTTCGCATATACCTGTGGAACGACACAAACACTATGGTTCCGCTCGCACCGGTTCTTGCAGATGTTGCATACGGTGACATTGCAACGGCAACGGCAATTTCCGGAGAAGTTCCGTATTCCGACGGTATGTTTTCCTACAAAGGACGCTGGGAGGATAAGGGCACATATATGCTATCTAACTGGACAAGACCGTATGTTGACTTTGCCGTTAAGGCATCGGCGCTTACCGTAAACTTCGGAAGTGACACAACGCAAAAGACTTTTAAAGTGTTTATAAACGGCAGAGAGGTATACAGAGGCTCCGGATACACCGGTACATCGGTTGACCTTTCGTCAGTGCTTGCAAGCGGTGTAAATAAGGTGAGAATTTTAAACGAGGCGGAAACAACACAGCTCACATTTTCGGGCATAACAGTTGACGCAAGTGCAAAAAAACTTGACGCTCCCGCAAATGACATTAACGTGATGTTTATAGGCGACTCAATAACATCGGCGACAAAAGGTTATTCTTACCTTCTGCCGACAGAGCTGGGATATGACTTTACCACAATCTCCCGTTCGGGAATAGCCTTCCTTAACGGTAACTATTCCGGTACGGTTAAAGAGGGCGCACTCGGTATGGGTACCAAATTCAAGCAGATGCAGTCACTTGACAAAGGAGAAGACGCATACGACTTTTCAAAGTCGGAAAATTATGATATGATATTTGTAAACATCGGCACCAACGATATTTACAAAGCAACCGTAGACGGAGTTGAGTACGACAAAAGAGAAGAATTCAAGAGAGAGTACAAAAACTTTATAGAGTTTATTGCCGAAAAATATCCGAATGCCAAGATTTATGTAATTAAGCCTTTGCGCAAGCAGTCACTTGTTGCCGGCGACAATGCAAGCCAAAACAACGCATATTACAGAAGTCAGACGTTTGATGAAATAGGCAAAGAAGCCGGCACTTATGGTGATAAAGTTGAATTTATAGATACTACCGGTTGGGACATTAATTTCAGTTCAACAGAGAATATTCACCCTTCGGCATCGGGTCACGACCAGATTAAGAACAAACTTATTGATATTATATCAAAGTAAAAGTTAATTCAGTTGGGCAGTGGGGGTAAACCCTCACTGCCTATACGGGATATTGCAGGAAAGGATATGTTATGAAAAAATATTTAAGTGCGTTTTTGTGCCTTACAATGCTGGCGGTTTGCATACCTACAACCACCTTTGCCGACGGCGCATACGCTGTGCTCACTTCAAATGCAAACGGTACGTTAAAGTCCGGATATACGCTCACTGCACAGCTCTTTGGTGCAGACGGTGAGAATGTGCAGTCAACAGTGTTTGAATACTGCTCCTCATCGGACGGAACATATGTTCCCGCAGAGGGTGACGACACCTCAGATGATGTATACGTGATTGAAAACAGTATGGCGAATAATTTTATTCGTGCAACCGTAAACACAGATGGCGGCAGTTATACGACCGAACCGCTCTTTTGCGGTGCAAATCTTGCTCACCCCATAGGTTGGAACGGTATTGCTCCGGGTGCGTGTGCAAAAAGCCCCGACGACAACAAACTCGCCTTTACAAACGGCACGTCAAGCTCGGCAGAGCTTATTATGCTCGAAAACGACGGCGAAAAAACATTGCTCCTGGGGCCTGATGCCGGATATATTGCCTTTTATGCGGACGGGGCATCGCAACCGCACCAGATATTTGACATAAACGATGAAAAAAGCCTTATGTATAAGGTAAATCAGTCATCATTCCTCAATAAATATGTACTCCCGGCGGATATGCAGGAATATTTGATTTCAACGCAGTGGGAAACCGAGGCAGGATATGCTCTTATGGACAAATCCACCTCAAATATGCAAAACGACACGGTGACAGAGGCTCTTGCGGCACCAATCAGCGCAAACGAATATTTCAAATATGCAGACAGAATCGGATATGCCGACTGCCCGCACGGCCTTCTTTTAAGAACTCCGGCTGCCTCGGCAAAGTGTATGCTCGAATGTATAGCCGTATCGGGTAAGCTGACATACGGAAACACGTATTCAACATATTTTAACGTTCGCCCGGTGTTTTATGTAAGCAACGATATATTTTCCGAGGTTAAACTTTCAAAAGCAGGGGGCAATGTAAGAAATATGCTTTTGAGCAAATACAGTGTACCGGAGCTTATCGAAATGGGTTATACCGAGGACGAACTTGCGTCTATCGGCATAGACACAGCATATCCTGTTTGCTCAGACGCATATGTTGCAGGTGCATCGGGCGTCGGATCAACGCTCAGTGCACGATACACCTATACCCACACGGCAGACGTAGCGGAGGGTGACAGTGTGTTCAAGTGGTACAGGACAGACGGGAGCGGAAACGAAATTCTAATAGACGGTGCAGACAAGAGCACTTATGTTACAACAAGCGAGGATTGCGGTTATTCGATATTCTTTACCGTTACCCCGTATGATGCAAAGTCTAACAGAGGTTTAGAGTGTAAATCCGAACCGTCGCAGATTATAAATGACAGCGACTTTGCAGTTACACTAAACAGTTTTATCCTAAGCGGTGACGGAACGGCAAGCGCAGACTATACATTTGCCAATATGAACGGCAGAGAGGCGAAGTGTGTTCTTGCGGTTTATTCCGATTACAAACTTGTAAACGTATGTGAAAATAGTGTGACAGTTGACGGAGATTGCAAACTTGAAATAACCGACACGTGCGAAAACGCATATGCAAAGACATATGTTATAAATTCAGATACAAACACACCGTCGCTTCTTTCACTGAAAAACGAAAATGCAAAACCCGATGTAACGGTTGACAAAACGGCACCGTACACACTTACTGCCAATTCGCAGAGAGAAATATACATTATCGGCGGTAAAAATGACGATGTGTGCAACGATATTTTGCATATAACAGTCAGCGAAAAAGAGAGTGGAAAAATCCTTTGCCGTGATGCGGAAAAAGTCACAGACGGTGTACTTAAACACTTCTTTAATATGCCGGCAAATGCCAAGGCAGGAGAGTACTCCGTAAATATTTACGGCAGAAACTTAAAAGAGCCGGTTAGCCTGGACTTCTATTACAGTTCTGCCGAGAACAAAGCAGAAATACTTGAAAAACTTTCGCCGATAGCAGACGCAGCAGAATTTGCCAAAACTATTTTGTCAAATCTGAAAGAGCTTGAAATCTCCGATAAATATGTACTTGCAATGGCGCAAAATGACCTTGAATACATAGGAAAAAGACTGCTCGGAAACAGCTACGGCAAGGATAACATCACAAAGTTCTATGCCGATTTGTCTGATGAGAGTGCGCTGTATATGATAACGCACTTAAAGGACGGAAAAGATGTGGCGGAATGTGCGGATTATTATTCCGACAGATTTAATTTTGCCAAAAGTCCGTTGTATGCGGATTATGACAAACTTGCCGACACGCAGAAGTACAATGTGTTTGAAATGTTTTTTGGCAGAGAAGTTACATCGTTTGACAGTGCTATCAAACTATTCGAAGAAAGTGTGGTTTTAAACAAGATAAATAATGCGCAGAGCTACGGCAAACTGCACGCTGTACTTACAGAGTATGAAAATGCGCTGCCGTTCAGCTTGGATAATTACAAAAATTCCGACACTGCAAAAGCTTCGTTGTATATATTTGAACACAATAACGGATTAAAAAATATGACAGAGCTTGAAAACGCTGTTGCGGCGGCAATTTCTGCTGTCACGTCAAGCGGCGGTGGCGGAGGGGGTTCTTCCGCAGGTGGTTCAAAGAGCGGTAAAACAGTGTCCTCTGCCACGGTTTCAACGGGGTATGTTCCGGACAATGCGTCGAACGATGAATTTGCAGATGTTGCCGATGACCACTGGGCATACGGATATATCTACGCTTTAAAGAAAAGAAAAATAATAAGCGGTGACGGAAATAACCGCTTTAAGCCTGATGAAAACATCACAAGAGAGGAATTTGTAAAACTTGTCGTTGAGGCATTCAAGATACCTGTCGGCAGTTATGAGGTAACATTTAACGACGTGGACAAAACACGTTGGAGCTATGAGTGTATAAGTGCGGCGGCGAGCGGCGGAATTATAGGCGGAACAGGCAATGGCAAGTTCAGCCCCGAAGATTGCATCACAAGAGAGGATATGGCTGTTATAATAAGCAAAGTCAAGGGACTTTCCGCCGAGGGCAACAATCAGACGTTTGCCGACGAAGGCGACATATCGGCATATGCAAAGGACGCAGTACATTCTCTGGCACGCCGTGGCATAATAAACGGTTTTGGCGACTCCACCTTCCGTCCCAATGAATTTGCCACACGTTCGCAGGCGGCAAAGATTATCTGTGCTATGCTTGATGCAAGATATTGATTTCACTGTGAGAGGAGATAATTTATGAAAAACTTCAAAACGCTGTTTAGAATATTTGCACTGCTCGTTGTGCTTGCGATTACGGTAACGACGGCATTTGCAAAAGCAACTTACGAAACCTCCGCTGACCGTGATTACAGCAGTGCAGTTGATACGCTTACCGGTATCGGTGTTCTGGACGGACTGGACTTTGCAATATCCGAAAATTCTAAAATGACACGTGCAGACTTCATTGCTCTTGTAATGCACTTGTATTGCGGCGGAAAGCATACAGAATTTGCGTCAGACGTAAAATTTGCCGACATACCGGACGGCGCTGAATATCTTTGGGCGGTCAGGGGCGCATATGAGGCAGGATTTATAAACGGACGTGCGGACGGCAGTTTTATGCCGAACGACAGCGTATCATACAGTGAAGCTGTTAAAATAATTATATCCGCTCTCGGTTACGGCGCAAAGGCACAGGCAAACGGCGGATACCCCACAGGCTATCTCACTGTGGCGGCAGGCCTCGGACTTGATGACATTGCATTTGCCGATGCAAACGCTCTCACGATGGGTGAGACGGTAAAGCTGATTTTAGATGCGCTTAACACCGAAGTATTAGATGTTGACTCAATAGGAACAAAATCCGTCAAGTACAAAGCGAGGAAAAACGAAACGTGGCTCAGCAAAGCCTTTGACATATTAAAGTGCGAGGGTGTGGTTGACGGAAATTCGCTTACCGGTCTTTACGGTGCAGGCACATCTTTGAGGAAAAACCAACTGAGAATAGATGGAAAAGCGTATGATGCGACGGCAAATTTTGACAGCCTTATCGGAATGAATGTTGTGTACTATCTGCACGGCGACGACGAAATTGTATACGCTTATGCGGACGGAAACACCACGCTTACATTACAGGCAGATGACATCGCATCGCTTTCTGACAGAACAATAAAGTATTATGACGGCGGACGTGAGAGGCAAATTGCCGTTTCAAAAGGTATATCGGTAATATACAACGGCGTTTGTCTTGCGGACTACGATATGGATACATTTGATATTTCCGACGGCAGAGTGGAGTTTATTTCAAATGAAGGTACAACCACGTACAATGTTGCAAAGATTTATGAGTACAAAAATGCATTTATAACCGCAATAGACTCAGATGGCGAGAGCGTTACCGACTTGCTCGGAAAAGAAGTTATCAATTACGGTAAAATTGAGCACCTGACAGTGTATGACGGCGAAAATAAGGAAATATCCGCTTCGGAAATTCCGTTAAAATCGGCAGTCAGTATGTTCACCTCAAAGGACGGAGATGTTGCCGTGTGGTACGTGTCCGATGAAGTCATAGACGGATTTATAGAGGAAACGTCCGAGAGGGGCGGCAAAACATTCATTGTTGTGGGGGCAAGAGAAATTGAGGTTTCCGAAAACTGCAATTATTCCGTAAATACAGACAGCCTTGGGCAGAAAATTTTCGGATATACGGATATTTGCGGAAAGTTGATTTATGCAGATGTTACCGGGTATTCCGACACAAAGTATGCATACCTTGTGTCCGTTTATACAGCAAGCGGAATTAAAGGCGAACTGAGTTTTATGCTCTATGACAAAGACGGGCAGGTTAAGACGCTAAAAAGCGCCGCAAAACTGTTTATAAACGGCAGCAAAGCGGCAAATCTTACCGCAGTTCCCCAAGAACTTATAAAGCCGACGGCAATAGTTTACGGCTGTGACGAGTACGGCGACGTCAGCACAATTTATACTCCGGACGCCTACGGAAGTCCGCTTGTAACAATATGCGGTGAGGGAACAAAAATGTTTTACCCCGGCGGCGGAAATTACGTTTTTGCGGATGAAAACACAACGGCGTATTCCGGCAGTTTCTGCATAGACGAAAATACCGTAATGCTGAGCATTCCAAGCAATGCCGTGTCTGCTGACGAAAAGTATTTTTCGGTTTTATCGCCTACATCTTTTGCTATTTTTGACACATACAACGTTTGCGCATACACGCAGAATAATTCGAGCAACATTGCCGAATTTGTAGTAAACGTGAATACCTCAGGTGATAAACTCACGTTAAACCGTGAGGCGGCAATAGTCGCCGATAAACGGTTTTCCACAAATGATGACGGCGACACGGTGTATTCGCTTACGCTGTGCTCCAAAAATGTCAAAAACAAAACATATATCACCGCAGACAAGGACATTGCGCAAAATGTGGAAATCGGTGATATGATTGTGTATTCATTAAACAGACGAAACGAAATAAATAACATAGCCATAGTCATCGACCGTGAAAAGGCAAACAGTGACGGAAGTGTGACGGAATTCTCTGTGGACAGCCGTGTTACATTCAACGGCAAATGGTACGCAACGTTCGGTCTTTACAGAGGTTATGTCTACTCCAACAAAAACGGCACTGTCTGCTTTGCAAAAACAGGGCAGAACCCGACAGGTATAACCCGTTCGGATATGCTGTCTTTTAAAACAAAAAACCTTACAATAATTGAGGTAGACACAAATGCCGACAGGCGCAGCGAAAAGGTTAAGTACTTAAACGAAAACTCGGTGTCGTCATACCTTGACAACGGTACGGAGAGCGACGTGTGGCTCTACGTCAAGGCGGGCACGCCTATGTATATGCTGATATACAAATAACGGGAGGGTAGAATATGAAATTTAAAAGCAACCTGATTATTGCCGCTGTTCTTTCGGCAGTTATATGTACGCCGATTATATCGTCCGCCCGTTCGGATATTTCGCTCCCGACGGGTCAGATAGAAGGCTATAACAAGTACACCCCGGCAGATAATATGTTTAAAACACAAAAAAGCCCGAACCGTGAATTTGTGTTGCTTGACAGTGACAAAGACGGCTATCTTGTTATGGCAAACGAGATATACCTTCTGAGAGAATTTGACTCGGACGGGACGCAAAAATTTGATGTTGCCGACGAAAACAACATAGCATATTTCCTTAATAACGAATTTTTGGAAAGCGGCGAGTATTTGCCGGAAGAAATTAAAAAGTATATCGACAAAAACAGAAGTTGGCAGACCGAAAGCGGCAGCAAAAACGGAAACTGCCCGAAGGAATACTCAACAAAATGCGGCGTGTCGCTTTTAAGTTACACAGAGTTTATGAAGTATTACCCCAAATTCGGTTTGCAATACGATTTATTAAAAAAGGACTGGTACCTCAGAAGTCCGCTCTCCACAGATGCGTCGGACACCGTAATCAGCGCAGGCGGAACATTTGCAAGCGAGGGCAAGCTCGTTGCCGTTTCGTCAGCCTCCATGCTCGGCGTAAGACCGGTGTTCTGGCTGCAAAAAGATTTTTTTAAAGAAGTCCGTTTAAACATTACGGCAGTGGGCGGTAACGTATCTGCCGCCGTAAGGAAAAATATCCGTCTTGACTCAATGCGCAAATGCGCTGTGGATTACTCTGACTATGAGCTTAAAAGACTCGGATACGGCATTAAAACCCAGCCTTCGGAGTATATTACCGTAAACATTCCCAATTCGCCCACATATATACAAAACACCGCCGATGCCTATGCAGACGTCACAGTCAACATAAGCGGCAAGGAAACAAAGGAATACGTGGTTGAATATTCACCGGACGGCACATTTGACGATGCAAGAAAATTCACTTTGACGGCAGTACCGTATCAAAACAATATATTACGTCTTGATTTAAGCAGTGAGAAAAAGGGCAAATACCCGTACTTTGCTATCCGAGTGTCGGGCAGTGACGGCGTGGCTGCGGTATCGGGTGCACCGATTACGATTTTTGATTTCTACACCGGTCAGCCTCTTGATGAATACTCAAAAATCGGTATGAACTTTGCCTCCGACACAAAGACGACAAGGCAGAATTTTACAGAGAATTACAACTACTTATTGAGCAAAATCGGTATTACAAAAATGAGAGGTAACCACAGGTGGTCGTGGAACGAAAATCCCATCGGAAACCGTAACTATTCAAGACATTCCTACTGGGATATTGTTATGGAAAAGTACAATCAGTCGTACACGCCGTATATTCTCGGTTACGGCAACACACTGTACTACCCGGCAGACCCACGTACATATCAGAATGTCAAAGACACAATAGGCTATAATATTGAGTTAATAGATTTCCTCCAACAGCTCGGAGTGGACGTAAATTCGCTTGAAATATGGAATGAGCCGAACCTGCCAACTTTCTGGGGCGGCACAAATCACACTATAACGTATTCGCAGATGGCAAACAGAATGGCATACGAGATGAAAAAACTCTATCCCGAAAAGGACATCATCGGCTGTGCGGTTGCATCGCAAAACGGCGAAAAGTTCATAGACGCATTTTTTCGCCGTGGCGGACTTATGTATGTTGACGGATTTTCCTGCCACCCGTACACTTACCCAAACGACCCCGACATCAGGCACTTAAAGCGTGCATCTGATTTTGTGGACCGCTGGGAGGAGGCGGGAGGCTGGCTTACTGTCAGTCAGACAGAAGTAGGTTATCCTACGCAAAATGCGCAGGGCGGCGTTGACGATGTAACACAGTCTAAGTATATTCCAAAACTCTACATCTATAATGACGAGCTTGACATTGACCTTACCAACTTATACGTCCTCGATGACATCGGCTGGAATGATACATACAGCGAGCACAATTTTGGAATTATGCAAATGGATTACGTGCCCAAGGAAGCGGCAGTAAGTGTTGCACAGCTCGTAAAGTACTGCGCAAATGCACAATATATAGGCAGATTTGCAATCAATGAAAACTCGTTTGCCTATGTTTATACAAAACTCAACAAAACCTTTGCGATAGTCTGGTCAACGGCAGACGACTATGAGTATACGTTGGAGGACGGCACAGCGGCCGAGGATTTGAACGGAAACGAAATTGAAAACGACGGCACAATAACTGTCGGAAACACACCTGTTTATCTTTCGGACATATCGGACAGTTATGCTTTAAGCGCAACCGCATATCAGGTGCACGAGGCATTTGAGGGACTAAGGCAGATGTTTGGAGAAAAATTTGACTTGTCGGGACTTTCGGCGCTTGAAACGGCGCTTACGTTGGACAAACGCCCGTCAGACAGCGAGCTGAAAGATAAAATCAACAGTGTATACGCCTTCGGAGCAGAACTCATTGACCGATACAGTGAGAGCAGAGCTGAGCTTAAAGATTTGTCGCTCATCTTGTTTAAACTGCATCAGAGCGCAAAGAAAATAGCTGCATATTATGCGAGCTATGATGCTGCGAACCCCGGCAGTGACGAGATATTTGATGAAACAAACAAAATGATAGCAGACGCAAAGGGTAGCGAACCCGACAGTGCGCTCCTCTACACCGATGCCATTATGCGCTTTGCCAATCGGTATAACAAAAAAGCAAACGAAATAGCCGCAAACTATAAAGATGAAACGGGCATTGCGGGAGAAAAAGCTGAATGTGACCTTCTCTGCACCAATTTGTGTCTGTGGGCGCAAAAGATGCTTGCGCTTGAAGAACCGGACACCTCGAAGGCGGTGTTTGCATATCTTTCCGATACCGAACCGACCGTATACCAGGGTCAGGCGTTTGAATTTTCGGTGGAAGTGGAAAATCTGCGCCGTGGTGATATTAACGGACAAATAATCTGGCGTGACGAAAATCTTAATGCACTCGGCAGTGAGTATGAATGTACGGTTAAAAGCGGTGAGTGTAAAAGCGTAAACTACGGCGGTGCAATACCGTCCGATTACCCGCTCGGTACAAAGATTTTCTATGCGGATATTACGGAAAACGGCAAATTGCTTAAAAGACTCGAAATGCAGACGACTGTCAAAGGTATTGCGGACGTCGCTCTTAAAGAGGCAGACAAACCGCTCTCTGAGCTTACAAATATAAGTGTGGAGTGCACAAGTACATTTAATCGCAAAATGAGCGGAACGCTCGAAGTTGAGGCACCGGACGGCTGGATTCTGGAATACGACAAAGCAGATTTTACACTTAATCCCAATGAAACAAAGGTGTTCAACATCAAAATTTCCAAGTTTAAGAGAATGCCGTATAATGATTATTGCTTTAAATTCACACTGTATGATGACAAGGGCAGTGTGCTTATGAAAAAGGATATACCGCTTGACTTTTTGGTAACCGTAAAGGCTGACAGTGAAATTGACATTTCCGGCTTTGACGGAGATATTACCGGCTGGGAAAATGCGTACCCCATACACATAAACACACCCGATAATGCGGCAGACATAAATTCGTGGAAAAATGCAAACATTGCGGCAAAAGCACTTACAAAGTGGGACGAAAACTACTTTTATGCGCTTGTTGATGTGTATGACGATATGTACTTGCAGAGTTATGCCGGTTCAAACATTTGGATGGGCGACAGTATACAGCTTGCATTTGACACATTAAACGACAAAGCGTCATCGTTTGTCGGCGATGACTACGAGTACGGATTTTCTCACAGTGCCGCCGGCTTGGAAATTCAGGGATTTTTGGTAGCAAGCGGTAAGACTACCGGCTCAAAAGACCCGGAATGGGTGCGGATTGTGCGTGACGGCGAAAACCACATAACAAGGTACCTTATCAAACTGCCCAAGGCGGAGTTGACACCTATGAAGCTGCAACAGGGCACGGAATTTGGATTTAACGTGTGCGCAAACGATGCCGATATTCTGGAACGTGACTCGTATATTCAGTTTACGGGCGGAATTGCAGACAAGAAAAATCCGTCGGCATTTATGACATTTACTCTCAAAGGTACAGAGAGCGGAGCCGAGATTGACGGTGAAACTTGCGGATTTATCACAAAAATAAACAGTACGGGATTTTCGGATTTTGACAAGTAAGGGTGACTGTATGAAAAAACTAATTATAAATATGCTGACGGTGCTGTGTTTTTGCGTTGTGTTTGCAATGTTTTTGCACATAGACGCAAACGCCGAAACAGTGATTATAAGCGAGGATTTTTCGTCATATACGAACGACATATCAGCGCCGTGGGTCAGCCTTAAAACCGGCTACGGTATACGTGACTCATTTCCGTCAAGCGAGTCGGGCGGCAAATTTTTAAAAATTTCGCCGCTCACGGCGTGGCCGTACAACGTTAAGCGTGATGTTTCTGCGCAATGCGGCAGAGATGTTTTCAGACTTAAATTTGACATAATGATTGACGGCACGGACGGGGGAGAGTATCTGGATTTTTACATTGCCCTTACCGGTGACAGCAGTGAAAATTACGGTGTTGCCAGAATTAACACATCAATTACAAATGGCAATTTTGACGTTTACAGCGGTATGATGCAGAACAGACTGAGCGGCAATGCAAGATGGCTTTCAGACGGCACGTGGTACAGCGTTACGGCTTACCTTGACTTTTTTGAAAGACGGATTTCGTACTATGTTGGCGATATATTCTGGTGCGAAACATCTGTCCCGGAGAGTTTTAATAATATAAACGGCGTAACGTTGTTTTCCGTGGCAGGGTCACAGCATACGAGCGAAAATCCTTCTCCGGCGTCGGTCGGAATAGACAATCTGTCGCTTATGATGCTGACTCACACAGACGTTAAAAGAATTTATGCAAGCGGCGGCGCAATTCCGCATTACCTTGCCGAGGACATCAGGTACAGCGCAGCGAGCGGAAGGACGGGCAATGTTTTTTATGACAAAAATGTGTCTTTCAATATATCTGTGGAGAATGTGTCCGACAATGCGCAGAGAATTTTAAGCCGTGCCGTTGTCTATACCGAAAGCGGTGAGATAATTCAAAAGAGTGAATTTGAGAGCGAAATAGGTTCAAAGGAATGTTATGAAAAGACGGTATCTTTTTCGCTCGAAAAATACGGCATATATCTTTTGAGAATTTCCGACGAACACGGAAAGTACGACAGAATTGTTCAGTTTTCCGTGTGCAATGCGCCAAACGGCGATAAAAATACCCGTCTCGGCGTTGACACTGATTTCTATGAGGACAGAGGAGAAGTTTCCAAGACAATGGAACTTATATCCAACGCCGGGTTCGGTATCACAAGGGAACTTTTTAACTGGGAAAGACTTGACCCCGACGGTAACGGTGCAAAACTCACAGATAAATACAACAGCTATTTAAACACGTGCAAAACCGACGGCGTTGAGGTTTATGCAACGGCGGCGTTTTCCAATTCTGCCTATACAAGCGAATATCCGCCGTCAAGTGATGCCGCTGTTAAAAGTTATGCTGAATTTTGCGGTGACTTAGCAAAAAAGCTCGCAGGCAAAGCCGGTTACATTGAGATATGGAACGAATATATGCTTTCGGGTTTTAACAGGGACGGCGCACCGCCCGAACATTACGGAAAAATGCTGATGGCATCTTATGAACAGATAAAGAAAAACAATCCCGATATTAAGGTGTGCGCATTTGTATTGCCCGGTGTGACAAATACAGTTTCACAAGGCTCTGTTGACGGACTGTCGCCGCTCGGTTGGCTTGAACGGGTGCTTGATTACTTAAATTCAAACGGAGGTCTTGGCTGTTTTGATGCCGTGAGCGTTCACCCTTATATGCTCACCGTATATCCCGACAGCGGAGAACTGCTGATGAAGTCAAATTATGACGGATTAAAGGTACTTTTGGCACGGTACGGTCTGGAAAATATTCCGATAATTGCAAGCGAAACAGGTCAAACAACGCAAAATGAGTTTATTGACGATGAGATGCAGGCGGTATCTCTTGTCAGAAGTGCCGTATTGAATGATGTATATAAAATGTACGACAGGCTGATTATATATAACTTTCAAAGATACACACAGGACAACGAAAACCGTGACGGAAATTTTGGAATTATAAACTCAATAAATGACGCAAACCCGTACACGGCACGACTATCTTACGTTGCACTTTGTAACTATAACCGTTTGATGACGGGAGCTGAATTTGTTGATAATTTAAACGATGACAAAGCCAGATTATATAAATTTAAAAATGGCAAGGAGTTTTACGTATTTTGGGCAAAAGGAAAGAAACACGAAATTAAAATATATACCGATAAGCTCTCGGCAATACTTTGCGATATGTACGGCAACGAAAGCGCAATTTACTCTCAAAACGGCGTGTTTACCGTCTTGTCGGACAGCAACGTGCGCTATTTGCTGCTGCCCGACAATGAAAGTGCATACGTTGATATTGCGGGCAACATACAGCTTTCTGCCGACGCCGGTTATGCAAAGGTGTATTCATCGATTGAAAGCGACGGTTACAGTGTAATTACTTCGTCAGATGCAATCACTGTTAAAGACACGGCAAAATGCACCGTGACACTTTCCTGCGATACCGAGGTGTGCGCCGGTGCGGTTGTCCGTGCAAATGTAAAAGGCGAGTATGATAAATTTTACTGGCAGTTCAGGCCGGCATCGGACAGTGAATTTAAAACCGTAAGCGTTGATGAGGGCAACAGCTTTGCAATCGGTAACGCACATACCGACGGTTATTTGAGAGCTGTATGCAAAGTCGGCGATGACGTGATATGCAGTTCTGCCGTATATGTGCAAAAGCTTTTAAATTCCGCCGGTCAGTGGGAGACAAATCTGCCTATGCGTGAATACTCACCCGAAAGTGTTCTCTTTACCGCAGACGGAAAAACCTTTGCAATGCTTGACTGTGATGTTAAAAGCGGAGAAATGTTTGTAACGGTGACAGGAGCGAAAAAAGGTTATTGCCACGCATACTATGTATCGGAAACGCCTGTTCAGCGCTTTGACGTGAACGACAAAAACAGTGTTGCATATTTTGTGAACACTTCTGATTTTAAAAACGCCGTAATCGGCAGCGAACTGCAACGTTATATCAAAACGAAAGATTGGATAACAGAAAGCGGCGGAGCGGACGGCGCTATGAGCAATCAGTCGATAGTCAGGAGCGATGTGTCGCTCCTTAGCTATAACGAATACAAAAAGTACATTGACCGCATAGGCTATAACCTGGGCGCAAATGCAGTCGGACAGTTTTTAAGAACTCCGTCCGGCATTTCGGCGGAAAAGGCGGTGTATATACCCAACAGCACAGCAAGGATAGCATCGGAGTATACCAACAAGGGTGCCACACTCATTTATCCACGTGCAGTATTTGTGCTCGACACACAGTTTTTAAGATACATAAAACTCGATGTGCCGACTATGGGCGATGAGATTAAGAGAGTAATCAGAAGCAGCTTTACCGCATCTCAGTTAATCGGCACATATTCCCTGACGGAGCTTATGGATATAGGCTTTGATGTGTCGGAAACAGATGTAGTTATTCTGTCGAGCGGTAAAACCGGTGACAAGGTGTACTCACACACAACATTATCGGACTGCTCACATATATGGCAGTACTCAAACAGACCTTACGGAGAATTTTCGGACATTGACGGCGAAAACGGCAGTACGCTTACCCTTACGGATAAGTATTCCAAAGACTGTTATATTCGTCTTAAAGTCATAAAAGACGGCGAGAACTATTACAGCAACCTCATAAAAATAAGTGACAACACCGGATATTACAGACATTGGATAACCGTGTGCGGTATGACGGAACAGACACCGAACCGATTTGTTTTTGGTGAGGAGAGCTGCGACAAAACCTTTATTTTGCTTGACAGTGAGGGTTACGGAGAAAATAAACGCTATTATATTTTAAGAAATGATTACAGCAAATCGCTGAACGGTAAAATCGGAAACAGGTTTGACATTTCGGACACCGAGAGTGCAGCATATGTTATGAATACTGACGAATTTACGGATAACGCATTGTCCGCCGGTATGAAAAATTATGTTCCGATGGTTCGTTGGGAAATACCGTCGTCCGATTTCGACAAGTATGGTGTAAACTGCAAATTGCTTCTTATCAGCGCCGATGAATATTTGAGCTATGCGGATAAAATCGGCTATGCAATAGGTTCAAACTGGTGGCTGAGAACGCCCGTAAAGCGAGAAGGTACATCTGAAACGCCGAAATATATGTGCCTCGGCGGCCTCGGTAATGAGATACAGACAGCGATTAAGTCGGATTATATGACTTGTTCCTATAATTTAAGACCCGCATTTTATCTTACACGGGACTATTTTAGGGAAAACAGAATTGATATTTACACTGCGGGGTCGGCTGTTCTTAAAATGCTGAGAGAGGACTTTTTAGGTTCGGAACTTTCCGCAATATACACCGATGCGGAACTTGGCATAATATTCGACAGCAGTCAGACGGGAGAGGCGGACAATCACATTGTATCTGATGTTTCAATGAACGGAAATCCCGTGAGAACATATTTTTGGAGCAGTCTTAAAGATATGATACCGCTCGGCAATGTGCTTGAAATTAAATAATAACATTTGGAGGTATTTGTATGCAAAACAATTATTCAGCATCTTGGAAAAAGCGTGGGGACAGAACAGGTCTTATACGCAATGCACTTTTAAAATCTATGGGCTATACCGACAGCGACATCGAAAAGCCGATTGTAGGCATCATAAACACCTGGGCGGAAACAAATCCCGGACACGTCCATTTCCGCCAGCTTGCAGATGCGGTTAAAAGGGGAGTGTGGGCGGCAGGCGGTTTTCCTTTGGAGCTTAACACTATGTCGATTTGCGAGGTTTTCTTTGACATTTCCAGCCTCATATACCGAAATCTTTTGTCCGTAACAACGGAGGAACTTATAGAGCGTCACCCGTTTGACGGTGTTGTGTTAATCGGCGGCTGTGACAAAAACATACCGGCACAGCTTATGGCGGCAGTTTCGGCGAACAAACCTACAATATATGTTCCCGGCGGTGCAATGTTACCGGGAAATTATAAGGGGCAGACTCTTGCCTGCGGCACGGACAGTTTTTATCTTTATAACAGATATACCTCCGGTGAAATAAGCCTTGACGAAATGACAAAGCACGAAGGCTGTCTGTACGGCAGTGCCGGTGCGTGCCCCATAATGGGTACGGCAAACACCTGCCAGACGATTACCGAGGCTCTCGGCATAGCGCTGCCGAATTCCGCATCGTGCCTCGGTGTATCTGCCGAAAAGATGAGAATTTGCGAGGAGTCCGGCAGACAAATTGTAGAACTCATAGAAAAAGACATCAAGTGCCTTGACATTATAAACCGCAAATCCATAGAGAACGCAATAAAAGTGCTTATGGCAACAGGCGGTTCAACAAACCTGATTATTCACCTGACGGCAATAGCAAAAAGGGCAAATATTGATATTAAACTGAGCGATTTTGAAAAAATAGGCAAGGAAATACCTGTCCTTGTAAATGTTAAACCTCACGGGACGGGTACTGTCGGCACAAGTTTTCACGATGCCGGCGGCGTAGCGTCTTTGATGAAGGAGTTGGAAGGCAGATTGAATACCGATTGTCTTACCGTGACGGGAAAGACAGTCGGCGAAAATCTTACAGATATTGATATGCCGTATAATACCGACATAATCCGTCCGCTTGACAATCCGCTCGACGACAGAGGCGGTATAGCGGTTCTGTACGGCAATCTTGCACCTAATGGTGCAGTCATAAAGCGCAGTGCGGCGAGCAAAAATCTCTTAAATCACAGGGGACCGGCAAAAGTCTTTGAAAATTTGGAGCAGTGTCAGGCTTACCTGCTTGACGACAACTCCGATATGACGGCAGATACGGTAATTGTTCTGCGTGGTTTCGGACCGGTCGGCGCTCCGGGAATGCCGGAAAACGGCAACTATATGCCTCTGCCGCCAAAGCTCAATAAACTGGGCATTAAGGATTTCGTGCGTATAACCGATGCGAGAATGTCGGGTGGCTGTTTCGGAACGCAGGTTTTACACGTTGCACCCGAAAGTGCAGTAGGCGGACCTCTTGCGGCAGTACGTGACGGGGACATAATTCATCTTGACGTTGACAACAACCTCATAGAGCTTGAATTAAGCGATGAGGAGATTAAAAACAGGCTTAAAGACTTTAAACCAAAGGTGCACGATGACATAAAACGAGGATTTGTACGCAATTTTATAGATAGCGTAACTCAGGCGGACGAAGGCTGTGACCTCACATATATGCAGTACAAAGATTGAGAAGGTGAACCGATATGGAACTTACGGGAAATACTGTAAAACTGTATTTTGAGGATAATGTTGTAAAGATAGAAAATTTAAAAAGCGGTTCGCAATTTATCATAAAAGGCGGGCGCACAAAATGTGCCGAAATGAAAGAAAAAGTTATATCTTTCAAAGTCACAAAAGACGGCGTGTGTCTTGATTGCCGATACGAAATTAAAAACGACGAAACCGGCGAATATGTGCAGCTAACCATAAACTCCGATGCGGAATTTGACGGAAACATTTGCTATCCGGAGGCAATCGAGCCGGAGCGTGCATACCGGGAGGTTGACGCATACTGCGAGGGAATAGTTTTTAACGTTGAGGACGATATACCGCTGCCGAAGGTGCGTCCGTTGTATGGCGGTTCGTGGAATTCTATGAGTTTTTGGGGAATATATAAGCCTGATAAAAGCTGGGTAATGTGCGCTGTAATAACGAATTTTGACGCAAGTTTAAAGACCGAAAAAGGCGACGACGGATTATTCAGAACGTCTGTTATGTGGCTGCCTCAAAAGGGCAGATGGGGATACGAAAGAAAAATTAGGTACTATACCGGGACAGATGACCCTATTAACGGAATGTGCGGCGTTTACAGGAAAATTGCAGAGCAACGGAAACTGGTTAAGACGCTTAAAGAAAAATCAGCGGAAAACCCCGTAATCGACCGTTCGGCAGGCAGCGCCGACGTCTGGTTGTGGAATAATGACGCAATGGATAAGCTGTACTCGCAAAATGCCGTTTACTCCGTTCCGTCGAAGTCGGATTATGAGTTGCGAAAGCGCATTGCACTTGATATGAAAAACAACGGTATGGATAACATTATGTGGAGTATTTTTGACGAGAACATAGACCGCAGTACCGTAGAATACGTAAAATCACTCGGTTATACAACGACATATTATGATGTATATACTGACGTAATACCGGATTTTTGTAAAGATAAAATACCCAAAACACGACTTAAAAGGTGCGAAAACAGAATGCCGTACTGGCCGGACGGGATTGTGGTAAACAGTGACGGCAGTCTTTGCCCGGCGTGGGATTTAAAGGGCACCGACGGAAAAATGTATCATCAAAACAGAATGTGTGACGCCGTTGCGCCGGACTGTGCAAAGAAATTTGTCAAAGAGCACGGCAGCGACAACGGCATAGACGGTGTGTTTATTGATGTTGCCGTTTGCTGTTCCTATGAATGTTACAGCAAAGAGCACCCGGCAACGAGGGAGCAGGCGTTTGAGTACAAAAATAAGCTCTTTGAGGAAATATCCAAGCTCAAAATGTTCTGCGGAACCGAAAACGGGCACGAAAATGCAGTTAAAAGTTATGCTTACAGCGAGGGAATGATGAGTATCCCCGAATACCGTTCGTTTGACAGCGGCAGGCGAATGGCAACGCTGTATACACCTGAAACCACGGACGAAAAAATTGAAAAATATATGTTAAATCCCAAATACCGGGTTCCGCTCTGGGAGCTTGTGTATCACGACTGTCAAACCAACTATTGGTATTGGGGCGACAGTTCAAACAGCTGTCCGCATCTTACGGACGTAAGGGATTTATATAATATGTTGTATGCCCAGCCGCCAATATACAGTTTTAAGGCGACGGACTGGGAAAGCTTAAAACCGTTGATACTAAAATCCTACAAAAAGACCGTTCCGCTGTCAAGAGAATTAAGGTATGCAAAGATGATGCGCTTTGATTATTTAACAGACGATATGACGGTTCAGAAAACAGTTTTTGAAAACGAAAACACAAGGATAAGAGTTACGGCAAACTTCGGCAGCAGGGATTTTGCATACGGAGGAAAGATAATAAAACCGCACGATGCGATTATAGACAGGGAGGAATTGTAATGCAGGAGATAAAAGGAATATGCCCGATTGTGGCAGCAACGTTTACAGATGATGGTAAGATAGACTTAAAGAGTCTTGAAAACCTTGTTAAAACGCTTATTTGTGGCGGTTCTGACGCCGTCACACTTTTCGGCATAGCCGGCGAATACTACAAATTAACGGACGACGAACGCAGAAAAATGGTTGATGTAACTGTTGATGCCGCACACCGTGAGGGCGGGAAGTGCATAATTTCGGTTACAGACCATTCAACCGAAGTTGCGGCAGAACAGGCAAAGTATTTTGAAAAATCGGGTGCGGACTGTCTTATGCTGTTGCCGCCTTTTTTTCTCAAACCAAACTCTAAGTGGCTGTATGAGCATATGAAAGCTGTTGCAAATGCCGTAGATATTCCAATAATGGCGCAGTATGCACCGGAACAGACGGGCGTTGCCATACCGCCCGAAACATTTTGCAGACTCGAAAAAGAATGTCCGAATATGATATATTACAAAATAGAGTGTAAGCCTGCCGGACCATATGTTACCAACCTGATGAAACTGACAGACGGCAAAATGAAAATTTTTGTCGGCAATGCAGGCTTCCAGCTTATAGAATGTATGGACAGAGGTGCAATAGGCGCTATGCCGGGTTGCTCTATGTATGACGTTTATGTTGACATATATAATAATTATGTAAACGGAAACCGTCAAAAAGCGATAGAAATTCACAACAGGCTTTTGCCAATGCTGAACCACATAAGACAAAATGTGGAGCAGATTATCGCTTTTGAAAAAAGAATACTGAAACGCCGTGGAATTATAGCGTCGGACTATTGCAGAAAACCGTCATTTGAAACGGACGGATATTTTGACAAGCTGTTTGATGAATTTTATAGGATACTTGCAAAAGAGTACCACTGGGAGGACAGCAATGAGTAATGAATTAAATGTTCGCAAAACCGCCTTTGTAACCGGCGGCGGAACGGGAATAGGCAAAGGGATAGCCGTAAGTCTTGCCAAAAGCGGATATGATGTGGCAATATCGTACCGTGGCAGCGAGGAAGGGGCAAATGATACATTGGAGCGCATAAGGCATTTTGGCAGAAAAGCGGCGGCAATCAGAGCCGATGTGAGCAAGAAAAGCGACATTGACAATATGTTTTCAGAGTTCGCCAATCATTTTGAAAGGCTTGACCTTTTTGTCAACAACGCCGGAATAACACTTAAATCGTCTTTTATTGAAACGAGCGAAGAAATTTTTGATACCGTGTGCTCGGTGGATTTTAAAGGTGCGTTTTTCTGTATGCAAAATGCGGCAAAATTTATGATAGATAAGAATATCAAAGGCAGTATTGTGCTCATATCTTCAAATAATGCCAAGGCGCATTTCGCAGATGTTTCGGTTTACGGCTCTGTAAAAGCGGCGGCACAAAAAATGGCGGAGCACGCCGCAATAGAACTTGCAAAATATGGGATAAGAGTAAATACCGTTGCTCCCGGCTGGACGGATACCGGGTCAAGCAGACTTGACGACAAGGAAAGTACATACTATAAAATTCCGCTTAAAAAGTGGGCAAGTGTGGACGAGGTGGCAGATGCCGTTAAATACCTTGCCTCACACAGCGCAAGGTCGATCACCGGTGTGACGCTTACGGTGGATAACGGCGCACTTCTTGTGTCGGATAAAAGTGAAAGGTACGGATACTAAAATATACCTCCAAAAAATTTTTTGACAAAATTTTTCAAAAAACTATTGACAAATGCAAAAAGGCGGTGTATAATACGCAACATAAGGCAAGGACGCCGAAAGAAATTGTTTTCTTTCGATGTCCTTGCTTTTTTATTTTAACAGAAAGAGGTTGATTAAGATGGTAACAGTACCTGAAATGTTTGGAAGTAACGTATTTGATGACAGACAAATGAAAGCAAGGCTTTCGGAGAAAGTTTACAATTCAATCAGAAAAACTATTGAAGAAGGAAAGCAATTAGACATTTCGCTTGCCAACGCTGTTGCCCTCGCAATGAAGGACTGGGCGGTTGAAAAAGGCGCAACGCACTTTACCCATTGGTTCCAGCCGATGACGGGAGTAACCGCAGAAAAGCACGACAGCTTTATATCTCCCGCACCCGACGGCGGCGTTATAATGGAGTTTTCGGGCAAGGAGCTTATAAAAGGAGAACCCGATGCGTCATCTTTCCCGTCAGGCGGACTCAGAGCAACCTTTGAGGCAAGAGGTTATACAGCGTGGGACCCCACATCGTTTGCATTTATAAAGGATAAAACGCTTTGTATTCCGACAGCATTCTGCTCATACACAGGCGAGGCACTCGATAAGAAAACACCGCTCTTGCGTTCTATGGCGGCTCTTAACAAGCAGGCGCTCAGAATATTAAAACTGTTCGGAAACAGCGGCGTACATATGGTAAGAACCTCCGTTGGTCCCGAGCAGGAATACTTCCTCGTTGATAAAGAAATGTTTGACAAAAGGCACGACCTTATATACACCGGACGCACTCTCTTTGGAGCAAAACCGCCGAAAGGTCAGGAAATGGACGACCACTACTTTGGCATAATCAAGCCGAGAGTTGCGGCGTTTATGAAGGATTTGAACGAAGAACTCTGGAAACTCGGTATTCTGGCAAAAACACAGCACAATGAGGTTGCCCCGGCACAGCACGAACTCGCACCGATTTATTCTACAACGAATATTGCAACCGACCACAACCAGCTTACAATGGAGATTATGCAAAAGGTTGCCGCAAAGCACGGACTTGTCTGCCTGCTTCACGAAAAGCCCTTTGCAGGTGTCAACGGCAGCGGCAAGCACAACAACTGGTCAATAGCGACCGACACGGGTGTAAACCTCCTCACTCCCGGTGAAACACCATACGAAAACGCACAGTTCCTCCTGTTCCTTGTTGCGGTAATCAAGGCAGTGGACGAATATCAGGATTTGTTAAGGCTCTCCGTTGCAACCGCCGGAAATGACCACAGACTCGGCGCAAACGAGGCACCTCCTGCAGTTATATCCATCTTCCTCGGCGAGGAACTCGAAGCAGTGTTAAATGCCATAGAGAGCGACTCCGAGTATGAGGGCGAAAAGAAAGTCAAGATGAAACTAGGCGTTGACATTCTCCCCGAATTTAAGAAGGACGCAACAGACAGAAACAGAACATCGCCGTTTGCGTTTACCGGTAACAAATTTGAGTTCAGAATGCTCGGTTCGTCAAACAGTATTGCCTGTGCAAACATTATGCTTAACTCATCAGTCGCTCAGGTGCTCCAAGAATTTGCAGACAAACTCGAAGGCAGCAAGGACTTTGAAAAAGACCTCCACGACCTTATCAAGAGCACAATAAAGGAGCACAAGAGAATTATATTCGGCGGCAACGGCTACGGCGACGAGTGGATGGCAGAGGCAGAAAAGAGAGGTCTTTCCAACTACAAAACAACAGCGGATTGTATGCCTCACTTGCTTGACAAGAAAAATGCGGATATGCTGACGTCGCAGAAAGTGTTTACAATGCCGGAGCTGGTATCAAGATGCGAGATTATGCTTGAAAACTATGTAAAGGCAGTAAACATCGAGGCGCTCACAATGATTGATATGGCAAAGAAGGAAATTCTCCCGGCAATAGAGCGCTATGTTGCAGAGCTTGTTACAACGGTTTCGAGAAAGAAAAAGCTTGACGCACCCGTTTCTGCAAGATACGAGAGCACAATAATCGAAAAGCTGTCCGGTCTGGAAGACCTTATATATGACAGAACCGAGGAACTTGAAAAATCGGCGGCAGGTCTTAAAGACATTGAGGACATTAAGGCTCAGTCAGAGTATATCCGTGACGACGTTTTGAGCAAAATGGCGGCTCTGCGTGTTGCCGCAGACGAGGCGGAAACTCTTACAGATGCAAAGTATTGGCCTTTCCCGACGTACGGCGACTTGCTGTTCGGCGTGAGATAATAAGTGTAAATTAAAAAGGAGTGGGAATTATGAGTTTCAGTTCGGTAAACACAATTTGGGTTCTCTTGGGAGCCGCATTGGTATTCTTTATGCAGGCCGGTTTCTCAATGTGTGAGGCAGGCTTTACGAGAGCAAAGAACACAGGTAACATTCTTATGAAAAACCTTATGGATTTCTGTATAGGAACACCTTGTTTCTGGCTTTTCGGATTTGGAATTATGTTCGGCACGGGCACAGCACTGTTCGGCTGGATTGACCCGATGATTACAAAGGATTACAGCGCAATTTTGCCTGACGGCGTTCCGCTTTGGGCATATGCAATATTCCAGACGGTATTTTGTGCAACGTCCGCAACTATTGTTTCCGGTGCTATGGCAGAGCGTACAAAGTTCAGCGCATACTGCATATACTCCGCTGCAATATCGCTTTTCATCTATCCGATTTCCGGTCACTGGATTTGGGGCGGCGGTTGGCTCGCACAGTTAGGCTTCCACGACTTTGCAGGTTCTACGGCAGTACATATGGTCGGCGGTATTTGCGCACTTATCGGTGCGGCAATCCTCGGACCCCGTATCGGAAAGTACGGCAAGGACGGCAAGCCGAAGGCAATTCTCGGACACAATATCACAGTTGCCGCACTCGGAGTATTTATCCTCTGGTTCTGCTGGTTCGGATTTAACGGCGCATCAACTGTCGGTATGGACTCCGACGCACAGGTTGAGCGTGCAGGACTTATATTCTTTAACACAAACCTTGCTGCCGCTGTTGCGTGCTGCGTAACGCTGATATTTACCTGGATACGCTATGGTAAGCCCGATGTATCTATGACATACAACGCAGCTTTGGCAGGTCTTGTGGGAATTACGGCAGGTTGTGACACGGTCAGCCCCCTCGGCGCCGCAATTATGGGTGTTATATTCGGTATTGTGATAGTGCTTGCGGTAGAATTTTTCGACAAGGTTGCAAAGATTGATGACCCTGTCGGCGCTATATCCGTTCACGGTGTGTGCGGCTCTCTCGGAACACTTTTGCTCGGTTTGTTCTCAACGGGCGGCGTTGCCGAGGCTGACGGAACACTCCCGGTAATGAAAGGTTTGTTCTACGGCGGCGGATTTAAGTTCTTAGGCGTTCAGGCGCTCGGCGTGTTCTCGGTAATCGCCTATGTTGCGGTTGTTATTACAATAGTGTTTATGATTATCAAGCACACCATTGGACTTCGTGCCGATGCGGAAGATGAAATTAAAGGTCTTGACATTGCAGAGCACGGCTTGCTCACAGCATATGCCGGCATAGCAATGGAGCCCGACACCACAGCAATCGACTACAAGACGGAAGTTATGGGCGATGTTCCGGTTTCAAAAGCCGTAAAGGTTGAAAAGGTTGCAACGGCTGCTAAACACACAGACGGCGAACCCAAGTTTACAAAGGTTGAGATCGTATGCAAAGAGGCTCGTTTTGAAGCACTCAAAGAGGCTATGATGTCACTCGGTATCACAGGTATGACGGTAGCTCACGTAATGGGCTGCGGTCAGCAGAAGGGCAAACCGGAGTATTACAGAGGTGTTCCGGTAGAAACAAATCTCCTTCCGAAAATCCAGGTTGACATCGTGGTAAGCAAAGTTCCGGTAAGAAGCGTTATCGAAACAGCCAAGAAGGTATTGTATACAGGTCACATCGGCGACGGAAAGATTTTTGTATACGATGTTGAAAACGTAGTAAAGGTCAGAACCGGCGAAGAAGGTTATGACGCTTTGCAGGACGTAGAGTAATTTTAAAAGCGTTTGAATTGGGAGAAGTAGTGCAGGTATCGCCGACAGCGAGTGTGGGACGGTGAGAGCCGCACGGGTATGAGCCTGCACGAATAACACCCGATGAGCTGCAATCCGAAAGGAATGTTTCCGAGTAGGTGCGCCGTGAGCCTTGCGTTAAAGGGCAGGGCTTTGACGGAAGCCTTTAAGAGTATAAAAATAGGTGGCACCGCAGGTTACAGCACTTGCCCTATGAAAAACGCTGAATTTATTTACGGAGGAATTTGGTATGTGTTCTATTATGGGATATTGTGGCAGCGGCGCTGCCTTGTCTTTGTTTAAAAAGGGTTTTGAAAGGACGGTTTCACGTGGACCGGACAGCTCAAAAATAGTCGATACGGGTAACGGTTATCTGGGATTTCACAGACTTGCCATTATGGGACTCGATGAGAGTGGTATGCAGCCGTTTGAACTTGACGGCAGTTACGTTGTGTGCAACGGCGAAATTTACGGATTTGAAAAGCTGAAAAAGGAACTGTCGGAAAAGTACACGTTTGTCAGCGGCTCTGACTGCGAAATCCTGCTTCCGCTGTATTTTGAGCACGGAACGGATATGTTTAAGATGCTCGACGCCGAGTTTGCACTCATAATATATGATGCAAAGACGCAGAAATACATTGCCGCAAGGGACCCGATAGGTATACGCCCGCTCTACTTTGGCTATGACAGCGCAAAGACGGTGATTTTTGCAAGCGAGCCTAAAAACCTTGTCGGTCTGTGTGACAAAATAATGCCGTTTCCGCCCGGACACTACTACAAAGACGGCAAATTTGTGTGCTACCGTGATATGACAGAGGTAAAAAGTGTTTGTACCGATGACCTTGAAACCGTTTGCAAAAACATACACGACAAGCTTGTTTGCGGTATAGAAAAAAGACTTGTTGCCGATGCAAAGGTAGGTTATCTTCTCTCCGGCGGACTGGACTCGTCGCTTGTATGCTCGGTTGCCGCAAGAAAAAGCGACAAGCCGATAAAGACTTTTGCCATAGGTATGAGTGAGGACGCCATAGACCTTAAATATGCAAAAGAGGTTGCGGACTATATAGGCAGTGAGCATACGGAGGTTATAATCACCAAAGACGACGTGCTTTCGTCGCTCGATGAAGTAATTAAACTTCTCGGCACATTTGACATTACCACAGTAAGGGCAAGTATGGGAATGTATTTGCTGTGCAAATATATACACGAAAACACCGATATCAGGGTTTTGCTTACGGGAGAAATATCCGACGAGCTTTTCGGATATAAATATACAGACTTTGCACCGTCCGCCGAGGCGTTCCAGGCGGAGTCACAAAAGCGTGTGAGGGAACTTCATATGTACGACGTTCTGCGTGCCGACAGGTGCATATCGGTAAACTCGCTTGAAGCACGTGTTCCGTTCGGCGATTTGGACTTTGTAAGCTATGTTATGTCCGTTGACCCGCAGAAAAAAATCAACACTTACGGCAAGGGAAAGTATCTTTTGCGCCACGCCTTTGAGGGCGATTATCTGCCGCACGATATACTCTACCGTGAAAAGGCGGCATTTTCCGACGCTGTCGGCCACTCAATGGTCTACTACCTCAAAGAATATGCCGACAAATATTATACCGACAGCGAGTTTGAGGAAAAACGCAGAAAATACACACACGCAATGCCGTTTACAAAAGAGTCACTACTGTACCGTGAAATATTTGAAAAGTATTACGAAGGTCAGAGCAAGATGATTGCGGACTTCTGGATGCCAAACAAAGAGTGGGAAGGCTGCGACGTTGACGACCCATCCGCAAGGGTGCTCTCCAACTACGGCGCAAGCGGAATTTAATGAAAGGTATGATTTGATGTTATTAAATTTTACTAAGATGCACGGCTGCGGAAATGATTATATATATGTAAACGGTTTTTTGCAGGATATTCCAAATCCGGGCAAGGCGGCTGTGGAGCTGTCAAAGAGGCATTTTTCCGTCGGAGCTGACGGGCTGATTATGGTGTGCCCGTCGGAGGTTGCCGACGCAAAGATGAGAATGTTTAACGCCGACGGCAGCGAGGGCAAGATGTGCGGTAACGGCGTGCGCTGCGTTGCAAAGTTTGTGTATGATAACGGCATAAGCAAAAACAACCCGCTTAAAATCGAAACGCTCTCCGGTATTAAAACCGTCACTCTGTGCATAGAAAACGGTGTTGTTTGCGGTGCAACGGTAGAGATGGGCGCCCCCTCGTTTGAACCGGAAGATGTGCCCGTCATAACAGAGGACGGTAAGCCTGTAATCGGCAAGTGCGTGACGGTCGGCGGTAAAGAGGAAAACATCACCTGCGTAAGTATGGGAAATCCGCACTGTGTTATTTTTGTCGAAAAGGATTTTCCGCTCTGGGATTTTGATATCGAGAGCGTCGGTAAAAAAATAGAAAACGACAAAATCTTTCCCGAAAAGGTGAACGTTGAATTTGTAAAAATAACGGGCAAAAACACGCTCGAAATGCGTGTGTGGGAGAGAGGCAGCGGCGAAACATACGCCTGCGGAACAGGTGCGTGCGCAAGCGTTGCGGCATCTTGTGCGAGAGGTTTTTGCAAAAAGGACGACGACATCACCGTGCGTTTAAAGGGCGGCGAACTCGTGATTAATTATTACGGCGGCGGAATAAAAATGACGGGCGGAGCGGTAACCGCTTACACCGGCAGTGTAGAAATTCAGACGGAGGTTTGATATATGAAAATCAATGAAAACTATCTGCATTTAAAACCATCATATCTTTTTAAGACAATAGCGCAGAAAACGGACGATTATATGAAAGCTCACCCCGATGCGGACATTATACGTATGGGCATAGGTGATGTAACCCTGCCGCTGTGCACTGCGGCAGTTGATGCGATGGTGAAAGCCGCTAAAAAAATGGGCAACATCAGCACATTTCACGGCTATCCCGAAAGTTTCGGCGAGGACTTCCTTTTGAACGCCATAAAATCGCATTACAAAAAGCATATAGGCGTTGACGTGAGCGAAAGTGAGATTGTTGTTACCTGCGGTGCGAAGGAGGACGTTGCAAATATTCTTGATATTTTTGACGAGAGCAATACCGTTCTCATTCCCGACCCGGTTTACCCTGTTTATTTTGACACAAACGTTATGACGGGCAGAAAAATCAAATTAATATCAGCAAATGCAGGTAACAGATTTTTGCCCCTGCCGAGCGAAAATGACAGAGCGGACATCATATACCTTTGCTCGCCAAACAACCCCACAGGCGCCGCCTACACGAGAAATCAGCTTAAAAAATGGGTTGATTTTGCCATAAAGCACAATTCGGTAATTCTGTACGATGCGGCGTATGAGATATTCATAACCGACAAGAACTGTCCGAGGAGCATTTTTGAAATTGACGGAGCAAGGCACTGTGCCATTGAGTTCTGTTCGTTTTCCAAGACGGCAGGCTTTACCGGCGTTCGGTGCGGATATACGGTTATACCGTCAGAGCTTGAATACGGCGGTATAAAACTGCTCGATTTGTGGAAACGCAGGCAGTCCACCAAATTTAACGGTGTGTCATATGTTGTTCAGCGTGCGGCATCTGCCGTATTCAGCGATAAAGGGTATGAGCAGATTTTAAATAACATTGATTATTACCGCAGAAACACCGAAAATATGATGAAAACTTTCGACGAATTGGGTCTTGAATACTACGGCGGCAAAAACAGTCCGTACATTTGGCTCAGATGCCCTAACGGTATGAAAAGCTGGGACTTCTTTGACGTTATGCTCGACAAGTGCAACGTAATAGGTACTCCGGGCGAAGGGTTCGGCGAAAACGGCGAGGGATATTTCCGCCTTTCCGGCTTCGGCAACAATGAGCGAACCGAGGAAGCGTTGGATAGAATTAAAAAATATCTCTCAAAAATTTGACTTTTTCGCTGATTTGTGCTATAATACCACCATACTGCTGATGACACGATACACGAATGTATCCCATTCTGATACGAAACAGAGTGCAGGCACTGCGTGTATCATCCGTTAAATGAATTTACGGCACACGCTTTGCGTGTGCTTTTTTCTTTTTGTCATAGGCAAAACAGGAGGTAAATATATGGTAAATTCATTTCTCGAAACGGAAAAGCTCGGCAAACTTATGAGGCAATACTCTCTGCCGTGCATAATTTCACTGCTGGTAGGTGCGCTTTATAACATCGTAGACCAGATTTTTATTGCAAATGCCGATTATCTCGGCTCGTACGGCAATGCGGCAAACACGGTTGTTTTTCCGCTGACCGTAATAGCTCTTGCAATAGCTACAATGATTGGCGACGGCTGCTGTGCATACGTCAGCATAAGCCTCGGCGCAAAGGAAAATAAGCGGGCGGCAAAAAGCGTTGGAAATGCCGTTGCTTTTACGGTTTTGGCCGGATTTGTTTTAATGGCGGTATATCTGATATTTTCAAATCAAATACTTGCGTCTTTCGGCGCTACGGTTAATAAAAACACTTGGGAACTGTCAAAGGAATATCTGTTCTGGATAGCCCTCGGCATACCTTTTTATATGTTCGGTCAGGCGGTAAACCCCATAATCCGTTCCGACGGAAGTCCGAGGTATGCAATGATAACTCTGCTGTCAGGGGCGGTAACCAACTGCATTTTAGACCCCGTTTTTATATTTGTATTTCATTGGGGAATGATGGGTGCGGCGGTTGCGACGGTAATAGGGCAGATTATATCGGCTGTGCTTGCGCTTTTGTATCTTTTCGGCACAAAGGCGGTAAGTCTTTCAAAAGACAGCTTTAAACCGCAGTGGACTGTTATAAAAAACATTCTCCCTTTGGGAATGAGCAGTTTTCTCTCGCAGATTTCCATTGTGCTCTCTATGGCGGCAGTGCTTAATATGTGCCGCAAGTGCGGAGCAGTGCACCCCGTTTTCGCCTTGGAGGAATACTCGCAGATACCCACTGCTGTAATCGGTATTGTTATGAAGTTTTTCCAGATAATTATGTCTGTCGCAATCGGACTTTCCGCAGGCTGTATACCTATTATAGGATACAACGTCGGTGCCGGGCGCAACGACAGAACGCTTGAAATACTCAAAAGACTTTTAATATACGAATTTGTATTCGGACTTGCCGCAACGGTAGTTTTTGAGCTTTTCCCGATGCAGTTAATAGGCATCTTCGGCGCAAAGAGCGAGAGCGGGTATTACACGAAATTTGCTATCAAATGTATAAGAGTATTTTTGTGCGGAGTTTCGCTCTCGTGCGTAAACAAGGGAATATTCATATATTTGCAGGCTCTCGGCAATGCGCTCGGTTCAACGTTTTTATCGCTACTGCGTGAGCTGGTCTGTGGTGTGGGACTTGTTTTAATTTTGCCGATTTGGTTCGGGTTGGACGGTCTGCTGTATTTTATGCCGATATCCGACGTGGTTACGCTTGTCGTTGCATTTTTTGTGTTATTTGCGGTTATCGGACAGCTAAAAACGATTGACAGATAATTGCCAAAATGATATAATTGTGCCATAATCACAGACAGGAGTGCATTGGTATGAATTTTAAGACTGCGATTACGGCTGCTTTGACCTTGACGGCGGCATTCACCGTTACGGCGTTTGCCAAGACGGCTGACGCCAGTGTGGTTCGTGAAACCGACATTGTCACCTTCATAGACGGCTCGCCGATAGAGTCGTATAACTACAATGACTATACATATGTTGTGGCGGAGGATTTGGCAAACTACGGATTCGACGTCAAATGGGACGGCGAAAAGAGAGAGCTTGCCGTCACAAGGGAAAGGTTTAGTTTTTCTCCGTATGCCGGCACATTTGTGAACGAAAAAAAGACCGAAAAATCATCAGTCGGTGCAGCAAAGTTCAGCGTGTACCCGACAGACATTAAAACATATGTAAACGGCGAAAAGGCAGATGCTTACAACATAAACGGCAAAACAATCATCAACACCGATTGGCTCGGCTTGTTCGGCTCCTGCTCCTATGACGATACACTGCGCCGATATGACGTAAATATACTCGAAAACGAGATTTCCGCCTGCGAGCAGCGGCAGACAACAGACGAGGACAACACTTACGGCTACAACCGCACCGTTACCCAAAAGGGCATTTTTGACGGTGACGATCTTACCTACGGAATAAAGAAAGATGCGTTTCAAAACAAATACGGCGAGATAATCACAACAGAGTACGGTGACTTTAAAAACGGAAAAACGATAAAATCCATTCACTCGTTCAGACTGTTTGCCGATGTGACAGAGTACAGATTTTCTGCGCCGATACAGCTTACCGCCAACGGATATGCCGACGAAGTAAATCAAAACTCCGTTGTGTATTGCATACAAAGTGACGGTTTTAAATACGGTTTTGTTGTGCAGTGCATTTCCCCTGCCGGCGAGAGCGGAAAGCAAGTGGTATTTAACGATACTGGAAAGTTTTACCTCATACGGGATTTTGACATTGGCGGCGAGCAGGACGACGGCACGCCCAAACTCTTTGACGGTATTCTGTTCGGCGATGACGGCAGTCCCGTGTATGAGGGCAAAATGCGCCTTGATACACTCAGCTTTCTCGTCGGCAATGCCCAGTACGGCAGCAGTCAAAGGACGTTTGATGTTCTGTATGCTCCGGGGTATACCGCCGAAAACGGCAGAATATATTATTTTACCCAAGACCCACGCAATGATTATAACGCCGCATATGGCAAAATTTTTTATGAGGGCAATGTTTTAAACGGCGTCGCACACGGTAAGGGTACAATATATGATGTTTACGGTACTGTAAACGGCGAGGAAAGAGCAATAAAGGTGTATAACCGTGAGGGCAGTCCACAGTATGACACGATAACGGCTAAAAATGATGTAATATACACAGGCGATTTTGCGGACGGTTTGCCAAACGGCGAAGGTACAATGTATGACGGCGGTTTTCCCGTGTCTGTCGGAACTTGGAAAAACGGCAAAAAGAACGGGCATTTTACGGAATACACCGGCTTTTCGGAAGATGAGATGTACCTGATATACGACGGAAACTTTACAGATGACAGCCGTGACGGCTACGGCACAGAGTATAACCAAAAGGGTTATGCAAATTATGAGGGCGTATACAAGCGTTTTGTCGGCGAATGGAAAGATAACAGCTGGTATAACGGCAAATGGTATGAAACGGAGTATGACAGTGCAACAAACACGCACAGCGTCTATCTGAATTATGAGGGCGAATTCAGATATGACGGTCCGCAGTACGGAACAGATTATCGGTATTACAACGAACAAACGGGACAGTATGAGGTTAAAACCGGTTGGTTCCGGGACTGGAAATTTCTGCGGGAATAAAAATTGATGTGAGCGTAAAAAACCACGGCGGTTTTTTGCGCTCTTTTGTATAGTATTTTTGGCAAAAGGGTATTGATTTTATCGCTTTAATGTGATAAAATACTAATACAATCCGAAATGGCGGTTTTACAGAGGGGGCAGACATATGAATTTGGATTTTAACGTGCTTAAAAACGATGAAAAATGCGTGCTTGAAATGCGTGAGCTCTATCAAAGGTACGGCTATGCGCAGTACAAAATGAGTAAATTTGAGGAATACGATTTATACGTGAGAAACAAAGATTTTTTGGTTTCGGACAACGTGATCACATTTACCGATACCGACGGCAAGCTGATGGCCTTGAAGCCGGACGTCACACTCTCCATAATTAAAAACGGCGCCGATAAATTAAACAGCGTGCAAAAGGTTTATTATAACGAGAATGTATACCGTGTTTCCGGTACGAGCCGCTCGTTTAAGGAAATTATGCAGGTGGGACTTGAATGTATCGGCGACATTGACGATTATTGCATCTACGAAGTGATTATGCTTGCGGCAAAGAGTCTTGAAAACATATCAAAGGATTATGTGCTCGATATTTCGCACCTGGGCATCGTTTCGGCAGTGATTGAAACACTGGGCGTTGACGGTGAACTCAAATCCGAAATAATCAAGTGCATCGGCGAGAAAAACACATATGAAATAGAAAAGCTGTGCAAAAACGCAGGCGTAAATCCCGAAAATGCGGTTAAACTCGTTTCAACCTACGGGTCGCCCCAAAAAGTTATTGCCGTTCTTAAAGAAATGAACATTAAAAATGCCGATGATGAAATAGCAAAACTTGAAAACATAACGTCGGTTCTCGAAAAAGAGGGATTTAATGTGAGTATTGATTTTTCTGTCATTAACGATATGAATTATTATAACGGCTTTGTGTTTAAAGGGTTTATAAAAGGTATTTCCTCAGGTGTTCTCTGCGGAGGTCAGTATGACAAACTGATGAAAAAAATGGGCAGAACCTCCGGCGCAATAGGCTTTGCGGTTTACCTTGATATGCTCGAAAGGCTCGCCGTAAATAATAAAAAATACGATGTTGATACGCTGATTGTATACGATGACAAATGCACCATAAGCGCTATAAATAAAGCAATAGAACTCTTTTCGTCAGATACGGTAAGCGTTATGGCGCAAAGGTCTGTTCCCGAA
The DNA here is from genome assembly GCA_934500705.1 of uncultured Clostridia bacterium. Lineage (GTDB taxonomy): Bacteria > Bacillota > Clostridia > UMGS1810 > UMGS1810 > CAKSIN01. The sequence continues at coordinate 133,209 of CAKSTI010000001.1, read as the reverse complement.
AAGCTCAAATACAGACAGCTTTTAAGACTTAACGAGAGAGGAGTTGAGTTGGCTGATGTCAATGCTTAATGTGGCACTGCCTAAGGGCAGACTTGGCGAAAAGGTATACTCAATGTTTGAAAAGGCAGGCTTTGAGTGCCCGTCAATAAGGGAAACAAACCGAAAGCTGATTTTTGAAAATCCGCAGAAAAACGTCCGTTATTTTTGGGTTAAACCATCAGACGTTGCAATCTATGTAGAACGTGGAGCGGCAGATGTGGGCGTCGCCGGAAAGGATATTTTGCTTGAATACGAACCGGAAGTATACGAACTTCTTGACCTCGGCATCGGCAAATGCAAAATGGCGGTTGCCGCAAAAAAGGATTTTTACGACAATACACAGCGCACACTGCGTGTGGCAACCAAATTTACAAATATTACCAAGTCATACTATTCTGCCCTCGGACGTGATATAGACATAATTCACCTTAACGGCTCAATAGAAATTGCCCCGATACTCGACCTGTCCGACGTCATAGTGGACATTGTGGAAACGGGAACAACGCTCAAAGAAAACAATCTTTCGATTATTGACACAATAATCCCGATAAGCGCACGGCTGATTGCAAATAAATCGAGTTTTAAGTTCAAGGGTGATGCAATAGAAAAACTTATCTCTGAATTGGCAGGGCAAATTTAAACGGAGGACGGACAAATGATTAAAATTTTAAGATACGGCGAAGTTGAAAATAAGGATATTTTTGCAAGAGTTGAACCGAGGGTGAACGTAGAGGAAACCGTAACACAAATTATAGATAACGTCAGAAAAAACGGCGATAAGGCACTTTTTGAATACTGTGAAAAGTTTGACGGTGCAAAACTTGACGCACTCGAAGTCACCAAGGACGAGATTTTGGCGGCTGTGGAGCAAACCGAACCGCAATTTATGGAAATCCTGAAAAAAGCGGAGAAAAACATTCGCAAGTTTCACGAAAAACAGGTCAGAAACAGTTTTATTATAAATGATGAAAAAGGTATCATAATGGGGCAGAAGGTTATGCCCATCGACACGGTCGGATTGTATGTTCCCGGCGGTACTGCGGCGTATCCCTCAACCGTTCTGATGGACGCTGTTCCCGCAAAAATTGCCGGTTGCCCGAACGTTGTTATTGTGACGCCTCCCTCGGCCGACGGCAAGGTAAACAGCGCCATACTTGCCGCCGCATATGTTGCCGGAGTGGACAGAATATTCAAAGTCGGCGGTGCTCAGGCGGTTGCCGCCCTGGCATACGGCACACAGACAGTACCTAAGGCAGATAAGATAGTAGGGCCGGGAAACGCCTTTGTTGCAGAGGCAAAAAGACAGGTGTTCGGCAAGGTGTCCATAGATATGATTGCCGGACCGAGCGAAATTCTCATAGTTGCGGACAAAACGTGCAATCCGTGTTACGTTGCCGCCGACCTTCTGTCACAGGCGGAACACGACAGGCTGGCAAGTGCGGTACTGGTTACGGACAGCGAAGAATTGGCAATAGATGTGCAGGCGGAAATTGAGGTTCAGCTTAAAAAACTCGAACGCTTTGAAATTGCACGTGAGTCTATAGACAATAACGGGAAAATAATAGTTGCCGAAACTCTTGAAAAGGCTGTGGATATTGCCAACGAAATAGCGCCCGAACACCTTGAACTGTGCGTTGACAATCCCTTTGACTATCTTGGTGCAATACGCCACGCAGGCTCCGTCTTTATGGGCAAAAACTGCCCCGAAGCCCTCGGCGACTATATGGCAGGCCCCAATCATACGCTCCCCACAAGCGGAACCGCAAGATTTTCGAGTCCGTTGTCGGTAGACGACTTTGTTAAAAAGACACAGTACACATATTTCACCCGTGACGCACTCGAAAAGGTGAGCAGAGATGTAGAGTATTTTGCCAAAAAAGAAGGACTGACGGCACACGCCAAAAGTGCGGTGGTCAGACTTGAAAACAATAATGGGGACGTGGAATAATGAGCAGATTTTTCAGCAGTAAATACAAATCGCTCGAACCGTACACACCGGGCGAACAACCGCAGAATATGAAGTACATCAAGTTAAATACAAACGAGTCACCTTTTCCGCCGTCGGAGAGGGCAGTGTCCGCTATGCATAAGGCGGCACGCACCCTTAACCTGTACCCCGACCCGCAGTGCAGAGAACTGACCTGTGCCGTTGCCGCAAACCTCGGAGTTGAACCGGACGAGGTTTTAATGACCAACGGCTCTGACGAAATACTCAATTTTGCCTTTATGGCATTCGGCGAAAGGGGAGCGGCGTTCCCTGATATAACATACGGCTTTTACACGGTATTTTCGGTTATCAATTCAGTTGAGTATGAGGAAATCCCGCTCAAAAGTGATTTTACCGTTAATACATTGGATTATGCGGGACTTAATAAGGCAATATTCATTGCAAACCCCAATGCACCGACAGGAATTGCACTGCCGACGGAGGATATAGAGAAAATCTTGCAGTCGAACCCCGACGGCGTTGTGGTTGTGGACGAAGCATATGTTGACTTCGGAAACGAAAGCTGCGTAAAACTCACAGGCAAATACGACAATTTGCTGGTTACCCGTACATTTTCAAAGTCACGTTCAATGGCAGGCGCAAGGCTGGGATTCGGCGTAGGGTGCAAAGAGCTGATAGCGGACCTTAACAAGATTAAGTACTCCACAAATCCCTATAACATAAATAAAATGACTATGGCGGCTGGCATCGGAACTATGGCGGACGAGGAATACACACTTAAAAATTGTGCGGAAATTATTAAAAACAGAGAATACACGGCAAATGAACTTAAAAAGCTCGGATTTTTGCTGACGCCCTCTGCCGCAAACTTTGTTTTTGCCAAGCACAGCAGTGTTGGAGGCGAAAAGATTTATTCCGTATTAAAAAATAACGGCGTTCTTGTAAGACACTTTGACAAAAAAGAAATTTCGGAGTATAATCGTATCACAATAGGTACAAGAGAACAAATGGACAAAATGCTTGATATTTTACGAAAGGAACTATCGCTATGAGAACAGCACAAATAAACAGAAAAACCGCCGAAACGGACATAAGCCTTACCCTTAACATTGACGGCAGAGGTGAGTGCAGTGTCAGTAGCGGCTGCGGATTTTTAGACCATATGATAACTCTTTTTGCAAAGCACGGCAGATTTGACATAAATCTCACCTGCAACGGCGATATGTACGTAGATGCGCACCACACCGTCGAGGATACGGGAATTGCACTCGGTAAGGCTTTCAGCCGGGCGCTCTCCGACAAAAAAGGGATTGTCAGATACGGAAATATGATTATGCCGATGGATGAGGCTCTCATTCTGTCTGCCGTCGATTTTTCGGGACGGGCGCACCTTAGCTTTGATGCACAGATGCCGTCGCAAAAAGTCGGTGATTTTGACACGGAGCTTGCGGAGGAATTTTTTCTTGCATTTGTAAGAAACGCAGAGTGTACACTGCATATTCGCCTGCTCGACGGCAAAAATTCGCACCACATTATTGAGGGTATGTTTAAATCCTGTGCCCGCAGTTTTAAACAGGCGGTTGCGATTGATGCCGCTTTTGCAGATGAAATCCCGTCAACGAAGGGGGTTCTCTGATGATTGCTATTATTGATTACGGAGTGGGAAATCTGTTTTCGCTAAAAAGCTCGCTCGATGCAATAGGCGCAGATGCGCACGTTACCGGGATTAAAACGGAAATCGAAAATGCCGACAGAATAATTCTCCCCGGTGTGGGGGCATTTGGTGATGCGGCGGAAAAGCTGGATAAATGCGGTATTGCGGAACTTATTAAATCCCAGGCGGCAAAGGGCAAACCGATTTTGGGAATATGCCTCGGTATGCAGCTTTTGTTTAACAAAAGCTATGAATACGGCAAGCACTGCGGACTCGGACTGATTGACGGAAACGTCCGTCCGATTGAAGGAGTAATACCCGACGGCTTTAAGATTCCGCACATAGGTTGGAATTCGCTTAAATTTACTGATAAAAAGTCAAAACTCTTTAAATACATAAACGACGGCAACTACGTGTATTTTGTCCATTCATATTATGCCGCCGACTGCGATAAAAGCGTTACCGCATATGCCGAGTACGGCGCAAATCTTACGGCGTCGACAGAAAACGGCAATGTTTTCGGCTGTCAGTTTCACCCGGAAAAAAGCGGCGAAACGGGACTTAAAATTTTAAAGGCATTTTGCGAAGTTTAACGGAGGTAACAAACTATGCTCATTTTTCCGGCAATAGATTTATACGACGGTAAGGCGGTGCGGCTGCTTAAAGGCGATTACAGTAAAATGACGGTATACAGCGACAATGCGCCCGAAATAGCAAATGATTTTAAAAATCAAGGGGCGCAGTGCCTGCATTTGGTAGACCTTGAAGGCGCAAAGGACGGAACAACGCCGAATATATCGACTGTGGAACGCATTATGAAGGATTGCAGTCTGTTCACAGAAATCGGCGGCGGCATCAGAAACATTGAAACAATCAAAAAATATTTAAAAATCGGCGTTGACCGTGTTATTCTCGGAACGGCGGCGGTTTCCGACGAGCGTTTTTTAATTGAAGCCGTCCAAAAATTCGGTGACAAAATCGCAGTCGGAGCGGACATTAAAGACGGCTGCGCAGCAATAAAAGGCTGGACGGAAAAGTCGCAGTACAGTTGCTTTGAATTTTGCGAAAAAATGCAGAATATAGGTGTAAAAACACTAATCTGTACCGATATTTCCAAGGACGGCGCTATGCTGGGAACCAATTACGAGCTATACAAAGAGCTTTCCGATAAATTCGATATGAACATAACCGCATCGGGCGGCGTTTCGTCAATAGATGATGTAAAAAGTCTCGCCGGTTTGAACCTTTACGGTGCGATAATAGGGAAGGCGTACTATACGGGCGCAATATCACTTAAAGAGGCAATCGAGGTGGCAAAATGATTACAAAGAGAATAATTCCCTGTCTTGACGTCCGTGACGGCAGAGTGGTCAAGGGAGTAAATTTTGAGGGACTGTCCGACGTGTCATCACCCGTGGAACTTGCCGGATATTACAGCAAAAACGGGGCGGACGAGCTTGTTTTCTATGACATAACGGCATCGAGCGAGGGCAGAGCACTGTTTACGGACATTTTGAAAGAAGTTGCAAAAACAATTTTTATTCCGCTGACCGTAGGCGGCGGCATAAACAGCATAAATGACTTCGACAGGGTGCTCAAATGTGGTGCGGACAAGGTAAGCGTAAACTCCGGCGCAATTAAAAATCCCGATTTGATTTATGATGCGGCAAAGCGCTACGGCAATCAGTGCGTGGTAATCTCTGCCGATGTAAAGCGGGTTGACGGAGTGTTCAGAGTTTACTCCAAAGGCGGACGTGTAAACACCGGTATGGAGGCAGTAGCCTGGATAAAGCGCTGTGTTGATATGGGCGCCGGGGAAGTTGTGCTGAATTCCATTGACACGGACGGCGTCAAGGGCGGCTTTGATTTGGAGATGCTGGACGCCGTATGCTCTGCCGTAAACGTACCGGTTATAGCGTCCGGCGGCGCAGGCAGTGTGGACGATTTTGTGGAACTTTTCAAGGCCATTCCAAAAGTTGACGCAGGACTTGCGGCGTCGATATTTCACTTTGGAGAGGTAAAAATTTCCGACCTTAAAACTAAACTTAAACAAAACGGTATTCCGGTACGCATTTAGGAGGTAAAATATGTTTAATGCAGAAAATTTAAAATTTGATGAAAACGGTCTTATTCCGGCAATAGTGGTTGACGCTGTTTCAAAAAAGGTGCTCACGCTTGCGTATATGAGCAGGGAAAGCCTTAAAATTTCTATGGAGAAAGGGCTTACGTGTTTTTGGAGCCGTTCTCGGCAGGAACTGTGGTTAAAGGGCGAAACAAGCGGAAACTATCAGCACATTGTGTCAATAACGGCAGACTGTGATGCAGATGCGCTTTTGATTGCGGTGGAAAAGGACGGCCCGGCTTGCCATACAGGCACGGAGTCCTGCTTTAACGACAAGGTATGGCAAAGCGGTGAGCTGAGCGAATTTTCGTATGAAGGTTTAATGGAGCTTATAAAGGGCAGAAAAACCGAAAAGAAGGAAGGCTCGTATACCACATATCTCTTTGAAAAGGGCATTGATAAAATACTCAAAAAAGTGGGTGAGGAGAGCACCGAAGTTATTATTGCGGCAAAAGCCGATGATAAAAAAGAAACGGTATACGAAATAGCAGACCTCGCATACCACGTTATGGTTCTTATGACCGAAATGGGAATTACACTCGGTGACGTGCAAAAGGAACTTGCATCACGCCACGTTATAGACCACAAAGTTAAACAGGAGAAAATGACACAATGACAGATTGCGATTTTCATATTCACACAACGTTCGGCGACGGATGCGACAGCGCCGAAAGCATAGTTAAAGAGGCTATAAAAAGAAATTTAAAGAAAATAGGCTTTTCGGAACATTCATATACTTTTTTTGACAAAAGCTACTGTATGTCCGAGGAGGGCACGCAAATGTATAAGGCGGAAATTGAAATGCTCAAAGAATTTTACCGTCCCGACATTGAGATACTTTGCGGCATAGAACAGGACTATTACTCCGCATCACCCGCCGAAAGCTATGATTATATTATCGGTTCTGTTCATTATTTGAGATTTGGAAACGATTATGTTCCCGTTGATGAGAGCGCCGAGATACTAAAAAATGCGGTGCAAAAGTATTTTGACGGCGATTTTTACGCCACCTGCGAAAAGTATTATCAAACAATGTCACACATTGTTCAGAAAACCGACGCTGATATAATCGGACACTTTGACCTGATAACAAAGTTTAATGAAAAGTACAAATTTTTTGACGAGAAAAACGAAAGATACGTCCGTGCGTACAAAAGTGCCGTTGATGCACTGATACCGTTTGACGTCCCGTTTGAAATCAACACCGGTGCAATATCAAGAGGATACAAAACCGTGCCTTATCCCTCGCCCGATATTATGGAATATATTCACCAAAAAGGCGGAAAAACAATTCTTTCGAGTGACAGTCACACCAAAGACACTCTCTGTTTTGAATTTGGAAAATATGAAAATTATTAACAAAACAAGAACCTCAAAAACGAGGTTCTTGTTTTGTTCTATACCTACTGTTCAGATGTTCCGAGCAAAGTTACCGCCAACAGGATAGCCGCCATTCCCAGCACACTCATAAAGGTAAGTTTTTCGCCGTACAGTGCAATTCCGAAAAGCGTTGCCGCAAGCGGTTCAACCGATGCCATAATTGATGCTTTTCCTGCCGGAACGTGCACAAGCGCCTTTGTATACAAAGAGAACGGTATCACCGATGTTACAATACCGAGTGCCGCCATTGTCAGGATAACGACGGGTTTGTTCGGAGCACTTGCGGCGGCGGCAAGCAGTGATGCAGGGTTGCACGCCAAAAGCGCAACAGGTGCGGAAAAGATAAAGGCGTAATTTGTAGCGGTTTCCGCACGGTTCTCTTTGAGAGCGTACTTTCCGATGATGCTGTACAATGCGTAGAAAAATCCCGAAAGCAGTCCGAGCGCAATGCCAATCGGTGTTGCTCCGGCGGCGTTAAAACCGGAAACGAGCACTATGCCGAGAAAAGCCGCAAAAAGCGCCGTTATTTTCCTGCCTGTGAGTCTTTCACGGTAGATAACCGACGACATCACCGTAACCATTATCGGTGCAGTATACAAGAGCACCGCCGACACGGAAATGGACGTTCTCTTAATCGCCTCAAAGTAAACGAACGTCATACCGAACATACCGAACAAGCCCAACAGGGCAAACTTCCAAAGCTGATTTGGATTTACTTTTAAATTTTTAATGTTCACCGTCGTGAGAATAACGGCCGCCGATGTAAGACGCACAGCTGCACACTGGGCGCTGTTAAATCCGTACCCCGCCAGAATTTTGCCGAAAACGCCAAGCGTTCCCCACAAAATCCCGGCGGCAATTATCATTAGTGAATATATTTTTTTCATTTTATTTTACAATAAGGCTTTTTCCCGTCATTTCCTCAGGTATATCGAGTCCCATAACATCGAGCATTGTGGGGGCAAGGTCTGCAAGACGGCCCTCGTTTAACTTAACATCGCCAATACCTGCGGCAATAAGCGGAACAACATTTGTGGTGTGTGCCGTAAACACACTTCCGTCTGCCGGGTCTATCATCTGCTCGGCATTACCGTGGTCTGCTGTAATAAATATAGCTCCGCCCATAGAGATAACCTTGTCGGCAACCTTGCCGATGCACTCGTCAACGGTTTCCACAGCCTTTATTGCCGCCTCCATTATGCCGGTATGACCGACCATATCGCAGTTGGCAAAGTTTAAGATAACCATATCGTATTTATCCGTGTCAAGCGCTTCAAGGAGTTTGTCCGTAACTTCGTATGCGCTCATTTCCGGCTGCATATCATAGGTTGCTACCTTGGGAGATGCCACAAGAATTCTGTCCTCGCCGTCATAAACCTTTTCAACTCCGCCGTTAAAGAAAAATGTAACGTGGGCATATTTTTCCGTCTCTGCAATTCTGAGCTGTTTAAGACCCTTTGATGAAACATATTCACCTATTGTGTTTACAAGTTTCTGCGGTTTGAATGCAACGTGAACATTGGGCATTTTTGCGTCGTACTGCGTCATTGTTACAAAATAGGTTTCAAAATACTTTCTTTCAAATCCGTCAAAATCCGGGTCAACCAATGTACGTGTTATCTCTCTTGCTCTGTCGGGGCGGAAGTTATAGAACACAATGCTGTCACCCTCGCCGATGGTTGCCGTGGGCTTGCCGTTTTCCAATATAACCGTGGGTACGACAAATTCATCGGTAACGTCATTTGCATACGATGCCTTGATGGCATCTACCGCATTATCGGCAGTTTCGCCCTTGCCGTATACGAGCGCATCGTACGCCTTGGTAACACGCTCCCAGCGGTTATCTCTGTCCATTGCGTAATATCTGCCGGAAAGCGTTGCTATTTTTCCAACGCCGATTTCGGAGAGTTTGTTTTCAAGCTGTGCGGCAAAGTCAACACCGCTTGTGGGGGAAACGTCCCTGCCGTCGAGGAAACAGTGCACATACACATTTTTAAGTCCCTGCTTCTTTGCCAATTCAACTATTGCAAAAAGATGCTCAATGTGACTGTGAACACCGCCGTCGGACAGAAGTCCCATAATGTGAAGTGAGGAATTTTTGTCTGCGCAGTTTTTGCAAGCACCGACAAGAGCCTCGTTCTCAAAGAAATCTCCGTCGCTTATGGATTTTGTTATGCGTGTAAGTTCCTGGTATACAATTCTGCCCGCGCCGATGTTTGTGTGACCAACTTCGGAATTTCCCATCTGTCCGTCGGGCAGTCCTACGTCCATTCCGCTTGCGTGGATAACCGTGGTGGGGTAGGTTGAGTTTAATCTGTCAAGGTTTGGTTTTTTAGCACTGTATACGGCATTTCCCTTTGTTTCTTTACTGATGCCGTAGCCGTCCAATATTGCCAATACAACGGGTCTTTTGCTCATAATTAATACTTCCTTTCAATAGCTGTTCTCAAAACGGGGTGTTGCAAATGCAACACCCTTTGATAATAATTGTAAAATACGGTAAATCAGCTGTTTACAATCTGTGAAAAATCGTTTGCTTTGAGGCTTGCTCCGCCAACCAAACCGCCGTCTATGTCGGATTTTCCGAAAAGCTCTTTGGAATTTCCTGCGTTGACACTGCCGCCGTACTGAATTGTAATTTCGTCTGCCGCATCTTTACCGTAAACCGATGCAACCGTTTCCCTGATTTTTGCGCAAACTTCTTGCGCCTGGTCGCTTGTTGCGGTTTTTCCCGTTCCGATTGCCCAAATGGGTTCGTATGCGATTATGCACTTTTTAACCTGTTCTGCACTGAGACCCAAAAGCGCAATTTTTGTCTGCATTGAAACAAGCTCAAATGTAACGCCCTGCTCTCTCTGTTCGAGGGACTCGCCTACGCAGATAATAGGGGTGAGGTTGTGCTCGAATGCCTTTAAAACCTTCTTGTTAACCGTTTCGTTTGTTTCGTTAAAATACTGTCTTCTCTCGGAATGGCCGATTATAACGTATTTAACTCCCATCTCTGTGAGCATTGAGGGTGCGATTTCGCCGGTATATGCGCCGCTTTCCTCAAAATACATATTCTCTGCGCCGACTTCAATCTCAGAGCCTTTAACAGCCTCAATGGCGTTTGCGAGGTTTGTAAAAGGTACGCAAACGATGCACTTGTTTTTACTGCCGGCAACGAGCGGCTTTAACTCATTTATAAGCTCGGTTGTCTGAGCCGGTGTTTTATTCATTTTCCAGTTTCCTGCAACTACAATCTGTCTCATTTATATCATTTCCTTTCCATATCATACGCAACAAAAGGGGGAGAGAACTCCCCCCAAAGTTTTATTATTTGTCATCAAGTGCTGCAATACCGGGAAGTTCTTTGCCTTCGAGGTATTCTAAAGATGCTCCGCCGCCTGTGGAGATGTGACTCATTTTGTCGCCGAGACCTGCCTGGTTTACAGCTGCAACGCTGTCGCCGCCGCCGATGATTGTGGTAGCGTCAATCTCGGAGAGAGCCTGTGCTATTGCGTTTGTACCCTTTGCAAACGTAGGCATTTCAAATACGCCCATAGGACCGTTCCATACAACAGTCTTTGCGTCCTTAATAGCGTCCTTGTAAAGCGCTATTGTCTTTTCGCCTATGTCAAGACCTTCCCATTCGGGTTCAATGCCGCCTCTTTCAACGGTTTTGTGCTCAGCGTCGTTTGAAAATTCCTTTGCAACAACCGTGTCTACCGGGATAAGGAGTTTAACGCCTTTTGCCTTTGCCTTGTCCATCATTTCTCTTGCATAATCAAGGTAATCGGGTTCAAGAAGTGATTTGCCGACTTCCTCACCGAGAGCTTTCATAAATGTATATGCCATACCGCCGCCGATGATAAGGGTGTCAACCTTTTCGAGAAGGTTATTGATAACCGATATTTTAGACGAAACCTTGGAACCGCCGAGGATTGCAACAAACGGTCTTACCGGATTGTTGACGGCATTTCCGAGGAATTTGATTTCCTTCTGAATGAGGTAACCGCATACAGATGTTTCAACAAACTTTGTAACGCCGACATTTGAGCAGTGTGCTCTGTGAGCTGTGCCGAAAGCGTCGTTTACAAAAATATCTGCCAAAGATGCAAGCTCCTCACTGAATGAGTCTATATTCTTTGTTTCCTCTGCTCTGTATCTTGTGTTTTCGAGGAGAACAACGTCGCCGTCCTTCATCTGTGCAACAGCCTTCTTTGCGTTGTCGCCTACAACGTTATCGTCTGCCGCAAACACAATCTCTTTGCCGAGTTTTTCGGAGAGTTTCTTTGCAACAGGTGCCAAAGAAAGCTCCGGCTTGGGCTCGCCCTTGGGTTTTCCCATATGTGAGCAGAGAATAACCTTTGCTTTATGGTCAATAAGGTACTTGATTGTCGGCAGTGCGCCGTCAATACGGGTTTCGTCCGTAATGTTTCTGTTTTCGTCGAGCGGCACGTTAAAGTCACATCTTACGAGAACTCTTTTGCCGTTGACATTGATGTCTTCAATAGTTTTTTTGTTCATATCTGTCACCTCAAATAAAAATTTTAAAGTAAACTGCATCGATAAGTATATTTTATAACATTTTTACAAATTTTGCAAGCAAATTCAGTAAAAATATCTCCAATATATAAGTTTAGCATAAGTTTAAAGGGTAATTTTGGTATATTTTTATATACTTACTTTTTAAGATACACAAATGCGAAAGCTCCCGGCCCGGTGTGAGTACCGATGCAAGGACCTATTTCGGCAGTTACGGTATCTTTAAAGTCCGTGCGTTCAAGCAGTGTTTCCCTCATTTTTTCCGCCTTTTCGGGAACGTTACCCTGCATAATGATTATTTTCTGACCGCAGTCGTGGTCGGCATTTTCGTTTACAATATCAACCATTTTTGCAATGATCTTTTTTCTGCCACGAACCTTGTCCCTGTTCATAACAAGACCGTCCTCAATGGCGAGAATGGGGCTTATGTCAAGCACATTGGCAAGTATTTTTGCCGCCGGACTTATTCTGCCGCCTTTTTGCAGATAATCAAGACTTTCGACGGAAAGAATTATCTCGGTGCGTGCAAACCTGTCTTTGAGCATTGCGACTATTTCGTCAACACCGCAGCCGGCATCTGCCATTTTTGCCGCCTCTATAACCCAGTAACCGTAACCGTATGAAAACAGGAGAGGGTCAACTATTGTGATGTCCGCATCGGGGTTTTCCTCCAAAATCGTCTCACGGGCAATTACGGCGCTCTGATACGTTCCGCTGCCCTTTGAGGATATGGGAACGTAAATTACGGAGAAGTCGTCTGAAAACTTTTTGAATTCGTCAATGTGCTCCGCAACCGTAATCTGCGACGTTTTGGGTATCTCATTGCCGGACTTCATATACTCATAAAACTGCTCGTTTGAGATTTCGTACTTATCTTTGACGCTTTTGCTGCCCAAGGTAATGTTGATAGGTATTATGTGTATTCCGTACTTTTTCGCCGTTTCGAGCGAAAGGTCCGATGCACTGTCGGTGATAATCTTTATCTTGTCCATAAATATCCTCCTTAATACTGCCAATCGAATTTTGTAAGCTGTCCCGTTGTTTCGAGATTAAAAAAGTCGTTCTGCCTGAGCGCTTCATAAATTATTATGGCAACCGAATTCGAAAGGTTCAAGCTTCTTTGACCTTTTTGCATCGGTATGCGTATGCAGTCGTTCTTGTTTGCTTTGAGTAATCCCTCGTCAAGCCCTTTCGTTTCTTTGCCGAACAAAATATAATCGCCGTCTTTAAACTTAACGTCCGTGTAGCGGTTAAGGCTTTTGGTGGACGCATAGTAGAACGTGCCTTTATTCTTTGCAAAAAAATCGTCTAAATTCTCATAAATCGTAATATCCAGGTCGTACCAGTAATCGAGTCCGGCACGCTTTAACTTTTTGTCATCAATGTTGAACCCAAGCGGTTTTACAAGGTGCAGTCTTGAACCGGTAACTGCACAGGTTCTTGCCACGTTTCCCGTATTTTGCGGTATTTCCGGCTCAACCATAACTATATTAAAACTCATATTTTCACCTATATTCTGTCGGCAAATTTTTTAATTCTTTCAAGCGCCGCATTTATCTGCGCCACGCTGTAAGCATACGATACTCTCACGTAACCCTCGCCGCTTTCGCCGAATGCCGTTCCGGGAACGAGAGCAACCTTTTCTTCACGCAGAAGTCTCTCGCAAAATTCCTCCGAACTCAAACCGCTGCGCTTGATGGACGGGAATATGTAAAATGCTCCGTTCGGCGAAAAGCACGGAAATCCCATTTTGTCAAAACCGTCGGTTATTATTTTTCTCCTGTCGCTGTACTCTGCAACCATTGCCCTAATGGACTCCTCGCCGTTTTTGAGCGCCTCAACTGCCGCATACTGACTTGTTGTGGGCGAGCACATAATGGCATACTGGTGCACTTTTGTAATTTGCTTTGCAAGCGTTTTTTCCGCCGCAAGATAGCCAAGACGCCAGCCGGTCATTGCAAAAGCCTTGGAAAATCCGTTTACAACAACCGTGCGCTCCTTCATACCGGGCAGGCTCGCAATGGAGCAGTGCTTACCGCTGTAAGTAAGTTCGGCGTATATCTCGTCGGAGATAACCATAATGTTTTTAGCTATTACAATTTTTGCAATTTCCTCCAAGTCCTCTTTTGTCATAACGGCTCCCGTGGGGTTGTTTGGATAGGAGAGAACAAGCAGTTTTGTCCTGTCGGTGATTTTTTCGAGCAGGTCTTTTCCTTTGAGTTTAAAGCCGTCCTCCGCCTTTGTCTGAATAACAACCGGCACTGCGCCTGCCATAAGGGCGCACGGCTTGTAGCATACAAACGACGGCTCGTGAATTATCACCTCGTCGCCCGGTGTGAGAATTGTTCTCATAGCAAGGTCAATAGCCTCACTGCCGCCAACGGTTACCAGAACTTCGTCAGAGTTATAGGAGAGGTCAAATTTTTTAAGATAGTTGCAGATTTCATCCCTGAGCTCCAAAAGACCGGAATTTGACGTATAATATGTGCGTCCCTTTTCGAGAGAATATATACCGGCATCTCTTATGTGCCAGGGGGTAATAAAGTCCGGCTCGCCGACGCCGAGAGATATAGCGTCGTCCATTGTGTTTACAATGTCAAAGAATTTCCTTATTCCTGACGGTTTCATCCCCATAACAGTAGGGTTTATAAACTTGTTAATGTCAAAGTTACTCATAGTGTAATTACCTGCCTTGTATCCTTTTCATCATCGTCAAATATAACGCCTGCGTCTTTATATTTTTTAAGAACAAAGTGTGTCCCGGTGCTCACAACGCAGTCCATCGGCGCAAGGCGGTTGGCAACGAACCAGGCAACCTCTTTCATTGTTTTGCGCTCGACAATAACGGTGAGGTCGTATGAGCCTGCCATAAGGTAGACGGACTTTACTTCGGGGAATTTGTATATTTTTTCCGCAATTTTGTCAAAGCCTTCACCTCTTTGCGGAGTTACTTTAAGTTCAATGAGTGCGGTTACAAATTCTTTGTTTGTCTTTTCCCAGTTGATTATGCTCTTGTTGCCGAGAAGAATTTTATCCTTTTTCAGCTTATCTATCTGCGCCGCCGCCTCCTCAACCGTCAGACCGGTGAGAAGTGCAATCTGTTCAAGCGGCGTATTGCAATCGTTTTCGAGAATTGAAAGTATTTTTTCCATAAATATCAGTCCTTTCATAATTACTTAGTAAACATATTACCATACTTAGCGGAAAATTTCAAGGTTTTGTTTTACAAATTAAGTATTGCCTTTTGGATTTTAAACTGGTATAATGTACGAAAGTACAGAAAAGGAGCGTTGCAATGAATACACAATTTCTTGACAATGAATATTGGTACGGCGGCGTTGTCCATATGGGAAGAAAGTTTCCCGTCGGCAAGGACGATAAGCTGACTGTCAATCTTATAACCGGAGAAGGAGTGAGCGACCAGTATTCGCCGCTTTTCATATCAAGCAAGGGCAGGTACATATGCAGTGACAAACCGTTTGAAATAACCTTTAAGAACGGAGAGATAAACGCTGACGGACCGGCGGAGGTAAAACTGTTTTCAGGTTTCGGCACGCTTAAAGGGGCGCAGGCGGACGCCGCAAGGAGATGTTTTTCGGCTGACGGCAGAATACCGAACGAGCAGTTTTTAAGAGCACCGCAGTACAACACGTGGATCGAGCTTATGTATAACCAGAACGAAAAACAAATTCTGGAGTATGCTCGCTCACTTGTTGATGAAGGTATGGAGCCGGGAATACTGATGATTGACGAAGGCTGGGCACCTGACTACGGCGACTACGATTTTTGCGCAAGAAAGTTCCAAAATCCAAAGAAAATGGTAGATGAGCTTCATTCTCTCGGATTTAAAGTAATGCTCTGGATAACGCCGCATATTTCGCCGGACAGCGATTGCTACCGTGCAATAAAAAACACCGATTATCTCATAAGGGACAAGGACGGAAAAGTGGCTGTCAGAGAGTGGTGGAACGGATTTTCGTGCATACTTGACCTCACCAATCCAAAAGCCTGCGAGTGGTTTTATGGCAAGCTCAAAGGCGTTATGGACAAATACGGCGTGGACGGATTTAAATTTGATGCGGGCGGTGCGTATTTATACCGCAAAGATGACAAAACATATATGCAGTGCGAGGCGTGCGAGCACACTGCGGCTTTTGACAGATTTGCCGCACAGTTTGAGTATAACGAACTGCGCTGTGTGTGGAACTGCGGAGGTCAGCCTCTTGTATGCAGACTTCAAGACAAAGCCCCGTCCTGGGAACACAATGACGGTATAGGTATGCTTATCCCGAATATGCTCCAACAGGGTATTCTCGGTTATTTCTTTGGCTGCCCGGATATGGTCGGCGGCGGTGACTGCGGATATTTTAAACAAGGTCAGGGCAGTGTTGACGAAGAACTCTATCTGCGTTGGCTTGCAGTGAGCGTATTGTGCCCGATGATGCAGTTCTCCATATCGCCGAAGCGCATTTTGTCGTCCGAAAACTTTAAAACGGCAAAAAAACTAACCGAACTGCACGGAGAGTACGCCGATTTAATTGTTTCGCTTGCAAAGAACGCCGCAAAAACTGGCGAGCCGATAATGCGCAGTATGGAATATGAATTTCCGGGTGAAGGTTTTGAAACCGTTACCGACCAGTTTGTACTGGGCAGCAATCTGATTGTTGCGCCGGTGCTCAAAAAAGGCGCTGTCACAAGAGAAGTCAAACTCCCAAGCGGCAAGTGGCGTTATGTTGACGGAAAAATATATGACGGCGGCAAAGTTACGGTCAGCGCACCGATAGACTGCCTGCCGAGATTTGAAAAAATTGATTGAGGAGGACATATGATATGAATGAACCGGTTTTACTGAAACCTGCATTTAAAGATTACCTGTGGGGCGGAACCAAACTGCGAGCGGAGTACGGCAAAGACTGTGACTTTGACCGTGTTGCCGAAAGCTGGGAGCTTTCGACTCACAAAGACGGTCAGAGCATCGTTGCAAGCGGCGAGCACTGCGGACTTACGCTTTCGCAGTACATCGAGAAAAACGGCGACGGCGTTTTGGGCAAAAAGGGCAGAGAGTTTGAGTTTTTCCCCATTTTGGTAAAACTCATTGATGCAAAGCAAAACCTTTCCGTTCAGGTTCACCCAAGCGACGAATACGCCCTCAAAAATGAGGGTCAGTACGGCAAAACTGAGGTTTGGTATGTTCTTTCGGCAGATGAGGGAGCGTGTCTGTACTATGGATTTTGCAAGGATATAACCAAAGAGGAATACCGTGAGCGGATTAAAAACAACACGCTGATTGATGTTCTTAACTGCGTGAAGGTCAAAAAGGGCGATGTTTTCTTTGTAACGCCCGGCACAGTCCACGCAATAGGAGCCGGAATTGTGATATGCGAAATTCAGCAAAACTCAAACGTTACCTACCGTGTTTACGATTACGGCAGAGTGGGAGCGGACGGCAAAACAAGACCGCTGCACATTGATAAAGCGATTGACGTTTCCGACCTTAAAGCAAAACCGCAAACCTCGCCGGAGATGGAAGTCAAAGATTGCGGGACTTACAGTGTTAAGCCGATAGCGTCGTGCAAATATTTTACAAGTGAGGAAATAAGCGTTGATAAAAAGGCTGACTTTAAAATCACGGACGACAGTTTCAGGAGCATAACGCTCGTTGACGGAAATTGCACTCTGAAAATGGACGAATGTGAACTCGAACTCAAAAAGGGTGACACGGTGTTTATTCCGGCGCAGAATGCCGATTATACCGTCTGCGGAAAGTGCAGTTTTATTCTTTCATATGTATAAAATCAGCACGCCGCCGGATATTTTGCCCGGCGGCGTGCTCTTTATTAACTACTCTCTTACTATAACTATTTCTTTAACTTCATCTTTGTAAAGTCTTACGAATACTCTTTCGGGTTTTGCGCTGTCGTACTTCTGAATATCAGATGAGTCACCAACGCTGATTTTTACATTTGATTTCACAGTTTCTACAATATAGATGTCAGCTTTTCCTATTGCATAGTTATTTACGGCACCGTCGTTTACTTGGAGATTGAAGGAGTCGGAGAATTTCTTTATAATCTTTCCGTACTCGGTTGTCATATTTGCGGAGTGCTTTACGCTCTTTTCGGTTTTGGAGTCTCTCATATCAAACAGAACGTTAATTCCGTCAACTTCTCCGCTGCTGTTTGTCTTATACTGGATTATATCTCCGCTTTCGAGCTTGTTGGAACCGTTTTTGGTAAATATTCCGCTCTTGGTGGAGTAGAGAACTACGCTCTTTCCGTCCTGATAAGCATACAGCCTTTCTACGTCCTCGCCCTTGTCGTTTTTAGCGTTTGTTATTTTGTCAACAACTGCAATGGACGCTTCTTCCGATGCTTTGCTGTCGGAGTTTGTAACAATTATAACGCCTGCGGTAAGGTTTTCTCTCACGTCGTAAACAGATATATCGTACTTTCCTCCGTCCACAAAGAAGGAGCTGTCTCTTACCGCATAATCGTCGGTGCTGCTTGAATTTGACGGTATGTCAAATACTATTGTACCGGGAGCAACCTTTACATTCATTGCACTTGCAAGAAGTTTTGATGACGAGGAATTGTACACCACGCTGTCCTCAGTGAAGTTGCGTACAAACTTGTCCTCATCAATCTCGGAGGAAGATGCAACTGTTTTAACCTTGTATACTTCGCCCTTTGAGTTAAGCTCGTAGGTTATGAGTTGACCTTTTGCACCGATGGCATTTATTACGGAATTGTCTTTAAGACTTCCGGTGTCGTTTACCGTTACTCTGCTTGCACCGTTTAATGTCAGAGTTTCGCCGTCTTTGGTAAACAGCTTGAATTTCAGTTTGCCGCTAAGTCCCTTTTCAATATCCATATCGGCAAGATAAGCATAGTTTTTACCGGCAGTCTTGTCCTCACTGTATGCGGCTATTTTTTCTTCGGCATCGAGATAGAATGTTCCCTCGTCGCCGATTTTTAAGGAGTGGGGATAGCTTGCGGCTATTTTATATTTTTTACCGTCAATATAAACGCTTTCGCTGTCTGTTTCTTCAATTTTGCCCTCGATGGGATTTTGAATAACCGTTCCGTATATAAGACTGCCGTCCTTGCTTACGGTAAGCGTCACTACGTCCCATTCTTCAAGGTCTTTTGCCTCTATCAGCTCATTGTTTTTGTCAATGATATAGCTGATGTCGCCATCGTCGGGGTCGAGGACGATTGAGCCCTGGTCATACTTGTCGGAAACACGGTGCGATGATGAGGATACCTCGTCTACAACATAGTTTACGGTTTCGTTTATAAACGCTATGTTATATTTTCCGTTCTTTTCCGAGTCGAGAAGTACTATCGAACCGGAATCAATCATTTTAAGGTCGTCCCAGTCGCCCTTTTTGCCGTTATACATAACGGTTGCGTTATTTAAAACAGTTGCCTTCTGTGTCTTGCCGCCGACTGTGTATTTAATCGACTTTGAACTTGAAGACGCATCTACGGAGTTGAGGTCATCTGCGCTTATTTCAAGCACGGTGTTTTGACCTTCTGCCGCCTGAGCAACGAGGAGAGTATCTCTCTTGCCGCTGTCGCCCTTGGCGATATATGCTTCAACGTTAAATCCGAGGAGATTTCTCACGTCGGCATTTCCGATGTTGTAGAGTTTGCCATCGATTTTGATTTTGCTTTTATCAACGCTCGAACCGTCAATCGACGTATTGCCTATGGCGGTTACACTGCCTTCGACAAAGTCTACATCAAGTCTGTCGGAAAGCAGAGTTTTTTCCACTACTTCATATTTAATGCTGTTTCCGTAGTTTACCTGTTCCATCAGCTTAATTGTGAGTGCGTTTTTTGCGAGCTCTGCAACGTCGCCTCTGTTTATTGCCTTGCTTGCAGATGATGAAACACCCTTGGTAAGGCCGTTAGAAGATGCGGTAACCATATATCCCGTGGGATAACCGCCCTTTGATGCCGCCTGGGGTTCATAACCCAGGGCACGGATAAGCATTGTTACAGCTTCGGCATAGGTTACACGGTCATTGGGTCTGAAATTGCCGTCGCCGTCACCGATGATAAGACCTTCGGTCGTACCTACATTAATATAACCCTTTGCCCAGTGGTCGTTTGCCACGTCGAGGAAGTTGGAGCCGGAAGCCGATGACAATGCCACGTCGCTCAGTCCTTTGAGTGCAACGGCAACCTTTGTAACCTCGGAACGCTTAATTTCGTCCGTCGGTCTGAAAAGTCCCGTTCCGCCGTCTCCGACCATAATGCCGAGCGCACTTAAAACCTGCACTGCGTCCTTATATTCCGTACCGATTACGTCTGAGGGTACGGAGGCGAAAACTAAGCCGGCAGAAGATGATGTCAGTATTGAAGCGATTGACAATGCGGAGATAACATTCTTGAATTTTGACACTGTAAATCCTCCTTTTATATTTGCAGTATGTCTGCCTTCTCCGGTATCATAATGACGTAATTTAAAAATTAAATTTTTTGGCATTATGTCAACCGTCAAGGATATAATACTATATATATCGGACTATATCAAGTATCAATATATGGAAATTGTACTATTGACAAAATCCGCTTTGTGATATACCATATAGTTAGTTTAGATAAATCGGATAAACGAGGTGATTTCATTGAGGCAATATATAATTACTGGTATGAGCTGTTCCGCTTGCAGCGCCCGTATTGAAAAGGCTGTTTCGGCTGTGGACGGCGTAACGTCGTGCTCGGTCAGCCTGCTTACAAATACTATGGGCGTTGAGGGCAGCGCATCGGACAGCGAAATTATTTCGGCTGTGGAAAGCGCCGGCTACGGCGCCTCGGTTAAAGGTGCGTCCGCCGAAAAGTCAAATGACAATGACGAGCTTGCCGACAGACAAACTCCGATTTTAAAAAAGCGATTAATCAACTCCGTTGTTTTTCTTGTGATACTTATGTATTTTTCAATGGGGCATATGATGTGGGGCTGGCCGCTGCCGCATTATTTTGACGGCAACCACCTTGCTATGGGATTGGTTCAACTGCTGCTGACCGTTGTCGTTATGATTATAAACGCCGATTTCTTTAAAAACGGCTTTAAGTCGCTTTTTGGCGGTTCGCCCAATATGGACACACTCGTTGCTCTCGGTTCGAGTGCGGCATTCGTTTACAGCACGTATGCGCTCTTTGCTATGTCTGACGCATATGTAAAGGGGAATACCGCTCTTGCCGCAAGCTATATGCACGAATTTTATTTTGAGTCCGCTGCTATGATTTTAACCCTTATAACGGTGGGAAAGATGTTGGAGGCACATTCTAAGGGAAAGACAACAAGTGCGCTGAAAAGTCTTATGTCCCTCTCACCCAAAACTGCAACCGTTGTCCGTGGCGGAAAAGAAGCGGTCGTTTCCGTTGAGGAAGTCCGTGCAGGTGATGAATTTGTTGTCCGCCCCGGAGAAAGCATACCGGTTGACGGTGAAATCATTGACGGCAGCAGCGCTGTCGATGAGTCTGCGCTGACCGGCGAGAGCATACCTGTCGATAAGGAAAAGGGCGACAAGGTTTCGGCGGCAACCGTAAACCGCTCCGGATTTATCAGGTGCCGTGCTTTGAGAGTGGGAGAGGACACCACGCTCTCGCAGATAATAAAAATGGTGAGTGACGCCGCTGCAACAAAAGCGCCAATCGCCAAGGCTGCGGACACCGTTTCGGGATTTTTTGTTCCCACGGTAATTGCGCTGTCTGTTATAACGGTTGCGGTTTGGCTGCTCGTCGGCAAAGATATAGGCTTTGCCCTTGCACGAGGCATCTCGGTACTTGTTATAAGCTGCCCGTGTGCACTCGGACTTGCGACACCGGTTGCAATTATGGTCGGAAACGGCGTAGGTGCAAAAAACGGCATACTCTTTAAGACTGCGGCATCGCTTGAAGAAACCGGCAAAATCAATTTTGCCGCACTGGACAAAACCGGCACGATTACAAGCGGAAACCCGGTGGTTACCGATATTATTCCGTTTAACGGCTACGATGAAAATTCGCTCCTTACTCTTGCGTATTCGCTCGAAATCAAGAGCGAGCACCCACTTGCCGGAGCAATAGTAAGCGAGGCGCAGAGCCGAAGTCTGCTTGCGGACGATGCTCAAAGCTTTAAAATTCTCCCCGGAAACGGCATCAGCGCAACCGTTGACGGCAAGCCGTCATTCGGCGGAAAAACAGCCTTTGCGGCGGAGAACGTCACAATCAGCAGCGATATGAAAAAAACTGCCGAAAAACTGGCAGGCGAGGGAAAAACACCGCTGTTCTTTGCAACGGATAACAAACCGGCAGGAATTATTGCCGTTGCCGACGTCGTTAAAGACGACAGCTTTGATGCAATAAGTGAGCTTAAAAATATGGGAATACACGTTGTTATGATTACCGGTGACAATGAGAGAACGGCAAAAGCTATCGGCAAAATTGCCGGGGTCAATGACGTAATTGCCGATGTGTTGCCCGACGGCAAGGAAGACGCCCTACGAAAGCTAATGACAGATGGAAAAACCGCAATGGTCGGCGACGGCATAAACGACGCACCGGCGCTTACCCGTGCAGATGTCGGCATTGCAATAGGAGCCGGCACGGACGTTGCCATTGATGCGGCAGACGTTGTCCTTATGAAAAGCCGTCTTTCAGATGTCCCGGCGGCAGTAAGGCTCAGCCGTGCCACACTCAGAAATATACACGAAAACCTATTTTGGGCGTTTATATACAACGTAATCGGCATACCGCTTGCAGCAGGCATTTGGATACCGGTATTTGGCTGGAAACTCAATCCTATGTTTGCCGCTGCGGCAATGAGTTTTTCGAGTTTTTGCGTTGTTACAAATGCACTGAGGCTTAACTTTGTTAATATAAGGAATTCCAAAAATGACAAAAAATTTAAAAAACGGAAGGAGCAAAACACTATGACAGTTACAATGAAAATCGAAGGTATGATGTGTGCGCACTGCGAGGGCAGAGTCAAGGGTGCACTTGAAGGCGTGGACGGCGTTGCATCGGCAGACGTCAGCGCATCTAAAAACAGCGCTGTTGTAAGCCTGTCAAAACCGGTTGACAACGAAGTTCTCAAACAGGCGGTAGAAGCACAGGGTTACGATGTTACGGAAATAAAGTAAATTTAAACCAAAAACGCCCGTCGGATTTTAGTGTCCGACGGGCGTTTTGTATTCTATTCTTTTGGCATATATTCATCAAATGTGCCGTTTTTAAATATTTCAAGTGCAAGTTTGAACGATGCGTTGTCCGGTATTTCCTCGCCTTGAAGGATGTTTTCGAGCTTTAACTGCGTTGTGATGTCGCAATCGCCGTACGGGTACAGTCCCTCGGCGTTTTGAAAACTGTATATCGCAAAGTGAGTCTTTTCGGTGTATTCGTCCGTGGGCAGACCTATGTCATATCCGATTGCCCACAATCTTTGATTTATAGCAAGGACGGTTGCACCTTTGTCGCCGACCTTATACGTCTTTTCAAAGTCGAGGTCATTAAATCCGGCTTTTGCAAGAGTTGTTGTGCCGTCTTTTACATACTCATCGGGTTTGATGCCGACGCCGTTTATATGCCTGCCGTTCCTTGTGAGGTATTCGGCCTCCGTCAGCTTAACGCCTCCGCCGACTTTAAAATCTCTAATATTTTGCATCGTGCCCTTGCCGTAGGTTGTTGTTCCCGCAACAAATCCGACACCGCTGTCCTGAACCGCACCGCAGAACGCCTCCGCCGCACTGGCGCTGCTTTCGTTTGCGAGTGCAATTATGCGGTACTTGGCTTTTTTAAGATTTGAATACAGGGTAGTGTTTTTTACCGAGTTTTTGTATTCAAAGCTGATTACCGGTCCTTCCGGTATAATACGCTGGCAGATGTCAACAAGCGAGGTTACCGAACCGCCGGGATTGTAACGCAGGTCGAATATGATGTCTGTAATGCCGGCGGCATCAAAGGTGTCGAGTGCGTGGTCAACAAGTTCCGGCGCACTTGCATCAAAGGTGTCAAGTGCAATATATCCCACGGTGTCATCTATAATTTGAAACGCACCCGGCTCTATTACAACAGGTTTTCTCATAAGGTTAAATTCAAGATAATTTCCGTCACGCATAACGCCGACATTAACATATGTCCCCGTTTCTCCCGTGATGTAAGAACGTGCCAAATCGACTGCCATTCCACGCAAATCCACTCCGTCGGCGGCAACAATCAAATCGTTAACCTTGATACCTGCCTCCTTGGCAGATGAACCTGTCGAGACGTTGACTACCATGAGTCCCTCTGCAACCGAAGTTATTGTAACGCCGATGCCGGTAAATTCGCCACTCATACTGTCCAAAAAGCTGTCAAACTCCTCTTGGGTATAGTAAGCTGAGTGTTCGTCAAGACCGGAATACATTGCCTTGAAAGCCTCCTCGGTAAGTTCCGGGTGCTGTTCAAGCAGTTTCATAAGCGTGTCTGTGTAAAGCTCGTCACGGGTTACGTCAAATTTATATTTCTGCAAAATGTAATTTGCGCCCTGGGTAACAAGTTTCTTTGCCGTTTCGCCGTCCTGTGCCATAGGTTCGCTTTGCGCAAAGGCGCACAGTGAAACGGAAACAGAGAGAACGGCGGCAACGATTGCCGATGTTATTTTTTTAAATTTCATTTTTATCACTCCGATATACTAAAATATTTTACACTCATATTCTTGTCGCAAACCAAATATGCCGTTTTGTCGAGCAGTGCATAATTCACATCATCTGCGCCGACTGCTGTCTGATTGTAGCGGAACATCGTACTTCCGTCAATCTTAAACTCACGGTAGCCGTCGCCGTCAGGCTCGTAGGCAGAACCGTCAAACACCTTTGTGTTGCGCATTATTGCGGTCTGCCCGTCTATATAGTAAATGTCCGCCTTAAACAGGGTATAGCTGTCTTTGATTGCGTTGTATCCGTCAAAGTATTCTCCCGGTATATTGATGTAAACAACATTGCCGTCATTGTCTGTGTAAATATCTGCTGCGTCACCCGGCAAAATGTTTCTGCTGTACGGTGCAATGACCGAATGTTTGCCGATTGTCATATCCGCAAGCCGCTTGACTTTGATCACGGAAAGACCGCCGTTTGAAATTTTTATGCTTGTAACTTCGCCTTCAAGCGACACGGAAATCACGTTACCGCTTTTTAAAGTTATTTTGTTATGCTGCAAAATGTCGCTCTCAAAGTATTTAAGACTGCCGAGCAGATATTTATATGTGAGCGGTGATAAAGGATTTAAAAATCCGTTGTCCGAATACAGCCTTCCGGCACCGTTTAGCTTGGCATACGCTTTTTTGTACATAGCGTCCGCAAGTCCTGCGTCTTTACAGTTAAGCGGTGCTTTTTTGGTATCGGATTTTAACTTTGCGCTCAAATAAGAGGCAAGGTCGCCGTTTGTGGGATTTTCGTTTTCAAACGGCAAATCGCCGAGGAGGGATTTTACTATGCCGTTTGCGTCTTTCCTGCTTAAAACGCCGTTCGGATTATCAAATTCAATGCCCGTCAGTGCCCCGGCAAGACCCGAAAAACCTCCGAACGGGTCCGAGATATCCTCAGCGGCAAAAACTGCCGTCGAAGTGCACAGCAGACACAGCACAAGGATTGCTGTTAAAAGTTTTTTCAACCCCATAACCTCCATTTCCGAGTCCTCACATTTTTTCGGGGGCGTCGATTTTCAATATGGCAAGCGTGTTTCTTATTACGGTTCTTACATTTTTAATAAGGAACATTCTCGCCTGCATAAGCTCCCCGTCGTCAACCTTTACTCTGCAACTGTTGTAGAACGAGTGGAACAGCGCTGACAAATCCAAAAGGTAACGTGTAAGTCTGCTCGGCTCCAAAATCTGCGCAGCGGTTTCTATTTCCTGCGGCAGGGAGTTGAGTTTGGCGATGAGTTCTTTCTCGCTCTCGTGGGTGAGCCTGTTTAAATTTATTTTCGATGCGTCGGCGAGTTTGACGCCTTCCTCGTTCAATCCTCTTAAAATAGAACAAATTCTTGCGTGTGCATACTGAACATAGAACACCGGGTTATCGTTGTTCTGCGCTACGGCAAGGTCAAGGTCAAATTCAAGGTGACTTCCCGCCTGTCTTAAATTAAAGAAGAAACGTGCGGCGTCTACACCGATTTCGTCTATAAGGTCGGAGAGCGTTATCATTTCGCCCGTTCTTTTTGACATTCTTGCAACATCGCCGTCTTTTATAAGACGTACAAGCTGCATAATAACAACGGTGAGTTTTTTGCTGTCGATGCCGATTGCGTCCATAGCACCTTCCATTCTTGCTACGTGACCGTGGTGGTCTGCGCCCCACACGTTTATAACACGGTCAAATCCTCTCACGGCAAATTTGTTCCTGTGGTATGCAATGTCTACTGCAAAGTATGTGGGTATGCCGTTTGCCCGGATTAAAACCTCGTCCTTTTCACAGCCAAACTCCGTAGCTTTGAGCCAGAGAGCACCGTCTTTTTCATATGTCAGGTTGCTTTTTTTCAAAAGGTCAATGGTTTCTGCAACTTCCCCGTCCTTGTGAAGGGCGCTTTCCTTGAACCATACATCGTAGTAAATTCTGTATCTTTCAAGGTCTTTCTTTAAGTTTGCAATGTTAATCGGGAGTGCGTAGTCCACAAGGGCTTTTCTGCGTTCCTCGGAGGATACGCCTACATACTTGTCGAAGTAAATTTCGGCAAAGTTTGCGGCGTGAACCTTAATATCTCCGCCACGGTAGCCGTCCTCAGGAAATTCAAAGCCGTCCTCGCCCTTGAAAATCTGCATATACCTTGCCTCCAAGGACTTGCCGAACTTTTCTATCTGTGCTCCGGCATCGTTGATGTAAAACTCTCTTGTAACATCACAGCCGATGTGCTCCAAAACGCTTGCGATGCTGTCTCCCAGAGCACCGCCCCTGGCATTACCCATATGCATAGGACCTGTGGGGTTTGCGCTTACAAACTCAACCATTATCTTTTTGCCCTTGCCGGAGTCGGTTTTGCCAAAGTCGCCGCCGAGCTTGTCAACAAGGCGCAGTCCGTCGTACAGCCAGTCGTTTTTAAGATAAAAGTTTATAAATCCCGGACCTGCTATTTCGCACTTTTCAATGTACGTGCCGCCAAACTCCATAGCCTCGCACATTGCTTTGGCTATGTTTACGGGCGATGTTCTGAGCACCTTTGTAAGTTTCATTGCGGTGTTGACGGAAAAATCGCCGAATTTTTTCTCCTTGGGAATTTCTATTTCTATTTTCTCATCTGCTGCTTTCTTAAAAGCCTCCTCGTCCGGAACGGTGAGGTTCATCTTGGAAAGTGAATTTCTCGTCACCGTGCAGATTTCGTCCTTTATCTGTTTTATAATGTCGTTCATCAGTTTGCCTCCTTAATGTTAATTTCAAAATTATTTCGTCCGGTGGTTGAATTATTTATGTCAATTATGTAATCTACGCAGATGCTTCCGCCGTCTTTTCCGACATCGGATTTAAGTCTGTCTGTGTAGATGTCCACAAGAAGTTCACCGTATTTTGTACTGTAAAGCGAGGAAGTTTTTCTCCCCGGCATAAACAGCATTTGCGAGTTGACACTGCCGCAGCGGTTGAGCGCAACGTAATTGTCACCGATTTCAATAGTCGTATCGGTGCCGTCAAGACCGGTTATCTCGGACTCTTTGTATTTGCAGAAATACACGCCGTCATCGAAAAAAAACTCGCCCTCGGTGAGAAGTTCAATGTCCGTATCGCTGTTACTGTCGCTGTACGTTTGAAGTCCTCTTATCGAAACGATGCAGTTTTTAGACATTTTTTGCCATACCCCTTTTTCGCCTTTAAAATATTACAGACTCTATTATAACACATTTATTTAAAATTTCAAATTATTTTTTTACCTTTTATACTATATTTTTCGTTTTTCTTAAAATTTGGGTGGAAAAAGAGCATAATTTGTGCTATACTTGACAGGTAAAGGTGGGATTTTTTATGAATTTTAATATGATTGATAATAAAACCGCAAGAATTACCGGCGTAGAAAACTTTAATCTCACGCACACGTTTATGTGCGGTCAGTGCTTCCGCTGGCACAAAAATGCCGACGGTTCATTTAGCGGCGTGGCTATGGGCAGAGCGGCAAAAATGAGCCTTGACGGCGATGTACTGGAAATCTGCGGTACAGCCGAAAGTGACGTTAAGCTCTGGCTTGACTATCTTGACCTTAACCGTGACTACGGCGCAGTGAAAAAGAAACTTTCAAGTGACCCGTATGTTAAACGTGCCATTGAATTCGGCGGCGGAATACATATTCTCAATCAGGATATTTTTGAATGCCTTATTTCCTATATAATATCGGCGCAAAATCAAATACCGAGAATATCAAAAACCGTTGATGAGCTGAGCCGTCTTTACGGCAGCAAGTGCTGCATAGGCGGCGAGGAGATGTACGCATTTCCCACACCGCAGCAGCTTAAAGACGTCACCGAGGATGACTTTCACAGACTCAAAACCGGCTACCGTGCGCCGTATCTTAAAGACGCAGTATCAAGAGTTTTAAACGGCGATACCGACCTTGAAAAGATAAAGAGCCTCCCGTATTCCGAGGCGAGGGCTGAGCTTTTGAAAATTAAGGGAGTCGGGCCGAAGGTTGCCGACTGCATCTTGCTGTTTTCCGCAAGACGCTCTCAGGCATTCCCCGTCGATGTGTGGGTTCAGAGAACAATGCGCACACTGTATCTTGACGAAAGCGCAACAAACCGTATGATAGAGAAAAAGGCTGCGGAACTTTTCGACGAATACGCCGGTTTTGCACAGCAGTATTTGTTCTACTATGCGAGGGAAAACGGCGGAATTGAAAAAATGTAAAGTTTGCTTGACAAAAATAATTATCGGTGCTATAATAAAAATGTAAAGTGCGCTATACATTATTGCAAAAACGGAGGGGATAGCTTTATGAATAACAAAATCAGGGAAATGCGGCGGCTTAAAAACATTACCCAAGATGAACTTGCTGCTGCGGTTTCTGTTACAAGGCAAACAATAATATCCCTTGAAAACGGAAAATACAACGCCTCTCTTGCGCTTGCGCACAAATTGGCGGTATTTTTCAAAGTAAGTATTGAAGAATTATTTCTGTTTGAGGAGGACTGAATATGGATTTCAGAAAAAAGATTAAAATACGTATGTATGTCGGTTTGGCAGAGTTTTTGTTTGCAGTGGCGCTGATTGCGATTTGCGCATACGGCACAAATGCGCAAATCGGTATGTTCGGCACGATGCTTGCGGTTATAGCGCTTAAAAACATAAGAAAGAACCTGGCGTACCTTAAAAATGACGAAAAACTGCGCAAAGAGGAAATAATCGAAAATGACGAAAGAAATATTTCAATAGTGAACAGGGCACGTTCGCTTTCGTTTATAATTTTCGTAGTTATCCTTTCTGTTTTGGGAACCGTGCTTTATGCGTTGGATAAGGCGGACATTGCCGCGCTCGTGTTTGAAGGACTGTGTGCGCTCGTTATAATTTACTGGATATGCTACATAGCGATTTCCAGAAAATATTAAAAAAGTCGGAACAGACATTGTCTGTTCCGACTTGGAGCGGAAGACGAGATTCGAACTCGCGACGTTCACCTTGGCAAGGTGACGCTCTACCACTGAGCCACTCCCGCAAACCGTGCTACTATTATACCAATCATTTTTTGATTTGTCAATATCGAAAAAGTATTTTTTAATGTATTATTACAATCGGTTTTTGTGCATAATTTATTAAACGGGGGATTGATTTTGCCTTTTTAATATGTTACAATAACTTCCGAACAGGCAAAGGAGAGAATATATGAAACGATTTATTGCCGTTTTTTTAATACTTGTTTTATCGGCAGCACTTTTTGGCTGCGAAAAAAATACATATAATTCCAATGACGGAAAGATTGATATAGTGTGCACCTCTTTTCCGCAGTATGACTGGGTAAGGGAAATTATCGGCGATGCCGGGGACAAGTTCAACCTGTCTTATCTGACGGACAACGGCGTTGATATGCACAGCTATCAGCCGACGGTGGGCGATATTGTGGCAATTTCCTCGTGCGATGTTTTAATATACAACGGCGGCGAGTCCGAAAAATGGATTGACGACATAACGGAAAACGGCATCGGCAAAAACACCGTTGTTATAAACCTTATGAACGAACTTGGCGACAGAAAAAAGCATGAAACCGAACCGGAGGGCTCCGGAAACGACGGGCATAAGCACCACGATAATGAGGAAGAGTATGACGAACACATATGGCTCTCCCTCGAAAATGCCGTATATCTTTGCAATGTGATTAAAGATAAATTGTCGGCAGTTTCCCCGTCCGATGCAAAAAGTTTCGGCGCAAATACCGAAAACTACACCTCAAAACTTTCAAAGCTTAAAGAGGAATATATTTCTGCGGTGGATAATTCAAAAATTAAAACCATCGTTGTAGCGGACAGATTTGCATTCAGGTATCTTGCGGACGAGTGCAACCTCAAATATTATGCGGCGTTTCCCGGTTGCAGTGCGGAGACGGAGGCGAGCTTTGAAACAGTTGTGTTTTTGGCAAACAAGGTGTCGGAGCTTGACATTCCGGTTATTCTCACGATGGAAAACTCCGATGACAAACTTGCAAAGACGATTATCAAAAACAGCAAGGACTGCAAAATTATGGTTCTCAATTCTATGCAGTCAACGGACAAAAATACCGCTGAAAACGAAACATATTTAAAAATTATGCAATCAAATTTAAAAGTGCTCAAAGCGGCGCTGGGGGAGTGATTTAATGACACAGATGATATGCGAAAACGTTTCGCTCGGTTACGAGGGCAAGGCTGTTGTATCCAATCTCAGTTTTAAGGTGGAAAGCGGCGACTACCTCTGCGTTGTCGGCGAAAACGGCGCAGGAAAAAGCACACTTATTAAGACAATTCTCTCACTTGAACAGCCGCTTTCGGGAAAGATAGTTTTAAGCGGCGGACTTAAACGCAGTGAAATCGGCTATCTGCCGCAGCA
Organism: uncultured Clostridia bacterium; assembly: GCA_934500705.1. Classification (GTDB taxonomy): domain Bacteria; phylum Bacillota; class Clostridia; order UMGS1810; family UMGS1810; genus CAKSIN01. The sequence continues at coordinate 102,518 of CAKSTI010000001.1, read as the reverse complement.
AACGCTTGCGCAGAAGGATTTTCCGGCATCGGTTTACGAGGTTGTCATATCCGGCTGCCTTAACAGATGCTCACTACGCCCGTTTTATAGCAAAAGGGAAAAAGCGCTTGCCGAAAAATCTATGAAGCGCCTCGGAATAGAGGACTTAAAGAGACAATGTTACCGTGAACTTTCCGGTGGTCAGCAGCAGCGTGTTCTGCTTGCAAGAGCGCTGTGTGCCGCAAACAGGCTTTTAATTCTCGATGAGCCGGTTTCTGGTCTTGACCCGGTGGCGGCGTCCGAAATGTATAACGTAATCAAAACGCTTAACAAAAAAGACGGAATGACCGTAATTATGGTGTCGCACGACATAAGTGCGGCGGTAAAGTATGCAAGCAGTATTTTGCATATGAGTCACAAGCCGATCTTTTTCAGTTCTGTTGACAGTTATGTAAGGAGCACCACGGGCAGGAATTTTATTGCCGGAAACGGAGGGACGGACAATGACGGAAACAATTTATAGAGCGGCATATTATTTTCAGTACCCGTTTGTGCGGTATGCGCTTGTTGTGGGCGTTTTGGTTGCGCTGTGTTCCTCGCTTTTCGGGGTGACGCTTGTGCTCAAACGCTTTTCGTTCATAGGTGACGGTCTTTCTCACGTTGCGTTCGGTGCGATAGCCATAGCGGCGGTTTTGAATGTGTCAAACGAAATTGCCGTCGTTATGCCGGTTACGATAATATGCGCCGTCCTGCTTTTAAAGAGCGGCAACGGCAAAAAAATCAAAGGCGATGCATCAATAGCTATGCTATCCGTGGGAGCGCTGGCAGTGGGGTATCTGCTCTTGAATATTTTTTCAACCTCCGCAAATGTTTCGGGCGATGTGTGCTCCACGCTTTTCGGTTCGGTTTCAATTCTCACGCTTTCAAAGAGTGAAGTATGGATAAGCGTCATTTTTTCGGTGGCGGTGTGCACTGCATTTTTTGTTTTTTACAACAAGATTTTTGCCGTTACATTTGACGAAAACTTTGCACGGGCAACCGGCATAAACGCAAATGCTTACAACCTCATAATTGCGGTTATTGTCGCCGTTATAATAGTGCTTGCTATGAACTTGGTCGGCTCGCTTCTCATCTCTGCACTTATAATCTTTCCGGCGCTTTCGGCTATGCGGATTTTTAAGAGCTTTAAGAGCGTGACCGTATGCTCGGCTGTACTTTCCGTTACCTGCTCGGCTCTGGGAATAATGATTTCTGTCTTGTGGGGAACTCCGGTAGGCTCGACAATCGTTGCGGCGGACATTGCGGCATTTGCCGTTTTTTGCGCCTTGGGTGCGGCGCTCAAACGTACTTAGTATTTTTTACGGGTGCCGCCTTTTGCGGCACCTGTTTTTAGTCTAAAATAGGTATTGCTAAACGGAAAAATTTGTGGTAGAATATTCGTTGAAATTGAATGGGAGCGGAATTTAATGGCAAAATTTACAAAGGCGGCTATTGCTCAATCGTTTATGAAACTTCTCAACAAACAAACGTTTGACAAAATAACCGTCAAAGACATAGTAGACGACTGCGGTATAAACCGAAATACATTTTATTACAATTACAGCGATATATATGCCCTCGTTGACGATATCCTGCAAAATGAAGTCAACTCCATTGTCGAAAAGCAGGGCGATTATCATTCCTGGAACGAAGGTCTTATGTGCGCCGCCGACTTTGCAATACAAAACAAAAGGGCAGTGTACCACTTATACAATTCGGTCAAGCGCCAACAGATAGAGCGATATTTTGACAGAGTTATATACGACGTTGTGCTTAATTTCGTTTTAAAACGCTCGCAAGGGCACAGCATTTCAAGGGCAGATACCGAGTTTGTTGCAAGATTTTACAGCTGCGCACTTCTCGGATTAATCGAAAAGTGGCTTGACGCCGGTATGAAAGACGATTTCTATGAGATTATAAATAAAACAGGCGTTCTGTTTGACAGCAATATTAACCGTGCCATAGAAGTATTTGATAACAAATAATTCAGACACATATCGGTTAATGCACAAATTTAAGACATATTTTTATGTGTGACAGTTGCTAAAATGGGAGCAATGGGGTATAATACATAGATATTTTTAAGTTTTTTGAAAGGGGTATTGTCTTGAAAGAGAAAAGCGGCGGAAATTCTTTTATGCTGAAGCTTTCGGCAGTTATTGTCGACAAGAGAAACATCATATTTTTAATATACATAGCTGCGTTCATTTTTTCGCTTATATCGCAGAACTGGGTCAAGGTGTGCAACGATATTACAGCATACCTTCCGCAAAACACGGAAACAAGGCAGGGCCTTGATATAATGGAAAAGGAGTTTGTTACCTTTGCAACGTCAAAGGTTATGGTTATAAACGTGACCTACGACGAGGCGGAAAAGATAAACGATAAACTCGGAAAACTGCCTCAGGTATCTATGGTTGACTTTGATGACAGCGAGGAGCACTACAAAGACGGTTGTGCTCTGTTTGACGTTACCTTAAAAAGCGAGGACGGTTCGGACAAAGCGCAAAAGGATTATAAGGCCGTCAGGAAACTGCTCAAAGGCTATGATTTTTACGTTTCCGAAAGCACCACCGACGACTCCGCCTCGCTCGATGCGGAAATGAATATGGTATTTTTGATTGCGGCGGTAATAATCGTTTCGGTTCTGCTCTTTACGTCGCAGACATATATGGAAGTACCTGTTTTGCTTATGACGTTTATAGCGGCGTCAGTTCTTAACAAGGGCACAAACTACTGGCTTGGAGAAATATCGTTCGTTTCCAACTCGGTAACGGCAATACTCCAACTTGCTCTGTCCATTGACTATGCAATCATTATGATACACCATTACAGCGAGGAAAGGCAGTATCACGACCAGAGAGATGCGGTTGTGTACGCACTGTCAAGGTCAATTACGGAGATTTCCGCAAGTTCGCTGACGACGATTTCGGGTCTGCTTGCACTTATGTTTATGCAGTTTAAAATCGGTTTTGATATGGGTCTTTGCCTTATCAAATCAATCGGTTTCAGCCTTTTGAGCGTGTTTACACTTATGCCGTGTCTTTTGATGCTGCTCGGCAAATATATCGACAAGACGCATCACAAGAATATGGTTCCCAAGATTTCCGTGCTCGGAAGCATTGTTTACAAACTGCGTATGGTTGTACCTCCGGTTTTTGTGGCTATTATTGTTGCAGGGTACTTCGTATCGTCAAACTGCCCGTTTGTGTACGATACAAACTCGGCAAAAACCGACAGGCAAAACGATACACAGATTGCAAAGGAAATGATAGAGTCCGAGTTTGGCACGGATAACGTGGCGGCGCTGATTTTCCCGACAGGGAATTACGAAAAAGAAAAGGAACTCATAAAAGAGCTTGAAAAGTGCAAAGAGGTCAAGTCAATAACCGGTCTTTCCAGCGTTGAGGCAAAGGACGGCTATGTTCTTACCGACAAACTCACCCCACGCCAGTTCGGCGAGCTTGCAGATATAGACATAGAGCTTACCAAAGTGCTGTACGGCGTATATGCCGCAGAAAACGACGACTACGGCAAACTTGCGGGCAATCTCGAAAATTATTCCGTACCGCTGATTGATATGTTTATGTTTGTGTACGATTTAAAGGACGACGGCTATGTAACACTCGACGGTGAACTCGGAGACGAGCTTGACGATATGTACGTTCAGCTTGACAATGCCAAAAAACAGCTCGCCGGCGAAAAGTATTCACGTATGCTCGTCTATCTTGACCTGCCGACAGAGGGCAAGGAAACCTTTAACTTTATTGACAAGGTTCACAAGATGTGCGACAAATACTATAACACAACATACTTTGTAGGCAATTCCACAAGCAGTTACGATTTACAAAAATCCTTTGCAACGGACAATATCATAGTAAGCGTTTTGTCGGTATTCTTTGTAATACTGGTGCTGTTCTTTACGTTCAAAAGTGCAGGACTGCCGATACTGCTTATCGCCGTAATTCAGGGAAGTATCTGGATAAACTTTTCGATACCGACCATTACCGACAACGCAATGTACTTTTTAAGTTACCTCATAGTCAGCTCCATTCAGATGGGTGCAAACATCGACTATGCGATAGTAATTTCCAACAGATATATGGAACTCAGAACCAAAATGCCGATAAAAAAGGCTATGCGTGACTCACTTAACTTTGCCTTTCCGACCGTCCTCACATCGGGCAGTATACTGTCATCTGCCGGATTTTTGATAGGAAAACTTTCGACACAGCCGGCGATTGTTTCAATCGGTAAAACGCTGTGCACGGGAACACTGCTGTCAATGTTTTTGGTTATGTGTGTTCTGCCGGAGATATTGCTCTTCGGTGACACTATAATAGAAAAAACACAGGTTAAAATATCGCCGCCGGAAATCGTACGTAAAGAAACGGGCAGATTTTTGGTAAACGGCCGTGTAAGAGGTTATATCAACGGCTTTGTGGATGCAGACATTCACGGTATAGTTCGTGGCGATATGCACGCCAATGTTAATATAAACAGTATTTCGAGAGAAACGGAGGTGGGCGACGATGAAAACAACAAATCTGATGAGTAAGACAATTTGCGTACTTTTGGCATTTGTGATTTCTCTTGCGGCATTCATACCGCCGTCCGCCGCCTTGGGCGCCTCCGATACGGTTATCATAGAAAATGCGGAGGATTTTGCCAAGTTTGCCCAAAAATGTAAAACAGATGTATGGTCTAAGGGCAAAAGGGTAGAGATTACGGCAGACATTGACCTTTCCGGCTCGTCCTATACTCCGGTTGCCACGTTCGGCGGAACATTCAACGGCAACGGGTATACAATCAGCGGTGTCAGACTCAAACGCAAAGGCTCACATCAGGGACTTTTCCGCTATTTGCAGGACGGCGGCGTTATAAAGGACTTAAACGTCAGCGGCAAGATTAAACCCGGCGGAAGTAAAAAATACATCGGCGGTATTGTAGGCGAAAACAGCGGAAGTATAATAAACTGCAATTTCAGAGGCGATGTTTCCGCAGATGCGTCCGTCGGCGGTATTTGCGGATATAACACGGAAAGCGGACGGATTGAAAACGGACGTTTTGAGGGCAGTGTCAGTGCAAATAGCTATACGGGCGGCATTTGCGGTCAGAACTACGGAATTCTTGTTGACTGTGAAAACCGCGGCGCAATTAACACCGTGTATGTGGAAACCGACAAATCACTTAAAGATATAGATATTGACCTTGAAAATATCAGGTCTACCGAAAACTTTGACGCCAATACAGATACAGGCGGTATTTGCGGATACAACAAAGGTAAGATATACTCCTCGACCAATTACGGAAACGTCGGATATAAGTCTGTCGGCTATAACACCGGCGGAATTTGCGGAAGAACGGCAGGCTACATCACAGGTTGTAAAAACTACGGCGTTATAAACGGCAGAAAAGACATCGGCGGAATTTGCGGTCAGGCTGAGCCGTATATTTTGCTTGAATATTCGTCAGATGTTCTTTCGCAAATGCGTATGGAACTCGACAGCATAAGCCGTATTCTCACTTCGAGTCTTGACGGTGATGCACTTACTTCAAGCTTTGACGATATGAACCGTGCAATGACGAATATGTCGGACAACATTGTTGTACTTTCCGATGACCTTACGGATTATGCCGATAACCTTACTGCAAACATAAATGATATGTCAAAGCGGCTTCACACATTGCTTGTTCAGTCACAGACGGCGCTAGACAAAATCTGCGACGGCACAGACAGCATAACCGACGGTCTTACCGACTTTGAAAGCTGTGCGGACTATCTAAAAAAATCTATAAACAGCCTTCGTGATGCGGCAGAGGAGGCAGAAAAGGCTGAGGGTAATATTCACAATACAGCCCTTTATCTGCGCAAAGCGTCCGACCAGTTTGCGGGCGCAATGGGCGACTTAAAGGAAAGCGTTGCCTCGCTTAAAGAGGGGTCAAAAAAACTCCGTGCCGCAATTAACGAACTCCGTTCGGCACTCGGAAAAGGCAGAAATCTTGAAGCGAACTTTGAAAATGTAGGTGAAGCACTTGATGAAATACGGCGCAGCTATAATGCAATAGGGAGTGCGCTTAAAGAGATTGCGGATATACTCTCTGACCTCAAAGGTAACGGTTATCTTGAAATCCTGCCCGACGAAACCGTCGATGAATTAAGTACTCTTGCCGTTGACTATCAAGGTGTTGCAAAAGCTATGGTCAGCCTCTGCGATGCGCTCCTTACGCTTGCAGAGGGGTTTGACGTGTATTCGCTTGTTTCGGCACTGCGAAAGATGGAGAGCGGATTTAAAAACCTCTCAACAGCTATAAGCGAACTGCAACGTGCGCTCGGAAAGCTCAGAGATGCAATTCCGTATATTGACAAAGCGGCAGACCGTGCAAGCAAGGCGGCAGACGCCGCAAAGGACGGCATAGCCGATATGAAGGAAGGTACAAACGCCATAGCAGGCGGTCTGGACACCTTTTCAAAAGCGGTAAAGAAATTTACCGACGGTGGAGAATTTACTGTTCCGTCAGTGTCGGACTCAATGTCGGACAGCATTAAAAATCTGCAAGACTCAATAAAGGATTTGCAAAAAGAATTTGATAATTTGAGCGGTACTGTGAAAAGCGAGAAAAACAGAATGTCCGGCGACCTCCACGAAGTCGGCAGCAGATTTGACACGCTTATGGATATAATACAAAATGCCTACGACGACAAAATCAATATGGATAAAGACGATTTGTACGAGGATATATCCGAGCTTGACCGCACCGGCGATATAAGAGGCAAAATTGAAAATTCAAAGAATTGCGGAGAGGTGTCGGGCGATATAAACGCCGGCGGCATCAGCGGTTCTATGGCAATAGAATATGACTTTGACCCGGAGGACGACGTAAAAAAAGACGGCAAAAAGACGCTTAATTTTACTTATAAAACCAAGTGCGTAATAAGACGCTGCGCCAATGAAACGACAGTAAACGTCAAGAAAAATCACGGCGGCGGAATAGTCGGCCGTATGGACCTCGGCAGTATAATAACGTGTGACAGCTACGGCAAGGTGTCGGGCAGTGATGCCGACTATATCGGCGGAATTGCAGGAGAGGCGGACAGCATCATTAAAAACTGCGCCGTAAAGTGCAATCTGGAAGGCAAGGATTATGTCGGCGGTATAGCAGGCGATGCAGACAAAATCAGCGACTGCTATTCCCTTGTTTCCGTATCGTCACACGACGAATTTTGCGGAAGTATAGCGGGCGATGCTGCGGTTCGCAGTCTAAGGCGCAATTACTTTGTCGGTGATGAAATCGGCGGTGTTGATGACATCAGTTATTCGGATGCCGCAGAGGAAACGGATATATCGAATTTTGTCAATTTTGTAAAAACCGTATTTGACAAAGACGTTGTGTTTACCCTAAAATTCATTGTTGATGACGAGGTAATCTCAACAGTAAACTTTAATTACAAGGACGCCATTGACGAGGATAAAATCCCCAAAGTGCCCGACAAAAAAGGTTATTACGGCAAGTGGAGCAGTTACGACTTCTCTGAGGCAAAATACGATGCAGACATCACTGCGGAATATTTGAGAAATGTTAATATAATTTCATCATCGCTCAAACGCAAAAACGGCAAGCCTGTTGTTCTGTCATACGGTGCGTTTGACGACGGCGCCGAAATAACCGCAAAAAAGGCAAGCGCTCCAAACGGCACAACGGTTGACAGCTACGAGGTAAAACTCAGCGGAGTATACAGTGAGAAGCACACAATCCGCTATCTGCCGTCATCAGAGAAAAATAATTATACAATTATGGTTGACAGCGGCAGCGGTGCAAAGAAAGTAAGCACCAAAAAATACGGCAGTTATGTTCAGTTTGAAACGGAGAGCACCTCGTTCAAGGTTTATGAGGTTAAAAAGAGTTACCTTGTTCAGATTGTAATTATCGCCGCTCTTGCCGTGCTCTTTGCGGCATTGCTCGCTGTATTGATTAAAAGAAAGAAGAGAAAACCAAAAAGAAGTTCAAAAAACGAACAAACCGCATAAATTATCACTGAGGTGATTTTTATGCAAAAGCATTACACAGCAGCCCGTGCACGGGTGCGGGGCGGAAAGGCTTTCCCGGATATAAACGGCATCGTTACTTTCAGACAAACGCCAAGAGGCGTACTCGTTACCGCAAATATTTGCGGACTGCCTGCCGACAGGGGAATATATGCGTTTCATATACATTCCGGAACAAGCTGTACCGGAAATGTCGAGGACGAATTTGCCGATGCAAAAATGCACTACAACCCCGATAACTCCTTTCACCCTTATCACGCCGGCGATTTGCCGCCGCTCTTTTCAAACGACGGCTGTGCATATGCGCAGGTGCTCACAAACCGCTTTGCGGTTAAAGACGTGATAGGGCGGACGGTTATAATTCACGATAGCGTTGACGATTTTACAACACAGCCGTCGGGTAATTCGGGTGAAAAAATTGCCTGTGGAATAATTGTTAAAAATTGACATTATGTGATAATTTTGTAACATATTTGTGGTAAAATTTAACTATGGAAGCATAATTTTCGGAGGTGGATTATGAAAAAAACTATTTTTACAGGCGCCGGTGTTGCATTGGTTACACCGCTTAACGAAAAAGGCGTTGACTTTGACGCACTCGGCAAACTTATTGATTTTCAGATAGAGAACGGAACAGATGCGCTTTTTGTGTGCTGCACAACGGGCGAAGCACCTACACTTGAAGACAAAGAACATCTTGATGCAATAGAATTTGCCGTTGCTCATACGGCAAAGCGTGTCCCCGTAATTGCCGGAACAGGCAGTAACAACACAGAGCACGCCGTAATGATGAATAAAGAAGCATACAAACGTGGTGCGGACGGACTTTTGTGGGTCACACCGTATTATAACAAAACCACACAGCGTGGACTCTTAAAGCACTATGAAACACTGGCGGCATCGGTTGATTTGCCTTCCATACTATACAACGTACCGTCACGTACGGGAGTGGATTTGAAAACGGAAACCGTGTGCGAACTTGCAAAAATTGAAAACATTGTTGCCATAAAAGAGGCAACCGGCAATGTTGCAAGAGCGGCGCAGATTATAGCAGAAACCGGGGATAAGCTGGACGTTTATTCCGGCAATGACGACATTATCGTTCCGCTTATGAGCGTCGGCGCAAAGGGCGTTGTGTCGGTAATTTCCAACATTATGCCAAAGCAAATTCACGATATGTGTATGCTGTGCCTTGACGACAAATTTAGAGATGCCGGCAAACTGCAACTCAAATACGAGCGCCTGATAAGTGCGCTGTTTTGTGAAGTTAACCCAATTCCCGTTAAAACCGCACTTAACCTTATGGGCTTTAATGCAGGCAAACTGAGGCTTCCGCTCTACGATATGTCGGACGAACACCTTGAACTTTTAAAATCGGCTATGCGTGAGCATAATTTAATAGACTGAGAATACCTTGATTGCAAAAACACCGAACGCATAATGCGCCCGGTGCTTTTGCGTTTAGCCGGCTAAAAATCAAATTCGGGGAGCGGTGCATTGCTGATTACACCTGTAATGTCCTTTGTTGTGCAAAGATTATGAAAAAACTTTTTGCCGACCTTTTTGTCAGCGCACAGTAAGTACGACCTGTCGGAGCGTGCTATCATTCGCCTGCGGACATTGTTTTCCGCCTCGGAAATATCGGTAATGTAACCGTCGGCAGAAATTCCACGGCACGAGAAAAATACGGCGTCCGCATTAAACAAATACCTTGATGATGTTATCTGTATGCTTGAAAAATGCGACATTGACATACTTGCCCACCTCACGTGTCCGTTGAGATACATAAACGGAAAATTCGGATTGGGTATTGATTGCAAAAGGTACGAAAGAAAAATTACGGAAATACTTAAATATATCGTTCGCAATAACATTGCCCTCGAACTCAACACCTCGTGTATGTGCGGCGGCAAATACTCCAAGCTGCTGCCGGAGGAGTGGGTTGTTGAATTGTATAAGTCGCTCGGCGGTTACCTTATAACCACGGGCTCTGATGCTCATATCGCCGAAAACACTGCTCTTTCATTTGACTGCCTTTATAAATTCATTGCAGAACTCGGATTTGAGAGCGTGTACTATTATAAAAACAGGCGTGCTATACCGTTTGAAATTTAAGGGAGAATAATTTTATGAAATCAGCAGTATTTTACGAAAAAGGAAACATAAGGATTGAAAATATAGCAGTACCGGACGTGCGCCCCGACGAGGTGCTCGTCAAGGTAATGGCTTGCGGAATTTGTGGTACAGACGTTCATATTTTCGACGGTGACGAGGGAGCCGCCGCAACACCGCCCGGAACTGTCCTCGGACACGAGTTTTCGGGAATTGTTGTTGAAACGGGAGAAAGCACTGACGGCATCTGCGTTGGCGACAGAGTGTGCATTGACCCCAATTTGCCGTGCGGAAAATGCTATTATTGCAGAAAGGGTCTTAACCACTTCTGTGAAAATATCGTGGGCATCGGAACAACCGTAAACGGCGGTTTTTCGCAGTATTGTGCAGTACCACGGAGTCAGATTTACAAAATCGCCGACACGACCTCGTTTGAGGAGGCGGCTATGGCAGAGCCTGTTTCCTGCTGTCTGCACGGCATTGACCTGTGCAACATACAAACCGACGATACCGTGGCTGTAATTGGCTGCGGAATGATAGGCTTAATAATGATACAGCTTGCAAAAACAGCCGGTGCGGCAAAAGTAATTGCCATAGAACCGGAGAAAGCAAAGCGGGAACTTGCTCAAAATTTGGGTGCGTTACTCTGCATAGACCCGAATGATAAAGACGCCGAAAAGATGCTATATGAAAATTTTAGCATAACAAAGGTTATAGAATGTGTCGGAAAGATTGAAACAATGGAGCAGGCGGTTCACCTTGCCGGCAAAAAAGCAACGGTGATGTTTTTCGGACTCTGTGCGCCGAATGATATTCTAAATATAAAACCGTTTGAGATTTTCAAAAAAGAACTTACAATTAAATCATCATACATAAATCCCTACACCCAGCAGAGAGCGGTTGAAATGATTGACTCCAAGCGGATTGACGTAAAATCAATGATATATTCTGTCGAAAAGCTCGAAGCACTGCCGCAGATTTTGTCCAACCGCAATCTGCGCAGAAAAGGGAAATTCATAATAGGAGGCAACGCAGAATGAATAACACGCTATTTGCAATAGGGGAGGCACTTATCGACTTTATACCGAGCGAAACAGGCTGTTCGTTTGCCGAGGTCAAGTCATTTTCGCCCAAAATCGGCGGTGCACCGGCAAATGTCCTCGGAGCGTTTGCCAAACTTGGCGGAAAAACACAGCTGATTACTCAGCTTGGCGATGACCCGTTCGGTCATAAAATTGCCGATGAACTCGAAAAGTATAACATCGGTATTAAAAATGTCAAATTCACAAACAAAGCAAATACGGCTCTTGCATTTGTCAGCTTGGAGGCAAACGGCAACAGAGAATTTTCGTTTTACAGAAACCCGTCGGCGGATATGCTTTACAGTGAGGATAATTTGTCCGGGAAAGTTTTTGACGATTGCTTTGCACTGCACTTCTGCTCGGTTTCGCTTGGAAATTTCCCTATGAAACAGGCGCATAACAGAGCCATAGATATTGCCGCCGAGAGTGGGGCAATAATAAGTTTTGACCCGAATGTGCGGCTGCCCCTGTGGAACGACGCCCAAATGCTTAAACGTGCAATTTGGGAGTTTTTGCCAAAGTCCGACATTGTAAAGCTCTCGGACAATGAGATAAAATTTATCACCGGAACCGACGATGTTGAGAAAGGCTGTAAAGGTCTGCTCGAATTTTGCAAAATTGTCATATGCACCTGCGGCGAAAAAGGCGCATATGCCGTAACCGAAAATTGTGAGGCAAGCGCACCGTCTGAGAATGTGTGCGCAACAGATACCACCGGTGCAGGAGATGCCTTTGTGGGTTCGTTTCTTTATAACCTGCACAGAAACGGAATAGACCGTGAGCATCTTGACTGTATCGGCAAAGATAAACTGTCAGAGTTTTTGAGAACGTCAAACAGGTACTGCGCCGAAAGCGTTCAAAAGCACGGTGCAATCGACTCTTACCCCCAAGAACTTAAATAACGTTATTTATACAAAGCGCCGCCGACCGACGGCGCTTTTAAAATATAGTCAAATTTAAAATAAAATTCTTGAAAATTAAATTCTGCTGTGTTATAATTACCTATGGTGTTTTTTTAAAAGCATTATCGGAGGCAGATTAGCATATGAATAAAGTTAAAGATACAGTTAAAAAAATATGTAAAAATGAATTTTGTATGTGCATTGTCATCTCTTTCGTTTTGACATTGCTTATAGAAATTCTCAGCCGTCATTCCGTAAAAGCGGGATTTAGTTTTATGTTCTATCACGTTCGGTATTTTATGTCGAATTTTGCAATTATACTTTGCACAATTTCTCCGTGCCTGCTGTTTAGGAGAAGGTATTTTTTGCTTTCGATAGTAATTATGCTGTGGACGGCTCTCGGAGTCACAAACAGCGTTATTCTCACGTACAGGAATACGCCGCTTGCTGCGGTAGATTTCTCCATAATCAAATCGGCTCTTGACGTTATGAACGCATACGTTAAGCCTATTCAGGTTGTAAATATAGTAACGTCGGTTATTGTGGCAATAATCGTCGGCGTGCTTGTGTGGCGGCGTGCCCCCAAGGTTGAACCGAAATACAAGAGCGGTTTTGTTTTTCTCGGAGCAACCTTGATTTTCTGCGTCGGAGCAATGTGGTCATCATACAGTATATACAAAAATCCGGAATGTTTTGCCAATCTCCCGGAGGCGTATAAAAACTACGGCTTTGCCTATTGCTTTTCGAGCAGTGCCGTAAACCGTGGCGTTGATAAACCGGCGGATTACAGTGAGGAACGTGTTAAGCAGATAATCGACAGCATCGACGATGTTGTCTATCCTCAGCCAAAGGTTGAACCCAATATCGTTTACGTTCAGCTTGAATCGTTTTTTGATGTAAAAAAGCTCAAAAACGTTGTCTATAACGAGGACCCCATTCCCAATTTTACGGCGCTTAAAAACAGTTGCCCTTCCGGTTATCTCAGAATACCCGGACTCGGCGGCGGTACGTGCAATGCGGAGTTTGAAATGCTCACAGGAATGAGCGTTGCAATGTTCGGCACGTGCGAGTATCCGTATAAAACAATAACCCTCAAACACACGGCAAGCTCGATTTGCTATGACCTTAAAAACTACGGCTATTCGACGCACGCCGTTCACGACCATACCGGTACGTTTTATGACAGAAATTTAAACTACCCGAACCTTGGATTTGACACCTTTACTCCGGTTGAATATATGCACGACGTTGAGCGCAATCCCAAAAACTGGGCAAAGGACAAAATCCTTACCGGAGAGATAATGAAATGCTTAAATTCCACAACAGGCAGAGATATGGTGTTTGCAGTTTCGGTTCAAAGCCACGGAAAATATCCCACCGAAGTTATCGACGACACCCAGACAATATCCGTTGTTTCCGGTATGGATAATGAGGAGTATAAAATTGGCTTTGAATACTATATCAACCAACTGCACGAGATGGACGAATTTGTTGCAGAGCTTGTAAATACGCTCAAAAACTTTAAAGAGCCGACGGTTTTGGTGCTTTACGGCGACCATTTGCCGGCTATGAGCATATCAAAGGAACAGCTCGAAAATAACAATCTTTTCCAAACGGAATATGTTGTGTGGTCAAATTACGCCGCCAACGAACCGCAAAGAGAGGATTTGTACGCATATCAGCTAACTGCCAAGATGACCGAAAAGCTCGGCTTTAACTGCGGATATATAAACAGGCTGCACAGATATTACAGCGACAGACCGGACTATTCCGACGCATTGCAGACATTGATGTACGACGAGCTTTACGGCAATAACTACGCTTACGGCGGCGTTTCACCGTTTGCTCCCACGCAGATTAAATTCGGCATCGACCCGATATACATTACCGGCGCATCGGTCGGAGAGACTGCAACCTGCATTAAGGGCAGCGGATTTACCGAAAAGAGCAAAGTGTTTGTAAACGACGCCCAGGTTTCCGCAACATATGTTGATACAAACACACTTATGCTCTCCAAAACTGTTGTGGCGCCCGATGACAAAATATATGTTGCACAGGTGTGCAGTGACAAATTTGTTCTCGGCAGAACCGATGAATATGTTGTAAAGGAAACGGACACAATTCAATAGTAGATAATTGTGAAAGGATATTTGAATATGAATTCTTGGCACGACATTTCAAAAAACAGAGTTACCCCTGAGGAGTTTGTTGCGGTTATTGAAATTCCGAAAGAAAGCAAGAAAAAATACGAACTTGACAAAGAGAGCGGAATGTTGATTTTGGACAGAATTTTGTATACCTCGACCCATTATCCCGAAAATTACGGATTTATTCCTCTTACACTCGCCGGGGACGGCGACCCGCTCGATGTGCTCGTTATATGTGAGGACAAGTTAAATCCTCTCAGCCTTGTTAAATGCCACCCGGTAGGTGCAATTAAGATGCTCGACAATAATGAAATTGACGAAAAAATAGTTGCGGTTGCAGACAACGACCCGCTTTTGGGACAGTGCAGAGATGTATCTCAGCTACCGTCACACCAATTCAACAGAATAAGACATTTTTTTGAGGTTTATAAATACCTTGAAGGCAAACAAACCGAAGTGGGGGATATACTTCCGGTTTCCGAGGCAAAAAGCATTATAGCCGACTGCCTTAAAAATTACCAAAGAAAATTTGGCTGATGCAATACGGGGGAAACATATGAGTTTTTATGATTTGAGCAGGTATTTTATCGTCTATGCCTTTTTCGGCTGGTGCATTGAAGTGGCATATGCGGCAGTTAAAAAAGGCGAGTTTGTAAACCGTGGCTTTTTAAACGGGCCTGTATGTCCGATATACGGCTTTGGTATGCTGACCGTCCTTCTTGTCCTGTCCGGACTTAAACACAATTTGATGCTGTTATTCGCCGGTTCTGTAATTCTGACGTCTGCGCTTGAATATATCACGGGTTTTGCACTCGAAAAGATTTTTAATGACAAGTGGTGGGATTATTCCAACTGCCGTTACAATCTTAAAGGCTATATCTGCCTTAAATTTTCACTTGCATGGGGAGCGGCGTGCGTTTTTGCGGTTTGCGTGGTGCACCCGTTTGTCGGAAGGGTTTTAAACCTCGTTCCGCACGGGATAAGTATGGCGCTTTTTGGTGTGATATATGCCGTATTTGCGATTGACGTTTCCCTGACCGTTGCCGAGGCGCTGCGGATAAAGAAGTATTTTAAAAACGCAGATAAAGTTGAGAAACATATAAAAAGCGTATCGGATACAGTAGGCGAGGAGATAACCGACGCAGTCCTCAGAGCCGAAAAATTCTACGAGGAGATCGCACAGCGCAGGAAAATGCTGCAACAGGCAGGCGACGATTATAAGATTGACCTGCGCAAGGGCAACGAATTTATCATTGCATATAACAAGATGAAGGAGTACGCACAACAGCGTGGATACATATTTAACCGTCTTTCACACGCCTTTCCGCAATACTTTGAAAAGAATGCCGTGCGTATAAAAGAAATAAAGAAGTTTATGAAGTCAAAAATGGAGAGTATTCCGGCAGATATATCCGAAAAACTGCCGCCGGCAATACATTTAAAGGAAAAACATTGATTTTATCGGGAGGACATCATCTATGAAAAAGTATGACAGCTTTAATCCGGGCAAAGTCTGGCTTGACAGCGAAGGCAAAAGAATACAGGCTCACGGCGGTTCAATTCTCTATGTTGACGGAGTATATTACTGGTATGGCGAGAACAAGGAAAAAACACTTGCCGGCAGCGAAGTATGGCACTGGGGTGTAAAGCTGTATTCGTCAACCGACCTGTATAACTGGGACGACAGGGGCATAATCTGTCCGCCCGTTACCGACGATTACGATAACTGGCTACACTTTACGCAATATATGGACAGACCGCACATCGTGTATAACAAAGGCACAAAAAAATTTGTTATGTGGCTCAAAATTATGCACCGTGGAAAAATGGAAGACCAGCATATGGTTATCGCCGTTGCGGATAAGATAACGGATACGTTCAAGGTGATTGCCAACCGCAATATATTAAATATGAGCTCCGGAGATTTTGACATTTTCTGCGATGACAAAACCCAAAAAGCATACATATTTTTTGACAAGGTTCACGATTATAAAGACTACGAAAATCAGCACACAAGCATTGTATGCGCCGAACTTACAGACGACTATACCGATGTTAACGGCACATACCGTGAGATACTTGCCAGAGGTAAAACCGAGCTTGGATTTGAGGCACCTGCATTTATGCAGAGGAACGGTATCGACTATCTGTTTGTCAGCAGAACAACCGGCTATATACCAAACCCCACGGAGTACGCAACGGCAAAAGATTACTTCGGCCCGTGGGAACTCATCGGCACGGTTCACGAAAACGATACGGAGCATATGTCTTTCAGAAGTCAGATTTGCTCTGTTTTTAAGCACCCTCACAAAAAAGACCTTTACATAGCGCTTGCCGACAGGTGGCTTACAAATTTACCCGAAAAAATCGAAGGTAACTATTACAGAGAATGTCTGCGTGATGCCTACGGCGTGGGTGAGCAGGCAATGAGCACGGAGGAATACCAAAAGATACGTGCTCTCAATACCCCGGCAGTAAGAACAATGGCTCTTGCCGATTATGTGTGGCTGCCCATTGAATTTAACGGCGGCAAACCCACAATACGCTGGTATGACAGTTGGAAAACAGAAGACTTTGAGTAATTGAAATCAGCCCGATAACATAAGGGCTGATTTTTTTACATTTTTTTGAAAATACTATTGACAAAAGCAATTAGTTGTGCTAAACTAACTACGAAAGTTAGGAAACGCTAACTCAAAGATAACTTGCACATAAGTTACCACAGGAACGGGGAGGGTTATTATGATGCCGCTCAGCTTGGCAGTTGTTGGTGAAAACAACATAATCAAAAAAATCGGCGGAAAGCCGGAAGTAAAGAAACATCTTGAAAACTTAGGATTTGTAGTAGGCGGAAACGTACAGGTTGTAAGTACGCTCGGCGGCAACGTCATTGTCAACGTTAAGGAGGCAAGGGTTGCTATAAGCAAAGAAATGGCTCAAAAAATTATGGTTTAAAATTTTAAAGGAGGATACATAATGAAAACTTTAAAGCAGGCAAAAATAGGCGACACCGTAACCGTTGTTAAACTGCACGGTGAGGGTGCTGTCAAACGCAGATTGATGGATATGGGCATAACCAAAGGTGTGTCGGTGTTCATCAGAAAAGTAGCTCCTCTTGGGGACCCGATTGAAGTTACTGTAAGAGGCTATGAGCTTTCGCTCAGAAAAGCCGATGCGGAAATGATTGAAATTAACTAATAAAAAGGAGAGAACGGTTATGAATTTGAGAATTGCCCTTGCAGGTAATCCAAACTGCGGTAAGACTACGTTGTTCAATGCTCTTACGGGGTCTAACCAATTTGTCGGCAACTGGCCGGGTGTTACAGTAGAAAAGAAAGAAGGTAAACTTAAAAAGCACGACGGCGTGATTATCACCGACCTTCCCGGTATATATTCGCTTTCACCGTATACACTGGAAGAAGTTGTTGCAAGAAATTATCTTATAGGAGAAAGACCGGACGCTATTTTAAACATTATCGACGGTACCAACCTTGAAAGAAACCTTTACCTTACAACACAGCTTACAGAGCTTGGAATACCTGTTGTTATTGCCATCAATATGATGGACGTTGTCAGAAAGAACGGCGACAAAATCAATGTTGCGGAGCTTTCAAGAGAACTCGGCTGTAAGATTATTGAGATTTCAGCACTCAAAGGCGACGGAGTTATGGCAGCTGCTGAGGAGGCTATCAGAGCTGCACAAAGCGGCAAGACCATTCCGATGCACACATTCAGCGGTGCTGTTGAGCACGCCATTGCACACATCGAGGAGGCTGTCCTCCACGATATGCCCGAAAGCGAGCAGAGATGGTACGCAATCAAGATTTTTGAACGTGACTCAAAGATTATTGAAAAGCTAAACATTAACCCCGATGTTATGAAACACATCGAAGCCGATATTAAAGCTGCCGAAGACGAGCTTGATGACGACGCAGAAAGCATTATAACCAACGAGCGTTACGTCTACATAGCACAGATAATCAAAGGTTGCTATAAAAAGAAAAATGCCGGCAAACTGTCAAATTCAGATAAAATCGACCGTGTTGTTACAAACCGTTGGCTCGGACTTCCGATATTTGCACTTGTAATGTTCCTTGTTTATTATATTGCAATGGTCGGCGTAGGTTCTATGGCAACCGACTGGGCAAACGACGGACTGTTCGGCGATGGCTGGCATCTGTTCGGTATCGGCACATCTGCATATGAGGAAGTTGCAGGCGAGTACGGCGATGCCGCACAGGTTGTAAACGGATACATTGAGTATGCGGCAGATAACGGCATTGACACAGCAGATGTTGAGGAAGCACTTGACACCGAGTCGGACAGCTTTGATGCCGCAAACGCTAAAAAATCCCTTTCGGAATTTGTAGACAGTGTTAAAGACATTGACAAAGCAACATACACTGTTGTCGATGAAGAAACAATGGCTGACGAGGAAGTAACTTCAAGCTACAAAGATTTGCTCGCAGCACAGAAAGTTTACGACAAGTATGACTGCACAGAGCCTGACCCGGCAGATTACGGAATTTGGGTTCCCGGCGTTCCGGTTTTGGTTGGCAACGCACTTGAAAAGGCAAACTGCGCTGAGTGGCTTTCCGGACTTATCCTTGACGGTATCGTAGCCGGTGTCGGTGCAGTGCTCGGTTTCGTTCCGCAGATGCTCGTTCTGTTCTTGCTCCTTGCATTCCTTGAAGCGTGCGGTTATATGTCAAGAATTGCATTCGTTCTCGACAGAGTGTTCAGAAAATTCGGTCTTTCCGGTAAATCCTTCATTCCTATGCTTATAGGTACAGGCTGCGGCGTTCCCGGTGTTATGGCATCGAGAACTATCGAAAACGACCGTGACCGCAAAATGACAATTATGACAACTACGTTTATCCCCTGCGGTGCAAAGGTACCGTTTATCGCAATGATTGCCGGCGCAATATTCGGCGGTTCGGCTTGGGTTGCAACATCTGCATACTTTGTAGGTATGGCGGCAATAGTAATTTCCGGTATAATGCTTAAAAAGACATCTATGTTTGCCGGCGACCCCGCTCCGTTCGTTATGGAACTTCCGGCATACCATATGCCTACACTTTTGAATGTACTTCGCAGTATGTGGGAGCGTGGCTGGTCATTTATAAAGAAAGCCGGTACAATAATTTTGCTTTCAACCATTTTAGTTTGGTTCACAACGTATTTCGGTTTTGTGGACGGCTCATTTACAATGCTCAGCGACGAACAGCTTGATATGAGTATTCTTGCTAAAATCGGCGGAGCTATCGCTTGGATATTCAAGCCTCTCGGTTGGGGCAACTGGCAGGCAGCCGTTGCATCAATTACCGGTCTTGTTGCAAAGGAAAACATCGTCGGAACAATGGGTATTCTCTACGGCGGCAGCGGTACGGTATATGCGAATCTTGCAAGCGCTTTCACAGGTGTTACGGCATATTCGTTCCTCGTATTCAACCTCTTGTGCGCACCTTGCTTTGCCGCAATCGGCGCTATAAAGAGAGAGATGAACAACGCAAAATGGACTTGGTTTGCAATAGGTTATCAGTGCGGCTTTGCATATGTAATTGCACTTATAATCAACCAGATTGGCGAGGCGTTCACAGGCAACCTCAATGTATTCGGACTTGCGGCAGCAGTTGTACTGATTGCAGGCATAGTATATATGCTCTTCAAACCGTACAAAGAGGCAAACACTTTAACGGCAACTGTTAAAGTAAAGTAGTATTTAATAAATTCAGTCAGAGGGAGGATTTTCACTATGGATTGGTTTTTTAATAACTTGGGAACGATAGTTATTTCGATTATACTGCTGACAGCAGTGGTACTCATAATTTGTCGGCTGAGAAAAGACCGCAAAGCAGGGAAATCCTCCTGCGGCTGTAATTGCGCAAGCTGCGCACTGCACGGCAAATGCCACGGAGGCGGCAAAAAATGATTAAAGACGGATTTGAGTCATTTATTTATTGCGTTCCCGCTGTTGTTGCCTGCGTGATATTGTGCGCTGTGTTAATATTAATAAAAAGAATGCTTATTAACTATATGAAAAGGAGATAAAGTATTATGAAAATTACGGATTGCATAAAAAATGAAAAACTGATTTGTTTCATTGGCGGTGTTGTTGCCGCAACATACGGCGTAAAGGCTCTTAAAAGCGATAAAACAAGAAAAGCCTGTGTTTCCGGATTGGCAAAATGTATGAAGCTTCAAAAAGACGCACAGGAAAGCTTTAAGAATATGAAAGAAGAGGCAGAGGACATCTGCTATGATGCAAAATGTCAGGCAGACGGCGAATAAAAGAAGGTATTTGACGTGAAATACAGAATTGCTTACGATACACCCGGCCGCCTGCGCTTGCGCTGCGGCGGCGGTGTGTTTTCGGAAAAACAGGAATTATCGCTCGAAACAATGCTTGCAGATATTCCCGGCGTTATCTCTGCCAACGCATCATATGTAAACGGCGGAATACTGGTTATGTATTCCGGAAACATCAAAGAGGACATATTAAAAGCCATTTCGTCGGTAAATCCGCTTTCGCTCGAAAGCCTTCCGCTTACGGCGTCGCAGATTGTTGACCGTGAATTTAAAAATGACTTTACCGCAATTATCAAAGACAGGATTATTACAAAGTTCTTTGTACCGCAGTTTATAAGAATTCCGCTCACCGTTATCCGTGCACTGCCTTTTGTCAAAAAGGGTCTTTCAAGCATTTTAAACGGCAAACTCAACGTTGATGTTCTCGATGCGGTTTCAATATCCGTTTCGGTGCTGAACGGTTCATATTCGACGGCATCGTCGGTTATGACGCTGCTTAACATCTCATCTCTGTTGGAAGGTTACACCCGCAGAAAGGCAAAAAACGCTCTCTCAGACAGCCTTGCACTGAATATCGACAAAGTATGGATAGTTAAGGATGGCTGTGAGCAGAGTATTCCGCTCGCCGATGTCGCCATAGGCGATGTACTGCGTGTCCGTCAGGGTTCTATGATACCTGTTGATGGAAAGGTTGTCGGCGGAACAGCAGGTGTAAACGAAGCATCTATGACCGGCGAGAGTGAAACACTTCTTAAATCCGACGGTATGAGCGTTTATGCCGGAACCGTTGTAGAGGAAGGCGCCATAGATATCGAAACAACCAAGATGCCCGATGACAGCAGAATACAAAAAATCATCGAATTGATTGAAAACTCGGATACATTAAAGTCGGGAGTTCAGACAAGGGCAGAGGCGTTTGCCGACGGACTTGTTCCGTTCAGTTTTCTTGCAAGTGCCGCAGCGTATGCTTTGACCGGTAATGTTTCCAAGGCGCTTTCGGCGCTTATGGTGGATTATTCGTGCGCAATCAAACTTTCGACTTCAATATGTATAATCTCCGCAATGCGTGAGGCTACAAACTACAATATAATGGTAAAAGGCGGCAGATTTCTTGAAAATTATGCCTTTGCAGACACAATAGTATTTGATAAAACCGGTACTCTTACCGTGTCGTGCCCAAGTCTTTCCAAGGTGGTTGCGTTTGACGGTTATGACGAAAACGAGATTTTACGTATTGCCGCCTGCCTTGAAGAACATTTTCCGCACAGCGTCGCAAAGTCAATAGTGTGCGCCGCTCAGGAAAAAGGTCTTGAACATCAGGAGGAGCACGCCGAAGTCAAGTATATTGTTGCACACGGCATTGCGTCGGATTTAAACGGCAAAAAGGCAGTTATCGGAAGTGCGCACTTTGTATTTGATGATGAACAGATACCCCTCAAAGAGGGTCAAAGGGAGATTATCGAGGATTTGAGCAAAAAATATTCGATGATTTATCTTGCAATAGGCGGCTCACTGTGCGGCATTCTCTGCATTGAGGATCCGATACGTAAAGACGCCGGCAAAGCGATTGAGCTTTTAAAAGACGAAGGAATTGAAAACGTGCTTATGATTACCGGCGACGGTGAGAGCACTGCCGCAAACGTTTGCAAAAAACTCGGCATAGAAAAGTTTTATGCAAAGGTACTGCCGGAGGACAAGCTGCGAATTTTAAACAGCATAAAGTCCGAAAATCATAAAGTGATTATGGTCGGCGACGGAATTAACGATACGCCTGCGCTTGCTGCGGCAGATGTTTCTGTTGCAATGAAAGATGCCTCGGACATTGCGAGAGAAGTTGCCGATGTGACGCTTTTGTCGTCTGATTTGTTCAGACTCGTTGTATTGCGCCAAATCAGCGAAAGCCTGTTTAAGCGCATACATTCAAATTATAGGTTTATTGCATTTTTTAACAGCGCACTGCTGTTTTCGGGAATGTGCGGTTTTATTTCTCCGATTACGAGTGCAGTGGCTCACAATTTATCAACTATGTGTTTGTGTGCCAGCAGTATGAGAACGTTACTGGACAGGGAGAAAGAAAATGCTATCCTCGACTAAAAAGAAGTATATGTTTATAATTTATGAATTGGGCAATAAAGGCGCAACTGTGCGGAGCATTGACATTTCCAAAGCTCTCGGAGTAAAGAAAGCCAGTGTTTCGCTTATGCTGCCGAATTTGGTTAGCGAAAATCTTATCGTCCGTGCAGACGACGGCAGTATCGAGCTTACCAAATCCGGTGTGCATTTTGCCGGTGATTTGTATATAAAATACCTTACATTGCACCAATTCTTTAAGGAAAAGCTCGGCAGCAACGACGAAAACGCAAGAGCAGATGCCATATGCTGTCTGTGTTCGCTCTCAGATGCGAACGCAGACAATATGACAGAATACATATTAAATGAACACGGAAAAAATTAATTTATTACGGAGGTCATTATGAGTGTTGTAATTGTAGGCGGTCACGACCGTATGCACTGCAAATATAAGGAAATATGCAAAAAATACGGCTGTAAATGCAAAGTTTTTACGCAGTGCCCGGCAGACTTTAAAAACAAGATAGGCAGTCCCGATATGATAGTTGTTTTCACCGGTACCGTTGCGCATAAAATGGTTATGACAGCGTCACAGCAGGCTAAAAAGTCCGGTGCGTACATAAAACACTGCAACTCGTCAAGCGGCAGTGCCTTGAATGAAGCTCTCAAAAATTACTTTGCTGCTTGCTGATACCGAGTTAGTCTAAACTAACATAAGATAATTTTACAATCGGGTAGGGGAGTCAGTCCTTTTTGTCGATTTTTAATCCGGCAAGCGGATTGCTGTCGGCGGCATTTTTGAGGTCATCATTTTGTATATGCGTGTATATCTGAGTTGTAGACAGGCTTGTATGACCTAAAAGTTCTTGGAGCGTTCGTATGTCAACGCCGCCGTCTTTATACATAAGAGTTGCCGCAGTGTGGCGCAGTTTATGCGGTGAAAACAGGCTGCTGTCAACGCCGGCAGCCTCAAAATATTTTTTGGAAATAAGTTCAATCATTCGGTTGCTTATTCTGCGACCTTGACTGCTTAAAAACAGTGCGTCCATATCGGCGTGGTTTTTAACCTCCGGGCGTACTTCAAGATATGCCTTTATTGCTTCGATGCACAGGTCATTAAGATATACCATACGTTCTTTGTTTCCTTTGCCCACAACTCTGAGCGTGCGTTTTTCAAAGTTTATATCACGCAAATTTATTCCCACAAGTTCGGAAAGTCTTAAACCGCACGACATAAAAACAGAAAACATAGCAATATCACGTACTTTGTTTTTTCCCTCAATGCTCTGCAAAAAACTTATGCTTTCTTCGAGCGTCAGATAACGTGGCATACGCTTTTTAATTTTCGGTGAGTCAAGATTTTGCGCCGGGTTTTTTTCTATAAAATTTATTCTCGATGAAAGATAATTAAAGTATGAGCGCAGTGCTGAAACTTTTCTTGCTCGGTAGTTGTCATTGGACGAGAGAGAGTTGTTGACATACGCCATAAACTCATACAGGTCATCGAGTGTTAAATCATTGAGTATTTTTTCGTCAAAATCGCTCAAATCAATTTCGCTGATTTCACTGAGCGGTATGTGTTTGACGTGTGCCTGCAAAAAGCGGTAAAACATTCTCAAATCGTAATAATACTCCTTGACCGTGTTTTGCGACTTGCCTTTAATTACCGTCAGATAATTGAGGTATTCTCTGAGTATCCGTGGTACGTCGCCGTATTTTGCAGACGATGATGTTACAGCCATATTTCTCCCTCCCCGATTTCGCAAAATTTTTATTTTGCGAAATTATATATCCGTAAAAATCAAACCCTCTTTTGAGGCTATTGTCCTTCTCTCGCTTATCACCGTGTCCATAGGCACATCAAAGGCGCCGTGTTCTGTTTCCCTTACAATCTGAAAATCGTAACATAAACCTATTTTAAAAATATCTGCATCTGATAAAAACCTGTCGTAATATCCGCCGCCAAAGCCAATCCGATTGCATTTTTCGTCAAATGCAATTCCCGGCACGAGCGCACAGTCAATCTGCACATCACCGTTTCCGTCTGCCACAGGTTCTGCTATGCCGTATTTGTTAAATTTGTGTTCAAAATCCGAACTGTAAATGCGCACCGGTGCAAACGTGTGTTCATTGCAGCTGCAAACCGGCAGATATACGGCGGCGCCGTTTTTAAGCAGATAGTCTATTACCCTATCCGTTTTAACCTCATTTTTAAAATCGGAATATACAAGTATGTTTTTATACTTTAAAATATCGGATTTGCATATTTTAGCAAAAATTTTATCGCTTTTTACGGATACTTCATGCCCGGTCATTTTGCACCGTTTTTCGTGCATTTTCTTTCTGATTTGCAGTTTATTCATCATTGATAAATCATAGCCGATTTAATTTTATCGGCAGTTTCTGCGTCTTTAAGCAATTCAACAATTTTGAATGCAAACTTATGCGCTGTTCCTGCACCACGTGAAGTTATAATATTACCGTCGCAAGCAACGTCATCATACCCTACTTGCGCTCCCGTGAGTTTGTCCTCAAAAGACGGATAGCAAACAGCTTTTTTATTCTTTAATACTCCCCAGCTGCCGAGCACACTCGGCGCTGCGCAAATTGCGGCAACGTATTTGCTGTTTTCAACTGCAAATTCAACAATTTTCTTAACCTCGGCGCATTTCTGCAAATTTACATATCCCGGATAACCGCCGGGAAGTATGACCATATCAAAATCCGATTTGACGTCCGAAATCGCAACGTCGGCACCTACTGTAATATTATGTGCTCCGCAAACCGTGTCTTTTCCGCTCACTGACACAAGTTGTGTATCAACAGATGCACGGCGCAGAATATCCGCAACTGCCAGCGCCTCTATTTCCTCAAATCCATCTGCAAGTAAAATGTAAACCATATGAGTACCTCCCAAATTTATGATGTTTTTAATTAAAATCACACACTTCTGAACCCTCTGCCGATTATGTCACTGCCGGTAGTTTTTCTTTCAAGTCCATATTTTTTCTCCTCACAACTTATTTAGACAAATACCTATAAGCCAAACGACACGCTCTTTTATAGCTTTCGGAAAAATACTCATTGTAAGTCATTTTTTCATAACAGTCATTTTCATATCTGCCCGGCTTCGATTTTATGTTCAGTTCAAAATTTAAAATTTCTTGTTCTTTTGCTCTCTTTAATCTTCCAATGTTATAATCCCAATCCGCAATGCCGTCGAACGGCAGCAAATGCAAATCGTCAGTCCAATTTGTTTTGCCGTCAAACCTGCTTATGCCGAGGTTATCGTTTATATGCGTCATTATAAGTCTGTCTCCAAACTTATCAAGCAAATCAAGTGAATGATTATAACACATTTCGTGCCCTGAATCCCAGCAAAATCCAACAGTACCGCAGTCATCAAAATGCTCCATCAGAGCAAACAAATGTTCATCACCTTCTGTATTTTCAAAGGCAACGGATATTCCGAGTTGTTTTGCCCTGTCAACGAGCTTGGAAAAATTCTCAAATCCCTCGTTAGTAGGCTGCGGAATATTCTCAAAGCCGATCCAAGTGTGGACTACCAAAACAGGAATTTCGAATTGAGCACAATCTTCTGCCGATTCTAACAGTTCAGACAGAGCAGGTAAAGATTCATCTCTATTCTTGCTCCACATTTTCGCAGAGCCAATAAACGGTGCGTGTAAAGACTGTACTATCATCTTATTATTTTTTGCCGCACAAACATTCGCTTCTAAGTTAATATTTTTTTCCCATTCAAACGAAACGGCATCAAATCCGGTCTTGCATACAATGTCAACTATTTCATTCGTAGGAAGTTCATAATGATTTCCCAAAGATATTCCGATTTTCTGTTTCCACATAAAATCCTCTCCTATCCCACAACTCAAAATTTATTTATTAAAATCACACGCTTCTGAACCCTCTGCCGATTATGTCGCTGCTGGTAGTGATGATGGTAAAAGCGTGCGGGTCGATTTCATAAACACGTGAACGCAGCTTTATTGCTTCCATACGTTTGCATACCGTATGCACCATTTGCTTTTTTTCATTGGTATATCCCCCGACTGCATCTGTAACGGTTACACCGTGATGTATTTTCGAGATTATATACTTGGATATTTCGTCACTTCGGTCTGTTATTACTATAAAGTATTTGCACGAATTAAGGCTCTCTATCACGCTGTCCACCAAAAACGCTTTAATAAACAGACCAAGCATCGAAAACAGTCCGATTTTCATTCCAAAAACAAAGAACGAACTGCCCGCAATCAAAAAATCCACCGCCAGCAGTGCTTTTCCGACATCAATTCTAGCATATTTTTTGAGTAACAATGCGACAATATCCGTACCGCCGGAAGATGCACCGCTGTTAAAAATCATTGCTGCGCCTATTGACGTGAGCAGCATTGCATATATAAGCTCCAAAAATGTTTCGTCCGTCAAAGGAGAATACATCGGTTTTACAATCTCCAAAAGCCACGTAAGTGCCGAAAAAAGCACACTGCAATAGATTGTTTTTGCTCCTGTTTCTCTGCCTAAAAATATAAAGCCAAAGATTAAAAGAGCAATGTTTATTATTGAAATCCATTTTGCCGGTGAAATTGCCGTCACTTTACCTAAAATTGTTCCTATTCCGCTGACTCCGCCTGTTGAAAAGCCGTTTGGAATTTTGAAAAAATACACTCCGACAGTAAGCAGAACCGTTCCGAGTGTCATAACCAAGAACTGTTTTACCGCATTTTTCGCAGGCACCTCAAATACCTCCCCAAATTCCTATGATGTCGGCAATTAAAAGCACAAGCGCCGATGAATTGTATTGCTCACTTATAAAAGCATTGTCGGACGCAACAATTATATACCCCAAAGAAAGATATATCACGGCCGCCCAAACCGCTCCAAACAAAATTCCGCACGAAAATCCAAGCATCGAGTCTGCTATATGCAGCACCGGCAGTTTTGCAGCTCCGATAACCGCCCTCTTTATGCCGAAAACAATCAGCTTTGCAAGGATATATGTTATAACAAGTACGATAACCGAAATCAGCAGTTTTGAGATTTTCTCGCTTGCACGTTCATTTAGACTCTTTTCTCCATCTTTATCCGAAAGGCTGAGAACCATCTTTACAAACGGCATACTGTCGGATTTATCGGCATTTATTATGTCAATATGCTGCTCCACATTTTGAACTATTGCCGCTTCTGCCTTTTGACCGTAGCTTGTCTTTAAAAGCCGGTCATATACCGCATCATAAATAAAAAATGTTAAAAGTGCCGACAGTCCAAACGCAAGGAACGATACCGCCATTGCCGAAAAACCTTTTCTGTACCCCAACGCACCGAAAAGCAGGACAACAGCAACCAAAGAAAAATCAATAAGCATAATTCACCCTCTGTATTTTATCACGGTTTCACAAGCGATGCAGACGCACCCGATATTACCAATGCGCATCGTCTGTTACCCATAAATATACATTTTCTTATATCATAATTCAACTCTTTTGAGGAGAGTTCCTTCCCTTTGCTGTTGACAACCGCAAGGCGCCGGTTATAGGTAATAAGCGAATAATTGCCTTGCATATCTATACCGTCTATTCTCGACTCACTTTTAAAGTTACCTATTTTTCTGCCCTTTGTGTTGTAATACTCAATATCGGAACTGCTGAGGAGTGAGTCGTCCTTTCCGAAAACGAGAGCAAGTGTGTCGTTGTCGCTTATGTCGTAGGTGTAAAGGTTTTTCTTTGAATAGTCGATCAGCCATTTTTCTGAGAGCTTTGTATTATAGCACGCCGTTTTGTCATCACAGACCACAATAAAACGATTTTTGGAAACAAAGTGTATATCGCAAATTGCGGACTCGTCAAACGAAATTTCGTTAATTTTCAAATCCTTTCGTGTGTCAATCACAAGAACGTTTGACGTGACTCTGTTGTCTTTCATTACAACTTCTCCGGACACAAGCATACGGTTATCGTTTGAAAGATATGACGATATGATGTATCTGTCCGAATTGTGCCACTTAAAGACCGCATTTCCGTCAGTGTCGTACACGGCAACCTGATTTTTAAAACCGTCCTCTTTAACTATAATTGTGCTGTAACCGTTATCGTTCAGGCTCGCACTTATAACTTTGCCGTCGGTTTTAATTTTTTTGTTTGATGAGCCGTCCGAGAGGACAGCAACCTTGTCGTCAATATAATACGTGAGCGCATACTTTCCGTTTGTTTTAACGGTAGGTGCAGTTTTAGACCCGTCCGTTTCCCATTGCAGTTCAAGGTTGGTGTTATAGCAGGAAACCTTGCCGTCGTGGGCGAACACAAATCCTGTTTTGTAGTCTGCAAAGCTGTAATTTGCCGTGCTGAGAACGCTTATGGGTTCCGTGTTCACGGCATCGGTGCTCTTAAATCCGCTGTCACCGAAAATTCCGAACACAATCAGTATAAATACTGCCGCTAAAACAGAAAAAAGTATTGTCCTCCCGTAGTTTTTGTTCTTTTTGGCACTTTTTTTGCGCCTGTGACCGCTGTTTTCCTGCATTTCCTCATTTGGAGTTCCGTCGGGAAAAGGAATTACATTTCCCTCAGTGTCATCGTTATGGTTCAAGGTTATACCCTCCTCTCTTTAAATCAATATTCAACATCGAAAAGCGATAATCCCTGCGGCGGAGCTGTCGGCCCTGCGGCGTCACGGGATTTACCGTCAATAATAGTTTTAACATCGTCGGGGGCGGTTCTGCCGATACCGACATCAACAAGTGTACCCACGATTATTCTTACCATATTGTAAAGATATCCGTCGGCACGGATATATATATAAATCCTGTCGCCATTCTCTGTTACGTCAAGCGAATAAACAGTCCTGACCGTGCTCGAAACAGACGCCCCCGATGTCATAAAGCATTTAAAATCGTGAGTTCCGACAATGTGACTGCAAGCCTCTTTCATTTTGTCCGTATCCGGTTTCCTTTTTAGTTGCCACTCAAAATTTCTTGAAAACACATCCGGATTGCTGCCCGTGTTTATTACATATCTGTATGTTTTACTTACGGTGTCAAATCTTGCGTGAAACTCCTTTGCAACTTCGCAGCATTCAAGTGCCTTAATATCATTCGGCAGTTTGTTGTTAAGCACAATCGGCAATCTGTCCGCCGGAATTGGGAAGGCGGTTTCAAACGAGCAAACATACTTTACTGCGTGGACTCTCGCATCTGTGCGTGAACAGCCGTTAACGTGTACAGTCTCTCCGGTGATTACACTCAAAGTATTCTCCAATGCCTGTTGTATGGTAGGTGCAACGGGCTGAATTTGAAAACCGTGGTAGTTTGTACCGTCATATTGTATTGTAAGTTTCAGATTTCTCATATACCAAACACTCCAAGTACTGCCACCAGCACGAGAAATACGGCCATTTGCGCACCGGCAAATCCGTCCGCCTTAGTAAATTTAAGTTCGTGCAGTCTTGTTCGGTTATCCCCTCCACGGTAACAACGGCACTCCATTGCCGTTGCAAGCTCATCGGCACGGCGGAATGCGCTTATAAAAAGCGGAACAAGAATAGGAACAAGAGCCTTTGCACGCCTGAAAACATTTCCGCTTTCAAAGTCGGCACCCCTCGCCTTCTGCGCCATAATTATTTTATCGGTTTCTTCGAGCAGCGTCGGTATAAAGCGCAGTGCTATTGTCATCATCATTGCAAGTTCGTGCGCCGGAAGTCCTATTTTTGAAAACGGCTTTAAGAGCTTTTCTATACCGTCCGTCAAAAGTATCGGTGATGTAGTAAACGTCAAAAGCGAAGTGGCGCAAACCAGTATTATAATGCGGAAAGCCATAATTGCCGCAGAATACAGACCCGTTCGTGTGACCTTTAAAAACCCCAACCGAACCAGCACGTCTTTTCCGTCTGTGAGAAAAATATTAATCACCGCAGTAAATGCTACAAGAAAGACCACCGGTTTAATCGCCTTTACAAGGTACGACGGCTTTATTTTCGCCATACAAGTGACATATGCTGTAAAGAGCATAACCACAGCAAGGGAGTAAAAAGTCCTTGCGGCAAACACCGCAATTATAAAAGCAAAAGCGGAGATTATCTTTACACGTGGGTCAAGCCTGTGCACGGCGGAATTTGTAGGCAGATACTGCCCCAAAGTTATGTCTTTAAGCATTTTTTGCTCCTTTGATGTAGTTGTATATTTCGTCGGCTGCCTTCTCAACAGTATATATATCGCCCGAAATGTCAAATCCGTCTTTTCTCAGCACGTTTGCAACAGTACACACCTGCGGAACATCAAGACCGGCATCTTTCAGCATATCGGAATTTGAAAATATTTCCGGCACCGTC
Source organism: uncultured Clostridia bacterium (assembly GCA_934500705.1). Classification (GTDB taxonomy): domain Bacteria; phylum Bacillota; class Clostridia; order UMGS1810; family UMGS1810; genus CAKSIN01. The sequence goes on along the minus strand of CAKSTI010000001.1, from coordinate 71,487 downwards.
CCGAACGCCGCAAGACGACCGTTTGACATAACAATTACCTTATCGACGGTTGCCGCAATGTCCTCCATAGAGTGAGAAACAAGCATTACGGTTATCTTTTTGGTTTCGTGCAGTGTTTTAAGCCTTGCCAGAATATCTCTGCGTCCGATTGGGTCAAGTCCGGCAGTAGGCTCGTCAAGTATAAGTATAGACGGGTTCATAGCCAAGACTCCCGCAATGGCGACACGCCTTTTCTGACCGCCCGAAAGCTCAAACGGCGACTTTTCGAGAACGTCCTCTCCAAGACCGACAAATTCTATGCTTTCGTGTATAAGTCTGTCAATGGCGTTAAAATCCATTCCGAGATTCGACGGGCCGTATGCAATATCTTTATACACTGTTTCCTCAAATAACTGATACTCCGGATACTGAAAGACAAGACCAACCTTTGAGCGTATTTTCCGCATATCGGCTCCCGGCTCGGTAATGTTTACTCCGTCAATCACAACAGAACCCGCATCAGGCTTTATAAGACCGTTTAAATGCTGGATAAGAGTTGACTTTCCGCTGCCGGTGTGACCTATTATTCCCACAAAACTGCCGTCATCTATATCAAAGGACACATCACGGAGAGCGTCCTTTTTAAAAGGACCGTTTTTTGAATATGTGTAACTTAAATGGCTGACATTTATCGGCATATTTTCTCTAACTCCTCGATACATTCTTCTGCATTTAAAACATCTTGTTTCACAGGCAATCCACGTTTTCTGAGCAAATACGCAAGGTACGTCGCCTGCGGAACATCAAGACCGAGAGTGCGCATCTTTTCCACATCGGAAAAAACCTCTCTCGGACTTCCGTCACAAACAATGACGCCGTCGTTTATAACAACAACTCTCTTTGCCTGCACCGCCTCGTCCATATTGTGAGTAATGAGAATGATTGTTATGTTATATTTCTCATTTAAACTGCGAATGGTATTCATAACTTCTTTTCTGCCGGACGGGTCAAGCATTGCGGTGGGTTCGTCAAAGACTATTATTTTTGGTTTCATAGCAATGACGCCGGCAATGGCAACACGCTGTTTCTGACCGCCCGAAAGCAGATGCGGTGCATGGAGTCTGTAATCCGACATTCCGACAGCGTCTAACGCCTCATCAACCCTTGTGCGTATTTCGTCGGACGGTATGCCGAGATTTTCTGCGGCAAAGGCGACGTCCTCCTCAACGACAGTTGCAACAATCTGATTGTCCGGGTTTTGAAAAACCATAGCCGCATTTGACCTGATGTCCCATACTTTGCTTTCGTCGCTTGTATCCATACCGTCAACATAGACCTTTCCGCCGCTCGGAAGCAATATGGCATTTAGGTGTTTTGCCAGAGTGGATTTACCCGAACCGTTGTGACCGAGCACGGCAACAAATTCACCGTCGCATATTTCAAGATTAATGTGGTTTAAAACGGTTACCGGTGTTTCCTCAGAATATGTGAATGTCAAATCCTTGATGCTGACCAATGAATACCCCTCCAATTAAAAGTTGAACCATCTTGTTGCGGCTCCGCACGGGAGAACGAGGTTTGATGATGTTATGGGCAGACCGATTTCGTCGGAGGTAATATTCCCTCCGAAGCGTTTTCCCACAGTAAGACTCAGCGTATTTGCAACAACCGTGTGAGAAATGCCCGTCGTGTATGAATTTACAATTAAAAACAGCGGATTGTCACTGAGAAGTTCACAGCAATTTTTAAGCAAATTATACAGCTCGTCCTCAAACTTCCATATTTCACCCTTCGGCCCTCTGCCGTATGACGGAGGGTCCATAATTATTGCGTCGTATTTGTGCCCACGCCGTATCTCACGCTGGGCAAACTTTAAGCAGTCATCTACGATATAGCGTATCGGTGCATCTTTAAGACCCGATGACGCCGCATTTTCCTTTGCCCACTGAACCATACCCTTTGCCGCATCGACGTGCACAACCTTTGCTCCTGCCGATGCCGCCGCAACGGTTGCACCGCCCGTATAGGCAAAGAGATTGAGAACGGACGCCCCGTTGCGTTTGCAAAGCGCATCGGTTATAAAGTCCCAGTTGACCGCCTGTTCGGGGAATAATCCCGTATGTTTAAATCCCATAGGCTTTACGTTAAAAGCGAGATTTTTATATTTGATTTGCCAGGACTGAGGCAAGTTGCTCGAAAATTCCCATTCACCGCCGCCCGATTTACTGCGGTGGTACTTTGCGTCCGCATCTGCCCACGCCTTTGAATTACTCTTTTCTTTCCAGATAACCTGAGGGTCAGGTCTGTTTAATATTACACTGCCCCAACGTTCGAGTTTTTGCCCGTCTGCGGCGTCTATCAATTCATAGTCTTCCCATTTATCTGCCAATAACATTTTTATCTCCTGCCAAGTTTTTTTGCTATTCTTATGTCGTCGCCTATAAAGCGCATAAGCTCAAAATTCCCGATTATTCTCGAAGAAATTCTGTCGGTATATTTTTCCTTTAACTTGCCGACGCTTAAATTAGTGCTGATTATAGTGCTCTTGCCGTTACACAAACGTGTGTTTAAGATGTCAAAGAGAACCGAACAGGTATATGCTGTCATAAATTCCGTTCCCAGGTCATCTATAATCAGCAGGTCGCTGTTATAAATACTGTCGTGTTTTCCCGATACGCTTTCGGCGTTAATCCTCCCGAATTTATAGTCCTCCATAAACTGAAACAGCTTGTACGCAGACTGATAAATCACACTGTTTCCGTTCCTTATAAGGAAATTTGCGATGCAGTTTGTCATAAACGTCTTGCCCGTTCCGGAGGCACCGTAAAAATAAAGATTGCCGCCTTTTTTATTAAAGTCCATGCAAAACAGTTTACATTCCGCAAGAACGGAGTTCATATTGTCATACGGCGACGTTCCGAGCCTTTCGTCCTTTGTTTTTGAGTACCATTCAAGGTTGAAATTGTCAAACGTGTCGTTGTCAAAATCTATCGAAATATCAGATGAACCGTTCACGGACGAGCGCATCACCTTTTTAAAAATATCCATATAGCACGAGCATCTTTTTCCGTTTACGGCTCCCGTATCGTGGCAAATCGGACAGTTGTATTCAGGTTCGGCGTCATCTGTTACTCCAAATTCCTCAATAAGTTCCCTGCGTTTGCTCAGGAGTTTTTCTTTTTGTTCGTTCAAGGAATTTACGGCCTCCTGAGCTGTTATTCCTTCCGAAATAATCCTTGATGCATTTTTGACGGCAAGCATAGACACTTCACGGTCAATCTGCGCTATTGCAGGTACAATTTCATACACTGCGTTGCGGCGCTGTTCAAGTTTCTTTTCGTTTTCATTACGCATACGCTCATATTCACGCATAACTGCTTCGTGAACGGACGGCGAATTATACATATGCACACCACCTAATCGTTTGCTTTATTTTCCTGCCCTTTTCCAAGTGACGCTATAATTCCGGCTATCGGTATAATGCTCCAAGAAATAATGAGTCCCGTCCAGCCGAAAGCGGACACAACATATGCAAAAACCGTTGTTGCGGCACTTGCGGCAACATAGCCCGTGCAGTCAAGTATTCCGTTTATGCTTGACACTCTGCCTGTCTTTCCGAGACCTGGAATGTATATACTCCACAAAAGTGCCGATACAAGACTGTTCATAACCAATGCAAGCAGCAAGAATGCCACCGATACCGCACCTGCCGGGACAACCAGCATAAAGGCAAATGCCGCAAATGAGATACAGTAAGCCAGTTTCATTATCAGCACATCTCTCTCCCCCATCAGCTTAAACACTGCCAATGCGACAAACGGAATTATCGCCCTTACAAGAGATATAAACGAAAAAACAAGATTTGACTTGTTTTCGTCAAAGTGTATGTATTCATTTAAAAATGTCGGTATCCAAAAGGATATTGATGTTGCGGCAATTTCCACCAAACAGGCTATTATCAGGTAGAACGAAATCCGCTCTATCTTAAAAACGCCGAGCAAACCCGACAGCGTTACTTCCTCAATGCTGCTGAATGTAATTATATTCTTTCTTTCCAGGAAAGAGATCGACAAATAAGCCCCCACACCCACCGCAGCGGTCAGAACCCCGGCGGCGACAAATGCCGCTTTCCAGTTAAAGAGCATTGCTATAAGGCTTGCTATAAGAGGCCCGGCAAAACTCGAAAATGAAAAGAAAATGCAAATAATACGTGCAAAGTCGGGTTTGGTGTTCTCGGAAATTATTTTCATAAGCGGTCCACGGAGCATTGACAAACTGTAACCCAAAATCAAAAAACAGCCGATTTGCAGAATACTTGAACCGACAAACGGAAAAAGCACAGTTACCGCACCTGCCGCCGAAAGACCTATAAGAACCATCATCTTTGGCTTGAACACATCACCCAAAACGCCGTTTAAGAGTTGACCTGCGGCGTAAGCTATCATATACGTTGATGACAAAAGCGCCAAATATTCCTTTGTGTAGCTTGTGGCCTTTAAAATAGACGGGGTAAGCACTCCGAGCATATTCCGCAAAAAATAATTTGCCACATATGACATTACAGTTATAATTCCTATCACTGCTGCATTTTTCTTGTTCATTATGCGCTCCCTTAATTTTTTGTCCTGCTCATACGGTTTTTGATGATTTCCACATCAAAATCGCTCATTTCATCATCATAATCCTGGAAGGCATTTTTCTTTTGTACGGATTGATGTTCCGTCTTTGATGCAGAACTTCCCGCAACCCGTGGTTTGCCGCAGTTTTGAAGTATTGCGTCCATATACTTAAAAGCGACTTTTCCCGTATTTGATACAGTTATTTCATATGCCTGCTTTATGGTATCGTCATCGAGTTTTAACTGATATACCCATTTTTTTATATATTCTTCCTCGGTGTCGGTAAATTCACGCCCCGTGATTTTAAACATCTCCTTATAATGTTTAAAGGTGTTTTCGACTTCGGTCTGTTCCTTTACAAACGCACTCGCCTTTGGGAGAGTGGTAATGTCGTTATCCGCCCAGGTATATGCCACCTTCTCAATGTAGCGCATATTGGTCTTTTCCATTGAAACGCAGTATTCAAGAAGTGTGAATATAACTTCAATCGGAAGTTTGAGATAATCATACAGGCTGAAAAGGATTTTCCTGTCCGTATCGGAAAGCGTCCTGTTGAGCAGCTGCGAGGAAATCATAAACATATGCCTTATGCCGTCGTTATTTTTCATATAATTGTTTATGTCGCTTTTGGTATACATAACGGCAGTCGGAAACGTGCGTGTCCTGTGCGTGTGCTCAACCGGTTCATACTCCGCATCTTCCCTGTGCTCCGACAGAAATTTGACGGAGTAATCCTCAGCCGAATGTTGCTTAAAGTCAATTATTCCCTGTTTGTGCCAATACTTAAACGAGCGGACAACGTCAGACTCCAAAAGATTTAAGTCATTTGCCGCATCTGCAAGCGAAACGAACTTGTTACCGCAATGGCGCAGTGCGTAAAGATACACCTTAACAAACGAGCCGTTTGCGTCGCACAAATATTTATCGACAAAGTCGTTGCTCACAACGAAAAAGCCGTTTTTGTTTTCAAATTCTATCATTTGTTGATTTCCCCCGACAGAAGTACATTAACCGCACAACCGCAGAAGTGCGCACGTATGCACACTTCTGCCGGCTATAACCCCCAAAATTTTATTTTGTTACCGTAACATTTACAGCAGTTGCCTCAAAGATGCCGTTGTTTCTTGAACCAAAAGCACTGATTTTAGCTCCGTTTTCTATGTTGGACAGTTTCAGCGCATTGCCGGTTGAAATGTCAACTATGGTCGCCTTGTTCTTTACAAATACCGGCTCGGTTATGGAAATTCCGCTTGTTGCATCAACATAGCTTACCTGAATAACACCGTATGATGTATTTACGGACAATACCGTTCCGTTTATCTGCGTAATACCCTCCGCAACATCGGTTGCTATGGAAACGACTGTATCGCTTTCAATCTTAACCGTTGCGGCTACACCTGCTCTTAAATCGTAGAAGCAAGCGTCAGCCTTGCCCGGTATTTTAAATTCGCAATCATTCGTAACACGGTATGTCACATTGCTGTCGTCTATTTTAAGCGTAATTTTGGGAGATGCGGAAATTATAACCTCGGTAATGACACCGGTTTTCTCCTGCGATTTGCTCGTTGCAACAACCTTTGTAACTCTGCCGTACGTTGTGGTAACCGCCGCAGTGTCGCCGACCAAAATCTCCGACGCAGTTGCCTTTGTTCCGTTTTTCGTAACGGTAACGTTATCGCCCATAACATATGTTTCCTCCGTGCCGTCGGTAAGTTCCAAACGGAGTTTGCAAACCGGAGTTATCTCAATGTCGGATATTCTGCCGGAAACCGTACTCTCCTTGGGATAAGCGTATATTGCGCTTGCCTTTCCCTTTTTGATGGTGAGTTTTACATACGAACCGCTTTTAAGCTCATTAAGAGCGGCTGCCGAATTGTTATAAGTTATAACACAATTATCCGAGAGTGTGTATGATGTCTTTTCGGTTGAGGGGCTTGCGTCGTTCTCCCCTATTTCATTAATCGTAATGCTCGTTTCGCCGCCACGTGAGTTTGTTCCGGCGAGAGAGCCGTAAACCTGCGCATCAAGCAAAGGAGTCATAAAGTCGATGGCATAAACAGAACCGCCCTTTAAGGTAACTATTGCATCATATCCTGCGGCGATGTCGTTTATGGTTATTGCATTTCCCTCAAATCTGAGGAGAACCGAGCTTAAAAGCGAATACTGCTCCGTCTTGCTGTCGTCTTTGATTTTTATAACTCTTGTTGCGGTGTCGATGTCCGCTACAACTCCGCTCTTAAACGTGTAGTCGGTAAGACCCATCAGCTTATAGAGGAGAACCGCCGCCTGTGCTCTTGTCACATCGGTATTCGGCGAAAAGTTATTGTTATCCATACCGTTCATAAGTCCGGCATTGGTTACGTACTCAACGTATTTTTTTGCATATGCCGGAATTGTATCGGCATCGTTGTATTCAAGCGTTGTCATAACATTTTTCTTAACTTCGCTCTCTGCGTCAAGAGCTTTTGTAAGCAAAACGGCAACTTCGTAGCGCTTCATACCGGCTGATGCATTGCTTGCATCAAGGTAGTCGGAAAGTTCCGACGCCGATATAATGTTTTTAATCAAGAGATATGCAATTTCATCATCGCCGTAGCTGAGCTTGTAGCCGGCGATTTGGTCACCGTATGTTTCGATTGCGGTATCGAGGAGCGGCTCATTTTCGGGGTCCGATACGCCCAAAGCACGTGCCGTAAGCACGAGCGCCTCCAATTTTGTAACCGTTCTTTCGGGGCGGAAAGTGTTGTCCTCATAGCCCTTAATGATGCCCTTGGACGCCATTGTGCTGATAGCCTCCGTCGCCCAGTTATACTTTGTCGGCGAAACATCGCCGAATGACGCCGCAAAAGCGCCGACGGTAACCGACAGGGTCAAACCCAAGGCTGTTACGATTGATAAAACTCTGAACTTTTTCATTTTTGTACCTCCTTAGCATTGGAAACAATATTTAAAAATGGTATTGCGTTTAAAGACAAATCGGCAAAGTGCCCGCTCTTGCTTTCAAAATATGCGCTGCAAGCTGTCATAGCTCCGTTGTCGGTGCATAGTATCGGCGACGGGTAGAAAAGTTTCCGCCTGCCTTTTCTGCTTTCAACTTCAAATCTCAGGCGTGAGTTTGACGCAACACCGCCTGCCAGTGCAAGTGTGTCTATGCCGTATTTATCGGCAGCAGCAAGCAGATTGTCCGTAAGAACCTCAACCACGCTCCGCTGAAAACTTGCGGCAATGTCCGCCTTCGAGATGTCCTCTCCCTTTTGCTGTGCATTGTGAATGTAATTAATTACGCCGGTCTTAATGCCGCTGAAACTGAAATCAAAATTGTCGGCACCGAATGTCACTTTTTTAAAGTTTACAGCATATTCATCACCCTGTTTTGCAAGCTTATCTATCTTAGGACCGCCGGGATAACCGAGTCCGAGTACCCTGGCAACCTTGTCGAACGCTTCTCCTGCGGCATCATCACGTGTCTGACCCAAAACTTCAAATTCCGTATAGTCCTTTACAAGTATTATGTGACTGTGTCCGCCCGATGTAACCAGACAGATAAACGGAGGTTTAAGCTCAGGGTGTTCAATAAAGTTTGCACATATGTGCGCCCTGATGTGATGAACCGGTATAAGCGGTATTTTCAGTGCATACGCCAGCGCCTTTGCCGCCGATACGCCGACGAGCAGTGCCCCAACCAATCCGGGTGCATATGTAACGCCGACCGCATCAAGGTATGCAAACGTTATGCCGGCGCTTTCCGCTGCCTCGGCAATAACACGGTTTACAACTTCAAGGTGCTTCCGTGACGCTATTTCCGGGACAACGCCGCCGTATAATTTGTGTATGTCAATCTGTGATGCTATAACGTTTGAAAGAACCTTTCGCCCGTCCTCCACAACCGATGCGGAGGTTTCGTCACAAGAGGACTCAATTCCGAGTATTAGCAAAATATCACCGCCGTTTATTGTATTTCACGGAGCATTAAAACTGCATTTTCCGTGGGATTTTTATAATAATTCTTTCTTACTGCATATTTTTTAAAGTCGCATTTTTCATACAGTGCCGATGCGCTTTTGTTGCTTTCACGCACTTCAAGAAAGATTGTCTTGCACATTTTTTCAGACAATGCGGACACAAGCTCATCTACAAGCTGTCCGCCTATACCGCATCTGCGGTGCGATTTGCAGACTCCGATACGGTTAAGCTCCGCCTCGTCGCAAACGCTTACGCCGTTTATATACCCGACGACTTTGCCGCCGCAAAACGCCGCTATCCAAACAGATGAGGCACTCAGCATATCATTCTCTATTGATTTTGGCATCCACGCCTCTTTGCCGAAGCACTCGGCGTCAAGCGCCGCTATCTCACTTAAATATGACGTATCAACCGTTTTGTACGTTATTTCTGATTTTTCCGAAAAGATTTTCAATCGCCTCCGTTATTTCAGCTGCGCAGCGGTCGTATACGTCCTGCCCCTGACCGTAAGGGTCGCTTATGGGGCTGTCAACACCGTATGCTTTTTCGTTAAGCGTAAAGATTTTTGATGAACATTTCGGAAACGCACTTTTAAGTGCCATTTTATGTGAAGATGTCATAGCGAGTATAAGGTCTGCGCCGTCCGCATCGTCTATGCTGATTTGCGATGACATATGGGAAAAATTATCTATTCCCATTTTTTCAAGCGCATTTACAGCTTTCGGATTTGCCGGTTCCTCAAAGAAAACATTTGTTCCTCTCGAAAAAGCAATGTCATCGTAATTTTTACTTTCGGCAATATGGTTAAATATCGCCTCTGCCATTGGACTTCTGCACGTGTTGCCCGTGCAAACGAATAATATACGCATAGTGTTATACCTCCGTTATATTGTTTCCTGCGGCTTTGTAAAGCCTGTTTCTGACGGCATATCCTATTCCGTCCTCCGACGCAAATTCGGCAAAAATCTTGCCGACGCCGTACTCGTCAAAGACACGCAGATTGTAAAAGAGTTTTGCCGCATATTCGCTCATATCGTCACCGGCAGAGAGAATACACACGGCATTTTCGTAGTCGCCGCCTTTGTACGTCATCACACCGGCATTCTTTTCGGTTTCAAGCTGTTTTGTGATATATTCTCTGACGTTTTTCTTATCCCCCATAACGACTTCAACGTCTGCCTTCGGTGAATAATGCTTGTACTTCATACCGGGGCATTTGGGACGCTCGTTTGCGGACACAAGACCTTTGTCCATAACGGCATACGGCAAAACTGTACGAATATCTTCAAGCGTAACTCCGCCGGGTCGGAGAATTGACGGCACAGTTCCCGTCATATCTATAACGGTAGACTCCAAACCGATTTTGCTGCTTTCGCCGTCGATTATGTAATCCACCCTGCCGTTTAGGTCATTAATAACGTGGCGACAAACCGTCGGGCTCGGACTTCCGGAAAGATTTGCGGAAGGTGCGGCAACAAATACCCCGCTTTTTTTAATCAGTTCCTGCGCTGTCGGATTTGACGGAAAGCGAACTGCAACCGTGTTAAGACCGCCCGTTACCCTCAAATGCACTCTGTCGGCTTTTGGAAAAATTATGGTGAGCGGACCCGGCCAAAACCTGTCAATAAGCTTTTTGGCATCGTCCGAAACCTCTGATACCAAATAGGTAAGCCTGTCCTTGTCTGCTATGTGGACTATAAGCGGATTGTCGCTCGGACGTCCCTTAGCCTTGTATATTTTATCTATTGCACTGTCATTAAAGGCATCTCCGCCGAGGCCGTACACCGTTTCCGTCGGAAAAACAACAGTACCGCCGTTTTTTAAGCACTCCGCCGCATCGGAAAGGTCATCGCTCTTTACAATTTTTGTCATTTTACATCACTTGCCTTTAATTTTTCGCTCTGGTCGGAGGTAATAAGTGCGTCGATTATCTCGTCAAGGTCGCCGTTGAGAACGGCATCGAGCCTGTGCAGTGTAAGACCTATTCTGTGGTCGGTAACACGTCCCTGCGGATAGTTGTATGTGCGTATGCGCTCACTCCTGTCGCCCGTGCCGACTTGGCTCTTTCTCTCGGCGCTTATGGCGTCGTTCTGCTGCTGAATGAATATGTCATATACCCTCGAACGGAGTATTTTCATAGCCTTGTCCTTGTTCTTATGCTGCGACTTTTCGTCCTGACACGAAACCACAACCCCGGTCGGAATATGCGTTATTCGCACTGCGGAGTCCGTTGTATTAACGCACTGGCCGCCGGGACCTCCGGCACGGAAAACATCTATGCGCAGGTCGTTTTGGTTAATTTCGACCTCGACGTCCTCAACCTCCGGCAGTACCGCAACCGTTACGGTAGATGTGTGTATTCTTCCACCGGACTCCGTGGACGGTATTCTCTGCACACGGTGAACGCCGCTTTCAAATTTAAGCCTGCTGTATGCTCCGCTGCCGTTTATGGCAAAGGAAACTTCTTTGTATCCGCCGATGTCGGTGGCATTGGCACTCAAAATCTCAACTTTCCAGTGCTTTGCCTCGGCATACATAGAGTACATTCTGAGAAGGTCTGCCGCAAAGAGCGCCGCCTCGTCGCCGCCGGCTCCGCCTCTTATCTCGACAATAACGTTCTTCTCGTCGTTCGGGTCTTTGGGCAAAAGAAGTATTTTAAGCTCCTCGCTTACCCTTTCTATGCCCTCACGGCTTTCGGCGATTTCCGCCTCTATCATACTCTTTTCGTCTTTGTCAAGTTCGCCGGCAGACAGCATTTCTTTTGCCTCTTCGATATTGTCGTTCAAGGCTTTGTATTCTCTGTATTTGTTTACAATAGGTGTTATATCGCTGTGTTCCTTGCACAGCTTGCGCCAAAGTTCCTGGTCGGCAATAACCTCCGGGTCGCTTATTTTAGCTTCAAGCTCGCTGAAACGTTCCTCTATAAAAGATAATTTGTCAAACATTAGTTCACCCCATAGTCGTTTTAATAATTTTAACACAAAATCGGCAATAAATAAAGAACTTTTTTTAATTGTTATATTTATGTAATATAATTTTGCCGAATCGGGAATTGCTCAATTAAATATCTCAATTTTCCCGTATTTTGAAAATACTTTTTCTATGCGTGCCTTTATGAACGAGTACTCGATGCCACACAGCTCCGGGTTGAATTTAAGCACGTCCGCAGCGGCGCTTTGCGCCTCTTTGGCTATGTCAATATCGGTAAAAAGATTGGCAACTTTAAGTTCCGGCAGTCCGTGCTGGCGTGTGCCGAAAAATTCGCCGCAACCACGCATCTCCAAATCCTTTTGCGCAATTTCAAATCCGTTTGACGTGGCGCACATAATTTTCATTCGCTCTTTGCTCTCGGCGGTGTTTTGCTCGGAAACCAGTATGCAGTACGATTTTTCGCTCCCTCTGCCTACACGTCCACGAAGCTGATGCAGCTGCGACAGACCGAAACGCTCGGCATTTTCTATTACGATTACGCTTGCGTTCGGTATGTCAATGCCAACCTCGATTACGGTTGTAGACACCAGAACATCTGCCTTTTTGTTCTTAAAGTCATTCATAACGGCGTCCTTTTCATCGGCGGACATTTTGCCGTGAACCAGGCTCACACGTTCGCTCCCGAACACACCGCAAAGTGTTTCGTACACGGCGATGCCGGATTTCAAGTCCGATTTTTCCGACTGTTCCACAAGAGGACACACAACAAAGCACTGCCTTCCGAGTGCAATCTGCTTTTTCATAAAACTGTAAATACGCTCGTGCAGGCTGAAACCGACGCAGTATGTTTCTACCGGTTTTCTGCCCGACGGGAGCGTGGAAATTACGGAAACATCGAGGTCACCGTAAAGCATAAGCGAAAGCGTTCTCGGAATAGGCGTCGCACTCATAACAAGAACGTGCGGATATTTTTTGCCGTGTGACAGTTTGGAGCGCTGCACAACGCCAAAGCGGTGCTGTTCGTCCGTTATGCACAAGCCGAGATTTGAAAAAACAACCCTGTCCTGAATAAGGCTGTGCGTGCCTATTACAACATCATAGTGCCCTTCCGATATATCTTTTAATACTTCCTTTTTGTTTTTGGTTGACTTTGTAAGCAAGCACACCGATATGTTATGATTTTCATAAAACTTTTTAAAAGCCTCGAAGTGCTGTGCCGCCAAAATTTCCGTCGGTGCCATAAGAGCGCTTTGGTAGCCGTTTTTTGCCATTGCATATGCCGTACAGGCCGCCACAACAGTTTTTCCGCTGCCAACGTCGCCCTGAACAAGCCTGTTCATCGGTCTGCCGGTTAAAAAGTCGGCGCATATACTGTTTACCGCACCCTTTTGGTCATCGGTCAGTTCATACGGCAGAGAAGCTGCAAAGTCAAGCACGCATTTGACGTTTTTCACACTGACATCGGTTTTTATCTCGCTAAGGCTTCTCATACGCATCAGCGCAAGCGAAAGTACAAACAGTTCCTCAAACGCAAGCCGTCTGTGAGCCTCTTTTATGACGTCAAAATTCTTTGGTGAGTGCATTGCTCTCAAAGCTTCATTTTTGTTCATCAGCAAATGGCGATTTATAACCGTAGGGGGCATTGTTTCCGCAATTTCCCCGACGGTATCCAGAGCGGCGGATACAGACTTTCTGAAATCCTTTTGGGTTAAACCTGCGGTCAGCGAATAGACGGGCACAATGCAACCGGTTTCCGACAGCGAGTCAACCTTTTCCGCAATTTTCAGCTCCATTTCACGCCTGCCGTTTTCGTCCTTGATGTTTCCGAAAAAGACATAGCGCTCACCTGTTTTAAGTTTATTTTTGTTAAACGGCGACGAGAACCACTTGACAGTCATATTGCCGCTGCCGTCCGACACACGGAGAATGTACACCGATATGTTTTTCTTTATTTTCCGTTCGAGCACATTGCGGGAAATTACCGCCTCGACGCAGCACGGAGCATCTGTCGGTGCGTCCGAAATTTTATAAAATTTTGTTCTGTCCTCATATTCCCTCGGGAAATTGTGCAATAAGTCCCACAGGGTAAATATTCCGAGTTTGGCAAAAAGAGCTGACTTTTTTTCGCCAACTCCTTTTAAAATCCTAAGGTCTGAATTTATTGTTGAAACATATGTCTTAAAATCCATACCTCACCTTCTCTTATTCAACTGAAATAAGGTAGTAGTAAACGGGCTGACCGCCGAAGTGCATATACACATCGCACTCATCGAACTTATCCTCTATCCTGCGTGCAAGTGCGTCTGCCGTTTCCTTATCAATCCCGTCACCGTAAAACAGGGTAATTACCGAGCTGTCATCATCTGCCATTTTGTCAAGAAGGCTCATTACCAAGTTTTCGACATCATCGTCTACACACGTAATCTTTCCGTCAAGTATTCCGAGTATATCGCCGGGTTTTATCTCGTTGTCGTCAACAACGGTGTCCCTTACGGCATATGTTACCTGTGCGCTTTTAACATCTGCCAGAACATCTGTCATTGCCTCAAAGTTATCGTCGGGGTTCTCGTCCTCGTCAAATGCAAGAATTGCGCTCATCGCCTGAGTAATGCTCTTTGTTTCGACAACGTACACATTCTTTTTGGAGAGTTCCTTTGCCTGCTGTGACGCCATTATTATGTTCTTGTTGTTGGGGAAAATATACACATTCTCGGCATTTACCGACTCAACGGCACTCAGTATGTCATCGGTGCTCGGGTTCATTGTCTGACCGCCTTTGATGATGCAGTCAACACCGAGTTTTTTAAATGTTTCCTCTATGCCGTCACCGACCGCAACACTTACAAAACCGTATTTTTTGGGCGGTTTCTGCTCAAATTCCACCACTTTTGATGACTTTTCCGGCTGCGGCTGTACGTCTATCAGATTGTTGTGCTGCAACTTCATATTTTCTATTTTAACGCTGTATAATTCGCCGACTTTGAGTGCCTGTGCAAGAACAAAATCGGGATTGTTTGTGTGAATATGAATTTTAACCACTTCGTCATCGTCCACAACAACCATACAGTCGCCCTTGGGCTCCAATTTGAGCTTTAAATCAAATGCGTCCTTCTTGGGGTCGTTTTTCTCTATTATGCACTCGGTGCAATACTGATATTTAAGATTTTCTATGTCCACAGACGCCGCCGGCGCCTGGGTTTTTTCGACTTTTTCGGCACGTTCTGTCACGGTGTTTGTTTTAAGGTAATAAAGTGCCCCTTCGACAATATACACAAGTCCCTGTCCGCCGGAGTCGACAACGCCCGCCTGTTTCAACTGCGGAAGCATATCCGGCGTTTTTGCAAGTGCGGTATTTGCCGCCTTGTGAATTACCGATATATAGTCCGCAACATCGTCAAAATCACTTTCGTATTCTTTTGCACACTCTGCCATTTCACGAGCCACGGTGAGGATTGTTCCCTCTGTCGGTTTCATAACCGCTTTGTATGCCGACTTTGCGGCAGTGTTTACAGCGGCGCAAATGTGTGCGCAGTCCACTGCTCCGCAGCCAGCCAAAGCTCTTTGCACTCCACGCAGAAGCTGTGACAATATAACGCCCGAATTTCCTCTTGCGCCCCTCAATGCGGCATCTGCAACAGCTTTCATAAGTGATGACACGTCGGTAAATTCGTGTTCCGTAACCGCCTTTTCGCAAGCGTCCATTGTCATAGACATATTAGTGCCCGTGTCGCCGTCCGGAACGGGGAAAACATTCATATTGTCAACCTCGTGACGGTGGTTTGAAAGATTTGCCGCTGCGGAAATGACCATATTTTTAACTGTTTCGCAACTGATTTCTCGTATCACTGATGTCACCCCTTATTCACGACTTTCAGAGCCTTCGACTCTAAAACCTTCTACAAAGACAT
Source organism: uncultured Clostridia bacterium (assembly GCA_934500705.1). Lineage (GTDB taxonomy): Bacteria > Bacillota > Clostridia > UMGS1810 > UMGS1810 > CAKSIN01. The sequence continues at coordinate 56,087 of CAKSTI010000001.1, read as the reverse complement.
TCACTCTCTCAACGTCAAGACCGGTCATTTTGTTAACCTGGTATTTTACGTTGCTTATGATACTGTTGCACACAGCGTTTATGTTAACGCCGTACTCAACTATCACGTGTATATCCAGCGAAACTTTTTTGTCCGCAACCGTAACTTTGATGCCCTTTGTAAGGCTTTCACGCTTTAAAAGGCTTGCAAATTCGTCAGACCTTGAACGGTACGCCATACCGACAACGCCGTAACAACCTGTGGCGATGTAGCCGGCTATCTTTGCAATAACGTCTGTTTCGATAATTATTGAACCTTTTGCCAGATTAAATCCTGCATTGTTTGCCAATTCAATCATTCCCTTCAAAAATATATACAATTAAAATCAAGTCACTTTCATTTGACATACGCATATTTTAACACTTTTACTGTGAAATGTAAAGTAATTTAAAATAATTTGACATTATACACAAAAAATTTACATACACACCGCAACCCCGGTTTCAAAAACCGGGGTTCGGGCACTAAATCTGCGTAAATGTGACTCTCTCGCTCTCAAAATCTGTCTTTATGAACACCTTGTAGCCGACGTTCATAAGGACATCGCCGCTGTAAACATTGCCGTCACTGCACTTGTAAAGCGCACTGCCGTTGAGGTTTTTAAGTTTTACATACACGGGCACATCGTTTGCCTTGACAAGCGTCATATATGCAAAAAGCATAGCCTTGTCCTTATCCTCCGACACAAACTCCCAAGCCGCAAGCGTACTGTCGTATGCCGATATAAGTCTGTAAAAGTCTGCATTGTGGAGAAAATCTGCGTTTTCGGTATATTCTTTAACCTGCAACTTTGTCATTTCCTTTTCCTCGTCGGACAAAATTCCAAGGTCAAGCTCATAGCCAAACTGACCGGGCATTGCCGCATTAAAACGTGTCATATACGGTGTTATGCGGTTGCACTGATGATTGGGAACGGCACTGACGTGGCAGCCCATTGCGCTGAACGGATATACAAGACTTGTGCCCTCCTGTATTCTGAGGCGTTCAATGGCATCGGAGCAGTCGCTCGTCCATATCTGCGGCATATAATAAAGCATACCGGCATCAAAGCGTCCGCCGCCTCCGCTGCAACCTTCAAAGAGAACATCGGGGAACTGAGCCGTTACCGTTTCCATTATATCATAAAGTCCCAGAATATACCTGTGTGCCTGTTCCGACTGGCGTTCGGAGCTTAACATATCCGAGCCCAAATCGGTTATATTTCTGTTCATATCCCATTTTACATAAGATATATTTGCCTCGGAGAGCATTTTGAACAAAAATCCCTTAACATAGTCGCAGACATCGGTGCGTGATAAGTCCAAAACGAGCTGGTGTCTGCCCTCGTTTCTCGCACGGTCGTTTGCGTGTATGCACCAGTCGGGGTGCTCACGGTACAGGTCGCTGTCCGGCGACACCATTTCGGGTTCAAACCAAAGTCCGAATTTCATACCGAGGTCATTTATTTTCTGAGCAAGACCGGATATTCCGGACGGCAGTTTTTCCTTATTTGCGTACCAATCGCCGAGAGAGCAGGTTTCCTCGTTTCTGTTGCCGAACCAGCCGTCATCGAGAACCATAAGCTCAATGCCGAGTTTCTTTGCGTTTTCGGCAATTTTCAGAATTTTCTCCTCGTTAAAATCAAAGTATGTTGCCTCCCAGTTGTTTATGAGGACAGGGCGTTTGATGTCACGGTATTTGCCACGGCAAAGCCTTGTTCTGTATAATTTGTGATACGTTCTGGACATATCACCCAATCCGTTTGCAGAGTAAACCATTACAACCTCAGGCGTCCGGAATTCCTCTGTCGGTTTTAGAGTCCAGCCAAAATCAAACGGGTTAATTCCGAGAAGTACTCGTGTATTGTTATAGTGGTCAACTTCGGCTTTGGCGATAAAATTGCCGCTGTAAACAAGGTTAAATCCGTATGCATCGCCAAAATCCTCGGTAGTATTCTTAGACACAACGGCTATAAAAGGATTGTGCATATGACTGCTCGAACAACGTTTGCTGTCTACACAAACACTGCCGTGCGTAAGAGGTGTCCGCTCAATCTGGCGCTCTCTCGCCCACTTTCCCGGCAGATGGATAACATCATAGTCACAACCGCTGATGTCAAATCCGCTGCTCATTGCACTGAGAAGTTTTACGGTTTGCGTTCCGCAGTTTGAAATTTTAACGCTCTTTGCAATCGCATCAAACTCACTGAAAACCGTGTAACTCAAATACGCTTTAACTCCCGTAAGTTTATCGGCAAGTTCTATTGTAAGCGTCTGCGCCTCGTCGCCACTTTCCGTATACGTAGCCGGCAGGCCCTGCAACTTAGGCTTGCCGTCCTCAATAGTATGCGACACATATTCAAAATTCGTTATTCTGCTGCCGTTTTCGTACACTGCGTGAAATGCCGGTGTGCGCAAATCGGTATTGCCGTATGTAGGATATTCGCCGAGAATAACATCGGTTGAAAATGCTTGCTCAAATCCGTAGTTTACAGACGAAAATGCGCCTCTGCTAAGCTCTGCGGACATACCGGCAGTGTTATCAATACGTTTGCCGTAGTAAATATGCGCAAGCAAGCGGTTTTCTACAATTCCGAAAATATAGCTTGTGTTCGGGGTTGAAAGGTTAAATATATTCTTTTCGTTATCAAATGTGATTGGCATAAAATTTCTCCTTTTACTTTATTGTATTAATATCATAAGGCGTTGCCTGATATACATAGTAATTAAGCCAGTTATAAAACAGCAAATTGGCGTGTGCACGCCAGGTTGCAACCGGATTTTTGGTCGGGTCATCGTCCTCAAAATAATTATAAGGCACATCAATTTCTTTTCCTGCCGCTATGTCACGCTCGTATTCGAGCTTTAAAGTGTCACGGTCGTATTCGCTGTGTCCGGTTATAAAAATCTGTTTTTTGTCACGGCTGACCACGATATACGGTCCCGCTGTCTTTGATGAAGCAATGATTTCAAGCTCCTTAACTTTCTTTATATTGTCGGCACTGACAGCAGAATACCTTGAATGGGGAGCGTAAAACACGTCGTCAAACCCACGCACAAGCATTGTTTTCCGTCTGTTGACCCGATGGCTGTATACTCCGGACAGCTTTTTTTCGAGCGAATACTTTTCAATCCCGTAGTGGTAGTAAAGTCCCGCCATTGCCGCCCAGCATATGTGCAGGGTACTTGTGACGTTTGTTTTTGTCCACTCCATTATCTTTTTTAGCTCTTCCCAATAGTCAACGTCGGCAAAGTCCAAAAGCTCGACCGGTGCGCCGGTTATTATCATGCCGTCGTACTTGTTTTCCTTAATCTGGTCAAAGTTTTTATAAAAGCTGTTCATATGATCAATACTCGTATTTTTGCCCGTGTAGCTCGCCGTCCTCAGCAATTCAAGCTCCACTTGGAGCGGTGTGTTTCCGAGAAGGCGTATAAGCTGGGTTTCGGTGACTATCTTGGTAGGCATAATGTTGAGCAGTGCGATTTTAAGCGGACGTATATCCTGTTTGAGCGCCCTTTTTTCGGTAATGCAAAATATGTTTTCCCCCACCAAAATATTGTTGGCAGGCAGATTTGAAGGTATTTTAATAGGCATTTTGCGACCTCCTTACAGTATGAGCGTTGCCAGATGAACCATTATCGGTATTGTCACAATCGAATACAGCGTTGTTGCGGAGGAAATCTGCGAGGCATACGCCGAGTTCATTCCGTACTTTTCGGCAAACAGAGCAACGAGTGTTGCCGCCGGACACGCCGAGCTTATGAGAACCGAAGCGGCAAGCGTTTTGTCAGCTCCGATTATCTTAAATATCATTATCGTAATAAGAGGGAATATAATCAGTCTTAAAAGCGACACGGCATAAATCTGCAAATTCTTAAATACAGATACAATCTTGCCCCTTGCAAGAAAACTGCCGATTAAAAGCATCGCAAGCGGTGTGTTGAGGTCGGCAACGTACTCTACCACTCTACCGAGCATCACGGGCAGGCGGATTTGCAGAAAGTACAAAATCATAGCTATTGCCGTACCGAGAACTCCGGGGTTAAACAGCAGTTTTTTTATGCTGAAACTCTCCGAGCCTTCCGAGTACATACTGAGTCCGTGAGTCCACGCAAAAAAGTTAAATACTGCAAGGTATGCCGAACCGTAGAAAATTCCGTCCTGTCCCAGAGCCGCTCCCAAAATGGGTATTGCCATAAATCCGCAGTTGGAATACATACTCCCCGCCATATTTATTTTCTTTGTGTTCTTGTCCTTTACAGGGATAAAATACAGCTTTGATACGCCAATCATAATGACGTGTATCACAATGCTTGCCAAAAAGGCAATGCCCAAACGGCGCAGCGAGGTCATATCCAAATCCGTCTGATATGCGTTTATCAGCACGCAGGGCGTAACAACGGTAAGCAAAATATCCGACATATCGGACGCACCACTTTTCGTTATCAACCGGCACTTAGACAAAATGTATCCGAGTATGATAAGCGTAAGCATAATTGATACCTGCATAACAACTGTTTGTGTAATCTGTTCCATTGTTTTCTCCTGCCTATGTTGTAATATTCTGCGTCTTTCATAATAGCACAGCCTGCGTATAATTTCAATAGTTAAAAGAAATTTTACATAAGCGGTGCAAATAATCTGAATATTCTCCCGATTAATCTATAAAAAATGCTCAGTGTTTTGTAGTCCGACAGTTTAAATTCTCTGCACTTTGCAAGTGTGTTCATATAGTCCGAGTACATCTCATCAATAACCGGACTTTTATAGATGTACGCTCCGCACTCATAGTGGAGGTACAGACTTCTGAAATCGTAGTTTGCCGAGCCGATATACGCACGCTTTCCGTCGGATACGGTGCTTTTTGCGTGCGAAAATCCGGGCGTGTACTCATAAATTTTAACCCCCGAAATAAGAAGCTCCGGATAATACGTCCTGGCGAGCGCAAAGGCGTACCACTTGTCCGGTATGTGCGGCATAGTAATGCGCACGTCCACTCCCCTCTTTGCGGCAAAGCGCAAAGCATTTGTAAGCTCGTCGTCAAGAATTAAATACGGCGTGGAAATGTAAATATAGTTTTTGGCGTTGTTAATCATATGCAAAAATACATTTTCGGTCACGTATTCGTTGTCGAGCGGATTGTCCTCAAACGGCGCTATACAGCCTCCCGAAATTCCGCCGGTCTGTCCTTTGGAAAAATATTTTTCAAATTTTTCCTCGTTCCTGTCTAAAAATACCCACATTTGCAAAAACATATGCACAAAGCCTTCCACGGCATCTCCGCTGATGCGTACGGCGCTGTCCTTCCAATGACCGAAGCGGCACTTGCGGTTTATATATTCGTCGGCAAGGTTAATACCGCCGGTGTATGCACATTCACCGTCTATCACGGCAATTTTTCTGTGGTCCCTGTTGTTGTGATATGTGGACAAAAACGGCTTTACCGGCGAAAAAATACGACATTTGATTTTGTTCTTTCTGATGTCGTCGGCAAAATCCGACGACGTGCAGGTAAGAGAGCCCATACCGTCATAGATAATTCTCACATCTACTCCCTCTTTTGCCTTGTCCTTTAAAACCGCATGCAGTTCCTGCCACATACGGTCATTCTCGTTGACTATGAAGTATTCGAGGAATATGTATTTTTTTGCACTTTTTACGTCGTTTAAAAGCCTTTTATACATTTTTTCCCCTATTTCAAAGTACTCCGCACCGCTATTTGAATAGCACGGCGCATTTGCGTTTTTAAAAAGATAGTTAAATATGTCCGCCTCCTGCGGTTCGCTTTCGCAAAGCTTGCCGAGCGCTCCACTGTTTGCCGATATGCGCTGTCTTGTAACCTCATTGAAAATGTGCGCACGCTTTTTAATTCCGAAACTCAGCACGTCAAAATGCACATACAAATACAAAAGCGCACCGAAAAACGGCACAACGGCAATTATTGCAATCCATATAATTTTAAAACTCGGCGATACGTCACGGTTTATTTCAAACAGTATTACAACAATCGACAAAACGGTTGTTCCTCCGAGTATAAATATGCGCCCGGTATAAAGCATATCGGCAGTTGCCGCAACTATTGCCAGCTGTGCGGCAAGTATGAGCAGTCCCAGTAACTTTTTACTGAAAACAAGTTTTAATAATTTTTTCACTTCTGCCGTCACCCCGCTTTTTTAACATATCTTACATTATATACTAAAATTGCCGTTAAAGTCAAGAATTATGTAAAATTATGGGACAAATTATTTGCGCTGTATAATTATACATAATCATTGTGTGTTTTTACAAAATATGTATCTGTTAAAATTTTAATATTGTTGGTAATAGTTGTTGACAAATACGGTGTTTTTAATATACAATATATAGTTGAATATCGGAACGTTTGGGAGGGCGGAAAATGAATAATACAAAATATCTTGTACTTGAAAACGGAAAGGTCTTTAAAGGCACGGGTTTCGGCGCACAAAGCGATGCGGTGGGCGAAATTGTTTTTACAACCGCAATGACCGGTTACAACGAAACCATCACCGACCCCAGCTACTGCGGTCAGATTGTCGTGCAGACATTCCCGTTAATCGGCAATTACGGAGTTATAAGCAAAGATTTTGAAAACGAAAAACCGTATCTTAAAGCGTATATCGTAAAGGACATTTGCGAAACGCCGTCTAATTTCAGATGCGAGGGCAAACTCGGAGATTACCTTGCCGAAAACGGCATTGCGGGTCTTTGCGGAATAGATACCAGAGAGCTTACAAAAATTCTCCGTGAAAAAGGCACAATGAACGGGAAAATCACCTCCGACGTATCTGACATAAACGGTATTGTCAAGGAGCTTGCCGATTACCGTGTCACCGATAGCGTGGAAACGGTGAGCACCGCAGAAGTTAAACATTTCAAAGCGGACAAGCCGGTGCATAAAGTCGTCCTCTGGGACTTCGGCGCAAAGGCGAACATCAGGCGTGAACTTGTAAAGCGTGGCTGTGACGTGGACGTCGTGCCGTACAACGCAACCGCAGAGGAAATTGCGGCACTGCACCCCGACGGAATTATGCTTTCAAACGGACCCGGCGACCCAAGCGACAATACAGGCGTCATCGGCGAGCTAAAAAAACTCTGCGATAAAAAGATACCGACATTCGGCATTTGCCTCGGCCACCAGCTTTTGGCGCTTGCAAACGGAGCGAAGACCGAAAAGATGAAGTACGGTCACCGTGGCGCAAACCAACCGGTTAAGGATATGCAAAGCGGCAGGATTTATATATCCAGCCAGAACCACGGCTACGCCGTTGTAAACAGCTCCCTCCCCGATAACGCCGAAGTGAGGTTTTTAAATGTCAATGACAAAACCTGCGAAGGAATAGATTATACAAATATGCCTGCCTTCTCGGTTCAGTTCCACCCGGAGGCTTGCGGAGGACCGCACGACACGGCATTTTTGTTTGACAGATTTATGCAAATCATCGAAGGAGGTAAAGTCAATGCCGCTGAATAAAAATATCAAAAAAGTTATGGTAATAGGCTCCGGTCCGATTGTTATAGGTCAGGCGGCTGAGTTTGACTACGCCGGTACACAGGCTTGCCGTGCACTTAAAGAGGCAGGTCTTAATGTTGTTCTGGTCAACTCAAACCCGGCAACTATTATGACTGATAACTCTATGGCGGACGAAATATACATAGAGCCGCTCAACGTGACGACAATCAAGAGAATTATAGAAAAGGAAAAGCCGGACAGCCTGCTCTCCACCCTCGGCGGTCAGACAGGTCTTACCCTCTCGATGCAGCTTGCAAAGGAAGGCTTTCTCGAAAAGCACGGCGTAACGCTCCTCGGCGCAAACCCCGAAACCATAGACAAAGCAGAGGACAGACAGCAGTTTAAAGACACTATGAATTCAATAGGTCAGCCCGTTATTCCCTCAACCGTTGTCACAACGGTTGAGGACGCAGTCGACTTTGCGGATAAAACCGGCTATCCCCTCATCATTCGCCCGGCATTTACCCTCGGCGGTACGGGCGGCGGAATAGTCAACGATGAGACAGAACTACGGGAAACCGCCGCAAACGGAATATATTGCTCCCCTATAAATCAGATTTTGGTGGAAAAGTGCATTGCCGGCTGGAAAGAAATAGAATTTGAAGTAATCCGTGACCGTGCCGGCAACGTAATTACCGTGTGCAGTATGGAGAATTTTGACCCCGTCGGCGTTCACACCGGTGACTCCATTGTCATAGCGCCGGCTGTTACCCTTGCCGACAAAGAATATCAGATGCTCCGCAGTGCCGCACTGGACATAATAAGCACACTCAAAGTTGAAGGCGGCTGTAACTGCCAGTTTGCACTAAATCCCGAAAGTTTTGAATATGCGGTAATCGAGGTCAACCCCAGAGTTTCACGCTCGTCCGCCCTTGCCTCCAAGGCAACGGGTTACCCCATAGCAAAGGTTGCAACAAAAATTGCAATCGGCTACAACCTTGACGAGATTAAAAACGACGTAACCGGCGTGACCTATGCCGCATTTGAGCCTGCACTTGATTACGTTGTTGTAAAGCTCCCCAAATGGCCGTTTGATAAATTTGTGTACGCAAGCAAAAAGCTCGGCACTCAAATGAAAGCGACGGGCGAAGTAATGAGCATCGGCGCAACGTTTGAGGAAGCGCTTATGAAGGCGGTGCGTGGCGCAGAGCTTAAACTCGACAGTCTTAACAACCCCAAAATTACCAAACTCTCCGATGACGAAGTCAAATCCCGTCTGCACTCCTGCGACGACCAAAGACTGTTTGTGGTTTTTGAGGCAATAAAGCGTGGCGTCGGAATAGATGTTATTCACGATATAACCAAAATAGACGAATGGTTCCTCGCCAAGCTCAAAATCCTTGCAGATTTTGAAAAAACGCTTGCAGACACCGACCTCACGGACGAAGTATATCTCAGTGCAAAAAAACTCGGCTACCCCGACACCGCCATAGAACGCATAAGCGGCAAAAAGGTGACAAACCACATAGACGCATCGTTTAAGATGGTAGATACCTGTGCGGCGGAATTTCGTGCGACAACACCGTATTTTTATTCATCGTATGAGAGCGAAAACGAGGCTGAGGAATTTTTAAGCACCAAAGACCAAAAGCGTAAAACCGTCATCGTTTTCGGCTCCGGTCCCATTCGCATAGGACAGGGCGTTGAGTTTGACTACGCCTCCGTACACTGCGTGTGGTCACTCAAAAGAGCCGGCTACGATGTTGTTATAGTAAACAATAACCCCGAAACCGTTTCCACAGACTTTGATACGGCAGACAGACTGTACTTTGAACCCCTCACCAATGAGGACGCAATGAATATCGTTAAGGTGGAAAAGCCCTGCGGTGTTGTTGTTGCATTCGGCGGTCAGACTGCCATAAAGCTGACATCGTATCTTGCCTCTCACGGAGTTAAAATACTCGGTACATCTGCCGAAAGCATAGACGCCGCAGAGGACAGAGAACTTTTTGACGAGCTTTTGGAACGCCACGGCATACTCCGCCCGAAAGGCTCAACCGTAATGACGACCGAGGAGGCGCTCGCCGCCGCAGAAAAAGTCGGCTATCCCGTACTTATGCGCCCGTCATACGTTCTCGGCGGACAGAATATGATTATAGCTTTCAGCGAAAATGACATTAAAGAGTATATGTCAATTATACTCGACACAAATATTGAAAATCCCGTCCTCATTGATAAGTACCTTATGGGTACAGAGCTTGAAGTTGACGCAATCTGCGACGGCGAGGATATATTAATCCCCGGAATAATGGAGCATATCGAGCGTACCGGCGTACACTCCGGCGACTCCATAGCCGTGTACCCTGCCTGGAACATCTCCGACAGACTGACGGAAAAGATAATCGAGAGCACACGCAATCTCTCGCTTTCGTTAAAGGCACTCGGACTTGTGAATATTCAGTACCTGATATATGATGACGAGCTTTACGTAATCGAAGTAAACCCCAGGAGTTCGAGGACTATCCCCTATATCAGCAAAGTAACAGGCATACCTATGGTAGACCTTGCAACCCGTGCAATGCTCGGCGAAAAGCTCAAAGATATGGGTTACGGCACAGGCCTCAGCCCGGCATCTCCGTATGTTGCGGTAAAAGTTCCCGTGTTTTCGTTTGAAAAACTGGCAAACGTTGACAACCACCTCGGCCCCGAAATGAAGTCAACCGGCGAGGTTCTCGGAATTGCCAGCACCCGTGAGGAGGCAATCTGCAAGGGACTTTTGAGCAGCGGATATTCTATGAAAAAAACCGGCGGCGTGTTCATAACCGTGCGCAACTCCGACAAGCACGAAATCGGCGACGTCGCAAAGAAGTTTGCCGACCTCGGATTTAAGCTCTATGCCACCGAGGGCACTGCCGAAACTCTCCGCAGAAATGACCTTGATGCGGAAGTGGTTTATAAAATCCACGAAAGCGATAATAACGCCATCTCCCTTATGGAAAGCGGAAAAATAAGCTACGTAATATCCACCTCGTCCAAAGGACGCATACCCACAAGGGACAGCGTTAAAATCAGACGTAAGGCAATAGAACGCAATATCCCCTGCCTGACATCGCTCGACACCGCCTGTGCCCTTGCAAACAGCATAAAGAGCCGTTACAGCGCACAGAGCACCGAGCTTGTGGACATAAACCATATGCGCAAGGAAAAGGCGGTTTTGGAATTTACAAAAATGCAGGGTTCCGGCAACGACTACATCTATTTTAACTGCTTTAAGCAAAAAATAGATAACCCCGAAGGACTCAGCGTAAGCCTCTCCGACCGTCACTACGGCATAGGCGGTGAGGGCGTTGTGCTCATCTGCCCGTCAGATGTTGCCGATGCCAAGATGAGAATGTTTAACCTCGACGGCACCGAAGGCGAAATGTGCGGCAACGCAATCCGCTGTGTCGGAAAATATCTGTACGAAAAAGGCATTACCGATATGCTGACCGTAACCGTGGAAACCCTCAGCGGTATTAAAACGCTGATGCTCAACCGCAATAACGGCAAAATATCGTCAGTCAAGGTTGATATGGGCAAACCCGAGCTTTCGCCCGAAAAAGTGCCCGTGCTTTTAAAAGGCGATAAAATCATAAGCCAACCGACAGATATTGCCGGCGGAAAATATGACATAACCGCCGTATCTATGGGCAATCCCCACTGCGTTGTGTACGTTGACAATGTAGACAAGCTTGATATTGACACCCTCGGGCCTAAGTTTGAAAACGACCCGCTGTTCCCCGAACGTGTCAACACGGAGTTTATTAAGATAATTGACGAAAAGTCGATTAAAATGCGTGTCTGGGAACGTGGCAACGGCGAAACCTGGGAGTGCGGAACAGGTGCTTGCGCCGCAGTTGTTGCGGCGTGCGAGGCAGGATACTGCAAGCGCAATACCGACGTAGAGGTGAAACTCCTCGGCGGAACGCTCACCGTCCGTTATACCAATAACGGCACGGTTTACCTCACCGGCGATGCCGTAGAAGTGTTTGAAGGCAAAATTACAATAGGTTAGTATCTGCCTAAGTTTAAAGCCTCTCCGATGTGCGGAGAGGCTTTTTTTAATCTATTTGGTTTTGCTTACCGCAAGCGGTTTAAGGTTTTTAAAATCCCATATAAAAGCTTTTAACTTGTCTACGTTTTCCAGCGGTATAATCGTCTGAACAGAATCGTTTGAAAGCGTTAGCTTTTTGATTGAAGTTACTTTTTGGTTTGCGCCGTATGCGGCAATGAACACTTCGCAGCTTTGCGGAACGTTTACGGCGGATAGCTTTATAAGACCGTAACCGCCCATATTTTCGCAGCTGAATTCCGTTATTTCCACCTTGGGTACAACCGTAACCGTGCACGTGCTCTCGTAGCTGCCGCTGACCGTTTTAACGGTTATCTTTGCCGTGCCGAGCGTCTTTGCCGTCACAATTCCGTCTGCGGACACGGACGCAACGTTTGAGTTTGACGATGACCACGCAAGCAGTTTGTTTGTAGCATTTTCGGGCAAAACGCTTGCGCTCAGCTTTAAGGTTTTGCCGATTGTGATTTCCGCATTGCCCGGAGCAAGTACAACGCCCATAACTCGGCGACGGGTTAAAGTATGCCGAATTTGTATGCGTTGTATACTTAATATACGCTTCATTATTATTCTTGCCCCTTGTGCAGCAGTCCACAAGCTGATTATCCTCGTAGTGATAATACACTCTTACGGAGCTGTTACTTTCGGTGTAAATATCAACGGTTTTGCTCCAAGACTTTTTGTCAACAAAATAATTTATGCTTGCGCTTGCTCCGATGTTGGCATACAAAAATCCACCTATTGTTTTGCATTGGAACGGACGTTCACCGTCAACATATGTGTAATCCTTAAACTTAAAATAGCCCTTTACGCCGACGGTTGCCCAAATTCTGCCGCTCATAACAACAAGGTCAATATTTGCCGAAAGAGTCAGACCGACTTTAACTTCCGCCTCGGCTGCGGTTATGCACTGCTTTGGCAGAAAGTCATTGCCGTACAGCGCAAACCAGCCACGGTTTACCGCAACCTGAATATCATCAGGGCAAGATACCTCCTCTGCCTCGCTGTATGTATACGTCGTATCGTTGCCAAGCTGAAATTCAAGACAAAAATTGAGCGTCTGCGCCGCAAACTCACGCGTTGCCGGCTTGTCAGGCTCGAACGCCTCGCCTGCGTCCAAATCAATCACGCCAAATTCAACCGCAAGCAATATGTCACGATAATTTGCCATATCCGCCGTAACGTCCGAAAAATAGTTGTCCGGCATATCCATTGATAAAATTCGTTTTGCCATTTGTGTTCCCCCCTCCGGAATAAAGTATAAAAAAGTGCATAGCCCCCAAAAACTCAGGGGTTATGCACCGAAAAACGTACAAACCCTGACGTTTAAGGTTGCTATACACTTATAAATCAATATACTTTATCCCAAAGCAAAGTACAATTATCAGGGCGTACACTTTTACCGCATTAGCGTACACATTGCTTTGGTAAATTATTTTACTCCCAGTATATTGATTTTAAGTATACAGCATAATCGTTATATCATTGTTTGTCAAAAATTTCAATACCTATTTTTTCAGGCATTGAGTTCGGGTCCCACTGCCTGACGTTTGTCCGCATACAAAAAGACAGCCGCCTTACGGTGACTGTCTGATGATGTGATTTTTATCTTATACTTCCATAATTACGGGCAAAATCATCGGCTTGCGCTTGGTCTTGTGGTACAGCTGTTCCGATATTTTGCTCTTGATATTAGTCTTGATGCTGTTCCAATCACGGATATGGTTCTTTTCGCACGTGTCAAGGCAATCCTTGGCTATTGAACGAACCTCTTCCATAAGGCTTTCCGACTCCCTCACATACACAAATCCACGTGAGATAATGTCCGGACCGGCAACCACAAGTCCGCTCTCTGCCGAAATTGTAACGACAACAACAATGAGTCCGTCCTCGGCGAGGTGCTTTCTGTCCCTCAAAACAATGTTACCTACATCTCCGACGCCGAGTCCGTCTACAAATACTCTGCCGGACTGTACGGTTTCGGTTGCCTTTGCGCTGTTGTGAGTGATTTCGAGCACACGGCCGTTTTCGAGAATAAATATATTTTTCTTGTTTATACCCATAAGTGCGCCTAAGTCGGCGTGCTTTTTAAGGTGCTTGTACTCGCCGTGAACCGGAATAAAGTACTTGGGTTTTGTAAGAGCAAGTATCATTTTGAGTTCTTCCTGGCTTGCGTGACCGGACACGTGAACGTGAGCCGCTCTGTCGTGAATAACCTCAGCGCCTTTTTTGGTAAGCTCATTTACCACGTTGGACACGAGCTTTTCGTTACCGGGAATGGGGTTGGCGGACACAACAACCAGGTCATTTGCCGTTATTTCAACCTTTCTGTGATCGTTATATGCCATACGGTACAGTGCGCTCATTGGCTCGCCCTGACTGCCGGTGGTTATTATAACAAGCTGGTGAGGCTGATACCTCTTTATGTTGTCAATGTCTATGAGAATGTCGTTATACAGCTTTAAATATCCAAGGTTAGATGCAACGTCTATGAGATTGAGCATACTGCGGCCGGAAACAGCAACCTTTCTGCCGTTATCGTGTGCGGCGTTTATTATCTGCTGGACACGGTGCACATTAGATGCAAAGGTTGCAACTATTATGCGGCGCTTGGTGGATTTAAAAACGTTTTCAAGTGTATTTCCGACAAGGCGTTCCGACATCGTAAAGCCTTCACGCTCTGCATTGGTGCTGTCGCTCATAAGAGCAAGAACGCCCTTTTTGCCAAGCTCGCCGAAGCGTGCAAGGTCAATCATTTCTCCCTCTATGGGAGTAGTATCAATCTTAAAATCTCCGGTGTGGACAAGCACTCCGAGCGGTGTGTGAATTGCAAGAGCCACGGCATCTGCAATCGAGTGGTTCGAGCGGATAAACTCTACCGTGAACACGCCGAGCTTTATGGTATCTCCCGGAAAAACGATTTTGAGCTTTGAGCTTGAAAGGAGATTATGCTCTTTGAGCTTGTTCTGAACCAGACCGAGAGTGAGGTTTGTACCGTAGACCGGTGTTTTAAGCTCCTTTAAAAAGTACGGCAGACCGCCGATGTGATCCTCGTGACCGTGAGTAAGAACAACTCCACGGAGTTTTTCTTTATTTTTTATTACATAGGAAAAGTCAGGTATTACAACATCAATACCCAAAAGTTCCTCATCGGGAAACGCCATTCCGCAATCAATGATTATCATATCGTTTCCGTACTCTATGACGGTCATATTTTTTCCGATTTCGTCAAGACCGCCGAGAGGAATAATTTTCAATTTTGATTTTTTTGCCACAATTAGCCTCCATTTCTAATGTATGCGTTGTTTTCATTTCGTATATTAAATCCGCAAGTGAGCGGACATATGTCAAATTAAAATAATGCTATACAATTTAAAACTACCATAATTTTTCTTTTAATTATTATAAAACCTATTTTAAAATTTATTCAGAATACTTAGTTTCTAAAAACTATTCCGTCGTTTTCGTCCATACTCTCAACAATGGCAAGGGACTCCACACGTATCCCCATATCCCTTATTATCCTTCCGCCGGGCTGAAAGCCTTTTTCTATTGCAATACCGGCGCCTGCAAGATGTGCTCCCGACATCTTAACAATTTCCGAAAGACCGATAAGCGCCTTTCCGTTTGCAAGAAAGTCATCAATGATGAGAACGTTATCATCACTGTTTAAATACTTTTTATCAACCATAACATCATAAACCTTGCCGTGTGTAAACGACTCAACCTTTGATGTATAAACCTCATCAATATTAAGGCTTTTGCCCTTTTTGGCAAACACAACGGGAACGTCGAACACCTGTGCGGTCATACAAGCGATGCCTATACCGGACGACTCGATAGTCAGGATTTTATTAATTCCGCAGCCGTCAAATATGCGTTTGAACTCCTTGCCCATTTCTCCGAGAAGGTGCACGTCTATCTGGTGGTTCAAAAAGCTGTCGACTTTGAGAATATCTTTTCCTTTAACAATTCCGTCCTTTATAATTCTTTCTTCAAGTAATTTCATTTTATCCTCCGTATGTTACAAACTGCCGCAGTGCTACAACAGTTTTCTTATGTCCGCATAGGTTATCACTGCCATAAGTGCTAACAGCAATGCAAATCCAACAAGGTGTATAAGCCCCTCACGTTCATGGTTTACCGGTTTGCGGCGGACAAGCTCTATAAGTACAAACAATATTCTGCCGCCGTCAAGTGCAGGTATCGGGAACAGGTTAAACACGCCCAGGTTTATGCTTATAAGCGCCGCAAGGTACAAAACATCCCGCACGCCGCTCTTTGCCGCTGTTCCGATTTCGTTCACTATGCCAACAGGCCCGCTCATTTCCGACATACTCACAGCGCCTTTGATAAGGTCAACAAACGACGAAATGACAACCTTTACGACAAAAATGCTCATTCTGTACGCCGAGCCGACAACCCTCAGCGGTGAGGGTTTGAGAACTTCGGGTGCAAAGCCGAACATTGTCCGCTTTTCGCTTTCGACGTATTTGGGCGTTATCGCCTTTTTAACCGTATCGTTTCCGCTTTTAAAAGTGATTGTCGCCGAATTGCCGCCGTTTTTGTATATAAAGTAATTAATGTCGTTATAGTCTTTTACCGACGTTCTGTAATGTTTGCCCTCCATATACACGATGCGGTCGCCGCTTTCAACCCCGGCGTCCTCAAAGGCACTGCCGGATATAACTGTACCGACAATGTTTGACGAAAAACCCTTTGAAAAGCAGAAAATTACTATAAAAATCACAAAACCGAGCAGTAAGTTCATAAAAGCACCGGCAGCGAGTATCAAGAGCCTTCTCCAAGCGCTTTTATTACCAAAGGCATTTGGGTCATCGGACTCACCGTCCTCACCCTCGAGCTTTACAAATCCGCCGAACGGCAGTATTCTTATGCTGTAATCGGTGCCGTTTTTGGAAAATCCGGCAACCTTCGGCCCCATACCTATCGAAAACTCGTGCACCGTAACACCGCACAGCTTTGCGGCGAAAAAGTGACCGAATTCGTGAATTGCAATGATTA
Organism: uncultured Clostridia bacterium; assembly: GCA_934500705.1. Classification (GTDB taxonomy): domain Bacteria; phylum Bacillota; class Clostridia; order UMGS1810; family UMGS1810; genus CAKSIN01. The sequence continues at coordinate 39,465 of CAKSTI010000001.1, read as the reverse complement.
TGCAAAAAACCAAAACAGTATATATTGCAGTAAGCATATTTACATATCCTTTCAACAAAGCAGAAAAAATCAATTAAGGCTGTCTACAAGATTTTCGGCGTATTGCCGTGCCGCTTTATCCGCTTTGAGCACAGATGAAACCGATATTTTTTCGTTTTCGGTGTGCTCCATTGTATCGGAAACCACCCTTGCAATGTCGTTAAATCCTATCTTTTTGCCAAGAAACGCCGCCACGGCAACCTCGTTTGCGCCGTTCATTGCCGCCGGCATCACGCCGCCCGCTTTTGATGCCTTTATCGCAAGCGAAAGGCATTTGAACGTATCGTAATCAGTTTTTTCAAATGTAAGAGTACCCACTTCAAAGAGATTAAGCCGTTTGGCTAACGATACTTTGCGTTCGGGGTAATTTATTGCGTAGCTAATCGGCAGGCGCATATCCGCAACGCCGAGCTGGGCAAGAACAGAGCCGTCGACAAACTCAACCATCGAATGAACAATACTCTGTCTGTGTATATACACCTCTACGTCGTCAATATCAACTCCGAAAAGCCATTTTGCCTCGATGACTTCCAATCCCTTATTCATAAGAGTTGCGCTGTCAACGGTGATTTTTGCGCCCATAGACCACTTGGGGTGATTTAGCGTCTGCTCCACGCTTACGCCTTCAAGCTCTGCGCTTTTTTTGCCGAAAAACGGACCGCCGGAGCAGGTAAGCAGAATCTTGCTCACGTCATTGCAATCCGAGCCTTGCAAACACTGGAAAACTGCGCAGTGCTCGCTGTCAACGGGAACTATCTCAACGCCGTTATCCTTGGCAAGCGGAATGATAATTTCGCCGCCGGTTACAAGTGTTTCCTTGTTGGCAAGAAGTATTCGCTTTTTAGCCTTTATAGCGTCAATCGTGGGCACAAGACCGACATTGCCGACAACGGAAGTAAGCGTCATATCTGCGTCCTTGTGGCACGATATCTCACTGAGCGAGTCCTCACCGGCTATGACCTCGGTATCAGTATCGGCAAGAGCCGATTTAAGGTCGTTATACTTCGTCTTATCGCAAATGCAGACGGTATGGGGTTTAAACTTTCTTGCCTGCATTTCGAGCAATCCGACATTGGAATTGGCGGAGAGTGCAACGATGTTAATACCGCTGTCCGCCGAGGCAACGTCGAGAGCCTGTGTTCCTATTGAACCGGTGGAACCTAAAATTGCAATGTTTTTCATATGTCAAACTCCTATGCAATAACCGAGAAAATCACAACAAAATAGTAAACAACCGGCGCTACAAAGAGCACGGAGTCAAACCTGTCGAGAATACCGCCGTGACCCGGAAGCAGATTGCTGAAATCCTTAATGCCGTGTTCTCTCTTTATGCAGGAAGCCGCAAGGTCACCGAGCTGTGACATTGCGCCGGCAACAAGTGCCAGCAAAATTAACTGCATATAATAAACGGAACGTCCGAAAAACGACGAGCAAATCACTCCGAATATGAGATTAAACAGCACTGAACCGGCAAGACCGCCGAGTGCGCCTTCAACCGTCTTTTTGGGGCTGACTTCCGGCAGAAGTTTGTTTCTGCCAAATCTGCGTCCCACGGCAAACGCCATAGTGTCCGAAAGCCACGCAGTTATAAACACAATCCAGATAAAGTAATTTCCGAGCGTTTCTTTGCGCAAAATAACGATATGCGCAAGAAGTACGGTTACATACGATGTTGAAAAAAACAACTCCGAAACTTCCGCAAATCCCACAACATTATGATTAAATATCATATACACCAAAAGCCCAATGCCGTAAATGCACGACAAAATGCCGAGCGCAAATGCCGGACGTGACGATATTGTAACTATCACAAATACCGCTGCGGTATATATGTAGCCAAAGACGCAAAGTTTATTTTGTGTCTTTAAAAGTCCGACAGCCGAGTATATCTCGCTCAGACCAATAAGCGCAACAAGCGCCACGGCTGCTGCTACAAACTTGACTCCAAGGCAGAGCACCAGAACGGCAAAAACCGCACCTATCACTCCGACTGTTATTCGCTGTTTGAGCAAATCAAACACCTCCGTATCGTCTGTTTCTCCTTTGATAATCCGCAATGGCACTCAAAAGGTCATCGCCCGTAAAGTCGGGCCAGTTAATATCCGAGAACCAAAATTCGCTGTATGCGCTCTGCCACATAAGGAAGTTGCTCAAACGAAGTTCGCCGCTCGGTCTGATAATAAAATCCGGGTCGGGCATATAGTAAGTATACATATGATCGCTCAGTTGCTTTTCGTCTATATCCTCAATTTTAAGCGTTCCGTCCGAAACCTCTTTGCAAATGCTGCGCACTGCGTGGACAATCTCCTCACGGCCGCCGTAATTTAAGGCAATATTCATTGTAATATTACTGTTATCCTTTGTGGCGTTTTCGACAATGTCAATTTTCTGCTTGATTTCTTCCGAAAGACCTTCTTTTGTGCCGATAAAACGTATTCTTATGTCCTCGTCGCCGATAAGCCTTTTGTAATCGTCAAGGTAGACAACCATTAGTTTCATAAGTGCGTCAACCTCGTCGGAAGGGCGTCTCCAATTCTCGGTGGAAAAGGCATAGAAAGTAACGTACTTGATGCCTATTTTTCCTGCAAATCTCGTGATTTTTTCGAGAGTTCTTGCACCGGCTCTGTGCCCGGCACTGCGTGGCAAACCACGCTTTTTTGCCCATCTGCCGTTACCGTCCATAATTATGCCGATGTGAGTCGGCAGATTTTCATAGTCAACCTCGGCGGCAATTTTCTTTTTTCTGTTAAAAAACATACGTCTACCCCACAAATCAAACTTCGAGGATTTCTTTTTCCTTTGCGGCAATTATGCTGTCAATGTCTTTAACGTAGTTATCTGTGAGTTTCTGTATATCTTTTTCAAGATTTTTAACGTCGTCCTCGGTTATGTCGCCGTTTTTCTTTGCGTTCTTTGCGCTCTCCATTGCGTCACGTCTGATTGAACGCACGGCAACCTTTGACTCCTCACCTGTTTTGTGTATACCCTTAACAAGCTCTTTTCTCCTCTCCTCGGTAAGAGGCGGAAAATTAAGTCTTATGGATTTTCCGTCGTTGTTCGGAGTGATGCCGATGTCGGATTTAAGTATTGCCTTTTCAATGTCCGAAAGAATTGATGCGTCCCACGGCTGAACCATAATAGTTCTCGCATCGGGCACGCTGACGTTTGCAATCTGCGTGAGCGGCGAGGGAGCACCGTAATACTCAACCGTAACCTTATCCAATATAGCCGGATTTGCACGGCCTGCTCTCACGGCTTTCATTTCGCTTTCGAGAACGGAAATGGTTTTTTTCATTTTTTCTTCAAAAACTTTAAGTTCACCTGCCATAATTGTACCCTCCCATTAATTATTAATCATTGGACACAAGTGTGCCTATTTCTTCACCGTTTAAAACTCTTATAATGTTTTGCGGGTCGTCAAGACCAAACACCCTTATCGGAATATTGTTATCCATACACATTGCCGTTGCCGTGGAGTCCATAACGCCGAGGCCTCTGTTTAAAACTTCTTTGTAAGAGAGTTTATCAAATCTTACGGCATTCGGGTTTTCGTTAGGGTCGCTGTCATACACGGCGTCAACCTTCTTGGCGAGCAGAATTATATCCGCATCAATTTCAGCCGCTCTGAGCGCCGCAGTAGTATCGGTTGAGAAAAACGGGTTGCCTATGCCGCAGCCGAATATAACCACTCTGCCCTTTTCGAGATGTCTTGTTGCCTTGCCTCTGATGTACGGCTCCGCAATCTGGCGCATCTCTATTGCCGTCTGTACTCTTGTGGGAACACCTCTTTGTTCGAGTGCGTCTTGAAGTGCAAGCGCATTGATAACGGTTGCAAGCATACCCATATGGTCGGCTCTTGTTCTGTCCATCTGCTTTCCGCTTCTGCCTCTCCAAAAGTTGCCGCCGCCGACAACGACTGCAATCTCAACGCCCATATTTTTGGCTTCTTTTATCTTATCGGTTATAGCGCCGATTGTTTCCTCGCAAAGACCGAAATGCTTATCACCGGCAAGTGCCTCTCCGCTTACTTTTAACAATATCCGCTTGTACTTCGGCATAAAACTGTCCTCCAAAACAATATATTATATGCCCGTCAGTGACGGGTCATTATTGGTTTATTGTCAATTTTCAAAAAAGGAACACTGAGGTGTTCCTTTTTTTGAAAAAACATTTTCTTAGTGTAACTGCGTTATTTTATCATACTTGCAACTTCGTCTGCAAAGTTGTCCTCTCTCTTTTCAAGACCTTCGCCCTTTTCAAATCTTACGAACGAGGAAATCTTAATCGAGCCGCCGAGTTTCTTTGCGGCATCTTCTACATATGCCTTAACCGAAAGGTCTGGGTCTTTAACAAATTCCTGCTCAACAAGGCAGATTTCCTTATAGAACTTCTTAATACGTCCTGCAACCATTTTTTCTGCAATGTTTGCCGGCTTGCCCTCGTTAATTGCCTGCTGAGTGAGAATTTCTTTCTCTTTTTCAACTCTTTCCGCCGGAACGCAATCCGGGCAGATGTACTGCGGATTTACTGCTGCAATCTGCATACATACATCTTTTGCAACTTCGGCAAAGCCGTCCTTGCCTGCTACATCGGTATCGAAGTTAACCATAACGCCGATACGTCCGCCGCCGTGGATATATGTTGCAACGCTGCCCTCGTATCTGTCAAACCTTCTGATATTGAGGTTCTCGCCGATTGTGAGGATTTTCTCACGGAGCATTTCCTCAACAGTCATTGTGCTGTCGGGATATTCGAGCTTTAAGAGCGCATCAACGTCAGCGGGTGACTTATCCGCAACAAGCTTTGCAAGAGCTGCGACAAATGCCTTGAAATCAGCATTTTTACCGACAAAATCGGTTTCCGAGTTAACTTCTATAATAGCGCCTACTTTGCCGTCATCGCTTACATAGGTATCAACGATACCCTCAGCAGCAATTCTGCCTGCTTTTTTAGCGGCAGCTGCAAGTCCCTTTTCTCTCAAAAACTCTATTGCTTTTTCAACATCGCCGTCGGACTCTGTGAGGGCCTTTTTACAATCCATCATTCCGCAGCCTGTTCTCTCTCTCAAATCTTTTACATCTTTTGCTGTAAAGTTAGCCATATCTATATATCCTCCACTTTAAATATTATTCAGCGTCAGCCTCTGCCTTTTCAGCCTCTTCCTCAACGGGAATTGCGTCCTCTCCCTGTTTGCCTTCGAGTACGGCATTTGCCATAGTGGAAGCAATGAGTTTAACGGCTCTTATAGCGTCATCGTTACCGGGGATAACGTAGTCAACTTCGTCAGGGTCGCAGTTGGTATCAACGATTGCAACAACCGGGATACCGAGCTTTTTAGCCTCTGAAACCGCAATCTTTTCTTTTCTGGGGTCAACAACAAAGAGCGCACCCGGAAGCTTTTTCATATCCTTAATACCGCCGAGGTATTTTTCGAGCTTTTCTATTTCAAGTTTGAGCTTGGTTGCCTCTTTTTTGGTAAGAAGGTCGAACGTGCCGTCCTCCTCCATCTTTTTAAGCTGATTGAGTCTGTCAATTCTCTTCTGAATTGTCTTAAAGTTTGTAAGCATACCGCCGAGCCATCTTGCATTTACGTAGTACATACCTACCCTCTCTGCCTCTTCCTTGATTGACTCTTGAGCCTGCTTTTTGGTTCCGACAAAGAGAATGTCCTCGCCGCTCTCGGCAACTTCTCTTACAAAATCATAAGCTTCAACGATTTTCTTAACCGTCTTTTGAAGATTGATGATATAAATACCGTTTCTCTCCGTGTAGATGTACTCTGCCATCTTAGGGTTCCATCTTCTTGTCTGGTGTCCGAAGTGAACACCTGCTTCCAACAACTGTTTCATAGTAATAACTGACATATTAAAACACCTCCGTAAAATTGTTTACCCTCCACATACTTCAACTGAAACAAAGACGGAAAAACTATGTCGGATTTCTCCGCACCCTTCGCCTCATCGATATGTGTGCGTATTAACCGCATAATATTTTAACACAAGCTATAACAAAATGCAAGTATTTTTTTCAAAAATAAATAAATTTTGTAAAATCAGCATCTTAAACGTCTATTGTAAGTTCCACGGGGCAATGGTCGGAGCCGGTAATATCGGTGTGTATTACGGCATCTTTAATGCTCCCGTTCAAGTCCTCGGAAACAAGAAAATAGTCAATGCGCCAGCCGGAATTTCTCTCTCTTGCCTTAAATCTGTAAGACCACCAGGAATATATGTCTTCGGCATCGGGATAAAAATATCTGAAAGTATCTGTAAATCCCGAATTTTTCAGGTTTCTGAACTTTTCCCTTTCCTCCGGAGTAAAACCGGCATTTTTGGTATTGGTTTTAGGATTTTTAAGATCGATTTCCTCTGCCGCAACGTTCATATCGCCGCAAAGTACAACCGGCTTTTTATCTTTAAGCGAACAGAGATAATTCTTAAAGTCGTCCTCCCACTCCATACGGTACGCCAGCCTTTTAAGCTCGTTTTGGGAATTGGGAGTATAAACGCACACAAAATAGTATCCGTCAAATTCAAGCGTTATAACCCGTCCTTCCGTGTCGTGACGCTCAATTCCTATTCCGCAGGTAAACGAGAGCGGTTTCTCCTTGGTAAAAACCGCAGTTCCCGAATAACCCTTCCTCTGTGCGTAATTCCAGTACTGAAAATATCCGGGAAGGTCGAGTTCTATTTGTCCCTCCTGCAATTTTGTTTCTTGAAGGCAAAAAATATCGGCATCAAGTTCTTTGAAAACTTCCATAAAATTTTTACCCACTATGGCACGAAGCCCGTTAACATTCCACGATATAAATTTTTTCACAAAAATCACCCGTAATCATTTTAACATTATTTTCCGGATTTTTCAAGCCGTTTATTCACTTCCGCACTTATAAGGCACGCACAAAGCGATTTTAATATATCAAACGGTATAAAAGGGTACACGCAGGCACGCAGCGCCGCCGCAAATTTTACTCCGCCGCTTACCGCAACGTACTGAACCGTTCCGAAAAAGTAGCAGACCGCAACACCCAGACAGCAACCCAAAAATCTCACCGGGAATTTTTTGCTTCTTTCGGCAAAAGCCGATATGATAACAGCCGTGATTACATATGACCACAGGTATCCGCCCGTAGGGCCTGCAAGCACCGGAAATCCGCCTTTTCCCCCGGCAAACACCGGCAGACCGCACACGCCGATGAATATGTAAACCAGGACAGCCGTTGCACTTGCTCTTATGTCAAGAATTAGCGACGTAAGCATAACAGCAAACAGCGCCATCGTGACGGGAACCGGACCTATTGCCACCGTAACGGGTGACAGTATGCACATAATTGCCGCAAACAATGCGGACTTTGTTAAAAAATGAATGTTATTTCTTTTCATTTTGACACCTCCGCATAATAATCTAACACAAACTTCACCCATTGTCAACCATTTTTGCTTTCGAAGTTGACAATGGGTTTTTGTTATAAGCGCAACAAGGTTCCGGGGCACCCGACCGCAATCTCTGACTACGCTATCGGGTCGGGTTCGTATCACTATTTGTGCTCAATTATTTTCTCACGCACTTTTAAAACGGCGCTCGGCGTGACCGAAAGCTCATCAATCCCCAGATTTATGAGCCTGTCGGTAAGGCAGAGGTCAGCTCCCATTTCTCCGCATATCCCAACCCATATACCGTTTTTGTGACCGTTTTCTATGCTGCGTTCGATAAGGCGCATCACCGCCTCGTGGTCACTCTTGGCATATCTTTCAAGATGTGTATTCTGCCTGTCCGCAGCGAGCGTATACGAAATCAAGTCGTTAGTGCCGATGCTGAAAAAGTCAACTTCGGGGGCAAGAATATCACTTATCACGGCGGCAGCCGGGGTTTCAATCATAATTCCGAACTGGACATCATCACGAAATGACAGCTTATCCTTGGTAAGTCCTGCCTTAACTGCAGTGATGACCGATTTTATCTCGTTAATTTCATCGAGAGATGTTATCATCGGAAACATTATAGACAGATTGCCGTAAACCGATGCACGGTAAAGCGCTCTGAGCTGTGTTTTAAAGATTGTTTTGTTTTCAAGGCAAATTCTTATTGCACGCAAACCCATAGCCGGATTTTCCTCTTTGGCAAGTCCGAGATACTCAACCATTTTGTCCGCTCCGATGTCCATTGTGCGTACGATTACCTTTTTGCCGCCCATACTTTTGAGAACACTGCTGTACGCTTTGAGCTGTTCCTCTTCGTCGGGCGGTGCGTTTCTGCCGAGGAACAAAAATTCACTGCGGAACAAGCCTATTCCCTCGGCATCGCTGCGAATTACGGCATCAATATCGTCCGGCGAACCTATGTTTGCATAGAGTTTGATTTTTCTGCCCGACTGCGTCACGGACTCTTTGCCGATGTAGTTTTTAAGGCGCTGTTCGTACTCCTTTTCACGCACGATGCGCTGTCTGTATTCGTCAATTATTTCCTCGCTCGGCTCTACATACATAACACCGCTGTGGCCGTCAACCACTGCGGTCTTTCCGTCAAGTTTGCTGTCCAGAGTTCCCATATTTACAATAGCCGGGATATTCATATTTCTGGCAAGGATTGCCGTGTGGGAATTTTCCGAGCCGTTTTCGGTAACAAAGGCTATTATTTTATCCTTATCAAGTCTTACGGTTTCGCTGGGAGCAAGGTCATCTGCGGCAAGTATTACCCTATCGCCGGAAATTTCGCTGTGCGACCCGCCGCCGAGAATGTTAAGAAGTCTTTCGGAAACGTCCTTTATATCTGCGGCACGTCCACGCATATATTCGTCGTCCATAGACAAAAAGATTTTCTGGAATTTTTCGCAGGTTTCAAAAATCGCATATTCGCAGTTGACACGCTCGTCTGCGATTATACCCTCGACTGCCTCCGTATAATCTTTATCCTCCAAAATCATACGGTGTATTTTAAAAATCTCCGCCTCATTCTCTCCCACCTTCTCATACGCCGTGTCGTAAAGTTCATCAATTTCTTTTTCGGCGCTTTTTATGCTTCTTTTAAACTTTGCAAGTTCCACAGATGGATTTTCTATATTCTTTTTTTCAATTTCACGTCTGCTGCGCCGGTAAAAATGTATTGTGCCTATGGCGACGGCGCTGCAAACGCCTTTACCGATTAACGTTACCATAGCTCCTCCTTAAAGATTGTCATTAAAAAATTTCCACAGCTCGTCAGATGCCTTTTCCTCGTTCTCGCCCTGAACCGCCACTTTTATCTTATCATCGTATTTGATGCAAAGTCCCATAACGGATAAAAGTCTTTTGGCATCGGCGGTTTTTCCGTCTTTTTCTATTGTAATTTCATCATCAAACGATTTTGCAATGTTTACGAGCGCACCTGCCGGACGGGCGTGTATGCCGTTACTGTCCGTTATAACATAATCAAATGTTTTCATAATAAAACACCCTTTCAAAATTAAGTTAGTTTAAGTATTGCCAAAAAGCAAATAAAATATGTTAATTTGGGTAACATAATTAGCCAAAGGAGTGAATGTTTATGACAAACACGGAAATTGCGATAATCGGCGCAGGAACGGCAGGACTGACTTCGGCAATATACTGCGCACGTGCCGGAAAAAACGTCATTGTGTTTGAAAAAGGTGTCACGGGCGGCAGAATTACCGAGGCGGAAAAAGTGGAAAACTACCCAGGTATATCGACGATAACCGGCAGTGAACTTGGGCAGATAATGGCAAATCAGACAAAATCACTGTCTGCAAAAATCGTTAGTGAGGAAGTTACGGGGATATATCCGGAAGAAAATATCGTTAAAACACCTTACGAAAGCTATCGGTGCAAGGCCGTAATAATTGCCGCAGGTCTTAAAAACCGTATGCCGAATGCGAAAAATGCAAAAAAGTTTTTGGGAAGAGGACTGTCATTTTGCGCTCTGTGCGACGGTGGATTTTTTAAAGGAAAGGACGTGTGCGTTCTCGGCGGCGGGAATACCGCACTTTCGGAGGCGTTGTATCTGTCCGAGCTATGCAGTCGGGTGTGCATAATTCACAGGAGAAACACTTTCAGAGCCGAGGATTATCTTGTCAAGAAAGCGAGCAAAACAGTAAACATAAGTTTTATTATGGAAACCGAAATAATCGAATTTGTCGGTGAAAATTCGCTCACGGGCATTAATGTAAAGTCCGGCGGTGATGAAAAATTTATTAAAACCGACGGCGTTTTTTCGGCGCTCGGTTATATACCGAACGCCGACTTATACAAACACCTTGTTCCGACAGACAAAGACGGCTTTGCACTGTGTGACGAAAACTGCCGCACTAACTACAACTCCATTTTCATTGCCGGCGATTGCCGCAGAAAAGATGTCCGCCAAATAATAACAGCCTGTGCCGACGGTGCGGTGGCGGCTCACCACGCCTGCGAAGCTATCGAAAATTCTAACTCCTGAGCATATCAACTATATCGTTCGACGCCGCAGTACCGGTCATAATATTATTGACCTTGCCGTCCTTAAAAACCATCAGGGTCGGAATACTCATAATATTATAGGTTTGCGCAAGCTCCTTATTTTCGTCTACATTAACCTTGCAGAATTTATATTGACCGTCAAACCGTTCTGCTATTGCATCAACCACGGGAGCCATCGCCTTGCACGGACCGCACCACGGCGCCCAGAAGTCAACAAGGACAACGCCTCCGGCATTTACAACCTCCGAATTAAAATTACTGTTGTTTACCTCTATAACCGACATATTATAACCTCCAAATTCGTTTTTCACAATATAAAATTCCCTAAAAAACAACAAATATTCTCTTGGTGGTTTAGACAGAAGTCGGTTGAATTTTTGCAAAAAATTTCGGTGTATAAGCGTGCAGGCGGGCTAATGTCTGTCTTAGTTATCATCTGACTGTATAATTCGTATCAGCGCATCTTTCACTTCGTCGGGGGTTGCCCTGCCCTTTGCTTCACGCATTACGGCGCCTATCAGTGCGGACAGCGCCTTTTCCTTGCCACCGGCATAATCTGCCGCCGCTTTAAGATTTTGTTCTACTGCCTTTGATGCAATATTTTCAAGCTCGGTTTTACTGATTTTTTTAAATTTAAGCGCTGCCTCAACCGTTTTATTTCCGCACAGAATGTCAATAGCGGCGCTCTTTGCTGTGCCGGCAGTGACTTCACCGGCGGAAACTTTTTTAATAATTTTTGCAAAGTCATTGCAAGTTAATTTAATATCGAATTTTTCACGCTGTTCACTGCTTTTTAAAAAGGCAAAAATTGTCGATAACATAAATTTGGCGCATAATTTTGCATCACCCGTGAGGCTGACTGCCTTTTCAAAATATTCGGCAGCCTTGGGGTACTCCAACAGTTGTTCAATTTCCGTAACCCCTGCGCCGTACGATTTATACTGCGCCGCCTTTTCTGCGGGCAGCTGGGGGATTTTTTTACGCAGAATTTCCGTCTGTTTTTCCGACACGTAAATCGGCGGAAAATCCGGGTCGTTAAAATAGCGGTAATCGTCTGTTGTTTCTTTGCTGCGCATCGGACGTGTTTCCGACTTTTTTTCGTCATATCGCAGCGTTTGTCTTTTGACGGCATTGCCGCTGTTTAAAATGTTTTTCTGACGTTCAAATTCATATTCAATGGCCTTTGACATAAACGAAAACGAATTCATATTTTTAATTTCCGTTCTCTCGCCGAGAGCACAGTCCCCTGCCCTTCTGCACGAGATGTTGACATCGCTCCTCATTGACCCCTCCTGCATTTTGCAGTCGGAAATGCCGAGATACTTCATAGTGAGTCTGAGCATTGTGAGGTATTCTTTTACCTCAGCGACGCTCGAAAAATCAGGTTCTGTCACAATTTCTATAAGCGGAACTCCGGCACGGTTGTAGTCGGCGCAGATGTTATCGCCATCGTATACCAGCTTTCCGGCGTCCTCTTCGATGTGAATTTGATTTATTCTGATTTTTTTGCCACTTTCGAGTATAAAAAATCCGTCACGGCACAGCGGAGCCTTTGTCTGCGATATTTGATACGCCTTCGGCAGGTCGGGATATATATAATTTTTTCTTTCGAGCCTTGAAAATTCCGAGATTTTGCAGTTTAGGGCAATTCCCGCCATTACGGCATAGTCAACAACTGTCTTGTTTAGAGTCGGGAGTGCTCCGGGAGCGCCGGCGCAGACGGGACAGCAGGCGGAATTTGGCGCACCGCCGTATTTTACCTTGCAAGAACAGAAAATCTTGCTCTTTGCGGAAAGCTCAAAGTGCGTTTCCAATCCTATTACAAGTTCATATTCCAAGCTCGTCCCCTCCGATTTTCGTCTTTTTATGCGCTTTGTCACCTATGGCATTTTCAAGAGCATATGCCGCACTGAACAAGAGTGCCTCGCTGTGCATATTTCCCATAAGCTGCACTCCCATCGGCAGTTGATTTTTGTCAAAGCCGCACGGCACGCTCAAAGCAGGGAAACCGCAGAGGTTTGCGCTTACGGTCAGCATATCGGTGTAATACATATCGGTCGGACTGTCTTTAAATTTTCCGAGCTCAAATGCAGTTTTAGGTGCGGTAGGACTTATCAGGACGTCAAACCTGTTGAATAAATCCATATATTCACTGCGTATAATATTTCTCATAAGGTTCGCCTTTTCGTAATACGCCTTATATCCGTCGGCACTCAGAACATAGTTGCCCGTCATTATACGGCGTTTAACCTCTGCGCCGAAGCCCTCGGTTCTTGATTTTACAATCATATCATCAATGCTTGTATAATTCTCTGCACGGTAACCGTACCGCACTCCGTCGTACCTTGCAAGGTTTGAAGCTGCCTCGGCGCTTGAAAGGACGTAATACACGGGTATAAGGTACTCAAAATGAGCTATGTCAACTTCGCATATATGTGCGCCCATTTCCTCATAAATATGCAAAACCGACTTGACTGCATTTTCCGTTTCGCTGTCCGGATTTAAAAAAGCATTTTTTAAAACGCCGATTTTAAGTCCACTCTTGTTTTTTTCGATACTGTCGGCAGTTTTATCCCTCGCCCCGGGCGAGCTTGTGGCGTCCTTGCAGTCATATCTGTTTATCGCATCGAACAAAACGGCGGCATCATCTACGCACGAGGAAATAACACCTATCTGGTCAAAGCTCGACGCAAATGCGACAAGACCGTATCTGCTCACACTGCCATACGTGGGTTTAAGACCCACACAACCGCAAAAGCTCGCAGGCAGACGAATCGAACCGCCCGTATCACTGCCGAGTGCACAAACCGCCATCACTGCCGCAACCGACACTGCGGCGCCGCCCGAACTGCCGCCGGGAACGTAATCGGTATTATGAGGATTTAATGCGCTGCCGAAATATGAATTTTCGCACGTGGAACCCATTGCAAATTCGTCCATATTTGTCTTCCCGAGTATTACCGCACCGCTGTCTTTTAAATATTCAACGGCAGCGGCATCATAGATGCTCTCGTAGTCTGAGAGCATTTTTGATGCGCACGTCATTCTGACTTTGCAGACATTTATATTATCTTTGACAGAAACAGGAATTGCGCACAGCGGAGATAATGCACCGCCGTGCGCAATAATATCGTCCGTCCGCTCTGCCGATGCAAGTGCCGCATCGGCGCATACGGTTATGTATGCGTTAAGAGTCGGGTTAAGACTTTCTGTATTTTTAAGATAATGCCTTACAAGTTCTGTTGCACTGATTTTTCGCTCGTTTAAAAGTTTATTGATTTTCCTGATTTTTCCTTGCAACAGTACCATTCCTTTTCAGTTTAAAAAATCCGTTCTCCGCCGACGGCGCATTTTTGAGTATCTGCTCTGCCGGCAGAGAGTCTGCCGGTTCGTCTTTTCTCATTTTGGTTGGCGTTTCGTCTGCAAGAGCACCTATCGGGTTACTTTTTGAAACCGTTTCGGCAAGCGAGATTATCTTTTCCATATCACTGCGCAGAGTGCCAATCTCACCGTCCGAAAACGATAGTTTTGAAAGCACGGACAGTCTTTCTATCACCTTTTGAATATCCAAAGCAATCACTCCGATTTAAAGGAGAACTATGCCGTTCTCTCTGCACTTTTCAATCATCTCCTCCGGCCAGATTGAAACCTGCACTTCGCCGATATGCGCCTTTTCCAAAAGCAGCATACAGAGCCTTGACTGACCGATACCGCCGCCTATTGTAAGCGGTAATTTTCCTTCAAGTATTCCACGGTGGAACTCAAAGCGTTCACGCTCTGTTGCATTTTCGCTTTCAAGCTGGCTTTTAAGTGATTTTTCGTCTACTCTTATGCCCATTGACGAAACTTCAAATGCACATTTGAGAACATCGTTCCAGAATATTATATCACCGTTTAACTGCCAGTCGTCATAGTCGGGAGCACGTCCGTCGTGCTTTTCTCCGCTTTTAAGCTTGCCGCCGATTTGCATTAAAAATACTGTTTTGTGTTCCTCGGCAATTTTGTTTTCACGCTCCTTAGGCGTTAAATCCGGGTACATATCTTCAAGCTCTTGTGTAGTTATAAAATACACTTTATCGCTAATTGTATTTTTAATCTGCGGAAATTTCTTTTTAACTTCCTCCTGGGTGTATGCTATTGCAGAAACGATTTTTTCTACAATCGCCTTTAAGAACTCAACGTTTCTGTCGCTGCGTGTTATAACCCTCTCCCAGTCCCACTGGTCAACATAAATGGAATGGAGATTATCAACCGAGTCATCACGTCTTATTGCGCTCATATCGGTATATATTCCTACGCCCGGCTCGTAGCCGTAACGGTACAGTGCCATTCTTTTCCACTTGGCAAGCGACTGGACGACTTCTGCCTTGCCGTCAATTTCCTTGATGTCAAATTCGACCTTGCGCTCAACGCCGTTCAAGTCGTCGTTAATACCGCTTTTGCTTGTAACGATTATTGGAGCGGTAACACGGTCAAGGTTCAATTTTTTTGAAAAATCCACCTGAAACGTGTCTTTTATAAATTTAATTGCCTGCTGTGTTTCCCTCAAAGTCATATTTTGCTTATAGCCGTCCGGTATACAAAGTTTTCCCATATTCAAAACCTCCGTTATCTGATACTGCCGACTGTTCTCGGATAGAGAATTACGTCTCTGATATTGCTCATACCCGTTACGTACATAATAATTCTTTCAAATCCGAGTCCGAAACCGCTGTGAGGAACAGACCCGAACTTTCTGAGGTCAAGGTAATCCTTGTAGTCGTCCAAATTCATATTTCTTTCTTTCATTGCGGCAACGAGTTTGTCGTAGTCTGCCTCACGTTCGCTGCAACCTATAATCTCGCCGACGCCCGGAACCAACAAGTCGGTTGCGGCAACGGTTTTGCCGTCCGGGTTTTGCTTCATATAGAAAGACTTAATAACCTTGGGATAGTTTGTTATAAACACGGGTTTGTTGTAAACTTCCTCGGTAATATAGCGTTCGTGTTCTGTTTGCAGGTCACAGCCCCACTCAACGGGATATGCAAACTCTTTGTCGGCTGCCTTTAAAATCTCTATTGCCTTTGTATAATCCACAATCTCAAAATCGTTGTTTACGACGTTGTGAAGTTTTTCGATAAGTCCCTTTTCAAAACGTTCGTCAAAGAAAGCAAGCTCGTCGGGGCATTTGTCAATAACATATTTAATTATGCTCTTAATCATATCCTCGGCGATTTCTATAATATCGTCAAGCTCCGCAAATGCCACCTCCGGCTCAACGTGCCAGAACTCTGCCACGTGCCTTGGGGTGTTGCTGTTTTCCGCTCTGAAACTCGGTCCGAAGGTATATATCTTACCCATTGCCATAGCGGCAACTTCGCCTTCAAGCTGACCGGAAACGCTGAGTCCCACACGGCGGCCGAAAAAGTCGTCTGCGTAATATTCCTGCGCATTTTTATATTTATCGGAATAGCCGATTGTCGTAACCTTGAACATCTCGCCTGCGCCCTCGCAGTCACTGCCGGTTATGAGAGGTGTGTGCACATAAACATATCCTCTCGACTGAAAATAATCGTGTATTGCCTCTGCCATTACGGAGCGGACACGAAGTACCGCATTAAATGTATTTGTCCTGGTGCGCAGATGCGGCATACTTCTCATAAATTCGAGGGTATGTCTCTTTTTTTGGAGCGGATAATCCTGAGGACACTTACCCAGAACAACAATTTCCTCGGCGTTTACTTCCACGCTGTTGTTTCTCGAATTAACGAGAGTTCCGACAACTTTAAGCGACGCACCGAGTTTGAGTGCCTCTGCGTCCGGTGTGAGGCTGCCTTTATCAATTACAATCTGCAAATGTTTGAGCGTTGTACCGTCGTTGAGTTCAAGAAACGCCATATTCTTTGAGTCTCTCGATGTTCTTACCCAACCGCAAACCGTGAGCTTACTTCCCACAAGCTCCTCTTTTTCAAAACAATCTCTTATGTCGGTATGTTTCATATTACCAATCCTTTCTATAAAAAAACACAGACAAGTCCCCAAATTAATAGGACGAGTCTGTGCAGCCCGTGGTACCACCTATCTTATTAAGCAACAGCTTAATCACTCATGGGTTTCAAGCAAAACCCTACCGTTTAACGCACGGAATAACGGCGCACCTACTCGGAAAACCTTTCAGATTGCAGCTCCGGAGTGTTATTCGCACAGCCTCTGTTACACGGCTCACACCGCCCCGTGCTCGCTTAAAACGAACCTCTGTGTTACTTCTCTCCATCATAGCTTTTAACATAAAAACCAAAATTAGTATATCATACGTAAAGCCGCTTGTCAACAACTTTTTTTATTCTTTCCCACCGCTTTTAAAATCACAAAAACAATTATTGCGCTTGCAAGCGCTCCGCCGGTTGTATCTATCATAACGTCCATAATTCTGCAAGCTCTCCCCGGTACAAAATACTGGTGTATCTCGTCGCTTACCGCATACAGCAGGCAGAGCAAAATCGAACGCTTAAAAATACTTTTCGGTTTTGAGGTAAATTCACCGAACAACAAGGTGGAGAATATCCCCAGAATAAAGTATATTGTAAAGTGTGCCATTTTGCGGACAATAAAATCGAATTGCTCCACAGCGGTTTCCAGTTGCCCGGGAGTTAAAACAGAAAAGATTTTTTTCGCCACAAACCGTATAAATCCGTGGCTTGTATTTGCTGAAAGAGTCGCATCTTGCGCCGAAAAGGCAAATATTACAATCATTTGCAGTATTACAAGAAAGGCGAAAACATATTTTTTGGTTTGTGAATGTTTGATGGGCATATTTAATATCTCCTTGCATTTCAAAATCGGTCAAGCGGAAGCCTGACCGATTTTGTTATCTTAGCTGTCTTATTTACTTGCACTTCTGTCTGTGTAATGTGTGTGCAGGAGTTCGTGAGCCTTGTGACTTCCCGGCTCGCTGAAGTATTCTTTATACATAAGCTGAATATTCGGATTTTCGTGGGATTTTCTGAGTGTTGAGCTCTCGTCCTCCGAATAGAGCGCAGCGGCTCTCTTTGCCTTAACGTCAACCGTTGCCTTTGTGCGTGCATCGACAATCGGCTGTCCGCCGCCGTGTATGCAGCCTCCGGGACAAGCCATAATTTCTATGAAATCATAGTGTTCGCCGCTTTTAACTTTTTCAAGTATTGCTCTGGCGTTCTTTGTTCCGTGTGCAACTGCAACTTTAACGTCTTTTCCGGCAATTTTGAGTGTTGCCTCTTTAACACCCTCTAAGCCACGCACTGCCGTAACGTTGAGATTGTCAAGCGGTTTCTTTTCGAGAATTTCGTAAACCGTACGGATTGCAGCCTCCATAACGCCGCCGGTTGTTCCGAATATAACGCCGGCACCGGTAGCCTCGCCGAACGGCTGGTCAAATTCCTCGTCGGGGAGATTTACAAAGTCAATTCCCGCCTGTTTAATCATTCTTGCAAGCTCCCTTGTTGTAAGAGATACGTCAATGTCGGCATATCCGCTTGAAGTCATCTCATCTCTGCTTGCCTCAAACTTTTTGGAAGTACACGGCATAATTGCAACGGAATATATATCTTTCTTATCAATTCCTGCCTTGTCAGCATAGTACGATTTAATAACTGCACCGAACATTTCCATAGGTGATTTGCAAGATGAGAGATTACCCAAAAATTCCGGATAATAGTGCTCGCAGAACTTAACCCAACCGGGTGAGCACGATGTAATTATCGGCAGATTTTCCTGCTTTGTAAATCTGTTTATAAACTCTGTGCCCTCCTCCATTATGGTGAGGTCGGCGCTTGTGTCCGTATCGAATACTTTGTCAAATCCAAGTCTTCTGAGTGCGGCAACCATTTTGCCGGTAACCGGAGTGCCTATCGGCAGACCGAATTCCTCGCCAAGAGCCGCACGAACGGCAGGCGCTGTCTGAACAACAACGTGCTTTTCGGTGTCGTCAATAGCTTCAAGCACTTTGGGAATATCGTTCTTTTCATAGAGTGCACCAACCGGGCATGAAACTATACACTGTCCGCAGAAAATGCAGCCTACGTCTTTTATATCCTTTTCAAAGGTGGACGCTATATGTGTTCTGAAACCTCTCTCGGAGCAGTCGATAACCGAAACCGTCTGATTTTTGCACGCAGCAACGCAGCGGCGGCAAAGAATACACTTGTTGTTATCTCTTACGAGAGATGTTGAGCTATCGTCAAGCTCATAGTGAATGTTCTCGCCCTCGTATCTTAAATCATCAATTCCGAGTTCCTCGGACAGCTGTTGAAGTTCGCAGTTTCTGTTTCTCACACAGGTAAGGCACTTTTTCTCGTGGTTTGAGAGAATAAGTTCCAAAGTAGCCTTTCTTGCCGCTCTTACCTTGGGTGTGTTTGTGTATATTTCCAGTCCTTCCGAAACGGGGTAAACACACGCCGCTTGGAGCGCACGTGCTCCCTTGATTTCAACGAGGCACATTCTGCAAGCACCGATTTGATTTATATCTTTAAGGTAGCAAAGCGTAGGAATGTGGACATTTGCATCTCTTGCGGCATCAAGGATTGTGTAAGATGCGGGAACGCTGTAATCTTTATCGTTAATTTTAATATTTACCATTTCCATCTTAATACCCTCCTCTTACTTAGTAATTGCGCCGAACGGGCAGTTGTCTACGCAAACTCCGCACTTAACGCACTTGGAACCGTCTATTACGTGTGGCTGCTTAACAGCGCCGGAAATTGCACCTACCGGGCAGTTTCTTGCGCACTTAGTACAGCCTTTGCACTTGTCGGCATCAATCTTGTAGGATATGAGCGCCTTACATACGCCGGCAGGACATTTTTTGTCAACAACGTGAGCAACGTACTCGTCCCTGAAATATCTGAGTGTGCTCAGTATCGGGTTAGGCGCTGTCTGTCCAAGTCCGCAGAGAGCCGCGTTTTTAATACTGTAACAAAGTTCTTCAAGCTTGTCTATATCTTCGAGTGTGCCCTCACCCTTCGTAATTTTGGTGAGAATTTCCAAAAGTCTTTTTGTACCGATACGGCACGGTGCGCACTTACCGCAAGACTCGTCAACGGTAAATTCGAGGAAGAACTTTGCAATGTCAACCATACAGGTGTCCTCGTCCATAACGATAAGACCGCCGGAACCCATCATTGAACCTATGCTTATAAGCGAGTCGTAATCAATCGGCGTATCGATAAGCGATGCCGGTATGCAGCCGCCGGAGGGGCCGCCTGTCTGTGCGGCTTTAAACTGTTTTCCGTTGGGAATACCGCCGCCGATGTCATAGATAATCTCACGCAGTGTTGTTCCCATAGGAATTTCAACAAGACCGGTATTGTGGATTTTTCCGCCGACAGCGAAAACCTTGGTACCCTTGCTCTTTTCCGTTCCTATGCTTGCAAACCAATCGGCACCGTTATTGATTATTGCCGTGATGTTTGCATATGTTTCAACGTTATTAAGGAGCGTCGGCTTTGCAAAAAGTCCCTTAACAGCCGGGAACGGCGGCCTCGGCCTCGGCTCGCCTCTGTGACCCTCGATTGATGTCATAAGAGCCGTTTCCTCACCGCAGACAAATGCGCCTGCACCGAGTCTTAATTCAAGGTCAAAGTTAAAGCCGGTGTCAAATATATTTTTGCCGAGCAAGCCGTACTCTCTTGCCTGGTCGATAGCGATATTAAGTCTGTTAACCGCTATGGGGTACTCTGCTCTGATGTATATGTAACCCTGGTCTGCACCGACAGCGTAAGCCGCTATTGCCATTGCCTCGATTACAGAGTGCGGGTCGCCTTCGAGAACGCTTCTGTCCATAAATGCACCGGGGTCGCCCTCGTCCGCATTACAGGCAACAAACTTCTTATCGCCCTGTGCGTTTGCGGTAAACTGCCATTTAAGACCGGTCGGGAAACCGCCGCCGCCTCTGCCACGCAGGCCGGAAGCCTTAATCTCATCTATAACCTCCTGCGGTGTCATCTCGGTAAGAACTTTACCGAGCGCAGTATATCCGCCGAATGCTATGTATTCATCAATAATTTCCGGGTTGATAACACCGCAGTTTCTGAGTGCAACACGGTGCTGTTTACTGTAAAAGTCAACCTCGTTAAGTGATTTAATATTATCGTCATCAACAACCGTTTCCTGATAGAGAAGTCTTTTAACAATTCTACCCTTTAAGAGATGTTCCTCAACAATCTCGTCAACGTCGTCCTCTTTAACCATACTGTAAAATGCGCCTTCGGGGTACACAATAACAATCGGGCCCAAAGCACACAGACCGAAACAGCCTGTTTTTATAACTTTAATCTCATCTGCAAGTCCTCTTTCGGCGAGACCTGTTTCAAATTTCTTGATTATTTTCTCGCTGCCCGACGACGTACAACCGGTACCGCCGCAGACAAGGACGTGAGCTCTTGCTAATTCCATCTGAACTGTCCTCCTTATTTATTGTTTGCGCCGATGGTGTACTCGTCAACAACTCTGCCGTTTACCACGGTTTCGCTGACAATCTTTACAGCCTTATCGGGAGTCATTTCTACGTAAGTTATCTTACTGTCATCGGGCATATACACCTCAACGATAGGTTCAAATTTGCAAAGACCTATGCAGCCTGTCTGCGTAACGTAAACCTTATCCGTAAGATTTCTCTTTTCAATCTCGTCCATCAGAGCTTTGAGAACCGGTCTTGCTCCGGCAGCTATGCCGCAGGTAGCCATACCGACAACAATGCGCATTGCGTCGCCGCCCTCTTTTCTCAGGTGTACTTTTGCCAAAGTCTTATTTCTCAATTCTTCAAGCTGAGCCAAACTTTTCATTTATACCGCACCTCCATATAAAATTTCCAAATTCTCGGTTATGTAATCCTCAATCCATTTCAAAACATCAATTTCACTCAATCGAATTTCGTCGCCGAGAGCCTTTCGCAAATCAAACGTGGAAAACTCAAACGTCTTTTTGCAAAACGTATGGCGATAGATGTAATCCGTGCTGTCATTTCCGCCGATTACGGCAGACATTGTCTCCGCCATATTTCCGAGCGGCTGCCTGTCTATGCTGTCATAGACAAATACGGCTTTAACCTTTGTACCGACTCCGACTTCGGAGCTTATGTCAAAGCTGCCGCCGGTCTGCTCGCAGGCGTTTTTAAAAAGCGAAAGTCCGAGTCCCACTTTTCTTGTCGTCCTTGTTGTTCTGAAAGGATTTACAACGTCGCTCAAAAAGTTCTTATCCATACCGCAGCCGTTGTCGTCAATCTCAATAGTGAGCAAATTTGCGTCAACATCTTCGTCAATCAGAATTTTAACAACCGTAGCATTTGCCTTGATTGAATTCTGAACAATATCCAAAATATGCAGCGATAATTCCGTCATATCATCAGTCCATATATTTTGCCAGGATTTCGTCAACGTCGTCAACGGTAAGTCTGCCGTACACCTCATCGTTTACGGTAAGAACGGGTGCAAGACCGCAGGCACCGATACATCTTGTAGCGTCAAGTGAGAACTTTCCGTCATCTGTGCACTGTCCTACGTCAATTCCGAGTTTTTGCTTTATCTTGTCGATAATGTCACCGCTTCCTTTTACGTAACAAGCGGTTCCGAGACAGACTGCAACCTGGTACTGACCCTTGGGGTAAATCGAAAACTGGGTGTAGAACGTTACGACGCCGTAAATCTCGGACATCGGAATGTCAAGACCTTCGGAAATTCTCTGCTGAACTTCCTTGGGAAGGTAGCCGTAGATTTCCTGCGCCTCGTGGAGAACCGGTATAAGAGCGCCTTCGGCGTCTTTGTACTTTTCGATTATCTGCCGAAGCCTCTCGTCCTGTTCTGATGTGCTAACAAAAGCCGGAGCTTTTATTTCACTCATTGTAAAACCTCCTCATTATTTTAATCACACGTTGTCAGTAAATTAACATATATCAATTTATCATAACACATATGTCAACTATTATAACATATTTCTCCGCATTTCGCTATTGTTTTAAATGTCAATATACATTTTTGTTTCATTGCACAATGTTTTTGGACAATCCGCATCTTAATTTATCGATAATATCCAATTCGCTTATATTGTCAACATTAACGAAAAATTCTTTTTCGTGAATATCCCACAAATAGTGAGCATCGGAATTGTGTATAATTAAGTATTTGTCCAATTTATTGCTCTCCGACAGTTTGTCTATTTTTAACGGGTCTTTAACCTCTACGGCAGAAAATTCCTGTTCATCGGGGATAAAACCGAGGTTTGAAACGATGCTGTACGAGCTTTTGTCAATGTGCGCCGGAATTGCAACACCGCCGAGCTGTCTTACAATGCCGGCAGCTGCGGCAATATCGAGTGCGGTTGCGGTAACGAGCATATTTTCCTCACGTCCGATTGGGTTGTCGTTACTGTCATAGATTATCTGCTCGCCGAAAATATCCTCTCTGTTCTTAATATCCGGCAAATTTTCCGATACGATTTTATCAAGCCGCATCAAAGCGTCAGCATTGTCAAAAAGCGCAAGCATATGTATTTCCTCTGCGGTTTCTATCTCCATACCCGGAATTACGACAAGCGGTTTATCCTTGGCACACTCAATGCACGCAGGTACGTTTTTTGCGCTGTTGTGGTCGGTTATCGCAATGGCGTCAAGACCCTTTAAAACTGCCATATTGACTATGTTGTTTGGCGTCATATCGTCATCGCCGCAGGGTGAAAGCGCTGTATGTATGTGAAAGTCGTAGTAACACTTCATATCAGTTTTCCTATTCCGACGCACAGTTCATACGCAGTTTGCGCAGAACGAAGGATTGAAACGCCTTCCTCTTTTGCCTTTTGTATAACCTTTTCGTCAACGGGCATATTCTGCGCAATTATTATACACGAAAGTTCAGTGAGCACGGCAATGGCGACAATGTTTATGTTAGCCTGAACCGTAACCCACACGTTTGACGCTCTGATATTGGACATACAGTGGCTCAGCAGGTCGCTGCAATAGCAGCCGCAGACCTGAGCATCGCCGTTTCCTTCCGACACGGTTTCCAATCCGAGCTTTTCCGTCAGTTCCTTAACTGTCATCTTACTGTTCCCTCTTTTCAATATTTATTACGTCCTCTGCAAATTTTAAAATTTTCTGCTTAAACTTGACTATGCAGTCCTCCTCGGAGGCATAGCCCTGAACGATATCCTCGGCAAGGCAATGGCACGTGGGAGAGCCGCACGAACCACAGTCGAGCTTGGGGAGAGAGCGGTATATTTCCTCAATCTGCGAAAGTTTTTTCATAGCGACAATCATATCACCGTCAAGCCACTGGCGTGACTCTATAAACGGCAGCGGAGCGTCCCAGCAGACATTGCAGTCAACTGCCGAGATGGCTTTTTCGTCAACTTCAACACTGCTCTTTTTTGCAATGTTCTTTACTCTGCGTTTGGCAACGAAGTTGTTTTCCACATTTAACGGGCCGCCCACACAGCCGCCGGTACAGGCGAGAAGTTCCACAAAATCAACGTCTTTGAGCCTGTTATTTTCTATTTCGTCAAGTATTTTAATCACGTTCTGTATTCCGTCCACCGCTATGTAATTCGGCACGGACACCGCCGACGCCTCTCCGCCGCCGGTTGCCCAGTTTATGCCCTGAAATCCCGCCTTTGCAAGCGGTTTAAGCTCACCGTCTGATTTAAGATACGGCAGGATTTTAAGATAGATGTCCTTAACGGACAAAACGCCGTCAACCTCAGTATTTTCAAGTCCTATCGGGCTCTGTGCGCACGTTGCCTTTGCGGCGCAGGGGGTTATGAAAAACACGCCTATATCGCCTGCTTTAAATCCGCTCTTTTGCTCCGCCTCTTTCCTTGCGAGCCTTGCGGCAAGCTGCATCGGAGAAATCACGGGGATTACGTTGTTTATAAGGTTCGGAAACCTCAGCGCAATGAGCTTAACAACCGCCGGGCACGCCGAATTTATAGCCGGTTTTTCCAAGAGTTTTGCCGCCATCAGCTTTTTTGTTTCATATGTTATTATCTGAGCGGCATAGGCAACTTCAAAGACGTCGTCAAAGCCCATTTGTACAAGAGCATTCAAGATGGCATTTACGTCATCGGTCTTTTCAAACTGACCGTAAAACGTGGGCGCCGGAATTGCCACGGTGTACTTGTACTCCGAGAGCTTTTCAAACTTATCGGTAACCGCCTGCTTTGCGTGATACGGGCAAATCCTTATGCACTCGCCGCAGTCGATACACTTATCTTTAATAATCTTTGCCTTGCCGTTTCTTACACGTATTGCCTGGGTCGGACAGGATTTGATGCAGTTTGTGCATCCTTTGCACTTTTCCTTATCCAGAAAAACGGAGTGTCTGACCTCGTTCATACCGCCACCGCCTTTAAATGGTAATATTTACAATCATTTCAACAGTAGTGCCCACGCCGACTTCGGTATCAATATTTATGTAATCGGCGTATTTTTTCATATTCGGCAGTCCCATTCCCGCACCGAAACCGAGTTCACGCACTTGGTCGGACGCAGTGGAATAGCCCTCCTCCATTGCAAGACTTACGTTTTTTATTCCGGGGCCACGGTCTTTTAAAAACATATGTATGCACTCCGGAGTTATTTCCACATCAATAACTCCGCCGTTTGCGTGTATAACCATATTTATCTCCCCTTCGTACATTGCAATGGTAGCCTTGCGTGAAATCTGGGGGTCAATGCCGAGCTGTGTAAGCACCTTTTTTAAATTTCTTGACGCTTCTCCGGCAACGGTAAAATCATCGCCGTCCACGTCGTAGCTGAGTTTGTATCCCTCCATATCCACCTCCGACTATTTATACAATCCGTTTGAATACAACATTCCGCACGCCGGGTACATAGGCAGCTGTGTGGACAGTACTGCGATGCCGGCATCTTCGGCAAGTTCTAAAATTGCCGAAGACGGCACCTTCCCTCTGACAAAAACAATGGCTTTCATATCCATCATTTCAGCCGTGCGGACAACCTGTGCGTTGATAAGACCGGTGAGCAAAAGCGCCTGGTCTTTTACAAATGCCAAAACATCGCTCATAAGGTCACAGCCGCACGCCGCCTTGACTTCCGTTTCCATTTTTTCCTCACCGCACAATATATCGGCAGAGAGTATTTCCTTTACTTCGCTTAATTTCATATTGACCTCCTGTCGTATTGTTGTTATAATACACAAATGTTTTTAAGTATTATAACATATTTATATTAAAAAAGTCTATACATTTTTTAAATTTTTATAAGAAATATCTTCAAAATATGAGAAATATTTTATTTTGCTTTTCCCGGGAAATAAATAATCATATAACTCAACCATATAATCGTCCGTCATACTTGCAAGGTAATCTACGACAATCTGATTGCTCTCGGTTTCGGCATAGTCCTCCGCACCGTAAAATTTTCTGCGGTCGTTGATAAAATCTATGTGATGCCTGTACACGGGCGAGCTTTTGTTGCCGCTCTTTACATCGGAGAGCATTGCTCCGTACAGCTCCTCAAATATCGGGGCAATATACTCCTGTTGGAGTTTTGAAACCTTTTCGCTCAAATATATAAGCTCATAGTTCTCTCTTTTACATATTCTCAGATTTTCAAAACACTCTTTATCGAGTGCAATATAATCCTTGCCGATGCTGTTCTCTATTACGTTTATTATCATATTATTAATTATTGCCGCATTAAAATTGCCCATAGAACCGTTTGAGAAAACCCCGTAGCCGTCTATGACGCCGGTTTGAATTGCGTCCTGCCTGTCTTTGCCGATATAGGCAATAAGGTCGCTTATCCGCACAACACAGCCCTCTTTGGTAGACGGCATTATAGCGGCGGCGTATTCCAAATCGGTGTAGCACTTTTCCGTCATTGCGTCAAATTTTTCAAAACTGTCGGTATCGGCGCAATGATATTCCTTCCTTTCGCTTTCACCGTTGTGGCACAGTATGCCGTCGAGAGTTTGAAGGCTGATGTTGTAGTTAAAAATGCGGTCAAGGACACGGACACTGTGCAAATTGTGCAGAAAATGCCTGCCCGTGTTTGCATTATACAGAATATCAAGATACTTTTCTCCTGCGTGTCCGAACGGCGTATGTCCTATATCGTGGCCGAGCGCTATCGCCTCTATGAGGTCGCAGTTTAAAGACAACATTCTGCCGATGTTCCTTGCAATTCTGGAAACAAGCTGGACGTGCAGAGCACGTCTTGAAATATCGTCGTTTTTGTAGAGCGAAAATACCTGCGTTTTGTCACTGTAACGGTTGTAGTACGGGCAATGCAGAATTTTTTCGGCGTCACGGACAAACGCCGGGCGCCAGAGGGTTGCCTTGTCGTGTTTCGGATTTCTGCGCACCGCAGTATCTTTCAATATATATTTGTCGCTTGTATTTTTAATTATTTCGTCGCATATTTCTTTACTCAAAGATTTGTATTTTGACATTTTTATCACTCCGTTAATGTTACATTTACATTATATTATCATATAAAGGCTTATCATAGCAACTGTTTTTTGATAAAATGTATTCAAAAGGAGGACAGGCTATGTCTATTAAAAAATATGTTTCTGCCGTTGTACTTGCGGCATTTGTGCTTTTTCAAACGGCTGCCCTTGCAAACGTGTATGATGACTTTTTTAAATATGAAAACTTTTTTCCCGATTACGGCAGTATTTCTATGGATATTTCTGCCGACAACACATCTGACTTGTCATTTTTGAGTTGTCTTGACGAATACATAAAGCCGTACAGTGCAGCAAAAATTGCAAAAGGTATTTTTGACTCAAAACTCCATCTCGACATAAATTACGAAACAAGAAAAAACAGGCGGATTTTAAAGGCATATATCAAGGCATATGCACTTGCACCTCTTGAACTCAACAGTGACCTGTACGTTGACGCAAAAGCCGCTTTTTACATATGGGTGCACCTTGACTCCACCAACAGCGAAAAAACGTCATATCAGATAACCGTTAAGCTCCCGACAAGTGATAAATATTATGTATTTGACTCAAAATATACGGACGGGGTGAATTTTTACCCTGCGTACCTGAGAACACAAACTCTGCACAACGGATTGGAAAATGCCGTACGACAAAATTCCTCGCTCGGATATTCCGACGGAAAATATTCACTCACTGTCACCGACAGTAATTTAAAGGGATTAATCTCGCAATTTTTTGAAAATTCAAACGAGCCTTTGTACTCCGTTATAAACGGCGGTCTTTACACTCCGGGCGATATTTTAAAATTCCGTGAGCAGACATATGCCGCATCGCAGAGAATAAAAAATGTCGGATTGCTCGGTGCATCGTCGCTTGTATCACACTTTAAATTTTCGGAGAAAGGATACATTGAGGATTTTGACTTAACCGCAGACCTCGACACAAATATTTTTAAAGTTTATTATGCCTCCACCGGCAAGAAAATGCCGGCGGATCCCAATGCCGAAAAACCGGCAGTAAACGCCGACAACAGCGACATCAAAATGCTTGTAAATGTAAGTGCCCACTGCACAAACGAGTACACCGACTTTGACTTTCCAACCGGTGACAACATATATAATGTGTACGAGAACGCATCGTACTCACTTTCTTATACGACAGATGCCCCGAAGGTGTCGCCGTATAAAACGAGCACGCTCACCTTCGGCGGATTTCCCGTAAACAAAGACGGCATTGCCTATCTGCCCCTGCGCCCTCTCCTTAACACTCTCGGTCTTGACGACAGCCGCATTGTATGGAGCGAGGGAAACATCAGAATATCCGCAAAATCTCTGCTGCCGTTTGAAACGGTGAATGTAACCGAGGGAAACCGCACAGTAAATGCAGATGCCACCCCAATCGTTCTTTCCGCCGCACCAATTTCCCTCAAAGGCGTAATGTATGTTCCCGATGACTTTGTAACATCGGTAATAAAGGGGAAAATTCTCGGTTTCAGCACCGTTTTTGACGATATATACGGTCAGTACAGAACGTCGGTGCGCATTGAGCACTTAAAGCCGATGTATTTAAGAAACGTACCCTCGCTTTTTCCGCAGACGGAGGAATGATGATGAAATATATGAGTTATGCACTGAAAGAGGCGGCAAAGGCCGCAGATGAGGGCGAAGTGCCCGTCGGCTGTATCATAATCAAGGACGGCAAAGTGATTGCCGCCTCACACAATACCGTGGAAAATTCCCACGATGCCACCTGCCACGCAGAAATCAATGCCATAAAAGCCGCCTGTGAAAAAACTGGTGAAAAAACGCTTGCCGACTGCGAGATGTACGTCACTCTCGAACCGTGCCCTATGTGCGCTGGCGCTGTAATAAGCGCCAAAATCAAGCGAATTTACATAGGCACACAAGAACCCAAGAGCGGCTGTTTCGGCTCCGTATGCGATTTTTCTGTGATGAAATTCAACCACAAACCGGAGGTTTACATTGGCATAAACGAGGACGAATGTTCGCAGGTTTTAAAAAATTTTTTCAAAAATAAAAGATAATTCCAACAAAAAATCACATTTTTCGGGGCACAATAAATCCGAAAGGGTGATTTTTTATGTATACTTTGGCATTTTTCGACACAAAACCCTACGACAGAATATGGTTTGACAAGCTCAAAGGCGACTATGACGTTGACTTCCGCTATTTTGAAAACAAACTGAATGCCGACACCGCCGTGATGGCAAAAGGCACGGACGGCGTTGTTGCATTTGTAAACGACATAATCGACGCACGGACAATAGATACACTCTCGGAGCTTGGAATTGACCTGATTGCAATGCGCTGTGCCGGATACAATAACATTGACCTTGACGCCGCACGGGGCAAAATGCGGGTTCTGCGTGTGCCACGCTACTCACCGCACGCAGTTGCGGAGCACGGCATCGCAATGCTTTTGTGCCTTAACAGAAAACTTCACAGGGCGTATATCCGCACAAAGGACTTCAATTTCAGCCTCAACGGTCTTACGGGCTTTGACCTGCACGGCAAGACGATGGGCGTTATCGGGACGGGAAAAATAGGCGAGGAATTTATTAAGATATGCAAAGGCTTCGGAATGAAAATTTTGGCCTACGACCCCTACCCTAACGTTGAGGACATCAAGTATACGGACATAGACTCCATCTGCCACGAGGCAGACATAATCTCCCTTAACTGTCCTCTGACAAAGGAAACGCACCACATCATAAACCGAAAGACCATTGACGAAATGAAAGACGGCGTGGTTATCCTCAACACATCAAGAGGTGCGCTGATTGACAGTGAGGCACTGCTCGAAGGACTTAAAAGCAAAAAAATCGGCGGCGCCGCCCTCGACGTTTACGAGGAGGAGTCGGACATATTCTTTGAAGATTATTCCGACACTATTGTAAAAGATGAAATCCTGACAATCCTGCTCGCTATGCCGAACGTCCTCATAACGTCGCACCAGGCGTTTTTAACAAATGAGGCGTTAAAGGCAATCGCCACAATTACGCTCGAAAACATCAAAATGTACTTTGACGGCAGAGAACTTGTAAACGAAGTAAAGGAAACAAAAGTTCCGTCAAACGTATAACACAAAAAGGAGCTAATTAAAAAGTGTCACAAAAATCGAGGATGAAAAGTCCTCGATTTTTGTGTGTAGAAAAAAGGCTGAAACCGTAGAGATCATTTTTGTGATTTTAGGACTTTTTAAACAGCCCCTTTTTTGTATCTACGTACTATGTTAGATATAATATGTTCTCAGGCTTTTGTCTTTAATATTGCACGCAGTCCGAAAAGAACAACGAGCATAAGCACCACCGAGAGCGGAAGCATTATGAGCCAGTTGCTTACAAATCCTGCGATTATGTAGCATACAAATGACACAAGTGCCGCCGTCATAGCATACGGCAACTGAGTTGAAACGTGGTTTAAGTGATTGGACTGCGAGCCTGCCGACGCCATAATTGTTGTGTCGGAAATCGGTGAGCAATGGTCGCCGCACACCGCACCTGCCATACAAGCAGATATGGCAACAACCGTGATTTCGCCCTTATCAAATCCGAATACGGCTATAACTATCGGAATGAGTATTCCAAACGTTCCCCACGAAGTTCCCGTTGCAAACGAAAGACCAACGGCAATGAGGAATATAACAGCCGGCAGAAAACTCATAAAGCTCTTTGCGGAATGTTTAACAACACCGGCGATAAACTCTCTTGCACCGAGGCTGTCGGTCATACCTTTAAGCGTCCAGGCACAAGCCAAAATCATTATTGCCGGTACCATTGCCTTAAATCCTTCCGGTATGGAGTCCATACATTCTCTGAATGTGAGGACACGTCTTGCAAGGAAAAATACGACAGTAAATATAAGTGTCATAAACGAACCGTAAACAAGACCAACAGATGCGTCCGAGTTTGAAAATGCGGTTATGAAATCTCTGTAACCGTCCTCGCCGGAGGTGAAAAATCCGCCTGAATATATCATACCTATTACGCACGCAACGATGAGCACCAGTATCGGCACAACAAGGTCACACACTCTGCCCTTGGGGTTGGCGTCGCTGTCCTCAGAATTTTTAAACTCCTCACCGCCGCTTGTGAACAAATCGCCCTTCATAGCGTTCAGTTCGTGCAGTTTCATCGGACCGTAGTCAAAGTTTGAAAACGCAAGGAACAGCATCATTGTAATAGTAAGAATTGCGTAGAAGTTATACGGTATAGCGCTTATAAAGAGCTGGAAACCGTTCATTCCCGAACCCTTGGTAAATCCGCTGACCGCAGCCGCCCACGATGAAATGGGAGCTATAATGCACACAGGTGCCGCAGTAGCGTCTATGAGATATGCAAGCTTTGCACGTGAAATATTGTGCTTATCCGTAACCGGGCGCATAACACTGCCGACCGTAAGGCAGTTAAAGTAGTCGTCAATAAAGATAAGGCAACCCAAAATAATGGTGCACAACTGTGCTCCCACCCTTGTCTTAATTCTCTTTGACGCCCAGCGGCCAAATGCCGCCGAACCGCCGGCACGGTTCATCATTGCAACCATTGCGCCGAGAATTACAAGGAACAAGAGTATTCCTATGTTATATGCGTCGGCAATGTTTGAAATAAAGCCGTCCGAGAAAACGTGAACCACAGTTCCCTCAAAACTGAAACCGGAATAGAGCAGTCCGCCCACAAAAATTCCGATAAACAGTGAACTGTAAACCTCTTTTGTAATCAAGGCAAGTCCTATTGCCACAATAGGCGGAACAAGCGCCATAACCGTTGAGTAGTATCTGCCGGTGGGAACCGTTCCCTCACCGCCGCAAGTTTCGCATACTACATCGCTTATCTCCCCGGTGCCGCCGCAGTCAGCACATTCGGCAATTCCGGGACCTTTGACGTTAAACGCCAGAAATGCTATGATTGCTATTGCAATCACGCAGATTGCTGTTTTAATAACAGTCTGCTTTTTCATTGGTATAATCCCCCTTATTTTATTTATTTAACTCACAGCCTGTCAACCGCATCGAGCCAGAGCTTGGCTGAGGCATCGCTCGGCATACGCCAATCACCTCTGGGGGATAGGCAAATGCTTCCCACCTTTACGCCGTCCGGCAGACAACTGCGCTTGAACTGCTGTGTGAAAAATCTTTTGTAGAAGTTTTTAAGCCATTTAAGAATTTGCGCATCATCATAGCTGCTGTCAAAAGCAAGCCGTGCCAACGCATACACCTTACCCGGCTCAAAACCGAAACGAAGTATGTTATACATAAAGAAATCGTGCAACTCATAAGGACCGACAAGATTTTCCGTCTTTTGTGAAATATTGCCGTTTTTATCCGGCGGTATAAGCTCCGGACTTATGGGAGTGCCGGAAATATCCTTTAAAATTCCGCAGCAGCCGGGGAAAATATCCGTCTGTGCAAGCGTATCTATGAGCCAGCGCACAAGCGTCTTCGGAATACTTGCATTAACGCCGTACATACTCATATGGTCTGCATTATAGGTGCACCAACCGAGCGCAAGTTCGCTCAAATCACCCGTGCCGACCACAAGTCCGCCGACTTTCCCGGCATAGTCCATAAGTACCTGTGTGCGTTCTCTTGCCTGCGAGTTTTCGTATGTCAAATCGTAATTCTGCGGATTTTGACCTATATCCTTAAAATGGAGATTGCAGGCATCTTTTATGTTAATCTCCTCACAGGTTATATTCAGCTTTTCCATAAGCGCAACAGCATTGCTGTACGTTCTGTCCGATGTTCCGAAGCACGGAAGTGTAATTCCGCACACGTCGGAAAGCGGTCTGTTAAGCTCTGTTACCGCCCTCACGCTCACAAGCAGTGCAAGCGTTGAATCAAGTCCGCCGGATACGCCGATAACGGGTTTTGTGCCTGTTATTTTAAGACGTTTTTTAAGACCGGCAACCTGCATTTCAAATATCGAGAGACAACGCTCTTTTCTGTCTTTTGCGTTACTCGGAACAAACGGCGCTCTATTGATTTTTGCGTACCGACCGTCACCGTTTAACACAAAACCGCAGCAGCAAATATTTCTCACGCTCTGAGTTTTGCCGTAAAGTGCGGCGGCGTCACGGAAGGTTGTAATTTTTCTTCTGTCTGCCCTAATCTTGCCCAAATCAACATCTGCAATAATAAAATAATTACCGTCTATTGTTTCGCTGTTTTCGGCAACAACCGTGCCGTTTTCGGCAATGACGCTGTGGCCGGAGAACACGAGGTCAGTCGTGGACTCGCTCTCCCCTGCCGATGTATACAGATACGCTCCGAGAAAACGTGCCGATGCACCGCAAACAAGGTCACGGCGATACCTGCGCTTTGCAATGGTTTCGTTGCTTGCGGAAACATTGACAATAAGCTCCGCACCGCCAAGCGACAAATACGCCGACGGAGAAACGGGTGACCACAAATCCTCGCACACCTCAACTGCAAACTTAGCACCGTCGGTTTCAAATATCAAATCATTACCGACCGGTATTTTATATTCATCGTCAAATCCGAGTTCAAGAGAGGAAAGCTCCCCTCTGTCAAGTTCCGCCGCCGATGCAAACCAACGTTTTTCATAAAACTCGTTGTAATTTGGGATAAAGGTTTTTGCCGCAATTCCGTACAACTTGCCCTTGGCAATAACTGCGGCGCAGTTAAAGATTTTGCCGTCTATCTCTATCGGGAGTCCGACAACAAACGGAAAATCAAACTCCGAACTGCGTTCACAAAGCAGACGCAAGCCTTCCGACGCACCGCTGATTAGTGCCGACTGAAAAAACAAGTCCGCACACGTATACCCTGTTATGCAAAGTTCCGGAAAAGATACGAGGTCAGGCTTTTTCTCCGACACGCACCTTAGCATATCCAAAATATTTTCAACATTTTTGCCCGGCTCGGCAACCGACACATCGGGAACTGCCGAAACCGCTCTAAAAAAATCGTACAATAGTTTCACCTCATAAATTCTAATGATTAAATATATTGTACCCCAATATTTAATTACTGTGCATCAAAAGCGTAAACAGTCTTAAAGTCATACTTATCACCGCAACGCAAAATCGGCGACGGGAAATGTGTTATTTCTGTACTGTTTGGGAAAAACTGTGTTTCAAGGCACACTGCATCACGCTTGTGATATATGTTTCCGCCCTTGCAAATTCTGTCCTCATCAAGATGATTTGCCGTGTAGAGCTGAACACCCGGTTTATCGGTATATGTTGTCATTTTAATTCCGCTCTTGTCGCCCACAAGGACTGCCGCCTCACGCATACCCCTGCCGTCTATTATAAAATTGTGGTCATATCCGCTGCCGTATGCAATCTGCTCGCAATCGGTGTCGATGTCCCTGCCCACCTTCTTAAACTCCGTGAAATCAAACGGCGTGCCGCTCACCTTAAAAACTTCGCCGTAAGGCATAGGTGCGTCATCGCACGGTGTATAGAATGTAGAATTTATTTTTAGACGATGCTCTGTTGCCGTACCCGATGTGTGACCGTTTAAATTAAAGTAACTGTGATTTGTAAGGTTTACCACGGTATCCTTGTCGGAAACCGCCTCATAATGTATTTCGAGAGCATTCTCGTCTGTGAGAGTATATGTAACCACCACATCAAGATTTCCCGGAAATCCCTCGTCGCCGTCCGGACTTTTAAGCTCAAAAGAAACCGACGATAAATTCTCGTCAACATTTATCGTTTCCCACACTTTTTGTGCGTAACTTTCAAATCCGCCGTGAATTGTAAATCCCTCCTTATTCGGGCTGACATTGTACGTAACGCCGTCTATATCAAAAGAGCTGTTTCTTATTCTGTTTGCAAACCGACCTATAACTGCGCCGAAAAATCCGTCGTTATCAAGATATTCCTCTAAGCTGTCACGTCCGAGAACAACGTCTGTCGGCTCCGTATTTTTTCCGCTGATAACAAGATTTTTAATTATACAGCCAAGGTTTAAAAATTCTGCGCAAAGCCCCTTCCCGTTATCCACGCTGAACACATAAACCTCTTTGCCGTCCGGCATTGTACCGAACAGCTTTTTAGATATACTCACAAATTATCCCTCCGTACCTTTTTGTGAAATTTTGTTAAAATTACATACATATTGTATTTTATCATACTATTGCAATTAAGTCAAACATTAATTTTTTTGAATTTCCCCATTAAGTCAAACATTATATTTATAAAAATGTAGGTTTGTCAATGATGTGTTACAAAATTTCTAAAAAATTTCGCCATCTACAAGGAAATCCGTAATATAATCAGCAGGGGATTTCCAATTAAGCGGACGCATAGGAAACTTGTTGTAGTTATAGTTATATACCTTTAATTGTTTTACGAAATCATCAAACGAATAAAATTTATGTGTAGCATAAAAATATTCGTTATCCTTACGGTGTGAACGCTCAACCTTGCCGTTATGTCTGGGTGTATACGGTCTGATGAGTTTATGATGAATACCGTGTTGTTTGAGTTTGTTTTCAAACATTGTCGGCTTCGGATTTTTTGCGCTACCTAAAGCTTTGGTAAACTCCTGACCGTTATCTGTCTGAATACACTCAATTTTAAACGGAAATTTTTTCAGCAAATGTTCAACAAACACCGCCGAGCTATATGAACTTTGCTCCTTAAATGCTTCAAGATAGCGAAATCTTGAATATTCATCAATGGCGGTATATTGATAAAACTTTTCTCCTTGTGACTCACCGACAATACAAGCAGAAGGTACAACTTTAACATCAATCTGTACTCTTTGTCCCGGATAGAGCATTTTCTCATAAGGCTTTGGAATATACTTTGGATTAGGCGGTTTAACAGCCATTTGCCCTTGTCTGCGTAACACACGGTAAAGACCTGTTATAGAACGGGAATAACCTCTTTTGAGAAGTTTTACCCAAAACACAACTAAACCTGCATTTGCGTTTCGTTTACGCATATCAGCAATCAATTTGAGTTCTTCAGGTGTATGTTGGTTTGGATGACGGTGTGGTCTGTGTGATTTATCTGATAAGGATTGCAAAGTTCCGTCATATCTTTTTCGCCAACGGTAAACATATTGACGGTTTACTTTGTAACGGATTGCTGCCTTAGTCACACCGTTTTTAAAAGAATATTCAATTATCGCTTGCCTAAACTTCATAGTTTGTGTTATAGTATTCATATACGGAAACCTTCTTTCGTGATAGTTTTGGGTGGTAACTTAACTATAACACATTTTAGAAAGTTTCCGTATTCTTTTTTGCCGACATATTTTTGTTCAAACTTGTTTTGAATGAAAATATGCCGGAATGTAACACATCTATTGTAAACCTACAAAAGTCAAACATTATATTTATAAAAAAGCCTTGCAATTAATCCGATATTGTGTTATATTATTAGGAGTACCAAAGAAGGAGTGTATCGCCCGTTATGGACAGTGACAGTAGCGTTGACTGCCGAGTCTGCTGTATGAAAGCAAATATATATGTGTTCGATAAGCATAACCTGTGCCGTAAACCGTTCGGCGGCAGGCTGTGCTTTTTGCGCATTTAGCGTCGGCATCGACTATAATAATACAAAAAATTGGAGAGAAAATATATTATGAATGACAACGCCTTAATATGGCAGTTACTATTACAAATAATACTTATTGCACTCAATGCCGTTTTCGCCTGTGCGGAAATAGCGGTTATATCATTCAACGACGCAAAGCTCGAAAAATTGGCAGAGCAAGGTGACAAGCGTGCTGTGCGCCTGTCAAAGCTCACGAGCCAGCCTGCACGCTTTTTGGCAACAATTCAGGTGGCAATTACCCTTGCGGGATTTTTGGGAAGTGCGTTTGCGGCAGATAACTTTTCGGACTTACTCACGGAGAACCTCTCTGGACTGGGTTTGCCGATTGCAAAGTCTACATTAAATACAATTTCCGTTATCATAATAACGATAATACTTTCGTATTTTACACTGATATTCGGCGAACTTGTTCCAAAGAGAATAGCTATGAAAAAAGCCGAGTCAATGGCACTCGGAATATCCGGTACCGTGAGCTTTATTTCAAAGCTGTTCGCCCCCATTGTTTGGCTGCTTACAGTGTCTACCAATGCGCTTTTGCGCCTTTTCGGCATAGATCCCAACTCCGAGGACGACGAAGTAACAGAGGAAGAAATACGTATGATGGTTGACGTCGGACGTGAAAAAGGTGTAATTGATGAGGAAGAAAAAGAGATAATTCAAAACGTTTTTGAATTTGACGACACCACAGCCGGCGAAATTGCAACTCACAGGACAGACATTGCCCTCCTATGGACAGACGAAACTATGGAACAGTGGGCAGAAACAATTCACGATGCCCGTCACTCACGTTATCCGGTGTGTGACGAAAGCGTGGATAATGTTGTAGGCGTTCTTAACGCCAAGGACTATTTCCGCCTTGATGACAAAAGCCGTGAAAATGTTATGGCAAACGCCGTAAAGCCTGCATACTTTGTCCCGGAAGGCGTCAAGGCAGACATACTTTTCAGACGTATGAAACAGAGAAAAAGCCAGTTTGCCGTTGTCCTTGACGAACACGGCGGTATGAACGGCATTATCACGATTAACGACCTCGTTGAACAGTTGGTAGGCGAGCTTGATGACGTTGAGGACGACGACAAGACCGTTCAGGAAATAGTAAAAACAGACTCCGGCACGTGGAAAATCTTAGGCAGTGCCGGTCTTGAAGATGTTGCCCGTGCGCTTGATGTGACGCTTCCCGTTGACGAATACGAAACATTTGGTGGATTTGTTTTCGGCTATCTCGGCACAATACCGGCTGACGGCAGCAGACTTGAAATTGACGCCTGCGGACTTCATATAAAGGTGCTTGAAATAAGAGAGCACCGTATGGAAAGAGCGCTGGTATGTATCAACGAAAGTGACGAAAACAGCGAAAACGCAGACGATAAAAATAATTAATAATTGGTTGAAACTTCCGCAGTATTTAACCACTGCGGAAGTCAGACTGTAGACAAAATCGGTTGTAACTTTGGATTTGCAACCGATTTTTGTATTACTTGAGCCAATATTTGAATAAAGCCTCGAATAAATGTCCCCAAAAGCCCCTTTATCCGTTTCCATTTCGCAAGCTTTTTTAAATTCATACACGCAAAGCGGAGGGGTGCCTCAGCTTTTACTTTTGCCAATCCTCTGTATCGAGTGTATCTCATAGCCTGCTTTTCTTTCACATCTGCAAATACTCGCTCTATTGTTTCTTTTCATAATTTATATATATCACTTATTCCGGTGTGTGCCTGTAACCCTCAATAAGCTCAATATATTTTTCCCATATATGACGCATAACAATTTTATGATTTGTTTTGCTTTCAGTGCATTAATACATAGTCATATTTTTTGAAAAAGCCTTTCTTGGTCATCGGTCTTTTATATGGCATTGACCACAAAATCAAGGATAAAGTTATGTATGTCACATACGGTATTTACTAAACACGCAAACTGTTTTTCGTGTTCACCTTTATGAAGCATACCACACTCGGGGTCTGTTGTACTCTGTACAATTTCTTTTTCTTCCTTTTTCAGAGGCTTTTTATGGTGTCTTTGCCTGTCAGCCTCCACTTCTTCATCAAGCTGCTTCTGATATTTCTTTGCCTGAACAGTTACTGATTTTCTCACTGATTTACGTTTGTTAGCACTCGCTTTTATATGAGTTCCGTCAACAAGTACCGCCTTTTCATATTGTCTGACGCATACTTTTTATTTCAAATATGTACTGTATCAGTACTATTTTAAAAAGAGAAACACGATCTATTCCGGGAAGTCCACCGTCAAAATCATTGTACATTCCTTCAACCTCATCATAGATAAAGCTGAAATCAATAGCTTTATCTATATTGCGCAGTATATGATTTTTAGGCACTAAATCATCTATGCAAAGTATATGTAGTTGCTCTTGCTCTTTATGTCTGTTTCTTTCTTCGTACATAACAAAACACCTCAATTCTTGATATTTATATTATATCATTAATTGAGGTGTTTGTGTAGTGTTTTGTCTACACTCTGACTTCCGCAGCATTTAACCACTGCGGAAGTTTTTTTGACAATATGAGGAATTTTTTTAAATTTACTATTTACAAATCACAAAAAATGTTGTATAATGATTAAGTTGTTGTGTTGAGCAATGAAAATGAGGACGGGTATCGAAGTGGTCATAACGGGGCTGACTCGAAATCAGTTTGTCGGTAATACCGGCACGTGGGTTCGAATCCCACCCCGTCCGCCAAATAAGAACCTCAAGGTTGATAGAAACCTTGAGGTTCTTCTCTTTTATTTCGGTTTCAAATAAACCTTTTGCCTGTGCGGTTTTCGGAATACATCGTGTAAAAGTGCTGTTTTGCGATAATGTTTTCTCGTTATCGGCAGCACATTTTTTATGCCTAATTTGCCTAAAATTATCCGTTTCAATAAAAAATGAAACCGTAGAATTTTACCCCGACCTTTCGTGTCAATCGTTTACCCTTTCGTGTCAACAGTTCGACTTTTCGTGTCAAAGGTGTGATTACGCTCTGTATATTAATATCTATTTTT